>CAWUFC020000002.1:0-1831816 GCA_963921335.3 Halieaceae bacterium | reverse complement strand
TGGCAAACAACCTTTGATCCGGGGATGTCCGAATGGGGAAACCCACTTACCGTAAGGTAGGTATCCTCACCTGAATACATAGGGTGTAGGAGGCGAACTCAGGGAACTGAAACATCTAAGTACCTGAAGGAAAAGAAATCAACCGAGATTCCCCCAGTAGCGGCGAGCGACCGGGGAGGAGCCTGCAAGTAATAGCTTTAGCGTTAGTGGAACACTCTGGAAAGTGTGGCGATAGAGGGTGATAGCCCCGTACACGAAAACGTTTTAGTGGTACTGAGCTTGCGACAAGTAGGACGGGACACGTGATATCTTGTCTGAAGATGGGGGGACCATCCTCCAAGGCTAAATACTCCTGACTGACCGATAGTGAACCAGTACCGTGAGGGAAAGGCGAAAAGAACCCCGGAGAGGGGAGTGAAATAGAACCTGAAACCGTGTGCGTACAAGCAGTGGGAGCAGATTTATTCTGTGACTGCGTACCTTTTGTATAATGGGTCAGCGACTTATTGTCTGTAGCGAGCTTAACCGTTTAGGGGAGGCGTAGGGAAACCGAGTCTTAATAGGGCGTGTAGTTGCAGGCAATAGACCCGAAACCGGGCGATCTATCCATGGCCAGGGTGAAGGTTAGGTAACACTGACTGGAGGCCCGAACCCACTTATGTTGAAAAATGAGGGGATGAGCTGTGGATCGGAGTGAAAGGCTAATCAAGCCCGAAGATAGCTGGTTCTCCTCGAAATCTATTTAGGTAGAGCGTCGTGTCTTACCCTGGGGGGTAGAGCACTGTTTGGGCTAGGGGGTCATCCCGACTTACCAACCCCATGCAAACTCCGAATACCCAGGAGTACAATCACGGCAGACAGACGGCGGGTGCTAACGTCCGTCGTCGAGAGGGCAACAACCCAGACCGCCAGCTAAGGTCCCAAATACCAGTTCAGTGGGAAACGATGTGGGAAGGCTAAGACAGCTAGGAGGTTGGCTTAGAAGCAGCCACCCTTTAAAGAAAGCGTAATAGCTCACTAGTCGAGTCGGCCTGCGCGGAAGATGTAACGGGGCTAAACTGGTAACCGAAGCTGCGGATGCGCATAACCTGCGGGTTATGTTGCATGGTAGAGGAGCGTTCTGTAAGCGGTTGAAGGTGAGCTGAGAGGCTTGCTGGACGTATCAGAAGTGCGAATGCTGACATGAGTAACGATAAGGGGGGTGAAAAACCTCCCCGCCGGAAGATCAAGGTTTCCTGTCCAACGCTAATCGGGACAGGGTGAGTCGGCCCCTAAGGCGAGGCAGAAATGCGTAGTCGATGGGAAGCAGGTTAATATTCCTGCACTGCTCTTTACTGCGATGGGGGGACGGAGAAGGCTAGGCGAGCGCGGCGATGGTTGTCCGCGTTCAAGGGTGTAGGCTGACTGCTTAGGTAAATCCGGGCGGTCTTAAGGCTGAGACCTGATAACGAGCTCCTGGGGAGACCCACGAGTGAAGTCGTCGATGCCCTGCTTCCAGGAAAAGCCTCTAAGCTTCAGGTAGAGAGTAACCGTACTGTAAACCGACACAGGTGATCAGGTAGAGAATACCAAGGCGCTTGAGAGAACTCGGGTGAAGGAACTAGGCAAAATGGTACCGTAACTTCGGGAGAAGGTACGCCGGTTTTGGTGATCAGACTTGCTCTGTAAGCTGAGGCCGGTCGAAGTGACCAGGTGGCTGCGACTGTTTATTAAAAACATAGCACTCTGCAAACACGTAAGTGGACGTATAGGGTGTGACGCCTGCCCGGTGCCGGAAGGTTAATTGATGGGGTTAGACTTTGTCGAAGCTCTTGATCGAAGCCCCGGTAAACGGCGGCCGTAACTATAACGGTCCTAAGGTAGCGAAATTCCTTGTCGGGTAAGTTCCGACCTGCACGAATGGCGTAACGATGGCCACGCTGTCTCCACCCGAGACTCAGTGAAATTGAAATCGCTGTTAAGATGCAGTGTACCCGCGGCTAGACGGAAAGACCCCGTGAACCTTTACTACAGCTTCACACGGGACTTTGATCTTATTTGTGTAGGATAGCTGGGAGGCTTTGAAGCGTGTTCGCTAGGGCGCGTGGAGCCAACCTTGAAATACCAGCCTGATAATATTGAGGTTCTAACTTAGGTCCGTGATCCGGATCGAGGACAGTGTGTGGTGGGTAGTTTGACTGGGGCGGTCTCCTCCCAAAGTGTAACGGAGGAGCACGAAGGTGCGCTAATCATGGTCGGAAATCATGAGGTTAGTGTAAAGGCACAAGCGCGCTTGACTGCGAGACTGACAAGTCGAGCAGGTAGGAAACTAGGTCTTAGTGATCCGGTGGTTCTGAATGGAAGGGCCATCGCTCAACGGATAAAAGGTACTCCGGGGATAACAGGCTGATACCGCCCAAGAGTTCACATCGACGGCGGTGTTTGGCACCTCGATGTCGGCTCATCACATCCTGGGGCTGAAGCCGGTCCCAAGGGTATGGCTGTTCGCCATTTAAAGTGGTACGCGAGCTGGGTTTAGAACGTCGTGAGACAGTTCGGTCCCTATCTGCCGTGGGCGTTGGAGATTTGAGGGAAGCTGCTCCTAGTACGAGAGGACCGGGGTGGACGAACCTCTGGTGTTCCGGTTGTGTCGCCAGACGCATTGCCGGGTAGCTATGTTCGGAAGGGATAACCGCTGAAAGCATCTAAGCGGGAAGCCCCTCCCAAGATGAGATCTCCCTGGGGATTTAATCCCCCTGAAGGGCCGTCCAAGACTAGGACGTTGATAGGCTGGGTGTGTAAGCGTTGTGAGGCGTTGAGCTAACCAGTACTAATTGCCCGTGAGGCTTGACCATATAATCTAAGTAATTTGTTGTCGAAGACGACATACTTCGGATGTGAAGATCAAGTCACAGAAACTTCGAGGCCAGCATTGTTCCAGACAATGCTTTGGCACTTCCGCCATCCATGGCGGTCGCTTCAGCTTAATCGACCTGTCCTTTTTTGTTCTATTGAACGAATAGGCAAACCAGTTTTGCCTGGCGACCATAGAGTACTGGAACCACCTGACCCCATTCCGAACTCAGTAGTGAAACGGTGCATCGCCGATGGTAGTGTGGGGCTTCCCCATGTGAGAGTAGGTCATCGCCAGGCTTCTAAATACAAAACCCTCAGCACGTCGTGCTGGGGGTTTTTTATTTATGCGCCTTTAAAGCGCCAAAACCTCTATCCATTCTGCTTATAAACACTATTCCGCCCCCCTGTGCGCCTCTAAATCGGGTAAAATACACGCCCTTTTTGTAAGCGTATTCAGGTAGTTAAGAGGATTGGTATATCAGATGAGTTTGTATTCAGACTATTTGGAAGAAATCGAGGTTCGCAAGAACGAATTGGGTTTGCACCCCAAGCCCATCGACAGTGCGGAACTGTTGGCTGAAATCATTGAGCAGATCAAAGATACCGGCAACGAGCACCGTGCCGATTCAGTACAGTTCTTTATTTACAACACCCTGCCAGGCACGACTGCGGCTGCAGGCGTAAAAGCGGCCTTCCTCAAGCAGATTATTCTGGGTGAAGAGACTGTAGAGGAAATCAGCACCGAGTTCGCCTTCGATTTACTCTCACACATGAAAGGCGGCCCCTCTGTAGAGGTTTTGCTGGATCTGGCGCTGGGCGATGATGCCGCGATAGCAGCGCCAGCAGCTGAAGTGTTGAAAACACAAGTCTTTCTCTACGAAGCAGATACCGATCGACTGGAAGCGGCCTATAAGGCGGGCAATGCTCTGGCCAAAGACATCCTTGAGAGCTATGCCCAGGCGGAGTTCTTTACCAAGCTCCCCGATATCGACGAAGAAATTCAGGTAGTGACCTACATTGCCGGCGTTGGTGATATCTCCACAGACCTGTTGTCCCCCGGTAATCAGGCGCACTCACGCTCTGACCGTGAACTGCACGGCCAGTGCATGATCACGCCAGAGGCACAGCAGGAAATTCTGGATCTGCAGAAGCAGCATCCAGACAAGAAGGTCATGCTGATTGCCGAGAAGGGCACCATGGGCGTTGGCTCTTCGCGTATGTCAGGTGTGAATAACGTGGCGTTGTGGGCCGGTAAGCCCGCCAGCCCCTATGTGCCTTTCGTGAACATTGCGCCCGTCGTAGCCGGTACCAATGGTATTTCCCCCATCTTCCTGACCACGGTCGGTGTGACCGGCGGTATCGGTCTGGATTTGAAAAACTGGGTCAAGAAAGTTGATGCTGACGGCAACACCGTGCTCGACGAAAATGGTGATCCTGAACTCGAGCAAGTGTTCTCTGTTGATACAGGTACAGTCTTAACCATCAACACCAAAGAGAAGAAGCTGTATGACGGCGACCGCGAACTGGTTGATGTCAGCGCCGCGTTCACGCCACAAAAAGTCGAGTTCATGAAGGCGGGTGGCTCTTACGCGATTGTATTCGGTAAGAAGCTGCAGAATTTTGCGGCGGCCACTCTGGGCATTGAACCCCCCCAGGTTTTCGCACCCTCGAAAGAAATCTCCAATGAAGGTCAGGGTTTGACCGCTGTGGAGAAAATCTTTAACCGCAATGCGGTGGGCGTTTCTTCTGAAAACGCGCTGCATGCTGGTTCTGATGTTCGGGTCAAGGTCAACATTGTTGGATCGCAGGACACCACTGGCCTGATGACCTCCCAGGAGCTGGAATCGATGGCCGCCACGGTGATCTCACCCAGCGTGGATGGTGCCTACCAGTCCGGTTGTCACACCGCCTCGGTATGGGACAAGAAAGCCCAGACCAACATTCCGCGCCTGATGAAGTTTATGAATGACTTCGGTCTGATTACAGCGCGTGATCCCGAGGGTGAATACCACGCGATGACCGACGTGATTCACAAGGTACTGAACGACATTACCGTCGATGATCGTGCCATTATCATTGGCGGTGATTCGCACACGCGGATGTCTAAAGGCGTCGCTTTTGGTGCCGACTCCGGCACCGTGGCACTGGCACTGGCAACTGGTGAGGCGACCATGCCGATCCCCGAATCAGTCAAAGTCACCTTCAAAGGCAGCATGAAGCCCTACATGGACTTCCGGGATATCGTGCACGCGACCCAAATGCAGATGCTGGAAGAGTTCGGTGGCGATAATGTTTTCCAGGGGCGCGTGATCGAGGTGCACATCGGTACTCTGTTGGCCGACCAGGCCTTCACCTTTACCGACTGGACTGCCGAGATGAAGGCCAAGGCTTCCATCTGTATTTCAGAAGACGAGACCCTGATCGAGTCACTGGAAATCGCCAAGAGCCGTATCCAGGTGATGATTGACAAGGGCATGGACAACACTGCGCAGACCCTGGCGGGTTTGATCAAGATCGCTGACAAGCGAATTGCAGAAATGAAGTCTGGTGAAACATCGGCACTGGCACCGGACAACAACGCCAAGTACTACGCAGAAGTGGTTGTCGATCTCGACGCCATTGATGAGCCGATGATCGCTGACCCGGATGTGAATAACGACGACGTATCCAAGCGTTACACCCATGATGTGATTCGCCCCGTGTCTTTCTACAACGACAAACCGGTGGATCTGGGTTTCGTGGGTTCCTGCATGGTGCACAAAGGTGACATGCAAATCATTGCCCAGATGCTGCGCAACATTGAACAGCAGCAGGGCAAGGTGGAATTTAAGGCACCATTGGTTGTTGCTCCGCCCACCTACAACATCGTTGATGAACTCAAAGCAGAAGGCGACTGGGAGATCCTGCAAAAGTACTCCGGCTTCGTTTTTGACGATGACAACCCCAAGGCTGAGGCGCGCACCAAGTACGACAACATCATGTACCTGGAGCGTCCCGGGTGTAATTTGTGCATGGGTAACCAGGAGAAAGCCGAGCCGGGTGATACCGTTATTGCCACGTCAACGCGGCTTTTCCAGGGTCGTGTGGTTGGCGATGCTGAAGACAAGAAGGGTGAGTCCCTGCTTGGTTCAACACCGTTGGTTGTGCTCTCTACCGTACTTGGGCGCTTCCCCACGCTGCAGGAGTATCAGGACGCGGTTCAGGGCATCACCTTGACCGACTTCGCTCCGCCCAGCGCAGAAATGAGCACTGAGCCCGAGGCTCAGGCGGTGCGCATCGTCGGCTGATTTGCGTGGCAGGGCGCTAGATAAACAGATCCTGGTTATCTGCGCCCGCAACCAGCCCACCCAGGTTACGCGCAAAGTTGGTCGGATTGTTGGCCACGTGTGCCCTAGCGGTGTGGATGTCCAGGAAGCGCTGTTGAATTTCAGCGCCCTGGAACACCGACGAGCCACCCGCGGAAGAGAACAGGTCATCAATCACGCCCATTGATTTTTCGATCACCATCGAGGCATGGTGCCGATAGCGCGCGCGATCCTCGATGGCCACCGGCTCACCCGCGTTCACCTTCGTCATCATCTGATCGAAGTTCCCATAGAGCAATGCTTCCATTTCGTCGATCACAGTGCTGGCCTTGGCAATACGCTCGATGGTCGTCTTGTCACCAATCAGCTTACTGGGATCGCCGCTGGCTTTGCCTTTGACCGCCTCGGTGTAGAGTCGCAGCCCTTCCTTGGCAGCTCCAATGGCCGGGGTAGACACCACCCGGATGAAGGTTTGTGCCCAGGGCAGGTGGTAAAGCGGCGCTGTGTTGTCATCAATGCCAGGGTTGCTGCCGCTGAAGCCATCCATTTGCTTGTGGGTGCGGTAATCGGGAACAAACACATCATCAACAACAATGTCGTTGGAGCCGGTTCCCTGCAGGCCCATGGAATGCCAGGTATCGACAATCTCGTAATCGCTATTGGGCAACAAGAATGTGCGGAAGCCTTCTCCCGGGACAATCGCTCCCAGCAGTACCCAGCTGCAATGGTTGCAGCCTGAGCTCCAGCCCCAACGGCCGCTCAATCTAAAGCCGCCGTCGACCACGTCAACCTTGCCCAGTGGTGCGTAGGATGAAGACACCAGAGTGTGAATATCTTCTCCCCATACCTCCTGTTGGGCTCTCTTGTCCATGAGTGCCAGCTGGAAGGCGTGTACTGCGATAATGCCACTGGCCCAGGCCGTAGACATGCAACCCTCTGCAATGGCTGACTGCATCCTGAAGAAGTCCTGGGGATCCAACTCATAGCCACCAAATTCGCGCGGTTGCAGGGCGAGGAAAAAACCGGCGTCGTGTAACTCAGCAATGCTTTCATCTGGCACCCGGCGCAAATCTCGCGCCAGCGGGACTCGGCTGCGGAAGTTGTTCTGCAGGCCTTCGATGGCAGCAAGCATGTTTGAGGCGATGTCGGCTTTATCGTCGAATTTTTCGTAGGCGGTCATGGCGAGTCTCCTTTGGTTACTAAAAGAAGCTACGCAATGGACTAGCCAACCGATGTCACTCAAATGGGCTAAATGTTAGGGCCGGAGTCCTGATTCAGGCTGTTTGTTCAGCTAGTGTCCATGTGACCAGCAGACCGGTATAACGCCAAATCTGTTGCCGATGCCGTCGGCCAGGTTAAAAGCCAAGTTGGACGGTGTCGCCCACAGTGGCACTCGATAGGGCCAGTGTTCTGCAATCTTTGGGAGGCTCAGCAAGCTCAACAACAAGATGATAGAAAGTTTACCCATATCCGCACTTCATACCGCTATGACTTACTTGATAGCGTGTTAGATCACGTTATCGGCTGTATGAGGTGCAGTACGTGATCACCATATTCGCCATTCAAGGACAAGTTTTTGATTCAGATAATGTGAACTGGTTCCCACTTGGACCGCTTTTGCGGGCTTTACATGTAAGTTAATCAGTACTATAAATTAATATCGCTAAACAAAACTTTGCTTGTGTTTGGCTATTGATGAAGCTGAAAAGTAACGGCCGTGTAGCCTCGATGAGAGCAGCGTGGCCGTTTTTCGTTTCAGATATAGAGAGTGCCCCTTAAAAACAATAATTGGAGGTGCGGTATGCGACGATTTAATCTTATCCGGTTAAGTAGTGTCCTGTTGCTGTGGGTGACCAGTTTTTCCCTGGCCTATGGTGATGCAGAGAATTTCGCGGACTCTTTGAAGGCGGGTGAAGAAACCGGCCTGCTGACCATTGATGCCGCCTACGCTCGCGAGGCGAGCGGCTTGCGACGTGTTTCGTCGCCCTGTGGCAGTAGCAATTGCGATACCTCTGGTAATCGTCCCATGAACGAGACCATACCGGGTGCTGATTTCATTAACCGGGATTTCATTGCGAGCCTGGAGATCACGCGCACAGCGCCTGGCACAGACCTGATCTGGTTTGGCTTTGGTGACGGTTCTACCGAGGGCATTTTCAGTGAACCTAACAATGCCATTCAATTCAGGATTCACGCCGGTGGCCTGGCGGGTTCGCGGATTGACCTGACCTCTATTCTGAATGGTTCTTTTACCAACATTGTAGATGGTGATGGAGTCACGTTTCCCGGTTCCACCACAGAGTTCATCATTGAGCGGCAGGGTGACAATGTCACCATTTCTATTCCTGCTCTTGGCACTTCCAAAACCTTGACCATCTCGGGCGATCTTGGCGGTGTACTTAATGCATCGAACAGTCGGCTGTTCTTTGGCAATACCTCAGTTGGCACTGTCTTTAGCAATTTTCGGGTGTCCTCTGCGCCGATCGGTGACCCGGTCCCACCGCTTAGCGACCCAGCTCCAAACATTAATTGGGCCCAGTGGCAGAGTATGACGCCGGGTCCTGAAACCTCTGGCCAGTACGTGGATACCAGTGTGTTTGGCACAATTACCACTCCCACGGCTACAGTGAACGTGACTTACAACAATCCACAGGGTGTTGCGGGGCCCTGGTCGGGCCTGCCCGGAGTACAGCTTAACGACACCGGTATCGACTACTGAGGCAATGATTACCAGAGCGAGGCTCGAGACCCCTCGACGTCGCCCTATACCAGTGAGGGAGTGGCTAATATACCCACTGGTCGCGACATCATTCGTTTGTCTAAGCAGGGTTCACAAACACTGAGCTTCGATCAAACGGTAGCCAATCTGGTGTTCGCCTATGTGAGTTTGAACGGCAATGGCTACGGTTTTGACCAGGACTTCGAAATACTCAGCTATAACGATGAGATCAATACCGGTAATGACTGTGGTTATTGGGGCAACCCTGCCAACGTTCCCTGTGGCACCTCCTACAAACAGGTCTATACGGATCCCGTAACGGGTGCTGTGGAGTACCAGTTGCTGGGCACGGGTGAGCCTCATGGCACCATTCGCTTCCTCGGTTCGTTTGACTCCCTGACCTGGCGCAGCTTGAGTGACGAGAACTGGAATGCTTTCACCGTCGGCGCGCAGGGTGTCGCCACGGAAGTTCAAACTGACAATGACGGCGATGGGGTGCTTGATGTAGCTGACAACTGCCCGATCAACGTCAACCCCGGTCAGGAAGATGTAGATGGCGATGGATTTGGTGACGCTTGCGACCTGAACCCGAATGACGGTCCACTGGGCGACTCTGATGGTGATGGCGTCGCAAATGGTGACGACCAATGTCCGGGCGAAGACGACACTCTCGATTCGGATAACGACTTTATCCCCGACTGCCTGGATCCGTTCCCGAATGGCGGTCCGGATACAGACGGTGATGGCATCAACGATGATGAAGACAGCTGTCCCAACGATCCGCTGAACGATATCGATAACGATGGCTTCTGCGCTGATGCGGATGCTTGTCCCCTTGATAATCCCAACGACTCTGATGGCGACGGCATTTGTGATAGCGAAGACGCATGTCCTCTGGACGCCAGCGGTGACAGCGATGGCGATGGTCTTTGCGACAGCGAAGATTTCTGTCCTGATGATCCGGACAACGATCTAGATGGCGACGGCATCTGTGGTGACTTTGATGCCTGCCCATTTGATAATCCGGACGACAGCGATGGCGATGGTGTGTGCGATAGCGACGACTATTGCCCACTTGATAATCCTGATGACTCCGACGGCGATGGCCTTTGCGAAAGTGAAGACGCCTGCCCGGCTGACCCCGAGAACGACATTGATGGGGACGGTGTTTGCGGCAATGTAGATAATTGCCCACTGGATGCCAACGATGCGCAGCTGGATTTTGATGGCGACGGCATTGGCGATGCCTGTGACGATGACGCAGATGGCGACAGTGTCCTGAATGACCTGGACAACTGTCCCCAGACGGCGTTTGGTGCGGTTGCTGACGCCAATGGCTGCTCGATTGCACAGCTGTGCCCCTGCGATGCGGATTGGGGCAACAACGGTATGTACGTCAGCTGTGTCGCTCATACCTCCAAAGACTTCTACAAAGCGGGCTTGATCGGTAAGAAAGATCGCTCCCTGCTCAGGAAGTCTGCGAAGAAAAGCAGCTGCGGTCCCAAAGGGGGCAAATCGGGCAAGTCAGATAAATCTGGTAAGTCTGGAAAATCTGGTAAATCAGATGAATCAGATAAATCAGATAAATCAGATAAATCAGATAAATCGGGCAAGTCGGATAAATCTGGTAAGTCGGATAAATCCGGGAAATCTTCCAAGAAAGGGAAGAGGGGCAAATAGACTACAGGTTTGATTTAACCTGACCAAGCCTCTGGTGATGGCCCCTGTAGAGATTTTCTGCAGGGGCTTTTACGTTTAAGCCTTTAAAGAAACAACGGGTGACAGAGTCAGATATGTCTCCTTGACTAGCCGAGGGAGTTGCTATGGATCACGAGCAAGCGATCCTTATTGATCCGAGAAGAGTAGGCCTGGTGTTATTTTGCACAGCAATTGGTCTGCTTGTGGCACATGTGACGGCCATGCTGATTTGGTTTCACGACCTGTTGCCATTGCACGAATGGTGGCAGATAGGGCTATTTGACCTGGACGAGGAAGAAAGCATAGGCACCTGGTTCAGTTCCATAATCCTGCTGATTGCAGGTTTACTGCTTTTACTTATAGCCCGAACCGAGCGTCGATCGGAAGGTGCCATGTGGTTGTGGTGGCTGGTGCTGGCAGTCGGCTTCCACGTGTTGTCACTGGATGAGGTGGCGGGCTTTCACGAGTATGTGAATATGCTGGCGGGGCAAGAAAGCTGGACAAGCTATTTTGCGCCGCTGGTACTGGTTGTAGGCTTGTTTTATATCCCGTTTCTCAAGGCTCTGCCCGCCCGAACCCGCTGGCTGTTTGTTCTATCAGGAATGATGTATGTAGGTGGCGCTATCGGGGTAGAGCGCGCCACCGATTGGTATGACGAGCAGGACCTGCTGAATACGCTCGCCTATAACCTTTGGACAGCAGTTGAAGAGGGGCTGGAGATGCTGGGCGTAATACTGTTTATTTACGCCCTGCTCGATTACCTCTCATCGCGAAACGACATCATCCTTAATCTGACATTCAGTTCCAAATAGGCCGAGCGCCCGGATTTGCTTTTGGCATCGCATATGCAATCTGGTCTGAATCACGGTTTCCTGAACACCAGGGTCATGCGCTCGCTTTCGCCAATGGCCAGGTAAGGCGCTTTTTCCGCATCCGTTTCTGATTTTGAAAGGGTGGGGGGAAGTTGCCATACCCCCTGCGGGTAGCGCTTGGTATCCATTGGATTGCGGTTGAAATAGCCTTCGGAAAGCAGCTCAAAACCGGCCGCGCGAGCTTTGGCGATTACGTAATCTCGTCCGATATAGCCCCAATTGCCAGACATCCAATCCTGATCGGGGTCGGCCATATGCTGCACCAGCCCTAATTTGCCGCCGGGCTTCAGGATGTCAAAATAGTGTGCCATGGCCGCATCGATAGTGCCGCGGGTGCGTAAACCATGAGTACTGCGGAAGGTGACAACGCGGTCCACGCTTTCGCTCCCGGCGGCGGCTATTGCCAATGTCTTTGCCGTTTCGTCGAACATTAGCGAGGCCACCTTGACCTCGCCGTAGGTGGCGGGATCGGCAGCCATCTTCTTTTCAAAGCGTTCTCGTGCTTTGGGTCGATAACTGGCCTGATCATCGCTGCTGTCGAAATGTGCAGCTATCAGCTGCCCATTGTCTCTAAGGTAAGGCGCCAGTATTTCTGTATACCAGCCTCCGCCGGGCCAGATCTCCACGACGGTATGGTGCGGCTGCACATCAAATAGTTGCAGGGTTTCCAGAGGGTTGCGGTATTGGTCGCGCTCAGCGTACGCCGGAGTGCGATGCTCGCCGGCAATCGCACTGCGCAATGCGGCTTCGTCGGCCGTGGTGCTGGTGGCGCCGAACAGGGCTGTAGAAAGGCTGATAGCGATGATGTACTTCAGTTTATGCATGGGCTGTCTCCTCATCAGTGCGTGTAATGCTAGACAATGCCGCCGCCATGTATCAACAGGTTTAAATGCCAGGGGAAGTTTTTTGTTCGGGTACAAGTTGCTCCGGGAGAGTGCGCAACTTCTTGTAATGATCTATCTTTGTAGGATTACGAGGACGCGGTTAGGAGTAGCTCGGTTATGATCTTTCGGCTCGCATTAATAACATCTCTGTTTTTCACAACGCTGGGGGCACAGTTCGCAGCTGCGGCGGAAGCCGCAGCCAAAAATACGCAGGCAGCTGAAGCACCCGCGGCGCTGGTAGACGATGGCAAGGTCGGCTTGAATGAACTGTTGACCAGCGCTCAGCGTGCCCTGGGCCAGGTGGTTCGTTCGGGAAAGGCTGACCCGGTACTGAGCGCTGACGACAGTAAAACCAAGCCCTTTTGGGACGGCCTGCGCCAGGCTAACGATAATCTCTCAAATGCAGAGACCTCAGCCACATTGAAGAGCGAGAAGTTTACCGAGCAGCTGGCAACCGCGCTCGCGGCGGTTGAGCAGGCGGACATTGCTCGGATCATGAATGGCGGTGGCAGCAAGGTGCTGGCCAATGAGTTGGAGCAGCTGCAAAAAATTGTACTGCGGCTGAATGAGAACTACGGCCCTTATGCCTCTCGCTTGCGTGCGGGCGGCAAGCTGACCCGGGAAGAACGCAGAAAGCTCGATCAGCTTAAAGATCAGCAAAAGGAGCTGGAGAAGAAGCTCAAGATCGTTGAGAAAAAAGCCGGCAAGAACAACAAGGAGATTCAGGCTGGTATTGCAGCCATTCGTGAGAAGTCAAAGAACATCAAGCGTTCACGCCGCAACGTAGGTGGCTTTGTGGGCGGTATGTTTGCCGGACACCTGCTTTCAAGCTACCTGTGGGGCTGGCACTGGTGGTGGGGCCCCTGGGGCGTCTGGTGCCCGGGCTACATAGAAATCAATATTGATATCTGGGTCGATGGCTGGGACAGCCTCGAGTACGACTGGGCCCTGCTGGACATGGAATACGACGTCGCCGATCTCGACCTCGATAGTATCGACTATGACATGGCCGACTGGGAAAGCATGGACATGGAGCTGTCCGAAGCTGACTACTCAATGAGCGATGGTGATATCTCGGCGCTTACTGAAGGTTTGGACTATGGTTGGGACGACATCAGCTCGGACATGGGCTATGAAGCCATGTCCACCATGGAATCCAATTTTGACTCTATGCCCTATGACAGCGGTAGTGACTGGGATGCGATCGATTCCAGCCCGGCGGACTATGGCGGTGACTGGGGTGGTGGCGACTACGGTGGTGACTACGGCGGTGGCGGCGATTGGGGTGGCGGCGGCTGGGATTGGTAAGCTGGGGGTCAGGCTACTGTGAAATTGGTAAAGCTAAGTACACTGGTTCTGGCGACTGCCCTCGTTGCGGGTACCCCAGCAATGCATACCCAGGCTTCAGCCGGAGCCGGAGCGGCAGTAGGGGGCTTCCTTGGGCTGGTCTTTGGATTCGGCTTGTTTGATGTGGCTGCGGGTGCCATTGTCGGTGGCGCTATAGGCGCGGCGGCTGATTCTGGCCGCGAAGGCAGTGATGACTACGAGTCGGTCATGGCCTGGGAGACCGGCAATCTTAATTATCAACAGCAGGAGCAGGAGCGTCTGCGGCAGGAGCAGGCGGCCATACAGGCTGAGCAACGTCGTGTCGCAGAGGAAATTGCTCGCCTTGAAGCGCTCGCAGAACTGCGCGAAGAGCAGGGGATTGAGTCGCCTGAGTTTGTGGAATCCTCAGAACCTGCGGCAGCCGTCACAGAACCGGGTGTGCAGGTCGTCAACCTGGAACAAGCGGGCATCATGCTGGGGCCTGACAACCTCAACGGTTTTAAGGCCCTAGTAGCTTGCCAGCACGAACAGGCCATTCGCCTTTCCCGTCCGGGCCGACTTTCGGATGATGCTAATCATCGCCTTGCGGCGCTATGGCTGGAGGTGATTATTGCCCACGATACAGGTGCCAGGCCTTCCTATGAGCGGGTGATAGAGGCAGATTCCGAAATTGCGACAGACGCAGACGCCGAAGCGGCTTTGGGTCAACTGCAGCAGTTGATCCAGACCGACCGCGACAATATGGGGATCAGTTGTTAAACCGGTTTATTGAATCGAAGGTAGTGCCTGGCTCGAGGGTTGAGCAGGCGATACAAACTAGCCCAGCAGGCTGGCTGAGAGATAAACGCCGAAAAGAGCGAGGGCGGCCAGGCTGGCCACGTCGAATTGTAAGCTTCCTAATTTCACGGCGATAAGGATAGAGAACACCCTAATAACCGTAAAATATCTAAATCTTATAGCCCTAGATCGTTTTGGAATATCAGGCGACGAGGTGCATCACAGCCAGCAGCGTTACCGGGGCAACCATGGCCCATAACGCCAACGCCTGCCACAACATTTTGCCTCTCAGCTTTTTTAGAGTGGATCGCTTAATTTCGGCGCCAACGAGAAACAGGGCAATGACGAGCAGCGCCTGGCACAGGGTTGAGGCCAGTTCAGGCACCACGGGCGGCATGGGTAGCACTGAGCCCAGTACCGACGCAGCGATGGACAGGAAGATAAAGCCGGGTACTTTGATTTTTACCTGGTCCCGTTTTTCCAGCAGGCTTACAGCAACCACCGCAGGTATCAGCCAGAGGGTGCGCCCCAGTTTAACGGTAGTAGCGACCTCTGCGGCTTCTTCTCCGTAAATGGCTGCAGTGGCGATCACCGAACTGGTGTCGTGAATGGCCAGTGCTGCCCAGACGCCAAACTGCTGCTGGCTGAGTTCAAGCCACTCCCCCACGGCTGGAAAGGTAAACAGGGCGATGGCGTTCAACAGAAAGACAATGGCCAACGCCGCCCCTACGACCTCGGCGCGGGCGCGATAAATGGGTGCCAGCGTGGCGATGGTGGTGCCGCCGCAAATACCCGTACCGCCAGAGATCAGGTGGCTGTAGACGCGCTCCACACCTAGAAAACGGCCGATCAGCAGCCCCAGTGCAACCGTGCCCAGCACATAGCCAGCCACCATTTGCGTGTAATCGGCGTTGGCCGCCAGGCAGCAACACCTGTATATAATCCAGAATTATATGCATATAACCATAATGCATTAAACAGACAAAAAAGTCTACCGCGATAGTCGGGCTCGCGGTGCATCAGGCTTGGGTTATTACTGACCTGGCCTTAGCGGGAGAGGGCTACGGCATAAACATGGCTGAATTCACCAGCAAATGCTGCCCACTAATGGTGGATGCGCGATCAGAGGCAAAGAAGATCACTGACTCGGCCACTTCACCGTCGGTGGGTATCTTGCCTAGCGGCATACTGCTGGCCAGCTCCGCCAGGACTTCCTCGGCGGTGATGCCGCGCTCCTGGGCCTGGTGTTCAGCGTAACCCCGCAGCGGCGGGCCCATCATATAGGTGGGTACCACGGTATTGACCCTGATATTGTCTTTACCCAGTTCCCAGGCCATCTGGTACATGGCGGACATCAGCGCACCTTTGGATGCTGCGTAGGCAATTTGCGGGATCAATGGCAAAAAGCTGGACTGCGAGCCAATCAGAATGATGGAACCGCCGCCGGCTGCTTTCATGTGAGGTGCGATCATTTGTACCAGCCGGCTGGTACCCATCACGTTGATCTCGTGAGTTTCGCGCCACTCCTCGTCGCTGACATCGGCGATGCCGGTAAACACGGTATCCATCGCGGCGACCTGGCTGAAGGCATCGATGCGGCCAAATTTCTCTATCGCTTTGTCCACCAGGTTCTGGCACTGCCCAGGATCTGTAATATCGGTGGAGACTGCCAAAGCACGGCTGCCATCTGGAGAGAGCTCCTCGGCCAGTGCTTCGATGTAATCGGTTTTGCGTGCGGCCATTACCACGCTGGCGCCGTCTCGAAAGGCACGCTTGATGATTTCGCCGCCCAGTCCAGGGCCAACGCCGGAAACGAGAATGACTTTGTCTTGTAGCAGCATTAGTTTAACTCCGAAAATTTAATGACTTTGGTTGGTAGTCGGTTTGGTGGATTGATTGACCCGATATAACGGGCCAGCATGCCCCCCTGGTCGTGACCGCAGGTGTTCAGCCAGTTGGGATATTTGGGTCCTGGGTTATGGTGGGCGACCACTATTTCTACTGAGCCGTCCTTACGGTAATGGGCGCCGTGTTTGTTCACGCACACATCAAAAAACCGGTAGTCGAGTGACTGCATCCAGAAATTAGACAGCTGCATATTCCAGGTATCACAGGGTGGAATATCCTCCAGCAATACCACCAGCGCTTCATCGGGTGCCAGTGACCAGTAGCTCTGGTAGTAGTGGATATTCGGATCGCCCCCGGCAGCCTGGCACAGGGCCTGGTCGTCCTCAGGGAGTTCGTTGATGTGCGCGCTGTAACGCCCCATCCAGTTGACGTTGAGGTCAACCGTCGACCTGATAAAACCCAGGGCAGCTTCGAGGGCCGGAGCCAGAGTCTGGGGATTGAGGGTGTTATTGATGGCCTCGGGGTTTAAACACTCAATGCGCATGTCAGCGGGTTTTTCGTTCTTGCGATCAGCAAACGTCTGCCTGACGATCAGTGAGCGAGTGCCGGGCTGCATCGGTAGCCAGTTGCCGGGTTGCTCCTCTATGCTGGCAATGATTTCAAAGCTGCCGTCTGACTTGCAGTCGATGTCTTCCATATTGATCTGGCCAGTGGAGACCATCTTCGAGGTGTCGGTGGCACTGCCCTTGGTGCCGATATTGAAGCGAGTGTCTCCCATGGTGCCGCTGATGCGGTAGTTAAAACGCCCGTCCACCACGCAGTTTTGATAAAAGGAATCCGGGTTGTCGTTCAGCATTTTTTTGCTGTCGTCCGCCAGACTGAAGAAGCAGGGAAACTGTGGGTTGGCGTAGTCCACCGTCATTTCCAGGCCGGCACGCAGCAGCCCGGTGAGGTAGCGATAACCCAGTGCGCGGTTCTGAAGATCATCAGGTGTGCCCGGTTGCGAGAGCAGGGGACCCAGAGTCTTCAGTTCGTCGCAGAAATCACCCCAGAGCTTACCGTTCAGAATGCCATGCTGATCACTCATTCCGTTCTCCTGCTCACGAAGCAGACGGGATTGAATAACGTTCCCTGTAGTCGACGAAAGCATCAGCCAGGGACTGTTTGCTCAGGCCGAAATCCTCAGGGCTGTAGTCATGCTTGCCGTGGCGCTCTGGCGGGTGGTTGTTGTGCCAGTCGGTCATGGCAGCGATTCCCTCTGCACTACTCTCGATATCAAAGTGGGCGAGTGCCTCGGTAACAGTGCCCACGGGGTCACTCAGCACCTGATCAAACTGCACGTCAAAAAACTGCCCTTCGCGATTCAGTGCCTGTCGATCCCGCATGCCTTTATCCATGCGTCTTTTCCAGTGGTTTTCTACGAACGCGCCGATCTGCTTGGCATCCGCATTCTTCTCATAGGAAAAGTGCAGCAACAGGCTGGCGAAGGAAGGCAGAACTGCCGCGGGATCGCGATGGGTTTGAATGATGCAGGCGTCTGGGAAAACGTCGAATATTTCCTTCAGGCAGCGGATATGCGGCGGGTACTTCAGTATCCAGCGACGCTGTGTGTCCTCGGGATACTGAATCAGCTTCAACACATCCCGGTACCATTGGTACACCGGCGCCATCGACTGCTGGTCAAACCATTCGCGGTAGCTGGGCAAGTAGGCGTTGTGATCATAGGAGTCGTCCATAAACAGGTGACGAAATACAAACCGGCATTCCCCCGCACTGTCGGCTGAAACGTCATGCAGTGCACGCAAGCCCGGGTCGGCCTCGTAGGTCAGGCGCAGCACTTCCTTGATGCTCTGAAAATCGGCGTTGTCTTCCCATTGGTCCCGCGGCGGTCTGGACTGCGGCACAACGCCCAGCCAGTACTCCAGTACCTGGCAGTCAGGACTTTGCTGAAGCATATTGTGTATGGTGGTGGTTCCCGTTCTGGGCAGTCCGAGGATAAACACGGGTCTCTGCAGACTGGTATCCAGTATGGTCGGCTGCTGCTTGAGCTGATTGACAACCTTCAGGCGACCAGTGAGGTCCCCCACTAGTTCTCCCTGAACCACTTGCTCGCCCAGTGGTGTCAGGTCCGCCTCTGTGTTGTAGGCATTCAGCAGGACATCGAGGCCTTCTTCGTAAACGCCGTCGCCAAAATCGGTCAGTCCGGTGGCATTGCTCGCCAGCGTAAACAGCTCGTCTTTGTTAAACATGGTTTTTGTTACCTGTGCTTTTGATCATGGTGTTTTCGTGCCTTTTATTGGGATGAGGTAACGATACCGTGAAGAATGGTTTCCAGGATGGCCTCAATGCGGCGGTCGCCCAGGCCAACATCTTCCCCGACCACGAGGTGGTCAGCGTAAGCCAGGAACACTTCGCTCACCACGTGGGCCAGATCATCCACCTGCAGATCGTCTCGAATTTCTCCGCGGCTGACACCCTGCCGCAAAATGTCAGCCAGCAGGCTTCGCAGCATGTCATTTCCCGATTCAATGACGTTGCTAAAACTCGACAGCCTGAGACGCGTGTCTCTCGAAAGCAGCTCACTCAACAAGTCTCGCTCGCGTGCGAATTCCAGCGAACGCAGGAGTACCAGACGCAGCGTGTGTGCGGTGCTGGGCGTATTGCGCGAGGCTTCATCTGCGAGCGCGCTGCGCCATGCGTCAATGACCCGCTCCACCACTGCCTCGAGCAATACATCTTTGTTCTGGTAATAGCGGTAGATCAGCGGCCTGGAAATACTGGCTGCAGCCGCGACCTCACCAAGCGTGGTTTTATCGACACCCTGTTGGCCAAACAGTGTCTCCGCGGCGTCAAGAATCGCTGTTGTCTTTAACAGTCGATTCTGCTCGCGTCGACCTGAGGGAACCGCTTGTTCTGCTAGCGTCATCAAGTCAGGGATGGCTATTTGCCATCGCTGTCGCCGAAACCTGAGCCACTCTTGTTTCTCCGTTATTGTTATTCAGTATCGGTGGATGCCCCATCAGCAGTACTTTCACGATGCGATGCGTCACAAAAGGCATTACTAATAAATGACACTAGATAGCGTTACTGTAAAATAGATAGGGGTTTTCACACCAAGAATAGCAAAAACAGTGACAATATATGCTTATATGTCATTATCGGCGGGCTTGGCTGTGCAGTTCTATACTGAGCATGGACCAGGAGCGAGCAAGCTGATATGTCGCCAAACCCATACTTTTGCCTGACGCTGCTCTTGATGCACGCATCATCCGTGGCAGATGTCATATATCGTGACGATCTGCCCGAGCTGCAAGCGATGTGCGCACAGCAGCGGGAGGTGCATATTGCGCCGCTGCGTGCAGAGCAGATAGAAAAGTGTGTTGGGCAGCGCCGCTTTGACAGGGCTGGCTGCGAGCGCCATATGGCCAGCTATGGAGACCGTTCCCCGGGTAGAGATATTCAGGGTTTGTACTGGCATTTGCCCATTTGCCAGACGTCAATTGAAGCCGAGCGATACTTCAGCCTGAATCCGTCCCGCGAGGCCTACGAGTTGCCGTAAAAAAAGGCCCACCCCTCAGGGTGAGCCCTCAGCATCAAGCAGTGCGGCTTACTCGATCAATTCCACGCCATCAGTCTCTATCTCACCCTCATAGTTGGTGAGCTCGATAACCAGAGTGCCAGTGCCGGCGTCTTCCTGCACTGCTTCGATCTGAGTTTCCCCATCATCGTTGCCGGTGAGCTCGCTGAAGAAGACAAGGCCATCCAGGTTGCCAGCGTCCGCTTCTTCGAATACAAGCCCCTTGCCGTCGTTATCAAAGATATCCGAGCTTGAAACGATGGCAGTCACCCCGCCCATGCCTTTTTCTGACAGCTTTACAGCGTCGTCGGTGTTGTTTTCACCACTAATGCTGTCGACAATCAGGATAATGTTGCCCTGGTCTTCTTCGTCGAAGTCCAATCCCTCGTCGTAGTTGCCAACGATTTCAGCGGCCACCACTGCGGACTTGATGCTGCCCATACCTGCTTCATCGATGTCAAAAGCATCGTCTACATCAATGCCAAATTCGTACGACTCTACTGCACCTGAATCGTAGTAGCTCACCTCTCTTTCAAAGCAGCGATCATCTGGGGACCCAGTCACCGGTCCGGGGATGTCATCGTCAGTGGCCTCGCCTTCTTCGAACTCTGCTTCATCAGGTACAGGCAGATAAGCCTCTAGAAGAGCAGGGTCGCAGTAGGCGCCGTTATCGATAAAGGCTGTGGCGGCGACTTCGCCGGTCACGCTGCCATCCTGACCCTCATCCAGTTCAATGCCGTCGGCTCCCACGTCGACAAAGGTGCTGTTGAAGATCCGGTATGTGACGTTGCCGATGCCGCGCTCGTCCACGCGCAGACCGTCGGCGTCGAATCGACCGTTGCCGGCGTCAGCAACCGTTACGCCACTCAGTGCGATCACTATGCTGGCTGCGGAACCTTCTCCAGCACCGCCACCACCACCGCCGCAGTCATCGGCGAGGTTACAATCTGAGACGTGAATGCCGTGATTGGCGACGCCCTGAACCGTTACATCATTCAGCACCAACTGCACGGCGGCTACCTGTTCATCCGCTACATCGATGAAAATGCCCTTGCCGGCTACCTCTCCGTTGAGGTCGCCACGGTTGTTGATGTCGAAGCCTCCAGGGCCAATGAAATCCAGTCCGGAAATACGCATGCTGGCACCCGTGGATGACTGCAGAATGGTCTGGTTAAAGGGCATGTTCACCGCCTGTCCCGATCCAAACAAAACCAGGGGTCGCTCGCCGGTGTAGTCCAGCGTGGTTGAAAGCTGAATATCCGTCACCGAACTGGATACGATAATCGGCAGGGCGGCCGGATTGCTGGACGCCAGCTCGAGCGCTGCTCTCAGCGAACCCTCTCCGCTGTCGTCACCGTTGGTGACAAGTGTTATTGCGCTGGCGAGTTGGGTATTCAGAGCAAGTCCGGCCGCAACCGCCATGTACAAGGGAGTGCGCTTCAGAGACATTATGGGAAGTTCCTTTTTGTGGTCTTGGAAGATCGTTGACACTATCAACTCAAGATGAAGGATTTACTTCCGCTTCGTGATGAAGCTGTGACCGGAATGTGACAGTGGTCCGCCGCGGTGCGAGTTCTATTTACCTAAAGCGATCGCCCATGCTCAGGACATCCACTTTCATAGAGGGGGAGTATCCCGGCCGAGTAGCGGCCGGGATAGGGTTTGAGAAGCGATGGCCCGGAATCAGGACAGGCGTCGACGCAGTGCACCCAGACCAGCGCCCAGTGCAATAAAGCCAGCGCCAAAGGCTGCAAACAGGGGCAGCGGGCTAGCCGTCTTGGGCAGCATCGGTGCTGCTGCCAGTTCAGTGGCATCGGCAGCATCCGGGCCATCTTCATCTTCCTGGATCACCGCCCAGCGATCGTGCGGCATGTACACATTCAATTGCTGGCCACGGCTAAGTTCGCTGGCACGATAGCTCCGGCCGCCAATGCTGGCACGCCAGCTGCTATCCACTTCAGTGGTATAGCTGCCGCCTGAGCTGCCGTCCGTGTTAAGAATTTTGAAGGTCATGGTGCGGCCACGCACGCGCTGCAACTCAACCTGTACCCGTGCGTACATTTTGTCTTCTTTGACCACTACTGCATTACAGGCATCAGCGATGTTTGGGTATTCGTCAGTGACAACGCTTGACCATTCAATGTCTTCGCAGGTCAAATCGGCTTGCGCCATTGCTGTACCACTCATTAACAAAGCAGCCATGCCAATCCCGGCCATCATCCTTTTCCTATTCATGTTGTGCTCCTTTCTTATGTGTCAGTTGCCTTAACCGTTGTTGAGGCAACGCTGGTTTGCGGGATCAGGTCCGCTTTCACGATAAAACGCTGGGGGGCCGCACCCACGAAATAAAAGGGATAACAGGTCACCAGTGTCAGGCTCTGGTGTGGCGTTGGGTCAAGCACCTCAACGTCTATAGGGTCAACAATCAGAATATTGCTGACCCGATAACGCTGGTGACCTTCGGGAGTGGTGACCGACAATTCCTGCCCTATCTGAATATCCTTGAGCGCCCTGAAGTAGCCGTCCCGGTGTCCTGCAATGCCCATATTGCCGGCTTCGCCGGGGGCAGCGGTACCTAGAATGAGACCGGCACCGAGATCCATGCTCAAATCAGAGGAGTCGTTATACATCGGAACCTCAAGCGCCAGCTCGGGAATGCTCAACAGCGCGGTGATGTCTTCTGAGACGTTGGCCCGTGCGTGCTTCCAGGCATCGATACGTTCACTGGACCACAGCGCGAGATCGGGCTCTGTATAGGTGTAGGCGTCTTTAAAAGACGCGATATCGGAACTGCGCTGTACTTCACCGAGGGCCAACTGACTAAGGAAGAAACCTGTCAGTCCCAGCCCCAGCAGCCAGCTACCTGCTTCCAAGATGCGCAGAATTTTCATGTCATCCAGTGTAGTTGCCAACTGGGTTCGCTGCCACACAGTGCCCTGCGTTATGACACTTTAACGACCAGCTTGCCAAAATTGGCGCCTTTGAAAAGGCCGAGGAAGGCATCGGGAGCGTTCTCCAGTCCCTCCACCATATGCTCTTTGTATTTGATTTTGCCCTGGGCAACCCAGCCGGCGACATCGCCGACAAATTCCGGTATGCGATCGCCGTGATCGCTGATAATAAAGCCCTGCATCTTGATGCGCTTGGTCAGAATCAGTGATTGCAGCATCGACATGCGGTCGGGTCCGGGTGGCAGCTCCTTTTGATTGTAGTGTGCAATCAGACCGCATACAGGAATGCGGGCGTGGTTGTTCAGCAGCGGCATCACCGCCTCCCAGGACGAACCGCCTACATTTTCAAAGTACACATCAATGCCGTCAGGGCATTCTGCTGCCAGCTGTTGGGCCATGTCATCATCGTAGTGGCTGACGCAGGCGTCATAACCCAGTTCGTTCACTGCGTAGTTGCATTTCTCTTTGGCGCCGGCAATGCCGACCACTCGGCAACCTTTAAGTTTTGCGATTTGTCCCACCACGGAACCGACCGCGCCCGTGGATGCGGCCAACACCACGGTTTCCCCGGCTTTGGGTTGGCCAAGGTCCAGCAGGCCCACATAGGCGGTGAGCCCCGGCATGCCGAGTACGCCAAGGGCGTAGGAGGGCGGGTTGATGCGAGGATCCAGCGGCGTGACACCTGCGCCATTGCTCACTTCATGGGACTGCCAGCCCGAGTAGGCCATGACCCGCTGCCCCGGTTTAAAGTTCGCATTTCTTGAATCCTCTACCACCGCTACGGTGCCACCCACCATGACCTGGTTGAGTCTGACGCTGGCGGCGTAACCGTCCGATGCGTTCATGCGGCTGCGCATATAGGGATCGAGCGACAGATACTCTGTGCGCAGCAACATCTGCCCATCCTTGAGTGCAGGAATTGGGGCGGATTCCAGTCTGAAGTTGTCGACAGTGGGTTTGCCCACAGGGTGGGAGGCAAGCACGATTCGCTGGTTGTGACTGGCACCGGCCATACTGATCCCGCTGCCGAGCAAGCCGCCGGCTGCCAGCGCACCAGATCCTATAGCGATGACTTGTCTGCGAGTGGGCATTTTTTTCTCCGTGTTCTCGTTGATGTGTAAGGAGTATAGATGAGCCCGCGCGCAGGGGGGGGCGAACTTACGCCACCGCGGTAACCCTGGCAGGCACAAACTTGTGGAACGGCGTACCTGCGAACCTGTCCCGATAGCGGGCGCTGGTCAGCTCATTGGCGTAGACACCTGCAAACAGTGCCTCGCCTCCTTCGTCCTCGAAGTGCATGCCCTGACCGTTGGGTATCGACAAGGTGCCGGGTTGCATGCGTTCATCAAAGGCTAGGTCAACTGTGGCTGAGCCGGCTTCGGTTTCCAGCGTCACCATTGAGCCTTCGCTAAGCTGCAACCGCTCACCATCATCAGGGTGCATTGTTAATGCGGTCACATGCTTGCCTTTGGCCCAACGTGGGTCACGAATGGCACAGTTTGCGGTGTAGGCGCGCCTTGAGCCTGCCACCAGCGCAAAGGGATAGTCCTCGTTGGTCTCCATGAGCGGCTTCATTGCCTGTAGGGTTTCAGTCTCTTCCAGCAGTTCGCGAATAATCAGCTGTAATTTCCCATCGGGGAAAGTCAGTCGCTGCCAGCATTCATCGTAAGTCGATTCGCCAATCACAACCGCGGTGTCAGACTCCAGTAATGCCTGGAACAACTGGTTACCCGCGTCCGGCCCTGCATAACCCGCTCTTGCCGCTTCCTGGCTATGCTTCATGCAATACACTTGGCATAACCCCCAGACCAGTGCTGTGGCTGCCTGTCCCTCGCCCAGCGCAGGGCCGAGGGTGCGATACATCACGTATGAGAGCATGCTGCCAATTTTCGGATTGCTTCCCATGGCCTCAAAAAAGACGGCCTGGTAAGCATCCAGCCCTTGTTCAGCAGCGGCAGACAGGGCATCGAGCTCACCCGGTTCAAAGTATTCCAGTGCCTCAATGATTCGAGCGTGAATTTCAGGTTCACCGAGCGTATTTTCCATGGGGCTCAGCAGGGGCTGACGCAGGTGAAAAATGTTGGCGGGGAAGTTGCGGGGGAAAAAAGTGGCCTCCCACTTCTCGTACTGACTGGATGCAGGCAGCACGTAATCACATTCACGTGTGGTTTCTGTCATAGCCACATCCACCGCCAGGCTGAACTCCAGCGACCGTATGGCCTCGCGCAGTGATTTCGCCTCCGGCAGGGAGTGCACAGGATTGGAGCTCTCTACGATCAGTGCCCTCGGGCGTTGCGGGTGATCGTTCAGGATTTCTTCTGCCAGCATGGCGCCGGGATAAAGGCCGCTGATGATTGGCGCGCCGGTGACAGGCAGTTGTTGAATAGAGTGCTCGCGCCCATCCTCGTCAACTTTCGCATGATGAGTGGCGATGACCGCAGCGAGTTGGGTGATCATGCCCTGGGTGCCTGGCTTGGCAAAGTTGCCGGTGATCAGCATGGTCAGAAAATTGAGATAGCTCACCAGGGTAGAGTGGGGCGCCATCTGGATACCGATGTCTTCTTCCAGTGCGAAACTTCCTGCGTTGCCGATGGCCTCGGCGGCTTCCTTCAGTAGCGTTGGGTCGAGACCGGCGAAGCGTGCATAGTCATCGACAGGTACATTGCTGAAGTGCTCAATGATTTCCCGATGACCGTTAGTGCGTTGCTCCAGCCACTCGTGGGGCAGTAAGTCTTGTTGGACGATGTGGGCAACAATGGCGGCCATGCACCAGGCGTCGCGGCCCGGAGTAACGGCGAGGTGGAAATCCGCGTAGTCCGCGGTTTCAGTGCGTCGCGGGTCCACCACGATCAGTTTGCGATTGGGGTCTTTCTTGATTTCGCGAAGGAAGTTGCGAGCGCGGTCCATGCCATTGCTCATAAACGGGTTCTTACCGACCAACATCGCGACCTCGGCGTGATGTAATTCCGGATGTGTGATCTGCCCGATCATGCGGCTGACCACCCAGCTCAGGCCGGTTTTCTCCTGGGAGATAGCGTTGGCTTTAAACTCGATCCCTAGCGCACTGCGCAGGGCCATGGCGGAGGCACCGCCCAGATGATTGCCCTGGCCACCACCGCCGTAATAGAAAATGCGCTCGCCGCCGTGCGTGTCACGAACCGCTTTCAGTTTCTGGGCGATTTCCGCGATAGCTGTATCCCAGTCAATGGGTTCGTAGCTGCCATCCTCCCGTCGCCGCATGGGCGAGTTCAGCCTCTGGCTGTTGTTCTGGTAATAGTTGATGCGACTCGCTTTGTTGCAGATATAGCCTTTGGAGGTGGGGTGATCATCGTCGCCGCGGACTTTGACAAATTCGCGGCCATCTTCGCCGCCCAGTTCCACCTTGATGCCGCAGTTTACAAAACACAGGTTGCAGGCGCTGGACAGGTAGTGATCAGTGTTAACAGCCATGGGTCTACCTCTAAAAAGTCTTTTAAAGAAACTAAAAAATAGCAAAGACTGTAGATATATCAAGCTATGTCGTATAAAAAGTACGTTAAAGAAACTAATTATTGAAAGCTGGCCCCGGTTCCCCTACAGTAGCGGTATGAGTAGAACTTCACTCGATCACTGGCAGTGCTCACTGGCGCGGACCGTCGATATCATTGGTGACAAATGGACACTGATGATCTTGCGCGATGTGTTCTACGGCCTGTCCAGCTTTAGCCAGTTCCAGAAAAACCTCGATATTGCCCGCAACGTATTGAGTGACCGGCTCGACAAGCTGATCGAAAACGGCATCCTTGAGCTTCAGCCGGTGCGTCCGGGCGTGGCGCGCTATCGCTACCACCTGACCGATGCGGGTAGAGACCTGTTTCCGCTGGTGGTGGGTTTGATGCAGTGGGGTGACAAATGGGTGTTTGGCAGCGAAGGTGCACCGGTGGTACTGGTGGACCGCGAACAGGGTGCACCAATACAGCCGGTGGCATTGCAGGCCCGTAATGGGCGTTATTTGCAGCCCCGTGATGTCGAGTTCGAACCTGGCCCCAGTGCTGCTCCCGAATTGGTTGCCTGGTACCAGCGTCGCCAATCTAACGCCCAGGACTGATGTGTTAGCATTTTCCTCCCACGTGGAGGAATGTCATGAATCTGGAAAAACTGACGCAGGCTGAAGCCAGTTTTATGCAGCGCTTTCCAGGGGGATTTGCCGATCCCGGCATGGCCTACATCAAGAAGAAGCACGATGTAGATAAACTGGTTCAATTTGCTTCCGAGTCGCTCAAGCCCGCAGCGTTTAATCAACCGGCTCAGCTGGCAGACATTATTCTAAAAATCGTGAGTCGTTCCTCGATGGTCTCCCGATTTGAAAAGCCCCGCTTTCGCGATTTTATCCAGACTCTGAACAGCCATGAGCAGCGCGCCCTGGCCGACGCTCTGGAAAAGCGCCTCTACGGTCGCAACAAGCAGCAGGGTTTTGACGAATTCATCGGCATGCTGGCCCCGTTCAAACTGGCCAAGTGGTCGCTTGTCTCTGTGGTGCCATTCTATTTTGCGCCTCGCCGGGAGGTGTTTGTAAAGCCCACCACCGCTAAGGGCATCATTGCCTACCTGGAAGTGGATGGTCTCCAATACAAGCCGGCACCGACCTGGGCGTTTTACCAGGGCTATCGCAAGCTGCTGGGCGATATCAAGAAACAGGTAGACCCCAGTCTGTCCCCAAATTACGCCGCCTTGTCCGGTTTTCTTATGGCCAGTATTTAGAGTCCGGATGCACTGACAGGTACCATGACGAGCGATAACCCGGTAAGGACAGCCATTGGCTTGTCCCTGTTGATGGTCGTGGTTGCCAGCACCTCGGCCGCGGTGACCAAGTACGCCTCTGCCTACGCCACCACGGAGGCGATTGTGACGATTCAGTATCTCGTGTGCGTCCTGCTGTGTCTGCCGCGGACCTTGAGAGCAGGCGTTTCGTCTCTGCGCACACAGCGTCTTGGCCTACACCTGTTTCGCGGTGGGGTAGGCGTGTTGGGTTTTTACCTTTTCTACCTGACCCTCGACAAAATACCCATGGTAGACGCAATGCTGCTGCGCCAAAGCGCGCCACTGACCGTGCCGCTTGTAATGTGGCTTTGGGGGCGCGACAAGGTTGGCCGGGGTGCCTGGTTGCCGTTGGCCATCGGCTTCATCGGTATCTTTGTCATCCTGCGCCCCAGCACCGAAGGATTGAGCCTGTGGCACCTGGCCGGAGTGGTTTCCGCGTTCACTCTGTCAATCTCCATGGTGGCTACCCGCCACCTTGCGAGTACCGAGCCGCCTGCTCGCATTTTGTTTTACTACTTTTTTCTGTCCTTGCTCTGCGTGGCCCCATTTAGTCTGGCAGATTTTTCTGGCCTACCCTGGCAAGCCTGGGCAGCGATGCTTTATGTGGGTATCAGCATTTACTTTGCCCTCAATTTGTACACCCTCGCCTATGGTATGGCGCCGGCATCTGCTGTAGCTCCCATCAACTACCTGGCGGTGGTGGCCTCTGGTTTCTGGGGGTGGCTGATCTGGGATCAGGTGCCCGATGCGCTATCAATTGTTGGTAGTATTCTTGTGATCGGTGGTGGCATGCTTACCGTCTACCAGTCCCGGCAGGGCGGACAATGATTTTATGCGTAGGCCATTAAAATACCGCGTATTACGCAGTGAATTCTTTTGCTACCGCCGCTGGTACAGCGATCGGATTCACGAGGTTTTGTTCGGCACGGATAAGCCCGCAGTTTTAGAGCGGAATTTTGTTTTTTTGCATATACCCAAGGCCGGTGGTAGCTCCACCAGAGACTTTTTTAAGGGAGTGTTCCCTGCCCGTTGCATGTACCCAGAACCGCGTCTGTCGCACTTTCCTCTCTATAGTGACTTGAATGTCGCCGCGCCCAGGCTATTCATGAGTCACCTGGGTTATAGATTTGCGCGGGAAGCGGAGGCCATTAGTGCGACACTGATGCGACATCCGGTTGAGCGTCTGCTGTCTCTCTACTCCTACTCTGTCGACCCTGGAAAAAACCGGCAGCTCATTGGTGGGCTGCCGCCCGGTATGAGCCTCCTGGACTTTCTAAACTCTGATCGCCCTCAGGTGCAAATGAATGTCGATAATGCCCAATGCTGGCAGTTAGGTTGTGGCTATTCAGTGCAGGAACGTAGGTAGTTCAATCGTTCAGGCAAAGACATTTTGGCTGAGGCTGTTACCAATCTGGACGCTATAGAGCATCTGGGTGTGATCGAAGAATTCGGTCGATTCCAGCAACAGATAGTGGACTGCTACGGGGGTAAGCTGCCTCGAGATCAACCGAGAACAAATGTATCACGCAGTCGCTTGCAGTATTCCGATCTTTCACAGCAAGAAAAGACAGCGGTTGAACGGTGTGTCGATAAGGATATGGTGCTATATGAGACTTTGATCAATCGGTTACGCTGAACGGACACAGACCAGAGGTTTTGTAGTGACCTTCACGCGTGTAACCAAACTGTTCTAGTTCCGGCCCCGCTACCTGCCATGCCTCTTTGGCTTCGTTGGCAGACAGCGTGTCTTTCCATTCTCCGATCACACCTTTCCTGATAATGTCTTCAGCAGACTGCCCGGGCTCACGCCCGCCACTGACCTTTTTGAAGTTGGTGCGTTGGTAAATATTTCGGACTAACTGTGGATCGCTGTTCACACCGAGATGTTGCAATAGGCCGCCACACACACTGTCAAAGTCACGCTGTAAGTCTTCATAGCGCAACACGAGAATATTGTATGTTTTACTCAGCTCTACCAATTTGGCTGCGCGCACGGCCCAGGCACGTAGCCGATCGAGATACTGTACCTGATCTGGCTTCCAGGGAGCGTCCCATTTTTCCATCAGCTTGCCATAGTGCATAGCGGATATCGTGGCATCTCGCCCATCACGCATAATGACTATCTTAGTTGAATCGGGAGAGCAGGCGGCTAGCTGCTCAAAGCACATGATTTGATCAGCGGCCTTCAGCACTATCCTTGCGTCTTCCGTTGCCAGGCCAGCTAGGTAATCGAAATAGAAGTTGGGGACCTTGTCCAATTCCTCAGTATCACGCACTTGGGTGATGAAGTGCAGTAAGTCTGCACGTCTGGAATTGGACGCGCCTAGGGTGTTGTTAAAGCGCCGTGGTTCAAGAGGCGGCAGCTCGTCACTCTGTAAGGAGTAATCCCCCAGTGCCTGCAGGCCGTCAAGAAAAGACTCTGCGTCAGAAATGTCAAGTGCAGCTGCTTGTGCGCGCTTATCTTCTCCCATAATAGGAAGCAAACCGCGCCCGCAAAACAATTCTTGTATGATGTCTTGCCGCTCCCGCCGCGTAAAGCGATGTTCTTTCGGAAAGCGCGGAGGGCCCTGCAGAATGCGCCTCAGTCGGTTGGCTACACGCTTCTTCAGTCTCGGCTTGACTGGCTGGTTTTGGTAGACCGCTCTGATAACGTCAAACTCTCGCCAGGCCATCATTTCTGGATGAGAAGCAAGCATGTGCGTTAGCCAGGAAGTACCGCATTTGTACATTCCTACGATATGAATCAGGCGTTGGTCGGGGCTTCTCAATTGGGTTCCAGCTGATTTGAAGTTGCTATGATTTATCGCAAAGGAGCAGTCTAACAGAACACTTGGAATACAGGATACCGGCCGCTAAGCTGGTGCTATGTTTGATCCCGTAGTTATCCTCTGTGCGCTGCTCTTTGGTATTGTCGCCCGCGCTTTTGGCCTGCCAGCGTTGATTGGCTACCTGGTCGCAGGGTTCGTTTTGCATGAATTTCAGGTGGTGCCGGGAGCCTTGATCGATACGATCGCGCAGTTGGGCGTCACCCTGCTGCTTTTTTCGATTGGCCTTAAGCTACGTGTCGGCGATCTCCTCGCCCTGAATATCTGGGGTACAGCGCTTATCCATATGGCTTTGCTGCAGCTCCTTTTTACTGCCTTGTTATATGGGGCTGCCCAGTTTTCGCCAGGCCTGGGATTGGAGCTCCCATCTGTTCTCATTCTCGCGTTTGCATTGACCTTTTCCAGCACGGTTTTTGTCATGCAGATCATGCAGGAGCGCGGTGAACTGTCTTCCAGGCATGCAAAAATCGCCATTGGTATCCTTATCATTCAAGACATCGCTGCTGTCGTTTTTCTAGGCTTTTCGGCAGGTAAAGTTCCTCAGATGTCTGCTTTGTGGCTGTTGTTGCTGATTCCGCTCCGACCCGTGCTCATACGCTTGCTTAGTCTCGCCGGTCACGGAGAACTGTTTACCTTGTTTGGGCTAGCGCTGGCCATTCTTGGCGCTCAGCTTTTCGAATCAGTAGGCGTGAAGGGTGATCTGGGCGCGCTTATTCTGGGTTTCCTGCTGGCCGGTGACCAAAAAGCTAAAGAATTGGCGAAGAACCTACTGTATTTTAAAGACCTTTTTCTGGTTGGCTTTTTTCTCTCCATCGGTCTCGGTGGTTGGCCCAGCTCTCAGGTGCTGGTTTTGGCAGTTGTGATAGCAGGACTGTGTCTGCTCAAGCCACCGCTGTACTTTATGTTGATGACGCGATTCCACGCGCGTCCGCGCACGGCGTTTTTGGCTTCCCTGAGCCTTGCCAATTTCAGTGAGTTTGGACTGATAGTCGTGGCTGTCGCAGCCACTGCAGGCTGGCTCGATCCGCAATGGTCTGCCGCAATTTCTTTGGTGGTTGCGGCCAGTTTCCTGATCAGCACGCCTCTCAATGTCTACAGCCACGATATTTACCTGCGGTGGCATCCTAATCTGGCCCGCTATCGCAGTGAAGGGGCCGAGGGGGTAGGGCCTAGCCATGACCTTATGGGTGCGAGTATCTGTGTACTAGGTATGGGAACCATTGGTACGGGGGCCTACAGTGCGATGCACGACCAGTATGGTGACTGTGTTGTCGGTGTGGATGATAATGACAAGAAGCTTGAGCATCATTTGCGCGAAGGCAGAAAAGTTCTGGCCGCAGATGCCAGTGATCCCGACTTCTGGACCGGCGTACGCTTGGATCAACTTCAGTTGGTCATGCTCGCGCTAACCAATCACGAAGAAAATTTGCTGGTCAGCAGCTTGTTACGTGAGATTGGTTACGAGGGTGAGATCGCAGCGGTGGTAAAATTTCAGGAAGAAGCAGAAGAGCTGGAATCGCTTGGGATCTCCAGCTTTGATCTCTATGCTGAAGCAGGCAGGGGGTTCGCAGCGCACGCAGCTTCTCGTATTTCTTAATGAGTGCGCAGTCTCTTCACCTATATGAATTGGTTCTTGTGGCTATATGACTGGCTACTTACAAGGATACATGCGGTAGCTTATTCTGGTGGATTCACCCCGATCCAGTTATCGCCAAAACAAAACGAAACTATTCTACTTAGGTCGGCAAGACTTCGTCCGGACTGGTCACGTAAATCATTGAAGTAGTTCTGGGTCGCCTTGAGAGCCCGCTGGCTGGTAATGCCACTGCCGACGATCTTGTGCAGGCGCAAGTAGCCCTCTACGTCGCGAGACATCAGGAACGTGTCGACACCCAGCGTGCGCAGGGCATACGGGCCGGTATTGCCTCCCAGTCGCGAGCCATTCTTCTTGAGGTAGGTCCACAGGCCGACCACATCATCTTTTGGCCAGGCCGCTATAAACTCACCGAAAGCTGTGTCTTGCTGGCGCTCGGTGTCACTGATCATCATTGCGTTTTCGCGAATGGATAAGACCTTGCGATAATTTCGGATGATGCGCTTGTCCTGGGCTTTCCGCTCCAACATGTCATCGGGCATCATCAACAGCTTGGCAATGTCGAAATCCCAGAAGACCTCTTCAAAACCGTCCCATTTTTGTTCCACCACGCGCCAGACAAAGCCGGACTGGAACACTTTCTTGCTAAACTCCGCCAGGTAGCGATCGCTGCCCAGTTTCTTCAGGCGGCGAGCGCTGCTTTTGCCGGGGAGCAGCTTCTCCAGGTTTTTCTTGCCGCCTTTGCGTTCGCAGGCGGCGTGATAAATATCTTCAAAATTCGGAGGCATGAAACAGCGGGCTCGATGGGTTTAACAGATCACCAGTAGGGTCAGTGATTATCAACCAGCTTTCTTGCGTTTGCGACTGTTTCCGGCTTTTTGGGACGCCTATAGAAGTTCATCAAAGGAGGCCTGCAGGCATTCGGCATAGAATTCGGGGTCAGGCATGATCTCGCGACATGACACCGCGGCTATGATGATGGTTCCCTGCTTGTTCATCACGGCACTGGTCACCGTGTGGAACAGCCCCATACCCGGAGCCAGTACCCCGATACCAAAGGAATCGATCAGTTCTGCCCCGCACAGGTAAAGCTGGAAGGGGGAGCCCGGAACGTTGGTCACAATAGTGTTCTGCATGATGTTCTTCTCTGCCATGCCCGCGGCGACAGAGAGGCGCATAACACTGGAGATAATGCCGCCGGGCACCGTGTCGGCGATGTCCATGCCGATGCGTGGTCCCAGAGCTTCTGCGTAGGCCTTGGAGCGATTGGCTTCATCGTGCACAGCCTGCAGGCGATCCAGGGCGTCTTCGATATCTGTGCGCAGGGCCACGTTCATCAGCCCAATCATATTGCCACCCGCTTCGGCCTCGGCTTCATCGCGCACATCGATCGGACACCCAGCCACCATGCTGGAATCAGGTAATTCGCCCTTGCTGTCCAGATAGCGACGCATTGCTCCCCCGATAATGGTCAGCACCGCGTCATTGATGGTGGCACCCGGCACCGAATTTTTTATAGCGCGGACATCCTCAAAATCGAACTTTTTGGCTTCAACTACGCGATGGTTGGACACCCCGCGATTAAAGCGGGTGGCTTCCTTGTCATCCAGGCTGGAGAATCGCTCCTCTTCCTTGCCCTCACGTAGCCGCTGACGCGCGGGCAGTGCATTTCTGATCAGGTCGTAGAATTGCTTGGGCTTTCTCAGATTGTTCAGATATGCCTTGCCCAGCATTCTTGATTTGCTGGGGGTCGGTTGTATTACCCAGTCCAGGACGTTCTCCTCGGGTGGGTTGGGCTCCATGTCATTGAAAGCTGCAAAGAAATGGACGCCGGTAGCACCGTCCATGGCTGCGTGATGCACTTTTACGTACAGTGCGAAGCTACCCTTGGGAACGCCTTCAACGTTATTAAGGCCCTCAATGACATAGATTTGCCAGAGTGGGTGCGCCATATCCAGGGGTTGGGCATGCAGGCGCGCCACCTGTATGCAGAGCTGACGCCAGTCCCCAGGTTGAGGCAGGGCGATATGGCGAACGTGATACTCAAGATCAAACTTGGGGTCGTCTATCCAGTAGGGCTGGTCCAGACCCATGGGTACTTCCATCAGCTTGCGCCGAAAAATGGGCGAGCGGCGCATACGTTTTTCAAACAGCGACAGTATGCCCTTGAAACGCACCTTGCCGCCGGGCACCTTTGATTGGTCGTAAATCGAAACGCCGCCAATGTGCATGGGGAAGCCATCCATCTCCGTGTGGAGAAACATGGCGTCCATTCCAGTAAGCTGTTGCATTAGAAGTGCACTCCTTTCATCAGCGCCGCCATGGCAACCTGCTCGCTGGATACCTCGACCGTCTCATCTTTCTTCACACCCTTCGCGGCATTCGAGTCTTCGAACATCCGGAACACAGTGTTCATCATCACCTCAGAGAACTTCGGTGCCACAGCCGTCATGACCTGCAGGAAGATCCCCAGATTGGTCGCAATGCGCTTTGGCTTGTTGATCACCGCATCCACTACCATGTCAACCGCTTCCTCGGGGGTCAGAACCGGCATGTTGTTGTAAACCGTAGTCGCTTCGATCATCGGCGTGCGCACCAGCGGCATATTGATGGTGGTAAAGCGGACATTGCGATCACTGAACTCCACTGCAGCGGCGCGGGTCCAGGCATCCAGTGCACTTTTTGAAGCCACATAAGCTGAGAAGCGGGGGCTGGGCGTCAGGGCGCTGATCGATGACATGTTGATCACGTGACCGCTGCGGCGCTCCAGCATGGAGGGGGCCAGACCCATGATCAGGCGTATGGCGCCAAAGTAATTGATCTGCATGGTTCGCTCAAAGTCGTGGAAGCGATCAAATGTGTGCTCCAGCGATCTGCGAATTGAGCGGCCGGCGTTGTTGAGCAGAATATCTACATGACCGTGTTGTTCCAGCACTTCGGCAACCAGGCGATCACAGTCATCCATATCGGAGACATCAGCGACGTGGGTCGTCGATAAGCCTCCCAATTCTGCGATCTCTTTTGCCGTATCCTCGAGCTTCTCTGCTGAGCGGGCAACCAGCAGGATGTGGGCGCCGGCCTCAGCCAGCCGCAGGGCAGAGTGCTTGCCAATGCCTGAAGAGGCACCGGTAATCAGTACGATCTTCCCGCCAACGTTGCCCTCAAGGGAGTGGTCGACAAACAGGTCCGGATCGAGATTGCGCTCCCAGTAATCCCATATGACTGGTGCATAGTCGCGCAGGTCTGGGCACTGAATGCCACTGCCCTTGAGTGCGCGCTCGGTGTCACGATTGTCATAGCGAGTGGGGTAGTTCATAAACATCGTCACAGAGTCGGGCAGACCCATGTCGGCCAGCATGGTGCTGACAATGCGTTTTACTGGCGGCAGGCCAGCCAGAGTGTCCCGCACAAAAGAGGGCACAAAACTGAATACCCGCATATCCAGGCGCATGCTGAACTTCGGCGCATGACCGGCATCGGCAAAGATGTTCATCAGGTTGCCCATGCTGTGGTGTTCCGGATCGGTCAGGTGGAAACAATCGCCGTCGTAGTTAGGCAGGTGCGCGATGTGGTCCATGGCATCGACCACGTAGTCGACAGGCACGACATTGAACTTGCCGCCCTCAATGCCGATCAGCGGGAACCACTGGGGCAGCGCCTTGCGAATTTTTTGCAGGCTTTTGAAGAAATAGTAGGCGCCATCAATTTTGTCGATTTCACCGGTTTCGGAGTGGCCGACAACCATGGCCGGTCGATAAATCCGGAAAGGCACTTTGCACTCTTTGCGTACAATGCCTTCCGAGTCGTGTTTGGTGGCGAAGTAGGGGTGTTCCAGGTTTTCTGCTTCATCGAACATGTCTTCCCGGAAGGTGCCGTTATAGAGTCCGCCGGCGGCAATAGAACTGACATGCTGGAAGCAGCCCGCCTCCAGCGCTTCAGCCAGTTGCACGGCATTGCGCGTACCTTCGATATTGGTGGCGATCTGGGACTCTGCATCAGCGCCAATGTCATAGATGGCGGCAAAGTGGCAGAAGTGGGCCACATTACCCTTGAGTTCGCTGATGACTTCTTCTGAAACCCCCAGTTTGGGCTCGCGAAGGTCTCCGGAAATGGGGATAAGTCTCTCGCTGCCATCACCAAACCGCTCTTGCAGCGCTTCAAATTTGTGTTCGGAGCCCGGGCGTGTCAGCACATAGATGCTACCTTCCCTTTCCTTCAGCTTGAGGATGAAGTTTCGCCCGATAAAACCAGTACCACCCGTAATGAAATAACTCATTGTTAGCTCCTTATTAGCAGAGTTATAAGTCTAAGTCTGGCTGGTTTTTGAGCAATTGCGAACTTTATCAAACGTAGGTGGCAGATTTTTGCATGGCCTCATTGCGAGGATCCTGCCGGGAGAAATTAGCCTGCCAGGCTCCGTGATTGGCGGTATTCCGAAGGGGTCTGTCCGGTCCATTTCTTGAAGGCCCGATGGAAAGTGCTGCTGTCAGAAAAGCCAAGTAGTTCGGCCACCTGGCTGGTGGTTGCGTCGCTGTTGTCCAGCGCCTCCAGTGCCAGGTCATGGCGTAACTGATCCTTGATTTGCTGGAAAGAGGTACCTTCCTCCTGCAGGCGCCGGTGCAGGGTAGGCGTGGTCATATGCAGGCGCTCTGCCACCTGCTGTAATCCGGGAAGCTCGCGTTGAAAGTCCGTGCCAAGGAGTCGCCTGACCTTGCTGGCAATGCTGTCTCTACGCGGGTCGAGTTGCACAAGCTCAGCCGGGTAGGTCTCGAGCAAACGGTTGACGGCCTCCTCACCCTGCACGATCGGAAAGTCCAGGTAGCGCGCGTCAAAATAGAAAGCGTAGTGCTCGCAGCTGAAGATGACGTTGGTATCGAACATGGTATCGAACGCTTCCAGGTCTTCTGGTGCCGGCTGCGCCAGTTCCACTCTGTTCAAGTCAATATTGGCGCCTACAAACCAGCTGCACAGCCGATGCCATATTGACACCGACAGCACTCGTCCGGTCAGGCCCTTCAGCCAGTTGAGCTGGCCCATATCAAAATTGGCGGGCGCATGAAGGCCGTCAGACTCCGTCTCACTACTGAACTCAAAGCCGCAGCATATCTGCCCGTCTTCTTCAGTCAGGGTGAAGCTTTCACCACTTGCTTCGAAGCGTCGGTAATACACAGCAGCCCGTTTTAGAGCTTCCTGTAGATCACGTGCATGAGCCATCGCCAGGTAAAGCATGCGATAGGCGCTGAACTCCAATGCTGAGTTGAGGCTGGTCTCGTCCTCGTGGATTTGCGACTGCAGCTTGCGAATCAGGTGTATGAAGAGACGGCCGTAGTTTTCAGCTGAAATTTCGGCATTGGGAACCGCGTATTCCCGGCTCAGCACCAGCGGCAGATTGAGAGCTCGCAGCTCTGCGTCCAACTCTTCCTGGGGGAACTGTGCCAGTCGCAGTAGCGACTGGGCATGCCTTACCGATATCTTGTCGGGCAATGAGCTGTTCGCTGGAAAAGGTAGCTAGGAGCTGAAACCCATAACTGCGCTAAGCAGTTGACGGCACGTGATCTGTCCTACCAGCTTGCCGTCTTTCATCACTGGGCGGCGGCGTTTGTTCTTGGAGAGCATATCCTGTGCAACATCGATGATGGCTTCCTGGGGGTGAGCGACCACTAGTTTGTCGTCGGCCATAAACTCATGCACGAAGCCGATACTGGTTTTGTTGTAAGTGGCGCTAAGAATCGCACGCAGGCAGTCCATCTCAGACAGAATACCTACCAGGTGATCATTTTCGTCTGTGACGCAGACGCCGGAGATCTTGTGCTCCAGTATGAGTTTGATGGCCGTATTCATACTGTCATCAGCCCGCACCGTGATGGGGTTGGACATCATGTAGTCTTTTAATTCTACTGACTTGAGCATCGATTGATCTCCCTTCTCGGACAAGCCGCCTGTCCTGTAGTATAGCCCCATAATTCTCACAAGTGGCCAGTCCGTGCGTCTCGATATCTATTCTGACAATATCTGCCCCCTGGTGCTTTATCGGCAAGAAACACCTTGATCTGGCCCTGGCTGAACTGGGGCGCACCGATTTTGATATTCACTGGCGACCTTATCAGCTGTATCCGCAAATACCCATGGAAGGTGTGGATCGTGAAGCGTTCATGAAAGCCCGTTTTGGTGAATCTCGCGGTGGTGAAGGCTTTAAACGCATCGCCGAAGTGGGTCGTGAGGCAGGGATTGAATTTGATTTTCGCGCCCGCAAGACCATACCAAACACGTTTCACTCACACCGGCTGGTGGAATATGCGGGAGAGAAAGGCGTGCAGCATCAGCTGGTTGAAGCCTTAATGTCCGCCGGATTTGAGCAGGGCAGGGACATTGGCTCGCCCACCGAACTGGCTGCGATCGGTGCCGAGGTTGGTCTGGAACAGCAGCATGTTCTGGATATGCTCACATCCAACGCCTATCGCGATGAAGTGCATGAAGGGCTGGAGTATTGCCTGAATGCCGGTATTCGCGGTGTTCCCCTGTTTCGCCTGGAAGATGGAGAAATCATTCAGGGGGCTCAGCCTGTCGCGGTATTCAGGATGATTCTGGGTCAGGTCTGAGTCGCGCCGCTTCATATTCCAGCAGGTAGTGATAGCGGGTTTTACCCCGCTGCTGGTTATGGTTACCCAGGAACTCTATCGTTTCCATGAGCAGATCGGCGGTGAGTCCGGTGACCCACTCTGAATCTGCGCGGATGCGCTGCTCTTTATAAGTGACGCCATTGGCGGTGACCTCGACGTGTTCCGCCTCAAGGGATTCATCCAGTGGCAGGTGAACAATGCGCGCCACCTTCTCGTTGGCGACAGTGACCGGTGGTGAGCTCAGGTAGCCCACGTAAGGCGCCATCAAATAGCGCCCACCGCTCCAGGCATCGTCCAACCTTCCAACCACTTGCACGAGCTCGGGTGCGATACCCACTTCCTCATGAGTCTCCCGCAGGGCTGCCCTTTCGAAACTCTCTCCCTCATCCAGTCGCCCGCCGGGGAAACACATTTGACCGGCAAAAGTGCGCAGGTGTTCCGCTCTTCGCGTGAGTAGCGTATGCGTCGTGCCGCCTTCCTCCCAGAGCAGGATGAGCACCGCTGCTGAACGAAAATCTGCGGGTACGCCCTCGGGAGGGAATCGATACCAGGATCTGGAAGTGAGCTGGTCTAGCTGCTGCTGCAGTGTCATGTATCAGTCCGTCTTGATAGCAGGCCAACTATACTACTGTGATCAATGTGACAGACAGTAGAGGTCCCGCCATGCATCACCCACAGTGTGATGCTCAGGAACAGCTGGATTGATGTACCTTCGCTTGCTACGACATGCCAAGTCCGACTGGAGTGATCCGCAGCTCTCAGATCGCCAGCGGCCACTGAATAAGCGTGGCCTTAAAGCTGCGCCCGCTATGGGCAGGGCTCTTCGTGGTTCGATAGACGTGCCGACTGTGTATGTTAGTCCCGCAAGGCGAGCCCAGATGACCTTGTCCGGGCTTCGAGAGACCTGGCCCGAACTCGGGCACAGCGGGGAGGTGACCGACGAATCAATCTACACCTTTTCCGCCCGCGAGCTGGTAGTCTGGCTGCAGGCACAGTCCGGAGGCGGGGATTTGTTTCTTATTGGTCATAATCCCGCGTTTACCGATCTTGCAAATTGGTGCTGTGGCCGGCACGAAATCGACAACCTTCCCACGGCGGGTTTTGTCGAGATGCAGCTCTCGCTGGAGAAATGGTCAAAGCTAACCAGGGGCTGCGCAGGTCTGGTGCGTACATTGTTTCCGAAGGATCTGGAGCATGATTGAGAACGCTGATCTACGCGATATCGCCACGTGGGAAGATATGTCCCGCGGCGATAGCGAGCAGCAGTTGGAAGAGTTGCAAACCGAGTTGCTGCGCTATCAGCAATCCATTTTCAAACATGGGCATCGCGTGGTGCTGGTGTTTGAAGGTGCGGATGCGGGTGGCAAAGGTGGTGCCATTAAACGGCTGACGCAGAGGCTTGATCCCAGGGGCTATCGGGTATACCCAGTCGGTCCGCCCAGCCAGGATGATCTGTCGCGGCATTACCTTCAGCGATTTTGGCGACGCTTTCCGAAAGCAGGCGAGATCGCGATATTTGATCGCTCCTGGTATGGGCGCGTGCTGGTGGAAAGAGTCGAGGAGCTGATTCCCGAGACCACCTGGCGCCGCGCCTACGATGAAATAAACCAGTTGGAAAAGTGGCTGGTGGACGACGGCGTGTTGATGCTGAAGTTCTTTTTACATCTCAGTCCGGCCGAGCAGAAGGCCAGGTTGTTGGAGCGTATGCGCAAACCTGAAAAGCGCTGGAAGATTACTGATGCAGATCTGGATGCCCATGAGCGCTTTGATGCGTATACGGATGCCTGGAATGACATGCTGGCTGAAACCAATTCGGAGCACGCTCCCTGGTTTGTTATTCCAGCAGACAACAAGCACTCGGCCCGGGTGGCGGTCTTGCAGTGGCTGGTAGCCATGCTGGCTGAAAAAACACCACGTTACGGCCAGCACCTGAATCCGGACCTGCTGCAGCGCGCGCGTGATCTCTTTGGTGAGGATATCCCGGATTAATCAATCGGCTAACAAATTTGGTCCCTGGATGTTCGCCTTGTTCTGGGTGACGGTGCTGGTCATGTTGACCCTGTATTTCTCGGGTTTTCTAGACCGCCAGCGCAATCCAAATCAGGATTTGTCTCTGGTTGTGGGTGCGAATGGCGAAAGAGAGGTCTTGCTGCAGCGAAATCGGCAAGGACATTATCTGGCGACTGGATTAATCAATGGGCAGGAGGTTGAGTTTCTGGTCGACACGGGCGCAACTTATGTGGCTCTGTCCGCAGCCGTAGCCAATCGACTCGGGCTGGAAGGTGGCATTCCCGCGAGGAGCCATACCGCCGCCGGCATTGTGCGAACCTGGCTGGTAGAGCTCGATTCAGTGCAACTGGGTCCCATCCGGCGAACCGGGGTGGCTGCATCCATTGTCCCGGACATGCCCGGAGAGGGTGTGTTGCTGGGCATGTCCTTTCTACGCGACCTTGAACTGTCACAGCGCGGCGATACACTGATTATTCGGCCCTGAAGCATGCGAATCCTGTTCCATATCGGCACCGATAAAGCTGGTAGCACCGCGATCCAGCAACACCTCTGGATGAATCGTGAATGGTTGCTTGAGCGTCAGGTTTATCTGCCTGAGCAGGGGCTGGGTGACAACAACGGCCACGCTGCATTGTTTGAAGAAGATAGTGAGCAGGGCCTTCAGGCGCTTGCAGATGAGTTGCTGAGTGCGCGTGCCCAGCGTCACCGCCTGGCGGTGATTAGTTGGGAAGGTATGAGCCTGTTTAGTCGCCAGCGTATTGAGCGGCTGCAAGCCCTGTTATCGCCGGCCGACTTTACCGTGCTGGTCTATCTCCGTGAGCAGGCTGATATTGTTCAGACCGGCTACCTGCAGCAGCTTAAACAGCTAAGTCACAAGATACCCTTGAGCGCTTTCGAATCCCCGCGTGGCATTATGGAGTGGCTGCGTTCGCGGCGGGCCCGCAAGCATCCCTATCGCAACTACCTTAAACTGGTTCGGCGCTGGCATGAAAGCCTGAATGGTTCCGACATGGTTGTGCGTATTTTCGATCGCGAACTGTTATACGAGGGCGATGTGGTCAGTGACTTCATGCATCAACTGGGCCTGGCTATCGATAGCAGTTTCATCCGTCTCGGCCGTGTGGCCAATGCCAGTCTGGATGTTGAGGCTGCCCTGCTGATCAATCAGTGGCAGCGCGACGGTGTGTCTCAGGAACAGCTACTGGCAAGAATAGATGCGGCCCAGTCCTGGATTGCTGAGCATGGTCCGGGCCATCGCTACTTTCTCTCTGCCCCGGCGGTTGATGCGATCCGCCACCACTATCGCCGCAGCAATGCCGCTCTGGCCCAGCAGTATCTAAATAGCGACGTGCAAACAGTCAGGGTTCAGAGGGATTGCTGGCTGCAGGACAGTTGGGCCGACATCGAGGCAGCCGCGCAAGCCCGGGAAGAGGAATTGATTGCGCTGGCCCAGCAACCTGTGCATCGCGGTCCTCTGTTGAGCGGCTCGGCGATGGCATCCGGTGCACAGCTGATAAGCGGATGGCAGCTGCCTGAGAGCTGGGGACACTGGAGTGCTGGCGATGAGTCTGCCCTGCGTTTGCGGCTCCCTTTCCGATCGCTCTTACCGAGCCACAGGCAGTTGCGCTTGTACCTGAAGGGGCGCTATTACGGCAGCAACGAGCGCACCCAGGTGCGTATCAATGGTCACGATCTGGGTGCGCACGCTCTTACTCACCAGCATTCCGGTCTATTATTTGATCTGGAGAGTCTGGCACCTCATCAAACCCTCGACATATTGCTCAATCATTTGCGGCCGATTAGTCCGCGCACCTATGAGCAATCTGAAGATGATCGGGAATTGGCCTATGGACTTGAAAGCATTGGCTATGAACTATTAAGCGACAACGACTGAAAAGGAGAATAACTATGACAGCAGTTTCTGATAGCGACAAAGACCAGTTTTTTGCAGATGTGGATGCAGCCTGCCGCAAGGCGATCTGGGCGGCGGTCGCCAACGAATATCAGGGCGAGGCACGGGTGCGTCTGGTTCACCCCACCTGGGAGGGCGACGTGCTCTGGTTTGCCACTGGCGCTTCGACCCCTAAGGCTGCGCAGATCAAAGCCAACGGCAAGGTGGACATACAGTACCAGGTGTCTGAGCCTGAGTTTGTGCATGTGATGGTGCGCGGCAACGCCGAGGTGCTTGATGACCAGGCCACCAAGGATCATGTCTGGAATGTTATGGACTACGACCTTGCGGATTTCTGGCCTGAGGGTGCCGGCTCTGAAGAGTTTGTTTGCGTGAAGATCACGCCTACCCGTGTCGAGTTGTCTGAAATGTTCGGCACGATGAACAAACGCGTTTGGCGCGGCTAGTACAGGAACTCTTATCTATGCGTTTGCTACTCCTGGCGGCCATGATTCTGACCGCCCAGGTTGCTGTTGCGGAGGATGCCGCGGAGCGCCTGGCAAAGGCGGTCCGGTTTGAGACCGTCAGCCATCCAGAGGATTCAGGTCTTGGGGTCAACGAAGCAGCACATCTTGGGCTGCAGAGTTTCATAAGGAATGCTTATCCGCTGGTGCATGAGCGCCTCACGGTTGAGTACATCAACCAGTACAGCTACCTGATTCACTGGCCCGGCAGTGATCCTGCAATGCAGCCGGTGTTGTTCACAGCGCATACCGATGTGGTGCCGGTTGAGCCCGGTACCGATGGAGACTGGACGCACCCAGCCTTCGCCGGTGTGATCGAAAACGGTGTGATATACGGCCGAGGCACCCTTGATGACAAGCTGGGTGTCATGGGTTTGTTGGAAGCAGCCGAATCCCTGCTGGCCCAGGGCTATGAACCAGAACGTTCAATGTACTTTGGTTTTGGGCACGATGAGGAAATTGGTGGCAGCAACGGTGCCGGAAAGATTGCAGCAACGCTGAAAGAGCGCGGGCTCTATTTTGAATGGATGCTTGATGAAGGCGGTTTCATCATCGAGAACTATCCCATGTTGCCCGATCGTTTCGTCGCCAACATCGGCGTGGCAGAAAAACAGTTTCTTACGCTTCGCCTGGTCGCGACCGGACCTGGCGGGCACTCTTCGATGCCGCCGCCGCGCAGCACGATTGTGCGCCTCGGAGAGGCGGTGAAGCGCGTGGAGGACAACCCCTTCCCCGTGAAACTGGTTGAGCCCATGCGTACCTCGCTGGAACGCACCGGCGAGGAACTGGGTTTTCCGGCCAGCCTGCTGTTGGGAAATTTGTGGCTGACCGATGGATTGATCGCATGGGGAATGGGGCAGAGTGCACAGACCGGTTCGTTTGTGCGCACCTCAACGGCGGTAACCATTTTTAACGCAGGTGTGAAAGACAACGTGGTGCCGCAGTCCGCCGAGGCGCAGATCAACTTTCGTATTTTGCCCGGAGAGACGGAGCAGTCAGTGATTGACCGGGTCGTCGAGCTGGTCGATGACCCGGCTATCGAGGTGAGTGTCGCCCGGCGTTCCCCTGCTGGTGTACCGGTGGCGGCCATGAGCGGGGGCGGATATACGCTGATTGAAAATGCAGTGCTGGAGCTCTACCCCGAAGCAGTAGCGCTGCCATTCATGCTGCCTGCAACAACTGACGTGCGCCATTACCTGGAGCTGGCCGACAACCATTACCGATTTCACGGGCACACCGTGCGAGTCGAGGACACCGCCGGTGTCCATGGCACTGATGAGAAGATTCGCGTCGACAGTTATCTCGGCCTGATAGAGATCGCCCGCAATATTCTGCGCCGGGCCGGCAACCCTTAGGCTGCCAGCTGACGATCTCGTTGATGGGAGCTGAGATAGTCGATATCCGGCCCCGCCGGCACAACTCCGGTCGGGTTAATATTGCGGTGAGAGGCATAGTAGTGCTCTTTGATATGCGCAAAATTGACCGTCTCGGCGATGCCAGGCCATTGATACAGTTCACGAATGTAGCCAGGCAGATGCTGATAATCTTCCAGCCTCTGGCGATTGCATTTGAAGTGTCCGTGATAGACCGCGTCAAAGCGAATCAGGGTAGTAAATAGCCGCCAGTCTGCCTCGGTAATACGGTCGCCCATGAGGTAGCGCTGGCTACCGAGAAGCTGATCCAGTTCGTCCAACATGGCAAACAGAGCCTCATAGGCGCGCTCATAAGCGGCCTGACTAGTAGCGAACCCTGCCCTGTAAACGCCGTTGTTCACGGTGTCATACACGCGCTGGTTCATGACATCAATGCGCTCACGCAGCTCCAGCGGGTAATAGTCGTCTTGGTTGCCGGTGAGTTCGTTGAAAGCACTGTTGAAGATACGAATGATCTCGGATGATTCATTGTTAACGATTTGCCCGGTTTGCTTATCCCACAGTACTGGAACCGTCACCCGTCCACTGTAGCCCGGTTGGCTCAGGGTGTAGAGCTGGTGGTGGTAGTCCACGCCATTCACCGAATCGCCGCTACTGCCCTCAGCCTGGTTGTAAGTCCAGCCGTTCCCAGCCATCAGCGGGCTAACGACAGACACATCGATCAAATCTTCCAGCTGCTTCAGCGAGCGAAAAATCAGAGTGCGGTGGGCCCAGGGACAAGCCAGTGACACATAAAGGTGATAGCGACCTGGTTCAGGTTTGAATTCACCCTCAGTGCTGATGGTATTCCTGAACTGCGCATCTTCGCGGATAAACTCACCGTCGTTGTCGGCGGTGTTGTACCACTCGTCCTTCCACTCTCCATTAACCAGTAATCCCATGGTGATTTCTCCTGTAATTGATGACTGGAGAACATGGTAGACTGCGATTTAATCGATAAAAATCACTAAATATTGATGAATATATTCGAAAAAATAGAATATATTCACAGCGCTGGCTCAAACTGGGCAAAACGGCCTGCCAGGGCCTGAGACAGCTGTCGGCATGCGGGGCCGGCCTGGTCACTGTCCGCAAGCATCAGATAAAGGCCGGTACTGCGCCGCAGACCTTCCTCCAGCGGCAGCGGCTTCAGCTGCCCCATGCGCAGATGCTCACTGATTCGGGTCAACGGTAGCCACGCGAAACCGAGTCCACGGCTAATCATATCGATAGAGGTACTCATGTTAGAGACCGTCCAGCGTTGCTCTGCTTCCAGCCAGCCGGAATCCTTGTCTTGCTGTTTGGCTGAATCCCGCACCACGATCTGGCGATGATTCGCAAGATCCTGAAGATTGATCGGGCCGACTTGCTGCAGGGCGTGATCCGGATGGCTCACTGCCAGGAAATCGACCTGCCCCAGATATTCCCCCAGGAAACCCGCCGGTGCCTCTCCCGCCAGCAGCAGATCCACTTCCCCTGCCAGTAGTTTTTCATCCCCGCCACTGAGCACGGTTTCATGGAGTTGCACCCTTGTATTGGGGTAATCCCGTGCCAGTTCATCGATGCACATGCTGAGACACTCCACCGGGAAAATGGCATCCACAGCGAGTCGTATCTCTGCTTCTTCGCCCTGCCCCAGTCCGTCGGCCAGGGATTCCAGTGCCTCGGCCTGATCCAGGACCTGGGAGGCCCGGCGCAGCAACAGCTCACCAGACTCCGTCAGGTGGGCCTTACGTCCCTTCACCTCCAACAGCCTGACACCCAGCTGTTGTTCCAGTTTATGCACCGCGTGATTGATGCTCGACTGGCTTTTATGCACGGCGGCGGATGCCTGGGCAAACCCGCCCTGGTCCACCACCGCTTTCAGCATGCGCCATTGTTCCAGGGTCGACTTTGCCACGCGTACTCCTATTTTCGAATAAATAGAAATGTTGTGCCGTAATTATGCGATTTTAATTCGATTTAGGCGAGCCTAGGATGTTGTCATGTCAGCACACATCCAGGGAGGATCAGCTATGACCTATCGAAACTTTGTCGAAATCAGGCGCAGTCACCCCAGCAGGGACGGCGATGGTGTCGCGATCCAGCGCATTTCTGGGATGCGACATGCGGGTATGGACCCGATCTTGTTGCTGGACGAACTGCGCTCTGACTACCGCGAGGATTTTGCAGGTGGCTTTCCGCCACACCCTCATCGGGGTATGCAAACGCTTACTTACCTGAAGAAGGGTGGCATTATCCACGAAGATAGCCAGGGCAACCGCGGTGAAATTCGCAGCGGTGGCGCGCAGTGGATGTCTGCCGGCCGCGGTGTGATCCACTCTGAGATGCCCACCCAGGACAGCGACGGCCTGCACGGGTTTCAGCTTTGGTACAACCTGCCTGCCGCGGAGAAAATGAGTGAACCCCGCTACCGGGACGTACCCGTTAATGAGTTGCTGCATCTCAACCTGAAGCAGGGCCGTGCAGTGCTGGTGGCGGGCGAGTGGCAGCTTGATGATCAATCGGTATCTGGCCCGCTCGATGGGCTGAGTGCCGGAGGCGCCCTGGCGGATGTGGAACTGCAAGCACATGGCGAAGTGCAGTTGCAGGGTTTAGTTGAGCGGCAGTTGCTGGTCTATGTTTATCAAGGCGCACTGCAACTGCCAGCCCCCCTAGGCAGCGGGCAGATGGCGCTGACTGGCCCGGGTGATGCCTTGTCTCTGACAGCCGGTGATGAGGGTGCATCCTTTTTATTGCTGGGCGGGCAGCCCCTGCGTGAGCCGGTCGCCAACTATGGACCTTTTGTAATGAACACTGCCGAGGAAATCGAGCAGGCTATCCAGGATTATCAGGCAGGGAGATTTGCCGCATGAGCACACCGGTTATTGCAGACAACAAACCCATTGGCGTGAACCTTAAAGCAGGGGAAGAGTATTACTTTTACACCTGCGGCAAGTCAGCCAAGCAGCCCTTTTGTGATGGTTCCCATGTGGGCAGTGATTTCACGCCACAGGCGTTCAAAGCCGAAGAAGATGGTCAGGCGTATTTGTGCCAGTGTAAACACAGCGCAAATCTGCCCTTCTGTGATGGTACGCACAAGGACTTTGCCGACGCCCAGGTTGGCGTTGAAGGCCCCGGTGTCGTGCTGGCCAGTGATGCCATGCCTGCTGCGCGCGCTACGCCGGAAGAGCCAGGAGTTGAATTGATTCACCGCCTGGCTCGGGAAGGGCTGTCGCAAATGGGTCACCACGGTGAGATGGCTGCCATGGGCGTGCCCGCCAATGAATTGCCCCGCTGGGACGATATTCAGATCATGGCGGCGCAGATGGCGACCAAGCCCCTGCCGGAGACTGCTGAAGTCGGCACTCATTTGATCATCGGTCCAGAGGCGCGCAAGCCGCTGCAACTGGATATTCCCCTGTTCGTCTCCGACATGAGCTTTGGCGCATTGTCCGAAGAAGCCAAGACAGCGATGGCCAAAGGGGCGCAGATGGCTGGTACCGGTATTTGTTCTGGAGAGGGTGGCATGCTGCCCGAGGAACAGGCGGCCAACCAACGTTACCTGTATGAGTTGGCCAGCGCCGGTTTTGGTTATAAAGACGAGCTGATCGAGCGGGTACAGGCTTTCCACTTCAAGGGTGGTCAGGGGGCCAAGACCGGCACCGGTGGGCATCTGCCGGGCAACAAAAATGTGGGCAAGATCTCCGAAGTCAGGGGTATACCTGAAGGTCAACCAGCCATCTCACCGCCGAGCTTTGAGCAGTTTGACAGCCCTGCAGACTTTGCCCGATTCGCAGAGTATGTGCGTGAAATCAGCGGCGGTATTCCGATTGGTTTCAAGCTCAGTGCCAATCACATAGAGAGGGATATTGAGTTTGCCCTGCAGGCCACTGCCGACTACATCATTCTGGACGGGTGCGGGGGTGGAACCGGTGCAGCGCCATTGCTGTTCAGGGATCATATCAGCGTGCCGACCATCCCGGCTTTGGCGCGTGCCCGTCGTTATCTTGACCAGCAGGGCGCCTCAGGCCGGGTCAGTTTGATCGTCACTGGTGGCCTGCGTCTGCCTGCAGATTTCATCAAGGCTTTGGCCCTGGGTGCGGACGGTATCGCCGTGGCTAACAGCGCCATGCAGTCCATTGGCTGTGTCGCCGCGCGTATCTGCAACACTAACAACTGCCCTGCGGGCATCGCCACCCAGAAAAAGGACCTGCGTCAGCGTCTCAACGTCGACAAGTCGGCGCAGCAGCTGACCAATTTTCTGCAAGCCAGCACTGAGCTGATGCAGGTCATGGCGCGTGCCTGTGGTCACACCCATCTCAACCAATTTTGCCGGGATGATCTGGCAACCTGGAAGCGGGAAATGGCAGAATGGGCCGGTGTGAGTTATGCCGGCTATCAGCCGCTGTAGGAGTCCCGTGATCAAGCAATACCTCATGCTGCTGGTTCTGACTATCACTGCCTGCAGTGGCATCTCTAACGAGAACCGGCGCTATGCCGAGCGCATTGACGGCATGGCCCTGTGTCCTGAAGAGCGGCCGCAGGTTTGTACGCTGGACTATCGCCCGACCTGTGCCCAGCTGGAGGACGGCAAACGCAAGGAATACGCGAACCCCTGCAATGCCTGCGCTGACCCAAAAGTGGTGGGTCAGTATGGCAAGGCCTGCGCTGAACTCTAGCGGCCATTACCATTTGGGTATTAATTCCGTTTACCGGTCACCGGCGCTGGGCTAGAGTGCGGCGCTGATAAGAATATCCGGAACAAACGGTATGACATTAACCACCCGCATCCTGCTGGCCATGGCCGCCGGCATCCTGCTGGGCAGTATCCTCAATCTGGCATCCGCACAATCCCTGTTGCCCGCAGCGATACAGGGTTTTATCGACACTTATTTGGTTGGCGGACTCTTTGATGTCATTGGCAGGATCTTTATCGCCTCGTTGAAAATGTTGGTGGTACCGCTGGTCTTTGTGTCCCTGGTTTGCGGTGCCAGCGCGCTGGGTAACAATGCCCGAATGAGCCGTATCGCCCTGCGGACTATTTTGCTGTACATGGCCACCACTGCGATTGCAGTGAGTCTCGCCCTATTGGTGGCCACGGTGGTGAGCCCCGGTGAGGGGGTTGAGGCCGCTGGTGATGCCAACTTTGTAGCCAAAGAAGCGCCACCCCTGGGCGATGTCATCGTCAACATGGTGCCCACCAACCCGGTAGCCGCCATGGCTAATGGCGAGATGCTCCAGGTGATTATTTTTGCCCTGTTGATCGGCTTCGCCATCACCCGCTGTGGCGAAGAGGGGCAGCGGATCACGGCTTTCTTCAAGGACTTTGAAGGGATCATCATGAAGATCGTGGCGCTGTTGATGCTCATCGCGCCCTACGGTGTGTTTGCCCTGCTGGCCAAACTATTTTCCCAGCTGGGTGTCAGCGTAATCCTGGACCTTGCCAAGTACTTCATGACAGTGCTGTTTGTGCTGTTGTTGCACGGCACGGTTGTTTATTCCGGTCTGCTCAAAAGCCTGGTCGGCCTGCCCCCGTCCGTGCTGCTCTACAAAATGCGCCCGGTCTGGGCTTTCGCCTTTAGTACCGCCTCCAGCGGGGCCACGATTCCCATTACTATGCGCACGGTAGAGAAGCGTTTGGGCGTCAAACCTTCTGTGGCTGGTTTTACCGTGCCGCTGGGTGCCACGATCAATATGGATGGCACCGCCATTATGCAGGGCGTTGCCACGGTGTTTATTGCCCAGGTGTATGGCATCGATCTGGGTTTCGGAGCGCTGTTGGGTGTGGTCATGACGGCCACCCTGGCCTCTGTTGGCACCGCAGCGGTGCCGGGAGTGGGTTTGATCACCCTGGCGCTGGTGCTAGAGCAGGCGGGCATTCCGGTAGAGGGTATCGCCCTGATTATTGGTGTGGATCGCCTTCTGGATATGGTGCGCACAGCCGTTAATGTCACCGGCGATGCGACGGTCTCGCTGATTGTTGCCGAGCTGGAAGGCCAGGTCGACAAGTCAGTGTTCGGTGACTGGGACGCAGACGTTATGACGCCAGAGAACATAGATTCCGACGGCGACCCCAATCGCGTCCATTTTCTTGATAAGGATCAATAAAGCCCCCTAAAGCCACCCAACCTCGTCCGCTTGGACGAGGTTCTACGGCGCGGCGCTGGCATACTGGCCACCTCAAACTGAACGACCAGAGGTGAACCCATGACTGCAGCAGAACGCATTCCCTACGTGATCAAGTCCGACCCTATTGAAGAGCGCTACGCCCGGGGCTGGCACGTTTTGGGTAAGTCCACCGATTTCACTGATAAGCCTCAACAGCTGGAGTACTTTGGGACCAAGATTGCCGTGTATCGCGGGGAGAGCGGCGAGGCTCATGTGCTGGATGCATACTGCCCTCATATGGGTGGCGATTTGAGCCTTGGCGAGGTCAAAGGCGATTCTCTGGTGTGTCCGTTCCATGAGTGGAGCTGGGGCGCAGATGGTGTCTGTGATGACATTCCCTACGCCAAGCGTATTCCGCCCAAGGCCTGTATCAAGTCCTGGCCGACTACCGAGGTCAATGGTCTTTTGTTTGTCTGGAATGATCCGGAGGGCAACGATCCGATTCCCGAGCAGTACCCGATGCGCATGGATGATTATTACTCCGGCGAGTGGACTGACTGGAAGATGGCCAATATTCCCATTCAGAGCAATTGTCGGGAGTTGGTGGACAATATGGCGGACTTCGCTCACTTCGGCCCCGTGCATTACACCCGTAATGTCTATGAGTTCCGCAATGTTCAGAATGGTCATGTGTTCCAGCAGTTCATGTCAGGCGGTCACGATCTGCTGACCGAGGGCGATATCCCTATGACCAGTGTGGCTACTTATGAGGGGCCCGCTTACATGACAACGACGATGACCGGTGCCATGGACGGAACGCCCATGACGGTGCATCTTCTGGTGAGTCATATTCCAGTACACACTGAGCAGTTCGAGATTAACTTCGGCGTGATGGTGAAAAAACCCGAAGGCGTGAGCGACGAACAGGCCGATGAAATGTTGGCCGGTTATTTCGAGACCAACATCGCGGCTTTCCAGCAGGACGTGGACGTCTGGAACAACAAGGTTCGGGTGGATAATCCGTTGATGTGTGACGGTGACGGCCCCATCAACATGGTGCGCAAGTGGTACAGCCAGTTCTACATGGATGTGGCAGACATTCCTGCCAGCCTGGTCGCCCACAAGGAACACACCACCATCGAAAAAACTGAGGCCTGATTTTCTCGCAGGCTAAATTTTTATGACCGGGTGATCCATCCGTGATCACCCCCCGTACTACCTTCCACAAACACTGTGGAAGGTAGAACAATGTTCAAGTACATCACATCAATCGCATTGAGTGCGTTCATGGCACTGAGCTTCTCTTCTCTGGTGTCTGCTGCAGAAAGCGGTGCATCAGAAAGCGGCAAAATCGTTGTATACAGGGCCCAGGAAGGCGCTAAGACCAAGAAGATCCGTTTCAACATTAACATTGATCAGGACAGCGTTGGTCGCATTCGTTCCAACCGCGCGCTGGTGACCGAGGTGGCGCCCGGTGAATACCAGCTGGCCACCAGCATCGGCGGAGGCAACACCCTGCCCGTGACCGTGAAAGCTGGACAAACAGTGTACGTATTTACCAAGGTGTCTCGCCTTGGAGATCGCATAAAGCCGGAGCTGATTCTGGTGGAAGAAAAAGTTGCGGTCGCTCAACAACCGGCGGTAGCCAACACCATCTAGGTCCTCTTAACAGAACCCCCTCTGGTCGCAGTTCACTTCGGTGGCTGCGGCGTTTCTTTTTTCTAGAGCAAACAAAAAAGGGGCAGAGTGCGTTGATCGAGCAGATCAAACTACCCTGACCCTTTCATTGCCAAAGAGCTCTAATCCAAAAGCCTGATTGGCATTTCTATTCCCTCGGCGGGAACGTTAAACACAGCATCCTTGAACTTGGGTGGCCCAAACTTGGGTACGGCGCCATTACTCAGGCCCGTGGGCTCCTTTGGGATACCGATAAAGTTGGTGTCCATTTTGCCGTTGTCGTTGTCATCGTGATGAATCGAGATCGCGTAATCCCCCGGTTCGAGTTCCATGCTGGTGGTCAGGCTCTCTCCCTCCAGATGATCAGCCACCACGATGGTATAGCGATGCTCGGCTTTCTCTTCCTTCAGCCAGCCGTCCTTGCTGTCGTAGGCTGTTATCGTCATCTTGCCCACGTCAGACTGGATATTGCTGATTGCCAGGGTCAAGGTGGCAGCCTGCGCGGCTGCCGTACCCATAATCAATGCGCTAGCCGATAAAGCGCGGGCCCAAAATTTCATCACCTTCCTCCCATCGTAATACGCCATGTGTGGTGTACTTGCGGTTCTGTGAATAGAAGTAGTTCCAGTTCACTACCAGTGTTTTATCGTCATTGTCCACCAGGACATCCCGACATTCTACACGCGTGGCTTCTCCATAAAGATGCTGGGTGGAGTACAGGTAGCGGCCGTATGCCATACCGTTGCCGAACAGATCGGGCCCATGAAACTGATGGTGGTTGTGATCACGTGTACGTTCATAGGTGTACTCGGTGTTGATCACGCCTTCAGTTTTAACGGTCATGTTGGCGCGGGTCAGGTTCACCGGTGTGTAGTCGATGGTGACCTTGTTGGTGCCAACCAGTTCCTGGTCCTGGGTATGCACCTCCAGTTCACCGGTCCACTGGCCCTGGTGTTTGGGTGGCAGGACAAAGGTACGCTTACCCTCGTAGGCCTCACGCTCCAGCCAGTCCTCGATGCGCTTGAGCGTTTCGGGAGATTCATCATCGACTTCAGTGACGATGTAGAGACCGTTGAACACGCCAATGATGGTGGCGCCTTCGTACAGCAGGGATGAGTAGACCTGCATTTGCAGCTCAGGTACCACGTGATTCACCGTGCGCAGGTGTGTGTTCCATGCCGGTGAGTAGTATTCGGAATCAACCAGGGTGCCATAAGGGCTGCCCGAGCCGACGAAGTCCGGTCCGGTGTAGATGCGGTCCTGGTCGGAGTCGATTACACCAAAATTAAAGCGGCCGATCTCGAAGCGGTTGCGGAGCGGGCCAACTGCGTCAAAGTTGGTGTCCATCCAGTAGACGGTTTTGCCGTCGATGACTTCACTGGCGCGAGCAACCTTGTTGACACCGACGTGGGTGCCATCGGGTTCAAACAAAGAGGGCAGGCCGTGCCATGCGCCCGTGATCAGTTTTTGCCAGTTGCTGGGTTCCTTGCCAGACATGATGTTCTCCGTAGTTTTCGATCCAGTTTATTTGCTGGCGCCCTTGGCCACCAGCGGATGTTCGGGGTTAAGCAGATTGCCCAGTGCCTTTTCTGACATGGGTTGCTCGAAACTTTGCAGACAAAAAGACGTGATCAGGTCACCCAAATACGCTCTGATGGTTTCCCCATCACCGGCTGCTGCCTGCTCAAGGTAGGCTCGGCCTGTGGCGGTATCCGCGGGATGGGCCAGAGAGAAATGGTTCGCGCCTTCTACTATCACCAGGTGCCGATCGCCGCGAGCTCCGCTGATCCCTGCGTCAAAGCTGCGTTCAATACGCTCAATGGGGCTGTTGTTAGCGCCCTCGCCATAGCGATGTGCGCTATTGGCGATTACGCCATCATCGCTGCCGCCAATCAGTAAAAGTGGCGTGTCGGTGTGTAGTGGCAGTACCGCATCCTCCGGCCAGCCCAAGAGTTGGTTGGCCGCAGTGTGTGCTGCGTAGGAGAAGCCTCCGCGCACACCGGCAAACCAGTCAGGGTTGGCGTTCAGTAAAGCCATGGTGCCGCCGGCAGAATGTCCGCCCAGCACGATTTGGTCTAGATCCAATAGTCCGGCCAGTGTGCCCCGTTGGTTCTGGCGTTGTAACTCTTCGATCAGCGCTGGCAGGGCAGGACAGGAGGTCCGCTTGCCGTAGTTGTCGATATGCAATGCCTCAATATCGACGCCCGGCGTGATGCTGACCCGGTCTTCCATTTCCCGTCCGATCCAGCTGTAAGCGACCGTTACCAGGCCCGCGTCGGCGAGGCGATGGGCCAGCCAGCTATAGGCCTCGGGTGACAGATTAATGCCAGGCATCATGATCACCACCGGGAACGGTGCGCGATTGCTGTCAGCGGGTACAACACCTGTGTCACGTTCGGCGAAGCTGTCACCAAACAGGCAGGGGTAGTACAACTTGATGTTCAGCGTGTTATAGGGCGGTGCTGCCCCCGGCACAATTGCCGCAGCATAAAAGGCGCGAACGCGGGGCGCTGTTACCGGCTTGTCTCCCATTGCCGTTCGATTACTCGGGACGGGGCAGGGCCCGGTTGCCGCCCCACAGGGCGTTCACCAGCTTGTCAGAGGTTTCCTTGCCGTACATGCGCTCCACCATTTCATTCATAGGGTCGCGCAGGGCAATTTCTTTGCGAATGAGTTCGTCGCGCTCAGCCTGGGCTGTGCGATCTGCAGCAGCCACTTCACCTGATTTGTCTACATTGGCCAGCCATTGATCGACCAGCTTGTGAGCGGTATCACGAATGGTCTGCATATTCTGATCGCTGTCCGGGGCCGTGAAGCAGATGCTGCTCGGCGTCTGTGTGACGCGCATATAGAGATCGCGGCTGATAAAGGTGGTCAGCTGATCGTCTTCGTGCAGGCGCAGGTGCTCCTCATTGATTTCGCTGTAGTATTTATCCATATAGTCAGGATTAGCGGCCAGATCCTTACGCGGCACAAAATCCATATACATGAACAAGTCTGGCGTGGTACCAAATGCCAGTCCCAGGTTGGGTGCATCGTACTTGCTGGCCAGGCTGATGGTCAGGTGCATGTTGGTAAAGCTCATTTTCGGATTACCCACCCAGCTGAATACCAGCCAGTCAATATCTGGCCCGACGAAGGTGCTCAGGAAGCCACCGGCGCCGCTGCCATCGATGGCCTCATACGGTTGCAGGTCAGCGGTGGACGCATCCGGTTCCAGCTCGAAGCGCTCGCGAACTTTTTCAAACAGCTCGCCCAGAATGCCCCACAGGGTTTCAAAAGTAGCTGAATTATCGACGCCAGGATTGGCATCGATCTCATCAATCAGTGACTTGGTGGATTTGCTCATGATGGACCTGTATTTGTCATAATGATATAACTTTATGCATATTGTAGGCGCTGCATGGCCGCAGGGCAATCCCTGCCGACCTTTCTGGCTGTGCGATTTCTGCTAGCCGGGCAGTAATCAGGTAAGATAGCGCGCCTGTCACCCGGAGAGCCTATCAGCTACGCATGTTTCGTCGTCGCAAGAAAAAGCAGCAGCCCCCAGATCAAAGTATCAGCAGCTTCAGCAGCGAGGCTGAGATGCGAGCTTTTGTTGAGGCGGTGTACCGAGGTGTGCTGGGGCGTAATGCCGACGACGCTGGTGCTCATTACTCTCTGGGTCGTTTGCGGGATGGGATGACCCCTGCGCAGTTAATTTACGAGATGATGGACTCAGAGGAGTATGAGGCCCGACACTTTGGTGGGGCGCCTGATGAAGCTGAGCCGGTGCTCGGTCTGGCTCCCGACTGGGAGGAGCGCTCCCGGGCACTGGCTGCGAAGAATATGCTCAGCCGTGAGCGGTTTGAACATGCCTGGGCGGCCATTGCTAAGATGCCAGCGTTTGATGTCATTGGTCAGCAAGAATACTGCGAGCAGCATCGCGAGCGATTTTTTGAGTTAGTGAACGCAGTCGCGTATCTGACTCATGAGCAGCGTTGCCCGCGCATTCTGGAAATTGGAGTTTCAGCCGCTTCAAATCTATATGCTGAGCTGTTTCCCGAGGCCCAGTTAGACTTGCTGGACCGTCCTGTGCCTGAGGATTATGTCGGTTTCAATGCAGAGCGGGCGCAAGGCATTGCCGGTTGCCGAAATTACTATGCGCTTGATCTCAACGAACCCGCTTCATTGCCTGAAGACCTCACCGATGGCGGAGGCGGTTACGATTTAATCCTATTTACTGAAACTCTGTCTCAGCTCACCGTGAATCCTGTGGAATTGCTGGATAAACTGCTGGGCTGGCTTTCGCCGGTCGGTCAGCTCTACCTCACCACCGCTAATTTTTTTAGTGCCCGTTACTCCCAGGCACTGATTCATGGCCGCAACCCGGCTCCCTTCTACCCCGCTGGAAATGGCAACTGGGATGCCTATCACCTTTATCGCGACTACAGCAAAATCGAATTGCTTGAATCAGTTTTCGCAGCGGGGGGAGAGACAACAGCGTTTAACTTTTCTTGCAGCGGTCAGGCGGGAACCGAACAGGTCGCGGAAGACCAGCGCCCGACCCTGGTTTGCCTGGTTGGTCGAAGTGCTCAAGGTGAGCAATTAGGCAGTGATAGTGAGCGTGAACTGATGCTGCATATCGGCTCAGACAAAGCGGGCAGCACGGCTATACAAGCCCATACCTATGGGAATCGAGACTGGCTTGTGCGCCATGGTGTTTACGTGCCTTCTAGTTATCTCGGCAAGAATAATGGACACGCCGGCCTGTTGGAGGAATTAGACGCTAGCAAATTGCAAACCTTGCTGGATGAACTGAACCAGAAAGCGGGTAGATTTCGCCGTCTGTTTCTCAGCTGGGAGGGCGCCCAGTTCCTGGGAGACAAAGAACTGAGGCTGTTGGCGAAATATCTGGGTCACTATCAGGTGCGCATTATCTACTATCTTCGCGAGCAAGCGGATGTCATCCAGAGCGGCGTGTTGCAGAATATTAAATCACAAAGAGTTGACATAGATTTGCGTCAGCAGGCTATTGAGCCATCACTGCCGGACACGCGTGATTACCACGCCACCATAAAGCGTTGGGAGAAACACTTCCCTGGACTGGAATGCGAAGTGGTTTACTACGACCGCGCGGTGTTTCCTGATGGAAATGTTGTAAAGGATCTGCTGTCGAGACTCGGCTGCGAAGATACCGACGATTTCCAGTTCTATACCCAGGACATCAACATCAGTCTGGATGTGCCGAGTGCGCTCGCTGCTCAACAGCGATTAGCGAATGAAACCGATGAGATTGCTCGACGGGATTATGTGGATGCACTCTTGCTAAACCTGAAAAATACCAGCGCGGGGCAGAAATATTTTTTAGATAGACAGCAGGTCACCTCCATTCGTGACTACTATAGCGACAGCAATCAGCAGCTGGTTGATAAGTATGGGGTGTCTTCAGAGTTGTTGGACAGTGGGCGCAAGCTTTGGGTTGATGGTGACGAGAACTTTTCTGCCGAAACCGAGATGCTGGTCGACTCTATTCTCCAGGCAGCTGACGACATAGACAGTTATCCAGTGCTTTTCGGAGGGTTTGCTAGAGACATCGATCTGCAGCGCTATCTTGCTGAGGGCTGGGAGGAGTCTGGCCGCGATGGTGCCTGGACCCGTAGTGCCAGCTGTACTCTACGCATGCGACCATTCCTGCAGGGGGTTTTGCCGTTCCACAGCCAATATCGATTGCGTCTGCAGGGGCGCTATCAGGGAGATGGCGGGCAGGCGGCGGTCCTAAGTGTCAACGGTGAAATAAAAGGGCAGCTAGAGAGCGGCGATACTCGTATTCATATCCCCTTTAACTCAGTACCCAAAAGTACGGCGCTGGATGTGCGTATTGAACTGGCGCCCGGGCAGAGGTTCCTTCTAAAAGCGCTGCGCCTCGTTGCCATTGCCTAGAGCGTACTGCGGCGAAATATTCACGATATTACGGCGCGCCAGTAGTTCCGGTTCGGAGTAGAGTTCCTCTAGTTCAATCTCAGGTGTGAATCGCCATGGATATGTTGCCTCCTGTTACTCCTACTGTGGTTGGACTGCGTCCCTCCGCGACACTCGCCATTAACGAAACCTGTCGTCAGCTTATTGCCGACGGTCATACGGTTTACAAACTGGGTCTTGGGCAGTCACCCTTTCCGGTGCCGGATCATGTGGTAAAAGCCCTGCAAGACAACGCTCACCAGAAAGCCTACCTGTCTGCACGCGGCTTGCCAGAACTCTGTGATGCGGTGGCCGCACATCTTGGGCGAACCGAGGGCGTTAGTCGCCGCGGCGAGATGGTGTTAATAGGTCCCGGTACCAAAGAGTTGTTGTTCCTGTTGCAGTTTGTTTACCAGGCGGAGTTGCTGCTGCCGTCACCCGGCTGGGTTTCTTACGAGCCACAGGCCGCGGTGGTGGGGCGCAGCTACAGCTGGCTCAACAGTGATCGCGAGGATTGGGGTCTCTGTCCTCAGGCCCTCGATGCGCATTGCCGCAGTCAGGGTGCGCGAGCGCGGCTGTTGATTCTGAACTATCCCAATAACCCCAGCGGGCATTGTTACAGTGCCGATGAACTGCAGGCGCTTGCCGAAGTCTGTCGTCGGCACCAGATCGTGGTGCTGTCAGATGAAATCTATAGTGGCGTTCATTTTCGGGGCGAGCATGTGTCCATGGCGCGCTACTACCCGGAGGGAACCATCGTCAGCAATGGCCTGAGCAAGTGGGCCGGGGCGGGTGGCTGGCGCCTGGGCTGGTTTTCCTTTCCCGATGAGCTCGCTGCACTGCACCGGGCAATGGAGACGCTGATTACCGAGACCTTTACCTCGGTGAACAGTCCGGTCCAGTATGCGGCTATTAGTGCCCTGGACAACCACGCAGACATGGCTGTCTATTTGCGCGACTCACGCAGGGTGCTGCGCGCATTGGCCGGTCACTGTGCCGAACAATTGCGTCATGCGGGCGCTGAGCTTGCGGATGCAGAAGGTGGATTCTATCTTTTCCCCCGATTTCATGGTCTCAAAGAAATTGAAGACAGCGCTCAGCTGTGTCGACGCCTGCTGAATGAGGCTGGTGTCGCCATTTTGCCGGGTACCGACTTTGGTCGCCCCGGTGGAGAGTTTTCTGCGCGAGTTGCTTTTGTCGATTTCGACGGTGCTCAGGCCCTCAAGGCTGCAGCCGCAGTCGCAGACATCGACGCGGCTTTTCTCAAACAGTATTGCGAACCGACGGTGACTGCTATGGGCCGCCTGGCTGACTGGTTGCACCAGACCAGTTAAGCCTGGGGAAACTCCTCCGGTCCGCTGACGCTAGGGCTGCGATTGTCGAGAATGTCCTGAAGTCGTTTCGACACCTGCTCGCGCGTACCCTCAGGGTGCGGCAGGATGTAGAACTGTCCATCGCGGATGGCTTCAAAAACCAGCTCGGCAACCCGCTCGGGGCCCATTGCGGTCTTGAAAAACTCGCCTACCATCTCTTCAATAGCGGCTTCTTCGGCCCGCTGCTCCTTGCTGTGCTCCAGTTGGTCGGCGTAGCGGGAGCTGCGGAAGATGCTGGTGTTGACGAAAGACGGGCACAATACAGATACACCAATATCTGCGTCTTCTCCTCGCAGGTCGCCCGCCAGAACCTCTGACATCGCAACAACCGCGTGTTTGGAAACGGTGTAGCTGCTGGTGCCCGGAGCTGACATCAAGCCCGCAACCGAGGCGGTGTTCACAATATGCCCTTCGCCAGCTGCGAGCAGTGCAGGCGTAAAAGCGCGAATGCCGTTGAACACGCCGTTGAGGTTAATGCCAATCACCCACTGCCATTCCCGCTGGGTGACTTCCCAGAGTTTGCCGCCACCGCCGACCCCGGCGTTATTAAACAGCAGGTGAGCTGCACCGAACCGGGCCAGTGTATCGGCAGCAAACTGTTCCATCGCCTGGCTGTCTGTGACATCCAGTGTGGCTGTGAATACCTCACTACCGGTTTCGGCAAGTTGGTGGCCCGTGTTGGTCAGTCCATCACTGTCAAAGTCAGCCAGCGCCAGCTTCATACCCAGCTTTGCCGCTCGTTCCGCCAGGGCTTTGCCAATACCGCTGGCAGCGCCGGTGATGACGGCAACGCGCCCCTCGAAGTTCTGCATGACGTCCTCTCAGCTAAAGATAAAGAACGTCACTCTATCGAATTCAGGCGAAACCTGTCACTTAATAGCCGCCCGTGGGGCGTGGCAGGGTGCGATTGGCTGCGGAGATGGTTTTTACCAGGCGCTCAGCCATGTCTTTGCCGTACAGGTCCTCGGCCACATTGTTGGCGGGGTCTCGCTCACAGATGTTGCGACGAATCTGGTGGTCGCGCTCGGCAATGGCCTGGCGCATTTCTACCGGCGTTTTCTCCGCTTCATCCACCCATTTCAGCCAGCGATCCAGGCGGTTTATCGCGGCTTCCTCGGCGATGGCAATATTGGTTTCGCTGGGTTCGGCACTGTAGCCTACTGCTGTGGGCGTCATCGCAATGCGGGTATACAGGTCGCGGCTGATAAACGGGTTGAAGCCGTCGGTTTCCTGCAGGCGCAGGAACTCGTCATTCACATCGCTGTAATACTTGTCGGCGTAGTCAATGTTGTGCAGCAGATCGACGCGGGGCAGGTAGTCCATGTACATAAACAGATCGGGAATGGTACCCAGGGCAAAGCCAAAGTTAGGAACCAGGTACTGGGGCCCAAGGGTGATAGTAATGTGCATGTTGGAAAAAGTTTGCTGGGGGTGGCCACACCAGGAGTGCACGTACCAATCGATCTCTGGGCCGGTGTAGACCTCGGTGGTGCCTTTGTGACCGCTTTCCAGTTCGTAGTTGACCAGGTCGTCACAGCAGGGATCGCGCTGCAGCTCAAAGCGCTCGCTGATGCGCTTGTGCATGGTGTCGAGAATGCCCCAAAGGCGCTCGAATTCGGCGCTGCGGTCTTCGTTAGGGCGGGCTTTGACCAACTCTGAGATGGGGGTCAGTATGCGCTGGGCCTGTGGTTCCGACATGGTGGTGTTCTCCGACTATTAAGCTGCAAATGATATATTGTTATATCATTTAACAAAAGGGCTGCAAGGCCCAAAGACGCGGTGCTTGATCTAGCGCAAGAAAGCACGAAACCCTGGCCGATTGCGCTTCCATCCCAACAGGTGCTGGCGTTATAAGTCACCTTGTCAGGGGCAACGGCGAGCGCTGGGTTTCTGGCCTATGCTGAGTTGAGGAGGAACCCATGGCAGAGTATATCTATCTGCTCAAGGTCACCCGGCCAGCGATGCTGACAGAGGGTCCGACCATAGACGAAGAGCAGGCGCTGGACGCGCATTTTCGCTACCTGCAAGAGCAACTGACTGCCGGCAGGGTAGTGTTATTTGGCCGTACCCAGACCACTCATGCGGATACCTTTGGTGTGGTCATATTTGAGGCAGATGACGATGACCAGGCGCAGGCGTTTATGCGGGCAGATCCCGCATTGGCCGAGGGCTGTATGGAGGGGGAGGTCTTTCCCTACCTGATAGCCGGCATGCGGCCGATGTCCTGACTGGCATCAAAAGATATATTGCTATAACATTATGATAAAGATGATCTGATTATCGTACCGTGGCGTATACGCCCCATAGTACTGATATTCGAGGGGGAAAAAGCAGTGTTAGTAAATCTTTGGTATGTCGCTGAATGGTCTTCGGCTGTAACGGATGAGCTGGTTCAAGTTCGTATGCTGGGCCAGGACTTTGTGTTGTGGCGGGATGAACAGGGCAAGGTGAACTGCACCAGTGATGTGTGTCTGCACCGCGGCGGTTCCCTGTCGCAGGGCTGGAATAAGGGCGACACCGTGGCATGTCCTTATCACGGCTGGCGCTTTAATGGCTGTGGACAGGTCACTCATGTCCCATCCGAAGGCGAGGATTTTACGCCGCCAGACCGCGCCCGCATTGACGCCTACCCGACCCAGGAAGCTTACGGCATGATTTGGGTGTTCCTGGGCGATGCGCCTGAAGAAGAGCGTTTCCCGCTGCCGGAATTTCCCGAGTATGACGATCCCAAGTGGAAAGCCATTACCGATGAGTGGACCTGGAAGGCCGAGGCTGCCCGAGTTGTCGAAAACGGCATCGATATTGCCCATGCCTCCTTCGTGCATCCGGTATTCGGCATGGAGGCCACAGCCCAGGAAAACCAGATTGTCTCCATTGAGAAGAACGAGTACCAGGGCAAATCCGAGAACCTGCAGTTCCCGCCGGCCTTCAAAGAGAACTGGCTGCGCAAGCGTATGCGCAAGGATCGCCAGCCCACAGTGACAAAGCCTGAGTGGCACCTGAACGGCATGGTCGTGCGCATTCAGATCGACATTAATCCAAAGATGTCGATCCTCATGTTTGACGCAAACACCCCGGTTGATGAGCACACCACGCGTACCTTTGCGACGCAGCTGCGCAGCTTTTTCCACCACGATTTCTTCGACAAGGGCTCGCGCAAACGCCTGCGCAAGATCTTTGCAGAGGACACCGCCATTGTTGAGCGCGCCGCGCCCAACTATTTGCCCGAGTGCCTGATGAACGAAATGTCCGTGAAAGACGACAAGTTCATGAGCACGTTCCGCAACGCCCGTCGTAGGCTGATTGAACAGAAAGGCTGGCAGATTGACTCCCATAAAGTGGCTGAAGCCAAGGGGCGTCGTGTTCTGTGTATTCCTTCACCGGCGCGACGTGAGAACCCTGAACTGGATTGGGTCATGGACACGGTCCCGCTGGTGCCGGCAATCAATGCGCCAGCACCATTAAATCCGGTTAGCGACGACGAGGAAGCCGCTTAAGGTTTCCAGTGCTGGTGCGCGGTGTAGGCGGGGGTGATATCACCCTCCGCCTCAGTCATGCGCTCCGCCAGCCATTGAACCCATTCTCCGAATCGCGGGTTATCGTGGGTCTCGCGGTTTTCCTGAATCCATACACCAATAGTGCGCCACATCTCCTGTAGCAGTCCGCCACAGAGTTCCTGCACGATTTCGAAAGACGCGATCTCACGGTAAACCAGCAGCCCCATGGTTTCGAAGCTCATGCCCACGATCTGGGCGGCAGCCTCGTACTCGTGTCCCAGGGCTTGTATCTGTTCGGTTGTGGCCCCTTCGGGAATCGCTTTGACCAGAATGACGGCCTTGGCCAGCTCCGGCTCTGCGAAACGTCGACACAGTTCAGCGGCCACCTGGTCGCGGCGATTGCGCCGGTACTCGGTGTACTGCACAAAACCGAACACACCTGCACAGATAATGGTGAGAGCGCCGAAGATTTCGGCGATGGATGCATAGGTGTTGAGGTCAGCCATGGGGACGCCTAACTATCCAGCTTCTGTTCGATGCTGGCCTGCAGCCAGTGTTCACGCGCTTCACCCTGTTGCAACCTCAACTGTAAATCCGCCTGCTCTGACTCCTCACAGGTTTTAAGCTGCGCGCGCAGCTCTTTCAGGTTGCCCCGGGTTGTCTCCAGCTCTGTGCGTAACTCTTCCAGGCTGGCTGCCTCCTCGGCTTTATCGAATATCTTCTCCTCAGGCACCTCGTCCAAATCCTGCGGGCCTTCATGCAAAACAGGCCGTTCAGGTATGACTTTGAAACTGGGGTCGACCGGTCGCTGCACCATAAACGACGGCGATACGATTTCCACGCCGTGCCCGTGCAGGATGGCCAGGGATTTTTTGCGCAGGTTGGAACGCGCAGTGAGCAGATTTTTGGTTTCCGGCAGAAAGCCGGCAATACGATAGGCGACAGCGTGATCCAACAGATCTTGAATCAGTACAAAGGGCTCCTCGAGTCCCGTTTCAGCTGCCGCCTGTTTTAGCAACTCTTCAATGCGGGTGAAGGGCAGATCGTAGCCCAGCGATATCTCTGCCGAGATAATCGTTCCCTCCCGATGCAGTACGGTCACCGGTTGGTTGATCAGCAAACTGTTAGGTAGTGTGGTCAGGTCGCGCCACTCGGTTTGAATCTGGGTTTGTAACAGGGAGCGGCGTGTCACTCGTCCGAACTGCTTGTCGACCCGGATAAAGTCGCCCGCACGAATGGTATTGCTGCTTTGCAGCATCAGGCCGGCCATGGCATTAGCGACAAAGGTCGTGGATGAGAGTGCGATCACGGCGGTCATCACCACACCAAGCAGGCTGAGCACCTGGCCCTGGGTCTGGTCGGATATCGGCAACAGCAAAATGATGGCGATTACTGCTGTTAATAGAAACAGCACACGCAGAAACTGGTAGGTGGTGGCCGTTGTCTGGCCCTGAGCCTGGCTTCGTTTGATCCAGAAGTTCACAAACAAAAGCAATACCAGCGTAAAAGCCAGGGTGCCCAGTGCCGGGAAGAATGTTTGCAGGGTGTTTAGCCAGTTGCTCATGGCGTGCTCTTTTTTCTGCCAGTCTAGCCCGCCCGGAGGGATTTGACGATATGGCTTTATGATATAACAATAGGTCATATTGATTTGATGACGGGACGTTTCATGAAAACTGTAGTGATTACCGGGAGTACCCGGGGTATTGGTCGGGGCCTGGCTGACAGCTTCCTCAAGCGGGGCTGTAACGTGGTGGTATCCGGCCGCGGTCAGCAAGCGGTCGACGAGGTAGTAGCCGAACTGGCCGCAACCTATCCGGACAAGGTGGCGGGTGCCGCCTGTGACATTACTGATATCGATCAGCTACAGGGCCTTTGGGATGCTGCCATCACTGCCTTTGGCAGCGTCGATGTCTGGATCAACAACGCAGGTATGGATATTCCGCACGTGCCTATCTATGAAGCCAACGCGGAGCAGCTCAAGCAGATTGTCGACGCCAACCTGCTGGGCATGCTTTACGCTGCCAAAGTGGTGATGGGTGGTATGAAGGCGCAGGGTCATGGCCAGATCTGGAATATGGAAGGTTTTGGTTCCAACGGCATGACCATGAAAGGCATGCTGCCCTACGGTGCCACCAAGCGGGCCGTCAACTATTTAAATGCAGGCTTAAAGAAGGATGCGGAGGGTACCGGCGTGCAGGTATGTACCTTGAGCCCGGGCATTGTACTGACCGATCTTCTGCTTGCCGACATGGACACCGATTCAGAGGACTGGCCACGCATGCGCCGTAACTTCAATATTCTCGGCGATACCGTGGAAACCGTAACCCCCTGGCTGGCAGATGGTGTGCTCAAGGCAGACAAAGATGGGGCCAAGGTCATGTGGCTGACGGGCGGTAAAATCGGCTGGCGCTTCATGACGGCTCGCTTCAACAAGCGGGACCTGTTTGCCGAACGCGGCATGTAGTTGATATTAAAGACTATTTTTTGCCTGACCCGCCGTATCCTGCGGCGTTCGGGCAGTTTCCACAACCGCGGCAACGTATAGTTCGCGGGAAACCTCAGTCTCCCGGATGTGAATATTTCCTATTTTTTGCTCAACCCCCCGCGTTAAGGTGAGGGGATGGGTAGGGACAGGTTCGCATGCCTGGCATCCCGTATGTAATTAAAAAACAACAAATCACAACAACAAGACAGTTACGGAGAAGCGCAATGTTCAAACGCACACCCCTTTATCTGGCCATGACCGCAGTGGCCGCCACCATGGGGCAGCCTGTACTGGCCCAGGATGATGGTGAGCGGGTCCTCGAGGAAGTGGTTACCATTGGTACTCGTAGTTCCAAACCGCGTTCTGTTGAAGATTCGCCGGTTCCGGTTGATGTCTTTAACGAAGACGATTTCAACTCCCTGGGTAACTCGGCCGATTTGACCGATAACCTGCGCGCATTGGTTCCCTCTTACACGGCAACCCCGGCGACTGGTGACGGCTCTTCATTCGTCCGCCCGACTTCGCTGCGTGGTATGGCTGCTGACCAGACCCTGGTACTGGTGAACGGCAAGCGCCGCCACCGCTCAGCCCTGGTGCATTTCTTCGCGCCGGCTGCGGGTAATGGTTCACATGCTGTCGACATCGGTTTTGTGCCCAGCCTGGGTGTGAAGTCGATTGAAGTACTGCGTGATGGTGCTGCGGCACAGTATGGTTCTGACGCCATCGCCGGTGTGATCAACTTTGAAATGAAAGACGCCGACGAAGGCGGTGAAGTTCAGGTTCAGTACGGTGAGTACTTCGACGATGAATCCAGCTTTAAACTGGCCGCCAACGGTGGTGTCTCACTGGGTGGACGCGGCTTCCTGAACGGTACCATTGAGTACACCGAGAACGACGCCCTGTCTCGCGGCGTTCAGCGCCCTGACGCGCAGGCCCTGATCGACGCTGGTGCCGAGGGTATTGGTGCAGATACGCCGTTTGATGATGAGCCCTTCGCCCAGACCTGGGGTCGCCCGGAATCTGAAGCAACTCGCATCTTCCTTAACCTGGGTGTAGACATTGGCGAAAGCAGCCAGTTGTATGCCTTCGGTAACTGGGGTGAGATGGATGGTGTTTACCGCTTCTTCTATCGTAACCCCGGCCACTCTTCGCTGGCTTCCCTGATTGCTGATCACGGCTACGACGGTGCTCTTCTGGAGACCGGGTACACGCCTTTCCTGGATGGTTCCCAGAAAGACACCAGCCTGACTGGTGGCTTCAAAGGCGAAACTTCCAATGGCGGTTCCTGGGATATCAGTGCCGGCTTTGGTAAGAACGAGCTGGACTACTTCCTGAATAACACCACCAACCACAGCCTTGGTCTGGGTGCGGATGGTGAGCCCCTGCAGCGCGACTTTGATGTGGGCGGCTACGAGCAGGAAGAATTCAACCTGAACGCCGACGTGTCTCTGCCGCTGAGTGATCGCGTACTGTTCTCCTTCGGTGCTGAATACCGCGAAGAGAAGTACACCATTAATTCAGGTGAAGAGAACTCCTACATCGGTTCTGGTTCCAACGGCCTGAACGGTTTCCGCCCGCAGAATTCCGGCAGCTTCGATCGTGACAACTATGCGCTGTATGGTGACTTCGAATTTGATATCACTGAAGCCTTCCTGCTGCAGTTAGCTGCGCGTTACGAAGACTATTCAGACTTCGGTAGTACCACCATCGGCAAGCTGGCAGCTCGCTGGAGCGTGACCGACAACTTCACCCTGCGCGGTGCAGTGTCTACCGGTTTCCATGCTCCTACTCCCGGTCAGGCCAATGTGCGTACCACCATCACCACCTTTGACGGCGCAACCGGCCTGCAGGTGGAAGAAGGTCTGGTTCCGCCCACCAGCCCCATCGCGATTGCTAACGGTGGTACTGAGTTGACGGAAGAGCAGTCTGTGAACGCCAGCCTTGGTTTCACCGCGGCCTTTGGTGAGACAACCAACCTGACGGGTGATGTCTACAACGTTGAAGTTGAAGACCGCATCTACCGTACCGGTGATATCCCTGTACTGGGCCTGGAAAGCTCCACGATCTCCTTCTACACCAACGCCCTGGACGTTCGTCACCGTGGTCTTGACCTGGTGCTGACCTCTGGTTGGGACTATGGAGACAGCGGTGCCAGCTCCGAGCTGAGCTTTGCTTTCAACTACAACGAAGTAGAAGTGACTGATCAGATGCTGGTGAACAGCCCCGTGCTGGGTCCTGTGACTCCGGTTAGCGATTCCGCTGTGGAAGACATTGAAAACAACTTCCCCGAAGAGCGTTTCGTGCTGACCTGGCAGAACTACTTTGCTGATCGCTGGAACTTTATGGTTCGCGCCAACTACTACGGTGAGCACTATGATGAGCGCGGCACGATCGATGATCCGGTTAGCCCGAGTGCGAAGATCGACGCCATCATGTTTGTTGATCTCGAGCTGGGTGTTGATATCACCGACAACTGGCGCGTAGTTCTGGGCGGTTCTAACGTGTTCGACGAGTTCCCCGATGAAATCGACGAGCCCAATGCCAACCGTCAGAGTGTAGGTCTGCAGTATCCGCGTCGTACCCCTGCTAACTACGAAGGTGGTAGCTGGTACCTGCGCGCTTCCTATCGCTGGTAAGCGGATGTAGTCCGGGCCACCATAGGGTCCGGTCTCGTTCCAAGTCATGGCCGGTTGGGTTTCCCGACCGGCCATTTTTTATTTACAGGGATGTAATGTAAGTCGCGAGAAGGCAGGACGCCTGGAGCGACGTCTCGCAGCTGCCTCGATGTCTTTTCGTTTAGTGGCATAGTCTTCAAGCGCTTGATTTAGTTCATGCAAAATTCAGGATGTCTGTGATACCTTTGCCCGCCTTTGATCAATACATAAAGGCTCCACAATGGATAACTTTCAGATCGCGCGCCGCGCACAAATTGGCGTCCTGATTCCCTCTACCAACACCGGCGTTGAATACGACCTGCAAAAATTTGGTATCGACGGTGTGACCTGGCATCCCTCCCGTTTTTGGATCGAGCTGAAAAACTGGGCAGACGAGAACGACAAAACCGGCGAGGGCATCGACAGCGTCTTTGAGCGCTTCCTTGAATTGATGCGCGATGAGTTGCCGCCGGCGATCGATAGCGTCATGAGCGCAAAAATCACTCACCTGATGCTGGGTATGTCGGCTGAAACTTTCTGGGGCGGCATGGAAGGCAATATTGAGTTTGAAAAAGCTATTACTGACCAGATCGGTGATCTGGGCCTGACCACGGGGGCAACTGCCACCCGCGAAGCGCTGCACAACTTCGGTGTGAAGACCCTGTCGGTGATCACGCCGTATCCGCCGGTAGGTGATGACAATGTGCGTCGCTACTTCAGTGAAATCGGTTTCGAGGTAAAAGGCATTGCCGGCCTGAGCCGTCCATCTGCGACGTCGATTGCAGAAACCTCGATTAAGGATGTGATGGACGCGGTGCGCAGTGTAGACGGCGACGACGTCGATGCCATCATCCAGTGTGGTACCAATCTGAGTACCGTCGATATCTTCCCGACCCTGGAGTTGTGGCTTGAGAAGCCGATGATTCCGATCAATGTGGCCACGATTTGGCACGCGCTGCGCAATTCCGGTATCGATGACAAAATCACCGGCAAAGGCCGCTTGCTGGAAGAGTTTTAGTCTTGAAACGTCTGCTACAGGGTCTGGTATTACTGCTCGCTGCTTACGGCGTGGTACAACTCTGGCCGTCGAAAGAGCCGGTGGTCGATGTCTATTACGCTACTGATTTCAGTACCGCTCCCAAGGGCGTAGTGGGCTTTCCAAGCTGGAACGCCAGCACGGGTACTGAGCTTATGGCGGGGCCCACTAATGCTGAGGTCGCGGTGAATGGTGGCGGCCTGTTGGTGCTGCCGCCAGAGGCCAGCGCCGACAACCCCGTGCCTGCGGTAGTGATACTGCACGGCTCCGGGGGTGACTGGAGCGGCCGCAGTGTCTATCTCGCCAACCGTTTGGCAGACCACGGCATTGCCGGCTTTGCCGTAGATACTTTTGTAGCGCGCAATCTGCGTTCTACTGATGATTATTTCACGCGCCTGCAGAAGGCCAGCATCTTCAGCCAGATCATCGATGGTTTTAACGCCCTTGATGCTCTGCAGCAGCACCCATACATCGATGCAGAAAAAATTGGTGTCACCGGCTTTTCCCTGGGAGCTGCTGCTGCGCTGTATTCCATGTTTGAGCCCGTTGCCAGCGGCATCCTCGGTGAAGAGGGGCCTCGTTTCTCAGCCTATGCGTCATTCTATGCCGGCTGCTCCTTTGATTTTGAGGACTTCAGGGTCGAGGGTAGTCCGGTGCTGATCATGATGGGTGAGAAGGACGAGTCCATGTCGATTCCCCGCTGTCAGTGGTTCCAGCAAAAACTGCAGGATCATGGGGTTGAAGTCGCGCTGGAAGTCTATGAGGGTGCCGGTCATGGCTGGGAGCAGCCCTATCCCCAGGCCTTTCAGGAAGGGGCCGCGGTGACCAAGGATTGCCTGATGCTGTGGACGCAGGATGGCACCACGGTCGAACAGTCAACCGGGCACTCTATCGACACGCCCTGGGGTGCGGGTCTGGCCTTCTCACAGTGTTCCAATCGTGATGGTTATACCAGTGGCCGCAACGAAGCAGCGATGGAGCAGTCCTGGCAGGATTTCTATCAGTTCCTGCAGCAAGCCTGGGGTTTAGCGGGTACCTAGCACCACCATGGTGTGACCGCTGACCTCAACCAGGCCTTCGGTTTCCAACTGTTTGAGCATGCGCCCGGCGACTTCCCGGGAGCAACCCACTATGCGTGACAGTTCCTGGCGGGAGACTTTGATTTGCATGCCCTCCGGGTGGGTCATGGCGTCGGGTTGTTTGCACAGGTCGTGCAACGCAATCAGGATGCGTCCCCGGGTGTCTACAAAAGCCAGGTCGTGCAATTTACGGGTCGCGTTGGTGAGCCGGTCTGCCATCTGGCAGCCAATAGCGTAGACAATATCGGGAAAGTCGCGGCTGATTTCGTGAAAGCGGTCGTAGCGAATCTCAGCAACCTCGCAGTCGGTTTTGGCTTGCACGGTGGCTTCGCGTACTTTTTCCTGCCGCTTGTAGAGACCTACCTCGCCAAAGAAATCCCCGGGTTTCACATAGCTCACCACCATGTCCTGGCCGTCCTCACTTTTCAGAATGACAGAGAGGGAGCCGTCCAGGACAAAGAAGAAGCTCTCACTGGGCTCGCCCGAGGCGACCAGCACGGATTTGGCTTTATGCTTTTGCCGGTCACAATGATCGAGAAAGTTGTCGATCTCCGGCAGCATTGCGCGAACGCGGGCATTAATCATGCCGCTAGTGTATTACGATTCCTTTGTTGGGAACAAAGGTGACTGAGGCTGTTGATGGCGGTGCTGGCATGTTGCTAGCACCCGCCGTATGCAAGCTCAGGTGGCTGCTGCCTCGCCCTCGTTCTCTTCTGCCGGCTTGATCCTGCTGCGCACAATCAGGCCCCAGATCAGCACCACCAGTGCAAAGCCGCCAAACATAATGAACGGGGCTGCCTCGCGCCAGCTGTCGAACAGCTGTCCGCCCACTTTGCTGGCGACCATGATGCCGATAGCTCCGGTCAGGGTGAACATACCGATGACCGAGCCGCGAATGCGCTGAGGCGTTTGCTGGGCAATCAGCGCGGAGCTGGTAATGATACAGCCCACCTCAGACATACCGATCAGCATGCCGCAAATGATCATGCCCATGCCGAAGGGATTCTCGATAAAAATAGTGCCGCCGTAGCCGAGGAAGGCCAGGAACAGGGTGATATTCAGGGCGCTGACTCGATTGATTTTGTCGGTCAGAATGCCGAAAAAGGGCGCACTGAACAGCGCCATGCTCTGGGTGATGGCGATGATGCCGCCCGCTTTCGCGAGCGCCTCTGCCCGGCCCATGCCCAGCTCGACAGTGCCGTAATTTGCCAGCCACAAGGTGAAGAAAGTGCCCACGATGGCGAGGTTGCCGCGCGCGACAAATGATGCGCCGTAAGCCAGGGCGATACCCGGGTCTTTGGCGGCAGTGACGCCCTCGCTCACCAGCTTGAGCATGTTGGTTTCTTCTTCGTGGGTGTGGGACTCGGTTTTGCTCAGCCCAAACCACATCAGCACCGCGGTGAAGAACGTCAGGCCAACAATAATGTGGTAGGTGGTGAAGCCGGCTTCGATCGGCGTCTGCCCCTGGTCTTGCAGGATCGCGGGCAGTCGCAGCAACAGCATCACTGTGGTGAGGGCGCCAATGCCGTTGAAGAAGCCCAGGAAGCCCGCTGCCTTTCCGCGACTGTTGTCCTGTACATAATCAGCAATCAGGGCAACAATCATAACGCTGTAGGCGGCGACACCGACTGCGAAGCACAGTCGTGCCAGCAACAGCCCGTTGACACTCTCGGCCCTGGGGTAGAGGAAAATGCCGGCAGTCATGATCACGTAGCCCATGGCTATGACGGGTCTGCGCCCAATTTTGTCTGACATTGCACCCCATACACCAACCATGATGATAATGGCGACTTCACCCCAGAAAGACAGGTCACCACTGATCACGCCCTGTTCGGATTCGGGAATATTGAGAAACTCACTGAGCAGATAGGGTTGCATTTGCGGGACGAACGTCGACAGCAAAATACCCGTCAAACAGGCCCAATAAAAGGCGCTCATATTGAAGCCGCTGACGCCGGGGGTGAGATCCATGCCGACGAAGCGGCCGCCCTGCTGGGCAGTTGAAGCTTGGTTCATTGGGACTGTTTCCTGATTAGGTTTTTGAACTTGATACGGTTGTGTCCAGATTTAGGATGTGTGGTCTGAGCCTAAAAATTGCATAAGCGAAACTGCTCTGAGCTACGAGATTGAGGCATTCAGCCAGCCACTGCAGCGGCGCCGAGCCCTCGGAGATACGAGACAGGCCGCTCAGGCCGATAATCAGGCTGATACTGAGTAAAAAAAGCAGGGCGGTTGTGCGCTCGCCCATGCCCCAGGCCGCGCGGATAAGGAGGCTGGTCAGGAAAATATTGGCCACAGAGGCGCCTGCCAGCATGATAAAGAACCAACTGCGGCCACCGCCTATGGCTGCTGCGATGGCCGCTGCAGACACCGCCGCAATCAGGCCAAACGCCCATAAGTTAGGGCTTTCCAGGCTGCCGGTGCCGCGCCAGATGCGACTGGCACGCAGCGTATGGGCTGCCAGAATAATCATTCCCGGCGCCATCAGGATGAACAGTAGATTGGCCAGCCAGACGAGATCCTGCTGGGTGACGACCCAAATGAGCTTCCAGCTGGCTTTGCAGAGACCGCCGCTGATCACCAGCGCCCATCCCAGCAGTGCAAGCTTGCTGTACTGCCCGTCGCTACTGATTAATCGGGCCAGCCAATAGAAGCCAAGGGCTGAGGCAAATACCGGTAAGTAGTCAAAAAGGGCCAATGCCAGGCTGTAATCCTGCATGTTTTTGGGTCCTAAAAGTCGTCGGATATTGATCAAAAGATATAATGGTAGTATTTTATGTCAATTGAATCTTTTCGCTAGTAAAAAAGCACTTTGTTTCACCGGGGGTTACAAATGAAATACAAGTCTCTCATCGCCGCAGCGATTGCCGCTGCCTCGATGCCGGCAGCCCATGCCCAGAAGGGTGATGGCGCAATTCAGCTGGAAGAGGTGATCGTCACCGCGCGTAAACGGGCGGAATCGGTGCAGGATGTGCCGCTGGCCATTACGCCGTTCCAGACTGAGCAGCTCGAGCAGCGCGATATCCAGACTATGGAAGATCTGGCCACCAATACCATCGGTATGAGCTACAACGGCGGCATCAGTTCTGGCGTTCAGGCCACCGTCACGATTCGCGGTCTGGCCACCAACTTTATCCAGGATCGTTTCCAGAACGTGGGTATCTACCTGGATGGGCTATATCTGCAGCGCCAGAGCATGATGAACATCGGCATGGTTGGCCTGGCTCGCGTCGAGGTGGTCAAGGGCCCACAGAATGCGATCTATGGTCGTAATGCTTTTGCTGGTGCGGTTAACTACGTGACCCAGCGCCCGGGCGAAGAGTTCGAGGCCTACCTCATGACCACTCAGGGCAATCATGAGCGGGAAGACTATCGCGCCATGGTCAGCGGCCCACTTGTTGAAGGCAAGCTGTTCGGTCGGTTGTCGGGCGGTATTAGTGAATTTGATGGCGCCAACGAGAACCCTCACCCTTTTGCTGACGCAGACGTGCCTGGTTTTACCAATGAGGGTAATCTCGGTGGCTGGGACGACCAGACCATCAGTGCCTCTATGATCTGGACCCCCACTGATACGGTAGAGCTGTCAGTGGGTTACTACGATACGGACCTGAAGCGCGAATTCCAGGGCAGCTATTTCATCAATGGCTTGCAGGAAGTGGCGCGATTCGCCACCTCTGAGTTCGACGACATGAATGGCAATACCAAGACCCTGCCGTCGGTTGGTCTGCCTTTGCCAGTAACCGGCAATACTATGTGGTTTGGCGAAGTGCCGTATCTGCCGGCTCCGGGTAACTACATCAGCCCATTTGGTGATGCTATTGAAGATCCTTCTATCCCCGGGGCAGTCGATCCCCGCGGTTATGGCAGTATTGCCGAGACCGAGCTGTGGAATCTCAAGCTGTCCTGGGACATTAGCGAAGACTGGAGTCTGCGTTACCAGTTTGGCGATATCCAGCACGATTCGCGTACCTCTGGCCCGGCGGCGCGTGATCCCTTGCAGGGCTCAACCTATCAGGATATTGCGGTCAATATTCAAAGTTCTGATTTCAGCTCGCGTCCTAACTCAACCATGGAGACCCAGTCTCACGAGCTGCGCCTGGACTGGAATGGTGGCGACCGCTTGTTCCTTTCTGGTGGCATCTACTTCTCAGAAACAGAAGATGAGTCGCATGACCTGACCGTGTTTGCGCCGGTGTGTAGTGATCGGGACCTGAACGGCAATGGCACCAACGAAGATGAAATCGCAAACTGTAATCTCGAGATCGTCGCGGGCATGCCCGGTCCGCTCGATGATGCGGTGTTCAGTGGTGTGCTCGACTTTTTCAACACCTTTTGGAACGGCAGTAAATCCAACAACAGTCAGTTTGATGACGAGGTGCGTGCGATCTTTGCCGAACTCTCCTACGACATCACCGACACCGTGGTTCTGCGTCTCGAAGGTCGCTACACCGAGGAAGAGCGCAAGATCAATCGTCTTACAGATAACTTTGGACTCGCGCCTGGGGAAGTCGGCTGTGGCACCGGCCTAATTACGGGTGAGGTCTGTTTTGAGTCAAATATTGAAGTGCCGCAAGACGAGGATGTCTTTGACTACTTCACTCCGCGTGTGAGTATCGACTGGTCTTGGGGCGATCAGAATATGGTTTACGCCTACGCTGCCAAAGGTGTGAAGTCCGGCGGCTTTAACAACTCGCTGTCACCTGAAGATCTGCGTTTTGAGCCGGAAGAAAACTGGACCTATGAAATCGGCTCCAAGAATGTTTTCTTTGATAACAAGTTGACCCTTAACCTCGCCGCTTTCTACATTGATTGGAAAGATCTGCAGGGTTCTGTGTCTCCTAGCGTGCAGAGTCAGAATTCCAACGTGGTAACCGTAAACATTGGTGACGCCACCAACTACGGTTTTGAGTTGGAGACGACTTACCGCTTCAGCGATGCCTGGAGTATTGATGCCGGCTACACCTGGATTAATCCGGAGTATGAAGACGGTGCTACTTATGATGCGGCGGCGCGTTACTACTACTGGCAGTGTCCCAAGGATGTGATTGAGCCCGGCGAGCGCTGTGGTGAAACTAACATGGGTGGCAATCAGTTGGCGCGTACCTCCAAAGAACAGGCGATCGTTGCGCTCAACTACGCTCGCGACTGGTTTGACGGCTGGATGTTTGCCGGTCGTCTGGATGCCAGCTACCGTTCCAAGCAGTACCAGACGCCCATCAACACCGGTTACATCGGTTCTCGTACCTTGTTCAATGGCTCGCTCAACATCAGCTCGCCTGCGCAGAACTGGGATATCACCCTGTGGGGTAAGAACCTGACCGATGAGAAATACGTGTCTGGTAGCTTCACTACCGCGCTGTTTAACAAGTTCCTGGTGGCCCAGGGTCAGCGCCGCACCTACGGTTTGACTCTGAAATACAACTTCTAAGCATGCGCGTAGCGGTAGCACAGTTCGCCATTGGCGCCGACCTCGGCGCCAATCTGGATACCTGCCTGGCGGCCTTGGACGATGCCGCCAGCTGCCAGCCACAGCTAGTGGTCTTGCCTGAGTTCTGCAATCACCTGTCCTGGTACGATGGCGCAGAGCACTGTTATGAGGTGTCGGTCGATCTTGATGGTGAGTTTTGCAAGGCGATCGCCGAGCGAGCGGCCCAGATCAATGCCCATGTGGTGATCAATTGCACTGTTCGACGCGAGGGCGGTGTCTGCACAGGCACCAGTCTGCTATACAGCAACAGCGGTCAGCTGTTGGCGACTAATGACAAGCAGGTGCTGATTGGTCATGAGAATGATTTTTTGCGCCGCGCCACCGAGCAGGGCCCTATTGTCGATACGGAGCTGGGAAGGCTCGGCCTCTATGCCTGCATGGATGGCGTGATTAACGAAACGCCGCGCGGTCTCGCGCTGCGGGGTGCACAGCTGCTGTGTAACAGTCTCAATTCTTTTGCCTCAGATGAGGGTTCCCTGCACATTCCGGTGCGGGCTGCGGAGAACAAGGTTTTCGTTGCGGCGGCCAATAAAGTGGGTCCGCTGATTCCCGACTTTCTCATGGAGCCCGTCTCAGCAGAGACCGGCATTCCCGAGAAATTTCTTTGTGGTGCTGGGGAGAGTCAAATCGTCGCACCGGATGGCACGGTTTTGGCTATTGCCAGCCTCGACAAAGAAGAATATGTATTCGCAGATGTACACGTCGCCGAGGCCGATGAGAAGTCTCGTCCGGATGGCACCGACAGTGTCGGGGTGCGACGCCCTGAGCTCTATCAGTTTCTGGGCCAGGACCCCGCTGATCAGCCGATTGAGTTTGGTGGTGATGAATCGGCGCTGGCCGCACTGATCCAGTTGTCCGCCTGTGGCGAGGCGGCGCCTGCGGAGGCTGCGGAGCAGTTGGGCGTGGCGTTTGCGGCCGGCGCGCAGCTGGCGGTATTGCCGCCGCTGTTCTTTTTGCCGAACCAACAGGTGACTGATGTCGCTGAAGCGCGACAGGACTCCGAAGCCCTGGTGGATTTTTTGGCCGCTCTCTGCGCTGATAATCAATATGTGGCGACCACGCTTGTGCTGGGCGAGCCGGAAACACTCTCGGCAGTATTGATTGGCAAGGACGGTCTGGTGTTGCAGCAGGGTCAGCTGCACCACAGTGAGCGCTTTGCTTTTTCCGCGCTCGTTGATGAAGTGCAGATGCTGGACCTGGGTTTCAGCCGGGTGGCTATGCTGACTTCAGATGACGCCAGCCTGCCAGAGGCATTTCGAATGGCGGCCTTTACCGGCGCTGATACTGTGGTGGTGCCGGTGATGCCCCAGGAAGCCTGGGAAGTTTCGACCGGCCTGCTGGAGCGTTCGGCGGAAAACCGCGTAAACCTTCTGGCGTGTATGCAAGGCAGTGATCTGGGCGCCAGCCTGGCCACCCGCCTGACAAAAGATTTTACCGTCATGACCCCCTGGGAGGAGCGCCCCTTTGATGGGCTCCTGAGTCAGCCACCAGTGACGGTGGCCGATCCCGACGCGGGCTTGACGCTGACGACTATTGAACCCCGCTGGGCGGCAAACAAAGTGGTGTCACGTGGCACTGATTTGTTGGCAGGCCGTCCATGGCAATTATTGGAGGCTCTGTTATGAGCGAAATGGAAGGATCACTGTCCCAGGCGCTGTGGCAGCGCACTCTGGACAGGGTGATTGATCGCTTTGGCCTGAAAGAAGAGCTGGCCGAAGACGGTGGCCCGCATCTGCCCCTGACCTGTCACGCACCGATGTATGACGGCCCCATTGGTCAGGTCAGGGTGTTCAGCGGTGGCCCGCTGTTTCGAGTGGTGACCTCCACAATTGTGGTGCCACCTATTCAGCTGGACTCACACATGATGTTCTGCTTTACGCCATCGGACAGTCCTGTGCCGCACTTCACCCTGGACTCTGTCCGTGCTGGTGGGCATCACGCCTTCCACCTTGACCTGATTCCCCGTGTCGACCTGGGTTCGAACCTTGGCTACATGGATGAATGCTTTACTCCTTTAACCGAGGCCCATGAAAGGGGCAACGCGATAGAAGGCTTATCAAAAGCTGCGCTTAGCCCGAGACAATACGCGATCATGTCACCCTGGATGCTGGCCAGTCGTGCCAATGAAGACGCCTTCTCCGAGATCGATAACTCTGTGGATGAGTACCTCGATCACTGGTTTGGGCTGGTCGAAAATGGCGTGTCAGACAGCTCTGTGCAGGGCGTTAGTCGCGAGCAACTGGTCCAGCGGGATGCCCGCAACAAGGCCATTATTTTTAATGTGGACGTGGACAAGGTCTGGGATCAGATACTGCCCCTGATTGGTCAGGAAGCGGTGGATGCACAGATTGCCTTACTGCGCGCCACCAGCGAATAGCCTTTGGCTAAGGATGTATTAAGTGAGCAAATTAACTGCCGAAATCCTGGTAGAGGATTACACACCTGAAGAACGCGCCCGGCTGGAGCCGGTAGAAGAGATCCTGCCCATACTGGCTGAGCGCTCTGCGGCTATGGACAAGGAAGGCTTCCTTGATCCGGCCAACGTGAAAACCCTGAGTGACGCCGGTCTGCTGGGCCTGGTCGTACCCAAAGAGTATGGCGGCCTGGGTGGCGGCCTTCGCGAATGGGCGGGTGCCTGTTTCGCCATTGGCACGGTCTGCCCATCAACGGCTCTGTCATACTTTTTTCACCTGACTTCTGCTTCCCGCGGCAACCTGTCACTCAAGGCCATCGATGCCGGCCTGTTCAATGCAGACGAAGAACCTGTCGTGCGTGCCTTCGCGGAAAAAGTGCTCTACACCATGGGTCGCGATGGCAAGTGGCTGGCGAACTTTGCCAGTGAGTCGGTGAAGTCAGAGGGCGCTGCTATTACGATTACCACCGAAGCCAAAGCAGTCGATGGTGGTTGGGAACTGACTGGAGCGAAATCCTTCGGCTGTGCCACAGGTATTGCCGATCAGTACCTGGTGGCAGCCAGTCTCGAAGGTATTAACGATGCCAGCGGACTGTGCGCCTTCATTGTCGAGCGCGATGCCCCGGGTACCCGCGGTCGAATCAACTGGGATGCCATCGGTATGCGTGGTACCGCCACTGAAGGCCTGGTGCTAGATAAAGTGTTTGTGCCGGCAGAGAACGCGCTTGCAATACAGGGCTCTTTTGCCAAGATGTGCACTCAGAGCCGGTCCGGCTATGTGGGTAATCAGGTCGCGGCATCCAGTATCTACCTGGGAGGCGCCTACGCCGTTTATCAGGAAGCGCTGAAGAACATGAGCACGCGCAAGTTCGAGGACACCGGTCGCCCGCTGGGAACCGGTCCCTACCAGCAGCAGCTGATTGGCGAAATGTTCGCCGACATCAATACGGCCATGCTGTGGGCTCGCCGGATGATTCAGCTGGAGACTTCAGAGCCGCCCATTCTGCCGACCAAGGACATCATGCCTTTCTGGCGCACCTGTAAAGGCCAGGTGGCAGAGCACAGTTTTAAGGTGACCCAATCCGCACTGAAGCTCGCCGGTACCGCCGGCACCTTGTTCGGTACTCCGTTTTCACGCGCCCTGCGCGATGTGTCCATGGGTCTGGTGCAGGCGTTTCCTGCCGAGCGCGGGCGACTGGAAACCGCCAAGATGCTGATGGACGAAGCCGAGCAACTGTCCTTCGGTGCCCTCGAGAAATAAGCACAGCCTATACTTGAAGTTGTGAAAGATCTGCAAAATTACATCGCCGATAGTTGGGTTGCGCCCGATCGCAATCTGCCAGGCCAGTTGTGCGACGCCAATACTGGCGAAGTGCTGGGCAGCCAGATGGGCAGCAGCGGCCGTCAGGTTGAAGATGCACTGGAGGCTGCCGATAAAAACCATCGCGGTGCTGCCTGGGGTGGTCTGAGTGCTGACGAACGTGCGACTTATCTCGAGCGCATTGCTGATTGCCTTGAGCTGCGGGCCGCTGCAATTGCTGAATCGGATGCACTGCAAACCGGTGTGGTGATCAGCAATACATCGCGGGTCGCCATGATCTGTTCCGCGGCCTTTCGCGGCGCCGCGACTTTGTTGCGCGAAATGCCGGATCCGGCGCCGCTTGCGGGCCCGCATGGTGAGCTCGAATTAGAACGGCTGCCCCTGGGTGTGGCTGCCATTATTGCGCCGTGGAATGCGCCGTCAGGTATTGCTTGTCACAAACTCGCCAGCGCATTGGCGGCGGGTTGTCCGGTGGTGTTTAAACCGTCTGAGTGGTCGCCCGGCTCGGCCCAGGAAATTGCTGAGGCGATCGTGGCAGCTGGCCTGCCTGCGGGAACCTTCCAGATGCTTCATGGCGCCGGTGATACCGGTGGTCTATTGGTGACCGATGAGCGTGTCGCCGCCGTCAGCTTTACTGGCGGTTTGCAAGGTGGCAGGGCAGTTGCCCATGCCTGCGCTGAAGGGATCAAGCCGGCGCAGTTGGAGCTGGGTGGCAATAATCCCCTGGTCATTCTTGAAGATGCCAATATCGCGGCCGCGGCCGAAGGTGTGGTCACAGCGCTGACCACCTTGAATGGTCAGTGGTGCCGTGCGCTGGGTCGTCTGCTGGTGCATGAATCAATCATCGACGAACTGATGTCTGCGGTTGAGTCGGCTATGCAGAGCATCAGTGTCGGCAGCTCACTGAGTGAAGATTCCTCCATGGGCCCACTGGTGCACGCGGGCCACCGCCAGCACGTACTGGATGCGATGCAGAGCTATGCAGATATGGGCGGCAAGCTGCATCAATACAGCAGTGCGCCCGCGTTGGAGGGCTGGTTTGTGCAGCCTACCCTGATCACGGGCTTGAATCCCAATTTAACCCTGGAAGAAATCTTTGGCCCGGTCGCCACCGTTCATACTTTCAGCGACGATGATGAAGCTGTCGATTTGGCTAACCAGACGCCTTACGGCCTGGCAGCTTACGTGTTTGGTGAGGAGCAGCGCGCCTGGCAAATCGCCCGTGGTATCCGCGCCGGCAATATTAAGATCAATGGCGTCTCTATGCTCAACCTGAATCCGATGGCGCCCCGACCTGCCTGGGGTCTAAGTGGCCTGGGGGATGAAGGTACACGGGAGACCTTCGAATTCTTCCGCGGCCATCGCTTGATCGGTGTCGCCGCAGTGCCGGAGGCAAGTGCGTGATCGAGTCGGGCTTGTTATTAGCAGGTGTTGAGCAGCCGGCTGCTTCGGGAGAGCACTTCGACGTGCTGGCGCCGGGCACCGAGCAGGTCATGGGTCGCATTGCCCGGGGTGGTGCGGCAGACATCGAAGCTGCAGTCACTGCGGCTGGCAATGGTTTTCGGGCATGGTCGACACTGGCGCCGGCGCAGCGCGAGGCCATTTTGCTGCGAGCTGCTGAGATCATGGCGGCCGATGGAGAAGAGCGTTATCTCGATCTATTGATGCAGGAGAGCGGCAGCACGATTACCAAGGCTCGATTCGAAATCAATTACACCGTCGACCTGCTGCGCACTGCAGCTGGCGAGGTGCGTCGCCTTTATGGGGAGACTTTTCCCAATGACAATCCGGCGCGGATGTCGATGGTTATTCGCGAGCCCCTCGGTGTTGTCGCTGTGGTGTCGCCCTACAACGCGCCTCTCGCACTGTTGTGCAAGATGGCAGCATTCCCGCTGGCCGCCGGCAACGCGGTGGTGATCAAACCTTCTGAAGAAACACCCTTGATCGCTGTTGCCTTTGGCAAGTTACTGGTTGAGGCGGGCCTGCCGGCGGAGGCAGTCAGTGTGATTCCCGGTTTCGGTATAGAGTGCGGCGCCGCATTGGTAGAGCACCCGGCCATCAATGGTATTGCGCTGACGGGCGCGACCCGCACGGGTATGGCCATTGGTGCCGCTGGCATGCAGCGCATGGTACGCATGCAGCTGGAATTGGGCGGCAAAAGCGCCTTGCTGGTGCTCAAGGATTTTGAGCCGGAAAAAGCGGCAAAAATAGCCGCAGCGGGCATGTTCAATCATGCCGGTCAGATTTGTATGGCGAATTCCCGTGTGGTTGTTGAGGCGCCGATTTATGACGCCTTCTGCGAGGCACTTAAAGCCGAATGCGAGGCGCTTAAGCTCAAGGGGCAGGCAGATGCGGAGTCCGCATATGGCCCCCTGATTAACCGCACTGCGGTAGAGAAAATACAGGCCCATCAACAGCAGGCGCTGGACAGCGGGGCGACACTGTTGACCGGCGGGTCGGTGCATGAAGGCCTGACCTACCAACCCACGGTGCTGTTGAATACACCCAGAAGTTGCAGCGCCTGGTGTGATGAAACCTTTGGTCCGCTGATGAATGTGGTGTCTGTCGCTGACTTTGAGGAGGGCATAGCGGTATCCAACGACAGTGCTTATGGCCTGTCTGCCGGAGTACTGACCTACGATGTGCGGCTCGGCCTGCGCGCAGCTCGCGAGCTGCAATCCGGGGCCGTACATATCGGTATGCATCCTTTCCAGAGCAATGCGGTTGCACCTGTCGGTGGCACCGGGCATTCCGGTCTGGGTCGCAGCGGTGGGCGTTACAGTACCGAAGAGTTCACCGAGCTGAAGTGGATCAGCTTTGAACTTGAGGCTATCCCGGGTGCCCATTAAGCGCGCCTTTCTCGATCTACCCCACGGGCAGCTGCACTATCGCAGTAACTTTCGCTCGGATCTGCCAGCCCTGGTGTTACTGCACCAGAGCCCCAGCGACTCGCGTATGTACCTGGGCATGATGGCTGAGCTCGACACGGAATTCTTCCTGATCGCGCCGGATAACCCGGGGTTTGGGCAGAGCGACAGCCTGGCTGCCGGATTCAGCCTTGAGGCTTGTGCAGCGGCCATAGAGGCCTTACTGCAGGATCTTGGAGTCCAACGCTGTCACCTCTTTGGCCATCACACTGGCGCTTCTATTGCGGTGCAATACGCCAGTGACTATCCGGCCGGTATACAGACCATGGTGTTGTGCGGGCCAACTCTGTTATCAGAACAGATGCGCGCTATCCTGCCAGGCAAGGCCGCTCCCTTTCCCGAGCAGGGTGACGGCAGTCATCTCTTGGGTATGTGGCAACGCATGCAGGGTAAGGAGGGCGATACGCCTCTGCCTCTGTTAATGCGTGAAACCCAGGCTGCTTTTGAGTCCGGCGAGAATTACCAGGCCGCCTATATTGCTGTAACCCAGCAGGATTTTGCCGCGCAACTCTGCGCGATACAGGTGCCAGTGCTGGTATGCGCCGGCACCCGTGACATCCTGTATCCTTCACTACAGGGGAGCTACGACTTGTTGCAACAAGGGAGCATGGTTGAGTTTGAAGATGCGGGCGGCTACGTGTGTGACCGCCAGCCCGAGCTGTTAGCTGCCCAGATTCGGACCCACTGCCTGTGAGTCAGCCCCGGCGCATTCATCATATTAACTTCCTGGTGCGTGACCTCGACGCCGCAGAGGCTCGTTATCGTGAGTTGCTCAACCTCGATGCAGCCATTCGTGAACCGCTATCGGGCCGAGGTGTACTGACCGCGCGATTTGCGCTGGGTGATACCTGGCTGGTGTTGGTGCAGCCAACCTCGGAGGAGGGCGCGCCTGCCAGGCATCTGCGTGAGCACGGCGAGGGCTTTTTTCTGATTTCATTTGGAGTTGATGATCTCGCAACTGCCATTGAGCGTGTTGAAGCTGCGGGTGGGCGGTTCACCAGCGACAGTCCCCGCTCGGGTATTGAAGACTGGCAGATTATAGACATTGATCCGGCGCTGACCTTTGGCGCCCAGTTACAGCTAGCAGAGGATAAAGATGGATCTGGAACGAAATAGCCTGGGCTTAGGGCAGCGACCGGCGTTGGTATTAATCGACATGATTAATGGCTTTACCAGTTCCGAATGTCCGCTGGGTACTGATTGCCCCGAAGTCGTGGCCGCCAATGCCGCGCTTCTGAAGGCTTTTCGAGAGCGCGGTCTGCCCGTCTTTTTTACCACGGTGGTGTATCACAGTGATGATCAGGCGACGGTTTTTCGGGGGCGAATCAACGCCCTGAACGTGCTGCAGCCCGATTCTCACTGGGTGCAGGTCGATGCTGCGCTGGCGCCACTGGATGATGAACCCGTGATAGAAAAGCAGTGGGCCAGCGGCTTCTTTGGAACCGATCTCAACGAGCAGCTGCGTGCTGCCGGTGCCGATTCACTGGTTGTTACCGGGTTGACCACCAGTGGCTGTGTGCGCGCTACCGCTGTTGATGGGCTGCAAAACAACTTCCCCGTGGTCATTCCGCGGGAGGCCGTAGGTGACCGCAATCCCGATGCCCATGAAGCCAACCTGTTCGATTTGAACGCCAAGTATGCGGATGTCATGGACCTCTCAGAGGTGTTGGCCATACTTGACTGATTTGTGGCCTCAAAGTCGGACTAATCCAGAACAGGATTCCGGCGTATAATAAAAAATAAATAAAGTTCAAACCAAGGGGAACATCATGAAAAAGTCATTCCTGAGCACGGCAGTACGTGCCGCCTCGGTAGGCGCAGTTGCTGCCTTGCCACAATTCAGCATCGCCCAGGAAAGCGGTGCGGTGGTACCCGAAGAGAGCGTCGTGGTCGCACGGAAACGGTCTGAGAGTTTGCAGGATGTGCCGATTGCCGTGACTGCCTTCACTGGCAACGAGATTCTGCGAGCGGGTATTGAGCGCCCCTCTGACTTCATCGCGCTGACCCCCAACGTCACCATTGTCGATACGGCGAATGTGGGTGACACCCAGGTTTCTATTCGTGGTCAGGTATCAACCCGTGACGCAGAGAGCACCTTTGCCTACGTCGTGGATGGCGTACTGATCACAAACCCCAATGGTTTCAATGGTGAACTTTACGACATTGAGCAGATTGAAGTCCTGAAAGGTCCCCAGGGCGCACTGTATGGACGGAATGCGACTGCCGGCGCGATCCTGGTCAATACCAAGCGCCCAAGCAACGAGTTTGAGGCCCGCGTTAAGGTCGGTGTCGGTACCGACAACCTGTTCAAGGGGCAGGCCATGGTCAGCGGAGCGCTCGCCGAAGACAAAGTATTCGGTCGCCTGGCGTTCAACTATGTTGAAACGGATGGTCAGTTTGAAAATGAATTCACCGGTGGTGATGACGAAGTCAATTATCACAAGGAGCAGGGCATTCGCGGTCGACTGGTGTTTGAGCCGAATGACCGTTTGAGCATTGATGCCCAGGCCAGCTGGCGCGATGTGGAGGGTGGCGCGATTAACTTCAACGCCAGCTTCGCCTTGCCGGATGCAGCGGCATTTGTCGGTGATCCGTCCCTCTACGCTGATGTGAATGAGCACAACTTCCGTTACATCTTCAATGTACCCGGTGAGAATGAGCAGGAAAACCAGTTCCTGTCATTGAAACTGGACTATGAGTTCGATGCACTGACGCTGACCGGTATCCTGGCCTATGACGACCAGGAAGAATACCTGCTCTCCGACGGTACCAGCGCGGCCTTCGGTGGTTACTCCTTCGGCGGCCCCGAGTCTTTTACCCAGTGTACCGATACCTACAATAGCTTCGATACCAGCTTGTTGCAGCCGCCGAACTACGCCATCCAGGACGGCAACCCTCCCGGTGTATATCTGGAAGAAATCGGTGGTTTGAATGGATTTCTGCCGCCTTACACGCCCACCAGCTGTGACGGTTATCAGTACCAGGAGCGCAACCAGCAAAGCACCAGCTTTGAGCTGCGTCTGGCTTCCAACGAAGACGGTCGCGCCCGCTGGGTGGCCGGCTTGTACTACCTGGAAATTGAGCGCGATGTAGTGGTCTCTTACGGCGCCGACCTGGGTCTCGGTTTTGAGCGCAGCGGTTATGTACCGCCCGAAGGACCAAATCCCACCGATTTGCTGTTTGATGACACCTTTGACACCACGGTTTACTCAGCCTTTGGTCAGGTAGAGGTCGATCTGGCGGAGAAGCATGAGCTGGCCCTGGCACTGCGCTACGATGAGGAAGAGCGCGAAGTGTCGAATAACGTGCCTAATGTGAACAACGCCCAGATCTTCCAGGCGCTGTTTGGCCCGCAGCCCATCAACCCGGCCTTTGATGGTTCCGGCACCGATGCGATTCCCGATCGCGATGATACCTTCAGCGAGTGGCAGCCCAAGGTCAGCTACACCTTCCTGGCCAACGACAACATCACGTTCTATGCCACCTATGGCCGTGGCTTCCGCAGCGGTGGCTTTAACAGCCTCGGTAGCGAGGCAACTGTTAACGGCAATTTCGGCAGCTTCCCTACCGCTCCGCTTGAGGTGAACGATGACTACGATAAAGAGGTCACAGATTCGTTTGAGCTGGGTCTGAAGACCAACGCCCTGGACAACCGGCTGCGCGTGAACCTGGCCGTGTTTAACACCCAGATCGACGATTATCAGTTCTTCAACTTCTTTGCAGGTTCCTTTGGTCTGCTGCGTGTTGTAACCAACATCGATGAAGTGGAACTGCAGGGCGCCGAGATTGATTTCGCCTTCGCCATCAACGAATACGTCACCCTGTCTGGTGGCTACGGTTTTGTTGATAGTGAGATCAAGGAAAACCAGAACCGGCCTTACACCGAAGGTAACGAGGTGCCGATCGCACCCAAGGATTCAGGTGCTTTGAGCCTGGATGTGGTTGTGCCCTTTGGCGAGGGCAGCGCCGAGTTCATTGGCCGCCTGGATCTTGAGTACGTCGGCGAGACCTGGTTCCACACGGTTCAGGACAACACCACGATTAATGCCTTCACCGACCTGTCAGACATCTACGGCGTGCCTGGTTTTGGCTTCGGTCGCAGTGAATACTCTCAGACCAAGCGCGACTCTTACACCACCACCAACCTGCGCCTTGGTTTCCAGGGAGCGAAGTGGTCGGTCATCGCATGGAGTCGCAACCTGCTGGATGAAGATTACCTCGAAGAGGTGATTCCGGCGCCTGAGTTTGGCGGCTCATTCATCCATGACTCACGTGGTCGTGTGAGTGGGGTGGACTTCACCTACAACTTCTAAGGCTTTTTTGGCAGCACTGCTGCAAAAGCTTGATCTCTGGGAGCGCACTTTGTGCGCTCTCGCTTTTTCTGTCCTCGCGATAGTTCTGATCGCTGACGTACTGCTGCGGGAAATCTCTGGCAACGGTCTGCCCTGGGTTCAGCAGTCAGGCATCTACGCCAATGTTGTCGTCGCTTTGTTCGGCCTGGGCCTGGCGACCTCTGCCGGCAGCCATCTGCGCCCGCGCTTTGCTGATCACTGGCTTCCGCTGGCCTGGCAGCCGATGCTGCAGCGTATTGGGTATGCGGTCACCGGTTTTTTCCTGTTGTTGTTTGCAGTGTTCGCCCTGCAGTTCAGTCTGCAGACCCGGGCCCTGGACGAAGTGGCAACCGTGCTGCGTATTCCCCTGTGGCCCATGCAGTTGTTGATCGTGATTGCATTCGCCTCGGCTGCGTTGCGCAGTTTTATCTACTGCCTGCAGCCACAGCTGGGTCCGGAGTCCGATTGATGGCATTGCCGGGACTACTGCTTCTGCTGCTGTCTCTGCTGGTCTTACGTCAGTCGATCCTGGTCATGCTGATTGCTGCGCTGACCTACGCCTACCTGGTGTGGGGGGACAGTGCCCCTCAGTTTATGGTGCTCGACGCCTGGGATGCGCTGAACCGGGAGGTCTTACTCTCGATTCCACTGTACCTGCTGGCAGGTAATTTGATGAGTAAGGGGTCCATGGCAGCACGCATTACTGTGCTGATGCAGAGCTTTACGGCAACCGTGCCCGGGGGGCTGGCACTTTCGGCGGTGCTGGCCTGTGCACTGTTCGCCGCGATGACCGGTTCTTCCACGGTGACCCTATTGGCGGTAGGCACAGTCTTGTATCCCGCTTTGCTGGCCGCTGGGTACGACAGGCGACTCAGTATCGGTGTGCTGTGCGCCGGCGGTACCCTGGGCATTATCATTCCCCCGAGTATCCCGCTCATTCTCTATGGGGTGATGACCAATACGTCCATCATTGATTTGTTCTATGCGGGGCTGGGGCCCGCGCTGTTGCTTATTGGGCTGTTTGCCGCCTACGTGCTCTGGCGATGTCGTCATATGCCCGCCCAGCAGCGTGAGATGAGCAGGCGCCAGGCATTGCGACATAGCTTTGGAGCCCTGCTGGCCCCACTTCTGGTTCTGGGTGGCATTTACAGTGGTTATTTCACGGCGACCGAGGCCGCAGCAGTGGCCGTCGCCTATACCTTGTTGTTACAGGTGGGGATATACCGGGAGATGGGCTGGCAGGATGTTGGTGAAGTGCTGGTTGATACCAGTCGACTCATTGGTGGCCTGTTTCCGGTTTTGATGCTGGCGGTGTGCCTGAATATGTTTCTCACCTACCAGCAGCTGCCTGAGCAATGGGTCAGCAGTGCGCTCAGTGTTGTCGACAGCAGGGGCAGCTTCCTGCTTGCCTCCAATCTGTTGCTGTTGGCTACAGGCAGCCTGGTTGATATTGGTTCCGCTATCCTGATCCTGGCCCCCTTGCTGCATCCACTGGCTGAGCAGTTGCAGATCAATCCGGTTCACTTCGGCATTATGATGATTGTAAATCTGGAGATCGGCTATATGACGCCGCCCATGGGGCTCAACCTGATCGTTGCCATGGGCGCTTTCCGGGTCGGCTTCGCCGAGGTTGTGCGCGCGGCGCTGCCGTTCATTGGACTGATGTTGTTAGGCCTGGTGATTGTGGCACAGCTGCCTGTGCTGACCTTGTTCCTGCTTTGAGCATGTCCTGACGACACTCACGTCCCGCTTCTTCCAGAACTTCCAGCAGCGCAGCACTGTCACCACCGATTTTCTGCGCCAGTGTCAGACGGTTGTTGGCAGTCGCTGACCGCCATGCCTGTAACTCCCCGTTGTTGGGTTGATACACCTCGATACCATAGTGGTCTGGCTGATCGAGTATCGCGACCTCATACTGTCGCACCAGCTCGCGAAACGCATTGGCGGGCATCAGGCTTTGGCGCAGGGAATCCTGTTGCCTGCTCGACAGCGTCTCAAACCACTGTCGGTTAGCGAGATACATCCCGGTGTCGAAAGCATGACGGGTCAGGGTGAGATGGGGTGCCTGTGCTGGCAAACCAGTTAGCGCATAAAAAATGGTGCCACTCTCGCCGCCCTGTATCAGACCGGTTTGCAGTGAGGGCATGATGTCCTGAAAGGGCAGGGGCACCATGTCGGCACCGATGGATTGCACCAGCAGCTGGGACGCCAGGGCATTGCTTGAGCGCAGCTTAAGACCCTCGCTGTCAGCGGGTTCGGCAACTGCCCGGTTAAAGTACAGATTGGTCCACCCAACCTCGGCCCAGCTCAGCAAAATTAAACCCTTGTCGGCGAACAGTTTGTCGAACGCCTGTAGCAGGAACCCGTCCATGCTGCAGTCTACCTCCCGGTAGCTGGCAAACAGGTAAGGGCTCATCAACAATCCCAGCTCCGGCACTACAGAAGATGCCCCCTGTAGTGATACACCCGCCAGTTGTATGCGGCCTCGACGCAGTTGAGACAGGGCGGATTCTTCGCTGCCGAGCTGGCCTGCAAGATAGAAACGAGGCTCCAAGTCGGCTTTGGATGTTGCCAATGCCTGTTTAAAGTGCATCCAGCTGTCGTACCATGGAGTGCCCGGGGCTGTGGTTGCGGCAACCCGCACTGTCACTTCGCCCAGACTTGCTGGACTGCTTAGCAGCAACAGGCAGGCGCTGATTTTGGTCAACTTGCTGAGAATTGCTGCTACCTCACTCTTTCTAGTAAAAGACATAATAGATTATCATTAGGGTAACTGGCCCAAGAGTGAAACCAATGAATTCTGTTATCAGCACCCTTTTCAGCGAGCGGGACCTTGGCTCCTTGCAGAGTGAAGCTCCAACACCACTCTATTACCAGATGTACACGCTGCTCAAGAATCGTATTCTTGATGGCTCCATACCCAATGGCACGCAAATGCCTACTGAACAGCAGCTGGCGGAGGCATTCGCTGTTTCCCGCATCACTGCCAAACGGGCGATGGACGAGCTGGCGGGAGAGGAGCTGGTTGAGCGCCGCCGCGGGAAGGGCACCCACGTCACTTATCACTATGAGCCCGAAACCGTTGAGGCACCACTGACCGGGATGTTGGAAAAGCTGGCCAGTATGGGGCGCAACACCCGGGTCAAGGTGCTGGATGTTGGGGAATTGGTGCCCCCGGGTGACATACAGGTCGATCTCGGGCTCGATAGTGGTGAGAAAGCCCACCGGGTCGTGCGGGTGCGTTTCAGTGATGACGGCACCCCATTCGCACACCACATCAGTTGGACCGTTGGTATTCGCAAAGGCTTCACCGAAAAAGAACTGGAGAAGCGCGTGCGCTTCGACATTCTCAAAGACAACGGCATCGAGGTGCACAAAATCGAGCAATACCTGGGGGCAACTGCAGCCCAGGATTTTGTTGCCCGTGAACTGGGTATGGAGGTGGGTGAGCCGGTGCTGACCCTGACCCGGCGCTCATACACTGCGGATGGCAGACTGGTGGATATTTTGTATTGCCACTATCATCCCAAGCGTTTCCAGTACCGCATGAGCATGAGCATGGATGATTATCGCTCCTGACGCCAAGCCCTCGTGAGTGCCCGCATACCACTGGGTCCCAGCCTGACGGGCACCTTGGTCGCGCGCGACTGTGATGCCGCCGTAGCGGCCTACCAGGAATACCTCGATACCTCGGTTCTGGAAGATACCCTGATCAGCGACCAGCAGGCCCGCCTGTGGGGTAAACCTCAAATGGCCGGGCAGCGTATCGTGACGCTGCAATCAAACAGTGGTTTCCCCTGGGTCAGGATTATTCACGGCCCTGATGTGGTGCCTGCCAAACCTTTCAAGGAGCTGGGCTGGATGGCCCTGGAAGTGCTGGTTGAGGATGTTGATGCCTTGCACCAGCGGTTGCAGGACTTGCCATTCGAGATTTTTCGCCCCCCGGCGGCGCTGGATGTCAGCGATGATATTCGGGCGATGCAGGTCATCGGACCGGCCGGAGAAGTGCTTTACCTGACCCAGGTCAACGCCGTTGTCGCTCCCTTCAATATTCCACAGGCCCGCTGTTCGGTGGATCGTTTGTTCATTCCTGTGAGCAGCTGCTTGCGCCGGGAGGAGGGCATTGCCGTCTATAACCGGCTTGGCGCCAGTCAGACCTGGGAATTTGAAACCCGCATCAGCTCTGTGAATAAAGCCCATGGCTTGGACCCGGACCTGGAGCATCCTGTGGCGACCGTGCAACTGGAGGGGGCCTGCATGGTCGAGATAGATCAGTTGGGGGTCGCCAAGCCGCGGCCGCCAGCGAGTGGCGGCTTTCCCGCCGGGATCGCCATGGTCAGCTTCGTTTATGATGATGTCGCCCGCCTCGATATGAGCACGGTATCCCCAGCGGCCTCATTGGAGGGCCGGATGTATCACGGACAGCAGGTCGTGGTCTGTCGAGGCGCCGGCGGTGAACTCATCGAACTGATACAGGCGGCCCGCTGACTGCCTGATTTGGTTCCTGTTGAGAGGGTGACGTTGATCTGACTCAAGTCCAGGCGAATTGCCTATCCAGTGATGCTGCATCAAAAGATATATTGTTATATCATTTAGCCATCTTGTGAGTGAATACGATAACCATGTCTGATACAGCCCCTGTCATTATTGCCGGAGCCGGCCCCGCTGGCACCGTCCTGGCCCTGTCCCTGGCGCGGCGGGATATTCCCGTTCTGTTGCTGGAGCGCGAGGAAACCCTGCCCATCGACCTGCGGGCCTCTACCTTTCACCCGCCTTCTCTGGAGATGCTCAATGAATTGGGTGTCGCGGCGCCCATGATTGCCCAGGGGCTGAAGGTAGAGCGCTATCAATACCGCGACCGCCGCACTGGCGAGGTCGCTGAGTTTGATATGTCGGTGATTGCCGACGAAACCCTGTTTCCTTTCCGCTTGCAGCTCGAGCAGTACGAGATGACCCATCTCATTGCCCGCATGCTAAAGGATTACGACAGCGCCGAGCTGCGTTACCAGTGCCAGGTCACGGGCTTCTCCCAGGATGCTTCCGGCGTCGATGTGGTGGTGGAGACCCCCTCCGGGCACGAGACGATCCGGGGCAGCTTCCTGATTGGCGCCGATGGTGCCTCCAGTAATGTTCGCAAGGCAGCCGGTATCGACTACGGCGGTTTTACCTACGACGAAAAGTTTCTGGTGGCTTCCACCGACTTTCCCTTTGAAGAAGTATTCGACAACCTGTCATGGGTGAACTACGTCGCCGATCCGGAAGAGTGGTGCGTCATTTTGCGCACCGACAAGCTCTGGCGGGTGCTCTGGCCCACCGATCCAGCGCAGACTGACGAGGACATGTACCTCAGCGACGACTACCTGCAGGAACGTCTGCAGCACCTTTGGGCAAAAGATGGTGACTACAATATCGGTCACCGGACCCTGTATCACGTGCACCAGCGTGTCGCAGAGAGCTACTTCCAGGGCCGAGTTGTCCTGGTAGGTGATGCCTGCCATATCAATAATCCCCTGGGTGGTATGGGTATGAACGGTGGCATTCACGATGCGGTTAATTTGGCCGAGAAACTGGTGGCGATTATTGAGGATGGCGAGGATGTGGCTGACCGACTCGCACACTATGACCGCCAGCGCCGTGAACTGGCTGTGCAGTTTGTGCAGGAGCACACCATCAACAACAAGAAGCTGATGGAGTCCACCGATCCTGATATCCAGGCCAAGCGCCAACGCGATCTCATGGATACCGCCGCTGATCCAGAAAAAGCCAAGGCCTTTGTGATGGAGCGCGCCATGATTAATTGCCTGCGCGATAGCCTCAAGGTCGCCTGAAGCACAACACGGCAACAACTATACTGACGGTATGGTTACCGTCAGTGAACATTCGACAGTTCGCGCCGCCCAGTCGGGCGACTACGCCGCGCTGGCCGATATTTACAACCACTATGTGATCAATACGGTCACGACCTTTGAGGAAGAGCCGGTCGATGCTGACGAAATGGGTCGGCGGGTGCAGGATGTGGCAGGCTGGGGATTGCCCTGGCTGGTACTCGCGGGCCCGGACCAGCTTGAGGGCTACGCCTGCGCCGTGCGCTGGAAATTCCGCAGTGCTTATCGGCACAGCGTTGAGACAACCATCTATCTTCGTCAGGGCCTGGTAGGCCATGGCCGCGGTGCACTGCTTTACGGTGCTCTGCTCGATCATTTACGCGATGCGGGTATGCACACTGCCATGGGTGGTATCGCACTGCCCAATGACGCCAGCGTCGCGCTTCATGAGAAGCTGGGTTTTGGCAAGGTCGCTCATTTTGCAGAGGTGGGGCACAAGTTTGGGCGCCGGATAGATGTTGGTTACTGGCAGGTCATGCTGTAATGTGTGCCGAGCCATGGTCACAAAAACAATAATAGTTGCGCTGCTGCTCCTGGGCCTGATCGCCGCTTTCACTGCCGGTCGTTTAACGGCGCCGCCTCCCGTGTTTGAGCCTGGAACCGTGTTGCAGGATGATCCGTTGGATGAGGCCTGGCAGGACTTTATTACTTCCCTGCAGCAAACCCGTGAGCTGTTTCGCAGCAGTGAGTTTTTCGTCGATGATCAGGAGAGGGCAGAGGCCTATCGCAGCATTCTTTACGGTCTTAGTAATGCCATAAAGGTTGCTGCTTTGTCGGATCCGGAACACCCCCGATTTATGCGCGCGGTGGACTGGTCCGGCAAGCGTGGACTGGAGAACCCTGACAATAACTACTATACCGCCCAGATCAGAGATGACGCGGAGTACCGGATCATTGGAACGCGGGGCAGCAGCCGCAGCATGATCTTGCAGCTTGTGGTGGGCGTGCCCGGCGTGCGTGGGGCGGGTAGCAGTACCAATATCAGTGTTTTGTATGACCAGGATATGGTGTTCGAGGACGATGGCAGCTTCGAGCTTATTGTCAGTCGACAGCAGCCTCCGGCCGGGGTCAACTGGTTGCCGAACGGTGATGGCGCCCAAACACTGTTGGTGCGGTATACGCACAGTGATTGGTCTGCAGAGCGCCCCGGTCAACTGCGTATCGAACGCATAGGTGGGGAGGGCGAGCACAGCACGCCGCTAAGTCCTGTGCGCATGGCCAATAACTTGAGGGAACTGTCCGTAAACCTGTTCGACGCCAGCGCCACCTGGTTCAGCTTCGCCAATAGAATCTGGTCCTTGTCTGAACGCAATGACGTATCAGCGCCGCGCGCAACCGAGGGTGGCCTGGTGGGTCAGTACTCGGCGTTCGGATCCTACGAGCTGGATAATGACCAGGCCCTCGTCATTTCAGTGGCTCCCAGCGCTGCCAGCTACCAGTCAATACAGCTTGGCAATCTGTGGTTTACCAGCCTCGACTATGAGACGCACACCAGTTCACTGTCACTCGACCAGATGTTTTGCAGTGGCGACGATCGCTGTTATGCCGTTGTTTCCCATCGGGACCCGGGTATCCAGAACTGGCTGGACACAGAAGGCCACCGACGCGGGCTTATCTTCTTGCGCTGGCAGGGGCTAAAGATGGCGCTGCCCGAATCGCTGCATCCGCAAGCGGAACTGGTCGAGTTTTCCAGGCTGCGTGAACTTCTGCCGGATGATGTTACCGAATTCAGCGCCGAGCAGCGCCGCAGCCAGATTCAGCGCAGGCGCGCCAATGTCCAGGAACGGTTTAATGGCTAGCGACTTGTTGCAGGAAGAGTGGTTGCAAATGCGACGTCGACTGGTGCAGCGGGTCGCCGACCGCGAGGCAGACCTGCAGCCACAGAGCCTAACAATCAGCAGCAGTAACTATGTTTGTGAGCGGCGCTTTGCGCTGGAAAAGCAGAAGGTTTTTCTCAACAGTCCACTGCTGGCAGCGATGTCCTGCGAGTTGACCGAAGCAGGCGATAGCCTGGTGTTTGAAGCAGCGGGACCTTCAATCCTGTTGGTGCGGCAGAACGACGGTAGCCTCGCCGCCTTTCTTAATCGCTGTGTCCACCGAGGCATGAAACTTGCCGCTACCAGCCGTGGCGATGCATTTGTATGCCCTTATCACGGTTGGCGTTTTGGTTTGGACGGGCATTTATTGTCGCGTCCCCGTGACGATGCCTTTGATCCAGATGAGGCGCGATCGCTGCACAGGGTGCCCGTCAGTGAATGGGCGGGACTGATTTTTGTTTGTGCGGATCCCGCTGCGCCGGAGTTTGAGGCACGTGAATTTCTCGGTCCAATGGCCGATCTAATCGCGGCCATGGAACTTGATCAGGCCAGCCTGGTAGCCCGGGATGCGCTTGAGGTCGACAGTAATTGGAAGATGGCGCTGGATACCTTCTGCGAGTCTTACCATGTGCCGGCTACACACCCAGAGACGCTGGCGCCACAGTTGGTACCCCTGGTCGCCATTGATGACAGTTTTGGTCGGCATCATCGTTACAGCGGCCCCAATCGATATATGCTGGATTGTGTGGGCAAACCGGAAGCGGAGTGGCCCCAGTCACACTACAGTGCGGTGCACTATCTGTTCCCCAATACCACATTCACTTTTGCCGATGCGATTGATGGGCAGACCCCGGTATTCGCCATGTTTAGATTATTTCCCGGCAGCAATCCTGGTCAGGCGCTGGCCCTTTCCACAACCTGCAAGCCTGCCGGAGCCAGCGCTGAGGCTGATGAGGCGTTTCAGGCACTGCATGACCACGTTTTGCATATTGTGCGGACAGAAGACTTTCACATGGCGCGTTCGCTCTGGCAGAACTACAGCTCTGCGCCGCAGGCTACACCTGTTGTCTTCGGTCGCAACGAGATGATTCTGCAGCGCTATCACACTGACCTTGCCGAACTTGTCGGCATGCCACTGGAATAAGGAAGCGTCATGAAAATAATGAAAGTGCTGCTGTTTCTGGTACTCGGAGTTGGTCTGGCAGCGACTCTCATTCTGCCGCGTATTGATGCCTACGACCCGGAAGGTGAACTGAACATCACTGGTTTATCGGCGCCGGTACGTATTCTGCGTGACGGCAACGGCATACCCTATGTCTATGCCGAGAACTTTCATGACGTCATTGTTGGGCAGGGTTTTGTGACCGCCCAGGATCGCATGTTCCAGATGGAGATGCTGCGGAGCTTGTCCCAGGGACGGCTGGCCGAGTTGGTTGGAGAACGAGGTCTGACCATGGATACCATGGTGCATCTCATCAATGTGCCAGCCCAGGCGCGCCGTCAATTGGAGATCTTATCCTCCGAGGATCGCGATATCCTCAATGCGTACCTGCTTGGCTTGAACGCATACCTCGCCCAGCGCAGCGATGAGCTGAGCTTGCCATTGCGTGCGGATCCACCGTCCCCCTGGACGCTGGAAGACATTATTGGTGTGCAGATCTTCAGTTCCTGGGGTAGTACTGTGAACTGGCGGCAGGAACTTTTAACCCAGTCCCTGGTGGATCATTTGGGGGTGGAGCGTGCGGCGCAGATCTCCCAGATAACGTTGAATGCCGATGACCCTGCGGGTACCCGCAAAGCCTCAGGCTACAGCTACCTGGAAAGCCAGCTCGGCCTCAGTTACCAACTGGATGAGACCATGCCTGGAGCCGACAGCGTTGGCAGCAACTGCTGGGTAACCGGCAGCAGCCTCTCAGCAGGTGGCAGACCCATTGTATCCAGTGATCCACACCTCGATTCCCGTCGTTTGCCAGGTTTTTGGTATCCGATCGGCCTGATTACCCCTGATTGGCGAGCCGTGGGTGGCTCTGTTGCCGGTGGTGCCGGCATTGGCATTGGGCGCACGAATCATATTGCCTGGGGTATCACTAACGGCTACGGCGACATGGTAGACCTGTATGTGGAAACCGAAGATCCGAGCAGCCCAGATCACTATCTGGAAGGACAGAACAGGCTGCCATTTCAGCGTCGCGAGGTCAGCTTGAAAGTGCGAGACAACAGCGTCGAAGGTGGTTTTCGCGACCATACGCTGAGCATTCGTGAGACTCGTCGTGGCCCCGTTATATCTGACCATGGTATGAGTGTGGCCAGCGGCAAATTAATCAGCTTGCGCTGGGCCGTGCCCGAGCTCTACACCGATGTCCTGACAACCCGCCATCTGCTTCAGGCGCAGAGCGCGGCGGAAGCCATGGTCGCGATTGGGCATATCGCGACACCGTTGACCTTTGTAGTTGCCGATTACGCGGGCAATATTGGCCGAACCGGGGCCGGATTTATACCTTTGCGGGTGACAGGAGATGGCGCAGCCCCTGTTCCAGTGCGCGATGGTAATGACAGCTGGGCAGGTCGTATTCCGCCGGCTGAGATGCCCCAGGAATTCAATCCTGAGAGGGACTGGGTGGCCAGTGCCAATCACCGCATTCTGGAGCAGGACTACCCCTACGAGTATTCAACGTTCTTCGCCCATTCCTGGCGTTACCGTCGTATTCTCGAGGCCATGGCTGAACGCAGCAGCTGGAGCACCGCTGATCACTGGGATTTGTCACTGGACAGCAAAAACACGCTGGCTCAGCAATTAGTGCCCTTGATGCTGCCGGCACTGCAGTCCGAGCCTGAGACCAAAGAAGCGGCGAAGATACTGGCGCAGTGGAATTTCATGGACGACAAGGCGCAGGCGGCTCCTCTCATCTTCCAGTCCATTCTGCGCCACTATGCGCGGGCAGTGATGGAGGATGAGTTGGGTGTCGAGCTGGTAGATAAGTACCTGAAAGACTATTACTACTGGCACGAGAGAATTGTTGAGTTGACCCTGTCAGGGGATACAGACTGGATTGATGATCAGCGAACCGATGCTGTTGAAACTCGCGAAGACCTGTTTTTGCGCGCAGCCCATGACATGCTGGCAGAACTGGTGCCTGAGCACGGTAAGGCCCTCGCCGAATGGCGCTGGGGAGACGCTCATACCATCACGTTCTCTCACCCGTTGATCCCTGGAGAGCTTGCAGCCGAGTGGTTAGGAGGTGGTACTCATGGCATCGATGGATCCGGCGAAACCCTGAACCGCGCGGCGTATAGCTATCACGAACCCTATGCGACCACCTTTCATGACTCGATGCGATTAGTCATGGACCTGTCTGACCCGGACAAGATCGAAGCGCATATACCGGGTGGGGTCAGCGAACGCCTGTTTGATTCACACATGACTAATGACGTAGAGAACTGGTTGAGCGGTACGCCGAACTACTGGTGGTTCAGTGACGCAGCCATAAGCGAGCATGCGGTCAGTGAGCTGCTCCTTAAACCCTGATCGTTACTCCAGCTCGAAGTCGACCTTAGACTCAGCTGTTGGTCGCATCTCCGGTTCGGATAGATGATCCGAGGCGAGAAAAACGGCGCCCGGAAACGCAAAAAATACGCCGACAATATACGCCAGTGCCCAGGCCCGGTGCTGCTCTACCTTTGCGCCCAACCACCGTGCTGATCTGATCGGCAGCTGATGCAGCCATGGAATAAACAGAAACATCGTTACGCCAGCCAGGTTGTACAGCAAGTGAACCAGGGCGATTTGCAGGGCGGCATCGACGTGATCTCCCTCGACAGCTGTTGCCGCCAGTAAAGCGGTGATGCAGGTGCCGAGATTGGCCCCCATGGTAAATGGAAACACCTGGCGGGTAGTAAGTACACCGGCACCCGCCAGTGGTACCACCAGGCTGGTTGTTGTGGACGAAGACTGAACCAGGACGGTCACGGCGGCCCCTGTTGCGACCCCTCTGGCTGGGCCGCTGCCGATTGCCTTGTTGACCAGTTCCTGGGCGTGTCCTGTCATCACACTTCGCAGTACTTGCCCTAAATAGATCACAGCTGAGATAACCAGTGTGATGCCCACGATAATTGCTGTATGCCCGCCCCATGGCCCTAGGATTGTTTCGCAGAAGAGCAGGATCTGGTCTGCGACCGGTCCGGTGGCCGCGCCGATGAAATCCAGGTCGAGATTGCCACCCGCCTCGGCAGCGCTGACCCATTGCGATAGATACAGGGCGCTTCTTTCCAGTGGATGGAAGAGCATCTCGATCGGCAGGAAAATGACGATGCTGAAGAAGTTGAAGAAATCATGCACCGTGGCAGCCTGAAAGGAGCGGCGAAAAGCCTTGCTGTCGCCGAGGTTGCCCAACGAGACAAAGGTGTTGGTGATGGTGGTGCCCATGTTGGCCCCCATGATCATGGGCACCGCCATGGCCACCGGCATGCCGCCGGCAACCAGGGCGACGATCACCGAAGTCACTGTGCTCGATGATTGGACAAGCGCGGTTGCCAGGGTACCGAGGATGACCCCGGTGATTGGATTGGAGGCAAAGCTGAAAATGCGTTCAGCACCGGCGCTGCCGCCTGAGACCAGGTTAAAGCCATCGCCGATCAGGGATACGCCCACCAGTAGCAGATAAACCAGTGCCAGTGCTTTTAGCCAGTTCATCAAAGCATCCATGTTTGCTCCATGCGCCAAGTATATCCTCTAGCTCAGTCCGGGAACTGGGAACGCGCGGCAGAAACTGACCACTTCTTCTCAAATGCCTGCCAGCGCAGCGGTGTCGCCCGGCTGTTTCAGAGCACTTACGATCCAATTGGCGATTTTCGCCATATCCTGTTCATCCATGCCCCGGGTTGTGGCGGCTGGCGTGCCAAGGCGGATGCCTGATCCCTTGAAGGGCGGCAGAGGGTCATCTGGAATCACTTGCTTGTTGGTGGTGATATCGACACTGTCGAGTATGCGTTGCGCCTCGCGTCCGTCCAGCCCAAAGCTGCTGATACTATTGATGACCAGCAGATGATTCTCTGTCCCGCCGGTGATGAGATCAACATTTTTCTGCAGCAGTGTCTCCGCCAGGGCCTGGGCATTTGCCAGCACCTGCTTGCAGTAATCTGCAAACTCCGGCGCAGCAGCATGCTTCAGGGTAACGGCCAATGCCGCCACCTGGTTCATGTGAGGTCCCCCCTGCAGGCCCGGAAATACCGAGCTGTCGATGGCTTTGGCATGTTCCTGTTTGCACACAATTAGGCCAGAGCGAGGTCCGCGTAGTGATTTGTGCCCCGTCGTGGTGATCAGGTCAAAGCCATAATCCAGGGGGTTGGCCATGGCCCCTCCTGCCACCAGACCACCGTAGTGCGAGATGTCGGCCATGCTGAGTGCGCCCACGTCATCGGCAATGGCTTTGAAAGCAGCGTAATCCAGGTCTCGAGGATAAGAAGAGTAGCCGCAGAGTATGAGTTTGGGGCGGTATTGCAGCGCCATAGCGCGAACATGGTCGTAGTCGATGTTCCCCGAGCCGGACAGGGTCTTATAGCGTTGAAAATTAAATACCCGGCCCATGTGTGACACCGGGGCGCCGTGGGTCAGGTGTCCGCCGTGGGACAGTTCCATGGCCAGTATCGAGTCGCCCGGTTCCAGCAGGCCAAGATAGGCCGCCTGGTTCATGGCTGAGCCCGACAGTGGTTGCACGTTGGCATGTTCGCCGCGAAACACGTCGCAGGCGCGTTCGCGCGCAAGCTCTTCGATGGTGTCGGTATTCACCTGCCCGCCGTAGTAGCGTTTGCCGGGATATCCCTCCGAGTACTTGTTGGTAAACACGGAGCCCAGCAACGCCAGCACTTCTGGATAGGTGTAGTTCTCTGACGGTATGAGTTCGATGCCATCCCGCTGGCGCTGTTCTTCTGCGAGCAGGGCCGAATAAACGGAAGGATCATTTTTTTCAAGAATAGAACGGTGGTCAGACATGGACATCCTCCTTCTGACTGTTAATCACATTAAGGGAATGCCCAGGCGATCGGCTGTTGCAGCAATCTGTGCTCCCCGGTGGTGACCCACCTGAAATCGCCAGTAACACAGATGGAGCGAGTCTAAGTAATTCGGAGCACTTTGTGTAGTCCGGGGAGATCAGTCTGCCTGCAGCCAGCCGTTTTGCTCTGCTGAGTCCAGCAGTTGCATCATCCATGCGTGCAGCTGCGGAAATTCGTCGGCGATGAAGGCGTGCTTGTCCATCACTTGTTGCTTGCGAATACCGAGTTTGCGCCAGGTTTTGCCCTGGCTGGTGATGTTGTGCAGAAAGGGCAGCAGGCGATCAATCACTTTCAGGTAGCGCGCCTCCGGAGATTCACCATATTCCTGTTCTTTCCAGTCTTCGGGCAAACGCGCAAGCACTGGATGCTCGTCACTTAAGCGTTCAATGCAAGCCAACTCCTGATTTGGTGCATCGTCGCGATGGTCAGCGTAAAGAAAGGTATCGCCACCATCGATCTCGCCCAGATCGTGCACCAGGGCCAGTTTCAGCAGCTTCTCGTGATTGAGCTCGAGTTGCGCTGCCTCGGCAATTTTCCAGCCCATCAGCGCCAGCTGCCAGGAATGCTCGGCTGAGTTCTCCCTGCGTACCCCGCCGGAAATATAGGTTTGGCGTTCGGTTTCTTTTAATTTGTCCAGTTCCAGCAGCAGTTCTGGAATGGTTTCTGCCAGGTCGGTGCTGATCACTGTTAGTGCACCGTGATCGGCATGTCGGTGATGATACGCTCGGTGATCCAGCTGCCGTCGACCACAAGCTCGTTCTCTTTAACACTGGCGGTGCCAGGCAGGTGCTCAAGAATCAGCGGAATCATCTCTGAAAAGTACTTGAGTGCGATGCGGCTGCCAATGCAGGTATAGCGCGCGCCGCCAAAGATGTTGTGATTGTCCTGGGTGAAACGGCGGGAAAAGTCCAGATTGAGAGGGTCGTCCCAATGGCAGGGGTCAAGATTCACGCCGGGATAAAAAATGTAGAGACTGTCACCGCGCTTGAGGCGATGGCCTCGCATATCGAAATCCTGGTGAACCTGCCTGGCCAGCGACTTTACATGATTGTCTCTTCTCAAGAACTCGGTAATGACGTCGAAATTGATTCGCTCCGGCGCTTCTCTCAGCGCCCGCACTGCCTGTGGATAGCGCAACATGTTACGCAACATCAGGGTATTGGAAATGCTGAGGGTGTTGGGGGTGGACTGAACCAGTGACACCAGGCAGCCAATGCCGTAGTTGTCGTCAAGGCCTGATTCCCGGATGTCCCTGGCGAAGTCATGCAGGACTGTGCCCGGGCGTGCATCGTGGTACTGCTGCCGGCAATAGTTGATGTTTCGAGCCATGCCGGCATCGCCCGCCGCGGTTAGCGCCTCATCGGCGTAGTTGTCGAAGGATTTCACCAGTGCCATGGCGTCGCTGTAGCGCTGATCGATAATGGCTTCGTCGAAATCGAAGCCCCAGGCACTGAGAATGGCCTGCATCGGCAGGCGGCTCAGGTGCTGGTAGTAGTCCCTGTGCGTGCCGGTTTGCGCCAGTGGTTTGAATACAGCTTTAAATGGCTCCAGCGAGATGCGTTCCAGCATGCTTACTGTGTGGCGGTTGAGAATGGCCTTTGCCTTCATGTCTGTCAGCAGGTACTGGAATCCCCAGGTTCGTGCCGGATACTTCTCGGCAAAAGCAGCCATATCAGCTGCAGCCTGGCTGCCTTCCACAGGTTCTCGCGAGACATTCTTGTGCGCCGAAATGAGGTCACGGCAATCATCGTAGCGAAAACAGAAGTTCATTCCCTCAGAGCTGAATCCGAGCACCTCGTCTCTGCGGTAGAGGTCCTCCAGCCAGGGATAGGGGTCGATCGTAAAATCGGGATCGAAAATGCTCACCGGCAGTGGGATAAATGCGCTCATTTCTTGTTATTCTCTGTACTCGATTTTCTAGACTAGCACAGGTTAAAAGTCAGCTTGTTTCGCAGTTTCCTGATCCTGATTCTATTGCTGTCGGTGGTGGGCTGTACCAGCATTCCGCCTGAGCAGCGAGATCAGGTGCGTGCTGATATCGACGCCGATGCTGCCCAGACTGTTGAGCGCGTTGTACAGGCCTGGCCGGACTCGGCGGCTGCGATAGAGTGCTCCGAGGGCTACTTTGCGATCAACCTGGCCGCGGCCAATGTGCTGATCGCCGGAGCGGGTCACGGTACCGGTGTGTTGGTGGATCAGGGCCGAGCTGTGCGCACCTACCTAAATGCCACCCGGGCCGAGATTGGTGCCGGGATTGGGCTGAATAAAACCGCAATACTGATTGTATTCAAAGATCGCGAAGCACTGGAAAGCTTTGGCAGAGGCCAGTGGCTGCCGTCACTGGGTGCGGAGGGCCTCGCTGGTACCGCGGGGTCAAGCGTTGCATCCAGTTTTACCAGTATCGAGGCTGACGTATATGCCCTGGGTGACCGCGGTGCCCGAGTCGCCGCTACCGCGCGTATGAGTCGAATTCGGGTCAATACCGATCTCACCGATGTTGGTCTGTCTGATATCAGTATCCCAGCCAAGCGCCCAGAAAAGGGCGAACAGGCCATTGAGGAGGCGCCTCGTGAGTGGGGCAGGGCGCTGCCGTTTCTCGCCCAAAAAGTCCTTAATGAGGGTTACGACCTGCCGCTTCCCTACGGTGTCGGACTAACTTATGCCGATGTGGAACAGGATCAACTGCTGACAAATCTCGAAGTGGGTTTCAATGGCAGCCCCAAGGAGTTGTTCGAGTGGGTCAGCTTTGATCAGGCTGTTTCAAAAAGCAAAACCGCCTCCCTGAAGGCAGATGCCTGGTTGTTTCCTTTCATGAATGTGTTCGCCATGATCGGGCAAACCGAGGGCGATGCCATGATGGACATCTACCTGGAAGGCAATGGCATGCTGGACCAGATCGGCGAGGATTGTTCCCGTCCGGGTCCCAAGCCTCTGTGTTCACTATTGGAAGACCGCATCTTTTTGCTTCCTATCGACACATCTTTCTCTGGCAAGACTTACGGACTGGGAACAACTCTGGCCGTGGGTTGGCGTAACTTTTTCTTCACCCTGCCGCTCAACGCTACTTATGCCGATATGGATAACACCCGTACCAATGGTTTGTCTTACACGGCTACACCACGACTGGGTTATCTGTCGGGCACGGGGCGTTATGGCACCCTGGCCCTGTTTGTTGGTGGCAACTACCTGAATGTGGAGCTGGAGATCGATGGTGATTTTGCTGTTCCCGGCACGGATCTGGTGATTAATTACAGCGTCGACCAGAAGAACGCAGACAATTGGAATGCATTGGTCGGATTTAACTGGGATTTGGACAAACGCTGGTCGCTAAGTGCTGAATACAACGGCTTTATCGGCTCGCGAGAGGCCTTTATCGGCAGCCTGAACTGGCGCTTCTGATGTATCTCAGTAGCGCTCGATAAGGAGGGCACTGCCAGATCCTGCTGCACCGCTGGCGGCCACCACACCCAGCTGAAGATCCTGGCGCTCCATTTCATCCAGCAGACAGCCCAGCATGATAGCGCCGGTGGCACCCATCGGGTGGCCTAAAGCAATCACGCCACCGTTCACATTGAGTTTGTCCTGCGGCAGAGCCAGATCTCTGCAATACTTCAACACCGTGGCGGCAAAGGCCTCGTGAATTTCGAACAGGTCTATGTCGGGTACTTTTAGTTGCTGCTGTTGCAACAGCTTTTCTGTGGCTGCCTGGCAGCCGGTCAACACCTGTAGTGGATCTGCTGTGGCCGTTGCTGCCGCTCTGATAAAAGCCCGAGGTCTGATATTAAGCGCTTCACCCAATGCTTCATCGCCTAATAATACAACTGACGCGGCATCTGCCATGGCGGGTGAATTGCCTGCAGTGTGGATGTGCTCGATGCGCTCAAGGGTGGGGTATTGTGAGAGCAGGTAGTCATCTATGCCACTCTCACCCAGCTCGCTGAAGGCCGGCTTCATTCGGGCCAAGGACTCCTCGGTGGTTGAATCGCGAATACACTCGTCCTGATCAATCAACGTGTCTGTTCCCGGATCTTTAATCGGCACTATCGAGGTAAACCGCCCCTCTTGCTGTGCCGTCAGGGCCCGCTGCTGGCTCTGTAGTGCAATAGCATCGGCCTGCTCCCTGGTGATTCCTTCAAGGCTGGCGACCAGGTCAGCGCCGCTACCCATGAGCAGAATCTTGCATTGAAGGGCAAAGGCCGGATCGGTGAAGACGCGGGCCTGGTCGGACAACATGGGAACCCGGGACATCATCTCCACGCCGCCACAAACCATGGCCTGCTCTTGCCCGCTGTTGATCTTCAGGGCGCCAATATTGATGGCGTCGATGCTGGAAGAGCAATATCGGTTTACCGTCATGCCGCCTATGGACTCTGGCCAGCCACTGTACAGCACGGAGGTACAGGCAATGTTGGCCGCCTGTTCTACACTTTGCGTGACACAGCCCAGTACTACTTCACCGATGAGTGCCGGGTCCAGGCGATTGCGTTCTTGCAGCGAGTGATAGAGTTGGTTCAGAAGCTCTTGCGGTGTCAGCTTGGCAAGGCCGCCGTTCGGTTTTGCGCGAGTGCGCGGCGTTCGAATGGCATCATAAATAAAAGCCTGCGACATTCCCGTTTATCCCACACCAACCACGAAACTGGCGCAGGTGGTGGTGCTACCGCCGACATTGAATGTGAGCATGTTTTCGGCGCCGGCAATCTGGTAGTCACCGGCAGTGCCAGACACTTGCCTGGCGCAGTCCAGCACCATGCGAATACCGGTCGCGCCGACCGGGTGGCCGAGCCCCAGCAGACCTCCGCTGGCATTAATGGGGAAGTTGCCATCTCGGCTGATACGATCCTCCTCAACGGCTTTCCAGCTTTCTCCGGGTGCGGTGAGCCCGGCATGGTCGATGGCCATATACTCGGTGACGGAAAAGCAGTCGTGAGTCTCAAGGCCGTCCAGTTCTTCTGGTGCCGCGTAGCCAGCACGTTGGCAGGCTTCGAGCAGCGTGGTCTGGGCGTGAGGGAAGAGCAGCGGTTGATCTTTTGATTGCTTGAGCTTGGTCTCCAGCAGGATAGGTGCGCTGCGATGCCCCCAGCCTTTAATGCGTGGAATATCTGCCAGTTGCAGTCCTTTGCGCTGCGCGTACTCGCGCGCTTTCGCCTCACCTGCAATGATGACGCAGGCGGCGCCATCGGTAATCTGGCCGCAATCCTGCTTGCGTACGCGGCCTTCAATCACAGGATTCAGCTCATCATTTTCAGTGAATGCGCCCTCCGCGAATTGCCAGCTGCGGGTCTGGGCGCGAGGATTGCTGCGGGCATTGGAGAAATTGATCTCCGCGATGCGCGCCAGGTGCTCCCCGCGAATGCCGTAGCGCTGTTCATATTCCTGAGTAATGCGATCGAACATATACGGCCAGGGAAAGTCGCAGTCGTTGGCCTCCTGCCCCATCCACCTGGCAGCACCGAGATGTTCAGCCCCGGTTTTGCCGTCGACATTGCGCATGAGTTCCAGACCCAGTACACAGGCGGTCTGGTAGTGACCGGCCTCGATGTCGCGCATGGCACAGAGCAGGGCAATAGAGCCCGAGGCACAGGCCGCCTCATGCCGGGCCGTGGGCAGGGCTGAGAGTTCGGGATAGACCTGACCGAAGAAACCGCCCAACAGGCCCTGGCCGGTGAACAGCTCGCCAACAAAGTTTCCCACATGGCCCACTTCGATCTCAGCGGGCTCAATGCCAGCGTCGTTAATAGCCTCGCGCAGGCTCTCTGCAAACATGTCTGAGATTTCAAGGCCTTCCCTGGCCCAGTTGCGGGCAAAGTCAGACTGGCTGCCGCCGAGTATGTAGATCGATGATGGGTTAGTCATGGCTACGCCTTTAGTATGCGTTCAGGGTCTGTTCAAGGTAGACCATACTTCTATAATGGTCCCACGAAAAGAGTGGGATCAAGAGGTAGACAAGAGGTGATTGAATACCCCATTACCGAGCATTGCATCGGTGCTGCACCCAGGTTTGACGATGCCCCTGACTGGATTTACTCGCTTGATAATCCCTACCTACACGGGGTTTACGCACCCACTCTCAACGAGATGGATGCAGGGCAACTGCAAATAGAGGGCGAGCTACCGGTGGATCTGGTGGGGGCCTATTTCAGGAATGGCCCCAACCCGTTCTATCAGCCGAAGAATCGCTATCACCCCTTTGATGGTGACGGCATGTTACACGGTGTGTATTTCTCAGAAGGAAGCGTCAGCTACCGCAATCGCTGGGTCCACACTGATGCCTTTTTACAGGAGCATGCTCAGGGTCGATCTGAGTCGGCAGGGGTAATGGGCCCCTTCGATTACACGACCTCAGAGTTCGGCATTAAAGATACCTCCAACACCGACGTGTTCTGTTACAACGGTGACCTCATGTCCTTGTGGTACAACGCCGGCAATCCCTACCGTTTAGATGCGAACAGTCTGGCGGAAAAAGGGCCTTTCCTGCTGGAGGGTCGGCCGCGTCGCCGACTATCTGCCCATTCCAAGGTTGACTGGCAGACCGGCGAACTGTTGTTTTTTGACTATGGGGACGAGCCCCCTTACATGACGTTTGGTGTTGCCGATGCCAGCGGCCGCCTGGTGCACGAAGTGCCGATTGACCTGCCCGGCCCGCGGTTGCCCCATGACATTGGCTTCACCCAGCGCTTTGCCATTCTCCACGACCTGCCGTTCTTTCATGACATGAATGTGTTGCGCCGCCACGGCTACCGTGTGCTGACGTTTCACCGGGATATACCCACGCGTTTTGGCATCATCCCGAGACGGGGCGGTAGCGGCGACGTTAGCTGGTTTGAATGTGAGCCCTGTTACATCCTGCATGTCACAAACTGCTGGGAAGAGGGCGACTGGGTGATTATGGATGGTTGTCGTTCCACCAACCCCATGCCCGATGCCCAGCAAGGTGAGGGCGAACTGGCCTCAATGCTGGCTTATATGCGGTTGGAGGCAAATGCCTATCGCTGGCGTTTTAATCTGAAGACCGGCGAAGTGCGTGAGGGTGACATTGACGATTTGAACACTGAGTTCAATCGCTCTAACCCGCTCTATCATGGCCGTCCATCTAAATACAGTTATCATCAGCGTATCCCACTGCTGGAGGAGGGGGGGCACACCCTTCGCTTCACCGGTCTGGTCAAATACAACAACGACACCGGTCAACGAACACAGTGGGACTATGGGCAGGGCGTTTATGGCAGTGAGGCGGTTTTTGCCCCTCGCGCCGGAGCTGGGCCAGACTCCCGGGAGGAGGATGGCTATGTCATTACCCTGACGACGGACAGCAATAGCTGGCAGTCACAATGTCTGGTTTTCGATGCCGGTGATGTCGCTGCCGGACCGGTTTGTCGCGTGATGCTGCCCCAACGGGTGCCAGCTGGCTTTCATGCCACCTGGGCCCGGGGCGAAGATTTCCTGTCGGCCTGAGCGGCCAAGGAGGGGTCAGAGCCCTTTTATATTTTTAAGGATTGATATGGTTACCAGCGCGCTCGGCGTTTATTTTCTTCTTCATCTGGCTTTTCTGGCCTGGTCTTTCACCTTTGACGGCCGAGCCAGCGTGCGGCTCTGGTTTTTGCGCATCATGCTGATGGGCATGTGCTACGACAATCTGATACTGATTCTGGGCGATATCGGGGTCGGTTCGGCCTGGTATGAAATGGCCAATTATCCCCGTTTCCTGCTCCATGCCGGGGTGTTGCCTTTCCTGACGATATTCAGTTTATCGGTTGCCCAGAACAGCCGGGTGGCATTTACCTCAAGCCAGGCATTTATCTGGTTTTGCTGGGTGTTCACGGCCGTGGCCTGGCTCTACGGGATGTGGCATGAGGTATGGCTGCTGGAGCTGGAGCCGACCCAGGTGATGGATCACTCGCGGATGGTCAGTGTGTCGGACATACCTCCATTAGCGACGATAGCGACAAATATTCTGGTACTGCCGATCGCCTTTGCCGTCTGGCGCCGCGCTGGCTGGTGGGTGTTCTTCTTCGGTGCTTTGTTCATCTTCCTGCTCAACGGCGCCACTGGAGGAGCGGAGTGGGGCTTTATCGCGGGCAATGGTGCTGAGGTTATCTTCATTTGTTGTCTATTATTGACTGAGCGTTTCGTAATCAGACAATCACAGGAGTCAAAAGGATGAGATACAAGTTGTTGGGTAAAAGTGGGTTGCGGGTGTCGGAGCTTTGCCTGGGCGCCATGACCTTTGGTTCTGATGAAGACTGGTGTGCCGATAAGGCCGAGAGCCACGCCATGTTTAATGCCTTCGTTGAGGCTGGCGGAAATTTCATCGATACCGCAGACATCTATACCCAGGGTGAGAGTGAAAAGCTGGTTGGCGAGTTTGTTGCCCATGACCGCGAGCGCTTTGTTGTCGCCACCAAGTACACCAACGCCTGGCCAGGCACAGATGCCAATGCGGCCGGTAACCACCGCAAGAACCTCACCCAGTCGCTGGATGCCAGCCTGCGTCGCATGAAGCTGGATTACATCGATCTCTACTGGATGCACAACTGGGATTTCAGTACGCCGGTGGACGAGGCGATGCGCGCCCTGGATGACGCGGTACGCGCTGGCAAGATTCTCTATATCGGCCTGTCTGATGCGCCCGCCTGGGTGGCTTCCCGTTGCAACACTGTCGCCGAGCTGCGCGGTTGGACGCAGTTTGTCAGCATGCAGCTGGAGTACAGCTTGGTGGAGCGGGGTATTGAGCGTGAGCATTTCCCCATGTGTAGAGACATGGATATCAATATTACGGCCTGGTCACCGCTGGCGAGTGGTATGTTGAGCGGCAAATACACCCGCGGCAGCAGTGATGCCAAGCGGCTGGATACCCTGCCTTTTCATGACATTACTGACAAACGACTGGAAGTGGCTCGCACCGTGGATAAAGTTGCCGATGAGATCGGTTGCAGCTCGGCACAGGCCGCCCTGGCCTGGGTGCGGCAGCGGGGTACGATCCCAATACTGGGTGCGCGTACCCTGGCCCAGCTTGAGGACAACTTGTCCAGCCTGGACGTGACACTCAGCGATGCACAGATGCAAACGCTGGATGAGGTCAGTGGTTTTGACTATGGCCACCCCTACAACTTCTTCGACAAGGAGCTGGTTTATGCTCTGGCAACCGGAGGCATTGGGCAGCTCATCGATAATCACCGCGATCCCCGTTGAGTCGCTATCTCAAGCTGCTGACTGCCATTTCGGTGATAACCGCGATAGCCGTCGGCATCTGGTACTTGGAAGAGATGCGAAAGGCGTCGGCCGCTGAGCGCCGCGCCGCTGAGGCCGCCGCGCTGGAAGCTGCTCGTAAGGCTCAACAGCCGCCTTGAGATGCTTGCGATAAGGCTCGACTAAGACAGTGGGGATAGCCGGTGTCGGTTTTGCTAAGCCGCGTTATCCGCGTTGTGTAAAAGCCCATATTTCACCAGGCCGGCCGTGATCAGCAGCGTGGCAAGAACAGAGCCCCAGCCAGTCAGTTGAATGAACCAGCCCCAGTCGCTCCAGGTTCCGGTCACGCCATAGTAGATCAGGAACAGGCAGGCACCGCCGTTGCTAACGATGCCAACGTAAATCGGCCCCATTAACACCTCGCCCTCGAGAGCTGCCTGCAACCCAACCCAATAGCCAACACAGAGCGCGAGATAGGCCCAGCCCAGCATGCGCACGAACATGTAGCTGCTTTGCTCCGGGAAACCCGCAGAGGTCAATAATGAGGCCGGAAACAGCAGCAGGGGCAGGCACCAGAAGATCAGCGTGGCCGCTATCTTGAATATGTAGACTCCGCAGAGCTGTTTCACTGCCTTACAGGCCTAAATATTCCTTCGCGATTCTGAAAATATCAGTCTGGGTGATAAAGGTGCCAACCCGACCAATGCCTTCCTTGTTGGCAAAAACAGGAACATTGGTGCCGGTGTGCTCCTCGTAGGAAAACTCATTGGTGGCATAGTTAACGCCCATAATACTACCCTCAGGCGTTCGGATTCTGGCCACGGAGCCTGGCGTGTACACCGGTATCGGGAATGCGCTGAACATCGATTTCTCGGGGATCATCTGGGCGGCCTGGCCGTGATCAGCCGTCACTAAAATCAAGGTGTTGGGATGGTCCTCGGCAAAGGCCAGGGCGGTTTCCAGCACTTCAAGCAGTTGCTTGAGCTCACCGATTGAACCACAGGGCATACGTTCGTGACTTTGCTTGTCGATCGATGCTGATTCCACCATCAGGAAGAAACCCTTGTCATTGCTCAGATGGCGCAGGGCGGCCTCAGTCATCAACTTCATGCTGGGCATGCCGGCAAAATCCGGATTGGGCTCGCAGATCATGGGCTCAGGAAATTCAACGCTGCCCAGGTAGGAAGAGATGTGGTTGGCCCAGCTGGGTTTGGGCGGCTCCGCTTTACGTCCGCCCTGGCCGCGCAACATGACCGGCATGGTGGAGGGGGAGAAAAGCCCGAGCAGTTTCTTGTCGCTAGGCACACCAGCAAGCTCGGTGGCGTCGGTGATCACGTGGTAGTTATTGGCCATTGCCAGTTCCAGCACGGTCTGGTCGCTGTTCTCTGCGATTGACTCAAAGTCGGCCATGCCACCACCCAGAAGCACGTCGACATCGGATTCTGCCAACTGCTCTGAAATAGAACCCAGCCCGCCATTGGCCTTGGTGTGTGCGCTGCATTCGCCCAGGAAAATACCGCTGACTTCCACATTGTTGATGATGGCCGGGTTGGTGCAGTAACGCAGGTTGATATGCGCAGCAAAAGCGGCTGGCGTGGCATCAGTGATGCTGGAGGTTGCAACCAGTCCGGTCTTATAGCCCTCCCGATGGGCCATTTCCACGATGGTGGGGATATGGGTAATGCCGTCCGCGAAAACGCCGATACGCGCACGACTGGTGGCCTCTCCGGTGGCCATGGCCGTTGCACTGTTGGCGGAATCAGCCACGTAGACCGGGGTTTTGCCATCCTCCGCCACGGTCAACACCTGGACTGCGCCCCGCACGGGCATGTCATCCAGCAGCAGGCGGCCGCGGGCACCTTTCAGGTAGTTTCGCGCGATGGTGATCTGATGATCGTCCATGCCATCGCCAACAATCAGGATGACATTGCGCTCCTCAGCAGTCAGCGATTGGCTGACAAGTCCAAGCAAAGTCAGTGTGGCAAACAGGGTGGATCTGAACATCAGCCTCTCCGAAGGTGCGCTAGCTAAGGCGGCCAATATTAACAGCATTTAGTGAAAGCTTGGCAGGCTAATCCCGCGGAAGTTCCACCTCAGCAGTGCCTTTGAGCAGGCTGCCCCTCTCGGCGTGTTCCAGCCATATTTCGCAGTGGGCTATTTGGCCCTCTACCGAGCTGACAATACCGCGTGCGACCACCTGATCGCCGTCCAGAACCACTTGCGGGAAAGTCATGGTCAGACGTTTGATGCTGCCGGCACCGGCCCAGCTGTGCAGCATATTCACCATATAGCTGAGGCCCAGTGGACCCTGGTTGATGGTTCTTTCGCCCAGACCCAGTGGCAGCGCGGCCACTGCCTGCCTGTCCCAGTGCAGCGGATTGGGGTCACGCAGGATCGCCGCCATGGTTTTCATCTTCTCAGCGGATACCGATGGCATAACCCACTCCGGGATAATGTCTCCCTCAGAAACCCTCACAGGGTATTCCTTGTGTAGTGCCAGGTGATTGTCGTGCGAGCGGCCAGGGCCTCACCGTCGTGCATCTCAAAACAGAATTGGATGCGATCATAAGGCTTGCCCTGCTCATTGTGATGGCGCTCTGTAGAAACGATGTGCCCGCTGACTTGGTAGGCAAGGTTTTCACGCAGCGGCAGGGGCATTTCCCAGTCGTAGCTTTCTATCAGTATGGATAAGTCTGATTCGGCCTGACCCAGCGCAAACATCTCCGCGATGCTGGTACCCGCACCCTGGATCGGCACGTGAAACAGGGCTATGGGATGCACCATGCCATCGGCCATCAATTCGGCGCCTGTGCAGTCTGTGAGCAAAAAGTTCTCCCAGTGTTCGATCAGGCGCTCTCCGCCTGGAAAGCGATGCCCCGCAAGACAGGTAATAGCCTCTACTGGCGGTAAGGGCTGGTTCACTGGCCTGCTGCCTGTCGGGACATTTCTGCCACGCGATCGCCATCAAACTTGATCGCCATCTCGGGTACCAGTTCCAGAATCACTCGCAGTGGTGTATCCAGCATTTGCATGGCAGCCTCCTTGGAGGGGGCGGGGTAGCCATCCAGCAGTTCCGCCATCTTTGGGTAGAACCAGTCCTTGGTGGCCTGGTCTTCGTGAATGATCACAGTGCCTTTGTAGGTGATGGTCTTGCCGGCACCCATGTCGGTACCCATGCTGCTAACCACTACAGACACTCTGGGATCTCGTTTGATGGCTTTGATTCGGGCGCGCTGGGAGGTGGCGGTGAGCCATATTTTTCCATCGTGGTAGATGTAGTTCATGATGACCCCGATCGGGTGGCCTTCTTTATTGGCCCAGATAAAATTGGCTTCTATCTGTTTCTCCAGCAGTTCCTTCTCGCGCTCTGGTGTCAGTTCGTAAACACTGACGTCATCGTAGCTGGCTTTCTGCTCGTCCGTCATGCCTGTTCCTCATTGTTGTTATACATCGCAGTGTGCCATGGCGCTTCCCGTTTGGGCTAGACTGCAGTGAATGAAGATATTTCTGGCGAGGTAAAAGTGATGAAGGCGATCTGGAACGGACAGGTACTGGCAGAGAGCGATGATACGGTGGTGGTTGAGAGTAACCATTATTTCCCGGAGCACAGCCTCGATACGACATTTTTTCGCCCCAGCGACCACAGCACACACTGCCCCTGGAAAGGCGACGCCAGCTACTATCATGTCGAGGTGGCCGGCGAGACCAATAAAGATGCGGCCTGGTATTACGCCGATCCCAAGCCCGCGGCAGCGGAGATCAGGGGGAGGGTGGCCTTCTGGCGTGGCGTAGAGGTGACTGAATGAGTCGCTACGTTATCAGCGCTTGTCTGCTGATTGTTGCGGTGATACACCTGCTGCCCGTAGCAGGGGTGCTTGGGGTTGATCGGCTGCAGTCGCTTTACGGTGAATCCATCGATAGCAATACCATGGAGATACTGATGCGGCATCGCGCCATCCTGTTTGGCATTCTCGGGGTCTTTTTTGCCTATGCCGCTTTTAGCCCGGCTCTGCAGCCGCTGGCATTTATTGCTGCAGCAGCGAGTATCCTGTCTTTCTTCTATCTCGCATTTACCGTGGGTGGCTACAGCCCTGAGGTGCATCGGGTAGTGATTGCCGATGTGGTAGCGAGTGCCGCGTTGGTGCTGGCGGCGGGACTGTTTTACCTTGGCCCCGATAGCGGCGGCTAGTCCGCAGGTACCAGCACCGCGAAAGCCCAGCCTGCGCGGGTATATGGCGCCAGAAAATCTGTGATTTTACCGATAAACGAGGGCAGGGATTTCGGGCGTCGATAACGCTTGCCTGGCATCAGTACAAACGCCTTTGCCTGCCTTGGCTTGCCCGCCAGATAGTAGGTGACATTAGGCTGTTTCTGCAGGTTCTTTACCCACACAGAGCGATCGCCAAGGAATGTGCTGATGAAGACGTAGCCGCCCAGACGAGTAGCGGCGAGGGGGTGCGGCGGGTCTGGCCGCTTTTGTGCCCAGTGCTCTCCAGCAGTATCAGTCCCCCGGGCACAAACCTCGGGGAACCAATGCCTTTGCGCACTGCGGGCTCGACTACCCGATTGAGCATGCGGAAGAACTCACGCTCCAGCTTCTGGCGATCGACGGGCATATGTTACATCGCCATCCAGGCGCGGGCTGTCATCACAATCAACACGATAGAAGACAGGGCAAACACCGGGAAACGTAACATCACCTTGTTGCCAACTGACTGAACCAGCGAGTGGGCGATGCGAATGATCACGTAGGCCCAGGCCAGATTGACTGCCAGGTCGTCCGCGCTATTGCTCAGCGCAAGATAGGCCACCAGTGCATAAAAGATAGTGGGTTGTTCGTGCAGGTGGTTGTAGTTGTCAGCCACAGAGCGCACGTTACTGGGCAGCACATTCAGGGAGCCAGGGTGTTTGGCGTCGTCCGGCTGGATATCGGCTTTGCCCATGGCCGGGATGCGCGTGGCGTACATCCACAGCCACATCACCAGGCTCCAGCTGACCAGTGCCAGCACGGGTGTGAGAATTTCAGTATTCATGACCAGGTTCATTGCGGCGTCCTTCTTGTTGGTTGCTTGTTGTTTGTTATGGTTTTACTAAGCTGTATCAGCTACTTAGCAGCTGATATCGGGTGTCACTGTCACAGCATTCCACGAACTTGAAGGGAAGTCCATGGCCATAAAACTGGCGTCTACCGCCGTGCTTTGGCGAATTCCGCCAACTGGAATTTGCGGAAATTATGTGCCGTTGGCGGTAACATGGTCGATTGAAAGAATATGGAGGAATTTGCGATGCACGATCTCGTGATTCGAGGCGGTATGGTCTATGATGGCAGTGGTGACGAGCCCCGCGTGGCAGACGTCGCTATTGATGGTGATGTGATTACAGCGGTGGGTCAGGTCACTGAAGCCGGCCGCGAGGAACTTGATGCCAAGGGCAAAATTGTCACCCCCGGTTTCGTCGATATTCACACCCATTTTGATGGCCAGGTCACCTGGGACCCGATTCTGGCGCCATCCACCTGTCACGGCGTGACAACCATTGTCACTGGCAACTGCGGCGTGGGCTTCGCGCCATGCAAGCCCGAGCAGCGGGATTGGCTGATTGGCCTGATGGAGGGGGTGGAAGATATTCCCGGTACGGCCCTGCATGAAGGCATTGACTGGGAGTGGGAGACTTTCCCCGAGTATCTGGATGTTTTGGAGCAAAAGCCGCTGGCCGTTGACGTGGCAACCCAAATTCCCCACGGTGCGGTGCGTACTTTCGTGATGGGCGAACGCGGTGCCAATCACGAGAATGCCACGGTTGAAGAAGTCGATGAAATGGCTCGTATTGTGAAAGAGGCTATCGAGGCAGGCGCTCTGGGTTTCAGCACCTCGCGTACCGAAAAGCACAAGGATTCCAGTGGTGTGCTGACCCCCACGATTACCGCCCATTCTGACGAATTGCTCGGTATCGCCAACGCGGTGGGGGCCACCGGCAAGGGCGTGCTTCAGGGCATTTCCGACTTTTACGACTTCGACGAAGAGTTCGATCTTTTCAAGCGCATGTCCAAAGAGTCTGGTCGCCCGATTTCACTGACCATCGAGCAGCAGGATGCCCGCCCTGAGTGGTGGCATCAGTTGCTCGACGGCATCAGCGCAGCCCAGGCCGAAGGGGTGCCCATGTATGGCCAGGTGCCGCCGCGAGCCACCGGGGTATTGTTGGGCCTTACTGCCAGTCTGAACCCGTTCCTGTTGTATCCGCCGTTCCATCCGATTGCTGATCTGCCGCTGGAAGAGAAAGTCGCCAGGATGCGCGACCCTGCATTCAAAGCCGAGATGCTGGCCGCCGAGCCTGTTGATATGGGCGTGCCTCTGCTGGCGGAGATTCTTTATACATATACCAAGTTATTCCTGCTGGGTGATCCACCAAACTATGAGCCCGCACCCGAGGACTCTTTCGCGGCGCGAGCCGAGCGAGAGGGTGTTTCCGTGCAGGAACTGATTTATGACGCACTACTGGAAAATGATGGTAAGGCGCTGCTGTATCACCCGCTGATGAACTATGAGCCAGGCAGTCTCGATCATGTGAAGCGCATGCTGGACCATCCCTATACCGTGTTTGGCCTGGGCGATGCTGGTGCGCATTGCGGTGCGCTGTGCGATGCAAGTTTTCCCACCACGCTGATTCAGCACTGGGGGCGAGATCGCACCCGCGGCGACAAGATTCCCTTGCAGAAACTTGTCAAAATGCAGACCAGCGAGACAGCCTCACAGGTGGGTTTGCATGATCGCGGCTATCTTAAGCCTGGCTACCGTGCCGATGTGAACGTGATCGATTTCGATAACCTGACCTTGCACCACCCCGAGATTGTTTACGATCTGCCTGCTGGCGGTAAGCGCCTGGTGCAAAAGGCCAGCGGTTACGAAGCGACCATTATTGCTGGCAAGGTTGCCTTCCGCGAGGGTGAGTCGACCGGAGAGCTGAACGGTAAATTGATTCGCGGTGCGCAGTCAGCGCCTTGCGCCTGAGGAGATAGCATGGCTAAGAAAATCGAGTTGTACTACCACCGCCCTGGCTGAACCAGCTGTACCAGAGCCGCCAAGTTCTTGGGGGACAACAATATAGACATTGCTGAGCAGATACCCGCCAGCAAAAAGCTGGGCGAAGCGGATGCAGCTGCGCTATTGAAGAAAGCCAGCTCACTGCACGTTGCCAAGGGTAAAAAGCTGAGCGAGTTTAAAGGCGGTAAGGCCGATGCTGACGCTGTCGCCGCCATGCTCGGACCCACCGGTAATCTGCGCGCGCCAACGATTGTCAGCGGTAAAACCCTGATCGTGGGTTTTAACGAAGAGCTCTATCAGGACAAGCTGGGCTGATCCCAGGACGGTGAAAGGACTCGCCGCCAGCATAGGAACCCTGTTTACGGACCTGCCCCTGCCGCAGCGATTCGATGCTGCAATGGGGGCAGGTTTTGATGCACTGGAGCTGGCGCTGCCGTATTCGGATTCAGCGGAATCCCTTTGTTATGCGCGTGAGGCGACTGGGCTCCCAGTTGTATTGTTTACAGCGCCTCTCGGTGATTTTCTTGAAGGCGGTGAGGGCGTTGCTTGCGTCCCGGGCCGGCAAGATGATTTTCGTGACAGCGTTGCCCGGGCGCTGGAATACGCTGAGGCCCTCGAGGCCGAGTATGTGCAGTTTGTCGCCGGTCGCTGCCTTGATGCCGCGCAGCGCAATCGCTACCTGAATACTTACGCCGAAAACCTCGCATTTGCTTTGGATACCTTCAGCGCTTCAGGCACACAGGTTCTGGCAGAGGCAATCAATTCGGTGGACTTTCCCCATTGCCTGCTGGCTTGCCCCGATGATATTCGAGCACTCAGTGTGAGTGTGCCGCTCATCTTTGATCCGGTACATCTGGTGCAGATGGGTATCGATCCCGTTCTGGAGTGGCGAGAACATGCGGCGGACTACCAGCATGTTCAGCTCGCCGACGTGCCCGGACGATGCCTGCCTGGCGGCGGTACTATTGATTTTGCCGCACTTGTCACGTCCATATTCGATAGCGCGTACCCAGGTTGGATCAGTGCCGAGTATCGTGCTGGTTCAATGGAGCAGTGCTCTCGACAGGCTTTTGCGGTTTCGCTGGGCTTGCACTGATTTGGGATTCCAGCGTTAGCTGGCTACACTGTCCGCCCTGCCAAAATAACTGGATGTCTTGATGAACGAAGCGCATATCCCCGTACTGGTTGGCTGTGGCCAGATCACCGACAAAGTGAGTCCCGAGGAGGGTGCTTCGCCGCAACAGCTGATGGCACAGACGGCTCGATTGGTAGCGGCAGATGCCGGCCCGGGTGAAGCCTTGCTGCAGGCGCTTGATGCGATTGTGGCTGTGGGACTGGTCGTAGACAGCCCCGAGAGCGGCAGCCGATCAAGTGGTATGGTGCGCAATGTTCCCCATACTGTCAGTCAGGCCCTGGGCATGCAGCCAGCTCATCAGGTCTATACCTATTCCGGTGGCAATACGCCGCAGATGCTGGTCAATACTTATGCAGAAAAAGTAGCCCGGGGCGAATGTTCCGCAGTGCTGCTGACCGGCGCTGAGGCCCTGAAAACCATGATCGGGCGTCTCAAGCTGGGTCTGCCCATGGACGATTGGGCTGACAACAGCGGCGACGAGCCGACTATGCTGGGCGAGTACAGGCCGGCCGCCAGCGCTCATGAGATGAGTTATGGCATTCACACTCCCGCGGTGACCTATCCGCTGCTTGAAAATGCGTTGAGAAGAAAATACGGCCTCAGCATGGAAGCTCATCGTCAGCGTATGGGTCGTCTGTACGAGCGCTTCAACCGCGTCGCCGCGAACAATCCCCTGTCCTGGTTTCCGAGTGCACGCAGCGCGGAAGAAATAAGCACCGTCAGCGAAGATAACCGCTATGTGGGGTTTCCCTATACCAAATATCTGAACAGCGTGATCCAGGTGAACATGGGTACATCCCTGATTATGACTTCGGTAGCGAAGGCCAGGGAGCTGGGTGTCAGTGAGGATCGCATGGTTTACCTGCACGGGTGCGCAGATGCCAACGAGATCTGGGACGTGTCGGACCGCATTGACTACTGTTCATCGCCTGCTATTCGCACGATGGGTGAGAAAGCCTTTGCGATGGCCGGTAAAACCATCGGCGATATGAAGTACCTGGACATGTACAGCTGTTTCCCATCAGCTGTGCAAATTGCCTGCGATGAACTGGGTATTGATATTGATGCCGATCGGGAGCTCACGGTGACAGGAGGGCTGCCTTATTTTGGTGGTCCCGGTAACAACTACGTTATGCATTCCATCGCCAGCATGATGGACAAGCTGCGCGCCGATGCTGGCAGCTTCGGTCTGCTCAATGGCAATGGCTGGTTTGTGACCAAACATTCGCTGGGCATCTATTCAACCACGCCAGTCGAGGGTGAGTGGCGGCGTGAAGACCCCGCCAGCTATCAAGCGGCTATTGATGCAGCGGAACACCCTGATTTTACTGAGACACCGGAAGGTGAAGCCCGCATTGAAACCTATACAGTTGTTCATGGCCGCAAGGGGGTGGAGCGGGCCCTGGTGATTGGTCGTCTCGCCAACGACACCCGCTTTATTGCCGAGACCCCTGACGACGCTGATACGCTGGCTGCCATGATGAGTGAAGATCGCCTGGGTTGCCCGGGTACCGTAACTAGTGGTGACAAGAATATTTTTACGCCCCGTTTTTGAGAAGCGGGACGATCAGTAAACAATTAGATTGATGTGACAAGACCAAAAGGAGTACGACATGCCTATCAGTGCAATGGATGAAACCCTGGCGCACCAGACGCCCGAGACTTTTGACCAGGTGAGCACTAGCGATCGCAATTTTTACGATCGGTATTACTTCAACCTGCATTCAAAGTCTAACGAGCTGTTTATGGTGATCGGGATTGGTCAGTATCCCAACCTGGGCACCACCGACGCCTTCGCTCTGATCGTGCATGAAGGCACACAGCATGTATTGCGCTGCTCGCGAGAGTTGGGCGTGGATCGATCCGATACCACCGTCGGACCGTTTGGCGTGGAGGTGGTAGAGCCGCTGAAAAGCCTGCGTTATTACTGCGAGGAAAACGAGCACGGTATTCAGTTTGACCTGACCTTCACGGGGCGTGCGCCTGCCGTTGAAGAACCGCGCACGGTGGTGCGCAAGGGTGCGCGCATTACCATGGATACCTCACGCTACACACAGATGGGCCGCTGGCAGGGTCAGATTAATCTCAAGGGCAAGTCCATCGAAGTCACTGAGGATGAGTTTCTGGGCATACGTGATCACTCCTGGGGTGTGCGACCAGTGGGTGAACCTGAGCCCATGGGTATCAACATTAACGAATACATTAATAATTACGGCTTTTTCCACATTTTTGTGCCGATGCAGTTCGAGGACTTCCAGCTCAAGGTCTTTCAGGAAGAGAACGCAGACGGCAGCCTGATCGTGCAGGAATGCATCAAGGTGGAGAACTACGAAAACGGCGGCGAAGTGCACCAGCTGGGTGCACCTACACACAAGATCAACTATGTCAGTGGGTCACGCGAGTTTGAGTCAGCTGAACTACACTTTAACGACGAGAATGGTAATCCACTGGTGGTCAAGGCAACGGCGGTTAACTGCGCATGCCTGGCACTGGGCACCGGCTATACGCCGAATGATGAATGGGTGCATGGCCAGTATCACGGCCCACTGAAACTGGAGTACAAGGAGTACGATGTGAGCAGCACAGAACAGCGCGCTGGCCAGGGGCCGCTGTATGAACACATTTGCCGATTCGAACTGAGCACAGGAGAGGTCACCTACAGCATGTTTGAGAACATCAGCATCGGTCATCATTTCCCCTATGGTTTTGACTCCTTTGAAGCGGTGGCTGACTAGCTCAGCTACCGCCATTGTTCTTGGCCTTTTGGGCCTGCTGTCGCAGCAGGCCTGGGCCGAGATGATCGGCACCGTGAGCTACGCTCGTGGCGAGCTCAGTGTGATTCGCGGCGATAGCTCCCTCCCTGTGGCTGTGGGCGATGAAATACATCGGGATGACCGCCTGCTGACGGGTGACGATGGATTATTCTCTGCCAGCCTCATCGATGGCTCTGTGCTGACCTTAGGTCGCAGTTCAGAATTCCTGTTTAGTGATTATCGCTGGGATGGCAATGAGGGTTCTGCTTCCCTGACATTCATCAAAGGAGCTTTCAGGGCGATTACCGGCGCCCTGGGTAAAGTGGCCACACCGGTTTTTGAAGTGCGTACTCCGGTGGCAACCATCGGGATTCGAGGCACCGACTTCTGGGGTGGTTTTATCTTCGGTGACCAGCTGGATGTCACCGTGCTGGATGGTAAAGGTGTCTATGTCGTCGCCGAGGGTGGCCGTGTTGAGCTGGATAAAAACTGGGGTACCACGGTGAGTCGCGATGACCTGACGCCAACGCCCCCTAAAATCTGGCCAGACGAGAAGCTGCAGAAGGCGATTGCAGCGGTCAGCCTGGAGTAACAAGCAGGGCATTCCAAGCAGGAATGCTTTGGATAAAAACAATTCACTGCTTTTATAATAAATAGGATGCCATGCTGCTCTTGAGAGGAGGGCATCATGGAACCCTGGATACTGTTCACGCTGCTTGCTGCGGCCATGCAAACGATACGTACCGCCGCGCAGAAACATCTGTCTGGTACGGTCAGCGCCATGGCGGCTACGCTTGCTCGCTATCTGTTGGGCCTGCCTTTCGCCGTGGTCTATCTCTATGCGTTGCTGGCGACTGAGCAGAGCGTTATCTCATGGAACGGCCTGCTTGATGCCAGGTTCCTGGTTTATGCCGCGCTGGCCAGTTTGGCCCAGATTGCCGGTACGGTCTGCCTGGTCAAAGTGCTTGGCATGCGAAACTTTGCCGTTGGCACCGTGCTGTCCAAGACCGAAGCCCTGATGACGGCGGTGTTGGGTGCAGTTTTTTTTGGCGCCCTGTTATTGCCCCTGGCCTGGCTGGCCATCCTGATCGGGGTTGCTGGCGTGATTGTGATTGGCTTTCCCGGCACTGCTCAGCGCATTGATCTGCCCGGTGTCAGTTATGGCTTGCTGTCAGGTCTCGGTTTTGCGCTGACTTCGCTCTGGCTGAGAGAAGCCAGCCTGGCCCTGCCGTATGAACCCATGATGAGTGCCGCATTTATCCTGGTGTTCACGGTAAGCCTGCAGAGTATGGTTTGCCTTATCTGGGTGGTTGCCAACGACGCCAAGCAACTTCGTCTGCTGTGGCGACAGCGCTGGCTGGTCATCTTTATTGGCGCCAGCAGCTGTGTGGGTTCGATCGGTTGGTATACAGCCGTCAGTTATCAGGATGCAGCATTAGTGCGAGCGCTGGGCCAGATCGAGTTGCTGTTCGCGATGCTGGTTACCACGCTGGTTTTCAGGGAGCGCATCAAGCTGCGTGAGGCCACGGGCTTGCTGGCCATTGCAGGCAGTGTTTTGGTCCTGTTGCTGATGTTTTAGGTCGCCAATGTTACGAAAGCGGCTAATCTGGTCTCGTGTTGGCGTTTATAGCCTCGCTCGCAGTATCACCAGGTCGAGGCAGCGGATGCCATCCTCAATGATAGGCTCCGGATAGTCAGCAAAGAAGTCGCGCTCTATTCTCACTATGCGGAATCCGCAGCGTTGGTAAAGTGCCAGCTGTCGCAAGCTGGAATTGCCAGTGCCTATCTCCAGACAATCGGCGCCAGCTGAGCGGGCGGCTTCGAATGCCGCCTCAATGAGTCGTGTGCCAATACCTTTACCCTGGGAGTGTGGGGAAACGGCAACATTTTTTATTTCCGGACATTGGCCACGTGGATACAGTACCAACAGGCCCAGCACCTCGTTGTTTTCCTGGTAGGTGATTACCGTGGAGGCTGGCAGATATGTCCTGATGGCCTGCTCAGACGGGTCGGCGAGTAACAACAGTTCCAGATAGTTCAGCGCGGTATTCGGCTCGACGCGCTCAATACCCGTCGTCATGGCTGGTATTGCCCGGAGGTAATGAATTGGCCGAAGGTTTCACACCAAACCACGGCGGTGGTGTATTGGCCCGGATCAACACCGGCTGGCAATTGCAGAACAAATCCATCAAAGGTTTTGATGCTACCTACTTCCACCATGATCTGTTTCAGTTCATTGAACGCGGCCTCCGTCTCAACGTATTTTGGTGACAGATACAGCCGGTAGTCAGGCCCCGGGGCCAGTGTCCCGGCAAAACTGGCGGTGCCATCGCCGATTGTGAAAGTGCCTTCCCCCCAGTGCAGGGCATCGCTGTCTAGTCGCTCCCTGGAGAATTCAGCTGAGTACTCGCTGCGTTCTGCAACTAAAGCAATGTCTGCGGCCTGCGGTGATGGAGGCGCTGTCAGGATTGGCAGTAGATAAATACCGAGTGCGAATCCCACAGCAAGAAAGCCGATATGTGAGGCTGAGAGCAGGAATGCGGTAGAAGTTTTCATGTTGGCTCCGAGTAACTGACCTGGTAGCGAAACTGGATAAAGCCGTTGGCATACGCCTCGGCACTTGCCTCCTTTAGAGCTAGTTTGCGTTCCAGAGTTCTAAACAGAGGAATACCTGATCCCAGCAATACGGGGGCCTGGGTTAGGATGATGTGATCGATCAGCCCTGCATTCAGGAATGAGGTGATCAGTGCGCCACCATCCACATAGGCATGCTGATGGCCTTCGTCCTCCAATTGCGCCAGCAAGCTGGCGATAGCACCGGAAAACAGCTCGACTTTGGTGCCCAGCCACCCGGGAACCTCATTCAGGCTGCTGCTCAGGCCAATGATCCGGGTATTGCCATAGGGCCAGCTGTCTTCAGATAAATCGAAGCTGATCAGCTTCTCCAGCGTGTTCCGACCCATTAACAGGCAATCGACAGAGGTCATAAACTCACCGAAGCCCATATCAGCTGACGCGCCCAGGTCTGCACTCTGATCACCCGCACTGTCCAGCCAGCTGACATCGCCATCCTCGGTCGCGATATAGCCGTCAGCGCTGGTGGCGATGAATACAGAACATTTCACTGATCACTGGTCCTTTGCTGAGAACACTGACATATCACCGACAGTGGCGCGGTTGTTCTTGTCCCTTCGCTTAATCAGCCAGACGCCGTCGCGACACAGCCACTGGTCCGTGTACTCACCCAGAGTCCGGAAAGTGCGGTCGGGCCCATCGCCAGCGGCCAGGTGCATGTCACTCACATAGGCTGTGCTGGTTGCGGTATCGCCATGCACGTCAATCAGGATATTGCCCAGCAGGTGCTGGGTGGTGCCGCAGCCGTCGAGATACACACGGATCAGCGAGACAATCGCCTGCGGACTATCCAGCTCGCCGGTGCCCAGGCTGCCAGTTGCATCCTCTGTCATCAGGTCCAGCAGCTGGTCCCAGTCCCTGTTATCCATGGCCCTGGCAAATTGCACCAGTGCCCGATAAATCTCGCGCTCGGCGATCAGCGTCTCAAGCTTCATTGGTTATTTCCCAGGGCTATCTTCACTCCAGACAGTCTAGCAGTGCGCTGGTCGTAAGCGGCTCACTGGACAGCTGTTGCCAGCTTGATTGCAGGTCTTTCCACACTCTGACCTGGAAAGTCTTTACTACGGACCGGAATGGGTGGCCGCGCAACTCACCGTCATACAGTGCCTCGCCGCGATCAAAGGCCGCCTCATTGAAGAGGCGCTGGCCCTGCGCTTTGGCGTACTCCCAGGCACTGTAGTTTTGTTCCATCAAGGGGATAAAGGTTTCACCGATCAGTGTGATGAGCGGTGCCAGCGCAGCATCTGCCCGCAATTCACCACTGCCGCCGCTGTGCTTGCCATCGCGTATATCCATCAGCCACTGGAAGGTACGCGGTGCCCTCGACTCAATGATGCTGGCGGCGCCAGGATCGATCAGGTTCATACTGAGCTGGCCATAGGCGCTGGCGTCAGCGATGGTAAAGCGTTCCCCGAGCAGGTACGGCTGTTGGGCAAGCAGGAATTCCGTGGCTGACAGGTAATCGTGCCAGGCCTCATCGAGCAAGCGGTGAGTTGGTGGAAAGCCTGCACGCGAAGGGGGTGGGCCATGGGGCAGAACATCGGCAGTGAATCCTTCCGGCGCAATACTGAACAGGTAATTGGTGCGCCGGGTTTGCCGTGGGCCGATCTTTCTGTGTAAGGACCCCTTGATTGGCCAAGGAAACAGGCGACCCATTTCCTCGGCGAATGTGTCGGGCATTTGGGTGTCCGAGGCAGATGTTACCCAACGGTTGTGGTGCACCATGTACAGGCCAAATTCGTCAAAGGCCTCGTCAATCAGCTGTGCCATAAAGCGCAGTCGAGGTTCACTGGGGAAGAAGTGGCAGGCAGGATCGCTGGATTGTTGGTCCAGCCATAGCGCCATACCTGAGGAGTCATACTGCAAATCTGAACCGGCAGGTTTGTAGAAGGGCACGCCCGGGTATTCATCCAGCTCAGCATCCATACCCGGATAGCGTTGAATCGTGCCGTTTTTCCTTGCCCGGTTGAGGGAGGCGAACTGTCGGAAGTTTTCCAGTCGACCGCCGTCCCTGGGCAGGCGTCGGAAGGGTCGGCCCAGATAGTTAAGGCAGGCCTCCATTTTCAGTAGGAAGGGCGAAGCCTCAACCCCATAGGTGAGGTCTTCTCCCGGCATGCCTACGGTGTATACCAAATCGAGGACGTGTAGGCGCGCTCCTGGATCGTGTCAGGTTGGTCGGTGGCGTGTTCCATCTCCAGTGCCAGGGCATCGTAAAGAGAATGGCGAGGTGTTGGTATTTGCAGCACACGCACGTAGTAGAAGGCCTTCTCTGCAGGATCGAAACTCGGGTCTTGCCACACCGCGCTGAGCTGTTCGGCGCCAATGCTATTGGTGTAAGTGGCCGTGGTGATATCGACCGTGTTGCCTACTGGGGGCAATTTACCATCACTGTCGAGCTCGCGGTCACCCGACCAGGCCACGTTGTAGACCTTCTCATGCTGCTCGCCGTCACTATCCAGCCAGCCTTTTACGATCTGGATGCGATCAAGATTGGCGTCTACCGGGTCCTTGCTGGCAGTGACGATAAAGCTGGGTGCATCATCCAGGTTTGCCAGTTCTCCGCCCATGGGTACACCCTTGCTGGTCGCGTGCTGATACAGGTCGGCTGCGCTCAGGTCTTCGTCGGTAAACTCCGCTGCCCCGAAGAATTGCACGCCGATCCTCGGGCCGCTGGTAGCATAGGTTTCGCGGCGCTTCATGGCAGCCAGAATGGCTTCTCGGGTATTTTCTTTTGCCCAGACTGCGGCCAGCCCGGAGGCCGACATGGCCCAGCCGCTGGTTTGTGGGTAATTGGTCTCAGCCCAGTTGCCCTGCTTGTTGGCGGGAATCGAGTCTGTCGCCAGCTTGCCCCAGAAGTTTGACTCCTCTGCGCTGGGCAGCGAGGTGTGGGCATCGGTGGAGCCGATTACGCCGAACTGGTAGGGGTTGATGCCTGTGTCCTCGCCTATGCTGAGCCCGCGCTTGAGGGCCGAGCGTACGTAATCACCCACGTCAGCTTTATAGGGGGTGTAGCCGTTTTGGATGTAGTAGGGATAGGTTTCAAAGTCGGCAAACTCATCGTCGGGCGAGAGGTCCGGGTGAGTTTCCGAATCACCTTTGATCTGCGTGATCTCGACGATGCGCTCCCACTTCATACGCTGGGCCAGGTATTCGTCGGTAAAAGGCGCGCCGCGCAGGCTATCCTCATCAAACATATAACCCTTGGAGATATTGGAGTTGTGTGGAATCGCGATAAAGTCCGCGTCCGCTGATGCACTGGTCTCATCCAGCCAGTCCCACAGGTCCTCGGGGAACATGCTGTCGGCGGTGCTGAAAGGTTGGTAGGTCTTGGCTGAGGCGGCGTCTCCATCGGTGATGACTACCCGGTGCAAATTGGCGCCTGAGGGAATAGAGCTCCATTCCCAGCCAATCAGGGCAGTGAAGTTGCCGGGCTCATTGTGTTGATCGGCGAAATCGGCAATGGCCTGCCAGGCCGAGACCTGTGCGGCGCGCATATCCGGCATGGCACCGCCGCGCTCGGTCAAACTCTCGGTATCCAACGCGGCCTCTCTGGGCGACTGCGTGGGCGGTGGCAGCACGTTGGTAAAGAACTCCCGTCCCTCGCCCCGGTCAATTGCCCGGTTCAGGAGCCAGGCCCCGACCTTGAATATCAGAGAATCCCACCAGCCGTAGCCTTCAGTATCCACGCCGTTGGTGTGTACTTCCTTCATGACGCCCAGGTAGACCGCATGATCAGACACCACCAAAAAATCCAGTGGGGTTTCGATTTGCACACGGGCCTGGTGATAGGGGTGAACCACGGGCAGACCCTTGGCGTAACGGTAAGCCGTATCGGGGTCCGCACTCAGATTGTTGTTCAGATAGGCGTCGAACGAGAAATTGGTGTGCAGGTGGGTGTCGCCCCACAGCAGTTGTTTGTCGTCAGCCGCGCTGGCTACCAGCGTCAGGCTGGCGCTGAACAGTCCCGCTAAAAGCGATCTACGATGCATGGTTTCCCCTCATTGTTATTGTTATCCCGCCTTCGTGCCGAGGCGGAAAGTGGTACTAATACTAGTTCTTTCCCACAATGTAAGCCAACATTTACCCCCAAACCCGCATGAAATGGCGATATTTGCCAACTGCATTCCTTTGTATTTGCTTTGTGAATAACAAGAATAAACCGTATTTAGTTAATTTATACAGCCTGAGTCATTACACTGCCCGCCATTCATTACTGATACACCAGAAAAGGATGTAGCCATGAGCAACTACAATCAGGAAATAGACGCAGCCGCTGGCCCCATTGCCAACGCCGGCGAAACCTGGGATGCCATTAGCCCGGAATACGTGGCGCGTATGCGTCTGCAGAACCGCTTCAAGACCGGTATCGATATCGCCAAGTACACCGCCGGTATCATGCGCAAAGATATGGCAGATTATGATGCCGACACCAGCAAGTACACCCAGTCACTGGGTTGCTGGCACGGTTTTATCGGTCAGCAGAAGCTGATCTCTATCAAGAAGCACTTCAACAGCACCGACAAGCGCTACCTGTACCTGTCTGGCTGGATGATCGCTGCACTGCGCAGTGAGTTCGGTCCGCTGCCCGATCAGTCTATGCACGAGAAGACTTCTGTTGCTGACCTGATTGAAGAGCTGTACACCTTCCTGCGCCAGGCTGACGCCCGCGAGCTGGGCGGCTTGTTCCGCGCGCTGGACGCTGCCCGTGAAGCAGGTGACGACGTTGCGGCGAAAGATGTTCAGAACCAGATCGACAGCTACCAGACTCACGTGGTGCCGATCATTGCCGACATCGACGCCGGTTTTGGCAACGAAGAAGCCACCTATCTGTTGGCCAAGAAAATGATCGAAGCTGGCGCCTGTGCCATCCAGATCGAGAACCAGGTCTCTGACGAGAAGCAGTGTGGTCACCAGGACGGTAAAGTGACCGTGCCTCACGATGACTTCCTGGCCAAGATCCGCGCCGTTCGCTACGCCTTCATGGAACTGGGCGTTGAAGATGGCATCATCGTTGCTCGTACCGACTCACTCGGTGCTGGCCTGACCAAGCAGATCGCTGTGACTCACGAGCCGGGCGACCTGGGTGACCAGTACAACAGCTTCCTGGATATGGAAGAGCTGGACCCCGCCGACATGGATCATGGCGACGTGATCATCAAGTACCACGATCAGCTGATGCGTCCGAAGCGTCTGCCTTCAAACCTGTACCAGTTCCGTAAGGGCACCGGTGAAGACCGCGTGGTACTGGATTGCATTACCTCTCTGCAGAATGGTGCTGACCTGCTGTGGATCGAAACCGAGAAGCCTCACGTTGGCCAGATTGCCGCCATGGTTAACCGCGTTCGTGAAGTCGTGCCCGATGCCAAGCTGGTTTACAACAACAGCCCGTCCTTCAACTGGACCCTGAACTTCCGTCAGCAGGTATTTGATGCCTGGAGTGAAGAAGGCAAGGACGTTTCTGCCTACGATCGCGACGCGCTGATGAGTGCTGATTACGACGAGACTGAGCTGGCTGCCGCTGCGGATGACAAGATTCGCACCTTCCAGGCGGACGCTGCTCGTGAAGCGGGTATCTTCCACCACCTGATTACCCTGCCGACTTACCACACTGCCGCCCTGTCTACCGACAACCTGGCCAAGGAGTACTTCGGCGACCAGGGTATGCTGGGCTACGTGGCTGGCGTACAGCGCAAGGAAATCCGTCAGGGTATCGCCTGCGTTAAGCACCAGAACATGGCCGGCTCCGACATGGGCGACGACCACAAAGAGTACTTTGCTGGTGATGCTGCCCTGAAAGCGGGTGGTGCCGACAACACCATGAATCAGTTCGGCTGATTCAACGAAGCATAAGCTTCAACGAGAAAGGGCCGCATAGCGGCCCTTTTTTGTTTGTCTCCGCGCTGGAAGGCGAGAGATGTAGTTGTTTGTAGTGAGACTTAGCGTACGGCTTGGCCTCCGTCTACAGATAGAACCTGACCGGTAATATAAGAGGCTCGGTCCGACAGCAGGAACACCACGGCCTCAGCGATCTCTTCAGGCTCGCCCAGTCTTTGCATGGGCATGGACTGCAGTAACATCGCACCTTGCTTGGGCTCGTCTTCCATGTATTTTTCAACCCCGGGCGTGCGAATCGTGCCCGGGGAAACTGCATTGATGCGAATGCCTTTGCGGCCGTATTCGGAGGCAGAGCTTTTGGTCAGGATGTTAACGCCGCTTTTGGCCGCCGCGTAAGCTGTGTTGTACATCTGCCCACGCAGGGAGGCATTGGAAGATATATTGACGATAGCGCCACTGCCATTTTCCAGCATATGCGCCAGCTCGTACTTCATGCATAGCCAGGTGTTGGTCAGACACATGTCGACGGTCTGGTCCCAGACTGGCTTTTCAAACGTGTGAATGGGTCCGCTGCCTCGCGACAGGGCGGCACTGTTCACTGCCAGATCCAAGCTGCCGAAGGTGTTCACGGCAAACTCCACCATGGCGGAGACCAGACTTTCGTCACTGACGTCACAGTGTATGAAGGCCGCGTTGCCACCGGCAGCCTCAATCAGTGCCACGGTTTCATTGCCAGCCTCTTCGTTAAAATCGGCGACCACGACGCTGGCGCCTTCACGCGCGCAGGCTTCGGCAATAGCTCGGCCGATGCCCATGCCGGAGCCGGTAACCAAGGCGCTTTTATCTGCAAGCAACATGGTATTTCCTCCTCGTCTTATTCTCGGCCGTGAAGACTAGAGAAGATGCCTTGGCGCTTCCAGTGGCCGGTACTGGAAATCTCCCCTTGCTCGAAATGCTGAACCGGAGCCGGTAGAAATACTAAACTGGAACAAAGATGCCCGTTGGTGAATGCGTGTAGCAGGGCAGCATATGAGCTCTGATCCTTGTGGTGTCATGTATCCGTACCAAAGATAACTTATACTCAGCCTATGCGACGAACGATGATACTGGCAATGGCGCTTTTGCTTCCTTTGCAGCTTGCCTGGGGTGCAGCGACCATGTCGTGCGAACCGCCTGCGGAGCAAGCCGGCTGCCACCAGCAAGCTCAAGCTCAGGATGTGTACCAGGAGTGTAAAGACTGCCCTGACTGTGCACTGGCTGGTGCGTTGGTCTCAGAAATCGCAGAGCTTGACATGATCCAGGGCCGGACAACTGGCTTCGAGATCATCCCGCCTTACACATCACCTCATATGAGCATCGATCACCCACCCTGTTGAGCAAAGTTCCCCACAACTCTCGAACTTCGCACACAGGAAAACCTTACTATGAGAATGGTGTTATTGACGCTGATGCTGGTTGCATCAGTGGCTCGCGGCGAGTTGGTGGAATACCAGCTTGATATCCAATACAAAGAACTGAACTACTCTGGCCAGCCTGCGCAGGCTATGGTGGTTAATGACAGCTATCCTGGACCGGTGCTGCGATTTAAAGAGGGTGATACTGCACGTATAACAGTTACAAATCACCTTGATGTGGATACCTCGGTGCATTGGCATGGTTTGTTACTGCCGCCCGAACAAGACGGGGTGCCTTATATGTCCAGCTTGCCCATTGGGCCGGGCGAGAGCTTCGTCTACGAGTTTCCGCTGAAGCACGCCGGCACATATTGGTATCACTCCCACACCGATCTGCAGGAACAGTCGGGAGTGCACGGCGGTATTGTGGTCGAACCGCAGCAACCGCGGTTTGATTATCAACATGAAGCTGTCTTGGTGTTGCAAGACTGGATTGATGAAGACCCCCACCTGGTTCTGCGCAATCTAAAGGCCGACGGCGACTATTACGCTATGAAGAAAGACAGCGTGGTCAGTATTGCAGGATACTGGTAGCGCGGGTTGATGTCCCGTTGGTGGAAAAATCGTTGGCAGCGTATGGGTGGCATGGATGTCGCAGACGTCGCTTACGATGCCTTTCTGGTGAATGGTGAACGCGACCTCGTGCCTCTACCATCGGCAAAAACCGGTGAACGTGTTCGTTTGCGAATCATCAATGCCGGTGCGTCCAGCTACTTTCAGTTGCACAGCGCTGGCCTGGATTTTGAGGTCATTGCTGCCGATGGTCTGGATGTGAAGCCGGTTATTGTCGATGAGATCCTCCATGCAGTGGCGGAAACCTATGATGTGCTGGTGACAGTGCCCGATCATGGAGCGCGCGAGCTGCGAGTAGCATCACAGGACAGTAGTGGTTATGCTTCGGTGTGGATAGGGCAGGGCACTCGGCTAGCAACGACTCCCTATCCGCGCCCCGATCTTTATGCTGACCATTCCATGCATGGAAGTTCTTCGCCGGGGCACGACCATGCACATTACCATCACGGTGGCCCCAGACAGCTGAGGTATGGCGATCTTACCACCATCGATGCGGCACAATATCTGGGCAATGGCCCTCTGCGTGAAGTAGAGCTGCGGCTCACTGGCGATATGGAAACTTATAACTGGAGTTTCAACGACACCCCTTTGTCCAGAGCCGACAAGATTCTGGTGGAGCGCGGAGAAATCGTGCGTTTCAAATTCATTAACGAAACCATGATGCATCACCCCTTGCATCTTCACGGCCACTTCTTCCGCGTGTTGACCGACGATGAGGGAGGAGGGCCGCTCAAGCACACGGTGAATGTACCGCCCCTGGAAACTGTGACGATTGAATTTCTGGCCAATGAAGAAAAGGACTGGTTCTTTCACTGTCACAATCTCTATCATGCCAAGACCGGCATGGCACGGGTCGTTCGCTACAGTGACTATAGCGGTAATCCGGATTTTGATCAGGCGCGAATACGCAGCGCTGACATTAAAGACACCGATTTCTATGCCGCCGGTGAGCTTAAGATCTTGTCAGATTTTGGTCGTGCTGAAGCTCGCATCAGCAATAACCTGCATGTATTTGAAGCGACTATAGAGTCGCGCAACTGGGACGAGGACAGAGGCGAAGCCAATTACGGCTTTAGAATAGATCGCTGGACCCAGTTTTTGTTAGGAGTAGAGCAGGAGGAAGGCGAGGAAGCGCACGCCAAGCTGGGCGTACGTTATGTGCTGCCTTTACTGGTCGATATCGATCTCTATCTCACGAGTGAAGGCAAGATCGAGGCTGAGTTTGAAACTGAATTACAACTTGCGAAGCGTTGGCAAGCTCATCTCGAGTACGTGACTACTGGTCGGCATCACCTTGGACTGGAGTATCGCTTTGACGAGCGTTGGTCCGCGGAGCTGGCCCACACCAATCACGTGGGCTTCGCCCTGGGTGTCAAGTTGCGACTTTAGCGCTGGCTCTGAATCCGCTCGCGCATGGCTTTTCGGCGCTCCTCGCGAAGTTCTTCATAGGTGGTCATCTGATCTTTTGACAGCACACCGGCGATTTGTTTCTCGTGACTCTCCATGATGCCCTGCATCTCTTTGCGCATTTTACGCAGCTCGAAGAAGCTTGGCCTTTCGCCTGATTCAGCCATGCCTGGCTCCAGCCCGTACTTGTTTAAAGTTTCAGCCTGGGCTTCAAACTGGGAGCGGAGGATTGGCTTAAGAGCCTCTTCCTGCTCAGGGGTTAGCGCGAGTCGTGCCCGGGTTTCTTGCAGGTTTGCTTCAAAGCGGGCCTGACGGTCCGAGTCTTGGGCCTGGACGTTCAGGCAGCACAGCGTAAACAGAATAGCTATGGTATTGCGGATCATTTAGCCTCCGAGCTGGTGAGATTGAATTCAGACAGGCCGCTGGCCTGCTTCTGTTGGCAGAATAGTTTGTAGTTGCCTGGAAATAAAAACGGCGTGGTGCCATCCGCGTTCTGGTAATAGCTGCTGCAGGCGTTGTCGCCCCAGGCAAACAGCTCAAATTGGGTCTTTAACCAGTCATTGTATTCGCGTGTGCGCTTCTCATCCGCCTGCAGCTCGCTGGCTCCCGCCTCTTCCAGTTCTCTCAGCAGGCGCACGATATAGCCGATATTTGCCTCTACCGATTTAAAGTAGGACACCGACAACACCACGCCATTGGGGTCTGCGCCGAAGAAAAAGTTCGGGTAGCCCGGCACAGCCACGCCGCGAAAGGCCTCCTGCGCTCTCGCCATGTCCTCGGCCAGCTGCTTGCCATCCGGTCCTGTCACCTCGATACGGTCAAGGTCGCTGAGCTTGTATCCTGTGCAGTAAATGATGATGTCGGCGTCGATTTGCTCCCCGGCGCTGGTGACGATACCGGCTGTATTCACCCGCTCTGCGCCACAATCCACAAGTTGAACATTGTCGCGGTTGAGCGCGGGGTAGAAGTCATCGGATACCACCGGGCGCTTGCAACCAAATCGGCTGTCCGGTTTCAGCATTGCCGCCAGTGCGGGGTCTTCGATGGTCTTCTCCCGGTAGCTGTTGCCCATCTTCTCCATCATGTCCATGCGCTTGTGCCCGAGCAGGGCCCCTTCATGCATCAGCCCCATCATCAGCTGCATACCGCGTCGATATAGCCGTGGCAGGAAGGGTAGCCAGCGGTTGAACCGTTTTCGCAGCGCAGAGTAGGGTTTGTTGCCACGCTCCAGTATCCAGTTTGGCGTCCGTTGCAGCACGGTGACCTGGGCTGCGAGTTTAGCCATTTCGGGCACGATCTGAATGGCCGCCGCTGCTGAGCCCACCACCAGCACGCGCTTGTTGCTCACATCGACATCGTGATTCCAGAAGGTGGAGTGCCAACTCTCGCCGCCAAAATCGTTGATCCCTGGCAGATCAGGTAGCTGAGCGGTGTGCTGGTTGCCCATGGCATTGATGACAACATTGCAGTCGTGCTCGCTGCCATCGCTGAAATGTAGGCGCCATTGCGCAGTGTCGACATATTCTGCTCGGGAGACTTCCTTGCCCAGCCTGATGTGTTGCCTGAGGCCAAACTTTTCGGCGCTGGACTCGATGTATTGCTGAATTTCTGGTTGCGGCACAAAACGAGAGGACCAGTCAGGGTTGGGATTATCGGTGAAGGTGTAGGCGTGCGCCCAGACATCGCAGGCCAGTCCGGGGTAGCTGTGTAAATACCAGGTGCCGCCAATGCCGTCTGATGCCTCAAAAATGATGAAGTCATCAAAGCCCTGTTTGCGAAGTTCATGGCCGGCGGCAATGCCGGTTGGCCCCGCTCCGATAATTGCAATCTTCAAGCTTCTGCTCACTCCTGGGATCGGGTGTGCCGAACTGGCTTACCCATAACAGAGGCCAGATAGTAACCGAAATCCATGGTTTGTGCGGAGCGATGGTGTCGCTCAGTGACGCAGCCACTGCGCTTCTGAGACCAGGCAGACGCCACCACTGCGGGACAGTAATGGGCGCACCTGGCTGGTCAGCTGCTCGACCAGTTCAGGTTTTTCGCAGGCGATAATGAACAAACAGTTACTGGAGTCGCCCGTTAGTTCATCGGCGCGGCGCTCGCCCCGATCGCCTTCACCGCGTATCTCGGGAAGCATGGTATAGCCTCCGATACCCAGTTCTCGCAGCAGGTCAATCACCTGCGATGCGATGGGTGATTCAACGACAATTTCGATGCGCTGACAGGCTTTCATGGGAGTACCAGTTTGACGGCTGCGTGGTAGAGCGGAATACCAAGCAGAATGTTAAACGGAAATGTCACCGCCAGGGACATTGGCAAGTAAGTGCCCGGATTAGCTTGCGGCAGCACCAGACGCATTGCGGCAGGTACCGCAATATAGGAGGCGCTGGCAGACAGTATCACCAACAGCAGCGCATCGCCCTCGCTGAGCTGCAGCACCCAGGCTGCAAGCAGGCCGACGGCACCGTTAAACAGTGGTAGCAGCAGGGCGGCAGGCACAATGATGGCCAGTGCTGCCGGATTTGAACGCAGGTCTTGTAGACGCCTTGCTGCCACAATGCCCATGTCCAGCAGGAACAGGCACAGTACCCCAAGGAATAGCTCGTTGACGAAGCTACCTATTTGGCTCATACCCGCGGGACCACTGATCCAGCCAATCAGCATGCTACCGACGATCAGGAAAATGGAGCCGTTGAGGCAGGCTTCCCGCAGCAGCGATGACCAGGAAAATGCTTCCATGGGCTGATCAGCATCGCCGCTGTAGCGCCTGTATAACAGCAGACCGACGATGATTGCCGGAGATTCCATGAGCGCCATGGCTGCCACCATGTGCCCGCCCCAGTCGATATTCATCACATCCAGATAGCCCGCCGCAGTCACAAAAGTGACCGCACTGACTGAGCCGTAGGTGGCCGCGGTGGCGGCGGCATCGGCAACCGGAAGTTTGCGGCGCAACACCATAAAGCACACCAGTGGTAACAGGGCTGAGAGTGCCATGGCCGTAGCCAGGGTCAGCAGGATGGTACTGCTAAAGGTTGCTTCTGCCAGTGCGACTCCACCTTTGAAGCCAATCGCAAACAGCAGGTAAATGGACAGAAATTTCGCGATCTGGTTTGGAATTTCCAGATCTGACCGGGCTGCAACCGCGGCAGCCCCCAGAAAGAAAAACAGTAATGGGGGTGAGCTGAGATTACTTAGAAAGGCGAGACTCACAGATTCAGGCTTTCCAACGCATCTGCGGACTGAGTGGCCGCCTTGGCGATGCTGGAACGGTAGTCTTGCAAGCGCTGCCTCAGGCCCGGGTCATAGCAGCCGGCCATCTGGGCGGCGAGCAGGCCCGCATTGGTGGCATTATCGATAGCAACCGTGGCTACCGGGATGCCGCGAGGCATTTGCACAATCGACAGCAGGGAATCCTGTCCCTGCAGGCTTGTGGTTGAGACCGGAACGCCGATCACGGGCACCGTAGTCAGTGAAGCCATCATGCCTGGCAGGTGGGCCGCCCCACCGGCCCCTGCGATAATTGCAGTGAGGCCTAGAGCCTCGGCCTGCTTGCCATACTCGTAGAGTCTGTCCGGGGTTCGATGTGCACTAACGATGTCAATCTGAAAGGGCACGTCCAGCTGTTTCAAAATGGCTGCTGCGTCCTGCATGATAGGCAGGTCAGACTTGCTGCCCATCACTATGCCGACATTTGCGTTCATGCTGCCTGTCCCTGGGATGTTGGTTTGCCCACTAAGGTAGCACGAAGCATGGCAGCTTCGTAGCTTGCGCTGTGACCAATTGCGGTGATGTGTCCCATCTTCCTTCCATACTGCCCCGTGGTTTTACCGTACCAGTGCACGTGCAATTGCCGATCCTGGGTTGCGGTGCGAACGGGCTCGCTGGGGCAGGCTTCCTCCATTGCCGGTTCGTACAGCAAATTGAGCATGGTGGCGGGCTCGACGATTCCCGGGTCGCGCGCACCATTACCACTGATGCAACTGATGTGCTGCAGAAACTGGGAGACTTCGCAGGCTTCCATAGTGAGATGCCCAGAGTTGTGTACCCGAGGTGAAATCTCGTTGATAAACAATTGATTGTCATCAGTCAGGAAGAACTCAACTGCAAAAACACCAACGCCCTGCAATTTCTGAATGGTGGTTCTGGCGATATCCTGGGCTTTGCCGGCGATATCTGTCGACACGCTGCTGGGGTATGAAACCACATCCACCGCATTGTGGCGGTCATCGAATAGCATATCGAACGCGGGATAGCTGACTGTATCACCCTGGGTATCCCTGGCCACAATAACGGCCAACTCCTTGAAGTTGCGAAGGGCTGGTTCGAGCAGGCTGGGTTCCCGCCAGGCCTTGTCGATTGCGCTGTCGGCATCAACCAGCTGAACGCCTTTGTCGTCGTAGCCGCCAATGCGCATCTTCTGTATGACCTTACTGCAGCCGAGACTGTCCAGTGCCCGATGCAGGGACTTATCGGTGCCATTGACCAGCTCAAAGGGCAGGGTGGGTAACCCTTGCTCAGTCAGCCATTGCTTCTGTTTGCCCTTATCCTTGAGTCCGAAAATGATATGAGGCTGCGGGAAGACATTGACCTTTTCCGCCTTGCGAGCGTGCTCCAACTCGCACAGCAATTCGTTGTCGATATGATCGCTTTCGAAGGTGATCACGTCACAGACATCTGCCATTTGCTTGATCGCAGACCGATCCCAGTCGCTGGCGATGATGACCTGATCCGCAGCATGGCAGGCGGGTTGCAGGTTATCCTTGCTGAGAATGCAGCTGCGCATACCGCTGGAACGGATGGCATGGCAAAGAAACAGACTGAGCTGTCCGCTACCGACTATCCCGATGGTTTTGGGTGTTTCGCGCATGAGCAAGCACTCCAGTAGAGAGGTCCCTACAATCATACGGCTTATTAATGTTCGTACAATTCGAGTATATTTAGGTCTTAATTCGGTTTTTTCGATGTTTTATCGAAACACCACGTTGCGCGCTTGCTGCATGATCTCGAGCACTGCCGGATGTTTCAGCTTGCGCTCCGGCGAAATCGCAAAATAGTTCTCACTGATCGCGCCGGCAAGGCCAAGCTCTACAGAGTGGTACATCTGCGATATTTCTATCGCCATTGCAGTCGGGGCAGGGTAGATGCCCAGCGCTGCTTCGCCAAATGCCTTCAACAGCGCACTGTCGCTAATCTCGGCGACAACCTCTGGCTCTACCTGCACTTCCTCAAACCAGCTGGTCAGCATGCGCCGCAGCGGATTGCCCGGGTCGGGCAGCAGCATAGGCGCACCGTTAAGACTTTGCGGGAACTTGTTTTTATAGCGACGTGCGATGCTGCGGTGAGCGAACAGGCTGATGCGGCTGGTTCCCAGTTCGTGATTGTAGGCCTTCACATTCATGCCCGGTGGGATCGGGCGGTCTGACAAAACGAGGTCGAGCTTATGCACGGCGAGGTCTCCCAGCAGGTTCTCGAGTTCATCCTCCCGACAGCTGATGTGAATCGATTCTTCCATCTTCATAGCGGGCTCCAGCACCCGCAGGGCGACCAGTTTGGGCAGTGAGCTGAGGATGCCGACATTGAGTGTGCGGTATACCAGGGCCTGGCTGCTTTTGACGCGCTGTGTCAGCTCAGCACCCAGGGTGAAAATTTCGTCAGCGTACTCGCGCACCACCTGGCCGGTTTCAGTGAGCACAAGGCCGCGACCAACCCGGGTAAAGAGCGGCTCACCGACTGCCTCTTCCAGCAGTTTCAACTGCCCGCTGATGGTCTGCGGTGTAAGATGCAGAACTTCCGCAGCGGCGGCAACGCTGCCTTCTCGAGCGACATTCCAGAAGTACATCAGGTGTGTGTAGTTCAAGTGGCGCATGGTCTATGACTCCCTATAGATCGAAATAACCGAATTCAGAGACTGCAGAATGCGAATTGTTCGAATTATTGTCCTGTTCTAGGATTTCACGCAAGTATTTTTGGAGTAGTCCAATGTCTGTTTCAACCTATATAGACAGAGCAAGAGCATTCTTTGCCTCCGATGCGGCGCCTGGCGCCCTGCTGGTGTTTGCTGCCCTGATGGCCCTGGTATTCGCAAACTCTCCACTGTCTTCCAGCTATAACGAGTGGCTGGCCATTCCGGTTAGCGTGCAGTTCGAAGATTTTTCAATCGCCAAGCCCTTGTTGCTGTGGGTGAACGATGGGCTAATGGCGGTGTTCTTTTTTCTGGTGGGTCTGGAGATCAAGCGGGAGTTGCAGGAAGGCAATTTGCGACGTTTTGATCAGATCCTGCTGCCGGCTATTGCTGCGGTAGGCGGCATCGCGATGCCTGCCCTGGTCTTTGTGTCTATCAATATGGATGAGCCCGATCTGTTGCGGGGCTGGGCGATTCCCTCTGCCACGGATATCGCCTTCGCCCTGGGGGTGTTCAGCGTATTCGGGCGCAGCCTGCCGCTGACTTTGAAGCTGTTTTTGCTCTCTGTCGCCATCTTTGATGATATCGGTGCCATCGTCATTATCGCGCTGTTCTATACCAGTGAACTGTCGACCCTGTCGCTGGCGGTAGCGGGCAGCGGCCTGGCTGCCCTGTTCCTGCTCAATCGCATGCGCGTGTCACATCAGGCCGCCTATTTTATTGTCGGCATGGTCGTTTGGGCGGCCGTGCTCAAGTCGGGCGTCCACGCTACTCTGGCGGGTTTCGCCGTGGCCTGGTTTATCCCATTGAAGGTCAACAACGCCTACGGCAAACCGATGCTGCGGCAGCTTGAACACGATCTGCACCCCTGGGTAACTCTGCTGATTCTGCCGGTGTTCGCGTTTGCCAATGCCGGGGTGAGCCTGGTGGGCGTAAGCCTGGAAACGCTGACACATCCTCTGACCCTGGGCATTGCGCTGGGTCTGTTTGTTGGCAAGCAGTTGGGTGTGTTCGGCTTTAGCTGGGTGGCGATCAAACTGGGCATTGCGCGCATGCCTGAGGGTGCGAATTGGATGCAGCTCTATGCGGTATCCCTGCTTTGCGGCATTGGTTTTACTATGAGCCTGTTTGTCGGCTCTCTGGCGTTTGAGGGTCAGGGTGCCGCCTACAATGACGCGGTCAAACTGGGTGTATTAATGGGAAGCCTGGTTTCGGCGGTGCTTGGCTCCTGGTTGATTGTCAGGATGGGAGCCAGCGATCGCAGTCCTGCTGCTCCCGAGCTGGGGCAGCCTGCCCGGGCCGTGTGATGCCAGGGCAGGCGTTGCTCGGTCTGCGCTCAGCAGGTCAGGCAGATTTTGCCAAAATGTTGCTGGCTTTCCTGTAAACGAAAAGCCTCTGCCATATCCGCCAGGTCAAAACTGTTGCTGATGACCGGTTTGATACCGTTGATATCGATGGCTCGAATCATGTCCCTCTGGTCACTGCGCGACCCCACGGTGATTCCGCTGATGACGGCGTTTTTCTGAAACAGTTCTGCCAGCGGTACTTCCCCCGCAAAGCCGGTCAGCACACCGATCATGGAAATATGGCCACCCATACTCACCGCCCGCACCGATTGGGGTACGGTGCCGGCCCCGCCGACCTCGACCACCAGATTGGCGCCGCGACCCGCGGTTATCTCGAGGATCTTGTCACCCCAGTTCGGAAATTCCTTATAGCTGATGACCTCATCGGCTCCTAGCTCGGCCAGGCGTGCCATTTTTTCCTCGCTGGAGGACGTCGCGATAACCCGGCAGCCAGCAGCCTTGGCGAACTGCAGCGCGAATACAGAGACGCCGCCGCTGCCCTGCACCAACACGGTGTCCCCGGCCCTGACCTGTGCTTCTACCATTACAGCTCGCCAGGCCGTTAATGCCGCACAGGGCAGGGTGGCTACTTCTTCGAAACTGTAATCAGCGGGTATAGCGGTGAAACAGGCAGCGCCCATGGTCACGCTCTGGGCACCGAAACCGTCCACCATATCCCCGGGGACGTCAGATATTTTTGCAAACTCGTCGGCGCGGCCATCTTCCCAGTTCGGGAAGAAGCAGCTCATCACTTTGTCACCGACATCGAAGTCAGTCACGCCTTCGCCAATTTCTTCAACAGTACCCGCCCCATCAGACATTGGGATGCGGCCGTCAGCCACCGGCAACAGGCCGGACACGACGGCGTAATCGTGAAAGTTCAGGGAGCTGGCGTGGTTGCGGACACGAATTTGGCCCGGTCCCGGGGTCACGGGATCTGTGTTTTCCAATACCAGATTGTCCAGCCCGCCGGGCTGCTTAAGGCGCATGGTTTGCATGAGTGTTCCTTATGGGTGTTTTATTTTCGCTGCCAGGGTCCGGCCTGGAAGCCGTCGAAGAATGTATACGAGGGGTCGGCGCTTCCCGGTTTACCGATATAGGAGCCTTCTATCACCGGATTGTCGAGATTGACGATGGAGGGGTTGTGCAGGTTGGCCCAGTCGGCCACAACCGCTCGGGCAGAGAATTTCCAAAGCCCATCCCGTTTTTCGTACTTGTCAAAATAGCGTCCGCCAATCAGTAGGTCGAATGGGCCGTCATCGGTGCTGACCTTGTGGAAGGCCAGTATATAGGTCTCGCCCTCGGCATGATCACCGTCCAGCTCAATAATGTGATTGGTGACATTGTGATGCAGGATCTCCATGGGGGCCTGTATCTCGGGCAGCATGTCGATGAATTCCATGGCCAGGCCCTTGAAGAAAGAGCCGTGATCGTCTGTGGCATCGTCGTGATACAGGCTGCGCATTAAATCGTGATCGTGACGATCAGCCGCGCGGCAGTAAACCTGCACCAATTCGCGAATGGCCTCTTTGTCCAACAGCCGTTGCACTGCTTCCTCATTGTTCATTGTTAGCGCACCCATATCGGAGAACTCCAGGCTCTCTCCTGTATCGTTTTCTGCAGGTCGGCACGGGGTTCAACACCGGCGCGCAGCGCATCCCAGGTGGACCAGCGACAGGTGGGATTTTCCAGCGCCCGCAAGTAGTAGAAGGCATCAATGTCAGCGTTATAGTCAGGGTCTGTCCACTCGGTCATGAGTTCGGCCTCGCCGACTCCCTCTGTGATCGAGCAGTCCGCCAGGTTGACCCTGGCACCGTTGTCAGGGCATCGATGTGTTTCAGGGTCGGGGCTGGCGCCGTCGGAACAGGCGATGTCATAGACCACCTCCCGAGGTTCCCCGTTTTCAACATAGCCCTTGATCAACTGCAGTCTTTGCAGCGGTGTGCCCAGCGGATCCCCGGACGCCCAGGCGATGAAGCTGGGTGCCCCGCCGTCAGATTTGAGTTCGCTACCCATGGTCACACCATCCCGGTAGGCTTTGCTGACCAGTGCGGGGTCTTGCAGGATGTTGTCTTCAAAGCCATTGCTGGCGAACAACCTGACTTTGATACGCGGGCCGGTGGTGGCGAAGGTTTCCTTCCGGCGAAAAGCATCGTAAATGGCATCGCGGGTATTTTCCTCGGCCCAAACCCCGGCTATGCCGGAGGCGCTCCAGGTTTCAAAGCCGGCACCTGCCATATAGCTTTTGCCACCCACCTCAACCAGGTTGTCGGGAGCCATCATGCGAATGACAGTGCCGTACCAGAATGAGGTGGGTACTGAGCCCCGACCTACCGGTTCGCCATCCATCAGTCCGGCCTTGGAAAAGTAGGTGGCTTCGTCGTCGCTGCTGGCGGCGACATGGGTGTCGCTGGCGGCAACAAAGCCAAACTCAAATGGGTTCTTGATGCCCTGTGCTTCCAGGGCCATGCCGTTAATCAGGGCCTGGCGGATATAGCTGCCATTGGGCTCACTGGGGTAGGGCGTGCCCACCCGATAGGGATAGATTTCGAAGTCTGCCCATTCATCATTGGGCGACAACAGCGGATGGGTATCTGAGGTCCCCTTTACCTGGGTCATTTCGACGATGGGTTCGTTGCGCATGCGCTGTTCGGCGTATGCATCATCCAGCGGATTGCCGGCCCAGTCCTCCAGCTTGAACATCTGTCCGTTGGAACCATTGGAATTATGCGGAATAGCGAGGCTCTCTATGCCCTGTGCGCGCAGGTCATCCATCCAGTCCCATAGCCCTTCGGGGTTTTGTGAGTTCAGGCGCGAAAAAGGCACTGCGGGCAGTCGGTCAGAACCTTTGAATACCACGTTGCGATGCAGGTTGCCGCGATCATCGGAGCTGGTGGTGTACTCGTAGGCGACAAAGGTGGTGAGCTTGCCCGGATCGTTGAACTGTTCGGCCGCTTCGATGATGTCCAGCCAGGCGCGGCGGGTTGCACCCTCGGCGACCTCTCGATCGATACTGCCATCCTGAATGCCCGCCAGCGTATCAGGTATGAAGCTGGAGAAATTGCCAACTCGCTGCAGCAGGCTGGCCGTATTCATGTTTTCGGGCGCGTTGATGTTGTGAATGGGCTGGGCCACGTCGTACTTTGAGAATTCAGTGCTGGTGTCCGCCGCCTCTTTGACCAGACCCAGGAACATGGCGTGATCGGTCACTGCATAAAAGTCCAGCGGTGTGCGCAGCTGGATTTCGTAGCCGCTGGGGTGAGTCAGCGCAGCACCTTTGGCGTAGCGATATGCATCATAAGGTGTGGCAGTCGTGCCGAATGAGTAGGCGTCAAAGGAATACTCAGTGTGTACGTGAAGATCGCCAAAATAAGCGTTGCGATCAGGATTGGCCGCCGGCCGGGACAGATCGAGTATGTCCGTTACGGGTTCCAGCTGCGTATTGGGGCCGCCTTCACCGCGGCCACCAAAGTCGCCAACGTCGTCGAGAACAGATGAATCGTTGCCGCAGGCGGTCAGGCAGGCAAGGCCCAGGATAATGATGGAACGCATTGGCTACTCCGATTTATTGTTGCTTATTATGGTAGGGACTATAAATTAAATTACCGTTCGACGACATGGGATCCTTATGGTGCTTTCACTACAGCAGATTCGCGATGCGGCAGAGCGTATTGGCGATGCGATTGATCCCAGTACCTGCCGGCGTTCACGCACCTTGTCGGATATCCTCAACGCCGAGATATTTATCAAATTCGAGAGTGAGCTTTTCACGGCGTCTTTCAAAGAGCGTGGTGCGCTGAACAAGCTGCTGAGCCTCAGTGAGGAAGAGCGCGCTCGCGGTGTAATCGCCATGTCCGCTGGCAACCATGCCAAAGCCGTGGCTTACCACGCGACTCGCCTGGGTATTGAATCCACGATTGTGATGTCCCGCCATACGCCTAATGTGAAGGTGGCTGACACCGAAAGATTGGGGGCTGCTGTGGTCTTGCATGGTGATTCTCTGGATGCCGCCGCCGCGCACGCCCATGAGTTGGCAGAGCGCGATGGACGGGTTTTTATTCACCCTTATGACGACGAGTGGGTAATGGCAGGGCAGGGTACGCTGGCCCTGGAGATGCTGGATGCTGTGCCGGATCTGGACGTGATTGTCGTGCCTATTGGTGGCGGCGGGCTTATCAGCGGTGTGGCGACGGCAGTTAAGTCCTTGCGTCCTGACGTTGAGGTGATCGGCGTTCAGGCCGAGCGCTACCCCGCGGCCTACCAGCAGCTGAAGGGTGAGCAGTCAGCAAGTGGCGGTATCACTATTGCCGAAGGCATCGCGGTCAAACAGCCCGGCGAGAAAACCATGGCCGTGATTCGTGAGCAAGTGGATGATGTTGTGCTTGTCTCGGAAGAGGACATTGAGCAGGCTATTTACCTCTACCTGAATATTGAAAAGACGGTGGCAGAGGGTGCCGGCGCTGCTGCTCTTGCTGCTGTGAATGCTCATCCGGAGTTGTTCCGCGGCAAGAAGGTTGGTGTTGTACTCTGTGGCGCCAATGTGGACAGCCGCATCCTGGCATCGGTATTGATGCGGCACCTGGCCAGGACAGGACGTCTTGTTAGCCTCAAGCTAAAAAGTGCGGATACACCCGGCGCACTGGCAGATATTACTGCCATGCTTGGTGAGTGCGGTGCCAATATCATTGATGTCAGCCATCAGCGGACATTTACTGGGGCTGGTATCCGCGAAGTGGATATTTCCCTGACCCTCGAGACCCGCGATCGAGAGCACGCGGCCGAGGTGGCGGACAGGCTGAAATCCGCCGGTTACAGCATTGATTACTGAGCCTGGGTCGCATTGAGGCAGGGGCTGGCAAGTTCTGCTTTTTTCTTCTCGCGCTTGCCTCCACCGAAGATGCCGGTCTGATCCAGCACACCAATGGCCACGCTAGGGGCAATCATAATGACCTGCGCATAAGCATCAGCGCCGACAGCCAGGGCTGGTGTGGTGATAGATGGATCATCCAGTGGACCATTGATTTTGATAGTGCCGGGGATCTGGAATGCCCGCCGTTTTGAGCGTGGTGTGATTGCTGCATCCACCGTGAAATTGCGCAGGTCGATACTGGTATTGCCGTTAGCGACCAGATGATCTGACTCAGCAAACAGGCTGTCGCTTTGAATGACGCCGTCACCAATTTTGAAGTCGCCCATCACGCAGTCAAAGCGGGTTTCATCCTTTAGTGCGCCACCGGTGAAGAACCAGCCGATGGTATCGGTGGCCATTTGATCATAGGCCGCGCCTTTCACTGCGATATCTTCCAATGCGATGGTGGTGTCACCGCGCAGTTCGCGCAAAATAATGCGTTGCGTATCTCCGCTACTGTTTAGATTGAAGCGTGAGTTCAGGGCGCCAGCAATCTCCATGTCGCCGCCCAGTTCAGCAATGAGATTCTGCAACTTGAAGTCAACAATGCGACCCTTCAGTCGCCAGTCGGGCAATCTCTGGGATTGGGTGAGTGAGGCGGCAGCCTCGATGCCACCTCCGGGCAGTGTCATCGCTAATTGCTTGACCTCGAACACATCGCCGCTGTGCTTTAAGTGAGCGACCAGGTTGTCAGCGCGTACATCCCGACCTACCACCTTTGCGGCCACAAGAATGGTGTCAAAACTGAATGCGGGCAACTGTTCGAGAGGCAATTTGGTGTCCAGTGTGCCCCGGCGCTCACTGCTTTTGTCGTCGCCCTGATCTTGCAGCAGGTTGTCTAAACCCAGGTCGCTCAGCAGAATTCTCGGCGAGCTAACTGAACCCTTGATGTCACTGATTTCCGTGCCATCGACCTGTACTTGTATGCGTGAATCCAGCTCCGTTTTACCGATGCGGGTAATACCACTCATGCTGATTTGCTCATCGGAGCCTTTTAGGGTCAATTCGCTGAACACTGGCTTCAAGTGTAGGCCGCTAAGTTCGTGTAACAGCGTGGTGTCCCTCACCCAGGTCTGCAGCTTGACGTCCACAAACAAATTCTGCGGATTCCAATCCACCTGCCCGCTGACATTCAGGCGTAGGTCTCGGGCGTCGCGATTGGCAATATCGAGATTCTCAATGTTCAGCACCTGCTTGCTCTGGGAGAAATCCATGGCAAAGCCGCCATAGAGAGCGCCCAGCAGCGCGCCTGCCTCGGCTTCAATGCCTGCCAGATTAATGATTCGCTGGATGGAAAGGCCATTCAGTTTGACGTTGAGCTGAATGCGTTCGAGAGGGGTCAGGCCGATTCGTTCTCCCTGTACCCGCAGTGCGGGTTTACCCTGGTCGAGAAGCCTCATATCCAGATCAGACAGCGCGAACTGACTATTTTGCATATTTAGTCGCGTTGAGCCGCGTAGTTCGCCAATCTGTTCGATATCAAGTTTCAGCTTGTCGACCTGCAATTCGTCGGCATTGCCCTGAAGTCGAAATCGCCCCTTGACCGCGCCCATTACGATCGGCAGCTCACCTGTAAACTGTTCCAGATCGGCAGCGTCTGCGATATCCAGCTCGACCAGGGCGCGATCGCCCGCGCCCAGTGGTTTGTCCGCGTAACGCATGGGGTAGCCGCTGCCCCGCAGTGACACACTGATGCGATCGCCGCTGCTAAGCCTCAGGGCCGCTTCCTCCAGCCTGGGATCATCGATCGCACCGCTGATGTTGCCGCTGGCACTGCCGGTAATCGGCATGCCCAGATCCTGCTGCAGCCACCGCGCTAACTGCCCGCCGTCATCAAGCCTTGCCTTAAACGACAGGGCAGCCTCTGGTGTCCTCTCAAACACCCAGTCAAGCGTGCCAGCACTGTTGAATTGATAATGCTCTCCATTGGACAAGCCTGCCTCTTTTATGGCGAGGGACATTGAGCCCAGATCTCCGGTAACGCTGGCATCAAGAAGCAGCTTGCCTGCCAGTTCAAGTTCGGCACCGGTGGCAGCCAAAATCGGCGCCATGTCTTCAGCCTCGGCACGCACCGACAAGCTGTAATCGATGTTTTCGTCCGTCGCGGTAAGTTCCCCGCCAATGGTGATCTCACCGCCCGCAACAAACGCGACAGCTTCCAGCATGGATGCAGGCTTGCCGGGCACAGCTGCGAGGCTTAGCTGTGGCGCGGTGATCAAATTCTCACTGGGGTCAGCTTTGCTGATGACACGAAGCCGCTCCAGGCTGATATTGCCGGGCACGTACCCGAGGTAGGGCAGGTATTCTTGTGCGATGATGCTGACGTCGTCGCTGTTATCACTGTCTGGCGTACTGTCGGGAAGATTGATCGTCACATCGCTAGCAGTTACCGCCAGATGCTGAAAATTCAGTTTCACCAGCTGCACTACTTCGAAACTTGCGGACGCCTGGTCAGCATGAATCAGTGTTTGTGCGCTGGACGTATCTTCCAGTGACAGGTTCGAAAGCAGGAGTCGACCTTGTAGAGGTTTGAGCTCCAGACTTTTGTAGCTAATGCCGTAGCCCGTGTCTGACAGGGCCAGCTCGAGAGACTTTTTTATCAGCGGTTCTCGGGCAAACCATATGAGAACCGGAGCTGCCAGTATCAGCAGGAACAGGCCTGCCAGCAGGCGCTTTAGCACTTAACCGCCCTCCAGGTCGCCCAGTTCCTCTGCCAACTTGTAGGCGGCCCAGTATTTGTAGATATTGGCGACATATTGCACGGTTTCCCTGCCAATACGTTTGGCGGCCACCACTTCAACATTATCGAACCAGAGATCCGGGTCCAGCCCAAGTTTTGCAGCTTCGCTGCGCAGTTTGGTGATTCGCGCCGGGCCGGCGTTATAAGCGGCAAATGAAAACAGTGTTTGTTCCATTTCATCCATGTCGGAATCGCTAAAGTAGCGATTGCGCAGGAAGCGCATGTATTTAGCCCCGGCGTGAATATTGTTTTCGACCTGGTGAATATCATCGATAGCGACGTTTTTATCGGCTGCAGTGCTGGGTAGGAGTTGCATGATGCCAACGGCGCCAGCATGGCTGCGAGTGCTCTGGTCCAGTCGTGACTCCTGATAGCCCTGGGCGATTAACATCAGCCAGTCGAATTCATATTGGTTCGCATAGCTTCTGAACAGTTCAGAGGTGGCTTCAAACTTCTTCATCTCTTTGCTGGCCAACGCGTTGGTCACGTAACTGGTGTTCTTCAGGTAGCGTTTGAGCAGGATGTTGCCGAGCAGGGTGCCTTTGCGAATACCTCTTACAAACTCATTGACGGCTTGTTCCAGCTCTGGGCTGTTCTTGCGAAATGCCCATGCGATCTCGCCACCATCTGCTAAAACAAGCTTGCGCTGTGCACGTATGTTGGCAAATACCTGTTCCCAGAAATCTGCCGTGTGCGAGTCTATGGCAATGGCGGGTATTAGCCCGGCATTAACCATCTCCAGCAGGTCCTCGTCCTCCAGTTTCTCATCCGCTATAACCAGCTGCATGTAGGGCAGCCCGGATGCTCTTAGCTCGCCATTAAGTTTCACCAGGCTGGGGTAATAGCTGCTGCTTCTGCGCACGTGTACCTGTCTGCCTGCCAGATCCTCCAGAGCGTTCAGTTCTGGTGTGCTGGAGTGGGTGACGATCAGCTCTTTAACGTTCTTCATCAAAGGCGTTGAGAAATCGACCCGCGCTGCGCGTTCCTCGTTGATGGTCAGGTTGGCGACAGCCAGATCGCCGCGTCCTTCAACCAGCGCGGGGATCAACTGGTCTCTGCGTACTGGTATATAAAGAATGTGCAGCTTTTCGTGATGAGCGGAGCCTACATTCAGGTGCTCTTCAAACTTCTGCAGTGCCTCATAGGAGATACCGCGCTGTACGGCACCATCGAAGAAATAGTTGGTCTTATTCGGAACCACCAGTGCCCGCAGTACACGAGTCTCCCGCATACCGGACAAATCAGACGTGAAAGTTTCTGTCAGGACGTCGGAATTCTTGACCTCCAGGGCCACGGCTGCCGGTGAGATGAAGGTCGCTAGTGCGGCTAAAATAAACAATAACTTCTTATAAAACATGAGCATAACTGCAATTTGGCGTTTTTTTGATATTCTGTTGTCTAACAAGATGAGACTATCCTACTGCGTGAAGTGCTTACCCTGAAACCCTTGGCATTCCCAGAGGTCTACTATAGTGTAAGCGAGCTTGAAATTTGACGGAGCACCCAATGAACAACGTAAAAACAGCAGAGTTTCTGTCCTGGAAGAAAATTCTGGTTCTATTACTTTCGGCCATGGCCATCGCTTTTATAGTGAGCCAGCCGGTGGTGACCGATGAGCCCCCCGAGATCAGCCACGATGGCCTGCATCTTGATACCGACCAGCGCGAAGTTGCCATTTTGTACGCCAAGCCTGATGCAGATTTCAGTGTCTACAAGCGTTTCAAAATGTTGGATTCCTACGTGGCGTTCAAAAAGAACTGGGAGCGTGACACCAAAGTGGCTGGTCGCCGCATTCCCAAGCGTGACGTAGAACGTATTCGCACCGAGGCCGGTGAGTTGCTGAATGAGACATTCAAAGAGGAGCTGGATGACCGCGGTGGCTACCAGTTTGTCGACGAAGCAGACTACGACGTGATGGTGCTGCGCCCCGCGTTGATCGACCTCTACATCACTGCACCTGATATTAACTATCCTGGTCGCATTGAGCAGTATGTGGCCTCCGCTGGTGCAGCGACTTTGTTCCTGGAAATGTATGACTCGGTCACCGGTGAAATTCTGGCCCGTGTCATTGATCGCCGCAAAATGCAGGATTACGGTTACGCCCGTTTCTCCAACAGCGTGACCAACCGAGCTGACGCCAAGCGCCTGTTCCGCAAGTGGGCGGGTCTGTTGCGTGAAGGCATGGACGAGCAGCGCGCCGATGCCGGCCTGCCGCCGATTCAGGCTGTGGCGCCTGCGACTGGCGAGTAGTCCAGCAGCCAGAACGACAAAGCCCGGCAATGCCGGGCTTTTTTATGCACTTTAATCATGCCGCTGCTTTTGCCAGCAAGTCATGTCTTCGAGCGGTCGCAGGATTTTCGCCGCTTGCGGCGGCTGCGGAACTCGACAAAAATCGCGATGCGATTTTCTGGACTCGGCCAGTCCTCGCCGTTAGCTCGCAAGCGGCTCAACTCCTCAGCCGCGGCTTTATTGCTCGCCGACATGCTTGCACGCAAGGGCACAGCCCTTCTTAAAGAGCTTGTGTCCCCGCCAGCAATTCGTCAAAACTCTCCTGCAGGCATTCGCGATAAAAGTCGGGGTCGGGCATTAACTCGCGGCAGGAGGTTGCCGAAATCGTGAACTGCCCCATATAGCTGCTGATTACGTGGAACAGGCCAAGGCCGTCCTGCACGGGGCCTGTGCCAAAGTTTGCCACCATCTTGCAGCCGGTATTGAACAGAGGATGAGCCGGACCTGGGACATTGGTGATGACACAGTTAAAGGTAGGTTTCATGCGGTTAATCAGGCCCCAGTCGCTGGCCAGACGGGCCGCCTGTGCCGTCAGCGTGGCTGGAATAAACTGGGTGTAGTCTGTCATTGCCTTCGCGCCGATGGCGTTTTGCAGTTCTTTGGCGCCACGGGTGCCTTCGTGTACAGCCTGCAGGCGCTCCACTGGATCCTCAATGTCAGAGCGCAACTGTACAGTCAGTGTCGACACAATATTGCCGCCGGTGGTGTCCTTATCAGAGCGCACGTTGACAGGCGCCATCGCCGCCAGCGATTGTTCTGGAAGTTCATTGTAGTGAGACAGGTATTTGCGCAAAGCACCACCGCAAATCGTGAGCGCTACATCATTGATCGTGGGGCCGTTCAACGCATTCTTAATGCTTTTGACTTCGTCCAGGTCGTAACTGATCGCGTTGAAGACTCGATGCGGTGACACTTTCCCGTTAAAACGCGTGCGTGGCACTTCCGGTGTTTTTTGCAGTTCTCCCCGACGCTGTGCCATATAGGCCTTGGCAATACCCGGCACCGTGTTGCGTGCCACGGATAAAAAATTGAAAGGCTTGCGGATGTTATTCAACTGGGCGCGCAGAACCAGTTCGGCGCGGCTGGGTTTCTCGGCAACTTCAATCACCGGTGCTGGTCTTGCGTCTCTGTATTCTGGCGACAGGTCGTGCATGGCGGCGGTCATCTCCATGCCCGAGGTGCCATCAATGGCCGCGTGATGGGTTTTGGTAAAGATGGCGAAGCTGCCCTTGGGGCAACCTTCTACCTTGTCCAGGCCTTCAATCACATAGGCTTCCCAGAGCGGGTGATTACGATCCAAAGGACGGGCATGCAGGCGTGAGATCAGAATGCATAGTTGGCGCCAGTCGCCTGGCTTGGGCAATGCCATGTGCCGGATATGGAATTCAGGATCGAAGTGACCATCAGACACCCAGTAGGGGTGGTCCAGGTTCAGAGGCACCTCAACGAGCTTGCGGGTCATGGGCGGCATGCCGCGCACACGCTCAGCAAGATTGGCCACGATCTCTTTGAAGCGGACTTTGCCGCCGGGTGCGGTGGATTGGTCGTAGATACTCAGCCCAGAGATATGCATGGGCGCATTGCGGGTCTCAAGATAGAGAAACGATGCGTCCAGACCAGTTAACTGCTGCATAGGTAGCTCCAGTTCGTGCAGGGAAGACTCGCACTATACCTGAGCACAAAAAATGCACCAGTGAGCGATATCAGTCATCCCATAGCCCCATTTGCTCAATCTCGGCCACTCCTTCCTCAATTGGCTTGAGGCGCAGTCCTGCTCCCAGCAGTCTTACCGGTTGCCCGCCGCGCTCCCAGGCCTCACTCATCAGACGCTCAAAATCTGCCAGGGAATTCCAGTTGCGCCCACTGCCGGGCATGGCTTCCTCCAGCGTGGTTTGGCGAAAGTTATGAAACTTTACTTTGACGAAGCGCGCGCTGGGTCTGTATTTGTCGTCGATTTTGCCAAAGCGATGAGCCAGCTCTTCGAGCAATCTTGGTATGGCGGCCCGAATGTCTGGCAATTCGGATAGACCCTCGCTGTAGGTGCGCTCAACACTGATGGATTTGCGGGTGCGGCTGGTTTTTACTTCGCGGTGGTCGATGCCCTGGGCCAGCTCTGCCAGGCGTGGTCCGTATTTGCCAAAACGTTTGGCGAGGATATCCACACTCACCTGTTGTAGGTTACCGCAGGTCACAATGCCCAGCTTGCGCAGCTTTTCAGTGGTGACTTTGCCGACACCATTGATTTTGGATACAGGCAACTCTCGCACAAAGTCTGCAATCTGCTCTGGCGCCACGGTAAAGGTGCCGTCGGGTTTGTTCCAGTCGCTGGCGACTTTGGCGAGGAATTTGTTGGGCGCCACACCTGCAGAAGCAGTGACTCCGAGTTCGCGGATGCGATCACGAATCTCGTTGGCAATCAGCGTTGCGCTGCCCTGGCATCTCTGGCATTCCGAGACGTCCAGGTAGGCCTCGTCCAGCGACAGGGGCTCAACAAGCTCGGTGTAATCGTGAAAAATCTCGTGAAACTGGGCAGATACTTCCCGGTAGAGTTCGAACCGGGCGGGCACTATCACCAATTGCGGGCACAATTGCATGGCTCTGGCAGATGACATGGCGGAGCGAACGCCGAACTTACGGGCTTCGTAATTGCTGGTGGCAATCACACCACGGCGTTGCGAGCTGCCGCCCACTGCCATGGGTATGTCCCGTAACTCCGGTCGTTCCCGCATCTCCACAGAGGCGTAGAACGAGTCTGCATCAACGTGAATGATCTTCCTCATGTTCCAGCTTCTGTTGTGCCTGCCACAGCTCTGCATAGGCGCCGCCATCGGCCAGCAGCTCGTCATGCTGGCCCTGCTCGACGATGCGGCCCTGATTCAGTACCAGAATCTTGTCAGCATCAATGACCGTGGAAAGACGGTGCGCGATAACCAGACTGGTATGGTCTCTTGAAATTTCACGCAGGGCCTCAAGAATGGCCTTTTCCGATTTGCTGTCCAGGGAGGAGGTGGCCTCGTCAAAGACAAGTATGGGTGGGCGCTTGAGGATGGTGCGGGCGATGGAAACGCGCTGTTTTTCACCGCCGGAGAGCTTCAAGCCTCTTTCGCCAACTCGCGTGCTGGCACCCTCCGGCAGCTGCTCGATAAAGCGATCCAGGTGTGCGAGCCTGATGGCTTCCTCAACCGCCTCATCGCTGGCATCTGGATTACCGTAACGAACATTTTCAAACAGGCTGTCGTTAAACAGTACGGTATCCTGCGGCACAATACCGATCACTTCCCGCAGAGACTGCATGGTCAGTTGCCTGATGTCCTGGCCATCAATGAGCACGCGTCCGCTGGCCGGATCGTAGAAACGAAACAGCAGTTTCACCAGAGTGGATTTGCCAGCGCCGCTGGCGCCCACAACTGCGACTTTTTGTCCGGGCTCGATATTGAAACTGACACTATCCAGAATGTTTCTCTCGGCCTGGTAGCTGAAACTGACCTGTTCAAATTCGATTTTGCCGGACCCTGCTTGCAGTGGCTGCGCGTTGTCCAGCTCTACCACCCGAGCCTTGACCGCCATCAATTCAAACATCTTCTCGATGTTGGCAAGGGAGCCCTTGATCTCACGGAATACGAAACCGAGAAAACCCAGCGGCATAAACAACTGAATCATGAACTGGTTGATCAGAATGAAATCACCCAGTGTGATGGTGCCATCGCGTACCTGCCAGGCTGCAAGCCCGATCATGCCCGTCTGCGACACTGCGATGATCAGTGCCTGGCCGCCATTGAGGCCAAAAAGTGATAGCCGATTTTTACGCCGGGCCATTTCCCAGTTGGCCAGCTCTTTGTCGTAGCGCTGTGCCTCGAACTCCTCGTTGGTGAAGTACTTCACCGTTTCAAAGTTCATCAGGCTGTCTACCGCCCGTGTGTTGCTGGAGGAGTCAGCCTCGTTCATCTCGCGCACGAACTGAGTGCGCCACTCGGTCGCGCGCAGCGAGAACAGGCCATAACAGAACACGGATACAAACGTGATCAGTGCATAGCTAATGCCGTAGTTGTAGAGCAGGATGCCAATGACCATGGCGATCTCAAACAGGGTGGGCGCGATGTTAAATACAAAGAATCGCATCAGGAAACTGATGCCGGTGGTGCCGCGCTCAATATCCCTGGCCAGTCCGCCGGTGCGGCGATTGAGGTGAAAGTCCAGGTCCAGAGCGTGTACGTGGCGAAAGACCTGCAGGCCAATGCGGCGCATGGCACGCTCAGTCACGCGACCGAAGATGGTATCTCTGAGTTCACCAAAGAACACATTGGAGAAACGGGCCGCGCCGTAAGCCAGAACCAATCCCAACAACACAGGCGTGGCCAGGCTTTGCAGGTCGCCGCTTTCAAGCGCGTCTACCAGGTGCTTGAGTAAAAAGGGAATCACCAGGATAGCCCCCTTGGCCAACAACAGGCAAAGGAGGGCGAGCATCATCCGTCCCCAGGATTCCCGGAGGTAGGGCAGCAGGTGGGTGATAATGCGCCAGTTTATGCTGGCGCCTGGCTCAGCTTCAAAGTTTCCGTGTTGCACAGAAACAGCTTAACCGGCGTTGATGTCGCGCGCCATACGTTGCACAAAACGTTTGAACAGCGGCCGCATGACCCGGCCCTTGATGCGATCGAGCCAGCGGGTGTCACGGCTGTTGCCCGCGGAACCAAAGCGATGCAGGTCAAGTTCATCGCGCACGTCGGCGCTGAGTCCCATATTTCGCTCATCCAGCGGAACACCGGTGCTGTCTGCAATACGCACCATGCGTTGAAAATTGGCTGCAACTGCGGCGGCATCGATCATGACCTCGGGGCCTGCAACATCCAATAGCGCCTGTCGGCTCATGTTGAGTGCGTCCTCGTCTCGCGTGGCAATCGATTCTGCAAATGTCATCAGTTCATTGCCAAAGGGTATGCCGCCGCCATCCGCGGCGGGCTCGCCGTTGATGAGATGCAGATCAACGTTGGCGTTAGAGAGGTCGGCACTCAAACTGAGCATCGAGGCATGAGAGCTGGTTCAGTAAAAGCACTCGTTGATTGCCGATACCCGACCGGCCACGAGTTCCATCTGCATTCGATCTATGGAGCGTCCGAGGTCTCCAGTAAACTGAACCATGCCCTGCATACTCAGGTACTGTGCACCGGCCACTGCAGTCCAGCCCCGCACCGCATCGGGCACCGCGCTGAGTGCTCTAAGTACATTGGCGGTTACTTTGCCCCACAAGTCGGCTTCATTTCCTACCGCGCCGTTCTCCGGCAGCATGGGAACGAAGCCGGTCTTGTGACTGGCCAGTTTTGGTCGGTAGCTGCTGGGTTCGCCAGGCTCGGCTTGTGGTAAGGGTTCTGGTTCCAGCCCCAGGGCGCGATTGAACTCATCAATACTGAACGTGGTCACCGCGATACCGACCAGTTCGACATACTGTTCTGGACGCAAACCCTGCTCAGCCAGGTCGTCTACAAAGGCCTGGGTAATGCGATTCTGGTCGGTGATTACGCGATGCACTGCATCGAAGACATGTTCGGGCAGGTTGCCGGAGTGGCTGTGTTCACCGGGAAAGTTATAGGGCGATAATGCCATTTTGCGCTCGGCGCAATACGTGCAACTAATCGCGTTGCGGACTTCTTCAGCGATGGCAACGCGCTCGGTACCGGTCCACCAGCTGCCGGGGCGAGCTAGCGAATGCCAGTACTCGCGGTAAGCGGCTTTCAGGTCTGCTCTTACGGGTAGCGGTGCATTGCTGTAGTCGAAAGCTCTCACTATGTGGTTCACTCTGACGCTGGCTACAATGAGCTTAACGTCTGTGGGAGTAAAAAACTATGGTATTGGCGGTTCGATTGCACAACACCGGGGGTCCGGAAGTGCTGCAGTTAGAAGAGGTAGAGTTGGGTGCTCCCGAGGCAGGATTTGTCACGGTGCGCAATGAAGCCATAGGTCTGAACTATATCGATACGTATCATCGCAGTGGCCTTTATCCCCTGCCGCTACCCACGGGCATTGGCCTGGAGGCGGCGGGTACCGTCATCGAAGTAGGTGAAGGTGTCGATCTTAATGTGGGTGATCGTGTGGTGTACTGTGCAGCCGGCTTCGGTGCCTATAGTGAGGCGATTAATTTGCCCGCCGCGCGCCTGGTGCCGGTGCCGGATGGCATTGATCTCGATACTGCTGCGGCGGTGGCGCTGAAAGGCGCAACCACAGAGTACCTGTTGCAACGTACGTTTCCTCTGCAGGCCGACGACACCTGTTTGTTCCATGCCGCCGCGGGCGGTGTCGGTCTGATATTTGGTCAGTGGGCCAATGCTATCGGTGCCACCGCTATTGGTACGGTCGGTTCCGCAGAGAAGGCTGAACTGGCGCGCAGTCACGGTTATCAGCACGTTATCAACTATCGTGAGGAAGACGTGGTGGCCCGGGTCCGGGAAATTACCGATGGCGCAATGGTGCCAGTGGTCTACGACGGCGTTGGCAAGGACACCTTCGATATCTCACTCGACTGCCTGCGTCCGAACGGTTTAATGGTGTCCTTTGGCAATGCCTCTGGCTCACCGCCGCCGCTTGAACTGCAGACCCTCACCGCGAAAGGGAGCCTGTTTATCACTCGCCCAACCCTGATGACTTATGTGGCTGAGACTGACGACTTACGCCAAAGTCTGGCAGATGTGTTTGAGCGCGTGCTGGCGGGCGATGTGAAAGTTGAGATCAATCAACGCTATGCGCTAGCGGATGTTCAACAGGCGCATATCGACCTCGAGGCACGCAAGACCACCGGCAGCACCCTGATTATTCCTTAGCGCATTTCTCCGGCTCGGCCCTGGTAGCTGTCACCGGGTGCCGGAAAGCGCATATTGTGTGCCGAGACGGTGAGGGCGAAAGTCTGGAATAACACCCACAGGCCGAAGTTGCCCCAAATGGCCAGCCAGACAAAGCCCAGCAGAAGGTTGGGGCTGTGACAGTACTGCACCTTTTTCATGTTCCAGGCTTCGATATTGTGAGGCGGCGACACCTGAACATCCCAGAAGAACTGGTGGAAGGCAAAGTTGTAACCACTCAGCAGCAGATAAGTGATAGCGGCCACCCAGTAGCTGTTTAGTCCGCTTAGCTCCGCAATGGCCCAGAGGCAAAGGAAGACCTGGGCATGACAGAGGCCCCAGGCCAGGCCGAAAAGGGTAGTGGTTACTGGATGTGCGGCGCGGCCATCCTGAAAAGTGCCTTTCGGCCAAATCACCATGTAACCGATCCAAAGCACTACTGCGTAGCACAGGGTGTAGGCCAGCCAGGGCCAGCTGGTGAGCTGTTGTTCGGTAACCAGAGGCAGGCTCAGTAAACTCTGGGTCACTCCGAGGCTCCAGCTCAGGATCAGACCTGCACTGAAGTAGATGCCGGCGCGTAACCAGGACAGACGTGGGTGGTACACCTGTGAATCATGTCCGCGCGCTGCTCGCAGATAGCTCATCCCCAGAATGATGAGGGAGAGTAAAGCGAGGGCGGCGATCCAGTCAGCGGCATTGCCGACGAAGAGTGTGTAGGGCTGTATAAGCTGCATAAGACATAATAGTATTACAATATATCTTTTGAATGCGAGTCGCCAGGATGAAAATGTTCCGTTCTTTGTTTCTTGCGCCGTTGGCGATGATATTGCTGGCCTGTGGCTACCCCGATAACACCCCGCCTGTGAATGAGAACGCGGACAAAGTCGCCGTGGTGATTACTGGCTGGGGTGAACCCAAGGGTTGGGACTTTGACTTTCGCCTGGCCATCAGCGGCGACGCGCGCATCGGTGAGGCAACAGTTTATCCCGGTCAGGCCTGTACTCAGATGCATGTGGGGCGCTGGCCATTTGCCTCACAAATTGGATTGCTGCCCCATGCGGTGGCCTACAAATTGCCGGTATTGGGCGCCGCCTGGGATTCTGTGGGTGTGTACAGGCTGTCTGAGAATGGCAGTGAATTCATGTCGATCATTGATGATTCAGTGCGTGTGTCGGTGGCGGAAGTTCAGGATGTCGAGGGCATGATTACGCCGATGAGCCAAAGCCGGCTGTTTCCAGACCGCTCGCTCGGTGGTCTTGATCCTCGCGATGGTGCGGATTACCTGGAAGGTATTTACCAGGTTGGCGCACCGTCCCGAGAGCGCGGCCCCAACCCTCTGGCTATGCCTAATGGTTTGAGTGATGTGGTTGAGCTTGGCGTTGCTGGCTCGCTTATGGATATGGGTTTTATGTATGAGGACCAGACTGCCCGTGCCAACGCCGTGGACGAACACATGACCGAGGTCACCATCGATACGCTGGCTGCGCTGTTTGGTAACCGCGTTGCTGTGCGTTTCGGTGCCTATGCAGCGACTCCAGGTATTCATCCCAATCAGCAGGATGTGGCCCGGGAGTTTGTCGAGCAGGGGTTTACCAATTTGGTATTGACTCGTGAGACCACTGACAACAATCAATATGCCAACACATTCATGACCCGCGGTTGGATCGACAAGGCATTGTGTAAGGCGGGCTATCTCGATGATGTAAACATCAAGCAGACCCGTCAGGTCGGGCGCACCCCTGAGTACAACAGGGCATTACTGGAAATACTCAGGCCGCATCTTGAGCGCCGGGAGCGCGGCTCGGATGTTGCCGTGATCTATACCACTTACGGCATGCCCTTCCCGGGGGCTGATGATTCCGGGCCCTTTGCCCAGGTGCATCCGCTGGCGAAGGAGGAATACCACGAGAACGCGTATTTGAATTACCAGTCCTTCAAGCGCTATGCGGTCGATGAGTTTGGGCAGCAATATGCTCTACATTTCAACCGGCGCGGCGCTGATGGTGACAAGCGTATCGACAGCTACTTTGCCTATGCCATGTTCCCCTCGCGGTTCTACGGTGCGGCGGATGATCCACTGCGATTCCCGACGATCAGGGAAACGATTGACCAGGCCAAGGCGGATGGGCGCCGCCAAGTGGTTGTGCTGCTGTCGCACTGGAATTACAACAATACGGACAACATGCTGGCCATGCGCAAGCTGAACCAGATTCCCTATAACAGCCGTGAAGATGTGCGACGGCAAAAGTACTGGGTGGACTGGTGCGAAAGCGCAGACTCGGCTGAACCGATTAGCTGCGATGATCCTGTAGCGGTGCAACTGTCTTTCAGCGAGGTCTTTGACAAGCAGGCGGATGCCTTTGGCGTGGGTTACGGTCATCGCATTCGGGGCACGGTTGAGCGCTACGGCCTGATGCCTGTCGGTGTTGAACCCATTGCCAGCGCACCGGTGACAACACTGGAAGGTGGTACCCTGAAGGTCGATCAGGGTGAGTTCGCGGGGTTTGAACTGGTGATTGCGCCGGACCCGCGCCCTGGATTGCCCGAATCCAATACCTGGGATAACTACGAGGTGTTTGTCGATCCCGCCGAAGTGCACATCAGTGCCTGGTTTGATTTTGACGCTTACGTGGCTCCTGCCCACGTGCATCCTGAGCGGGCGATTGCACCGTCTGTATTGGTAGGTCCCTACCGTACCATCGTCAATAAACCGGCCCGCATCACACTCCCGGTCAGTGCCGTTGCAGAGGGAGCTGGCATCACTCCGGTGATATACAACGAAGCCACCCAGGAGTGGGACGAGGTTTATCCGGTTGCGGGTGGCAAGCCGGCTGTCTATGACGCGGCTGACGGTACTTACAGTTTTGATACCCAGGTGCTGGGCATCTTCTCGGTGCGGTCGCGGTAGCTGCAGCCTTACTTTTTCTTCTTTTTGTCGTAGGGTCCGTCTCCGCGACAATTTGGCGGGCGGTACTTGTCTGCCATGTCACCGCTGCGACAGTCCCAGGTCACAATGCCGTTGACAACCGTAGGTACAAATTCAATGTCATTGTCTTTGCCCAGTTGTGGCAGGGCATTTTTGCGATCCCAGTGTACTTTGATGGTTCCCGGTTCGGGATTCTTATCGACTTTCAGTTTCTCCAACCTCACGCCGGTAATGGTCTTGTCCTTGCCGAGGCCGAGGTGCTCATTCTTCGTGGGCATTTCGCCGTTGGTCGTGTAGTACTCGGCCACGTGTCCTTTTACCTGGCCAATTAGCTTGAAATCTTCAACGATCTTTGTGCGCGTCTGGTATTCCGAATACATCGGGAGGCTCACCATGGCAAGAATGCTAATGATGGTCATGCCAATCAGAAGTTCCAGCAGCGTGAGGCCTTTTTCCTGTGCACGACGATATCGAATCATTCCCGTAGTGGAACATTCGTTGCCGAATCAACGCAAGCCTTAGTTTTGTGTTAGCCGCGGCAGTTGGCAGGTCGATACTTGGTCTGCAAATCGCCGTGGGTGTAGTCCCAGGCCAGGCGCCCGCCGCCGACAGGGGTGGGCACGAAATCAAGACGAACATTGGTGCCGAGTTGTGGAAATATGCGATTGTCGTAGACCGCGCGAATGGTGCCTGGTTCGGGGTTGGCTTGTATTCGGAGCCTCCTCAGATAGCGACCTTTGATGTCCCTGGCCCGATCCAGACCGATCTGGTCATTGGCTGTAGGTAAGTTGCCGGTGGTGGCGTAATACTCTGAAACCAGCAGCTTCACCTGCTGGATCGTTGCCAGATCTTCGCTCAGTTTGACCCTTATGCGGTAATCAGAATAAGTCGGCAGGCCCACCATCGCCAGGATGCTGATGATCAGCATCGCAATCAGCAATTCGAGAAGACTTAATCCCTGTTGTTTGGCCATGGTAGCAGCGGGATACCCCTTGGCTCAGCTAGTGATGCCTACACTATCACAAGGCGGGCTATTGGGGCACGCCCGTTGCCGCGGGTTTACTGTCTGACCGGGAAATAGCGCCACCTGAATACGGTTGCTGTCACGGCAATATTCTTGAGCTCATCCACTGGCACGGCATAAGGGTCTTGTTCCAACACGGTGAAATTAGCGACTTTGCCTGGCTCAATGCTGCCGAGGCTGTCTTCCATCCCCCAGGAATAGGCCGCATCAATGGTGATAGCCCGCAGCGCAGCTGTGCGCGACAGGCCCAGGTCAGGTCGCAGAGATGTGCCCGAAGCACCGGGCCGCTTAATGGCTGTATAGGCAAGGAACAATGGGTCTGCTGGCGCCATCGGCATATCAGAATGCAGCGACACCGGGATACCTCGTTTTTCGGCGTCACCAAGACGCACCATGGCATGGGCCCGTTCCGGGCCCAGTCCGATCTCGGCGAACTTCTCGGCAAAGCCGGTCACGTAGTAGGGGTTGGCGCTGATGATAGCTCCCAGTTCAGACAGTCGCCGTACCTGTGCCCTCGTGGAATTAGCAAAATGAACCACAGTGGTTCGGTGGTCTGTGCGTGGATTGCGGAGCTGATTGGCTTCAATAATTTCGATTAAGCGCGCCAGGCCGGCATCGCCGTTGACGTGCACATGAATTTGGTATCCGGCATCCCAGAACACTTCGAACAGCGCTTCCACCTCTTTTGGCGGTTGGATCCACTCTCCCTGGTGCCCATCCAGATAGCCATCCTGCATTTGCATCAGCTGGGAGATGATGGCGCCGTCAAACAGAATTTTGATGTGATCATCGAAGAAGCGGATCTTGCCGTCAGCTTCAAAAGTGCTGGCGACCTTGCGAGCTGCGTTGACCGCACCTTCTGCACCGTACTGCAGGTAGAGTGAATGACTCTCGGGAATAAAGAATGAGTACATCGGGGTCATATCAGAGCCCAGGATTTCACCGAAGGCCTGCAACATATGGGGTGGGATAAACGCGCCAGGTTCGTTAAAAGCGGTAATGCCTTTGCGGTGCAGCATAGCCACCATCTGGTGCAAGCTGTCGCGAAAGCGCTGTTCCTCCCCCAGAACCGGGAAGATTTTTGGCAGCAGGTACTGGAGTCCACCTTCATAGAAGTGTCCGCGCGCCAGGTCAGACTGGTCTTGAACCTGTTGGCTTTGCGCATCAATATCTGACTGCTTGATATCGAATAAATCCAGAAAAGCGCTATTGAAATAAAACTCGTGCGCGGAACGGTGCCACACCGCGATAGGCCGTGTCGCAGAAATAGCGTCGAGGTTTTGCCGGTCGAGTTCTCCGTGGAAATACTGGTTGTAGCCCCATGTCCAGAGGATCTCGTCAGGATTTTCCATGGCGACTTCTACAGCCGTGAGTTTTGCCAGGTAGTCCTCCTGCCAAATGGCCGCTGGCCATGTTTTCTCCAGCAGCTCCCAGGGCTCCGGCGCGATCACCGCTATGGATAGCGCCAATGCGGCGAGAAACGGGTGCAGGTGCTGCTCGATAAAGCCTGGCATAAGGGTTTTGCCCTGCAGGTCAAAACGTTCCGCCCGCGGATAAATGCTGCGCGCGGCTTGCAACTCCCCGACATAGGTGATGCGCCCATTGTCGCTGAATACAACAGCTTCAGCACTGGGCTGGGCGGTATCCATGGTGTGAATAGGACCGCCGTGAAACAGCTGGAAACCTGTAGATTGGGTGGTGATAGTGGCCAGAGGCTGCTCGTCGGCGCAGCCACCAAGCAATAGTGTCAGCAGCACCGCTGCAAGAGGAATTGTCGTGCGTATCATCATATTGCCTGCCCACCTGTTCAGGCCCTTCATTATCCCGTTTTCTGGGGCATAATAAATGCGCAGTGAAGGAGCATCATGAATAAGTCGATTAAGCTAAGAACAGAATATCCTGACGCCATAGAGGTCAGTGATGATCCCTATGTGTTCCTGTTTGAAGATTTCCTGTCCGAGGAAGAGTGCAACCATCTGGTCGAGGTTGCCACACCGCATCTGTCCCCCTCGTTAGTAAGCGGGGGAGAGGACGGTGTGCGCAGCGACGGTCGTACTAGTGGTGTGCACTGGATTCAGCACGGTCATAGTACCATTACGCAGTCTTTGTCAGATCGTGTCGCTGACCTGGTGCAGTTGCCACTGGAGAACTGCGAGTCCATTCAGGTGATTCACTATGCCGAAGGCCAGGAGTATCGCCCTCACTATGATGCCTGGCAGCACAATACTGCGACCGGCAAGCGCTGTATGGCTCGCGGTGGTCAGCGCCTGATTACATGTCTGGCCTACCTGACGCCGGTTGAAGCGGGTGGCGGTACTTTTTTCCCCAAGCTAGACGTCGAGATCATGCCACGACAGGGCCGCATGGTGCTGTTCCACAATTGCCATGGGGATAGCAATAAGCGCCACGAAAAATCCCTTCACGGCGGCATGCCACTAGAGAAGGGTGGCAAGTGGGCCTGTAATTTCTGGTTCCGGGAGGACAGCTTTCAAAAGGGAGGCTCCAGGGATCCCTTCCGCCCATCCGCTACAACCCGTCGTTTTTAGGCCGCTGCTGCAATGAGACTCTGGTTCGTTCTCGTCTGCGCTTTGCTGCTGGCAGGCTGTGGCCCTCGCATGCCTGATACGGCCACGGTTACGGGTACAGTCACCTATCGCGAGCGCATCATGATTCCGCCCGATTCGGTAGTCACTGTCAGGCTTGAAGATGTGGCCCTACAGGACGTGGCGGCGACGCGGATTTCCGAAACCAGTTTTCAGGCCGATGGCGCACCCCCGTACGCTTTTGAGATTGAGTATTTTCCCTCACAGATTTTGCCCAGGGGTCGTTACGCTCTGCGCGCCAGCATCCACCATGAGGGGCGCTTAATCTTTACCACCGACACCCATGTGCCCGCGTTTCAGGATCAGCAGATAGAGATGACTCTGGTGCGCGTGCGATCACCTCGCCCGCGACCCCAATACCAGGAGTAAACGACGTGGACATTCAGCACCAGCAGGTCAGCAGTAATGGCATCGAGATTCATGTGGCCAGCTGTGGGGAGGGCCCGCTGGTGATGATGCTGCATGGGTTTCCGGGGCTCTGGTACAGCTGGCGCAAGCAGTTGCCTGTCATTGCCGCTGCCGGTTATCGGGCGGTGGCGATTGATACTCGCGGCTATGGTCGCAGTACCCGAACGACGACCCTTTCAGACTACAGCAGTACCAACCTGGTCGCTGATGTACTGGGTGTGCTGGATGCCTTGGGAGAAGCACAAGCGATATTTATCGGGCAGGATTTTGGTGCCCGCCTGACCTGGAACCTGGCCTCTCGAGAACCGGAACGGGTGAAAGCGGCCGTGGTATTTGGGGTGCCCTATGATTTTAATCGCGCCGGGCAGGAAGAGGGCGACGAAGCACTGGAATTGTCTGGCGCTGCCGATATTGCGCCCAGTGAGCAGTTTGCGGCAGTGGCCAAAGAACATTTCTACCACATGCACTACTTTCAGGAGGTTGGGCCGGCTGAGCAGGAGCTGTGTCCGCGAGCTCGCGATCTGTTGTTACGGCTGTATTGGGCGCTGAGCGCCGAGGGCAATCTGCTGGACTGGCGCAATCACCCCAGCGAGGGTACTGGTTATCTGGATGTACTGGAAGCGCCGAGTCGGGATCTGCCCTGGAGCTGGTTTTCAGAGGAAGACCTGGATTACCTGGTCAGTGAGTTCAGCAGTGCCGGCGAGTCGCTGACCTTTATGGGTGGGCTCAGCGCTTACCGGGTGCAGGACATCAACTGGCGCATCGCCAAGGAATACCAGAATCTGACAGTGAACGCGCCGGTGCTCTATATCAGCGGCGAGAAGGACTCTGTGAATGCGATGATGCCCGCCAACGCGATGGCCCACATGCGCAGCCTGGTGCCCAATCTGGTGGGCGAAGAGGAAGTCGCCGGGGCGGGGCATTTCGTCATGCAGGAGCAGTCGGACGCCGTCAATAAACTATTGCTTAAATTCCTCGCCGACCATGGCCGGAGCGGGTCAGCTTGATCTGGCCCGCCTCGCTGTGACGTTCACACCGTAAGCACGATCTTGCCAATATGCTCGGCCCTGCCCAGCTCAGCCACAGCGGTAGGTGCTTCCGATAGTGGATACTGTTTTGCAATAAGCGGACGAATCTGTTCGGGATAGTCCATGCCGTAGCTGATGAGCGTGTCGAGCAAGCCCGGAACGCGGTAGGGCCGGAAAATGGTGTAGCCCTTCAGCTGCAGGTCTTTCATCATGACCTGTGCAATCGGCATCACTGGCTCGCGACCGGTGATCATTTCGTAGCTGACAATACTGGCACCAATATCAGCCGCTTCAATCAGGCCGGGGTAGAACAATTCACCCACCGGATCCAGGGCCAGATCAAATCCATCGGCGGCGCTTTTAACCGCTGCCGCCAAACTCTGGGAATCACCGCAGGTCACCGCGTGGTCCGCCAGTTCAGACAGTTGCCGGGCTTTGTCTGCCGAGCGAGTTGTGGCAATGCTCGTGGCACCCCAGGCCCTGAGTAGTTTCAGCGCCACCACGCCCATACTGGAGCTGGCGGCGGTGACCAGTACCCGTTTGCCCGCAGCGTTTTGAGGATTGATGCCGCCGAGGTCGAGTGCGCCGCCCATGGTTAGTGCCGCCATCCACAGAGCTGCGCCTTCGGCATGACTATAACTGTCGGGCACCGGCACCAGTGCGTTAGTGTTGTACAGCCCCAGGTCCCGGTAAGCACCCATGCCGTTGAGATCGATGCGCCCCGGCAACAGGGCGACTCGCTGACCTACTTTGAGCTCGGTGTTGGTGCCGGCACCGATTTCCACGATCTCGCCGACAGCTTCCTGCCCCAGGCAGGAGGGAAACTCGCGTACCGGTGCGTACTTGCCCTGCACATAGTTGAACTCAGAACGGTTCAGTCCCACACAGAGAATTTTGACAAGGGCTTGCTCTGCAGCGGGTTCTGGCAGGCTGTGACTCTTGCGTTGCAATACCTGTTCAGGTTGCCCGTACTCTGAAAATTGCCAGCTACTGGATTCCATGGAGTTGCCTCGGCGAGGTTCTGATTTCAAGCAAATGATATAATGTTATATCATTTGCACAAACCCTTAATTCAAGGGAAGTTTACTAGCTCCGGGTGGGTCTTCATGCCAGTTGTCTTCCTGGTGGTGTTTCTCGACATCGTCGGTTTCTCCATCATTGTTCCTATTTTTGTGTACTACGCGATGAGTTTGGGTGCCAGCCGCGAACTTGCCACCGCAATGCTGGCGCTCTACCCGCTGGCCATGTTGCTGATGACGCCGGTGTTGGGACGGTTGAGTGATCTATACGGTCGCAAGCCCATTATGCTGGCCTCCCTGGCTGGCGCGGTGTTCGGTTACCTCGCGCTCGGATTTGCTGCCAGTCTTTGGGTGGTGGTCATAGCGCGTCTGGTACAGGGCGCGATGGCGGGCAATATCTCAGTGGCTCAGGCCTACATGACGGATATCACCAGTGAGGAAGACCGGGCTAAGGGTATGGGTGTCGTCGGTGCGGCGATCGGCCTGGGCTTTGTGTTGGGCCCCAGCATTGGCAGTTACCTCGGGGGTGCCAGTTTTGAGGACGCCAATTTGTTTCTGCCCGCGATGACTTCAGCAGTAATGGCCGTCCTTGCGTTTCTTGCGGTGCTGTTTTTGTTGCCAGAGAGCCTTGATGAAGCCCATCGGCAGGCGGCGCGTGACAAGCCGGTGCAGAATCCCCTGAAAGGCATTCGTATCATTGTGGGTCGCCCCATCCTGATGGAATTGATCATCTGCGGACTGCTGTTCAATATCGCAGCGGGCCTGGTCGAAGCCATCTTTCCGATCTGGGCGATGGACAGGGAAATCATCGAAGGTCCGCGCGGCCTGATGCTGATTTTTCTGTGTTCCGGTTTTGTGCTCACGATCATGCAGGGAGCGGGTATTGGTCGGCTGACTCAGCGCTATGGTGAGCACCGACTGCTGATCGCTGGCGCATTGGGTTATGGCCTGAGTATGGTGATCGTGTCCTTAGGTGGAACCAACAGCGATTATTTCCTCACGGTCGTTGGGATGACGCTCCAGGGCGGTGCCATGGCTTTGATCATCACGCCCCTGCAGAGCCTGGTGTCGCAAAAAGCCGAACCCTCAGAGCGGGGCTTGGTCATGGGTGTGTACTCGTCTGTGGGTACCATTGGCCGGGTGATTGGTCCGCTGGCTACCGGCTTGATCTATACCCATTTGCACTACAACGCGCCACTTTATGCTGGCATTTTCCTGTCAGTGGTTTTGTTGGGTCTTGCGCTTGTACTGAAGAGGCGCTGGTAAACCAGCGCCTCGGTCCACACATAGAAGTTATAGGTGAATCTCAGGCCGTAGGTTCTAGGATCAGACAATGAAGAAACTGTTTGCTGCGTAACAGTGCTAGGGCGATCCCGGAGGATTTCCTCGCGGTCGTCGGTGATGTTTTTGACGAAGGCGGTGACTTCCCAGGTCAAAGCCGATGAGCCGACGCTGAAACGGGCATCCCAGCGATCCCAGGAGTCGAGCACGTCGTAGTCTTCCCTATTAAAAGCGGTCAGGTACTGTTCATCGGTATACAAGTAGCTTCCTGTAACACGCCAGTTGAGATTTGCCATTTCCCAGGTATAAACTAGATTGGCAGAGAATGAGTGTTCAGGGGCAAGCGGGAAGCTGTTGCCGGATAGATCCTGTTCTTCGGTGCATAGTGGGTCAAGGCTGCGACCTTCTGCTAGTGGCCCAATAGCGCAGGCATTGCCGTCTGCAGACGTGAAGTCTTTATACTCAGACTTGTTATACGAGTAGGCGCCGCTCAGGGTGAGGCCCTCGGTGAGCAAGGCAACCAACTCGGCCTCCAATCCCCAGGCTTCAGCTTCTGCTGCGTTCTCATAAACACTCAGGAGTACGCCGTTGATGACGTCATCTTTTCGCACCTGAATGTCCTGATAATCGTAGAAATACGCTGCAGTAGTCAGGTTAAGACGCTGGTCCCAAAGGCTGCCTTTGTAGCCTATTTCAAACGAGAGCAGTTCCTCAGGGTCGACCGTTTCGACATCGGTTGTATCCGTGGGTGAGGCCAAGTTGTAGCCTCCAGAGCGATAACCGGTTGCTACGAATCCGTACAGGAAGTGATCATCGCTTACAAAATGATCAATGCCGATTTTCCAGGTGGGCTGGCTCCAGTCATCTTTGGCGTTCCGGTAGATCGTGGGGTCGCTGGGATCACCGACCCACTGTGCGAAAGTGTTGTCACTGGCTTTCTTCTCGTCGTAGGAATAGCGTAGTCCGAAAGTCAACGCGGTGGCGTTACTGAGATCCCACTTGAGCTGGCCATAGGCGGCATATGAAGTAGTTTTGAGTTCTGATTCTCCACGGTACAGATCACCGTCATCGTTTACTGCGCCATTGATAAAACTGCCCAGAAAGCGATAAGTGTCGATCAGCTCTTCATTGTGCCCAATAAATGCCAGCCCCTGCTTCTCGTCGCTATTGTAGTAGTAAAGGCCAGCGATAAAGTTCAGACCGCCTTCGAAGTCGCTGGTGAACTGTAGCTCGTGCGACATGAAGTCTGTCTGTTGATAGAACGGACGGCTCAAATCTGATGGTGTAATGGTATAACCGGTGAGCAGCGAGATGGGTATACCGCTCAACAACAGTTGTGACCAGTCGATACCCGAATCCTCTGCGCGAATGCCGTCGGCATCGTAGTCAGACTCGTAATCGAACTCCGAATATCCGAAAGTGTATTTGATCGAGATACTGTCGGCATCGTACTCGCTGATAAAGCTCAGCGACTCCCGTTCATTTTTGACATCGGGATCGCGATCAATAGATACCTCTCCTTCGTCCAGGGAGGCCGGATTAACCCGGGTCATGTTCTGGTTCATGTTGACGAAACTGTTACCGGGATAAATGCCGGCAAAGTTCAATTGCTCACCGGTATCCTGATCGAATACCTCCTGTATCAGGGGTGAGTCGAAATCTGTTAGCACGTAGGGGTTTTCCGGTGTGGTGCTTGCGTCTCTGGCAACCAGCTTTAGGCTGTTTGTCCAGCGGTCTGTTGTGTCATGGCGAAGGGCGAAGGTGCCGTAGCTGTTCTCCTCTTTGTCATATTCTGCGCCGGTGTCGACATTTGTCTGAAAGCCTTCCTGACGTTCAATATGAGACAGGGCAGCCAGAATGGATAGATTGTCAGTCACCGGGCCGCTGACGAGCCCCTGCAGAATATAGGACTCATAGTTGCCGGCCTGGGCGACGAACTGTCCTTCCCATTCTTTGCCCGGTTGTTTGCTGATGAAGTTGACCGCGCCACCGATGGAGTTGCGTCCGTACAGCGTTCCCTGTGGGCCACGAAGTACCTCAACACGATCAATATCCAAAAAGCTGGACATGCTGAACAAGTCGTTTTCGGTGCTGTAAACGCCATCCCAATACAAGCCTACGCCGGGATCTGAACCCAGAGCGATGTTGGGACGACCAACGCCTCGAATGCTGATACGGCTGGGCGCAATAGTCAGGGATGGAGTGCGTGCAGAGATGTCGGCAGCGTTTTCTATACCCAGTTCTTCACGGGTCGTAGATTCAAAAGCGCTGACCGCTGCTGCGGTTTCCATTAGGTTGCTTTCAACTTTGTTTGCAACCACGACAACTTCTTCAAGAACCAGTTGGGCCTGTGCAGCTGGTTGCGGGCCCAGACCGCCGATTAGGGCGAGTGCGGCCGACGCGCGAGTGACTTCGGGCATGGATATACCTCTCCAGGAATTTCTATTTAGATTAAATGCAAAATAATTCTATTATATTTAGTAAATATGCAAAATAGGGAAAATGACCTCCCACCCAGGCCGTACTATCATGGGTTGGTCAGCAACGAGCGAGTCATGTCGGAAGCCACTTCTACAAAGCCTGCCAAGAAAACCAGGGAAAGAGCGGATCAAACCCGTCAGCACATTCTGGATGCAGCCATCGAGTTATTTTCCAGTCGGGGTTTTGACGGAGTCACTGTCACCGAGATTGAAAAACGAGCCCAGGTGCATCGGGGGCTGATCGCTTATCACTATGACAACAAAGAGAATCTCTGGAAGGCGGCTGCCTCGGCGACCCTCGGCCAAATGCGTCAGCAATTCGCTCAGCGCATGATGCTAATTGATGAGTTGTCCAGAGAAGAGCGCCTGGCGTTTATTGTGCGTTTTTATGTCCGGTTCAATGCTCGTCATCCTGAAGTTAGTGCTCTGATGAGTCAGGAGGTTCGCGCAGATTCATGGCGAACAGAATATCTCGTGGAAAACCATGTTCGACCTGCATGTGAGTCCATGCAGGAGCTCGTCGGAGATACACTCCAACTGGAACAGGAAGCATTTTTGCATTGGTACTACCTGCTGATTAGCGCGAGTTCCACTATTTTCTACTTTGCGCCGGAAGCTGCCCTGCTGTTTGGCGTAGATACACGCTCCGATGAGGTGGTCGAGCGCCACGCAGAGGTGCTGGTGAATATGTTGGTCAGACGAGCGCCGCAGGTTTGATAACAACATAGAGCAACCACAGCATGCGAATTCTAATCTTCATTGTCGGCCTGTTTCTGGGCGCTTTAATGACTTACTTCGTCTTCGGGCGTGGCGAATTGCCATTGCCTGCTGGTGCTAGCTCCGAGATACGCGAAGCGATTACTTCCTCCGCTCCATTTTCCCCCTTCGTAATGAAACTGGTGCGACCCGAATCTGCGGAGGACTGGCAGAAGCTGCAGGCCCAGCGCAAAGTCGACCGCGCATTGGATTTGCCGGCGCTGGAACAGCAGCTGGGCGTCAAGATTGCAGCTGACCAGATCGGCGGTGTAGCGGTGTACTGGGTAACGCCTGCGAATCTGGAAAAATGAGCAGCTTTTTGTTTACCTACACGGTGGTGCTTATGTATTTGGGGGTGGCGAGCAGTCAGTGGGCGAGGCGGCCATTATTGCTGCCTTCACCGGCATGCGCGCTGTCGCGATTGACTACCGCATGCCGCCGGAGTCACCGCATCCTGCCGCCATAGCCGATGTGGAAATGGTCTACAGGGCATTGCTGGAAGGCTTTGAGCCGCAGAATATGGCCATTGGTGGGACTTCCGCCGGCGCTGGTCTCAGCATGGCCGCGCTATTGAGATTTGAATCCGCTGGGCTGCCGCTCCCTGCCGCTCAGTACCTGGGTACCCCGTGGGCTGACCTCACCAAGACGGGTGATACCCTCTACACGCTTGAAGGAATCGATCGGGTGTTGGTCACCTACGATGGCGTGTTGGAGGCGGCTGCTCTGCTTTATGCAGGCGGCGTACCCCTAACCGATCCGCTCTTGTCTCCGGTGTATGGTGAGCTGTCCGGCTTCCCGCCGACCATCATCGTCACCGGCACCCGGGACATGTTTCTTAGTGATTCGGCGCGCGTGCATCGCAAGCTGCGCAATGCCGGTGTGACGGCTGATCTGTTGGTGTTCGAAGGCTTGTCTCACGCCGAGTATGCCTTTGTGTCTCCCTCGCCGGAGTTTGAACAGACTTACACTGAGCTGTCTGCCTTTGTGCGGCAGTATCTGGCCCACTAGTCCACTTTAGCTAACCTGGCGTAGGCATATAGGTCTACACTGTGCGGATCACTAAAGGAGAATAACAATGCAAGTGAAAGCCTGGGCCAAGTTGTCTGAGGAGACTCCCCTCGAACCATTTACCATCGATCGGCGCGAGCCCGGATCGGAAGAGGTATTACTGGAGCTCATGTACTGCGGTATTTGCCACTCCGACCTGATCATCGCCAACAACGAATCCAAAGCCGCCATGTACCCGGTGGTGCCGGGGCACGAGATGGTCGCAAAGTTGTTGAGACTGGCAGCGATGTTAAAAACCTTCAGGTCGGCGATATCGTGGGGGTGGGCTGTATTGGCGATTCATGCCGCAGCTGTAATTCCTGTGACGACGGGGACGAACACTACTGTGACTCGGGCTTTTCACTGACCTTTAACGCCTTTGACACCCGTGGGGAAAAAACCTTTGGCGGCTACAGCAGCCACTACACCCTGCACGAACGCTATGCCCTTAAAATCCCTGAGGGGCTCGATCCCGCTGGCGCGGCGCCACTGCTGTGTGGCGGCATTACCGTGTACACGCCGCTGGTACGCTTTGGTGCCGGACCCGGCAAAAAAGTGGGTGTGCTGGGCCTGGGTGGACTGGGACACCTGGCCATCAAGATGTCTCGCGCCCTGGGTGCCGAGACGGTCATGCTAACCGGCTCACCCAGCAAGGTAGAGGATGCCGAGAAGTTGGGTGCCACTGATGTGGTGCTGACCAGTGACAGCGATCAGCTGAAGGCACATATGGCCAGCTTCGATCTGATTATCAATACCATTTCTGGCGAGCATGATGGCAATAGTTATCTGCCTCTGCTCAAGCGCGGTGGCAATATGTGTTTTGTGGGCGCCCCCCAGGTACCCATGCCGATTGTGATCTCCAATCTGTTGATGGGCGACAAAACAATGTCTGGGTCACTGATTGGTGGCATTCCCGGCACCCAGGACATGCTCGACTTCTGCGCCGAGCACAACATCACTGCCGAAGTCGAAATGATCGATATGCAGGACGTCAACACGGCCTGGGAGCGTATAGAAAAAAGCGACGTCAAATATCGCTTTGTAATCGACCTGGCGTCCCTCTAATCTTTGAGGGGCAGCTTGCTGAACTTTTTCAGTGCCAGTGCGAGGAGCGCCAGAGCGGGTACAAACACGAGGTAAATGATCGGTATGCGCAGAGGTTCATCCAGCATGGCCATAGGGCGATCCTGGTAGAACAGCAGCATGCCGATCACAAATGCCGTGAATATGCCCCAGCGCGCCGCCTTGCTCAGGCCCAGTCCATGCATCTGGGTGATGATAAATATGGCGGCAAACCCGAACAGGAACTGACCGCCGTTGTGTCCTTCCAGGGACAGCACGGCAACCAGCGTGCCGTGCAGGAGCACAAACACCTCCAGTAGCCCGGTCCAGTACTTGTTGGTGTGAGTGCGGGTAAAAAACAGGCTGCCCTGCAGCAGTAACATCAAGACGTAAAACGTGCCCAGCAAGTGGCCGAGGGTCATCTCGATGGGGTGATACCAAAACGTGTAGATGATTGCCCAAGAAAAATAGTAGCCGTGGTACTTGCGCAGAAATCGACCCGCTTCAGACAGCCAGCTCACTTTCTTTCCGAAGGCGACACCGCGGCGCTGGTTCTCCATGATGACGACCAGCATGAGCATGATGGCCACCGAACCCATTGATGACCAGATGGACACATCGGGTGCCAGGCCGTCGTACCAGAGGCGTGTCTGCACGATATGCCACACCACAAACACGGCGTTCACACCCAGTGCCCATCGATTCACCGGGTGCAGGCCTTGTGTGTAGCTGAGCTTACTGCTCTGCGCCCAGTAGATTAGCCACCAGATGGCCAATTGGTGTAAGGCGTAGCTGAGCCAGGCGGAGGCGCGGGTTATTGCAGTGGGTTCAGGTAACTGCCAGAAGTACCAGGAGGCGCCGGCATCGGACAGGAACTGAATGTCATCGCCGTAAGGTGCCGCCAACAAAATGGCGATCATCAGTGCGGCGCAGCCCAGCAGGCCCCACCAGAGTTTGAAATCAATTGTCCCGCTTTTGTCCATCACCCTATGATACGCCTCCGTGCTGCCATCGGATGAACATCAATGGGGTCAGCATCAATGAGGTCAAAGTACTCTGACCCGGGTTGTTTAGGCTTCGCGGGCGTAGGTGAAGCCCAGCGGCAGGCCGGCATCAGGGGTAAAGCCATACATCTCTTCACCCGGCAGGGCTGCCTGCACCTGGGCGCGCACCGCCAGAAGTTTTTCGATGTCGATGCCGGTATCCAGCCCCATGGCCTCCAGCATAAACACCAGGTCTTCGGTCACGATATTGCCGCTGGCCCCGGGCGCAAACGGGCAGCCGCCAATGCCGCCCAGTGAGGCGTCCACGGTGGTCAGACCAACATCAATGGCAGCCAGTACATTGGCCAGGCCCTGTCCGCGGGTATTGTGCAGGTGAATACCGGTGAGCTGGTCTTTACCGACTTCGTTCCAAATCGCGCGGGTCAGGTTCTTCACCTGGGCCGGGTTACCGTAGCCGGTGGTGTCCGATAAGCCCACCTCATCGGCTCCGGCTTTCATCAGCTCGCCAGCCAGGCGTACGACGTCGTCCTGGCTAATCGGGCCCTCAATGGTGCAGCCAAAAGCCGTAGACAGGCTGCCCTCGAACTTGGGTCGCCGGTCTTCGGGCAGTTCCTGAATCATCTCGCGCACCTTGCTCACCTCTGCGAGCACCTGTTCATGGGTACGATTCAGATTCTTCAGGGAATGGGTTTCACTCACTGACAGTGGCAGGGTGATCTTGTGCGCACCGGCCTTCAGGGCACCTTCAGCCCCGCGTGCATTGGGCACAAGCGCGGCCACGACCAGGCCGTCGATGGAGCGGGCGTACTCCACAATTTCGGCAGTGTCCGCCAGCTGCGGTAGCGTTTTAGCGGGCACGAAAGAGCCTACCTCAATTTCTGTGACACCGGCTTCAGCCTCGGCTTTAATCCAGGCCTTCTTCGCCTCGGTGGGCATGATGGTGTCGATGCTTTGCAGGCCGTCGCGAGGGCCTACCTCTGAGATCTCGATGTCCATAAATAATGTAACGGGCTTTTGTGACTTAACAGTAAAGATATAATGATATATCATTTAGCGTAATTGATCTAACTGCGACATACAAAGGAAAGCCGTGAGCGATTTACCCCTGTCTGGCATCAAGGTGATTGAATTTACCCACATGGTGATGGGTCCCGCCGTGGGCGTGATTCTCGCCGACCTGGGTGCAGAGGTGACCAAGATTGAACCCATCCAGGGTGATAACACCCGTCGGCTCAAGGGTGCCGGTGCCGGCTATTTTTCCATGTACAACCGCAACAAGCGCAGCCTCTGTGTTGATCTTAAATCCCAGGAGGGCAGCGAGCTGGTGCGTGGACTGGTGCAAGATGCCGACGTATTGATCGAAAACTTCCGCCCGGGCGCCATGGACAAGCTGGGCTTTGGTTACGAAGCGCTCTCGGCCGACAACCCTGGCCTGATCTACTGCTCGGCCAAGGGTTTCCTGTCGGGGCCGTATGAGCATCGCACGGCGCTGGACGAAGTCACCCAGATGATGGGCGGTCTTGCCTACATGACCGGCCCGCCCGGTCAGCCCCTGCGGGCCGGTTCTTCGGTGATTGATATCACCGGCGGCATGTTCGGCGTGATCGGGGTGCTCTCTGCATTGGAGCAGCGACACCGCACGGGCCGCGGCCAACAGGTCACCAGCTCATTGTATGAAACGACGGCTTTCCTGGTGGGCCAACACATGGCGCAGGAAGCGTCCTCGGGTGAAATTCCGCCCCCAATGTCTGTGCGCCGCTCTGCCTGGGCGGTCTACGATATTTTTGAAACTGCCGATGAAGAAAAAGTGTTTGTTGGCATTGTCAGTGACACCCAGTGGGCAAAGTTTTGTGAATCCTTTGGTTTTACCGAATTCGCAGCTGACGACTCACTGGCGGGCAACAATGGTCGCGTGGAAGCTCGCGATCGCATCATGCCCGTATTGCAGGCGCACTTTGGCCAGATGAGTAAGGCAGAATTGATGGCCAGGCTGGAAGACACCGGCTTGCCATTCGCGCCTATCGCGCGCCCGCACGACCTGTTCGAAGACCCGCATCTGAATGCCTCCGGCGGTCTGCTGGATGTTCAGCTGCCCGGTGGCGCGGTGACGAAGCTACCGGCCCTGCCTTTGGAGTTCTCTGGTGAACGGCTGGGCCTGCGTCGTCCCATACCCCAGGAGAGCGCCGATGCCGACGCAGTGCTGGGTGAGATGGGTCTGTCAGCGGAGCAGGTGGCCAGCCTGCGCGAACAGGGTATTGTTCGCTAGCTGCCGTTCTTTGCGTTCACCGCGGCCTGTGCTGCGGCAATTCTCGCTACGGGCACCCTGAAGGGGCTGCAGCTGACATAGTCCAGCCCAATTTCGTGGCAGAACTGAATTGAGCGTGGGTCGCCGCCATGTTCGCCGCAGATACCGTACTTGATGCCTTTCTTTCGGGTTTTGCTGTCTTTCATGGCCATCTTCATCAGCCGGCCCACGGCGCGCTGGTCCAGAGTTACGAACGGATCATCCTCCACCAGCTTGCGATCCAGGTAGGCGGGCAGAAACTTACCGACGTCGTCCCGCGAGAAGCCATAGGTCATCTGGGTCAGGTCGTTGGTGCCGAAGCTCATGAATTCCACCGCCGGTGCCAGGCGTTTAGCGCCCAGGCAAGCACGGGGCGTTTCCATCATGGTGCCGATTTTGTAAGGCAGGGAGATGCTCTCTTCAGACAGCAACTCGAGTATGGCTTTTTGAATGACCTCGGAGATGGCCCGGACCTCCCGAACATTCACCACCAACGGAATCATGATCTCGGGGTAGGGATTAAAGCCGGCCCGATGGGCATCGACGGCAGCGCCGATAATGGCCTGCACCTGCATGTCGGTGATTTCCGGATACACCACTGACAGGCGACAGCCTCTAAAGCCGAGCATGGGGTTGGCTTCCTGCAGCTGCTGGGTCGTCTCGCGGACCTGCTCGGTGTCTTTGCCCAGTCGCCCGGCAAGGGACACCAGCTCTTCCTCGCTGTGAGGCAGGAACTCGTGCAAGGGTGGATCCAGCAGGCGAATGGTAACCGGCAAACCCTGCATCACTTCAAACAGTGCCCGCATATCCCTGAACTGAAAGGCCTTGAGCTGATCCAGGTAGTGTTGGCGTTCTTCGCTGGACTCAGACAGGATCATGCCGCGCATCAGGTCGATGCGATCGCTGTCAAAAAACATATGTTCAGTGCGGCACAAACCAATGCCCTCAGCACCAAGCTCGCGCGCCTTGGCAGCGTCCTCGGGAGTTTCAGCGTTAGCCCTGACCTTCAGGCGACGGTGTTTGTCAGCCCAGGACAGCAGAATCTGGAAGTCGTCACTGGAGCTGGCTTCTGTTTTGGGTATGTCGCCCAGCATGACCTCGCCGGTTGAACCGTCCAGCGTAATGGTGTCACCACGTTTGATGGTGGTGCCATCGCTGCCGCTGGCAACACCGTTGCGGGTATCAACAGCCAGATCGCTGCAGCCGGTGATGGCGCACACGCCCATGCCGCGGGCGACCACTGCGGCGTGGGAGGTCATGCCGCCCAATTCGGTCAGGATACCCTCGGCAACCTTCATCCCGTGAATATCCTCAGGCGTGGTTTCTCGTCGCACCAGGATGACCTTGCGGCCCTGCTGGTGAACATCCACCGCTTCATCAGCAGAGAACACCACTTCACCGGTGGCGCCACCCGGACTGGCGGGCAGGCCTGTGCCGACAATATCCTGTTTCTGTGTGGGATCGACCATGGGGTGCAGGAACGCTTCCACGTGTTCCGGAGATACCCGCAGCAAGGCCTCCTGCTCGTCGATCAGCCCTTCCGACACCATCTCTACGGCGATTTTCACCGAGGCTCGCCCGGTGCGTTTGCCGCTGCGGGTTTGCAGCATGTAGAGCTTGCCTTCCTGTACCGTGAACTCCAGGTCCTGCATGTCGCGATAATGCTTTTCCAGCATTTGCTGGGTGCGATCCAGCTGCTCGTACACTGCAGGCATCTGCTCGCGCAAAGTATCAATGCCCTGGGGGGTGCGAATGCCCGCCACTACATCCTCACCAGCGGCGTTGGAGAGATATTCGCCGAAAAAGACTTTCTCACCTGTTGAGGGGTTGCGAGTAAAGGCCACACCGGAGCCCGAGTCATCGCCGAAGTTGCCGAACACCATGGCTTGCACACATACGGCCGTGCCGAGGGTCTCTGGAATATTGTTCATTTCACGGTAAATGATGGCGCGCGGTGTATTCCAGGAACGAAACACCGCCTCAATCGCCTGCTTGAGCTGGGTGGCCGGATCCTGGGGAAAGTTGACGACCTCTTTATACAGCTCGACAATCGCACGCCAGTCATCCGCGGTCATGTCCACATCCTGCGCCCGGCCGTGCTCCTTCTTGTACTCTTCCAGTATGTCCTCAAATCCCTCGGCGCTGACCTCCATCACCACGTCGGCATACATCTGTATAAAACGGCGATAAGAGTCGAAGGCAAATCGCGGGTTATTGGTTTTCCTGGCCAGGCCTTCGGCGATAACGTCGTTCATGCCGAGGTTAAGTATGGTGTTCATCATGCCGGGCATGGACACCGGCGCGCCGCTGCGCACAGAGAAGAGCAGGGGATTCTCCGGGTCGCCAAAGCCCGCGCCCATTTTCTCTTCCACCAGCTTCAGGGCGACGTTGTACTCGGTTTGCAGGTGCCGGGGCAGGCGGTTGCCCGCCTCAAAGAATTCCCTGCAGGTGGGGGTGGTGATGATAAACCCATAGGGAACAGGCAAATCCAGCGCGGTCATCTCGCACAGGTTTGCGCCTTTGCCACCCAATAGATCCCGGTCGTCTTTGCTGCCTTCGTTAAACAGGTATACCCGCTTGGCCATTGTGTGTCCTTGTAAGAATCAGTTTGCGTTAAACGCCGGCAACCGGGTGTGGCCGGTAGGGCTCTTCCAGGGCCGCCTTGTCTTCGTCGGATAATTCTATAGACAGGGCGTCGATGGCATCCTGCAATTGCGGTAGCTTGGTGACACCAATAATCGGAGAGGTAACCGTGGGATTGGCCAGCACCCATGCCAGTGCCGTTTGTGCCGGTTTGAAGCCCAGTTTTTTGGCGATCTCGCCATTGCGCGCGACTACGTCGCCATCGGCCTGTTCGTTGTAAATCCACTGGCTCAGCTCATCGGATTTAGCCCGGGTGGAATCATCGGCGGCAAAGGTATCCCGGCACAGTTTGCCTCGGGCGAGCGGGCTCCAGGGAATGACACCGACGCCCTCACTGGCGCACAGGGGCAGCATTTCCCGTTCTTCTTCCCGGTACATCAGGTTGTATTGAGGCTGCATGCAGACAAACTTGGACCAGCCGTTTTTTTCTGAAACTGACAGGCACTTCATCATCTGCCAGGCCATCATCGAGGATGCGCCCAGGTAGCGAACCTTGCCAGCGCGTACCAGGTCGTTCAGTGCCTCGAGGAATTCCTCCATGGGTACGCTGCCGTCCAGGCGATGAATCTGGTACAGATCGATATAGTCAGTTTTCAGGCGACGCAGGGATTGCTCGCATTCGTAAATGATGTGTTTGCGCGACAGGCCGAAGGAGTTCACCTTGTCGGGATTGCGCCCCATCACAATGCCCTCGGTGCCCATGAACACCTTGGTGGCGATCACCACGTCGTGTCGGTTGGGGACCAATTTGCCGAGCAGATTGCCGGTGACTTCCTCGCTGACGCCGTCGGAGTACATTTCAGCGGTATCGAAAAAGTTAATGCCTGCATCCAGGGCGGCCTTTACAAAGGGTTCAGCCTCCGCTTCCGGTAATACCCAGTCACGCCACTTGGGGTTGCCGTAGCTCATCATGCCCAGACACAGTTGTGAGACCTTAAGCCCGGTGCGGCCCAGTTGCCGGTATTCCATAGAGTGACTCCTTATTGTTCGCAGCAGTAAGCGCCGACTTCGGATTGCACCCGCTCGGCGTAGTCCTGGAGCGCCTGGTTCTGGTTGGCGATGGTCGACACCCAGGTGTCGGGTTTATTGGTACTAATGGCAGCGACCATGCTGGCCACCGAAAAGTCGTGCACCGACAAACGATTACCCGCAATATAACCCCCGGCACTGGTCTGGTCGGCGATAGCTTGCAGGTCACGCTTGAGCAGCGCAATCTGTTCCTCGCGGCTGTGTCGACCCAGTCCGTGCAAGTGGTAAGTCTTGCGGACCTGACCGCGGGCGATATTGGGCACGATCCAGCGCAGGGGAATGGGCAGTGTGCTAAAGAAGTCACGCTTCACGTTGGGAAACCAGTCATCTTCCAGCCAGCGTGACGCAACGCCTATCCAATAAAAGTGGTCTTCTGCGAGCCGGGTAAACGCAGTGCCGATGGCGTGCTCCTGCGGGCTTAAGTCTCCGAAGAGCCCGCCGTTGGTTTTTTGATCCAGGTGGTTAAGGATGAGTTCTGAATCGGCAGTGATGTCCCCGTCGATGATCCAGGGTACTTTGCCTTTGGGCGCTTTCTGCAAATCCAGCGTGGTTTCTATTTCAAAGTCGAGCCCGAGGTGGGTCAGTGCCATTTCGGCTTTCAGGCAAAATGGGCTCGGATTACGCTGTCCGAACGCTGGCGGCAAGGTGATTAGTTTGATCATTGGGCCTCCCGTTTAGGGTGTGTTATGAGTAGGCCCAGCTCCTGCGTTTACGATCGCTTACTTCAAAGGCGTCGATGGCGTCCTGGTGCAGCAGTGTAAGGCCGATGGGATCCAAGCCCTGTAACAGCATTTGGCGGTGATTCTCTTCCAATTCGAAGCTGTAATCCCGTTCGCCACAATGCACTGTGTTAGCTTCAAGATCAACGCTGATCGATTGGGACGGTTCAGACTCAACTTCACTGGCCATGCGCTGGATGTGGCCAGGGTCCAGGGTGATGGGTAGCAAACCATTGGCCACGCAGTTGTTGTAGAAAATGCTGCCAAAACCGGCCGCGATAATGACCCTGATACCAAACTCTTTCAGGGCCCAGACCGCGTGCTCGCGTGAGCTGCCGCAGCCGAAATTGTCCCCTGTCAGCAAAATACTGGCATCTCGATAGGGTGCCTGATTGAGAATAAAGTCAGTGTTCTCGTCACGACTGCCGGGTGCCAGGTAGCGCCAGTGAGCAAACAGGCCTTCGCCCAGGCCGTGCTTGGAGACCACCTTCATTTCTCGCGAGGGAATAATGGCATCGGTATCGATATTGGGCTGCAGCAGGGGGGCGGCGATACCGCTATGTTGTTTAAACTGATCCATCGGCCATTGAGATCAAATAAAAGTACTATTAATATAACAATATAACATCTACCGATCGATTCAGGAACCGCAGCATGGAATACTTCCTCTGGCTTAAATACGCCCACATCATTGCCTTTGTGTACTGGCTGGGGGGCGACCTGGGTACCTTCTTCGCCAGTCAGCAGGTGGTCAATCGGGACAATAGCCCAGAGTCGCGCTCGGTGGCCCTGAAGATCATGCTGGCCTGCGACCAGGGCCCCAAGCTGGCCATGCCCGCCATATTTGTGCTCGGCTACCAGATGGCTGCCGCGATGGGTTACCTCACGGTTCCTGGATGGGTGACGCCGCTGGTTTGGGTGCTGGGTATCTACTGGTTCACGGTGGTGCTGGTGCTGTACTTCAATGAGGGCAAGTCCTTTACACAAACCCTGTCTGCCTGGGATTTTCGCTTCCGCCTAGCGGTGATCGCCGTATTGGTGGCGTGGTCAGTGTCTGAGCTGATGGGTGGCGAAACCATTGGTGCCGACTGGGTAGCCTGGAAGATCCTGGTGTTTGCCGGGCTGGTCAGCTGTGGCGTGATGATACGGTTGAACCTCAAGCCGTTTGTGCCCGCGTTTGTGAAGCTGGTGTCAGAGGGGCCAACAGATGAGCTCAACAATACCTTGCAGCAATCCATCAACCGCTGTCGTCCATGGGTGTGGCTGATCTGGATTGGGCTGTTTGTAAACGCTGCCTTTGGTGTACACCTGATCTGATCGATCTTTACCTATCTTTACCCAATCCGTCTAAATTCTTACGCGCAGTTCTGGTCTTATAGTCCGAACGCCCCGAACGTTGGGCCAAGGAGAAATGACGATGAAAACAGTATTGGTAGTGGCTTTGACGGCCATGTTGGGCTCGCAGCTGGCGTATGCCGAGCGCGGTGAAGGCCATTAAGGTAAAGGTAAGCGCTTTGAGCGCATGCGCCAGCATCTGAACCTCAGCGATGAACAGGTCTCGCAGATGCGTGAGATTCGCCAGAACGGCGGCAGCCGGGAAGAGGTGCATGCAGTGCTAACTGACGAACAGCGCACGCAACTGGAAGAGCATCGAGCCAACAAGAAGGCCCGCAAAGCGGAGCGCCAGGCTGCCCAATCTGAAGACGCCTGAGCTTAGACAGGATTGCCCCGGTGTCTAGCTCGCCGGGGACTCTTGCATACACTCATCCACCAGGTCCGTGAACACCTGGTTGTGCACGGCGCGCCACTCATCCCAGTAACGCTTAAAGCCGGGTTTGGTGGCCAACCAGATCAATTGCTTGCGCCGACCCTCCCACTTGTCCTTGGACAGCGTGTTTTCGATGTAGAGGTCGCGGGCTTGTTCCATGGCATGCAGGAATATCGAAGCCATATTGTGGGCTCTCATTTCCTCGTCGCGATCGAACTTTTCCGGCTCGTCCATGTAGGCAAAAAACAGTTTATTAAGCACGGGATCCTGGGCCAAAGCTTTTGCGATCTCCAGTGATCCCTCCCAGTAGGCGCCGGCGGCAGCACTGCGGGTGGCGGCGGTGTTCTGGCTGATTTGTCGAATCAGGTAGAGCAGGGTGGCAATCACCCCTAATGCGCCGAGTAGTTCTGCGATAGCGCCGACCGCGTCCCAGTTGATGTCCATGTTATGCGTCCCAGCTTGTTGTTATCCTTAGTCGAGTATAGACACCACATAAGGAACGCAAGATGAGCGACCCCGTCGTCACCCCTGAGCAGGAAGAGCTGCTGCTAAGCACCACCTTTGGCATGCTGACGGTGCTCCGTCCCGATGGTTTCCCTTCGACCAATCCAATCAGCTACTACTGGAACGGCGAGACCATTCAGATTTCGACGATCAAAAGCCGCTACAAGTACAAGTGCCTGTTGAAGAACGACCATGTGGCCTTTTGCGTGCAGTCTTTTGAAAACCCCATGGCTTACATCGAGATGCGCGGTAAGGCCACGGTAGAAGACGACCCCGAACGCAAGATTTTGCGAGCCACCTTTGCCCAGGCCAACTTCGGCGAACCACCGGAAGACCTGGACCCGCCCGGCGAGGAGCGGGTGGCAATTACGATCTACCCCGAGCGTATTCACTCACCACAGCTCTACGGTGGGCGATTCGATCAGGGTTAGTTGCTGATCACGGGGCGCGTCCCTATGAGGGCCAGGTTAGCCCTGTTCGATGCCGCCCCTACCCTCAGGTGTGAGGACAGCTGAATCGAACACCACGTGTTCTTCGATGGCCATGCCGTCTTTCAGGCGAAATCGATCCACGCCGAGATAGGTCCTGCGTGAACCGTGAATCACAGCACTTGTTTCCCAGGCGATGTAGAGCATATCGCCATTGCCTGCGCAGTCCAGCGGCGTCACAGTCATATCTTCCATGGCTGAGAGCGTCTCTCCCATCCACTGTGCATAATCGGTGCCTGACATTGTTCCCGCGCCAGTGAAATGAATAGTTGCCTCTGGTGCAATTACTTCAGGCACTCTTTCGCCGGATGGCGCGGCCCAAAATGACTTGAAGCGTTCATAGAAATCGAGGTGTTCCTGGCTGAGATTTGCTTCTTGCATGGTGCTCTCCGCAGTAAGTATTGATCACGATCCACACTATATGTGCGCAGCGCACATATGGTCAATTGAAATTTGTGCGCTGCGCACATATGCTCTGAAAATGATAGACAATACTGCGAATTTGCTGGGTGTCGTCGGGCTCGCCGTTGCTGACCGCATCCATGACGTGGCGCTGGACGTGATGAATCGGGTCGGTGAAACGCCTGCGGCACTGGTCATCATTGGCTATGGGTTTGGCCCATCAAATGACAAGCTGAAGACCGTCCTGGGCCTGTCCCACCCCGGCACCGTGCGGCTGGTTGATAGGCTGGTGGCTGATGGTTTGGTGGAGCGACGGCAAGGTCGCGACAAGCGCGAGATTGCGCTCTACTTAACTGAGCAGGGGCAGGCGGCTCGCGAAGCCTTATTGAAGAAGCGTCTTGCCAGCATCCGCTCCCTGATCTCACCACTCGATGATTCAGAACAAGAGCAATTGACTGCCATTCTATGCAAGCTGCTGGTGTCAATGGAGCCTGATGACCTGGCGCGCCGTCGCCTCTGTCGGCTATGTGACGACAGGGTATGTAGCAATTGCCCGATCCCGGCAGAGTTCAGGAGCACCTCAAGCAACTCATCCCCGGTGGTCGATTAGCCTACCACTGACCAGTGAGTTCCGTATTTGGCGACGCCTCACTAAAGCTCCATTGCAAAGGGCTGGCCTCTCCTATGCGCAAGCCATCTTCTACATGAAAACGCCAGGCCCGTTCGGCGCCCTTGAATGCCTCAATTTCGGATGTCATGTCCCACAAGAGCTCCACGGTGCCGGTCAGCATCAGGTGATCGCCGCGGTCGAAATCGATGAAGATCAGCCCGCCGCGAGGATTCACCAGAAAGTTTCCCAGGGTGTTAAACAGGTTGTTCCCGACAAAATCCGGAATGGTGAGCATGTCACCTTCCACCTTTACAAAGCCCGGCTGACCGCCGCGATGACTGACATCGACCCCGCCGGTGTCCGTCGGGTCATCGTGATCATTGTGACTGGCGACAAAGAAAGTATCAGAGTTGCGTACCAGATCCACGGCGGCAGCATCGAGTGAGCTCATCGTCTCTATGCTGTGCGTAGGGGTTTGGGCGGGATCCCGATTGAATTCGATGTCCCTGGCCTGAATGTATTTTGGGCAGTTGCCAAAAGACTGCGCCACATTCACGGCGAAGCTGCCGTTATCCAGTCTCTCTGCTGTGCCATTCATGCGATTGCGTCGGCGTGTGGCGGGCACGATACCCAGCAGCCCTATGGGTGAGCAAAGCTTCAAATTATCGTTAAGTGGATCACCTTGCACGGGTGCGCTGGCAATCTCGAGCCTTCGATCATGGGGTGAACTGATAAAGCCTTGCTGCCCATAAACCACCGACGCCCAGGGCCAGCCGTCGTTGTCGACGCTGCCGACAACAATGAAGGGTAGCTGCTTAAAAAACTCCCGGTGCTGGTCTGGCATGTAGGGCCTGATCACCTTGCGACCAATCTCGTCCATTCGTTCGGACTGGCCGAGTCGGGCCTGTAGCGCCTGTTCGCCTTTGTGTATCGGCGAGGTGTCCCGTGACCATCCTGTTGGTGTCGTAGCCATGCTTTAATCCTCAGAACTGACTAGCAATAAGGCGTACACACCTGATCGCCGTAATAGTTGTCAGTGTAGTTGCATGCCTGTCTTGTGCATGAGCGCTGAAAAATTTTGACCACTCTCTGAATCAGTTGTTTCATTGTTTTGTCTCCAATTGAATTAAGTGTGAGGGCGTTGATTAACTGTTCCCTTTCACCACGCCGTCGGTTCTATAACTACGCCGCGTCCTGCTGCCATTCCGCCGGATAAAAATGGCTGTCCAAGGGCGGCTTTGCGATAGGCGTGGTGTAGTTTGAAAGTACCTTGAGGCTCGTGCCCACGATCACCTCCAGTACAGTCTCCTGGGTGTAGCCAGCAGCCAGAAAGTCAGCTAACTGTTGTTCAGTAGGCCTCTCATGTGACTCATGGATGACGATTGAGAACTGGCGCAGGGCTTCAAGTTTTGGGTTGGTGAGAGGCTCGCCTGAGCGCAGCGCTTCAATGACGTCAGTCTCGATGCCGGCTAGTCTTGCAACCGTCGTGTGCGCTGCCATACAGTAGGCACAATTGTTCAGGCGATTGTTGGTCATCAGGATGATCTGTCTTTCTGTTTCGCTCAGCCTGGTTTTGTCGAATATCCCCATCAGCGTCAGATAGCTTTCCACCATGACAGGTGACTCGGCCATGGCAGCCATCAGGTTGGGAATGAAGCCCATCTTTTTTTGTGCAGCTTCAAGGATGGGCTTGGAGCATGCCGGCGCAGATTCGATGGTATGTGTTGTGTATGTGTTCATAGTGGTATTCCTTGGCGTCTGGATGAATTTCAGCTAGTGGGTAGGGCGGGGTGAACGCTTGAGTTCACCCCGCTCAGGTGCCCTTAGCTCATATTGCCGCTGCAGCGGCGGTGGGGGGTGGAGCATTCTGCCTTGTCATCAAACACCTGCAGAAAACTGTCAGGGTGAGGGCGTACACGGTAGTTGTCTGTCTCGTCACCAAAGATCACATTGCCTTGCTCATCCAGTGCAATCACAGTGGCCATCACGGTATCCGAAGGAAAGTCGCCCATGCCCACCGGTGCACCGCCAATGTCTTCGATATGAAGTGCCCTGGCCGCCTTGAGGTGGTCGTCCTGCAGAATTTCGAAGTTATTTGGCAGCTCAAGTTTCTCCACCAGCTGCTTCGAATGCTCGATGCCCTGGTTAGATACGAACTTAACTTGCACGCCAGCGCGTTGCAGACGCGTTGCCCGGTCGCGTATCTCTTTAAGCTGCGCCATGCACAGTGGACACCAGTTGGCTCTGAAGAATACCAGCAGGGTTTTGCTGCCTGTGAATGATGAGGATGAAACTTCATCACCTTGCAGATTGCTCAGCGTAAAGGAAGGCAGGGGCTTGCCAATGGTGATCTGGTCACTTTTCTCACGCTTATAGCTGGAAAAAACCCAAACAAACCACTGCACAAACAACGCACCGTTAACCGCCACAGCAGTGGCTGCCAGTTCACTGAAACCCATTGCGCTTGCATTGATAGAGTTGATCGTGAACGCGGCGCCTGCAAGGGTTATCAGTTGCAGTGCGGGTAAGCGCGGTTGGGTTCTCGCGGTGTTCTCGCGCATGATATAGCCGATCAGGTATGCCGGCAGGGGGGCTGCTGCCAGAGCTGCACCGACCCATGCTGGGTTACCGCTTGATACAAGCAGCATTGCGACTGATGCCAGAGTGGAGAGGGCTGTCAGACCCATCCAGGGGATGAATATTTTCTTGATGTTCATGGTCGGTGTCCTTTCAGTTGTTTGTCAGAATGAATGTCTCGTAGCTTATGCCGCTGCGCGGGCAAGTTGGTCGAGTACCGGGAACAAGTCGCTGGGCTCGGGCCGTTGCGTGTAGTCGGGATTAACCTCGGCGTAGTGAATGGTTCCATCGCTGGCGATCACGTAACGGGCAGGCATCGGCAGCTGCCAGGCCTCATCGTTGTGTATCGTGGGCAGATCTACTCCGAAGCCGGTGAAGAATTCCTTGGTGTAGTCCTGGACATCCCAGCGCAGTCCAAACTGCTCGGCGACTTCACCGCGGTTGTCAGTGAGGATTGGGTAGCTCAAATTGTTCTCGCGCTGGGACTTGCGGCTGCTCAGAGCGTTCTGCATGGAGATGGCGACCAGCGTTGCACCACGGGCACGGATGTCCTCGGCCACTTCCTCAAGTGCTTGCAGCTCGATGTTGCAATAGGGGCACCAAACGCCGCGATAAAACGTGACCACGATCGGACCCTTTGCCAACAGGGCGCGGGACGAGACCAGGGTACCGTCGGCATCGGACAGGCTGAATTCAGGTGCCGATTGACCGGCTTTGAGCGCCCGCTGAGCGTAGCCATTGTCAATCAGCTCCTGGGTTGATCGGCTAAACGCGTCAATGGCGGCGGCAGGCGCCTGGGCGACAAATTGAGCTTTGAAGGTATCGAGTTTCTCTTGTAGTGACATGTTGTATTCCTTTTGTATCAATGAATGTGGTTTCAACACTGTGCGAGGGATAGTCGGTTAGGTCTGTCTCACTCAGTCAGTGGGCGCAGTATTGTTCATTCGAAAAAACAGCGGTAGTATCTGAAAAAGTCTTATGGTTATTTGTAATATGAATGACCGGATATCAACGCTGCGCCTATTTGTGCGAGTGGCCCGAACCGGCAGCTTTACTGCAGCTGGAAAAGAGATGGGGCTCTCTCAGCCCTCGGCCTCGAGAATTATCTCGGCCCTGGAGAAAGGGTTGGGGGTGGCGCTGTTCGTGCGAACGACCCATGCGGTTAGCCTTACTGAAGCGGGCCTGGAATATCTTGCGCGTATTGAGCCGGTTCTGGCGGCGCTGGAAGATGCCGAACAGACGGTACGCGGTGACGGTGAGTTGCGCGGCCGTTTGAGAATTGGCGCGGCCACGAGTTTCGCTAATCGGGAGCTATTGCCCCGCCTGCCTGGCTTTGTGCGCGCTCATCCTGATCTGAATATTGACCTGGTGTTAACCGATGCCAGGCAGGAACTGGTCGAAGAGGCTATTGATGTCGCCATACGGTTTGGACCGTTGCCGGATTCCACGATGATCGCGCGCAAGATTGTTGATACCCCGCGCATCATCGTTGCGTCACCGTCCTATATGGATCAGGCAGGAGTGCCAGACACCCCGGCGGAACTAGTGAATCATCGCATCATTCTCGGCCCCGCAGGTTCACTGCCGGCGGGCTGGAAGTTCGAGCGCAATGGCAAAGCTACATCGGTGCGCGTCGAAAACCATCTGACTGTCACTGTTAATGAAGGCGCAACCGCTGCGGCAATCGCCGGGCTCGGCATTGTTTCAACAGCGGTTATTGGTTGTCGTGCGGAGCTTGAGAGTGGTGCCCTGGTGCAGCTACTGCCGGAGTGGACCATGGGCACGATCGAAACCAACGCGGTTTTGCCCGGCGGCGGGCAGGCCAAAGCATCGGCGCGGGCGTTTGTGGATCATCTGGTGGGTTCTTTTCGAGAGGGTAACTAGAAAATTCCGCTCGAGGAGTTCGGTTGGCCCGAATGTGCTGTTAAAGGAAGAACTATAGATTTACCTGACGATCCAGCACCCGCCTGAACCAATTGAGCATCGCGTCTGCGATGATGGATTGCTGCTCGTCGCGGCTGATGGAGGCCTTCCATTGGGTCGCTTCCCACTCCTTTTCATCCATGCCTCTGATGAACATGCCAAATTCTTTGAACATGCCACCCACATTGTCGCCAAACTGGCCGTGATCGCCACCCCGAATCGGGACCCAGTCGGTGGAGCTGGGGAATAGGTGTTTCTTCTCATTAAATTTCTGCTCTGGCTCCCCGTCCAGTGTCGCGCGATAAAGCAGCATTGTCGGTACTTGGGAATCTGCGAGGCTATTAGCCTCCGGCGGATAGGCGTCCCAAAACGCCAGCCCCGCTAACCTGTCCCCGTGTAATGCAGCGTAGCGGCCAGCCATGGCTCCACCCAGAGAGTGGCCGGCGAGGAACCAGTGCTCAATCGTCGGATAGGCTTCGAATACATCTTTAGCTCGGTTAGGTGCCAAAAACGCATAACCCAATGGCATTCGGGTGGCCACCACCAGGTAGCCCGCTTCAGCGAGCCGGGTCATGACCTTTACATAGCCTCGCACTGCACTGTGGGCGCCCGGATAAATAATCAGCCCTGCCCTGGCCTCAACCCCGGTCGGGCTGATGACAAACCACTCATCGTCGCTGACTTCGACCGCAGCGTTTTTATGGATATCGGCTAGCGCCTGCATCGCTTCGGGTCCAGGCACACTTTGCTTGCTGGTGCCCGCCCACACGACGAACCCGATCACCGCCAGCACGATAACCGACGTGCTTACCGCCAACGTCCAAAGGACCGCTTTCAACAAGGTTTTCATCACGGGGTTTTACTGGGGATAATAGGCTGAAACTATAGAAATTCGCGCGGGTCTGTAATCTTCCCGCGAATCGCTGAGGCCACCACGGTAATGGGGCTGGCAAGATGGGTTCGCGTGCCTGGGCCCTGGCGGCCTTCAAAGTTGCGATTAGTGCTGGAGATCACCCGCTTTTTTTCGCCGAAGGTTTCGCCGCCAGCATAGAAGCACATGGAACAGCCGGATTCGCGCCATTCAAAGCCGGCTTCGGTAAATACCTTGTCCAGGCCCTCTGCCTCAGCAGCGGCTTTAACCTGGCTGGAACCAGGCACGATCACAGCGGCGACGCCCTCTGCGACCTTGTGGCCATTGATCATTTGCGCAGCCGCGCGCAGATCGCTGATGCGGCTGTTGGTGCAGGAGCCAATGAAGGCGGCATCAATAGCAATGCCGTCCAGTGCTGTGCCTGCTTCCAGATTCTGGTAGTGCAGTGCCTTTTGCTCGGGTTCGCCTTTGGGTGCGGGTATGGAGGCAGATATGCCTGCTGCGTGCTGGGGTGATGTGCCCCAGGTGACGGTGGGCTCAATGTCTTCGACGTCGATCACGATTTCCCAGTCGAACTCCGCATCGTCATCGCTGCGCAGCGCCTGCCATTGCAGGACAGCTCGATCCCATGCCTCGCCCGCCGGAGCATGGGGGCGGCCCTGCAGATAGTTGGTGGTGATCGCATCGGGCGCGATTAATCCGGTAAACGCAGAGAACTCTACCGCCATATTGCAGAGGGTCATGCGCGCTTCCATATTCAGGGCGCGAACAGCGCTGCCGCCAAATTCAACGGCATAGCCTGCGCCGCCTTTGGCGCCGTGGGTGCTGATGAGGTTCAGAATCATGTCTTTTGCAGTCACGCCCTCCCGCAGATTCCCCTCAAAGCGCACCAGCATATTGCGTGGCCGGTTTACCCGCAGTGTTTGTGTGACCAGGGCGTGCTCAACATCAGAAGAGCCCACACCCCAGGCCAGCGCTCCCAGTGCACCCTGGGCGCAGGTGTGGCTGTCGGGGCACACCAGGGTTAAGCCGGGCAGGGCGATGCCCTGTTCCGGGGAGATCACATGCACAATGCCCTGCAGCGGATCATCCATATCAAACAGCCGGATGCCGGCGGCTTCTGTCTCCCGTCGGGTGGACTCAATGAAATCCTTGCCGGATGGCATCTGGGTGTTGTCGTTGCGCCCGCTAGTGGTGTCGACAATGTGGTCCATGGTGCAGAAGGTCCGTTGCGGGTCGCGCACGGTGCGGCCCGCCTCGTGCAGGCTTTGCAATGCGATCGAGCCGGTGCGCTCATGCAGGAAGATGCGGTCGATATAAATGAGGCTCAGGCTGTCGTCCAGTTCTTCGACGGTGTGTTGGTCCCAGAGCTTGTCAAATAAGGTGCGTGCCATGAACTATGCTTTATGTGTATCCATTCAGGGGCTGATTTAGGAAAAATCGTAGCATAAATCCTGATAAATGTATTAACATTATATCTTTATATCATTTGAATTATATTCAAGAAAATTGAACCAGAACAGGGGTTGGACGCGTAAGTACTGACTATGACTGACAGCATCACCATTAATGACGTGGGGCCTCGCGATGGCCTGCAAAATCAACCCAAAATTCTTGCCGCTGAAGAGCGCCTACGCCTTATTCAGGCGCTGGTGAAGGCTGGCCTGCCGGCGATTGAGGTGGGCAGCTTTGTGTCCCCCAAAGCGGTGCCTGCCATGGCCGGTGCAGCGGACGTTGTGGCGGGCCTTCCGGCGGGCGCGGCCAACTATTCTGCGCTCATCCCCAACCGCAAAGGCTACGATCTGGCCACGGCGGCAGGGGTTAAAACCGTGGAGATAGTGGTTGCCGCAACGCAGACCATGAACGAGAAGAACATTAACCAGTCTACCGAGCAGGCCATGGCTGGGTGTGAAGATATTGTGCTGACGGCAAAGAACGACGGCGTTGCCACGCTGGCCTGTGTCGCCACGGCCTGGGAATGTCCCTTTGAGGGGCTTGTGGATCGGGATGTGACCCTGAGTCTGGCGGCAGAAATGTTTGCCTATGGTGCCGATGAAGTGGTGTTTGCCGACACTATTGGCGCTGCTGATCCGGGTGCCGTGCGTGCGCTGACCCGGGAAGCCGCTGACCAGTTTGGTGCCGAGCGCATCAGCTGCCATTTCCACGACACTCGCGGTATGGGGGTGGCCAATGTGGCTGCCGCCGTGGAATCCGGTGTGCGCAAGTTTGATGCCTCTATTGGCGGCTTGGGCGGTTGCCCGTTTGCGCCGGGGGCTACCGGCAACGTGGCCACTGAAGACGTGGCCTTGATGTTGTCGCAGATGGGTTTTGAAACCGGCATTGATCTTCGCAAACTCGTGGATGCGGTTGATCTTGCCACTGAGCTGACGGGCAATTGTGATGGCGGCAACTCACTTCGCTGGCTCAAAAGACAGATAGAGAAAGGGACTCTTTAAGTCCCGAACCACGCTCGTTAGGGCGGCTTTCGTTTTCGGACACGCTGTGAATACATCCCTGTAAGCTTGTCGTCGACATCCTTGTCTCCGACAGTCCGCAAACGAAAGCCCCTCCAACGAGCTGCATCGAGAGAGCTTGGCTCTCGCTCGAAGCCTGAGGTGGATGGTCTTGCCATTCAAAACTGTCGGAGACAAGGATGTCGACGACAAGCCCCCATGGAAGGGTTCACGGCGTGTTTTGAATGGCAAGACCAGACGCCTCGTCTAGAGAAGAGAATAAAGAAACAGAAGGACTCGAAGGATGAGTTACAGATTAGGTGTAGATGTAGGCGGAACGTTCACCGACCTGGTGCTAATCAACGAAGATAGCGGCGAAACCTTTACCGCGAAAGTACCCTCCACACCGGAAGATTCCTCCATTGGCGTGCTCAATGGTGTGGCGCGCATCTGCGATGAATCGGGCGTTGATCCCGAGGCAATCAAGCTGGTGATGCACGGTACCACCGTCGCCACCAATGCGGTGCTGACCGGCCGCGGTGCCAAGGTGGGCCTGGTAACGACAGAAGGTTACGAACAAACCCTGCAGGTTGCCCGCTCATTTTGCCCGGGCGGCCTTGGCGGCTGGGTTGGGTTCGTTAAGCGGCCGCTGTTGGCACCGCTGGAACTGACCATTGGTGCCAGTGAGCGTATCGGTTCTGACGGTGAGATCGTGACGGGTCTGGATGAAGCCAAGCTCAGAACCTCACTGGAGCAATTGCATGCGACCGGCGAAGTTGAAGCACTCACCATCTGCTTTGTGAATGCCTATATCAATGGCGAGCACGAGCGTCGCGCCGCGGAAATCGCCAAAGATGTGTTTGGCGAGGTACCTATTTCCATATCCAGTGATGTGGTGCCCGAGATGCAGGAATACGAGCGTACCGAAACGACCGTGGTGAACTCCTATGTTCGTCCCGAAGTCTCCATGTACGTGCATAACCTGCAGTCATCGCTGGCAGAGAAGCTCGGCGACGAAACTCAACTGTCTATTTTGCGCTCCGATGGTGGCCTGGCCTCTGGTCGTGCTTCTGCGGAGTCACCGGTGAATCTGCTGATGTCAGGGCCTGCAGGTGGCGTGGCGGGTGCCATGTATTTTTGTGAGCGCGCTGGATTTGAGAACATTCTGACCTTCGATATGGGCGGCACCTCAACAGACGTCGCGCTGATTCAAAATGGCAAGGCACGTGTGCGGCGCGAGACCATCGTCGCCGATGTTCGGGTGCGGGCACCTTCGGTGGATGTGCGTACTGTGGGTGCGGGTGGTGGCTCCATGGCCTTTGTACCCGAGCTCACCAAGGCCCTGCGGGTAGGTCCTGAGTCTGCCGGCGCTGTGCCTGGTCCCGCCTGCTACATGAAAGGCGGCGAAGAGCCCGCCGTGTGTGATGCCAATGTGGTCCTGGGCTACCTGCCTTCCGATGTTCAGCTGGGCGGTGCCATGGAAATTAACCGCGAAGCCGCTGAGGCCGCGGTACAGAAAACTGCTGATGCCATGGGTGTCAGCCTCAAGGATGCCGCCGAGGGCATCATTAAAGTGGTGAATGAATCCATGTTCGGCGCGCTGCGCCTGGTGAGTGTGGAGCAGGGCTATGATCCGCGCGATTTTGCCCTGGTAGGTTTTGGTGGTGCGGGCCCCCTGCATGCCAACGCCCTGGGTATTCTGTCTGACTCCTGGCCGGTGATTGTGCCGCCCGGCCCCGGTGTGCTCTGTGCCTATGGTGATGCCACCACCCAGGTTCAGGATGAAGCGACGCGCACCTATATCCGCATGGCGGAGGAAGTCGGTGGTGAACAGTTGCTGAGTGACTTGCTGGAACTCCAGGAACGTGGCGGTCGCTCGCTGATTGAAGACGGTATTCCCGCTGAAGATCACGAAGTGACCTTCCAGGCTGACCTGCGCTATGCCGGTCAGGCCTTCCAGATTACCGTTGATTTCACCGAGTCAGAGCTGCGCGAGAAAGGCATGGCACTACTCACCGATACCTTTGATGATGAGCATGAGCAACTGTTCACCTTCAAGCTGGGTGACGGCCATGAAATCCTGATGATTCGCGCCGTGCTGAAGGCCAAGAGCCAGGCCATTGCCGAATTCCGCCGGGGTGAAGCGGGCGCCTCCCTGGAAGACTGCAAGATTCACGACTCCAGCTTTTACTACGAAGGCCAGGATTATCCAGCAGGGATTTACGACCGCGCCAAGTTGCACGAGGGTTTGACCGTGCCCGGGCCGGCCATTGTCAGTGAGATGGATTCCACCACTGTCATCCTGCCTGGCTACGCCGCCGCGGTAGACGCGGTCGGCAATCTGCTGATCAACAAAGCTTAAGAGGAGGGGAGACTAATGCCAGCTACGATTCTGCAAACCAATAATGAGCCCCTCAACAAGGTTGAGGTGGAAGGTGTCACGGTCGACATCATTGAGAACGCACTCAGGAATGCCCGCGAGGAGATGGATGCGGTGCTGTTCCGCACCGCCATGAGCCCGGGTATTCGCGAGCAGGGGGATTGTTTCCCCATGATCGCCAATGTCGAAGGCAAAATGGTGGTCGGCCAGTTTGGCTCCTTCATTGGCCCCTTCCTCGAGGTGTTTGACGGCGAGATTGAAGAGGGCGACATCATCCTCACCAACGACCCGTACCTGTGTAACGCGGCTGTTTCGCACCTGCCAGACTGGTTGGTACTGAAGCCGGTGTTTAAAAACGGACGTCACATTGCCTGGTCTGCGATGTTTGGCCATATGTCTGACAATGGCGGCATGGTGCCGGGCTCGATTCCGATTGAGGCCACTACCATCTTTCAGGAAGGTATTCGCATTCCACCGGTCAAGCTCTACAAAAAGGGCGAACTGCAGAGCGACATTCTTGAGCTCATTTTGCACAATGTTCGCACCAGTCAGTGGAACCGTTTTGACCTCAATGCCCTGGTCGCGGCGTGTAACACTGCGGCCAAGCGGGTGCTGGAACTGTCTGATCGCTTCAGCGATGACATTCTTTACACCACCATGGACACCATGCTCCAGCGCAACTACAACGCCATGAAGGCCATCATCAATATGGTGGTGCCCGAGGAGCCGCGTACCTTTACAGACTACATCTGCGATGACGGTATGGGCATGGGCCCCTACAAGATTCAGTGCAAGCTTTGGCGCGAGGGCGATAAGGCCATCTTCGACTTTGAAGGTACAGATCCCCAGGCCCAGAGTTCTGTGAATTTCTACCTCAACGAAGACATGTTCAAGATGTTCTTCGGCTCCTTCACCATCAACGTGGTGGATCCGCAGATTGTCTTCAACGATGGCTTCTACGACCTGGTGGATGTGCGCATCCCGCAGGGTACGCTGCTGAAGCCCAACTACCCGGCGGCATTGTCTGGGCGGACTCATGCCTTGGGCCGCATTTTCGACGTATTGGGTGCACTGCTGGGTATGGGTGCCCCGGGTGAAATGCTCAACGCCGCTGGCTTTTCTGATTCGCCGCACCTGTTTTATTCCGGCTTTGACACTCGCGAGGGTAAAGGTGAGGAGTGGTTCCAGCTGTTCCAGATTGGTTTCGGCGGTATTCCGGGTCGTCCGGTGGGTGATGGGCCCGATGGTCACTCCCTGTGGCCCGGCTTCACTAACGTGCCCAATGAATTTATTGAAAGCTACTTCCCGCTGCGTATCGAAAAATACGAGACCATCACAGACTCCGGTGGCGCCGGTCTGCACCGCGGGGGCAATGGCTTAAGCGTTGCTTACCGTTTCCTCTCTGATGGCGAGATCGGTATTCACGATGAGCGCTGGCTGACCTACCCCTGGGGTGTGAACGGTGGCGACACCGGCTTGCGTTCCACCAAGAAACTGGTGCGTGTTGACGGCAGTGAAGAGTGGCTGCCGGCCAAGGTGGAAGGTGTCAAGGTGAAAGCCGGTGACCTGCTCTACTTCAACACTTGGGGTGGCGGCGGCTGGGGTGATCCCTTCGAACGCAACCCTGCACTGGTGCTTGCCGACATCGAGCGCGGTCTGGTTTCTGTAGAAGGTGCCCGACGCTACGGCGTGGTGATAGAAGGCGGTGTGATCGACGCCGATGCCACTGAAGCACTCAGGAATGAGCTGCGCGCAGCACGCGGCGAGGATATACCTCTGTTCAACTTTGGCGGTAGTATTGAGGAAATCAAGTCACGGTGCCTGGAGGAAACCCATATGCCTGCACCTGAGACACCTGTTTTTCGCAACGCTGGCTAAATAAATATGCGGGTCGACCTGCCCCCCGGGACTGCGTCCTGGGTGCTGAGCGCCCATGCGCTGACGATACTATCACCGCTGGTGGTGGTGTGGTCGACTCTGCATTACTGGAACGCTCTGCAAAGTGCGACGTTCATGCCGGCCCTGTTCCTGGTGGCCGCGCTGGTACTGATTGTCGGTAGCTGTATCGAATCCCTGCAGAATGCCAGGGACAACTGGTACCTCACCCATAACGATCCTAGCTTTCTCGACGGTGCCTTTAACACCTGTATCGTGTGTAATCTGGCTCTGGTGATTCTGGCCTGCCAGGGTCAATATTTTTGGCTGTGGCCTTTGTCTCTGGGTGGTGTCGGTCTTTATGCCTTCATGTATGCGAAGCGCTGGCCCAAGGAAGCGGTGCAGGGTGTATTGGGAGCGGGGTCAACCCTGGCCATGTACCTGAGTTTTCGCGATCCTGTGGTGATCTATCCCCTGTTAACGGTATTCCTGACCCTGTATTTTCTGGGCATTCTGTTAAAAACACAGGCGCAGTCCATGCATGGCTTTACCACTGTGATAAACGCGGTGGGCCTGATGGCTACGCCATGGGCTATGGCTAACCTGCAGCACCAGAGTCCGCGATCCTGGGCAGAAGTCCTGTTGGTTTGTGCCGGGGTCGTTATCGTCGCACTGCTTGTGCGGCCCAAGCTTAATCAATTATCAAGTACTCCACATAAGGAACAGTATGCAAGCTAAGACAGTTTTAATTACGGGCGGCGCCCGTGGCATGGGCAAAGAGACCGCCCTGGCATTGGCAGAGCAGGGGGTGGGCAAACTGTTGCTGGTCGACTGGGAAGGCGAGGAGGGCACTCGCACGCGTGATGCGGTTAATGCCATCACCGGTACTGATACCGCGGAGTTTATATACTGCGACCTGTCTTCCATGGCCTCCACCAAGGCCCTGGCTGAAGACATTCTTTCCCGTTTTGACAAGCTAGACGTGCTGATTAACAACGCCGGCATTACCGACCCGGTGCGCCGGGAGAGTATTGATGGGTTTGAGATGCATCTCGCCACCTGCCACCTGGCGCACTTTATCCTCAGCAACACCCTGCTGCCTCTGCTGAAGGCAAGTGGTGCAGGTCGAATAGTGTGCATATCGTCCGATGCACACAAGGCGGGCCCCGGTCTCGACTTTGACGACATTAACAATGAGAAGATCTGGGGCGGCAAGGCCATCTCAAATAACGCCGCATTCCAGGCCTATCACCGCTCGAAGCTGAGCAATGTGTACATGATGCGTGAGCTGCACGAGCGCCTGCAGGGGCAGGGCGTGTGCGTCAATGCGGTATCGCCTGGCTACTTTATTAACACCACTATTCATCGGCAGATGACCGGTATCTTTAAGTGGGGCGCATGGCTCGTCTTTGGTTTTGGTACCCTGTTTAATCTGAATACGCCAAAGAAAGGAGCGCGCACCCATATCTGGCTGGCGTCCTCCGAAGAGGCGGAAGGCCTTTCGGGCATGTACTTTGAGCATTGTGCGGAAAAGAAAACCTCAGACTTGTCGAAAGACCCTGATATCCGCAAACAGCTGTGGGACTGGAGCGAGCAGGTCACCGGGGTGAGCTTCCCGGCCTAGATCATGAATATAGATGCCATTTGCCAGGTACTGGAAGGTAAGATTCGCGGCAAGCCCGTTGCCGTGACCCACTTCCCCGATGCCATCCCCGACAGCTATGAAGGGGTGATGGTCGATCCCTGCGGCATTCTTCGCTACGCCATGGATGAAGAGAAGGTGGTCTACTTCGATCGCACGCATCAGGATTGCCTGCACGGCGCATTTATAACAGGGGTGCATGAGGGGAATGAGCAGATACGCAGTGGGCGCATCCTGACGGACTACATCCCCGCTTATAACCTGGATGCCGCCCACAGTTTCAATTCCGGGCAGTCGGTGTTGCCCCAGGGTACTGTAGTGGGTATGGGTGCCGCTCCACTGGACGCTGTGCCCGAAGGCATTGAAGTAAACTGGATTGTCGTGGTGTGTAAGCCCCAGTGGGCCGGGCAGATTGCCGCCTGTCGCAGTGTCGAGGACGGCGTGATGCCCTCAACGGCGGCGGGCAACAGTTTTTGTACCGATGCGTTTGTCACGCCCTGGTATGAAGAGAATGTAGTCATGACGCCTGGCGACTATGGCGGCCGCATGAACAACAAGCTCAAGCCGGAGGAGATGTTTGTGATCATCCCGGCGCGCTATGCAGACAATTTGATCCAGATTCTGGAAGCGACACCAGATGTCAAAGGTCTCTACGAGGCCACCCGCCCCGAGGAATCCCCCTATTGGGATAAACAAAAAGCCAAGGCCGAGCGCGCAGCCAAGCGCAGTGGCGGGCAGGGGACTGAAAAAGCAAAGCAACTGGGCTTGAAAATCTCGATGGATTGGGAAGAGGCAGCGCTGGAGCAAATCGCAGCCGCCCCCCGGTTTGTGCGCAAGTTTGCCGTGGGCAATGTGGAAGATTTTGCCGAGGAGAAGGGCTACGATTGTGTTACTACCGCAGTGGTAGAAGAGCAGATGGAGAACGCCGGTATGGGCCGTTTTCGCAAAGCCGCTAAAGATGCCGCTGAAGGTGGTGGCAAAAGGAGGAGGTGGTGGCCATTCAGTTGAAGCATGCCCTTGTCCTGGCTCTGGTATTACTCGCAGGCTGTGCAGGCACACCTGCCGGTAAGCACTTCGATACTCCCGGTGTAGAGCTGTTGTCCTTCAAGCCAATGGGCTCTGAAGGCATGGAGGCGCGGTTTGGAATTGTGCTGCGCATCATTAATCCCAACAGCATGCCGCTGGAAATAGAGGGCATTTATTATGAGCTGGCTGTGCAGGAGAAAGACCTGCTTTCCGGCGCCAGCAATACGCCGGTCACTATCGAATCCTATTCTGAGGGTCAGATCGAGCTGGTGGGCTCGGCCAGCATGCGGGGTGCATTTCGCCTGATAGCTGAGCTGATTGATAAGCCGCCAACGTATGGCTTTGCCTACCAACTGAACACCAAGATTTCGTTAAAGGGATATCCCTTACCTATCCGTATCGAGAAAGAAGGCCTGTTCGGGGATAACTCCCTGTCGGTCCGCCGCTAGTTATTAAGGAACACTATGAAGCTGATTAACCTCGCCCATTCACCCTATGCTGCCCGTGTGCGTATGGTGGCTTATGCCAAGGGCATTGAACTTGACTATGTTGCGCCCGAGGGTTTTCGCACCGTGGAATTCAAGCAATTTAATATTCTCGGCAAGGTGCCGGTGCTTGATACGGGCGAGCAGCTGATTCCTGAATCCATCGTGATCATGGATTACCTTGAGGACACTCACCCAGAGCCAGCCTTGCGTCCCGCCGATGCCGCCAAGCGGGCCCAGATGAATATCTTCTACCGCTTTCCCGACGTGTATATCCAGCCGGTCCTGCTACCGCTGTTTCAGCAGCTCGGCGCCAACCCTCGTGATGATGACCTGATTGTTGAGAAAGTCGCTGCGCTGGATGCACAGTTGCAGTTGCTGGATGAATTGCTGGAGCGTTTTGACCGCTACGGACATTCGAATCTCGACCTGGCTGACTGTGCACTGGCACCCATTATGTACTTTGCGGTGGCGGTGCCGCAGATGCTCAATGGCAGCGATGTATTGGTCAACGCTCCCAAAGTGGCCAACTGGTGGCAATGGGTGCAGCAACAGGAGCCCGTGGCCAGGGTGCTCACCGAAGTACAGGAAGGCCTAGCCAGCTTTATGGGCAAGAGCTGAGTATGAGGTCCCAGTGTGTCGTGATAACCGGGGGTGCTTCCGGTATTGGCCTCGGCCTTGCGAAGGAGTTTGCCGCCGCCGGCTGGCAGGTGATGATTGGCGACCTTCAGCAGGCCGCGATTGATCAGGCCTGTGCTGAAATCGGCTCAGGTGCATCGGGCAGTGTGTGTAATGTCACTGATCGCGATCAATTGCAGGGCCTTTGGGATGCCGCGGTGGCACGTTTTGGCCGTGTTGATATCTGGATGAATAACGCCGGTGTGGGCTCTGATCAAAGTTTAATTCGCGACACCGACCCTACCATTCTAACCCGCGTGGTCGATGTCAATGTGAAGGGAGTGGTTTACGGTTCACAGGTTGCGATGCAAGGCATGTCCGCGCAGCAAGGGGGTGGCTATATCTACAACACTACCGGCTTTGGTTCCAATGGGTTCTGGCGCGCAGGTATGACGATCTACGGCACGACCAAGTACGGCGTGACCTACTTCAGCAAAGGCATTGCCCGCGAAATGGCAGATACCGATGTCAAAGTCGGTTGGATCAACCCCGGTATGGTGGTCACGCCACTGGTGATTGAGGAGGCCAAAATCATGACGCCTGAGCAGTGGGCTGCCGGGCGACGTGTCTTCAACATGTGGGGAGAGACGGTTGAAACTACCACCCAGCAGTTGGTTCAGCGCATCCTTGGCAACCAGAAAAACGGGGTCAATATCCACCTGCTACCGGGCTGGAAGATGTTGCTGAAATCCTTGCGCTACCTGTTTACCCGGCGCGACCTGTTTGCGGAGCACGGCGTCTGATGCTGAAGAAACTGGTTCTGTACCCCATTGTGCTCGTGCTGGGCATAGCAGTGACATGGGTGGGCTGGTCGCTGTTTGCCTATCGCGATATTCCATCAGATACGATGGATGCCCGCTACGGTGGTGACAATCTTGAGGTGGTGGCCAGCGATGACACGGTGCTGCGCTTTCGTGTCGATGGCCAGGGTGAACCCCTGCTGCTGATTCACTCCCACTATTTCAACATGCGCATGTGGGACGACTGGATCGATACCCTGTCGCCGCACTATCAGGTGATTCGCTTCGATATGACCAGCCATGGTCTCACCGGGCCTGACGCTCGCAATGACTACAGCATGGACCGCGATCTGCAGCATATTCTCAACTTGCTGGATCATATCGGCGTTGAAGATTTCAGCGTGGTGGGTTCCTCATTGGGCGGCAATATGGCTTTTACACTGGCCTCTCGCTACCCGGATCGTGTGGAGGCACTGGTGCTGGCCAACTCTGGCGGGCTGCCGCGCAAGAAACCCCGCAGTCAGCAGGGCACGATTCCAGGCTGGGTTGATTACGTCAGTTACCTCGTGCCTACCTCTGCGTTTCGGGCTTTCATGGAGTGGATGATTGTCGATGATAGCCTGGTCACAGATGCCCTGGCTGAGGAGTTCCACCAGATGTTTCGCCGTGAAGGCAATCGCTTTGCCGAGTTCAACCGGCTGCGCAGTTATGAACTGGGCAACCCCGATCCGGTGCTGGCGAAGATTAAGGCGCCCACCCTGGTGATGTGGGGCGAGGATAACCCCCAGCTCTCGGTGGCCCAGGTTGAGAAGTTCCGCAATAAGCTGACCAATGTGAATCGGCTCGAGGTGGAAATTTACAAAGGCGTTGGCCATGTGATTCCCCTGGAAATTCCCAAGCAGGGCAGTCGCGATGTGCTGCGTTTTCTACAGGCGGTGAACTAGTGCGCTATTGCCTGTTACTGGCCTGCCTGTTGCTGGCAGCCTGCGCCGAGGAGGTACCCAGGGCGCCGGTGGAACCTTTGGCCACCACTGAGCAGGAGCTGGCGCAGCTGTATCACTGGGGCGCTGGGCCGCATGAGGTAGCCAGGGTTTCCGATCTGGAGGTACCCCATCTGCATCGCGATCAACAGTTGGTGTTTGATGTCTTCTATCCCGATGTGGCAGAGGGCAGCTTTCCCGTGCTGCTGTTTGCGCATGGCAATTTCTCGGACAACAAGCAGTACGATGCCTTGCTCAATCACTGGGTCAGCCATGGTTACGTGGTGCTGGCACCGCAGCATCTCGACGCCACCGGCGGCTACCTGGGTTCCACCATTAATCTGGTGCGCTACGGCAATGCCGGATTGATCCGCGCCCGCTATGACGATCTGCTGAGCCTGCTGGACCAGTTGGACGCGGTGGCTGCATTGGTGCCGGGACTGGAACAGCGCATGGATGCCCGGCGCATTGGCGCGACCGGTCATTCTTTTGGCGCCTTTACTGCACAGCAATTTGGCGGCGCCTCGGCCCAGGACATGGATACCGGTGAGTATCCGTCCCTGTTGGACTCGCGCATACAGGCCGTGCTGGCGGTGTCGCCACCCGGGCCGATGTTTGACGAGATCAATGAGGGCAGCTGGCGGAAACTAAGCGCACCGGCACTACTGACAACGGGGACCTGGGATACCAATCCGTACTTCTGGCGCGACTGGCAACTGCACAAAATGGCCTTTGATACCGCCACGGCGGAGAATCAGTATGCACTCGTTGTGCAAGGTGCCGATCATTACCTGGGCAACCTGATTTGTCGTCTGGAACTGGAAGAAGCGCCTCAGCACGATGCGCTGGCGATGGTGAACAACCTGTCGGTAGCATTTCTTGATGCTTATCTGAAAGACAATGCAGCGGCTCTGGACTATTTGCGCTCGGGTGATGTTGATCGCGTCACGGGCGGTTTTGCCATGTTGGAGAAGCGCTAGTGCCCATCCTTTTCGGTACCGTGCTGATTGACCTGATTGGCTTTGGCATTGTCATCCCGATACTGCCGTTCCTATCGCCCCAGTTGGGTGCGAGCAAAATCGACATTGCGCTTATTATTGCTGCCTATGCCGTCGCCGCTGGCCTCTGTGGTCCCTTCTGGGGTCGACTGAGTGATCGCATCGGCCGCAAGCCGGTGATTATGATCTGTCTCGCCGGGGCGGCCCTGTCCTACGTGATGCTGGGTCTCGCCAACGAGCTGTGGATGATCTACGCGGCGCGTATATTTGCGGGCTTGATGGCGGGCAATTTCGGCGTGGCCTCTGCCATGATTGCCGACATTACACCGCCGGAGCAGCGCGCACGCGGCATGGGTATTGTCGGTTCTGCCTTCGGCCTGGGGATGGTGATCGGTCCCACTATGGGAGGTTTGCTGTCGGGTGACGGCAACAGTTTCACATTGCCCTGTATCGTGGCCGGCGGTATGTCGCTGCTGGCGTTTGTGGCGGCCATGATCTTTTTGCCTGAGAGCCTCGACCCCGAACGCCGACGCGCCAACCGCGAGCACCAGGCCAGTGCCCCGAAACAATCCGTATTTGCGATGCTCAAGGAAACCAATAACCGCCTGTTGGCTTTGCAGTATGTGGTGCACAACACCGCGGTCAGCTCGGTGGGGTATATGTTTCCCTTGTGGTTGGGCGACCTGCTCAATTGGGGCGCCCGCGAGGTAGGTATCGTATTCGGTATACAGGGTGTGCTGATGGCCTTGATGCAGGCCAGCCTGATTGGTTTGATGGCGCGGCGCTTTGGTGAATTCAACGTGCTGCGCGGCGGTATCACAGTGATGGCTATTGGCTTCGTATTGGCCGCCACCGCTGAGGGTACGGTGATGATGGTGGCAGCCTTCTTCGTGACCATTACCGGCGCTACTGCCTGTACGCCTATTTTGAACACCATTACGACGCTGCGCACACCGCCCCCATTGCGCGGGCGCATGATGGGTACTACCAGCTCTGCCGCCTCCTGGGGCCGCGTTTGTGGTCCTCTGCTGAGTGGCGCGATTTTGCAGTTGATGGGTTACTCTGCTGCATGGAGCTTTTCGGTCATTGTTGCGCTGAGCTTTTTGGCCTGGGCTATGCTTCAACATAATAAAAACATGCCGGAGAAAGCGGGCTCTTAAACGACGCTTTGCCTGGCACCAAGGGGGTTGGTATGCGCAAGGTTTTGTTTGTCCTTGTTGTGCTGTTGTTGGTGGGCGGCGGTTGGAGCTATGTGGCCAGCACGGGTGGCTGGGGCGAGCGCCATCTTGCTGGGCCCGTCCACGGGCCCGCCAGGCCGATACCGAATCAGACGAGAGAAAAAGCGATCCTGTTTGGCGACCTGCACGTCCACACCACCTATTCGTTTGATGCTTTCTCCATCAGCCTGCCCATGTTTCAGGGGGAGGGCGCGCATCCCCCGGCGGACGCCTGTGACTATGCCCGCCACTGTTCGGCGCTGGATTTCTGGTCCATCAACGATCACGCCGAAGGCTTAACCCCTGCCCAGTGGCAGCAAACCCAGCAGATGGTGCGCGACTGCAACGGTATCGCCGGTGATCCCGCGCAACCTGACATGGTCACTTACCTGGGATGGGAATGGACCCACATTGGCCAGACCGCCGATACGCACTATGGCCACAAAAACGTGGTACTGCGTGATACCGACGCCGACCAAGTGCCCGCCAGGCCGATTTCTTCCAGGGAGCAGCTGTTCCCAACCGGTCCAAACCCCTACACGCCGCTGGTTCGATTGGGTTTGATTTTGGCTGCTCCCGGCGGCGACCGCGATGCCTATCATGACTTTGCCCGCTTCCTGCAGGACCGTGATGATCTGCCAGCCTGTGAAACAGGCCAGGCCGTGCGTGACTTGCCGACTACCTGTCAGGAGAGTGCGCCAACGCCCACCGAACTGTTTGAGAAGCTGGACGATTGGGGCTATCCAAACCTGGTGATTCCCCACGGCAACACCTGGGGGGTTTTATACGCCGCCTCTTAGCAGTTGGGATAAGCAATTGGCTGCACATACTGATCCCGAGCAGCACGAATTCCTGATGGAAGTGTTCTCTGGTCACGGCAATATTGAGCAGTACAAACCCTGGCGGGCCCTCAGCCGAGATGCCGACGGTCAGCTAACCTGCCCGCCACCCGGGAACAATTACGTGCCTGAGTGCTGGCATGCCGGTGAGATCATTTGTCAGCGCTGCGCCTCCGCGGGTGAGTCAGCGCAAGAGTGCGAGGATCGAGCCATTGAGGCGCGCGCCAATCATGTGGCGGCAGGCGTTGCCGGACACTTGACCGTTCCGGGCGCGAGCGTTGCCGACTGGCTGGATGTTGGCCAATGCCGCGATTGTTATATGCCTGCCTACAACTATCGCCCCACTGGATCAGCGCAGTATGCCCTCGCGATTAGAAACTTTGATGATCAGGACAATCCAAAGCGCTTTCGCTTTGGGCTGATCGGCTCCAGTGATGTGCACAGTGCCCGCGCGGGTAACGGTTACAAGGAAATTCATCGTTCGCGCAACGCCGATGCGAACCTGTCCCTGATGGGTCCACCCGCGATGATCAATGACGCCGAACCCGTGGCGCAATCGCGGCCTGTGTCTGAAGTGCCTGCTGCTTCCAATTATTTCGAGCGCTTTTCCTCCTTCTTTGGCGCCGGGGGGCTGGTGGCAGCACACAGCAGCGGGCGTGATCGTCACAGCATTTGGGACGCACTCAATCGCAAGGAAGTCTATGCCACAAGTGGTGATCGTATCCTGTTGTGGTTTGATCTGGTGGATGGCGAGCTGACTTATCCGATGGGCTCGGATGTTAGCCTGAACAAGGCTCCCGAGTTTAAAGTGCGTGCCATGGGCGCCTTCGAACAAAAGCCCGGTTGTCCGTCGGATGCCCTGAGCGCGCTGGGTGAAGAGCGGTTGGACTACTTGTGCGGCGGGGAGTGTTATCACCCGGGAGACGCGCGCAAGCGCATTGATCGCATTGAGGTGGTCAGAATTACTCCGCAGAACTCAGCGGACGAATCAGTGGATGGTCTGGTACAGGATCCCTGGCGAGTGATTCCCTGCGATGATCAGGGGCAGGGTTGCGAGCTTAGTTTCAGTGATCCGCAATATCCTGAGTTGGGTCGTGATGCGGTCTACTATGTGCGCGCAATTCAGGCGCCGAGTCCCACGATTAACGGAACCAACCTGCGCTGTGAGTTTGATGAGCAGGGTCAGTGTATTGCAGTCAATCCCTGCTCATTTGCCAGCGGCGTGAGCCAGGATGAAGATTGCCAGGCGCCTGCATCTGAGCGCGCCTGGTCCTCACCCATATTTGTCGACTATGGTGGCTAGCCTTTTTTCTCGGTGGCCACCAGCCAAACGGCATGGAGCACGCCCGGCAACCAGCCCAGCAGGCACAGGATGATATTGATAAACAGGTGCTTGGTGGCTCCGACCTGCAGGAAGGCGCCAATGGGTGGGAAAATAAGGGCCAGGATCAGGTTCAAGATATTCATGTTGTTATTCCTCGCTGTATGGCCAACAGGGGTGTCACGCTGCTGTTGTTAACAGTAGCACGAAGCCGCCGAGCTATTTACCGCCGCCACTATTCAGGTTCACAGACAAATATCGGTATTTGACGTTCCGTTCGGCGTTGGTAGTTATTCAATTCGGGAAGATACTTCAGGCAGATTGGCCCAACCTCTGTCCGCTCTGGTTCCTCTGCGAGCCGGGCTCGTAACTTCATTTTATTGGAGCGTACCTGCACCTGAATAGAAGGATTGGCCAGCAGACTGTTAACCCACAGTGGCGACTTGGGTGCCCCCCCAAGGCTGCCGACCGCCATTACCCCTTCTTTATAAGGGATATGGATGACGGGCACGGTTCGTGTCTTGCCACTTTTGGCACCGGTGTAACTGATCAGCATGAGCGGCAGCCCCGCAGCCGCACCCATCAGTCGCCCGCCGCTGATGCTGTAGACCAGCCTGTTAAGTACTGAGAACGCCTTGATGAATCCCCTGAAGCGCTTGTACTCCTTGTCACTCATAGGCGCAGAGGGATCATGTTTGCTGCGATTATTCGAGTAGAATGCTCCCAGTAACGAGCGCCGTTTGGTTTTTTCGTGGCGATCTGATGCAGAAGTGTGCTTTGACATAGCTCCGTCTCGGCGGAAATTTTATATTACGCAGTGTAATATAAAGTCAATGCACAGATAAACTTTAAATGCCTGGGAGATATTTCGGAAAGCTTATGGCAGGTGATGCACGTCCCGATGGGCGTAAGAAAAAACGGCCGGGTGTTGCCGATCAACGCAAGCGGATCGGCGAGATCAGTGTTCAACTCATGCTCGAACAGGGCACGCGCGAGCTGTCCATTTCAAAGATCTGCCAGCAGGCTGATATTTCCAGGCCAACTTTTTATCGCTGCTTCAAGGACCTCGATGATCTCTTTGGCTGGTTGTACCAAAGCTCGGTCAACGAACATACCGAGGCTCTGATCTTCGAGTGCTTTCGCAGTGAGCGGGCTAGCTCCGAGGATCTCCATCGTGCCATTGATTTGCTGTTTGATGCGATATTTGAAGGCTCTGATCTGGCCGAGCTGATTTTTCGGGAATCCAATGACGAATCCTCCCCGGCCTTCGCCGTGGTCGACGAGTCCTTCGAGCGCATACTGGACGTTATCGAAGCACGTATGCCCGGTGGCGACGCCAGCCAGCGACGTTACCTGAAATCAATTCTTGCCGCGTGCCAGTGGATTGCGCACGATACCATTCGAACTGGTCTCAGCAAAAAGAACATCAAGGAGGCTAAGCAGGCTGCCTGGATGCTGGTGTCCCATGCGCTGCTGCCCCTGGTCGAAGCCGCGGACTAGTCAATGGGCATGCCCAGCTCGCTGGCGAGCGCGCGATGATAGTTCTGTAGTACCGCCTCATTGCGTCCAAACACAAACCTGATCTCATCTGATGCCCCGTGCTGGAGGCCTTGCCAGGTATTGCAGGCGTTACCGTAGTCCTCATCGATAACCGCCTGCATGAGCATGTCTGTCAGTGCCTCCAGCTCAGATTGGCTCACATGGCTGGCTGTGCTGTGCACATACGAGGTCATGAGGCACAGGGATTGCCCAATATGTTCGCCGGGAAATAGCCGAAACAGAGTCAGCATGGGCGTGTTCTTGTCGATGGCGTCTGTCAGGGTCAGGGACGCATTTGGAAACAGAATCTGTGTTGCGCTGTATGTGGGTTCTGGCCACTCTGACTCCGGCACATCTACCAGCTCTTTCAGTTCTGTCGCCGGGCCTATGTAGCGGCCATGGATGCCGTACAAGTCCTGTATGGTGACATAGGGTACGACGCTGCCACCGAAGGAGGGTTTGTGAACGGTAGGCACGTGATAGCCTTCGCAGAACGTATCCAGGTTGAGTTTCCAGTTGGTGTTTACTGTCACCTTGATCGGTGTCTTCACAGGAAAAACGTGCTCAAGCTCCAGGCCCCGAACGATGGGTGCCATGTCGCCGAGGAATGCGTCTACATCAATAGCGCCGCTACTGGGGGTGGCCCGAATAAAAATCAGCCCATGCCACTCTGCCACGGGCACCGGTATCAGGCTGCGCTCTGGCTCCTGTTCCGATTCAAAGGCGTCGGCTCGCGACCTCCGCAATAGCTGGCCGTCCAGATTAAAGCGCCAACCGTGGAAAGGGCAGAAAATGCTCTCGTTATTGCCGCTGTCACTGAGTAGCCTGGAGCCGCGGTGAGGGCACATATTAAGAAAGGCTTGCGCCTCCCCGCGATTGTTCCGCGTCACGATAATGGAAGGACCCGCGGCGTCGAACACCACGCAGTCGCCGGGGTGCTGTATCTCATTCGACAGGCAGGCGATCTGCACCACCGAGCGAAATAACTTGCGCTCGGCTTCAAACCTGGCGGGATCGGTGTAGATAGTAGAGGCTACTTCCATTGGTGCAGCGCACAGGTCTGCGCTGCGTTCCGGAATGTGCGCAACCAGTCGCCTCTGCATGCGTCGGGCTTCTTCCTTCAGAAACTCCGCGGGTGTTGTTTTACTGTCGGTCATAGCAGCGGTCGCCTCTATGATTGTTACGCATATTGTCTTTGATATTAATATTACATTATGTAATATTAATATCAACGCCACTCACTGTCACTATCGCTATGCTGAGCTATGACCCGACTGCGCCAGAAACTTTGGCAGATCCCTATAAGGTCTACGCGCGCCTTCGTGACGAGGCACCAGCTTACTATATAGAAAGCTGGGACTGCTGGGCCTTGTCCCGATTCTCTGACATCTGGCAATACAGCAACTCACACGAACACTTCAGCGCACGCTTTGGTACCGCACCGCCGTATTTTCTAGGTAATACACTGAGCCCGGGGGTCAACCTGAATCATATGGACCCCCCGGAACACATGCCCCTGCGCACCGAGCTGCTACAGCACTTTTTGCCGCCGGTTATGAAAACCATGCGTGCGGGTATTGCTGCGATTGTCGACGAGGTGACCGACCCTCTGCTGGAGCAGGGTACCGCGGAGGCGTTTGACGAGTTAGGTCAGTCCAGCGCGACTCGGGTTGCCTCCCGTGTGATTGGCTTTCCTACTGACGATGAGGCCTATATCCGTGATTTTCTGGCGCGTATTTTCAAATCCATTGGGGGTGCCGAGGGAACCGAGCAGATGGCGGCAACTGCGTTCTCTGATATGCGTCACTACCTCACTGCTCAGGCTGCGGCGAGGCGTGACTATACCGGTGCTCCAGAAAACCTGATCGACACCCTCTACCGCTGCCTCGGCACAGAGCTATCCGATGCGGATATGGGTGAACACCTGATGCCTTTGTTCTTTGGGGCGACCGAGACCTTCCCGAAGCTGAGTTCAGCAGCTTTATATCGTTTGTGGAAGCACCCGGATCAGCGCGCCCTGCTGGTGGCAGAGCCGGCATTGATTCCTTCAGCAGTGAGGGAATGCCTGCGCTTTGATATGCCCACCCAGATGTCGATGCGCAAGATAGTCGCAGACATTGAGCTGCATGGTCAGCGCCTCGAAGAGGGGTCGGCTGTCATGTTTCTGTGGGCCTCGGGTAATCGCGATGAGCGAGAATTTGAAGATCCCAATCGCTTTGATATTAGTCGCCATATTCGGCGTTCACTCTCTTTCGGCCACGGTATTCATCGTTGCCTGGGCGCCAATCTCGCGGAGCTTTTGCTAAGAAAAGTTCTCGCGGCTGTACCCCAATACGAAGTGGACGAAGAACAGGTCAGGTTTGAATCCACTACCTTCTTTAATGCGTTTACCCATATGCCGCTGGATATGTCGCGGCACTGATAACGGAGTTAGTAGCTATGAATGGCGACAATCACGCTGTTCGGGCCGCAGAGGCCTGGGACACTTTTTGCGAGCAGTTAAAGCAGGCCGGTAACGTGCTCCTGAGAGACAATACGCCCAATGACGAGTTGACCCAGGCGGAGGGCCTGCGTTACCTCGCCAGACAGCTGCATATTGGTTTTGAGAACGCCTTTGAGTTGGCTGACATGGATCGCCCCAGGCTGCATCCCATGGTCGGTTCTCACAAGCTGTACGAAGGAGTCACCGGGGACTGTCGCTATCACCATGCCTATTTTGACGGTACCCGCACCCACAGGATTGAAGGACGACGCGGGGATTCACCGCTCATAGAAATAGGTGTCTACACCGGTAAAGGGGGTTATGACGAGGGCAGTGTGCAGACCGCAGGTATCACTGAGAAAGAGCTTGTCGTGAATGCTGATGGCAGCTTTGAGCTTATCCTGAGCCCTGATCAACACGATGGGAACTGGATTGAAACCAATGCCGACACTCGCTATATCATGATCAGGGAATATGCGGCTGACTGGACCGGCCTACAGCCCGGGCAGTTTGAGATGCACTGGCTGGGCGCCCCTGACGCGATCGCGCCCCTGTCACTAGATCGTGTCGAGGCGGGATTGGAAGGTACCGTAAAGTGGATGGCCGGAGCGCCGCCACGTTGGACTGCTATCACCGACTTTTGGGTAGACCTGGCGCCTAACCAATTTGCCTGCGAGCTACCCCAGACTGAGGTGATTGATATCGGCGCGCCCAAGGGCCACCAATTTGGTGTGTGCAGCATGACCCTGGAGCCCGGGCAGGCGATGATTGCCAGATTTAAAACCGATGGCGAACCTTATTGGAGTCTGTCGCTGGTGAACTATTGGTGGGAGCCGCTGGCTTTTCGGGAAGATGTGGCCCCGCGCCAAACGACTACCGCGATCACCAATGCGACGGTGGATTATGAAGATGACGGCTCGGTTCGCGCTGTGATTGCCAACTGTCCTTCTCGCGGTGCCAACTGGCTTGATACGCGCGGCCACAATAAATGCATGGTGCTGTTCAGGATTTCGCGTTCGGCACATCCCGTGCCGCCAATCGATGTGGAGTTCGTCAGCCTGGATTCGCTGGATGCCTGATACCGGACTTTTGCCCGGACGGTTTGTGCAGGGTACTGGGCGCTGCGGCTCGACGCTGTTGTCCAAGATTTTCGCCGAGAACCAGAAGGTGCTGAGCCTGTTTGAATGGTTCTCCGGCCTGGACCAGTTTTTCCGTTTTCGGCCCGATGCTGTTTCCTGGGAGGCTCTGGCACACAAGATCAACCAGGATCACCCGGTGCTGACCGAGGTGCTGCGTCGGGGCTTAAGTGTGCCCGAAGTGACTTATCCCTTTGGTCCGGATCGGCAGTTCAAGTCCGTGGCCGAGGCTGTGCCCTGGAATCAGGCGATTGCGATGCCGCGGCTGACCGACGACCCCGACACCTTGTTCGCTGAACTGCTTAGCTTTGTCTCTTCGGCTCCTGAGCAATCTCTTGCTTTGCATTACCAGTCTATTTTTCAGTGGCTGACTGAGCGCTGTGGCCGACAGACCTGGATAGAGCGCTCCGCCGGGTCCATCGATTTCGTGCATGAGTTGGAAGCGTGCTTTCCCGGTTCCCGCTATGTTCACCTGCATCGCGATGGCCGTGAAGTGGCGCTGTCTATGCGCGAATACCCAGCACTGCGTGTGGCGGTGGTGCTCATGAATGGGCTGGTCGGCGACATTGAGTTCACCTACGAGGGTTTGACTGACATGGTGGCCGCTGACGACGGCACTATCGATCAGTTGCTCAATACCCGACCCGCAGTTGAGCTTTATGGTGAGTTTTGGAGTGGGCAAGTAGAGCGAGGTCAGCAGGCACTTGCTGGTATCGAAAGTGAGCGCATCCTGGATATCCGTTTTGAAGATTTGGTTGCCGAACCACTGCAGACGATCGAGCGTGTTGCAGAGTTTTTTAAAATGCCAGCAGATCCTGGCTGGCAGGATAGGGCGGCTGCACTAGTGCGTGGCGTTCCTCATCGGCGATTTACCGATCTCGGCGACGAAGAACAGTTGCTGCTGAATAAAGCGTGCGCCGCCGGAATGGCGGCGCTGAATCGCGAGATGGATTAGGAGGCAGGGCGCCAGCCGCCGTGGAAACCAACCGGAATGCGGTGATCCAACTGTGCGGTAGCCAGAGGCCCGGCGCCGACATTCTGGGCGTCCATGATCGCCAGTTTGCTGGTGTCACTGTTTAGGTCGGTGGCGACCGTTAACAGGTATCCCTCTCCCTCAGCCGCGGCGTCATTCTTTGGAACGAAAATCGCCTCCGAGATATAGGTGCTTGCGCGAGGACCAAAGGAATAGCGTTCATTGGTTTTACTGCGTAGGTCAAAGCTGCCAACACAGTTGAACATGTCACCTTCGTCGCTGTCCGGGCTGACGTAGAAGCCGACCGAGTTATCCTTGGTGGCGTAGCGGGGATCAACCTGGGGGAACTCCGAAGGTACATCGTCGATCTGCTCGCTTTTCACTTTAGCGCTGCTGTCATTGAGGTCGATGTTCCAGCGATTCAGGATTGGATCGGGATCGGGCATCATCTCACCGCTCGCATCGGGGAACAGAGGTGCGTGCTCGAACTGGCACCCATCTACCGTGATTACGCCATCTTTGTCGAAACCGTTCATGTAATGGAATACAAAGAAGGGATCGCATTCGATCCAGCGCACCTCGTCTGCACTGCTGGCGGTGCGCGGTATTACGGCAACTTTGGCGCCTTTCTCGAGCTCCCACATGAACGGTGACTCGCCGGCCATGGCGCGATCGATGCTGCCGGTCAGTGGGAACAGCGGTACGACGATATAGTTCTCGGTCAGTACGAAATCGTGAATCATCGATGGGTAGTCTGTCGCGACTTCAATGGACTTCTTCAGCACGCCGTTTGCATCAACGGTGTGTACGGTGAAGTCTGCATTGAAAGGCCCGGTGGACATATAGGCAAAGAACACCATCTCTCCCGTAGTGGGGTCTATCTTCGGGTGGGCGGTCATTGCTGTGGTCAGCTTGCCGTCGTAGTCGTAGCTGCCGATCGATTCCAGGCTTATCGGGTCAACCTCAAAAGGGCGGTGGCCTTCTTCCAGAATCAGCATTTTGCCGGCGTGCCAGACACAAGCTGTGTTAGCCAACCCGTCTTTGTCGTTCAGCATGAACTCCATATAGCCGTCTTCACAGCCAAAGGGGTTCATGGGGTCGATAACATTGCGGCCCAGGTCTTTCTCTAGCTTGAACTTGGCGGTTTCAATCCAGCGGTTGCGATAAGCCACCTTGCCGTCTTCGATATGGAAGGCGTGGGTCATGCCATCGCCCGCAAACAAGTGGTAGTCGCCGCGGGGCATGTGTTGCACATTGGGGCCGTTGCGATAAAAACTGCCATTGAGATCTTTTGGCACTTCGCCAGTGATCTTCAGCTCACTGTGGGTATATTCCGCATCGATGGGGGCGAAGCAGCCCTGCAGAAACCGATTTTCTTCAACCGCCTGATTCATACATCACCTCTTTCTTATTTGGTTTTAAAGGCCGTAGAGCCTTTTATTGTTGGTGTTTACGTTGGAAACATAGCAGTGATTTTTGAAGTTTACAATATAAACATGCATGCTGTTTTGGCGTACACTCTTCCCATAATTCGAATAAAGGAATATATCGTGACGGCGCTTAAACAGGCCTATCACCATGGCGATCTCCGCACGGCCTTGCTTAATGCCGCGCTGGAGATCATTGCCGATAGTGGACCCCAGGGTTTGACGATTCGTGAGGTGGCGCGAAGGGCCGGTGTGTCTCATGCGGCCCCCTATCGGCATTTCGAAGACAAGGACGATTTGATACTGGCGGTGGTTGAGCAGGGTTTTGAATTGCTCTATGACACGATGCAGCAGGCCAAGCTTGCGGCTGGCGATGATCCTCTCGACCAGTTCGCAGCCAGCGGTATAGCTTACTTTGAGTTTGCGATGAAATTTCCCGCTTATTACCGAGTGATGTTCAGCGGTGACCTGCTCACCAGCACAGGGCATGAGTCGCTGCAGCACACCAGCAATATTGCCTTTGAACAGATGACTGATGACATCGAGATGTGCCAGCAATTGGGGATCGTACAAAAAGGCGACCCGGCGCTTCAGGCGGTGGCAATTCTGTCTAGTGTGCATGGATTTGTCACGCTCGCGAATGACAACCGGCTCACCAACCTGGTGGGCGAGCAATACAGCATGGAAGACCTGCGAGATTACGTGATGACGACTATCTTTGAGGGACTGGGTGTGCACTAGTCCTCGATAGCTCATCACACAATATTCATAATAATTAGTTGTACGAGGGGTTCATGAAAAGATTTTTAGTGTCGGCGATAGCGCTGACAGTAGCTGCTGCTGGTCAGGCCCAAACCGAGGCCATTGAAGAAGCAGAGGAGGTGGTCGCGCTTGAAGAGGTTATCGTCACCGCCAATCGCCGCGAAGAGAACCTGCAGGAAGTTGCTATCTCGGTGGCAGCATTTACCGATGAGTTCTTTAAAAACAGCGGTACCAAAGAGCTCACCCAGTTGGATCAATATACACCCAACTTGAAAATTTCCCCGGTCACAGATTCCCGTTCCACATCTATCCGTATACGCGGAATAGGGTCTATCGGCACCAATGCTGGCATTGATCCAAGTGTTGGTGTGTTCATTGACGGGGTCTACCAGGGCCGTGCGGGTATGAGCGTCGGTGACCTCATGGACATTCAGCGCGTGGAGGTGCTGCGCGGGCCGCAGGGTACACTCTACGGCAAGAACACTGCTGCCGGTGCGCTTAATATAATCTCAAAAGCACCTGCGGAGCTGTTTGAGGCGGAACTAGAAGCTGTGCTGGGTAACTACAATGCGCGCGAATTGCGCGGCATGGTTAATATTCCCCTGGGTGAAAGTGGACATGCGACTCGTTTATCGGGCTACTACGTTAAACGCGACGGAACTTATGACAATACCTGGAACGGTGGTGATATTAATGATGCCAAGCGACAAGGAATTAAGTGGCGAACCCTGTTTAATATGGGTAATGCTGGCGACCTGACCATTACTCTGGACTACTCCAACAACGACGCTAGTTGCTGTGCGCCGGATGTGATGGACTACATCGGCGATGGCTCAACCCTGGGTATACCTTTCCCTTTGTATGAGCAGGCTACAGGCATACCCTTTGATAGAGATCCCGATGCTTTCGATGGCGATATCTCAGTCGACTCAGAGTTCTCTGACGATGTGACCGTGGGCGGGGTGGCCGCAGAATGGGTAAAAGAGCTGGACAGTGAGTTTGTACTCACCTGGATTAATGCCTGGCGCACCTATGAATCAAATTCCACGTTTGATGGTGACTTCTCCCAGTACGATGCCATCGTCACGGACACTCAGGTCGAGCTGGATCAGTTTTCTAGCGAGTTTCGGATTGCATCACCCGCTGGTGAGAAACTCGATTACCAAGTGGGCTTGTATTTTTTTGATTCGACCATGGATACCTACAACAGCAATGGATTCACGGAGCTGACTGGCCAGTTGTTTGCGTTTGGGTTGTTATTCCCTGAGGGGTCGGTCAACTTCGATACCAATAAGCATGAGACCACCAGCTATGCTGCTTTTGGTCAACTCAACTGGCATATTAATGACGCCTGGCGATTGACCTTTGGCGCGCGCATTACCCAGGAAGAAAAACGCCGCATAGGCAGCCAGATTGCGCGCCCGGTGCCCCCGGTTGTGGTCGATGCGCCGCCGATTGCAGGCCGTGATACTTTCTCTGATGACCAGCGCAGTGTTTGGGATTTCTCGCCATCTTTGAGTCTGTCCTGGTTTCCGAGACAGGACCTGATGCTCTATGCGAGCGCTAGCCAAGGCTTCAAATCCGGTGGATTTAACCAGCTGCGTACCGCTACTGGTGCACCGGCGGAGTTTGATGACGAGCGCTCGCGCAATTATGAAATTGGCTGGAAGGGTACCTGGCTGGATCGTCGTCTGCAGTTCAATGGCACCTTGTTCTATGTGGATTACGATGATTTCCAGGCTCAGGGTTTTGACGGCACTAATATCACCGTGCGGAATGCTGGTTCCATGGAGAGCCAGGGTGTCGAGCTGGACCTGATCTACGTGCCCAACGCCATCACGACGCTGGGCTCCGCGCTGGGCTACAACAAAGCAGAGTACGCAGACTTTGAGACCGGTGAATGTACCGTGGCGCAGTTGATCGAGATCACCGGTGGCAGTCCGTTCGTGGAACCGAACTGCGTGCAGGACCTCACGGGTCGTGAAATCGATAACGCGCCAGAGTGGACCTGGAGTAACTTCCTGCAGCTGGCCGATCGTTTCAACAATGACATGGGCTGGTTCGCGCGCCTGGAGTACAACTATGTTAGCGACATGTATCTCGCCGGTGACCTGGATGAGGCACTCAAGCAGCAGGACACCCACCTGGTGAATGCACGCTTGGGCATCCAGGGGCGGGACAATCGCTGGGAACTGACGCTCTGGGGCCGCAATCTCCTGGACGAGGAATACCACGTGATTGGCTTTGATATTCCGGTGTTGGGTGGCTTCGCCGGTATTAATGCGCCACCGCTGACCTATGGTGTCACGCTGAACTACCGCACGGCACAGTAAGCCGCGGGATGTGCCGATGAAAGATGCCGTAATCGCTTCTGATACTAAGGGAAGCCGGGCTCCACGCAAGAGCGGGTTCTGGTACAACTGGGGTCTGCAGGCCTGGATCGACATGTGGATGTCCAATGCCATGCTGGTCAAGAAAGCCAGCCTGGTTGTGACCCACAGCTTGCTGCCGATACTGAGACTGTCAGGTGATAAACAGCAGATTGATAGCGACTGGCGGGCCATTCGATCGCGCCGCGAGGTGGTTAGCTGGAAAGACTCTCCCCGTGAGAAATGGCGCAAGCGCTACGGCAATTTTGTGCGCGAGGTGGAATGGGCGTTGCTGGAATTGCGCAAGTATTACTCGCAGGCCCAGTATGAAGAGATCGTGATTGGCACCTGCGTCTCCACCGGGGAGGAAACCTCCGCTGACTTTATCGCCATGATGCGAAGCATGTCAGAGAAGAACAAGGACAAAACTGAGGTGCGCGCAGAGCCCGGCAGGTTGCAGAAGTTTATGTTCGATACGTTTAATCCCGCTGCCTGGCTGACCGGTCCCGCGGAGATGCGCGACATCAATATGCTTGAAGGCAGTATGACCATGTATGTGCCCGACTGCGCCTGGCACACCTGTGCGGCCCAGGACAGCCTGCCAAACCCTGACCAGCTGCCAGCTGAAGGTTGCCAGTTGATCTGTAAGGGCCCCTTCGAGGCGATGTTTAATGGCGAGGATGGCGGCCTGCACATGGACTTTGAGCCGCACTTGCCCGAAACCTCATGCACTGTGAGAATGCGCTGGAAGTAGCCGATGGGTTTTTTCCAGAGGGAAAAGCAGCTGCGGGACCAGGCGAAGGAATTGAAAACCTTGCGCGAAGAGCTGCGTCAGCTGTGGGCCCAGAACGAATCCATGCGCCCGGGATGCGTCGCTGCGTGACCTGCGAATACCGAATTGCTGTCAAGGAGCAAAATAATGAACGTTGAAGTACCAAACTTTGGCGAGTTGTTGGCACCCTTCATCGGTCAGGTTGAGCCGCAGTATGTGCCCAACTTCCTGGCGCTACTCGAGCGGCAGGCAGCTCAACGCTATCGTGACTGGGCTGATATGTGGCCCGAAGAGCGGGAAGGTTTACTGCAATGTGCGGCCCGTGAAGATCAAATTTCCGACATTATTGAAGCGCTGTTCCCCATACCCGGTGAAGTCGCTGAGAAAATAGCTGAGCCACTGCCAGGCGCACGTGATCTCTATTATCAGGTGTTTGACGGCATACCCGTACAACAGCAGCTGGCGATTCAGGCGGAGGCAGAGTTACAAGGCGCAGCAGCCTGGCAGGGCATGCTTGACGAGTCTACGCCCGAGCCGGTTCGCAACGCACTTAATCGTTGCTCACAGCTGGAGGAAACCAGCTCCGCGTTTGTGAAGAGTATTTTGCAGTGACACCGATCTGGCATCGCCCCCTGGATTTGTTGCTGGTTGCTTTCTTCCTTGTCTCGATCAGCTATGGCTTTTTGTTCAGCCTGCCAGAAGGTTTAGGTGTGCCAGTATCCGCTGACAGCCCATGGCCACCCCTGCAGTGGCTGCACGGCTGGGCAGTGGAGGAAGAGGCCGCCCATCTCGACCCGCCACCAAACCTGATTGCGGCCACTCTGTTCGATGGTTTGTTCCAATCACCCATTCTGTGTTTTGTCGTTTATGGACTGATTCGTCAACGCAGCTGGCTGGTGCCGGTAGGCTTGATCTATGCAGCGGCCGGAGTGACGAATATGTTTTATTACTTCATGCAGACGTTTCTGGGTGATCATCCCCCGCCCAATGTGGCCTTTTATTTGGCGTTTAACCTGCCATGGCTGTTTGCGCCAGCAGCTTTGGGCGTGCGAGTGCTCACAGCAAAGGATTTGCGACCGGTCTGATACGGATGGAGATTCGGACGTTTAATCCAGATGATCAGCAAGCAGTGATTGCGCTGTGGCAGGACTGCGACTTACTCGTGCACTGGAACAATCCGGCGCAGGATATAGAACGCAAACTGGCAGTGGACCCGGACCTGTTTCTGGTGGGCTGCGTGGGCGGTGAGATTATTGCCTCGGTCATGGGTGGTTACGACGGGCATCGAGGCTGGGTTAACTATCTTGCGGTAGCGCCTGGCAGTCATCGAACTGGCTATGGCCGCCGTATTATGAGTGCTGTCGAAGAATTGCTGCTGGCGCGTGGATGCCCCAAGGTGAACCTGCAGGTGCGTAACAGCAATACTTCGGTGATCTCTTTTTATGAGTCACTGGGTTATACCGTGGACGAAGTGGTGGGTATGGGTAAGCGCATTGCACCGCCCGACCAATCTTTTTAAAGCAATTGCTTTGAAATGCGTGTATACTAGTCGGCCATTAAAAAAAATGATTAAGAAGTAGTTGTGGCCTCTTCCCGTCGCCGCCAGCCAGCGGCTCCTGTAGAAACCAGCGAATCCATTGCCGACCAGGTTGAAGCATTTCTGAAGTCCGGTGGCAAAGTTCAGGAAATCCCCCGTGGTGTCAGTGGCCAGCCCAGTTCGGCGGCCCGCAAGCATATCACCATCAGCAACAAGGGTTAGAATTTCAAGGGGTCAGACCCCTTGAAAACTGATTTAGCCCATTCAGATCGTAGTGGACCTTTTCAAGGGGTCTGACCCCTTGAAGCTAGTCAGGTAGGGCAAAGGCGATCAGGTGGTCGCTTGGCTCTTGCCCAAATTGCCCCATACCAAAGTGGCCTCCGGCAGCGATGACCAGGTACTGTTTTTGATCTGGTCCTGCGCGGTAGGTCATGGGTGTCGCATGCCCGCCCGTCGGTAACGGCGCCCGCCACAGTTCTTTGCCATCCTCAATAGAGAAGGCGCGAATGTACTGGTCTGGCGTGCCGGCAATGAATATCAGACCGCTGGCGGTGATCGCTGGTCCACCGATATTGGGTGGGCCCTCTATCAGCTTTGAGACCGGCCAGGGTGCCATGTGCTCCAGATTACCCAATGGGACTTCCCACAGTTTCTCCCCGGCGTTCAGGTCAACCGCTATCAAGGTGCCCCATGGCGGCTCATTACAGGGCACGCCCAGGGGTGAGACAATCGGCTCATAGTGCATGCAGTAAGGCGTTCCCATTTGCGGGCCGAGACCGCCCATGGGTCCTTTGCACTCCTCTCTGGGCAGCAACTTCAAATTCATGGGTACTTTGCGCGTATTCAGTACGGCGATGTTGCGGGCCTGGTCGATGGCGGGTGAGTCCCAGTTATTGCCGCCAAAGTCACTGGGATAAAACACTGTGCCAGTGGTGGAGGGCGGTGTGTAAATACCTTCATTACGCAGTTCACTCAGCTGCGCTTTGCAGTCATTCCTGTCCCAGGGCGTAATACCCCATGCATCTTCTGGTGGCAGACTCAGCGGATGTAAAGGTTCCGGCTTGGTGGGGAAGGGCTGGGTCGGTGACAGGTATTCGCCGGCTACTGCACCATCTTGCGGAACCGGGCGCTCTTCTACCGGAAAGATGGGTTCCCCGGTTTCACGGTTTAACAAAAACAACAGGCCCATCTTGGTGGGTTGAGCGAGGGCAGGGATAACCTTGCCGTCTTGCTCAAAATCAAACAGGGTTGGTTGCGAGGGTGTGTCGTAATCCCAGATATCGTGATGCACCATCTGGAAGCGCCACACCACTTCGCCGGTGCTGCCGCGTAATGCTACGACTGAGCTTGACCAGTAATCCAGGCTGTCGCGCTGGCCACCATAAAAGTCGGTTGAGGTATTGCCGGTAGGCAGGAATATCAGGTCCCGTTCCTCGTCGACGGAAATTATGGACCATACATTGGTGGTGCCACGTTTGTACTGTGGCTCGCCGCGTTCGTTATATTGGGATTCCTGGCCGGGCGCGATGGGATCCCAGTACCACAGCATCTCGCCGGAATGCACATCGTAGGCGCGCACCACGCCACTGGGCATATTGTCGTGAATGCGGTCCAGCACAGCTGAGCCGGTAATCAGCTTGTCCCCAATGATGGCAGGCGGCGACATGCTGCCGTAATCACGGGCCTTGTGCTCACCAATACCCACCGTCATGTCGACGCTGCCCTTGTTGCCAAAGTCCTCGCAGGCTTTGCCGGTTTTGGCGTCCCTGGCCAGTAATCGGGCATCCATGGTGCCAAGAAAGATGCGATGGCTGCAGTGGCCCGTCTCGCTGGTACTTTTCCAGCTGCTGACACCACGGCAATTCACCATCAGCTCCTTTTCCACATCTACTCCGGGATCGAGGCTCCACAGCTCTTCACCGGTTGCAGGATCCAGTGCAAACATCTTGTTAAAGGCGCTGCAGCCGTAGAGCACACCGTCTACCATCAGCGGGGTAAGCTGCCAGGCACTGCCCATGGCTTCGAAGGTGTATCCGTTGGGGTAGGTGGCTGTCACTTCGCCATAACGACGAAAATGCCCGGTGCGATACTCCCATACTTTTTCCAGCGCATGTACATTGTCCGGGTTAATTTGTGTGGCATTGGAATAACGTCCCCCGCCGGCACTGCCGCCGAAGTTGGGCCACTCTGCTACGGGGCCACTGTAGTTCGTGGTAACGGGTTTACTGCAGGCCGCAACCAGACTTGCGGCTACCAGGCAGAATACAGTGCGGATGCTTTTGCGCATGTGGGCGACCCTTGCTACAGATGCTTGATAGCAAGTTTATACCCTCAGGCCGTGGCCATGAGCCAGAATTTAAAGCAGGTTCCCCGTTGCGGTTCACTTATTACGTCTATGTGGCTGCGATGCAGGTCGATCACTCGCTTGACGATGGCCAGGCCCAGCCCGCTCTGTTGTTTGGTGCTGGCCTCTGGCCGATAGAACCGATCAAAAATGTGGGCGATGTCCTGAGAGGCGATACCTTCGCCGTCGTCCACGACCTCAACCCACACGCGCTCGGCATCGCGCTGGGCGCTGAGCACAATCTCGCCGCCGCGTGGGGTATATCGCAGTGCATTTTGCAGTAGATTCTCAAGCACGCGGTGAATCAAACCGATGTCGGCCACCACGCTAAGGTCCAGCTCTTCGCACTGTGCCGACAGGGAGATTTGCTTCTCCTGTGCCTGCAGCTGGTAGTCCTGAACCAGGTCCTGGATCAGCTCCATCAATGGGAAAGCTTCCAACTCCGGTTCAATGTTGCCTGATTCCAGCTTAGCCAGTTCAAACAGTTCACCCACCAGTTCGTTCAATCTACGACTGTGCTTGTAGGCAACTTCCAGGTATTGACGCTTTTCATGTTCTTCCAGCCTGTCCCCCCTGGCAAGTATGGTTTCCAGATAGCCCTGCATGGAAGAAAGCGGCGTACGCAGGTCGTGGGACACGTTGGCAATCAGTTCCCGACGGGTGTTGTCGACATCCTGCAGGCTCTGAAACTGTTGTTCGATGCGCTCGCTCATAGCGCTGATGGCCTGAGCAAGTTCATCAATTTCATCATCTGAGTCTGAGTAAACAGCGCTGTCCAGCTCCAGACGACCCTGGAAGGCATCGCCGCGATAAACACGAACCGCCTCCACCAGCCGACGCAGACGCCGGGTCATGGCCGCGACGATTAGTAGTCCCGCAAGCCCCGCCAGCCCCAGGCTGCCGGCGATGGCATAGCTGCCGGTACTGAGGTGGTAACTGTTGCTCAGTGATTCGCGCAGGCCGTCGTGAGTTTTGCCATTCAGCACAGTATAGAGATAGGCGACTGTTTCGCCTTCTTGTTCTATCGGCGATACCGAGAACACTTTGCTCGCTTCGGGGCTGCGTGGGTCTTCCCCAAATATCGGCAGGGCTTCTTTGCCCTCCATGAATCGATGCAGCGGATCCATGTCTACCTGGTCCAGCAGCACCGTGCCATAGGGTAGGGCGTGTGACAGTACGCGCCCGTCCACGTCCAGCAGATACACCTCGACAATCGGGTTAATGAACATGACATGGTGGGCGAGTTCTTTAAGGGCTGGCTTATTGACCTCGCCATCTTGTAGCAGGGGCATATCTTCTGCTGCGTGCAGGGCGATGTCCCTGTTGATGCGCTGGGTGATCTCCAGTGAATACATCTCACTGGTATTGCTGCTGATAACGATCAGGGCGCCGCCCAGCAGCATGAACAGGCACAGCATGGCCAGCCCTAGACGAATGTAGAGCTTGCCCATCATGTCAGGCCGTGGCCGTCAGGTCCGGTGAGAACTTATAGCCCACACCCCAGACGGTGAGAATGTGGTGGGGCTCAGCAGGGTTTTCCTCGATCTTGGAGCGCAGTCGATTGATGTGAGAGTTGACCGTATGCTCATAGCCGTCGTGACCGTAGCCCCAGACCTCGTCCAGCAACTCTGATCGTTTGAACACTTGTCCGGGGTTGCGGGCGAAGTGCAACAACAGGTCGAACTCCCTCGCGGTCAGCTCGACGGGCATGTCTCGATAGCAGACTTCGTGGGTACGAGTGCTGATGCTGAAGGGCCCGCACTGCAGAACCTTGTCTTCCAGTATTTGCTGCGGCTGCTGGGTTCTGCGCAGTATCGCCTTGATACGCGCATTCAGTTCTATTGGGCTAAAGGGTTTAGTCACATAATCGTCAGCACCCAGCTCCAGGCCAAGCACGCGATCCAGCTCTGTCGATTTGGCGGTTAGCATCAGAACCGGTGTCTGGTTGCCGGACTCCCGCAGCTTTCTGCAGATGTCCAGGCCGCTCATCTCCGGCAGGCGCAGATCGAGGATGATCAGGTCCCATTGGCCATCGATGGCCGCCGCCAGCGCCTTGCGACCATTGTCTATGTGGGTGGTGTTGGCGTTGAGGTCTTCCAGGTGCAGGCATACTAGCCTGGCGATGTCCTTGTCGTCCTCGACAACCAATATATCCAGCGCGCGCGGGGAAACTTTATCGTCCATAAGCTGCTCTGGCCTGATTCTTATGATGTCGGGTAGATCACTTTCTGGTGCGATAGTTCCCCCCATGCTGAAATTATTGTACCCGGGTAATGGTGATACGGGCGGTCGGGTTGTCCCAGCGATGGCTCTGCTCCAGCGCAGAGCCGACCAGCCCGTCGTCTTCTGTAACTACACCACCATGCATAGTGACCTGATCGCGGATGTCGTCCCGAGTCGGGTTAAAACCCTCACCGCCGCCCGCAGGTCCTGGGATGTCGGCTGCCGCCTCGGTGTTGGCCTCGGTGCCGGAATCGTAGCTGATGGTATTGAGAGTGACACTGTCACCAGCGGCCATGCCGGAAAGATCGAGTCCATTCACGGCGGTGAATGCGTCATTTGTATTCACCAACATGGTGACCACGCTCAGCTGTAGACCCGTGAGGTTGTCGTCAGCCAGCTCCAGGTTGAGAACCTCGGTGCCGCCCGGACCCAGTGGGCCCTCTGAACCGATCGCCGCAGCACTGTCCACGCTGGCCAGCAGTTCACTGTTGTCACCTCCCTCGGCCAGTATCTCCAGTGCTTCACTGGCGGGGCTGCCAACCTGGAATACTGAGATATCTTCCGCGTGCACCAGCGCTGCAATGGGTGATAGCGGCTGGGCCACGGTCAGGTTGGTGGTGGTGATTTCAAATGCAGCTGGCGTAACCGGTGCTGGTGTTTCTACGTCAGCCGGCGCTGCGGGCACGATTGGATCATTGTCATTGTTGTCACTGCACGCAGCTAGTGCGGCTACAGCAGTGAGCAGAATTAGCTTTTTCATGCTGCCTCCTAGTTGCTGACCGTGAGCACAACACGTACAACCGGGTTCAGCCAGCGATGCACAGTGCTGTCGATATCACTGCTGCCGCCGCTGAGATCCGTATCTCCCAGTACGTTGCGATGAATGTGCACAAAACCTTCACTCACCGCGGGTATGCCGGTGCCTCCCGTGCCACTTTCTGCGGCCACCGGGGGGGTGCCGGAAAGCCTGCTTCGCCCGGTGCGCCTGAACCGAGGATTTCGTCGTTACCCTCTGTGCCGGCGTCATAGGCGTTTACGTTGTAAACGTAGGTGCCCGGTTCAGTTGGAATTTCAATCGCATTGAGGCCCATGAAGCCGTCGTTGCTGGGCAGGATCATGGCCACGATAGAAAGGCGCGTATTGTCCGGCGCGTTGTCGGTGTTGAGGTTGGCACTGGTTGAAGCCCCCGGTGCCAACAGGCCACCGGCTGGATTCTCAACACTGGTGGCATTGAGGCTGGCCACATCTGCCGCCAGGCCAGCGATATCGCCGCCCTCTGCCATGGCCTGCAGATTGGCACTGGCAGGTTCACCGGATGTGAACAGTCGAGCCGAGTCTGCGTGTGCGGTTACCAGGAACGGCGTAAACCAGCTGCCGCGTGTCAGATTAGTGATTTCGATATCAAGTTCAGCAGCATGTCCGACCAAACTGCCGGTGGCGAGTGAGGTGGCGAGAACCAGTTTGTTGAGTGTCTTATGCATCCTTCTGTCTCCGGTTTTAGGAAATTCCGGATGCAATTGTGGGTTTTGCTTATAGCCGAGTTATCACGAAAGTCTCACAAATTGCTAAAAGCTTTGTCACTTTTCAAACTGTTCGCTTCTAGCGAGCAGCTCGTCTGCGCCCAGCAGTTCGTTGACCTTACTCAGGTCGATCAGCTCACCTGCATAGGACTCGGTATCGCCGGCTTCGCTGATATGTGCCAGCAGTTGCTGCGACTTGGGAATAAACTGATGCAGCAGGGCAACAGGGTAGAGCGCCAGCTTGTAATTCAGAGCACGCATCTGTTCGCTGCCGGCCACCGGCGATTTGCCGCCTTCTACCAGGTTGTGTACAAGAGGAATACGATCGCCAAACTGATCGCCGATCAGTTGCATCTGTTCGATAGACTGAGGTGCTTCGATAAACAGCAGATCCGCGCCGGCTTCCAGGTACATCTCGGCCCTTTCGATGGCATCATCGAAGCCGTTTACACCCAGGGCATCAGTACGCGCAATCAACAAGGTTTGATCGCTGTGACGGGCATCGAGAAAGGCTTTGATCTTGCCCACCATTTCTTCGGGGTCGATCACCTCTTTGCCGGCCATGTGACCACAACGCTTGGGTGCCAGCTGATCCTCCATTTGCATGGCACTGGCGCCGCTGCGCTCAAAGACCCGAACCGTGCGCTGCACGTTGAGGGCATTGCCGAAGCCGGTGTCCATGTCGACGATCATGGGGATGTCGATCCTTTCCCGCACGATGGCAACCGTATCGGCCACCTCCTGCATGGAGATTAATCCCATATCGGGCTTGCCATAGCGGGCAAAGCTATAGCTTCCGCCGGAAAAGAAACAGGCCTCAAAGCCGGCCTGCTCAACCAGCAGGGCTGAGAGGCCGTCGTAGACCCCCGGCGCTTTGATGACGCCGGGCTTTGACAGCAATTCGCGCAGTGACATCAGTGCTCTTCGAGGATAGAACCGAAGCCGGGAATGCGGTCGGGAATGCCGTTGTTGCGCAGGGCGTGCCAGAAGGTCACAGCATTAATCGCCAGCACAGGCTTGCCGAGCTCTTTTTCCAGTGAAGCGGCGAGTTGGGTGAAGTACAGGTTGGTGCCGGCCTGCAAAATCAGATCGACGTCATCGCCGTCCACTGCCTGCACCAGCTGGCGGGTTTTACCAAAGTTCTCATGGGCAATTTCTACCGGGCCGGGTGAGCAGTGGCCTTTGATGCGTACGACCTCGTAGCCGATATCGCCCATAAATTTGACGACCATATTGTCGCCCACGGGCATGTATGGGCTAATCACGCCTATCTTTTTCACGCCGGGGTAGCAGGCCAGGGCATCCATAATGGCCTGGGCGCCAAAGGTGATGTTACAGCCTCCTACTTCCTGGGCGATTTCGTTGTAGCGCTGAAACTCACGGTCAGAGCGCTCCTTACCATCCCAGAAAGTCTCGGCTGAGTAACCGAAGATCACATGGTCCGGGCGACAGGTCAGGGCGTCGCGCAGTCCCTGCTCGGTTGCATCGCCAATGGCCTTAACCATATTTACAAAGCCCTCTTCATCTTCAACTTTGAAAGGCGGAATGACACAGGCTCGATTAGCTAGCACCACACCGTTGGGTTTCATCATATGGTATTCATGTTCCACCGCCGTGTTGGTGGACGGTACGAGTACGGCAAACTTCTTGCGGTAGCCGTAGTAATCGGTACCGTAGGTATCAGAGGCGGTCATCGCGGTCTCCTCGAAATGTAGTAAAGTTATAACATTATACCATTATGGCCCTGCGGTACAGTGCGGGGGATTGCGGGAGATCATGATTTATGCGAAAAGTCCTCGCCACCACGGCCATGCCCGGCGACGGCCTCGAGCGCCTGGCTGAACATTGCGAGTTGGAAGTCTGGGACCAGGAAGCACTCATTACCAAGGAGGCGCTGCTGGAGAAGCTGCCTGGCTGTGTCGGACTGGTTTGCACGCTAACGACCCTGGTGCGGCGAAATCTCCTGGATGCCTGCCCGGATCTAAAATACGTCTCCAGTATGTCGGTCGGGGTCGATCATGTGGATGTTGATGCACTCAACGAGCGCGCGATTCCCCTGGGCCACACACCCGGTGTGCTGGTGGATACGACAGCTGATATCAATATTGGACTGATGCTCTCAGCTGCCCGTCGTATTGCCGAGGCGGACCAGTTTGTGCGCGAGGGCAAATGGCAGCGTGACAAGCCCTGGCATCCCACGTTTTTTGTGGGCAAGGATGTCTCAGGTGCGACTCTGGGCATCGTAGGGCTCGGTGCTATTGGGCAGGCGGTAGCGCGCCGGGCAGCGGGTTTCGGCATGAACATGTTGTCCTGGACCCGATCTGGCCGCAGTATCGATGGTGTGGAAGCGGTCGGTTTGGAAGATCTGTTAGAGCGCAGTGATTTTGTTAGCGTCAACGTGGCGCTCAATGATGACACGCGTAATCTTATAGATGCCGCGGCCATCGACCGTATGAAAAAAGACGCGGTACTGATTAACACAGCACGCGGTGGCATTGTCGACGAGCAGGCCCTGGCGGATGCCCTTCATGACGACCGGCTATTTGCTGCGGGGGTGGATGTCTTCTCAAAGGAACCGGTAACGGCTGACAATCCACTGCTGAGCGCGCCCAATGTGGTGTTGGCGCCGCACATCGGCAGCGCGAGCATAGCCACCCGAACCCGCATGGCCGACCTGGCAGCGGACAATATGATCGCTGCACTCAATGGCGAGACCATGCCGCACTGTTTTAACCCGGAGGTTTATCGTTAATGGTCAGTGACTATATATTGAGCTTGCGTCACGTGGGCATTTTGACCGAGGATCTGGATGCAACGGTGCAAAGATTGCAAACGGTGTTTGGCGTGGCCGACGAGGCGGTCAGCTACGTGCCGGAGCCGGGTCAGGACGCTGAAACCCGCTTTGCCTTTTTCTCCATCGGCGGCACGCCCTATGAGGTCATTGAGCCGGTGTCTGAGCACTTCCGCGAGATACTGCTGAAAACCAATCTCGGCACCAATCACGTTTGTTACAACGTGACTGATCTAGATGCTGCAGTGGCCGCGATGGCAGAGCAGGGGGTTCGATTAGGCCACGTCACTCCAGATGGCATTGTGTCTCTGCCCAGTTTTAGAATGGCCTATTTCAACCCGGAAGATACTGCTGGTGTGTTGATTGAATTTGTGGAGCCTCTCAGCGCATGAGAACAGTCATTGCCCATTCCCATATTTTTAAGAATGCAGGCACCACCCTAGATTGGAGTCTGCAGCGCAGTTTTGGCGATCAGTTTCTCGATCATCGCGATGATGAGCTGATGAAGCAGGACCGAGAGGAAGCGGTTTGTGGCATACTTGAGGCGCAGCCTGAACTGGTCGCCCTGTCCAGTCATCACATGCCCTTCCCACTGCCCGAAATTGCTGATACTGAGATTATCCCAATCTATATCTTGCGCCATCCACTGGAACGTATCACTTCGGTCTACGAATTTGAGCGTCGCCAGAACACTCAGTCCCCTGGAGCGCTGGCGGCAAAGAAGTACGATTTTAAGGAGTATGTGGCCTGGCGGATGCAGATGGGGGTATCGCGCACGATCCGCAACAACCAGACCTTGTTTGTCAGTGGCAAGTTTCACGCTGGCAATCGAAATCCGCTAAGCTTCAATATTCTGCAGCAAGCCTTGCGACGATTAAAAGAACTGCCGCTTGTGGGTGTTGTGGATCGCTACGATGAGTTTATGGTAGTGATCGAGCACCACCTGGGTAGCCGATTGCCTGAGTTGGATTTGAGCTACCGGCGCCAGAATGTGAGTGATGTTGAGCGCCCTTCTTCAACGGCCGCTCGGGTAAGTCACGTGCTGGAGAAGCTAGAAGAGCTGCAGCAGCAGGTAATTGACGAGAATGCGATGGACCTGGCTCTTTACCAGATGGCAGGCCAGCGACTCGATCAGTTGACTTCGGATGTGCCCGATTTCGAAGAGAAACTGGCAGCCTTCAGGGCGCGCTGCGCCACTGTTCAGGAGCCCATTGAATAATCAGTTCTGCGTCTTCAGGCAGCAAAAAGCCAGCGTCCACAGCGGCATTGGCTGAAGCTGTCACAGCTTCAACATACCCCGTTTCGTCTACATAGAGCGCCGCCATCTCCTCAGCAGTAAATAGTCTAGTTGTGCCAAATAGGCCGCAAAAGCTGCCACCGGTCTGACCGAGACCTGACAGTACTGCAGCAGGGGCATCTACATAGGGTGTTCGAACACCCCCCAACACGTTGCCTTGGTCATCGAGCACAAACATAGATTGATCATCTGAGACCTCCAGGTAAGGTGCAGAAGGCATCGGTGTGCCGTCGATCAGCCACTGGTTCAGCTGGCGAAGCCCGGCTTTGAAGATAAAGTGCATTGGGCCTGAATTGAACGGGAAATCACACTCGATAAAGCCCTGCACGAAGCGCTCCTCGGTGATGGCTGCATAAGAAGGGTCATCTCCAGGATCGTCGTTGCCGGCACCCAGTGTATATCTATCAGCATGTGCCGTACCGGCTGCCTCCCAAAAACGCAGCAGTTCAGTATCTTCCTGCCGAACTGTCACAGAGTTCAGCGTCTCTCTGAGTACATCTGTTTCAGCCTGGAACGTCCACACAGGGACATCAAGATCGGTTCGAATCAGGACTTGCTCCGGTGCAGGAATGCTCACCTGTGGCGGCTGCGCTAACGCAGAAGCATATTCACCTCGGCTATGAATAATGTAGGCATCATAGGCGTTATAGAGAGGGTGAATCGCATTCACGTAGGTGGTCATATAGAAGGCCGACTGTGATTCACCTGCCGCTATCAGCCGCTCGGCCTGCATACCATTCAGCATGTCTACTTCACCTGGATTACGCAGAGCCTCAGCGAGCTGTGAAAAAATGTCGTAAGACCAACTGTCACCAGGATGGCTCAGCGATTCATATCGATCTGGATTAATGCTCTTAAGGTGGAAGGGAACCAGGGCATCTTCTCGGCCTTCGATACCTACCAGCTGCGCAGTCACCCCTACCCATACATAGCCTTGTCGCAGCAACTCAACATGCAGGTTGTTCCATTCAGGCGTGCTATCGAAACCGGCGGACACATTCATCCATTCCACCAGCACAGTGCCATTGAAATCTGCAGAATTGGCGGGACGCCGAACGATTGCTCTTGTGGAGTATTCCGCTTGCTCGCCTGGCTCTGCTTCCCAGAAACCATCCGAAAGTAATTCATTCACATTGATAAACGAAGTGGCGGTACCTGAGAGGAAGTATTCTTGTTCAGTGTAGCCTTTGCTCGCCAGGTCGATAGTGCCCAGGTCCAGAAGCTCTCCGATGGCCGGCGCCGGACTCACAGTTGGATCCGCAATTGCTAAAAGTGTCGGTCGCTCTTGTGTTTGCGGTTCCAGACCGCCGCCGTCATCGTCGCTGCATGCTGCCAGCGTAAACAGAGCTAGGAACATTAGAAGTTGGACTGGTGCGCGCATGTGCTATTCCTCTTATTATCACCAGCAGTATATGACAAGTCCTTACAGCTTTTTCGCCATTTGTGCAGCTCCCATACGAACGTTCAACATTTCGTCCACTTTATCTTCTCCGAAGACCTGGACTGCGAGCTTGTTCATCGGATCGAGTTCGTAGCCCAGGCGGCGAACGGTGAAGTCATACAATAACTGCTCGCGACGACGTTCCTCCGGTATCGGTGTGGCCTGGTCGAGCCAGCCCTCCCAAGTATCCAGCATGTCCCATGCGTAGGCCTCGAGGATGTCGATATTGGCATCGGTAAGATCACCCATCAGGCTCTGGGTTGAGGGGTTGGTCAGGCTGCGCATGTAGGTGCCGTGACTAACGGACCATTGGAAGTTGGGGTGGCCGCGCAGCTCAAGGTAGCGTTCGTTGATCGGCTCGTAGTACTTCTCAAGGTAATCCGGATCTGTCATCAGATTGGCGCGCGGGGTGAAGTCAAAGTAAAAGAACAGCTTGGGTATGGTGCCGAATACCATCACAAAATGAGGCACATCAGTTTGCTGATCCAGGAAGGCAGTTGCATTCATGTCGAGAATGCTGGCCTTGCGATTGCCTAACCAGGAGTTCACCAGCCAGTCACAGCCGGGGCCGCTCCAGGCCTGCATGGAGCCTTCAAACTCGCCGTTAGGCGACGTGTAGTACTCGCGTCCCTCACAGTCCGGGTCGAGTGTCAGCTCGGGGAAGCGCTTTGAAATGCGTTCCTTGATCGCGGCCAGGGTGCCCCAGCAGCGCTCCCAGGCTTTGCTGACATCAACGTCGGGGTTCTCGGCCAGGAACTGGTCGATGGTTTTGGTATCTGCGCTCACTACGGGTGACTCCTGCTGCTTGTTACAGACCGAATTGCTCGAATTTGTCTGGTACGGGTTTGAAACGCGCCATCATCATGCGCTTGCCAATCTTGCCGCCGGTGAGCCAGCGGATCTTGCTGCCACTTTTTTCACAGGCGAGGATTTCATCAGCGAGAAATGGAGCTACGGTTTCCACGGTGTCGCAGAGTACGTTCATGCTTTTGCGGCTGGCTTCGAAGTTGGCGGGGTCTTCCCTTATCTCTCGAATCACGCCCTCGGTAATAATCATGCCGGGGCGAATCTTGCCGATGATCAGATTGTTGTCGGCATTTTCTTTGACCAGTGCATCGGTCAGGTAATCCATGCCGCGCTTGGTGCTACCGTACACACCCATACCTGGAAAGAATTCACCATCGGAACCGCCCCCAGCATGTTTAACAGCTTGCCGTGGCCCTGGGCCTGCATGCCTCGAATCGCTACTTTGCTGCCATAAGTGGTGCCGAGCAGGTTACTGGTGATCATTTGTGCGATCTGGTCATCGGGGGTATCGGTTACCGACCATACTGTTCGAGCCAAACCTGCGTTATTGATCCAGATATCGACCTTGCCGAAAGCGGCGGCGGCTGCATCCCAGAGGGCCTGCACCTGGCCGGCATCGGTTACATCGCAAGCGATACCCTTGACCTGGTCCAATCCCTCAAGTTTGCCGAGCGCCTCGTCGACGCTGGACTGGTTGCTGCCGGTGATCATCACCTCGTGGCCCCGATCGGCGAACTCCCTGGCCAGTCCCAGGCCAATACCCTTGCTGGAACCGGTGATGACAACACTGCTCATGGTTACGCTCCGTGACTAGCCACGACATCGGCGTTGGGGTCGCCGTGCTTTACCCGATAGCCGCTATCGTAAAGTTTTTGCGCCGAAATTTTCCGAAGAGGCGCCTTGATCTGGTTCAGGAAGACCAGTGGTTCCAGCCCCTCCGCTGCGCAGATGGCGTCGAAGACCACCTTGTTACTGTGAGGTACCGTGTCGTTGTCGCAAACATTGAAAGTACCTTCCAGGTTCTCTTCGACAACATGACAGATCGCTGAGACCACATCATCAACGTGTATCGCGTAAAGCGGTGCATCTTCACTGAAGATGGCCTTGCCGCCAAAGTAATCATGGCTGGCACGCACCCGATCTGGGTAGGTCATGTCCCCCGGTGCGCCGTACATGTCGGGAAAGCGCAGCACGCAGCCAGCACCACCGAGAAGTGCAGCCTGCTCCGCTTGTTGATAGTACTTTGAAGAGGGCTCTTCGTGGTTTGATGTGGGAGTTTCTTCATCGATGGGGCTCTCACCTTCACCGCCATCGCCGTAAACCGAAAACGACGAACAGAATACGACCCGGGGGCATGCCGCCGAAGCATTGGCGCAGCTGTCTACCAGCACTTCTTTATATTGCGCTTCGCGCTCCTCAGGTGTGTTGGTGGTTTTCCAGTTGGGTGCCACAGTGGCAATCACCACGTCGCAGCCAGCCGCTGCCGCAGTGACTTTATCTGCCTCGGCCCCTTTCAGGACATGAACCTCATCCAGTAATGCTTGCAGCTCTGCTACTTTGCCTGGCGTGGTGGTTGTTCCAGCAACGGTGTGACCCTGCTCGCGTAAGGTTTTGGCAACGGCCTTGCCGACATGGCCTGTGCCCATGATCAGTATTTTCATTGTTCAGGTGTGATTGCTTGCCTGTGGAAGGTGATTGAATGTATAAAAGATATAACATTAAGTCAATTGAGTGGGCGTGATGCGCTTTCTTGGAATAAATATGGCCGATGGCGTGAAGCCGCGGCACATGATCGCCTACCTTGTGGTGGCTTTTTTCTCCTCCGGATACGCTGGTGCACTGGCGGTTCTGCAACCCGGCGTGCTGCAGGTGATGGGCATTTCCTTCGGTGATCAGGCGACGGTTACCGGCATGCTGAGCGCTATGCAGGAGGTGGTGCTGATCTTTGCCATGGGCCTGGTCGGCATCTGGGCAGACCGCGCCGGGCGACCGGTGGTGTATACCACTGGCCTGATACTGACCAGCCTGGGTTTCTATCTGTACCCCCATGCTGAAACCGTCAGCGACCTGGTGCTGTACCGGCTGATCATTGCCTTTGGCAGCGCCGCCATGGTGGGCATGATGGTCACCGTGATCGCAGACTACGCCAGTGACGAAGACCGCGGCAAAGCCAATGGTATGCAGGGCTTTATCGCTACTCTGGGGGCCTTTATTCCGCCCATTTTAGGCGTCTTGCCGGCCATGTTTGTGAAAGACGGATACTCGGAAGCGGCCGCGCAGCAGGCGACCTTTGCTGTTGGTGCCAGTCTCGGCGTGTTCGCCGCTATCGTGGCCTGGTTTGGATTATCGAGCACCGCAGGCAAAGTTATTAGTGAACAACGCGAGCCCATCCTCAAATTGTTGAAGGAAGGTCTGGCCGAAGTGAGAGATCCTGGCGTGGCACTGTCTTATGGTGCAGCCTTCATCTCTCGGGGCGATCTTGCCGTCACCGGTGCCTTTATGGGGTTGTGGCTGGTGCAGTGGGGCACCGGTCAGCTGGGCATGCAACCCAGCGAAGCGATGGGCAGCCTCGCCGTGCCCAGAGTGTTGACCACCGTGATGGGTGCCATGGTGGGCAGCCTGCTGATGGGCTACATCAGCGACAAGGTGACCCGGGTCACTGCTGTCGCAATGGCTGCGGGTCTCGCTGCGTTGGTGTATCTGGCCATCTTCTTTGTCGATGACCCGACCGAAACCTGGGTATTTTTCCTGCTGGGACTCATGGGCGTCGCGGAAATTTCAGCCTTTGTCAGCTCACAGGCCCTGGTGGGCCAGCAGGCACCTGCCGAGCGACGCGGTGCAGTCATTGGCTTCTTTGGTGTCGCTGGTGCGATCGGTATCCTGGTGGGCACCGCAGGCGGTGGCTGGTTGTTCCGTAGCGTCGGACCATCTGCCCCCTTCGTGCTGTTTGGCTTTTTGAACTTGTTGGTGTTTATCTGGGCTTTAAGAGTTCGCGCTCGTGCGGCCTGACTGCTCGTGCAGGTACTCGAAATAACTGCGCAGGCTTGTGCTGCCCCGCTTGGGGCCGACCCCATCGATCTCTCCGGCGGTCACGATAAAGTCTGCGAGGTCACCGAACTGGGTAGACAGCAAGCCGATAAACCTCGCCAGGCCACGAGCCAGCCACATGGGTATCACGTGAATTTTGGGTTCCTTGCCCACTACTGTAAATGCGAGTTCGGCAGCTTCCCGATGGGTCATGATGTCGGGGCCGCCAGCTTCGACTTCTAGCGCTTCTCCTTCCGCAGTGTCGACGCAGACTGCTGCCAGGTCGGCACCGTGAATAGGGTTCATCAGGTTCTCGCCAGCACCCACCAGAAAAGAGCGGCCTTTGGCGGCCATGTCATACAGCACACCCATGTCAGAGAAGTACCCGCAGGGTCGCACTATGCGGTAGTCCAGAGGTGCTGCCTTGAGATCGTCCACCACTCTTTCGTGCGCCTGGGTAATGGCCAGCTGCATGATGTTTTCCGCGCCCTGCATGGACACATAGACGAATGTTTTCACGCCGCTGGTTTTGCACAGGTCGATTAAATTGCGATTGCACTGGTAGTCCACCTGCTCAAAGGTCAGGCCATCCCGTTGACGCGAGATGCCGACACTGGAGAACACTATGTCGATATCATCCATCAGTCCGGTCAGTGTCTCAGGTTGCGTGATTTCCCCGACGAATACCTCGTCCATGTCATCGCTGGTCAGGGCGGGCGCAGTGAACGGCCCGGGCTGGAACAGTCTTTCCTTGTCCCGTGTCAGCACTCTGACCCAGTAGCCCCTCTGCCTAAAGGCGCGAACCACATATTTACCGAGATAGCCGGTGGCGCCGGCAACCATTACTTTTTTCATGGACTAGCTCCTACCAGGCAGAGCCTGCCTGAATATAGAACACGGTGTCTTCAGGCCCCCGGGCTATGTCTATGCCCACATGAAAGCCATAGCGCCTGGCGATTTCGTAGCGCATACCCAGACCGTAGGTTTCGCGATTATCGGCATTCTTGAACTCGGAGCTTGAATTCGCGGCGCGACCGACACCACCAAAACCCAGCGCACTCCAACGAGGTGTGAACTGCCAGGTTAGCTCGGCTTCGATCAGTCCGACGTGAGTGCCCTGGTACCTGGCAGCAGGTATGCCGCGCATATTGAGGTAGGGTAGTGCGAACACCGGCAGTGCCTCGTCACTGTCAGCCAGCTCGCCCGCCAACCTGACGCCGCCCCGGAACGTCTTGCTGATAGGAAAGTAGTGAAGGCCGCTCAGCACGAAAAGGTCGTAGTCAATGTCGCTGGCGAACTCGTCGCGATAGGCGAGGTACTCAACTTCATAGTGCAGGCCTTTCTCTGGGGTAAAGACGTTGTTCCTGGTATCGAATTCGAGAACCAGACCCAGGCTGGACAGGGTCACGTCCTGCTTCAAGGCCTTCAACAATTCCTCTTCCAGTTCGGGTGGGAAGCCTGGCGGTAACAGGCCGCCGAAGGAGGCTGGATTCACTTTCGCGTCTACAAAGCGCTGATTAGGGCCGATAAATAGCGGCAGCTGTCCAATCTTAAATTTGAGACTCTGAATGATCATTGCCGCTTCGGTATCGATGCTGACCGGTTCACCCAGGTCTACGCCGGCGATGCTGTAATAGTCGAGGGTGAGTTTGCCGTAACCGCCGCCGCCCTGATAGCGAAGTTTGCCGTCTCTGTAGAAGCCGAGATGTCCTGCGCCAAGCATCCATGAATCGTTGCCGGTGTACATGCCAAAGCCCGCAAAAATACTCGGCGGCAGCAGGTAGTCGCCGGCGTTTTCTGCCGTAGCCATGGCCTCTTTACGCTCCGCCGCAGCACCTTCATCCTCACGAAAGAATACACCGACGGCGCCGAGCCCACCGTCTACGGCAGGCTCGGTGATGATGACCGGGACGGGCAAAAAACCGAAAGCGTTTTCCGACAGGTAGTCAGACATGTCGAAGGCACCATCGAGCGGGTCGGTGAATTGTACCGCCGTTATCTGTGCCTGACTTAACAGGCTGCAGCCTATCAATAAGGAGAGAGCGAGTTTGTAGGGTTTCATCGTCGATTCTGCTAGTGTGATTAACGAGTCATCGTGGCATTGCACCTGTTCTGGCGCAAGCGGGACTCTCGGAGCATTCCAAAAACATGACTGAACACAATGCGACGTACCTAGTGCGCCATGTACTCTTTGGCCTGGTGTTTTCTCTTATTCCCGGAATCGCAGTTTCCAGTGAAGACCCCTTCGCGGATATCTCTCAGATGAGCGTGGACGAGATCAGCCGCCGCTTGGACAATCCCCTGACCAGTCTCTGGTCGCTGGTGCTGCAGAGCAATATGCAGCAACTGGACGGCGATGCTCTTAACGGGCCGCGCTGGGCCAATACCACGTTTTTTCAGCCACTTCTGCCGGTACCGGTGGGTAAAGACTACAGCCGAATTCTTGCGGTGCGCCCGGTCATTCCGTATGTCAGTACCCCCGTCCTCAGTCCCGATGGGGATGGCTCTACCGATGGCAATGAGAGTGGTTTGGGTGATATTCAGATGGCGGCCTTTTATGGGCCCAATAAGGTTGAAGGTACGGTGTGGGGAGTAGGTGCCACCTTCAAGTTTCCCACCGCCAGCGAAGACAGCCTTGGGCAGGATAAATGGCAAGTCGGCCCGGCGTTGATGCTGATCAATACCTCCCCTCGGTGGACACTCGGAGTGCTCGCCCAACACTGGAACTCGGTGGCCGGCAACGATGATCGTGCCGACACCAGCCAAACCGATATCCAGTACATTATTCGAAGAAACCTGGGCAATGGCTGGTCACTGGGCATGGGGCCAACTATTAGCATCGACTGGAAAGCAGACAGTGACGATGCGGTCACATTCCCGGTTGGTCTCGGTATTACCAAAACAGTGCGATGGGGCATTACGCCCTGGAAGCTGCGGCTCGAGCCGCAATACTCCCTGATCAAGCCGGATACGCTGGGTACCGAATGGACGATCCGTTTTCAGATTGCCCCGGTGATCAACAGCCCCTTTAGCAAGGGTTTCGGTTCGGACTCTTAAGCCGGTTTTACTCCGTGTTGGCTTCCAGGTCGATGGCGGTGCGGACCGCCTGGTAGAAGGCTTCGCGCTGTGCACCCACAGTTTCGTAGTGAGTGGCTCTTGGCCAGTTGCTATTGGAGGCGATGACCAGCTTGCGGGCCGGATCGATGTAAATGCCCTGGCCGAAAATGCCCTGGGCGGCGTAAGTGCCGTCGTCGTAAGTCCACCATTGATAGCCATAGCCGCGGCCGGGCCTGCCGATATCCGCCTGCTTGGTCGTCGCTTTGGCGATCCAGTCTTCGCTCAGTACCGCCTCGCCGTTTACGACTGCGCCACCGAGCATAAACAAGCCAAAGCGCGCAAAATCACGAGTGGCGGCCTGCATGCAGCAACCGGAAATCTCGTGGCCGCTTACGCCGAGCAGCCAGCTGGCGTCTTGCTGCATACCAAACGGGGCCCAGACTTTTTCTGACAAATAGTCAGACAGTGTCTTACCGCTGGCCTGGCTGACCAGTACGCCAATCAGATTGGTTTCACCTGTTTTATAAACCCAACTTTCTCCCGCTGGGGCTTCCCTGGGCAGCTTGCGCATATAGCTGACAGTGGCGTCCACGCCGGGTTCCGGCTGATGATTGTTGAACAGGGCAACATCGCTTTTGGAATCTTCATAATCCTTGTTCCAGCGAACCCCTGATGTCATGGTCAGCAACTGCTCGATAGATACATCGTCGTAGGCAGAACCCTTAAGACCGGGGATGTAGTCAGAGACCTTGTCGTCGATACTCTTGATATAGCCGTCCTGTATGGCGGCACCAACCAGCGTTGATGTGAAAGACTTGGCGACAGAAAAGCTGGTCCACTTTCCATCAGCGTGAAAGTCCAGGCCATATTTCTCCAGGCGGACCTTGCCATCGTGCACAACGATGAGGGCGGCGGTGCGCTGCTCCTGCATATAGGCATCAACGTCGGTTGCAATTTCAAGGGGCTCGCCAGCGGGCAGGGGATGAACCTCTTCGCCGGCTTTAATCACATTGGCCTGAGTCAGGATGGGAATGGCGTCCATCTGCCGAAAGGCGGCGTCTCGCTGCGGGATGGACCAGAACAGAACATTGATGTCAGTGGGCAGGTTGGCGAGCAATCTGCGGGTGTCCTTGTCTGCGGTGAGATACAGAAGCCCAGCTGAAGTGCCAAGGACCAGTAGCAGTCCAATTGCGAATTTGCGCATGTGCTTAATCCGTTATTGTTGTTGTATTGGCCCAGCGGCTGCGGCCCAGGGTATTGGTATAGAGGCCCAGCAGGGCGACGGGAAGAAGGGCGGTCGCCAGTAGAAGCAGGCTCTCTGCCATGCTGATGCCGAAAATCACCTCGGGCGTATAGCTGCACAGATTGCGTACCTCAAAAAGGTAGGGGAACCATCGGTCCAGTGCGAACCAGTCAGGAAAGCCCAGGAAGAATTCGCAGCTGCCCTCGCCGCGACCGTTCTCCAACTGGTACAGAAACCAGGAGCGCTCCCACAGGCCACCGATGCAGGCAATGGTTAACAGGTGTGCTGCGGTTTCCAGCAGTAGATTTCGGGGCAGCAGGTACATGGCTGCCGCCACCAGAATCCAGGCCGCGATCCAGATGCGCACATGAATGCACACCTGGCAGGGTTCGTCCCCAAGAGCGTACTGGTAATACAGCGCGACGGCTTCCAGAGCCAGGCCGAGCAGGGCAAAGCCCAGCCAGTAAAGCCGGCTGCCCAGCAGCTTAAAAAGGGTGTCTACCATGTTGGCGTTGGCCTCCTGTGAGCGAACGCATAAAGCAGTAGGGAGATTTAATCCTCCCGCTGGTAGTTCTGCAACAGCACGTCCCAACGGGTTTTGGGGTCCTGCTGCCAGCTATAGCGTGTCATGACGTCATGTTCGTCCAGCCAGAACTGTGTGCCGGCGCCATACTCGCCGCCACTGTATTCAAATTTCTGGCAGGGTAGGTCAACGCCGTCGACGCTGATGTATTCTTCTCCCAGCAGCTCGACCTTGCGTTCGCTATACAGCGGCCAAAGCATTTTATTCTGCTGTTGGTGGTCCCTGATCCACGGGGTGAGCACCCGGCTGGGCCCCCTTTCCTGTAACGCACGGATCGCCGCACCGTTGTAGATGCGCATCAGCGGCGAGAACACAAACCCATCAATCGGCTCGCTGCGCTGTTCCTGCTGGGCACCCATATGTCTTGTTACCCGGAGCTGATCCGGCAGAAATTCGTAGTTGGCCTGCAGGTGCAGGCTGTTCTCGGGCTGGTCGATCTGCCACTGCACGATGCACTGGGTATAGTCGCCGGCGCTTTCGGCGCTGTTCACTTCTAAGCGAATACCCATGGCAGGCACTTCGCGACGCGACAGGATCAGTTGCGTAGAGCTGCTGCGATCAACCTGCCAGTGTTCCTCGACACCGGCAGCTTCCTGATTGCATTGGTAGTAGTAGCTGCCGCTGCAGCGGCTGTTGATCAAGGTGCGGTGGGCAGCTTGGACACCATATTGCCTACTGCTTTACTCACTGAGCGCTGCGCATCGCTGCGGGTACCGGGGTACTCGTCCTGTGACAACTGGGTGGCTACACCGCGCCAGACTTCCCGGTTGCTGCGACCGTCATTGACCTGCAACGCCAGATTGTGGGTTGTCTTAACACCGCTGCCGAGCGCGATTGCGTTGTCGCGCTGAGCCTGGCTGACCTGGTTGTTGGGACGAATACCGATGCGCGGGCTGATGATGCTGGCGTCCTCGCCCATAACTCCGAGTGTCAGGCCCGGTGCGTAGATGTAGTCAATGGTGAAGTCGCCACCCCGGGCGATTTTGGTATAACCCTTGGCGACCAGTGCCTTGTCGGTCTCGGCGCGCACGATGGGGTCCATCATATAAATGGGATCAGCCGACACGGTAGTGCTCTGGTTCGGCTCGCTGCGCCAGGAATAGGTTTGGTAGCTGCCAGCTGCGAATCTATCAGATGGCCACACCTCGTATTCAAGCCCGCTGCAGGCTGATAGCAGTGTCACGATCAGGGTCAGTGTAAACAGTTTGCTCGGGTTCATACTTGTCTCTTGTTTAACAGATTCCAGCGCAGGTCGCCCTACGGGGCGAGCGGCGGTCATGTTAGCAGCCTGCTGTGAATGCAGCCAGCACGGGGCCATCATCTGTGCGTGTGACATAACCATATATGCTAGCATTATCCCATTAAAATAATTTAAGGTTATTTCTAGACTCTCACCCGGTGGAGCTTGCCATGATTTCATCACAACTCGTTCGTACAGACCTCAATCTGCTCGTGGTCCTGCAAATATTGTTGGAGGAGCGCAATGTCACCCGCGCAGCGGAGCGGCTGAAAGTGTCGCAACCGGCGCTGAGCAAAACCCTTCAGAAATTGCGAGAGACGTTCAAAGACGAGCTGTTTACCCGCACGGCCCACGGGCTTGTACCCACACCACGGGCGGAGTCATTGGCTGCAGGTCTGCCCGATGCGCTGGGGCAGATCGACGCGCTGCTGGAGCAGGATGATTTTGACCCGGCTACTTATGAGGGCAGCTTTCGCCTGCTGTTGCCCCCCATGTTTGCAGAAATCCTGTTGCCTCGACTGATGGAACAGTTGGCCAGGGATGCACCCGGCGTGAGATTGCTGGCCGGCGATGTTAGCGCGGACTTCCAGGAACGATTGAAACACGGTGATATTGATTTTGCCGTGTCCGCAGTGTCTGAAACCGATCGCGATATTCACGCTGAACCACTGAAGGTGATTAAGGCGCTTTGCTATATGCGCAAGGGCCATCCACTGCAGAAGAAAAAGATTACCCTGAAAGACTTCCTTGCCTATCCCCATGTGCGCCTCTACCTGCCTGGACCCGGCAGGGAAAACATGGGTCTTGTGGATGAAGTGCTCGGCGAGCGCGGGATGCATCGGCGGGTGGTGCTGGAAACCACACAGTTTGCGCCCGCTATCGGTGTGCTGGCCCGCTCCGATTGCCTGCTGATCGCCAATGCCGGTTTGGGAGATTCTGATAGCCTGCCGGCGGCGGTCATGGGTCGTTCACTGCCCGAGGAACTGGTGCGCCTGTTTGAGGGGCACAGCGGGGGGCAGCGAGCGCGAGCCGCACTGCTCAGGCATACCCGCAGTTCCAATAGTGCTGCCCATCAGTGGTTGCGCCAGCTGATTGTTCACCATCTTTCCGGGCCCCTTTAATATGGCTGGTCCCTGCTTTTTCGTACTATGCTGTAAATACGCAATTCAATAAAAAAAGGGTTTATCCATGCGTTCCTACACCTTGCTCGCTTCTTTGCTCGCGGTTTTGCTCACTGCCTGTCAGAAAGAAGCGCCCGCACCTGATCCGGTTGAGGCGCCTGAAGCCTCGGCTCCTGCCGCGGTAGATGCGGTGCGACTGGTGGCTGCCGATGCAGATCACAGCAATTGGATGAACTACGGTCGCACCTACAGTGAACAGCGCCACAGTCCCTTGACCGCGGTTAACGACGAGACGGTTGCTGGGCTTGGGCTGGCCTGGTCTTTTGATTTGAATACCGAACGGGGTATTGAGGCGACGTCCCTGGTGGTCGATGGGGTCATGTACACCACCAGTGCCTGGAGCATCGTGCACGCCCTGGATGCAAAAACCGGCCGTCAACTCTGGACCTACGATCCGCAGGTGGCTCGCGACAAACAGCGTCACTTTTGCTGCGATGCAGTGAATCGTGGTGTGGCGGTCTGGGAAGGCCAGGTCTTCGTGGGCACTCTCGATGGACGCCTGGTGGCACTGGACGCTGTCACGGGTGCCGTCAACTGGAGTAACGCCACGATTGATCCTGAATTGCCTTATACCATTACCGGTGCGCCCAGGGTGATCAACGGTATGGTCTTGATCGGTAATGGTGGTGCCGAATTTGGCGTGCGTGGCTTTATCGCCGCTTATGACCACAATTCCGGTGAGCAAGTCTGGAAGTTCTACACCGTGCCCGGTAATCCCGAAGAGGGTTTTGAAAACGATGCCATGAAGATGGCGGCGGATACCTGGACCGGCAAGCATTGGGAACTCGGGGGCGGTGGAGGCACCGTTTGGGATGCCATGGCTTACGATCCGGAGCTGGATCTGCTCTACATCGGTGTCGGCAATGGCACGCCCTGGAATCGCGACATCCGCTCTCCGGACGGGGGTGACAATTTGTTTCTGTCCTCCATTGTGGCGCTGCGCCCAGGTACTGGTGAGTATGTCTGGCACTACCAGACCACGCCGGGAGAGACCTGGGATTACACCGCCACCCAGCACATTATCCTGGCGGACATCGATATCGAAGGCAGCAAGCGCAAGGTGCTGATGCAGGCGCCTAAAAATGGCTTCTTTTACGTGCTGGACCGCACCGACGGTAGCCTGATCAGCGCCAATAACTACATTGATATTACCTGGGCTACCCATGTCGACATGGAGACGGGTCGACCTGTGGAGGTGGAGGGTGCGCGCTACGCAAGTTCGCCCTTTGTGGTCGTACCTTCCTATCTGGGCGGACACAACTGGCATCCCATGTCCTATAACCCAGACACCGGACTGGTCTATATCCCGGTACTGGATTTCGCTGCCCAGTATGGCCAGCCGGAGAACTTTGTATATCGCAAGGGTGCAGCCAATACCGGGGCTGACGGTATCGTGGGTTCATTGCCGGATTCACAGGCGGAACGCGACGCCCTGCGCCCACTGATGAAGGGACGTCTGTTGGCCTGGGATCCCGCTACCAACTCTGAAGCCTGGCGAGTGGAACACAGCGGCCCGTGGAATGGGGGCACCCTCAGTACCGCGGGCAACCTGGTGTTCCAGGGTACGGCTGATGGTGAGTTCGTGGCTTTCACGGCCGATACGGGCAAAGAGTTGTGGTCTTTCCCAACCCAGACCGGGGTCGTGGCGGCACCCATGACTTACCAGATTGATGGCGAGCAATATGTCTCTGTAGCGGTGGGTTGGGGCGGCGCCTATGCACTGGTGTTTGGCGAGTATGTGCGAGCCGAATCACTGCCCAATGTGTCCCGCATTCTTACTTTCAAGCTGGGCGCCGATGGCCAGTTGCCGCCGGTAGAGTGGCGGCCAACAGTAACCTTTAATCCTCCGGCACAGTTTGCGGATGCCGAAACCATTCGCGAAGGTTATGCGCTGTACCAGGATGTTTGCATGGGCTGTCATGGTCTCAATGCCGTATCCGGATTGCTGATTCCCGACCTGCGTGGCTCCGGCTTTATTCACGATGAGCAGGCCTGGCGCAGCGTTGTGCTGGAGGGTGCTTTGGCCCAAAGAGGTATGGCTAATTTCAGCTTTACCCTGGATGAGGATGATGCTGAAGCCATTCGTGCTTATGTGATTCAACAGGCTCAACGCGGTCGGGATCTTGCCAAAAATAGTGCAGGTCAATAGTCCTTACCCCCGAGTGGGTATAGAACAATTCCTCTCCTGCTCTAGACTGGCGCGATGATTCAGATTAACAGCGAAAGACTCTGGCAGCGGCTGATGGCGATGGCAGAGATTGGGGGCACCCATGCGGGCGGTTGCAACAGACAGGCCCTGACCGATGAGGATGCGGAGGGCCGTGCCTTGTTTGGCCAGTGGTGTGAAGCAGCAGGCTGCAGCATACGCACCGATGATATTGGCAATATCTTTGCCCGTCGCGAAGGACGCCAACCCGAAGCGCCGGTAGTGATGACAGGCAGTCATCTGGACACCCAACCCAGTGGCGGCCGCTTCGATGGTATCTATGGCGTGCTCGCAGGTCTTGAAGTGATCGAGACACTCAATGATCACAATGTCGAAACTGAGCATCCTGTCGAGGTCGTGGTATGGACCAATGAAGAGGGCTGTCGCTTCGATACGGCCATGATGGGCTCGGCAGTCTGGGCCGGGCGGATGCCTATTGAGCAGGCCTGGGCGCTCACCGATGCCGATGGTAAGTCTGTGCGGGAAGAACTGGAGCGCACCGGGCAAATGGGCGAGTCGCAGCAGCGCCAGTTGGTGAAAGCTGCCTTTGAATTGCACATTGAACAGGGGCCGATCCTGGAGGCTGAACATCACGCTATCGGTGTGGTGTCAGGTGTTCAGCACATGTGTCGCTATCGTATCCAGATCACTGGCCAGGAGACTCACGCAGGGCCTTCGCCCATGGCCATGCGCCGCGACCCCATGATGGCGGTGGCAAAAATACTGCCCGCAGTTTACGAACTGGCCGAGCGGTACGCGCCGGATTCACGGGCGACCTTTGGTTACATCCACGCCGAGCCCGGCTCTCCCAATACCGTGCCCGGTGAAGTGAGTTTCACCCTGGATTTGCGCCATCCCGATGGCGACATCTACCAACACATGCAGCAGGGCTTCGAAGCCCTGGCTCAATCGGTTTGTAGCGAGCTCGACCTGGGTCTGTCCCTGGTCAGGGTGTGGGAAGCTCCGGGCGTGACCTTTGATGAAGCCTGTGTGGCTTCGGTGCGCAAGGCGGTATCGGTGCATGATTATGCTGCGATGGACATGATCTCAGGTGCCGGGCACGACGCCTGCAATATCGCGGCTGTTGCGCCTATCTCGATGATCTTCGTGCCCTGCGCTGAGGGTCTCAGCCACAATGAAGCGGAGAGTATTGAGCCGGAGCAGGCAGAAGCCGGAGCCAATATTCTGCTGCATGCCATACTGGACAGCGCGGGTGGCTGAGCTTGATCGTCCGGTAGTAATTCTCGCTGCCTCCGCCAGCGGGGTGGCTTCGGTGATTGTTTTTGCCATGTTGCCCATACTCAGTGGCTTGATGGCAGATCACTACCAACTGGATGATGTACAAACGGGTCTGGTTGCGTCCTCTTATTTCTCTGCCTACGCGCTGGTATCACTGGCATCGCTGTTCTGGATCAGGCGCTTCAACTGGCGTAAATCAGCCTTGTTAGGCTTCGCTGGCTTGCTGGCCGGTATGATACTGGCCTGGATGGCCGCCGACTTTCAGTTTGCCAGCCTTGGTCTGATGATCGCCGGTGCGGGTGCGGCGCTGCTGTTCCCCATCAGCCTGACCCTGGTCTCGGACATGGATAATTCCGATCGCGGCTATGCCATTAAATTGGCCGCTGAACAGCTGGTACCCGCAGCGCTGCTGTTCCTGTTATCCAGCGCCCTGTTTGCGGGTTTTGGTTTGTCCACCCTGATGCTGACGCTGTTCTTTGTCGTGTTGATGTCTGCGTTTGCCTGTTATGGCTTGCCAGCCCGCGGTCGTGGCGATGCGCCTGACGAGGAATCCGGCGGCAGTGGCTGGCTGGGCTATGGCAGTTTGCTCGCTCTGGCGCTGATGTTCTCGGGATTTGCCGGCATATGGGCCTTTCTCGAGCGCATTGGGGTAGAGAATGATTTCGACCCCGAATTTACGACGACCTGGTTGGGGGGTGGGCTTGATTGCCTCTGGCCTTGGGCCCTTGCTGGCAGCCTGGTGCGAGGGCAGACTGCCGCGCTTTCCGCTGCTTGCGGGTGGCATGGCAGTCGCCGTGCTTAGTCTGGCCGGGCTGCTGGGTAATGTCTCTGAGCTGGCCTATGCCCTGGTTCTGGCCGTGCTGCCTTTTGCCTACTACTTTGCCCTGACCTTTAAATTCTCGGTGATCGCGGCAGCTGATCACAATGGCCGGGTTGCCGGCTTGATGGCGTTTTCACTGGCTGCCGGTTCCGGACTTGGTCCTTTCCTGTTTGGTGCCCTGCGAGCGGCAGACGCTCCGGTGGTTATGGTGATGGGCTTACTGATCATCAGCGGCACCCTGATCAGTTTGTTGATTGAACGGCAGATAGCGCCTGAAGCTCTGCCCTCGGGTGCCTAGGGAGTAACACCACATGTTCTTCTCACTGGATGGCAAGCGCGCATTAATTACTGGCGGTGCGAGTGGTATTGGTCTGGAAATCGCCAGGCGTTTTGGCCAGGCAGGTGCTGAGGTGGTGATCGCCGACCTCAGCGATGGTACTGCGGTGGCTGATGAGCTCGGTGGAGATTATGTGAAGCTGGATGTCAGTGATTCACAAGCGGTGCGCGATGTGCTGGACCGGGTCGCGGAGAAGGGCAAGATTGATATCCTGGTGAACAATGCGGGCATCAACGGTGTCGACGGTGTCAGCATTGAAGACAGCGATGAGGCCCTGACCCGCAAGTTATTCGAGGTGAATACCTTTGGTGTCTATCACGGTCTCAAGCATGGCCCTGCGCGCATGAATGATGGTGGATGTATCCTCAATACGATATCCCTGGCTGCCAGTTATGTGTTTCCGGATTCAGGCCCGTACTCGGCCAGTAAGGCGGCCCTGGTGAGTTATACAGAGATGGCAGCCATGGAGCTGGCCGAGAGGCGTATTCGCGTCAACGGCGTAGCGCCATCTTTTATTCGAACGCCGCTGGCGATGAATGACATCGAACTGTTTGAACGGATTGGGAAGTATGCGACTGCGAGTTTGCGTATCGCTGAGCCCGAAGAGGTCGCTGCGGTCTATCATTTCCTTGCCAGCGACGACGCCGGCTACGTCAATGGCCAGGTGATTAACGTTGACGGTGGCATGGGCAATGGCATGACCCGGGCACTCGTGGGCTTGGTGGCCGGGGAATAACTGCCTGCTAAAGTCCGGGTGCCATGCCCCCTGCAACAGGCAAGCTCACACCGGTCAGGTAACTGGACAGGTCACTGGCCAGAAATAAAGCGGCCTCGGCAACATCTGAGGGCTGGGCTGGACGCCCCATGGGGATGCTCGCCAGCTCGAGAGCCTCAGCCTCTTCATAGCTGATACCGTGCTGCTCTGAGATCAGGTTCATCGTCTGCTCATACATTTGTGTGGCCACGGACCCCGGGCACAGTGCATTGCAGCGAATGCCATTGCTCGCATACTGTGCGGCAATCTGCTTGGTCAGGCCAACGACAGCAAACTTGCTGGCGGTGTACAGAGCGGGAATGCTGTCCAGTGCCCCAAGGCCGGCCAGTGACGCAACGTTGATGATGCTGCCGTTCTGCCGCTCAAGCATATGTGGCACGACGGCCTGACACATATGGAAAACGCCGCCCAGGTTGATATCTACATTCAGGTCGAAGTCCCGCTGGCTCAATTCGAGAAAATCACCTGAGCCGGCGCCAATGCCTGCATTGTTGACCAGGATATCGATCTGCCCATGTTCGGCCATGATGGTATCGACGACGTCGTCGATCTGCTGTCGGTCGGTCACGTCGCAGGCGAGACCATTGGCTTCATTGAGACCTTCCGCAGAGGCAAGGTCAGTCACGACTACCGTGGCGCCAGCTTGTTCGAAGGCGTTGGCAATGGCGCGGCCAATACCCTGGGGGTGTGCCGCACCGGTAATCACCGCCACACGATTGTCGAGCAAACCTGTTCCCATTACGCCGCGCTTTTCAGCAAGCCGGCAATGCGCAATTCAGCCATGGTCTCACTGATGCTGTCGTGGAGAGTGCTGGCGACAAATTGGCAGTGCTCTTTGGTGAACAGCAATGGTGGCGACAGCACGATCACATTGCCCACGGGGCGGACAATCAGTCCGCGATTCAGGCAGTGTTTGAAGATGCGATGGGCAATGCCCACCGTGCCTTCGAAGCTGGTTTTGGATGCCTTTTCGCTGACCATTTCAATACCGACCATGTAGTGACTGCCGCGTACATCGCCGACAATGTCCAGATCCTGCAACACCTGCAATGCATTGAGAAGTTCGGGGCCAACCTCGCCAACATGGCCGCAGATGTTTTCCTCTTCCATGATGGCAATGTTCTCGAGCGCTGCCGCGCAGGCCACGGCATGGCCGCTGTATGTGAATCCCATGGTGAGGGCGCCGCCCTCGGTTTGGGGACGGCTGATCTCGCTGTAGATCTCGTCAGAAATCAGTGTGGCCCCCAGCGGGACGTAGCCGGAGCTAATGCCCTTGGCACTGACAATCATGTCAGGCGGGCAGTCGTATAGTGTTTCTGACACAAACCATTCACCCAGCCGACCAAAAGCTGTGACCACTTCGTCGGCAATGTAGAGAATGTCATTGGCCTTACAGATGTCGCGCATGCGGGCGTGATAACCCTGCGGCGCAACCAGCACGCCGCCAGCGCCCATAATCGGTTCGGCAATAAATGCTGCGATTGTCTCAGCGCCCAAACGCTTGATTGTGGCTTCCATTTCGTCGCTCAGGTACTCGAGAAAGCCTGCCTCATCCATGCCTTCGGGGCGGCGATACATATTTGCCGCGCTGAGGTGGTGAATGATGTCGTCGGCAATGGTGTTAAAGCCGATTTTGGTGCCCTCGATGCCGGTAAGGTTGGCGGCAAAGTACGTGGAGCCATGGTAGGCATCGATGCGGGAGAGAATTTTCTTCTTGCCGGGCATGCCCCGCTGGGCAAAGTAGTAATGGGCCAGGCGTACCGCCACGTCGTTAGCAGTAGAGCCGCCGGTGCTGTAGAACACGTGGTTGAGGTGTGCCGGGGCGAGCTGCGTCAGCTTCTGGGACAACAGTGCAGCCGGTTCATTGGTGCTGTGGCCGAACGGGTTGTAGTACTGCATTTGCAGAACCTGGTCACGCATGGCATCGGCCATGCGTTCACGTCCGTGACCGATATTGACGCACCACAGGCCGGCAATGGCATCCAGGTAGTCGCGACCCTCCGAATCAGTCACGGTGACACCTTTGGCGCCAGTAATCACCTGGCTGCCTTCGTCCTTGAAGACTGAAAAGTCTGTATAAGGATGTATAAAGTGATCCTTGTCCATCTGCCAGACAGACTGATCGGTGACTTCCCCCGTCATTGCTTATCTCCACGGTGAAACTTTGCAATCATAATAGTACACCCGAGGCGGCGTTTGACGCATATTACCCCCAGTGGGTACAGTCAAAACCGCGTCAATGGAGAGTAATTTGCCCAAGTCGATTTTGCAGCAGGACGTCTGGCACGAGGCCCTGGCCAAACTGGTTGATGAGCTGGCTACAGAGGATTTTTACAGCTGCTTTGCCAGTGCCTGTGAGTTGGTCAGCGGGTATCACAGCACCATGGTGGTATGGCTGAATCGCAGTAGCAGGCCCATCCTGATGGCCCATGATCTGCCTGAAGACCAGGCACAGGCCACCATTGATCAGTATCTTGCCGGTGCCTACCTGGTAGACCCATTTCATGGCCTGTTTGAAAACCGGTCGCCAGATGGACTTTATCGTTTGAAGGACATAGCACCGGACAACTTTTTGAGACTGAGTACTACCGAAGCTACTACGCCGATACCCAGCTGACCGACGAGATCGCGATGCTGATCAATCTGGATGATCAGCACGCTTTGATGGTGTCACTTGGCAACCGCGAGGGTGATGCGCCAGTGCGTGCCAACCAGCTGAGCAATTTGCAGACCGTGGTGCCAGTGTTGAGTGCGTTTTGTCGGAAGCACCAATCTGCGCGGGACGGCTCGGTGACTTTCTCTGAGCCCCTCGATCGGGCGTTCAGAAACTTCGGTAAAGACCACCTCAGCAAACGAGAATGTGAGGTGATACACCTGATTCTGAAGGGGCATTCTAACAAGTCCATTGCCCAGCTGCTCAATATCAGTGTGGATACAGTGAAGGTCTACAACAAGCGTTTTCACAGCAAGCTTGACGTCTCTTCCCAGGCGGAATTGTTCTCTCTGTTCCTGGAGGCGATCTCGCTGGTGCCCTATGATTCTGACATTGATCCACTAACGCATTATTTCGAAATCACTGGTCAGGAATAATCTGATTTTGCTTCTCGAAGTAGCTTGAGAGCTTGTTCATCTGCAGGGTATCAATGGTGCAGAATCCCTCACTGACACAGCGCTTGAGGTTGTGCCATTGATTGATGTCGCTATTATTGATTGGGCCGCGCTCCAGCCTGTGCATCAGCTCTAACCAGATTCCTTCAGGCACGCTCAACCGCTGGCTACTATAGAGCACCACCAATGCAAACAAGCCATCTTTGTACCGCGGTGATAACTCTGTGGCGCGGGCAAAATGCTGTATGGCAGTGCCAAACGATGCTTGGTCGACAGCGCTTCCCAGATTAGAAACACTGCGAGCGTAGAGCCTGCCGACTGCGTATTGGCTCCTTGCAGACTCTGGATGGTTTTGTAGTTCTGTGAGGCTGAACTGTTGTAGAGAGGACCACTGTGCGGAACGCAGTCCTGTAGCTGCTGCCAGAACAAGGCCCATCACCAGTAATAGGCATGCCGTTGTTCGAATCGGTATGGCCTGCCACCGGCTCAGTATTAAAGGCAAAGCGATACATAGACCTACAGTCGGAAGATAGTTGCGATGTTCGAACACCAGTTCCAGTGGGAAGATGCTGGATTCCAGGCTATGACCCAGCAAAAACAGGGCGATGGCGAAACTGATCATAGCGGCGCGTTCGCGCAAGTATAATGCAGTGCTTGCTAAACCCATGATCCCAAAGGCTGCGAAAGCCGTTGTCGTGGGGGTCAGTAGTGATGTGGAGAGTATGAAGTCATCGTGGAACAAGCCCATGCGAGATGGCAATGGCAAAACCAGCAATCCGAGGTAAAACCATAGTGCTCTGGCCTCGGTGAGCAAGCGCTCCCACATCGTGAAGTCGCGGTTAGCATAGCTGCTTAAGAGGAACTCAGGTTGTAGCAGTAAGCTGCCTATCGCAAGCAGTGCCGGCAAACCGGTAAAGGTACAATGAAACAAGAATAGTGGTCGTTGCTGTTCCGGATTGCGAGATAAAAGTAAGTACTCAATAAGCAATACATAAACTGGTAACAACAGACCGGTTTCTTTGCTGGCGCCGGCCAGAGCAGTGAAGATGAGCAGGCTTATTGCTAGCGGCGCCAGGCGCGCGCCGCGCTGACGAAACGCCAGGTATGTCAGCATACCTGTCAGGCAGAACAGACTCGCAAGCAGGTTCATACGCTGTACAACGTAGAGCACACTTGACAGGTGAAGAGGATGCAGCAGCCAAAGGCTTGCAGCAGCTGCGGCCAGCCAGCCAGATGCCGGTGTTTCTAGCTGTGCGAGTAAGCGCCTGCCGAGAAGGTATACCAAAAAACCGTTAACCAGGTGCAGCAGTAGATTGACTGTTTTGAAAGCTCGAGCATCGAAGCCGAACAGTGCGTGATTAATTGCAAAGCTGATCATCGCGACAGGCCGTCCTAAGGGGCCCGCTTCACCGGATGCAGCTGCGCGCGTTAGAGTTTCCAGGGTGATTTTGTCTATAGCGATTGCCGGGTTTTGCAGTAAGTTCCAGTGATCATCGAACTTGAAGTCGCCGGCTAGTCCAGGCCAATACGCCAGCAGACAGAGCGCAGCGGCGGCTGTGAACAGCCAGTGACTCCGATCAGCCACGAATAGATGCCCGGTAGCTGCGGGGTGACTTACCGATGGTTTTGCTGAACAGGCGCGAGAAATAGAGCTGATCGTCGTAACCCAGTTCGGCGGCTATCTCCTTGACGCTGAGCTCCGAGGAGTCCAGCAGGTGACAGGCGTGTTCCATCTTCATATTGAGAAAGTGTTTAATCGGCGGATATCCCGTTAAGCGTTTGTACTTACTGGCAAAATGATACTTTGACATATTGGCGATGGCTGAGAGCTGTTCGAGGCTGATGCTGCCGTCTATTTGCTCCAGCATGAAGGCCTGTACCTGGTCCAGGTTGAATTGGTGATTGACCCGGGCCTGGGTGGCGCTGACTTCCAGGGCCATCTGGCTGAACAGGTGCCGCAGCTGGTTGGCAGCGTTGATGAATGCTCGCAGATCATAGCCGGTGCGACGCACATTCATCAGGCTGGTAAAGGCGCCGATGAGGCCTGGGCTAACACCAGCTTCCACCACGCATTGCTGCTCACGATAGCCCAGGTACTGGCAGAAGATGCCGGTACTGGCACCCTGGAAATGCACCCAGTACAGCGTCCATGGATCGCGGTTGTCGGCGTAGTATTCGTGGCTCAGGCCCTGGGGTAGCAGCATGACCTGGCCGGGCCCGACAGCGTACACGGTTTCCTCGATGAACAGATAACCCCGTCCAGAAACGCAATACAGCAGCAGGTTATCGTCATGCCGGTCGCGCTGCATGCGGTGTCCGCGGGCTTCCGGATAGTAGCCCATGGCCGTGGGATAACAGTCCTTTGTTAATGGGTGTCGCGCCAGTTTTTCCACCATGAAAGCAGGTGTGATGAAGCGGATACCGGTGTCTGGCAGGGGCCATTTTGATGGGGCACTCATATCGCAATATAGTCCATAAATAGAGCAATTTAGTCAATGTGAGCCATACTGTTAGCTGTTACCGTGGTTGGCTAAATTTTATACACCTCAAAACAAAGATCATTCTTACTATTAGAAGACGCAGGAGCCCGCAGATGACTGCATCACAAGCTATCGAAATGACTGAAGCTGAGCGCCAGGCACAGGCCGAGATCGCCGCCCTGGTTGAGCGTTCGCGCAAGGCCCAGGCCCAGATTGCCGAATACACCCAGAAGCAGGTGGACGAGCTGATCACCGCCATGGTTTACGCGGTGGCGCGTGAGGATCGCGCTGAAGAAATTGCCCAGTTCACGGTTGATGAAACCCAGCTGGGCAACTACGAAGGCAAGTACCTCAAGATTCACCGTAAAACCCGCGCCACCCTGATGGATATCATCGATGACAAATCGGTGGGCGTCATCGAAGAACTGCCCGAGCGGAATATCGTCAAGATTGCCAAGCCTGTCGGTGTCATCGGCGCCCTGTCGCCCTCGACCAATCCAGAGGCGACGCCCGTGATTAAGGCCATTTCTGCTGTGAAGGGTCGCAACTCCATCATTGTTGCGCCGCACCCGCGTGCCAAGCTCACCAACAAGAAGATTTGCGATTACATGCGCGAAGCGCTGGAACTGTGTGGCGCGCCTGCCGATCTGGTCATCGCTATCGAAACCCCCTCACTCGAGGGCACCAATGAGTTGATGCGTCAGTGCGACCGGGTACTGGCAACCGGCGGTGGCCCCATGGTGCATGCAGCCTATTCCAGTGGTACGCCGGCCCTGGGTGTCGGCGTGGGTAATGCCTGTATCACCGTGGACGATACCGCCGATCTTGAAGAGGCGGCCGAGAAAATTCGCATCTCCAAGACGCTTGATCTGGCGGCCTCCTGCTCCTCTGATAACTCGGTTCTGCTGTTTGAGAGCATCTACGACGAGATGCTGGACAAGCTCAAGCACGAGGGCGGTTACGTCCTCAACGAAGAAGAAAAGGAAAAGCTCAAGAACACGATCTGGCACGATGGTCATCTGAATACTGCGATCGTCGCTCAGCCGGCGCACAAGATTGCTGGCATGGCTGGTATTGAGTTGCCGGAAGGCGTTCAGTTTTTGATTGTTCCGGAAACCGGTGCGGGCCCCGATCATCCCTTCTCCGGCGAGAAGCTCTCGGTCACCATGGCCTTGTACAAGGTCAAGGATCTGGACGATGCCATCGCCACCACCAATGCGATCCAGGCCTACCAGGGTCAGGGCCACAGCTGTGGTATCTATTCCTACAGCGATGACAACATCCTTAATTTTGCCCATGCCACCAAGACTTCACGAGTCATGGTGAACCAGCCTCAGGCTGCCTCTAACAGCGGCAATCTGTGGAATGGCATGCGTCAAACATTCTCCCTGGGCTGTGGCTCATGGGGAGGCAACGCCACCAATAACAACATCACCTGGCGCGACTTGATCAACGAAACCTGGGTCTCCAAGCCTCTGGCCAAGACCAAGGAAATTCCGTCTGATGAAGAATTGTTCGGAGCGGTGATCGACAAGTTTCAATAGGGGGCTGCCATGGATTTTTCACTCACGGACGAGCAGCAGGCCTTTGTTGAAAGCGCCCGGGCATTTTCCCTGGGCTCACTGGCCCCCAATGCTGCACGCTGGGATGAAGAGGCGATCTTCCCCAAGAAAACCCTGCGCGAAGCGGGTGAGCTCGGCTTTATGGGAATGTACACCCCGGAGGAGGCGGGCGGCCTGTCGCTGTCGCGCCTCGACGCCAGCCTGATTGTCGAAGAGCTGGCCAAGGGCTGTACCACGACTGCTGCATTTCTCACGATTCACAATATGGCGACCAGTATGATTGGTCGCTATTGCCAACAATCCGTCATCGATGAATGGTGCCCGGACCTGGTCATGGGAGCCAAGCTGGCCTCCTACTGCCTGACCGAGCCCGGTGCCGGCTCTGACGCTGCTTCCCTGAAAACCTCTGCAGTGCTCGATGGCGATGAGTATGTGGTCAACGGCAGTAAGGTGTTTATATCCGGTGCGGGTGAGACCGATGTGCTGGTGGTGATGCTGCGTACTGGTGATGCCGGACCCAAAGGCATCAGTGCACTGCTGATTCCCGCCGATGCCGAGGGCATCTCCTACGGCAAGAAAGAAGACAAGATGGGTTGGAATGCCCAGCCCACCCGCATGATTAACTTTGACAACGTACGGGTGCCGGCAAGCAACCGTTTGGGCAAAGAGGGACAGGGCTTTGCCATTGCGATGGAAGGCCTGGACGGTGGGCGTATCAATATTGCGACCTGCTCGGTGGGCACTGCGCAGCAGGCACTGGAAGAAGCGGCTGCCTACGTACAGGAACGCAGTCAGTTCAACCAGGCCATCAGTGAGTTTCAGGCGACCCAGTTTTCACTGGCGGATATGCTGACCGACCTGGTCGCCGCTCGCCAGATGATTCGGCTGGCAGCCAGTAAGCTCGACAATAAAGATCCCCAGGCCACCACCTACTGCGCCATGGCCAAGCGTTTTGCCACTGACGTGGGATTCAATGTTTGTAACGATGCCCTGCAGTTGTTCGGGGGTTATGGCTACATCAAGGAGTACCCCATGGAGCGCCATGTGCGCGATACCCGGGTGCACCAGATTCTGGAAGGTACCAACGAAATCATGCGGGTGATTGTGTCCCGCCGTCTTTTAATGGAAGGAGCGCTGGAGGTGATCAAGTGAGCTGGAGTACGTCTGACAAACTCAAAGTAGAAATTGTGGGCCATACGGCCAAGATAATCATTGATAACCCCGCAGCGAACACCTGGGACACCGAAAGCCTGCCTGCTCTGCAGGCACTGATTGGCAAGCTCAATGAAGAGCGCTCCATTTTTGCCCTGGTGATTACGGGGCAGGGCGAGAAGTTCTTCTCTGCTGGTGCCGATCTCAATCTGTTTGCAGATGGCGACCCGAACACCGCCCGCGATATGTCGGAGTTTTTTGGCAAGGGCTTTGAATGCCTGGCGGACTTTCGCGGTGTCTCCATATGCGCGATCAACGGTTTTGCCATGGGCGGCGGCCTTGAGGCTGCCCTGGCCTGTGATATTCGTATCGCCGAGGAGCATGCCCAGATGGCATTGCCGGAAGCAAAAGTGGGCCTGTTGCCCTGTGCCGGTGGCACCCAGCGCCTGTCATGGCTGGTGGGCGAAGGCTGGGCCAAGAAGATGATCCTCTGTGGTGAGCGGGTTAAAGCCGACAAGGCACTCGAGATTGGCCTGGTTGAAGAAGTGGTGCCCAGCGGTGCTTCGCTGGAGCGGGCCATGGCCCTGGCTGAGCAGGTGGGTGATCAAAGCCCGATCTCAGTGACGTACTGCAAAGAGCTGATTCACCAGGCGCGTGACAATGCCATGGGTGACGCCTTGCCATACGAGCGCCAAAAGTTTGTTGACCTGTTTACCACTGAGGATCAGCGCGAGGGCGTGAACGCGTTTCTGGAAAAACGTAAGCCGGTTTGGAAGAACTGCTGATGTCAGGATCGCCAGTATTATTTGAAGAGGTACAGTGCGCCGAGGGTAAGCTCGGCCGTATCACCCTGAACGTTGAGAGTACACTGAATTCGCTGACACTCGACATGGTCGACCTGCTGCAGGACCAGCTGGACAGGTGGGCGACGGACGAGTCGATAGGCGCTGTGTTTATCGATGGCGCCGGCGAAAAGGCATTGTGTGCCGGTGGCGATGTGCAGGCCCTTCGCAATTCCTCTATCGAGCAGCCGGGCGGGCCGTGCGAATACGCAGAGACCTTTTTCTCTCGCGAATATCGCATGAACTACACCCTGCACACTTACGACAAACCCCTGATCTGCTGGGGGCACGGTATCGTGATGGGTGGCGGCCTGGGCGTGATGGCCGGCTGTAGTCATCGCGTGGTGACCGAGAAAACCCGCATCGCCATGCCCGAAGTTACGATTGCCCTGTTTCCCGATGTGGGCGGCAGTTGGTTTCTGAATCACATGCCCGGCTCCGCCGGTGAGTTTCTGGCCCTGACCGGAGCATCCATCAATGCCGCCGATGCGATTTACACCGGCATCGCGGACCGCTTTATTGCCAGTGAGCACAAACGCGCGGTGCTGGATCAGCTGCGAGCCGAGAGCTGGGATGCATCATCGGAGCAGAATCACAGTAAAGTTCGCGCCGTGCTACGTCCTTTTGCGGAACAAAGCATTGGCAGCTGGCCGGCGGGGCAGGTCGAGCCGCATATGGCGTCGATTAATGCACTGTGCGATGGCAGCACCGTGCACGAAATTATCGACAATATCGTTTCTCTTGAAACCGATGACCCCTGGTTGGTGAAAGCCCGCGACGGGCTGGCCAGTGGTTCACCGCTTGCAGCGCGCTGGATTCATCGCCAATTGTGGGAGACGCGACACAGTTCCCTCAAAGAAGTATTCCAGCAGGAGATTCAGCTGGTTACCAATATTATCCGCTACCCGGAGTTTGCCGAGGGCGTGCGGGCACTGCTGGTCGATAAGGATCGCAACCCCAGCTGGGCCTACCCCAGTTCCCGCGAGGTGCCCGATGCGGTGCTGGATGGCTTCTTCACTCCACCCTGGGATACGAACCCCCTGGCTAACCTTTAGGGAGACCTGATATGGCAACTGTTGGTTTTATTGGACTGGGTAACATGGGCGGGCCCATGGCCACCAACCTGGTAAAGGTGGGCCACGCGGTTACTGTGTTTGACCTGATGCCTGAGGCCTGTGCTCAGCTCGCCGAGGCGGGTGCCTCCGTGGCCGACTCTGCCAGCGCCGCGATCGCAGGGGCTGACTATGTCATCTCGATGCTGCCGGCGGGTAAACATGTGGAAGCGGTCTACACCGGTGACGACGGCCTATTGTCGCAGCTTGATGGCAATGTCACTGTGCTTGATTGCAGCACCATTGATGCCGCAACTGCACGCAAGGTCGGCGAAGCCGCTGCCGAGGCCGGTATCGGTTTTATGGACAGCCCGGTATCGGGCGGCGTCGCTGCAGCAGCAGCGGGTACCCTGGCCTTTATGTGCGGGGGCAGTGCCGAGACCTTCGAGAAAGCCAAGCTCATCCTCGCGGACATGGGCAAGAATATCTTCCACGCCGGGCCTGCGGGTGCGGGGCAGGTGGCCAAGGGCTGTAACAATATGCTGCTGGCGATTCATATGATCGGCACCACCGAAGCGCTGGAAATGGGCGCACGCAACGGGCTCGACCCTGCGGTACTGTCAGAGATCATGCTGGCCAGCTCCGGCCGCAACTGGTCGCTGGAGGTGTATAACCCCTATCCCGGCGTGATGGAGACTGCGCCCGCCAGCAATGACTACAAGCCCGGATTTATGGTCGACCTGATGGTGAAAGACCTGGGGCTGGCGATGGAAATTGCCGAGCAGGCCGGTGTCGATAACCGCATGGGCCAGCTGGCGCGCAGCCTCTACGAGGCCCATCAGTCTGCGGGCAACGGACAGGTGGATTTCTCCTCTATCCAGCAGACTCTTAAATAGATCAGATGACAGTTTCCTGATTTCAGTCAGAACCCCATTCCTTCAATCAGGAAACTGTCTGCCCTTTTTGGCCGCTGAGGCCATGTTCCCCAAGCTCTTGCTCTCCTAAGCTTTCAGGCAATCCTATAGGAGAGTACACATGTCCTTCGTAAAAGTAGAAAAACCACGCCCCGGCGTGACCCAGATCACCCTGAATCGTCCCGAGCGCATGAACGCCATGGCCTTTGATGTGATGGTGCCGTTCAAGGAAGAGCTGGAAAAAGTGAGCTTTGACAACGATACCCGTGTAGTTGTCATCACCGGCGCCGGCGAAGGTTTCTGCTCCGGCGCGGATCTGGAAGATCCTGGTTGGCTGGACATCTTTGATGGGCTGACCATGCCGGGTATTGCCCGGCGCGCCATGCGCATTCTCGACGATGTGGTGAAAACGATTCACAACCTGCACCAACCTGTGATTGCCGCCGTGAATGGTGCCGCCATAGGCGGTGGGTTTTGCCTGGCGATGGCAGCGGATATTCGGGTCGCCTCTGATCGTGCCTACTTTCGCCCCGCTGGCATTAATAATGGCCTGACCTCCGGTGAGTTGGGCCTGAGTTACCTGTTACCGAAGGCCATTGGCAGCACCCGGGCCTTTGACATCATGCTGACCGGTCGTGACGTGGAAGCGGAAGAGGCAGAGCGCCTGGGCATTGTGTCGCGGCAGGTCGCACATGAGCAGCTATTGGATGAGTGCTACGCGATTGCCGAGCGTATTTGCGGGCACAGTCAGTTGGGCGTGGAATTAAGTAAACAGATGCTCTGGGCAGGACTGGATGCAGGTAGTCTCGCTTCGCATATCAACCACGAAGGTCACGCCCAGCTTTTTGTGCGCATGACGACCCAGAATTTTGAGGAAGCCATACGTGCTCGCAAAGAGGGCAGGGCGCCGGACTTCAAGGACTAACCGCGTTTAAGGCAGATCAGAGTTTGATGCGGCGCAGCCCTTCAATACCCGTTTGTGGTGTGCTGAGGCTGCCATCTGGCATCAGTACCACAAACTTCCCGTTGCGCAGTGCGTAGGGACGGTAGTCCGGTACTTTATTGAATCGTTCCACCACGCTGTGGTGGATGATTGGCAGTTCTTTTCCGGGCTCGTCTTTCTCGTTAACTCGAATCAGCCTTGTACCCAGGGTTCTGGCGCCCATTCCCGAGCGCTGTTGCTCATGCAGGGTGCCGGTCGCCAGCGGCAGTATCGCAATGTCGTCCTTGCAGATCGCGTCTTCTGGCCCGTTGTGGTCCCGATCTGGATCTTTCAGGGTGCTGTAGCGGATTTCGCTGGGGCTCAGTACCTTCAGGCCAGCTTCTTTTGCCGCGCTGCACATGAAATCCAGGGCTATGTCCGACAAGCCGTCAAACCAATAGCCTCCACCAATATCCGAATGCACGCCGGCAAACCAGACTTCGGTCACCCGGCGCCGGTCCAGATTGAACAGGGTGGGTTGAAAGGCCAGTCTCTTCTCGTCAATGGCTACCAGATGAACGGCCCGTTTGACGTGACGGGCAAGAGTACCGTTTTCAAATAGGATGCCACTGGCGGGCAATGTGCTTCGCTTGAGATCCAGCGACCCTTTGATGGCAGCCACCGTATCGAAGACACCGAGTAGCTGCACTGGGCGTTTGCCGACATGCCTGGCAGCAAAAATGCGGGCAATGGCGGCGCCCCGGCTGAAACCAAAAATGAAAATGTTATCGCCTTCCGGGTAAACCCTGTTCAGGTCCTTGCTGGCCTCGGCAATAATGTCCTCCATGTCAGAGCCTTGCGGCGCGAACATGGCGTTATAGGCCTGTCGCAGCCAGCCGCCGTGGGTACCCACCCCGCTGTAGTAAAAGCTCCGCTGGTTCTTCAGTTTGGGGTTGGCCCTGTTAGCTGGATTGAGAGACCCTCCAAACAGGGCATGCATCTTCAGCACATTGCTGATGCTGGAATTAGAGAAAAAATCGCCGGCGTCGGAAGGATCATTGCAGGTGCCGTCAAAGCAGAGAATGATGTTTTTCATAAATAGGACTATAGCTCAACTCTCGCAGCGCGATTGATTACACTATGTCTATGCTGTCTCGCTGTATTGCAATCCTGTTTCTGTTTGCCTGGACGCTGCCTCTGGCAGCGCACCCTGGCCCGCCGCTGATCCTGCAGTCCGCGGCAGAACATGAGCATCTGCACACCCTGGATCAGTACGTGGATGAGCTGACAGAGCGCATGGTAGGCGTCGCAAAGGATCTCGCGCCCACGCCTGAGAGCAAGGCTATCGTCGAAGAAAGACGTATCGGCCTCACTGAAGCTGAACCCGAAGAGGATGCGGAGTTCCAGAAGGGCACAGGTGAGCTGCTGTTGCGTCCCGTTGAAATCGGCGCCCAGCGCATCGCGATGCCCGAACCCAAGCAGGTTCCTGCGGAACCGCTGCCGGTGGTGCCACCGCCAGAGCCAGAGCCGGAACCCGAAGCTGAGCCAGAGCAGGTTGAAGTTGCCTTGACCTATCTTGAAGACAGCGAAATCACGACGGAGTTACACGATGACGACACCGTGTTAGCACAGGTGGCCAGGGAACGTGGCGACCTGGTGTTGTTCAATCGTTTTAATATATGGGTCGGTGGGGCGGTTCAGGTCGACTATTACCGCCACCATGATCTCGATAGTGACTCTGACTCCGAACTTGATATTCGGCGGGGTGAGGTTATTGTGCGAGCCTCGGGCAACCAGCAGGCGGAGTGGAAGGTACAGTACGACCTGGCCGACAAATTCTTCCGTGACCTTCACTGGCGCTGGAATTTCCAAAATCGAGAGGCCAACCTGACTGTTGGACAGCAAAAGGAGCCGATGGGGTTGGATTATCTCACCGGCAATAAATTTGGCACGGCCATGGAACGCTCCTCGCCCACATCTGAATTCAGCAGTTTTCGTTCTACTGGTGCCCGATTTAACCGCTGGGCCAATTTCGGTGACACTCGCAAGATCGCCGGATTTTCTGCCACTCGCGCAACCGCCTCTGTGGGTATCTTTACCCACGATATCGGCATCGACAACAAGAACAACAGCGACCTGGCGGTAACCGGGCGCTTGACGCTGGGTAATGCCATCGATGGGCAGCGCGGCCTGCATATTGGCATTGGCGGAACCTACCGGGATGGCAAGTTCGACCAGATCGCCCCGCGGCCTGAATCGGCGGGTGCCGAGCGAATCCTGTTGGCTTCGCCTGACGCAGAGCGCATGACGACCCTGGCTATGGAAGGGGGCGCCAGTTTTGGCGCCCTGCACGGCCAGTTCGAAGTGTTCGGCAGCACCTATCGGCAAGGCAGCGTGGATGCGGATGGCTATGGCGGCTACGCCCAGGTCGGCTGGTTTGTCACTGGCGAACATCGCGATTATCGCCCGCGGCTGGGTTTGTGGGCGCCAGTTACGCGCGTTAACAAGAACAGTGTCGAGCTGTTCACCCGTGCCAGCCATATTTCCGGTGAAGATGAATTGAATCCCAGAAATCATCTGAGCCAGGTTACTGTGGGTGTTAACTGGTACTTTCGGAAGTTTCGTACCAGCGTCAACGGCATCTATGCCAAGACCCGGCGTGAGGTCAACGGTAACGATGATGGCGGTGCCCTGATCGGACGGGTGCAATACCTGTTCTGAGTGCTAGACTGGCCTCATGTTATTGGTCGTGGTTGTTAATTGCCTGGTGGTTTCACTGGTGGTGATGATTCACTACGAGTGCCTCTATCGTCTGACCCACTGGCTGCCAGAGATGCGTATTCGGCACCGTTATCGACTGGTGGTCGGCGTCTTTGGTGCGCTGGTAGCACATGCGGTTGAGGTCTGGATTTTCGGCGTGGCCTATTACCTGATGAATCGTTGGGAAGACTGGGGTGAATTGGTCGGCAATTTTGAAGGTACGCTGCTCGACTGCGTCTACTTTTCCTTTACGGTATATACCACCGTGGGCTTTGGTGACATCGAACCGATTGGTGATTTGCGTTATCTCACCGGCATTGAAGCTCTGACCGGGCTGCTCCTGATCACCTGGACGGCTTCTTTCCTTTATATAGAAATGCAGCGGTACTGGAGTCAGGACTGAGGCAGGGCTATGACGCGACGCATTTACCTGGCTGAACTGGCGGCCACATTTACTTTGGTCTTTTTTGGGTGCGGCGCGATTATCGTCAATGATCTTTATGGTGGCCTGAACGCCATCGGCGTCTGCGCGGTCTTTGGCCTGGTTGTCATGGTTATGATTTATTCATTCGGTAACGTCTCCGGTGCCCATATGAATCCGGCGGTCACGCTGGCCTTTGTATTTGCCCGGCGCCTGCCACTGAATCATGCCCCGGCCTATATCGTGTGTCAGCTGCTGGGTGCCCTGTTAGCCTCAATGCTTTTAGCTTATCTATACCCTGCCCACGAAACCCTGGGTTCCACCTTGCCGGCGGTGACTCATGACCGGGTCTTTGTGATTGAGTTTGTGCAGACCTTTATCCTCATGCTGGTAGTGCTTAGTTTGTCCACAGGACACATGGAGAAAGGTATTATGGCCGGCGCCGCCATCGGTGGATTGATCGCACTGGAGGCACTGGTCGGAGGGCCCGCCACCGGCGCCTCCATGAACCCTGCTCGCTCACTGGGGCCTGGCCTGGTCTCAGGCCAGCTGGATGGCATCTGGATTTATATTGCTGCACCGGTGAGCGGTGCGTTACTGGCCTGCCCGGCATGTCGCTGGATACAAGGCGAAGACTGGACTGATGGAGACACTGAATGAACCGCAAGCTGTTAATCAACATACACCTGTACCTGGCGACCTTCTTTGCGCCCTGCGTGCTGCTGGTGGCCATTTCCGGGGGGCTTTACCTGGTGGGCGTGAAAGGCTCAGTGGAAACCACTGCTGTCTATACTGGCCCCGCCGCGATTGACAGTTCAGCCGATGATCTCAAGGAGCAGGTCGACACACTGCTGGCAACTGCCGGTGTTGCCGACTTTGACTATGAGTACGTCAAGGTCAAGGGTAATACCCTCTATACCCGGCCCACTTCGCGGGAACACTACATCATCAACCTGTCTGAGGGTGCTGCTGAGGTTCAGTTCGCCGAGCCCAGTTTGCAAAAACGCATGATCGAACTGCATATGGGTCATGGCCCCGGCGCGTTCAAGACACTGCAGCAGGCTTTTGCACTGGGTTTGCTGCTGATCTTTCTCAGTGGGCTCTGGCTGGGGCTGGCCTCAGTTCAGCTGCGGCGCGGCAGCCTCATCACTGTTGCCGCCGGCAGCCTGGTTTTCGCCGTCTTGCTGGTCTGAAGCCGGGAATAAGGCGGTTGCGTTGGCTGCCTGGAGGCGATCGAAATCCAGCTGGCTGATTGTGAAATATACATCCACGTCGCTGCGCTTCAGGTAGTACGACTCATCGATACTGTAGAGTGTGTAGTCGTACCATCCTGAGCTGGTTTCCACGGATAAGGTCGGCGGTGCCGGTGTGTCAGCCAGAATCGCAGCGGTGGCGATATCGACTGCGGCGGTAACACGCAGACTTCTCAAACCGTTTAACAGCTGGCTCAATGCATCAGGGTCGGCTGCCTGGCCCCCGTCATCGACCCACTCATCGTCAGCTCGCTTAATGTGAAAGTCCTGCCCGCGCAAGGCGGTAAAGCCATCAATTTGCAGCAGGCTTTTTTCCAGCCACTCAGCGGCCTGGGTGGGTACGTCAAAGCTGTTGAAGCTCACGCTGAACACTTCACTTTCATCGTTAACGCGGGCATGCACCTTGCGAAACCCAGGTGATGTACCCAGGTAGATCTCTCCCACGCTGGTTTCATTGACGATGTATTGCAGCTGTCGCTGGTAGTTATCCGGCGAGACCTCAAAGCGCTCGCTGGCATTGGTGCTGGTGGCCACCGGAAAGCCCCGTTCAAGCGCGGGCAGCTGTTGAAGCGCGCGTTCCACTTTTGCACGATCAGCGGGTAACTGGTGATATGCGGGCATGGACCATTCGTCATCACTGCGCTGTAGTAACAGGGACGCTTCGCCATCACTGACCAAAATCCGCTCTACCGCTTCTGTATCGCTCAGCGCCAGTAAGACCTGCTGTGAAGCGGCATAGCCCGGTTCATCACGAGGCCAGAAAATAGCAGCGACCAGGGCCAGTTGCACGGCCAGTAGCAGGAGTAATTGCGTGTTCAGTCGACTCATGGCTGATCTCCCAACAGCGCGATGTACTGAGCCTGCTGCCTGCGACGTCGCTGTCGCTGCCATATGGCTATCAGTAGCAGGCCGAGGATGGCGAGGCCGTAATTCAGATATTCCCAGAACAACTGATCATCTTTCTCCATCGGCGGCAGCGTCCGGTTAAAGTGGGCATTGGCTCTGATACCCAGCAGGCCGCTGTCCTCCAGTGCCCAGTCGATCGCGTTGGCCACCGTTTCCAGTGGCCCCAGATATTGGGCGCCGGTCATGGAGCTCATGGTGCTTAGGATTTGGTCGGTCAGGAAATCGTTGGACGACAGCAGTATCAGGCGCGCTGATTCCGCCGAGCGTTCAATCACGCTGCCGACGTTCAACTCTGCCGACGATTCATCGTCGGTGGCTTCCGCGCTGGACGCGGTTTGCAGCAGGGGAGACTTGCTTCCAGCAAAGAAAGAGTCAAAACGACCTTCGACAATCACGCCCATCAGGGAGCTTCCGGTTTCCGCTGGCGCCTGCCATCCGCTGATGCCGTCAGCACTGGCTCTGGGAAGGATATCCATCGAATCTGAAGTCCAGGACTGCTGCGAGCTGCGCAGCAGAGGGGTTACTGCTCTATCGGCATTGGACTGTTCATCCACAACAATGGGTGAGGCCCAGCTGACAGTGACCTGCGGCAGGTTGCTGGTGACCGGGTGCTCTGTGTTCAGACCTTCGGCACGAATATCGACGAAGTAGGGGTAGTCGACCATGGCGACTTCCTGGAAGCTGAAGCCACCCACTTGTCGAGTCACTGGTACCGGGAAGGCTGAGTTCTGTGGGTCGAGTACCAGGCTCTCTTCGATGCTCAAACCATGGGAAGCCAGCCATGCCTGAAGACCACTATCCCGCGGCATCATGCTCATGTTGCCGCGCAGGGTTTGCTGTTGGAACGGTGAACTGATGACAATCACAGTGCCGCCACGCATCAGGAACTGGTCTACGGCGAACAGCTCTCGCTCGCCCAGGTTTTCCGGCGCAGCCAGGACCAACAGGTCAGTTTCGGCGGCGACGCTGCCATCGCTCAGATCCTCCGAGCGAATACTGTGGTCCTGGGTAATAATCTGCTCAAGGTTGCGGAACGTCGGGCCGGTAATGCCGTACTGCGCCAGTTGTGGATTAGGTTGTGGTGCCACCATGGCCACGGTTTTGGTGAAGCCGCTGGCGAACCGTTTCAGGCTTGCATCCAGTGCCTGGGAAACATTGTCAGGGTTGAAGTCGTCGGTGGGAATCTGCACGACCTGGCGCTGGTCGGCAATGGTCAGGTAAAAATAGAACTGTTTTTCGTCGAACAGTGAAGCCACCATGGGTTTAAAGCCCCACTCCTCGCCAATTTGCTGCGCCACCCGTCCATTGTCTGCCTCGGGCTCGATAAAACGAACACTGAGCTGACCGCCGGATTGGGACACGCGCTGCTCAAGTTCTGCTTGAATGGCGGCTTTATAGGCTTGCAGTTGTTCCGGCAACAAGGCATCGGCGGATACGTATCCAATGAATTCCAGTTCACCGTCAATGCTGTTGAACAAGTTGCCCCCAGCCTGGTAGGCGTAGATTGCCTGTTTGATGGCTCGGGTAAGATTGAACTCGGGGTTGCGCAGTTGCACATCAACCGCACTGGTAGCGCTGGCTTTCACCTCAATCATTTCGCCAAAACCCAACACCTGGTAGCTGTCACCGTATTCGACCAGAACGTTAAAGTAGGAGTTCACCAGTGAGGCCTGATAACGGTCCGCCACCTGGAAAGGAACGGCTGTAATACCGTACTTCTCATTGGCCTCCTGCTCCAGCTCGGGGTTTTCGACAGGATCGACGATTTCAACCCGCACTTTGCCTTTACCCGCTATCTCATATTCCTTTAACAGATCTCGTAGTTGCGGCACCAGCGGCGCCAGCAGTGGATGAGTCTGTGCGCTGAAGTAGCCCCGAAGTAGCAGCGGCTCCTGCAACTGCGCCAGGTATTGGTGAGTAGGCTCGGATATGGAGTAGAGTTTGCCGCTGGTGACATCCAGGCGAGCATGAGTCACATGACTCAGCCAAACATTGGCCAGAAGCGCATTTGCCACTATCAGGGAGATAGCGCTGCGCCACTGGCGATGGCGCGCCGTGCTGCTTTGCTCGGACCAGCGTTCTTTCTCCAAGGAGTAGACATTCAGTGTGAGGAAGATGGCGATCAGGCTCAGGTAATACACCAGATCGCGCAGATCGATAACGCCCCGGGTAATGGACTCAAAGCGCGCACCTGTGGCGATACCGCGCAGCCATTCTCCACCCTGGTTGCCAAAAAAACTGGTGATGATGTCGGCACCGAGTAGGTAAAACAGCGCGCATATCACTACCGATCCAATCAGCGCGACGATGGGATTGTCACTGCGGGCAGACACAAACAGGCCGATGGCGATATAGGCGCCACCCAGCAGCACGCTGGCAAGGTAAGCCGCGAGTACCGGGCCCCAGTCCAGGTTAGCCAGGTGGGCCACCGTGAAGGGCAGTGGCAGAGTGATCAGCAGGGCCAGGCAGAGCAGGGCGAGGCAGGCCTGGAATTTACCAAGCACAAAACGCCATAAGGGCACCGGCAGCGTCAATACGTATTCGAGGGTACCGGTGCGTCGTTCTTCGCTCCACATGCGCATGGTCACCGCAGAGGTCAGGAAAATCAGCAGGATTGGCATCCACTCGAACAGAGGGCGTACATCGGCGATATTGCGGGCGAAGAATGCTTCACCCCAGAAAAAGACGAATAATGAGATGGCTGCGAAACTGCCGAGGAACAGCCAGGCCACGGGGGTGGCAAAGAACAGGGTGAGCTCTTTGGCGGCCACACGGTGCACAGAAACATCATGCAGCATGGGCGGTACCTCCCTGCGTGTTCACTTCACGGAAAACGCTCTCCAGATCGCGAATTTCCGCCCGTAGCTCATATAGCTCACCCCCCTGATCAATGATTGCCGCGGCGATGGCCGCAGTCAGCTGATCGCTGTCGCTGCCTTCAGCCAGCTGCAGGCGCAGAGCACCATTTGCCAATGCTTCGGTTTTGCCCAGGCCTGACAGGCCCTGCAGGGCTTGCTGCACGGCAGCAGCGTCAAAACTACAGCGCAGAATGATTGATCGTGAAGCGCGCAAATCTGACAGATTTTCATTCAGGGCCAGCCGGCCCTGGTTGAGAATCAGGGCGCGTTGGCAGATGGCGTCCACCTCCTGCATGATGTGCGTGGACAGTATGACGGTCGCCGTTTCGGCAATGCCGCAAATAAGGTCGCGCATATGCTGGGTCTGGCTTGGGTCCAGACCGTTGGTAGGTTCGTCCAGGATCAGTACCCTTGGCTGCCCCAGAATCGCCTGTGCGACGCCCACTCGCTGTTTGTAACCTCGACTCAGGGTGTTGATGGGATCGGTCAGCTTGCCGGCGAGCTCTGTGTCTCGCACGGCCTGGCGGATGGCGTCAATACGCTGGCTGCCAGCAAGCCCTTTTAAGGTGGCTGCGTAGTCCAGGTAGTCGGCAACGTGCATGTCCGGATACACCGGCAGATTCTCCGGCAAATAACCCAGGATCTGCTGAACCTGACGCGGTTGCTGCTCGAGGTCATGGCCATCAATGCTGATAGCACCACCGCTGGGTTCGAGATAGCCGCTGAGCATTTTCATGATGGTCGTCTTGCCTGCACCGTTGTGGCCCAGCAGACCAACAATTTCCCCGCCTTGTATATCAAATGACACCTGGTCAACAGCCAGGAAATCACCATAACGACGGGACACATTGTCGACTGAGATCATGCAGAAACTCCAAAATGGCAGATCGTTGCGGAGGACTATTTTCTAAATTGGACCTGAAATTTCAAGACCCCTGGACAGCCTCAGGGGAAGAACAGCAGTTTGATAATAAAGGCGCTTAACACCAGGTAAAGAATCCGCCTAACCAGGGCCTCGCCCTTTTTAATCTGGGCGCGGGCTGCCAGCCAGCCGCCGAGGGAGTTGCCCACTGCCAGCGCCAGCCCGACCACCCACAGAATCTCCACCTGGCTGGCAAATACCACCAGGGCCACGGCGGTGTAACTGGCGATAATAAAGACCTTGTGCATATTGGTCCGGACCAGGTCGAAACCCAGCACCCGGTGCAGCACCGGCATAATCAAAAAGCCCACCCCCAGTTGAATAAAGCCGCCCCAGAAACCAACGCCCACCATCAGCACGTGGCCCCAGATCAGTCGTGTTCGACTGGGCTCAGCCGGTTCACCACCCGGGGTGGATTTGCGGTCCAGTGCCATGATGACCATGACCCCAATCATAATGAGGGCCACGGTGCGGCTGAACCATTCGCCCTCAAGTTGCACACCTATCATGGCGCCCGCAATTGCCCCGGGCAGTGAGCACAGAGCCAGTGTCAGCGAAAGCCGAAATTCGGAGTAACCACGTCTGAAGAACGTGGTGATTGCCGTAAGGTTCTGCGCCAGTATGGCAATGCGATTGGTGCCATTGGCGACCGGCCCCGGTATGCCCATAAACAGCATCATGGGCACGGTCAACAATGAACCCCCACCGGCCATCACGTTCAGAAAGCCCGCAGCAACCCCAACGGCAGCCAGCAGGGTGAGCTGCAGGGGATCCATTAGCCGGTCCAGGCCTCGCGCATGGTGACAAATTCCTCGGCGGCGGTGGGGTGAATGCCGATCGTGGCGTCGAATACGGCCTTGGTGGCGCCGGCTTTCATAGCGATAGCAATGCCCTGTACGATCTCGCCGGCATCCGGGCCCATCATATGCACACCGACGACACGGTCACTGGCAGTGTCGACAATCAGCTTCATAAAAGTGCGTTCCTCGCGCCCACTGATAGTGTGTTTCATAGGTCGGAATTCGCTCTTGAACAAGGTGATCTCACCGAACTCCTTGCGCGCCTCTTCCTCGGTAAAGCCGACGGTGCCAATATTGGGTTGGCTGAACACTGCGGTGGGAATGAAGTCGTAGTCGACATCCGCCTCCATGGGCATGTATTGGCGGCGGGCAAAGGCCATGCCCTCGGCCAGAGCTACGGGTGTCAGTTCCATACCGCCGATCACATCACCCAGGGCATAGACACTGGGTTCACTGGTCTGTAAGAAGGGATCAACGGCAACCGTGCCATTGTCATTCAATTGCACGCCTGTGTTTTTAAGGCCCAGACCTTCCAGGTGCGGCTGTCGGCCGGTGGCGTAGAGCACCGCATCTGCTTCGAGTTGTGTGCCATCTTCAAGCGTGAGCACAAGGCCTGAAGCGCCTCGTTCAATGGAGCGTACCTGGCTGTCAAAGCGCAGGTCGACACCGCTGCTGGCAATTTCTTTGGCGGCGTGCTCGCGGATGTCCTGGTCAAAGCCGCGCAGAAACAGCGGGCCTCGATACAGCTGGGTGACCTGGGCACCGAGGCCGTTGAAGATGCCGGCAAACTCGACCGCGATATAGCCACCACCCACCACGACAACGCGCTCGGGGAGCTGCTCCAGGTCGAAGATCTCGTTGGAGGTCACTGCCAGTTCGCTACCAGGAAATTCTGGCACAAAGGGCCAGCCGCCAGTAGCGATTAGAATTTTCTCGGTGCTGTACTGCTGGCCATTCACCTCGACGGTGTGGGGGTCGACAATGCGTCCCCGACCATCAATGACATCTACATTGGCGCCTTCCAACAGGTTGTTGTAGATGGCGTTGAGACGGCTGATCTCCTGCTTTTTGTTGTCTCGCAGTGTGGCCCAGACAAATTCAGGGCGCTGAGACTGCCAGCCAAAACCCTGGGCATCTTCAAAAGCGTGGCCAAATTCAGACGCGTATACATACAGTTTCTTGGGTACACAGCCCACATTGACGCATGTGCCACCCATATAGCGATCTTCGGCCACTGCGACCCGTGCTCCAAAGCTGGCCGACATGCGCGCAGCGCGCACGCCACCGCTGCCTGCGCCGATGACGAAAAGATCGTAATCCTTGTTGCTCACTGTTTGCTCCCGCATACTTTGTCCGATGATGGATGCCCACAACCCACAGCTTGATGATGCGCTGCCAGAGGTGAATGCTAACCAGCTTATCACCGAGTTGCGAGCACTTCTCCCGGCCGACGCGGTGCTTGGCGGCGACGAGGCCCAGCGCCCCTTTGAGTGTGATGGTCTCAGCAGTTACACGGAAATACCGATGGTGACTGTGCTGCCTGAAACTGTCGAACAGGTGCGCAGTGTGATGAGACTGTGTCATCGCAGGCAAGTTCCCGTGGTGACCCGCGGTGCAGGCACCGGCTTATCAGGGGGCGCCCTGCCTTGCGCGAATGGGGTGTTGCTGGTGCTGAGCCGGCTTGATCGGATCCTGCGTGTCGATCCCGAAGAGATGTACGCGGTGGTGCAGCCGGGGGTTCGGAACCTGGCGATTTCCGAGGCCGTGTCAGAATACGGTTTGTACTACGCGCCTGATCCCTCTTCCCAGATTGCCTGTTCTATTGGTGGCAATGTCGCTGAGAATGCCGGTGGCGTGCATTGCCTGAAGTACGGACTGACTGTTCACAATGTAACGTCCGTCACACTGGTGACCGTCGACGGTAGCGTACTGGTGTTAGACGAAGATGCGACAGGTCCCGGCTTGCTGTCTCTGTGTATAGGCTCGGAAGGCATGCTGGGCGTTGTGGTAGAGATTACTGTCAGGCTGCTGGTGCGGCCGCCGCGCACGGAGCTGCTTCTGGCTGGTTTTAATTCTGTGACCGCCACCAGCGAGGCGGTGGCGCAATTAATGAGCGGGGCGGTAACCCCGGCTGGCCTGGAGATGATGGACAAGCTGGCCCTCACAGCAGCAGAAGACTTCGCCCAGGCAGGTTACCCCCGTGACGCCGAGGCGATTCTGTTACTGGAGCTGGACGGTTGTGACACCGAGGTTGAAGCGGACCTCGCAATGGCTCAACGCATCATGCATGAGTCGGGTTGTACCAGCTTGCAGCGAGCCGGCGATCAGTCTGAGCGTGACCTGTTGTGGAAGGGTCGCAAGGGTGCCTTTCCCGCGGTTGGTCGCTTGTATCCGGATTACTACTGCATGGATGGTACGATTCCCAGAGCCAGCATTGGCGAGGTCCTGGCTTATATTGGTGAACGCGGTGAGTTCTACCAAATGCCGGTAGCCAATGTGTTTCATGCCGGTGACGGCAACCTCCACCCTTTGATTTTGTTTGATGCCAACGAAGACGGCGCACTGCAGCGTGCCGAGCTGTTCGGGGCCGACATTCTGGAGAAATGCATCGCTGTGGGCGGCACGATCACCGGCGAGCACGGGGTAGGGCGGGAAAAAATCAACCAGATGGCAAGCCAGTTCAATGATCGGGAACTGGAGCAGCTGCGTCGTTTAAAGCGTGCATTTGACCCGGATGGACTGCTCAATCCCGGCAAGAATATTCCCAGCCTGCGTCGTTGCCAGGAATACAGGGCGATCAAAAGCGATGCCTGAGCAGTACCGGGAACTGGCCCGCCAGATTCATTCAGCGGTAAACAGCAAGGCTGTGCTACAGATTACCGGCAATGCCTCCAAACCCTGGCTGACTGGCCGCGGCGAACTGGATCTCTCTGAGTGTCGTGGGGTGGTCAGCTATCAGCCCAGCGAGCGAGTGATTACAGTGCGGTCCGGCACCCCCCTGGCAGAACTGGAAGAACATCTGCGCGAGCAGGGCCAGATGCTTGCTGCTGAGTGCCCGGATTTTGATGGGGGCGGGACCATCGGAGGCGCCGTTGCCGTGGGTTGGAACGGCCCGCGTGCTATCGCCTCGGGCAGCTTACGCGATGCCATGCTGGGCGTTCGCATGATTAACGGCGATGGGGATGTGCTCAGTTTCGGCGGCCAGGTCATGAAAAATGTGGTGGGTTTTGATGTGCCGCGATTACTGGTTGGCTCACTTGGTCGCCTGGGTGTGATTCTGGAAGTCTCTTTAAAACTGCATCCAATGCCCCAGGCCGAGTATTCCCTGCAGCGCCCGGTTGAGTCTCTGGCCGATGCCTGCGCGGTGATGCGGGAGCTGCTGCTGCGTGGCGAGCCTCTATCGGGTGCCGTACATGTCGATGGCCAGGTTTACCTGAGGTTTTCCGGCAGTAAACACAGTGTGGACCGTATAGCTCGCGAGCAAACGGGAACCGAGGTCAGCCCGGATTTCTGGCAACAGTTGCGTCAGCTGAAACTTCCCACACTGCTGGAGCCTGTCGCTTTACCGGTGACGGACTGCTTTTCACAGGTGAGCTGGGTCAATCGCGAGGGAGAGTTGTGGCGAGAACAGCTGGATCACGTGCTGGCTGTCAGCCAGGGTCCGCGAGAGTTACCCGGCGATGCTGCCGGGGCGGTGCAGCAACGATTACGGCAGGCCTTTGACCCCGCTTCCGTGTTTGGGGGCGAGCGTGCAGACTGAATTACCACAGGATTTTTTAGCCAGCGATCGCGGTCAACAGGCTGACCGGATTTTGCGCTCTTGTGTGCACTGTGGCTTTTGCAATGCGACATGCCCAACCTATCAGGTGGAGGGCAATGAACTGGACGGCCCTCGTGGACGCATTTACCTGATCAAGTCCATGCTGGAGGGTAACCCTGCCAGCGAGCTGACCCGAGAGCATCTGGATCGTTGCCTGACCTGTCGCGCCTGTGAATCCACCTGCCCGTCAGGTGTACAATATCATCACTTGTTGGCCATTGGTCGTGACGAGGTTGTAAAACAGGCACCTCGACCACTCTGGCAGCGCCTGGCCAGGCGTGTACTGGTGGCGATCATGAGTCGGCGCGACTGGGTCAAGTTGCTGGTCGCCGCCGGCAGGCCCATGCGTTTTTTGTTGCCTCGATTCCTGAAACACTACTTATCCCAACCCTCGACCATTGAGCCGACGCACGCGGCGGGCAGCGCGCGTAAAGTCGTTCTTGCCCAGGGTTGTGTGCAGGCAGGAATGACCCCGGCTACACGCGATAGCGTCGTGGCGGTGCTTGCCGCGCTGGATATTGCGGTCGCAGAGGCCCCGGCTGAGCAGTGTTGCGGTGCACTGGCCTTTCATCTGGATCAACCAGCTTCAGCATTGGATCAGGCCCGCAACAATATAGACACCTGGGAGCAGACTCTTGCAGATGGGGCTGAAGCGATTATCAGCAGCGCCAGTGCCTGTGGGCTGCATCTGAAGGAGTATCCCGAGTTGTTAAAGCATGATCCAGATTATGCTGAGCGCGCCATCGCGTTGGCTGACAAAGTGAAGGACATCTCGGAATATCTGGTGCAGCAAAATCTGGAGCAGCTGCAACTGGAGCCCGCTGCTAAAGTAATCTGGCATTGTCCCTGTACCGGTCAACACGGGCAGAATCTGGATACGCCGGTGCGTGAGGTTTTGACGCGGCTCGGTTTCCAGTTGCCGCAAATCCGCGATGCGCACCTCTGCTGCGGTTCGGCAGGTACTTATGGACTGTTCTACCCGGAGCGCGCGGGTGTGCTGCGTGATCGCAAACTACAGGCGCTGCAGCGCAGTGAGCCTGATCTTATCGCGACTGCCAATGTGGGTTGCCAGCTGCACCTGTCAGGTGGCACCGATGTCCCGGTGGTTCACTGGATCGAACTGGTAGCGCGGGAACTACAGGCAAAGCTCCACTAAACTTTGCTCACTAGCTTTAGGAGGCCGCTATGTTTGAAGAAGAAAAACACCCCGCACGCCGTGCATCACTATTGTCTCGTGAGTATGTAAAAACCCATAACAAGGAAGGCTGGCTGGGCCTGTATGCCGAGGATGCCATCATTGAGGATCCCATTGGCAAGTCTTATATCGACCCTGAAGGTAATGGCCATCGCGGGCCCGCTGCGCGTGAGGCGTTTTACGATAACTTTATCGCTCCTGCCAATATCGATCTGCAAATACTCAACTCATATGCAGCCGGCAATGAGTGCGCCAATAATGTTGAGATCACCATTCAACTACCCGGTGAAAACGGTAAGACCATCCAGCAGAAAGTACACGGCATTTTCACCTACGAGGTAAACGAGGAGGGCAAGCTGGTGGCCATGCGCGGTTACTGGGATACCGAAGATCCCATTAACGCCATGACCGAGATCGAGGCTGCCTAACTAAGGTGTCCAGTGGTGACGGACGTTACAGCAGTTCGTCACCGTAACCAAACAGGGCCATTGAACCGCCGGTGTGCAAAAACAGCACATTGTCCTCTGGCGAGAAATGGCCCTGGTGAATCAGGTCGATCAAGCCGGCGAGCCCTTTGCCGCTGTACACTGGATCAAAGAGAATCCCTTCAAGGCGGGCCGCCAGCTGCAGGGCCTGGCGCATGCCTTCGGTCGCGATGCCATAACCATCGCCCACGTAGTTGCAGTTGGCCACGATATCCTCGCGGCTCACGCAACCAGGCGCACCGACATACTCGGCGGTAGCAACAGCCAGGTCATAGACTTTTTGCTCTTGGGCTTCTTGCGCCGCGTTGACGCCAATTCCCAATACCGGAATACCCGAATGGGTGGCGCGCAAACCGGTGACTAGACCGGCCTGGGTGCCCGCACTGCCAGTGGCATGAAACAGGTGGTCGATGCGCAAGCCCGCCTCGTTGGCCTGGTGCAGCAACTCCAATGCGCAGTTCACGTAGCCAAGGGCGCCAATAGGGTTGGAGCCGCCGCCGGGAATGATGTAGGGCTTGTGTCCTTCGGCAGTCATTTTCGCGGCATGTTCATCCATTGCCGCATTCATGTCGGTGCCTTTGTCGAAGTGATGGGTATTGGCACCGTGCAGGTGGTCCAACAATACATTGCCTGAATGCAGGTAATTGGCCGAGGGCTCCTGAACCCGGTTTTCAAACAACAATTCGCAGGCCAGCCCAAGATGGGCCGCAGCCGCAGCAGTCTGGCGCGCGTGATTGGACTGCACCGCCCCCTGGGTGATCACCATGTCGGCACCCTGCTCGAGAGCGTCGGCCATGAGGAACTCCAGTTTGCGGGTTTTGTTGCCGCCGCTGGCGAGTCCTGTGCAGTCGTCGCGCTTCACAAAGATTTGCGGCCCTCCCAGCGCCTCGCTCAGTCGCGGCATGTGTTCGATAGGCGTAGGCAGGTGTGCCAGTTTTACCCGGGCAAAACGGGACAGGTGCATGTTCAGGTCTCCAGTGTGTGTTGATGGGTGGCCAGTGCAATGGTGCGGGCCACTAAAAGGTCGGTGGATGATAACAGGGGCAGGGGACTATTGTGCTGATTGAGAAACAGGGGTACTTCGGTGCAACCGGCTACGAGGCACTCTGCCCCTGAAAACGCCAGGCTGGCGGCGAGCTTCTCCAGCCCGCTGGTGATATCCGCGTCTGTTTCGCCAGCCTTGATGCGGTATACCAGCGCCATGAAGCTGTGCAGTTCGCTGTCGCTCCAAAGCACCGGCTCAATGCCACGATCCTTCAGCGCCTCCTGATACAGGCCCGCGTGCAGGCAGCCTTCAGCTGCCATGATGCCAGCTGACTTAAAACCCCTGGTCACTAATTCATCGGCCACGATATCAATCATGCTGACAAAGGGTATGGATACTGCCTGACGAATATCGTCACTGTAGGCGTGGGCGGTATTGCACACCATCACCAGGAAATCTGCGCCTGCCTTTTCCAGTCGCCGGGCCATTGCGGCCAGGTCCGGACTAACGCTGGGGGTTTCTCCGGCTATCGCCTGGTGGCGATTTGGCACCGTCGGATTGTGATCAATCAGCAGGGGCAGGTGATCCTGATCTGTACTGGCGGGGGTCGTGGCCACGATCTTGGCCATAAAATCCACCGTCGCCTGGGGGCCAAGGCCGCCGAGTATGCCCGCTCTCAGTGCATTGATAGGGTTAGATGACATCGAAAATGTTCCTAGTGCTTGCTAATTTTTTCAATAAAATCAGCGCTTTACCTTCGGTCCCTGCCTCGGTATCCTGTAGAACCATTAGAGGAGTGGGGACATCTGGGGAGCTGTCCGTTGATTACGCACAAGATAATAAGCCAGAAAAACTACGCATACATCGAAATCAAGGGACAACCTGACGTTCGCCAGTTTATCCAGGCGGCTCAGCTTTTCATTGACGATCCTGACTATGCAGCCGATGTTCACCGACTGTGTGATTTCTCGCAGGCTGATCTGGAACACATCACCATTGAGCATTTTGGCGAGTTCGTTGAGTTTGCTGTGGCCAATATCACATTGGCTAAAGGCACCCGAGTGGCCCTGGTGGCCCCGGACAATGAGCATACCAGTATTTACCACTCCTTCGCCGAGCATGTCGACAGCGGCACCTTCCAGGTGTTTGTAGACCCTGCCGCAGCGGTGGAGTGGATACGTGAAGCGACCCGCTTCAATCTGCAAAACAGCAACGGCAACCAGCACGTCGATCGCCTGCTGCGTTTAGGTTAATACCCTCAGCTAACTGAGTTAACGGTTGAGGCGCGGCCTAGTTCGCTTTGTATCCTATGCAGCTTGTCTCTGCTCAGGCGAACACGCAGGGCGAATAACCAGGCGCCCAGCCCGCACAAGGTGTAGATCAGTACCGAAAAACCACCCAGCGCAGCCAGAACTGTTTCCGGAACCGTTCCGGGTTCGGCGCCTGCCTGGAGGCCGGAGGCGTCGATCACCAGGCCCGCGACCAAGGTGCCCAGCCCTGTTGTGGCCTTGTAGACAAAAGCAGACGCCGCAAAGAAAACTCCCTCCTGACGCTGTCCGATTTTCACTTCCTGTTCATCGAGAATATCCGCCAGCAGCGAGGCGCCGAGCATTTGCAGTCCAGCAACGCAAAAAACAGCCACCATGATCTGCAGCATCTGTAAGAGCAGTATCAGCGGGTGTCCGTTGTCTGGCAGCCAGTGCAGCAATCGTGCTGCGACAAACCAGATTGAATTGACGGTGAAGATCAGGCAAATGCTGCTGATCATGCGCGGTTTGTCGACGCGCTTGCCAATGTGTCCGAGGATGGCGAATGCGAATACAGTGCCAAGAAACATCGGCGCGACCAGTAGAGCCAGTTGATCGGCTGAAAACTCCCAGAAGTAGGTGCCGAGGTAGAGACCTAATGCCGTGTACGTACCGGCCGCGGCGCCGAAAGACAGTTTGGTACCAATGGTTTGCCGGAAGTTCTTGTTGACCCAGGCAATTCGCAAGTCACGCCAGGGTTGCAGTAAGGAGAAACCTGTTGCGGAGTCGCTTTGGCGAGGTAGTTCCGCCTTCAATGACCAGGTGCCGCGCAGGCAAACCATTGCGGAAATCAGTGCCAGGGCTGTTGAGAGAACCCCGTAGTTCCAATAGTTGGAAGCGATCAGGCGACCATCAACCTCACCGACCGGCGTGAAGATGAGTGAGTAGGCGATCGCCGGCAGTATCGTGCGCCCATCCATGACACCGTAATGCGGGCCTTGGCCAGCTCGGTGCGTACGTCATAGTCTTCTGCCAGCTCTGCACCCATGGCCTGGTAGGGTACGAAGTAGATAGTCAGGCAGGTGCGTAGTAACAAAGATACTCCCAGCAACCAGAGAAACAGTGAGGTCTCGCCCGTCAGGGCAGCGGGTGGGTTAAACAGGGCCAGGAACAGAAAAGCCGTGGGGGGTGCACCCAGCAGCATCAGTGAATGACGTCGGCCCCAGCGTGAGCGCACCCGGTCTGACCAGCTGCCAACGATGGGGTCTGAAATCGCGTCCCAGCTGAGTGCGATGAAGGCGGCCAGCCCCGCCAGGGTGCCGGACAGACCAAGCACCTGGGTGTAGTAGAAGACAACAAAGGTACCGAAAGCGGTGTCCTTCACCGCCGAGGGAATATTGCCGATTGCGTAGGACCATTTTTCCAGCGCTGTGACAGGCCGCATGGTGTGCTTCTTATTATGATGGCTTAGTTAGTCTGGATTAGTTTTGGTGGCTCTGCAATGCGCCGTATACTCCGCGCTTCGAGTGAAGAGGTGATGCGTGCTCACAGATCCAATGTTCTACCTGGTGGCTGTGCCAGCGGTGCTGCTATACGGGGTGGCCAAGGGCGGCTTCGCCGGGCCGGCCGCGGTATTGGCTGTGCCCTTGATGGCGCTGGCAATGTCGCCAACCCAGGCAGCTGCCATATTGCTGCCCATTCTCGTGGTGATGGATGCGCTGGTAATCAGGGCCTACTGGGGCGTCTTTGACCGCAAGGCGCTCTACATCATGCTGCCGGGAGCCATGGTGGGGAATTTGATTGGCTACCTCACCGCCGACGAGTTTAACGACGACCACATGCGCCTGGTGATCGGCTTCATCTCGCTATTGTTCGGTTTACAGAGCCTGTTTGCCCTTGGGCCGCGAATTGGCCGTGACCACAACACTGCCAGTGGCACGGTGCTGGGTACGATTGCCGGGTTTACCAGTTTCAGTATCCACGCCGGTGGCCCGCCGTTTCATATGTATCTAATGCCCAAGCAGCTGGCACCCCTGCTGTTTGCCGGCACAGCCGGCGTGTTTTTTGCGGTAGTGAACACGGTCAAGCTGGTTCCGTACTACTTTCTGGGGCAGCTGGGCTCGGAGAACCTGCTGCTGTCCCTGGTACTCATTCCACTGGCACCGCTCGGGGTGGCAATTGGACACTACCTGGTCAAACGTTCTGACCCGAATACCTATTACCGAATCATCAGCTTCTTCCTGGTGGTGGTGGGGGTACGCCTGCTGTGGAGCGGCGCCGAAGGGCTGGCTGGGGCTGCATAAATACAGTCAGTCCTGATTGTTTTTCTCTATCGGTGCTGCTAGGGTGATTTTCTCGTGTTGGACAGCTGAGGATAATCACAATGAACCAGGCAGTCGAAACCCGGAAAACGTTCTGCCGTTTTTGTCACGTGTTCTGCGGCATGGAAGTGGATGTGGCCGACGGGCGCGTGGTGGATGTGCGCGGTGATCGCGACAACCCCATCTCTGAGGGCTATACCTGCCCCAAGGGACGCAGTGAAGTCGATCGCATCAATCATCCAGAGCGCTTACTCAGCTGTCAGCAGCGGGTAGATGGTGAACTGCAAACTGTCGATACTACCCAGGCGCTGGATGACATCGCCGACAAGCTGAAAGCGATCATCGCCGAGCATGGCCCTGATGCCGTTGCTGTCTACACGGGCTGTGGCGGGCACCGCACCGCTGCAGGTGGCCCCTGGTTTGTGGGTAAATGGCTGGAGGCGCTGGGCTCCAAGAGCATGTACACCTCCTTCACCATCGATTCCCCGGGGCTGAGCATTGCCAACGGTTGGATGTTTGGTGCACCCATGCCTTTCGGCTCGCCGGATATCGATAACTCTGAGGTTGCCATGTATGTGGCGACCAATCCGACCGTGTCGCACCTGTGGACGATGCCCCAGTCAAACCCGTCCACACGCATGAAAGAGGCGCTGAAGCGCGGCATGAAGCTGGTGGTGATCGACCCGCGCAAATGTGATGTGGCGCGCAAGGCCGCCGTCCACCTGCAGGTCAAACCCGGCGAGGATGCCACCCTGTTGGCGGCCATGATCAAAGTCATCATCGACAATGAGTGGTATGACAAGGAATACGTTGAGGCTTACTGCAGCGGTTTTGAGGAACTGACTGCATCCCTTGCTGATTTTGATCTCGAATACGCTGCGCGTCGCACCACCGTGCCTGCCGAGACCATTGTTGAAGGCGCGAAAGTGTTTGCCACGGCGACATTCGGTGCGGCCCAGTCCGGCACCGGCCTGACCATGACTGCGCACTCCAACCTGTGTGTCTTTTTGGTCTACACCTTGAATGCTATTTGCGGGCGCTATGACCGCCGTGGCGGTATGACACGCATCACCGGTGCCCTGTCGCAACCTCTGCCGGAAGGCATGGGGCCGATTCCGTTGCCCACGTTCAGCGGCGAAGTGGCGCGGGTGCGGGACATCAAAGGCATCAGTGGGCTGTTTGGTTACAACGAGATGCCGACCAATACACTGACTGATGAGATTCTCACCGAGGGCAAAGGGCAGATACGTGCTTTGATTGTGAACGGCGGTAACCCGGCCCTGGTGTTCAGCAACACAGAGCGTACCGTTGAGGCGCTCAAGGACCTGGACCTGCTGGTATGCCTGGACCTGTTTGAATCGGCCACGGCGCGCTACGCCGATTACGTCATGGCGGTGAAACATCCTTTTGAACGCAATGACATACCGCACATGATGAACGGCTTTTACCCGCAGCCCTATATGCAGTACACCGACAAGCTGGTGGAACCGCCGGAGGGTACTATTGAGGAATGGGATTTCTTCTGGGAGGTGGGCGATCGACTGGGCATTCACGCCGGTATCAAGGGTCTGCCCGAAGATCGCAAGCCCGAGGCGGAGGAGATCATGCGCGCCCTGAATGCCAACTCGCGCACGCCTTTTGATGATCTCAAGGAAAACCCCAGCGGCAAGTTGTACGGCCCTAAGGAAACCGAAGTCGGTGGCGTTATCCCGAACATGATTGGCCACAAAGACAAGCGTATGGCGGTGGGGCATTCCGAACCCATGGCGGAACTGCGCGGTGTGCGCGCGGAGCGTGAACCGGTGGCGGGTGAATATGCCATCGACGACCAGTCATTCCAGTTTCGCGCCATCACCTACCGCATGCCGGAGGTCTATTGCACCACTGGCCACAACCTGCCGCGAGCAGAACGCAAGCGCCCTTATAACCCGGTGCTGATCTCGGCAGAGGATTTGTCTACGCATGGTTTTGCCGATGGCGAGTGCGTGCAGGTCGACAGCGGCTTTGGCCAGGTCGAGGGCATATTGGAACTCAGCGATGATGTGGCGCCCGGTACGCTGGGCATCGCCCACGGCTGGGGCGACCCGGCTGATGAGCGCCCGGTGGAGGAGAAGGGCACCAATGTGCAGGCGCTGATTCCCGGGCACTTCCGCTATGACAAGGTGACTGGGATTGCGCAGCAGAGCGCGTACCCAGTGAACCTGCACAAGCTGGACGGCCGCATTATCGCCCGAGCCTAGGCACTTCATATGAACTGGGATGCTCTGGGGGCGGCGGCGGAGTTTATTGCCACCGTCACTGTGATCGCCACACTGCTTTACCTGTCCCGGCAGGTGAAGCAGGCCGCTACTGAAAGTCGCTTGTCAGCGGTTCACGATTTATCTAAGAGTTACACCGATTGGATACACAGTATTGCGGCGAGTGCTGAACTAAGTAGTATCTGGGACCGTGGTCTCACCGATATCGATTAGCTGAATGATGCGGATCGAACCCGATTTCTGCTGTTGTCGAGTTCCGTGATGCGTATTCTGGATGATGCCTATCACCAGTATCGATCCGGTCGCATGGAAGAAGCCGACTGGCAGGTTTATGAAAACGTGATCGAGCTGGCAGCGGGCACCTCAGGGGTGTCATTCTATGTTGAAACCCGGATTCACCTGCATTCGCAGGAATTTGCCTCTTTGATTAAGCAAAAGATCAGTGATGCTCAGCCGCGAGATAAGTCAATCTACGCCAGGTGAATGATCAGCAAACGATCCTCAGCCGAGCAAATACCAGGCCAGAATAAAGCCGCCCACCGCGACGCCCAGCCAGAAGCTGCGACGCATACGTTGATTGAGCGTGCCTGTGCGCTCAATTCTTTGCTGGACGACTTCTTCCAATGTCACTATTTCAGAACCTCAATATTGGCGATGGCTGCTCCAATTGCCGCCAGGGCGGTGCCAAAGATCTTGATTTGAACTTCCGTATCCAGTGTCGCCGATTCTACAGCGAGCTTGGCAGCTTCGGCCTGGAACTTTACGGTTTCTGCCTTAGCCCTGGCAATTTCCGCACGCTGAAGCTCTCTGTCCAAATCAGTCATGGGCTCATTTTAGCACGAGCCAGCTGCTCATCATGAGCAGCTTTATCCGTCCTTTTCGATCAGCGTCTTATATTAGTGAAGCCTTAGCTGGCAGCCGGAGTCGACACGCCACGTTCTAGCTGTCGCGAAACACCACTGACTCTTCCAGTGTTGCCCGATCAGTGCGAGCCGTATTCGCGGGTATGTCTGGATCCTCATAGCCAAAGCTGAGTCCGTAAAGCAATTTCACTTCAGGCTCCAGGCCAAAGGCCTCGCGCACCACTTCGGGATAGTGCGCCATAGTGCCCTGCGCACAGGAGGCGAGGCCATGCGCGTGCATGGATAGCATCAGGGTCTGTGTATACATGCCCACATCGGCGGCAGAGGCCATGCCGAACACCTCGTTGATACAGAGGAAGGCGACATGTGGGGCATCGAACATCTCGAAGTTGCGAAACGCGGTGCGCCCGCGACCTTCCATATCGTCCCAGTCGACGTCCATGGCTTCGTAAAGCACCCGGGCACAGTCGCGGCGGCGCTCTTTCCAGGGCTCTCCCAGGCGACCCTTGCCGTTATAGTCCGGTCGCGCCTTTTCGCCGCCGCTGGCCAGCTGCATAAACTGTTCGCGCAATGTGTCGCGCAAATCACCGGAGGCCACGTACACCTGCCAGGGCTGAATATTAGTTCCGGAGGGAGCCCAGCGCGCCAGTTCAAACACGCTGTTCAATACATCCTGTGGCACCGGTTTGTCGAGATAGCCGCGCACGGAGCGGCGATCGCGAATAGCGTCTGCAACACTGACTGCTTGCATGTGATTTTCTCTGCACAAATAAAAACGGGGCCTACTATATAGGCCCCGTTCAATTGCGCAAAGCGCGGTATGCTGCTTACTGGTAGGTTGGGTTTTTCCAGGGTCCCACAGTTTTGGAGCGTACGGGCATGATCAGCTCGGGTGGCTCGGTGTTTTCGTAGCCTTCACCCCAGTTTACCGGGTCACCCTTCATCTCCACGCTGGCGTTGTCGGTATACCAGTCGACCAGTTGGCCGTCGCAGCGCAGAATCCAGGTGCAACCTTCCTCCTCTCCAGCGGTGAAGTCACCGTGGCGAATGCCCTTAGGGCGGAAGAAATACTGGCCGGGCACCATGTGACCGAAGTTGTAGTCGAAGCTGCCTTCCAGACAATAGGCCTCTTCGAATACGGGGTGGTGCGCCAGTGGGTGCTCGCGCCAGCCGGGCTTGGCCTTGATCAGGCGGGTATAAAAACCGGTGTGCGGGTTGTGATACAGCATTTTGATGAACAGGCCGGGTACCGGGGTACCGCCGCGTTCAAAATCCATGGGGCTGCCATTGTCTGGATCAACCACGTCGAACCATTCCTGGTCCTGCGAGTGAACCACAACCAGCTCTGCGCCTTCGTAGGCGCTGCCATCATCCGCGTCGGCGGGGGTGAAACCCCAGTCGCCGTATTCACGGAACAACAGCACTTCGGCACCCGCTTTGACAGAAATCGCCGGGGTGAGAATGCCTTTGGGTGCGCAGAAATAGCTACCGGCGGTCAGCTTGGTATCACCCAGCATGATTTCGCCGCTCAGTACAAACCACTCCGTCACCGCATTGTGCAGACCGGCAGCGCGGTTCCAGTCGCTGTTAAAGCGCACTTTCAGTGAGGCTGAGCCGTCTTCTTCGTCGTAACTCAGGTTCTGTTGTTCGGCATCGCCCTGGCCGTGGGGCATTTCAGCGGGGTGCCAGAGCAGGTCGCGTTCGTCGACCATTTCAACGTGTGGGCGCATGGTGTGTCCTCATTCTTAACAATGACTTTGCTTGCATTCTACAAACATGATTGATAAATGATAGTAGATTATATTTAACTATATAATAGATAAGCGTCTATTAATTGGTGTCAGCTATGCAAACAGGGCTACTCACCCGGCTGGGGACCTTGCGCCAGCTGGAGATTTTCATGGCGGTGGCGGAGTGCGGCAGTATCGCCAGGGCCGCTGAGCGCCTGCATTTAACCCAGCCCTCGGTATCGATTCAGGTGCGCAAACTCAGCGAGGCTCTCGAGCTGCCCTTGTATGAAGTGCTGGGCAAGCGACTGCACCTGACTGACGCAGGTCGCGAGGTGGTAGCCGCGGGTCGCGAGCTGTTTGCCACCATTGGCGATCTGGATCAGCGCCTGAATGACCTCAAGGGGCTTGAGTCCGGCCAGCTGCGTATTGCGGTGGTGTCCACGGCCAAGTATTTCCTGCCCCGGGTGCTGGGCGGGTTTCTGGAAAGACACCCCAATATCGACGTGCAGTTTGACGTGGGTAATCGCAGCGAGATTATTGCTCGTATGCAGGACAACCGGGACGACCTCTATATCTTTGCCGAGCCGCCCACTGACCTGGATATTACCTGCCACGACTTCTTGCCGAATCCGCTGGCTGTGATCAGTTCGGTTAATCATCACCTGGCAGATAGTCAGCAATTGAGCTGGGAAGAACTCGCTGAAGAGCGTTTTATATTGCGCGAGCCGGGTTCAGGTACGCTGCATACCATTGAGGCCTACCTTGCGAGTGAGGGGCTCGAGGTGAAGCGCCGGATGACCGTGCAGAGTAATGAGGCGATCAAGCACACCGTGATGGCCAATATGGGCGTGACTATTTTGTCCGCCTACGTCCTGGCTAACGCTGAGATGGAAGGACTGACGCAGCTGCCGGTTAGCGGCTTTCCAATCATGTCGCGCTGGCAGGTGGCGCACTGGCGCGACAAGCGTCTCTCACTGGTAGCCAGTCATTTTCTCAACTTCATGCTCGAACACGGCAGAGACCTGCTTCCCATGAAGCGCATTGACGAACAAGTAAAGGCCGCCATGTCTCGAGGCAATTGACTGGCTTTCTTATCAGGCGGCCGTTTGCTTGTTTCGGTCAGAACCCCATTCCCTCAACAAGTAAACGGCCCTCTGAAAGCGTACCACTGAGCTGCGCCGAGGAGGCAGCTTACCCATTCAGGAGTGGGCTTCCGACGCAAATGGGTAAGCTGCCGAAATCGCGTGTCATAAAGGTTCAGATTCGTTGAGAGTGCCTTCTCCTGGTGTGATGAAGAGAAGCCGGGTATGGGTGTGTGGGCGTGCAGTGTGCCAGATACCCAGGGGTACCATGACGTAATCGCCGGGATTGCTGACACGAAGAATTTTATCCTGGCCGTCAACACGAAGCACGAAATCTGTATCCCCTTCCAGCAGGTAGACCATCTCGTCCCCGTGGGGATGAACCTCCTAGGTCGGCCATGCTGATTTGAAGCTGTATTCGGCCACCAGGATGTGGTTTTTGAAATCGCCGAATTCCTCGTCCAGCTCCTGGTAGAAGTTGGGGCTGTTCGCCTTCAGCGTTGCTGAAGAGTCCGGGCGAAAAATGGTACGGACGGAGGCCAGCGTATGGGGTCCAGGATTTAACTGCATGTGTCGCCTCCTTCTCAAACGGGCTTAGTCAAAAATTTTTTCCCCGCGGGCATTGAACAGGAAGAACACCAGCCCGATGAGGGTGATGACCGAAGCGGTCTGGAACACAAGCGCCCACGAGCCTGTGGCCTCCAGGATCATGCCGCTGATATAGACCGCGATGATGCCCGGGAGGGTGCCGGCGGTGTTGGTGATACCCATCAGTGTGCCGGCGTGGCGCGGAGCGATGTCCATGTGGTTCACCGAGAAGCCGCCAGTCACCGCCGCACCCAGCGCGCTGCCGGTGGTCATAATGCCGATGGCCAGCCACACTGATTCCACATAGCCGACCACAGCAAGACTGCAGGCGATGCCGCCGAAGCCGATGGTCATCATGATCTTGCGTACCTTGATCACTGCCATCCCGGAACTGATCATGCGGTCAGCAATATTGCCGGCCAGGTTCAGGCAGATAAAGGAGGCGATGTGGGGGATCATGGTGATAAAGCCAACCGAGGCAAAATCAACGCCCAGCCCCTTGTTCACGAAGGTAGGCATCCACGACAGCAGTACGTATAGCGACCAGTTGTTACAAAAATGGGCCATGGCAATAGCCCACACCGCGCGGTGGCGGAGAAACACGGTCCAGTGGGGTGACTCCGCATCGCTACTGCCCACCATGCCCGACTCTATATGCGCCAATTCCTCCGCGCTGATGGAGGGGTGCTCCTGCGGCGTGGCCGTGACCATGCGTTGCCAGAATATCCACCAGATGAAGCCGGTGGCGCCAAATAGGTAGAAGGCCCACTCCCAACCCCAGGTTTGCACCACGATGGGCGTGACCAGCAGTGCGAAGGCGGTGCCCACCGGGATCGCGCTGTTGGCCAGTCCCACCGCGCGAGCTCGCTCGGCCAGGGGAATCCATTTGGAATACATGCTGTAGAAGGAGGGGAAGGTCACCGCCTCGCCCATACCCATAAGAATGCGGGTGATGAGAAGAATGGTTAGACCAAATGCCGCCGCCGGCGGTGTGATCATGGTGAAGAAGGACCAGGCCAGCACGCCGATGCCCAATACGATCTTGCCGCCATAGCGATCGGCCAACCTGCCGCCGATGATCTGCAGTGTGATATAGCCCATGGCAAAGGAGGACAGCACCAGCCCCTGGGTTTGCAAGTTCCAATCCAGATCCTCCGCCATGGGGATGATGGCGACGGAAATATTGACCCGGTCGATGTAGCAGATAAACACTGCAAAGAAGGTGAGCATCACCACGTGAAAGCGGCGCGGCATGGAAGCTGACATGTACTGCCCTTAGTTGTTGTTGATTTTGGAGGGGCCCAAGCTTGGCACACCTGAAGTGTAGACCACGGCGCTCAGTACTATGGGAGGGGTCAGCCTAATGGCTGAAGGAATGGGCTTCTGACTGAAGCCAATAGGCTGTCCCCGGATCTAGGTGTTGTTATCGATGGTGCTGGGTGTCGCGTCTAACTCGAAGTCCAGGTCGATGCTCTCAGCGCCGTCGTTGTCGAGCTCACGACTGCCCCACCAAAGCGAAAACAGGCTGAGTGTGTAGATGGCCAGCATGAATCGACCGATGGCCGGTCGCTCTGCGACGGCAATCTCGCGTATCTCTGCGCGATCAATCTCCGCCAATAGAGCCCAGTTAAAGTTCTGGAAAGGGAGCTGTCTGTAGGCGGAAAGCACTTCGACACCGCGGTAATCCGGACTGAACTGTATGCCTGTCTCACCGCTCAGTCCAAGCTCGGCCGGCCTGGTACGAACCGCAATGTCCAGAATGCTGGAGCTTTCCTGGAAGCGGGAGTCGGACCGCATCAGGTAGTCCTCACCCACCAGGTAGGTCTCGCCGGTCTCCGCCATGCCTGCTGTGAAGTTCATGATCTCGGTAATTTTTGATGTCGGTAGCTGCAGCGCAAACACGCCGATAAAATCGCCTGCTGCTGAGTGCATGGCTTTGGCCATAAATATGGCGGGCGCGCCGGCGCTGGGGGAATAAGCGCCCATGTCACTGATGACGACCCCGCTCGATTTCTCCTGCTCCATGGCCAGCTGAAACACCTGTGCCAATGCGGTATCACTGTACTCGCCCGTGCGCAGGTTGGTCGCGTAGTCCTGCTCCTTGATCACGGTATACATGATGTCGCCGCGCCTGTTGATGATAAACAGGTCGTAGTAGCCGCGCTTGCTCACAAATTCTTCCGCCAGCGGGTGGAGCTGGGCGTGCATCTCGCTGTAGCGGGAGTCGTCGCCGGCATCTGCCAGCAGGTGTCGACTCGACAGGGGATGTGGATTGTCATTGATATACAACTGCTGTAACTGGGTGCCGGGTTCGGTGCCCGCGTTCACCTCGGCCTGCCACCACTCAGTCATGTCAGCCTGCAGCTCTAGCAGATCCGGGCTCAGGCTCCAGAAACTGATTTCCGCCTCTGCAGTCTGGAAAAAGCGCTCCAATGCACTGGCGCGCTGGTCTCGCAGGAGCGCCAGTCGATCTCCCACCTCGTCGATCTTGCCGTTCATGTAAACATGGTTGAAGACGAGTACCGCAGCAATGCTTAAAACGGTCAACATCACGGCCACGCCTTTGACGCCAAAACTCTTCATGAAACGGTGCCTCCCTGTTCGGTCAGGGATAATTGATCCCGCACCAAGGCGTCAACCGCCTGCCAGGCAAAACTGAAATGTTCAAACTCGGCCTGGCTCACTTTGTCCTTATCCAGGTCGACGATGACTTCGTGCAGAATGTCCATGAGCTGGTTCTTCAGTGCCAGCAGTGATGCCCTCTCTGTATCTGCACGCACCTCGCCGGCAATGTCCATCAGCTGCTTGTTGAACTGCACCATGCGCACGCGGCGCATGCGCTGCCAGTGAGAGCGCAGGGCAAACAAGCCGGTAATCAGTATCGCTACCGTATACAGGCTGGCGGAAGCCACTCGCACATTCTGTTGCAGGAAACCGGGTTTTTCGCGATCAAAATAGCGGCGAGCGCCCGGATGAGTGGGTATGACACTGCTGGAATTCTCCGGCATAGCTTCCATAAAACCGGCCAGGGGGCTCAGCTCCAGTAAGTCAGAGCGGTTCTCAAAAATATCCTGGGTGAAGCGGTAGACCATGTCCTCAGGCAGATCAGCCCGGGTTACCAGCAAGCGGTCCAGTACGACGGTCGAAAGCTTTTCAGCGGGAAGCGGTGGATAGCCCCGGTATGAGCCCGCGGGGATCTCGCCGGCATCCAGGGCGGGTTTGCGCAGGCGCAGCGCGGGTGCCTGGTCGATCGGCACAATGTGCATGTCAAAGTCTTTAACCAGGTCGCTGATGATGGGATTGCCTGGTGAGCGTACCCGGAAGATGGCGTCTACCTGGCCATGTTCCATGGCAAAGTTCGCCGCCTCTTCAGACATGGGTAGCCCGGTAAAGCTGTCCCTTTCCAGCCCGAAATGATCCGCCAGGAACCAGAAGGACTGATGCTGCCCGCTGGATTTGGGCGGTATCGCAATGCGACGCCCGCGCAGGTCGTAGAAACTCTTGATGCCCTGGCCGTTGTTGACGATCAGGTGGTAGGCGTCGGGGTACAGGCGGGCGATGGCCACGACATTGTCGGGGACTGTGATATCACCCTGTATGGTCGCCAGGTCAATCTGCCCGGACAGCAGCAGCTGCAGGTTTTCATGGGAGCCGCCGGTCTCGAACAGCTGTATGTCCTGATAGCGGGGGTTCTTGTTAATCACCCCGGTGATGGCGTTGGCAAAAGCGAAGGTTTCGCTCTCCTTGGGGCCGGCACCAATGGTGAGATGACGCAGCTGGGTGGTGCTAAACCAGAACACCGCCACTGCGACTGTGGCGGCCCAGATGATCACAACCAGGCTTATGCGGGAAAATTTGTTCAAACCGACTTCCGAGCTTTCATTCAGCGTTCGATTATACGGCAAGCGGAGTAATAGGGATGAGGTGTTTAAAATTCAGGGGGCAGCTAGAGATGATTAAGCTGCGCCCTGTTTTTCTAGTACTGATTACAGATTAGCTGCGTTGTCCGTCAGGTACTCAGCGACGCCTTCAGGAGAGGCAACCATGCCGGTGTCACCATTCTTCCAGCCAGCGGGGCACACTTCGCCGTGTTCCTGGTGGAACGCCAGGGCGTCGACCATGCGCAGCATTTCGTCCACGTTACGGCCCAGCGGCAGGTCGTTCACAACCTGGTGGCGAACATTGCCCTCTTCGTCGATCAGGAAAGAACCGCGGAATGCTACACCGCCTTCAGACTCCACATCGTAAGCCTGGCAAATGCCGTGGGTCACGTCGGCAACCAGTGTGTACTTGACCGGGCCAATGCCGCCTTCGTTAACCGGGGTGTTGCGCCATGCGTTGTGACTGAACTGGGAGTCGATAGACACGCCAATCACTTCCACGCCGCGCTTTTCAAATTCTTCCATGCGGTGGTCAAAAGCCAGCAGCTCGGAAGGGCATACAAAGGTGAAGTCCAGGGGGTAGAAAAACACGACGGCCTTCTTGCCCTTGGTGGCTTCGGCGAAGTTGAACTCATCGACAATCTCGCCATTACCCAGAACTGCAGCTGCCGTAAAATCGGGAGCCGGCTTACCAACTAATACACCCATCAAATTCTCCTTGCAGGGTTAAACGCCGGGGTGGGAGATCCACCCCTGAAAAAGCGCGGCTATGCTACCCAGCCTGTCGGAGACAGGCAATGCTCTGGGAACCTAAAGCTGATCAAAATTAGTCGCTTTGCAGCGGCAGCTCGGTGTTATACACCACTTGTTTGAGGGCGAAGCTCGACTGGATATTGGCGACTCCTGGAATCCGGGTGAGTTTGTCAGCCAGAAAACGTTCGTAGGCCTGCAGGTCGGGCACCACGATGCGCACCAGGTAGTCTGAGCTGCCGGTCATCAGGTAGCACTCCATGACTTCCGGATAGGACTGAATCAGCTGCTCGAACTCTTCCAGGCCGGTGCGTTCCTGACGTTCCAGCGACACATTCACAAAAATTGAGATGGGCAGGCCGACGGCAGTGGCGTCCACGATACCGGCATAACGCTTGATAACACCCGCTTGTTCCATGGCCTTCACGCGGCGCAGGCACGGGGAAGGTGACAGACCCACCGCCTCAGCCAGCTCGATGTTGCTGATGCGGGCATTGTTCTGGATGTGATGCAAAATCCGGTAGTCAGTGCGGTCTAGCTTCATAAGCAATAAAGTACCAAAAAGTTCAAAAAAAATTCATAAATATTGCTAAATATAAATCGATATAAGCACGATAAGCAATCGCTGACACGGGGTGATCTATATACTGTTGCTATGAATATACAAGCATTGCCCAGTTTTATTGATGAGTTGGCCGATGACCGCCAGGAATGGCTGGAGGCCCTGGATAACATTCACCGTGAGTATGGCGAGCAGGGCGTGCGCGACATTTTACGGGCTCTGCAGAACCATGCTCTCACCCAGGGTATCGGGCTGAGTGAAGCAACTCTCAACACGCCCTATGTGAATACGATTCCACCTTCAGAGCAGCCGGCATACCCTGGCGATATCGAGCTGGAGAAAAAGATTGAAAACATCATCCGCTGGAATGCGATGGCGATGGTGTTGCAGGCAGTCGATGAAGGTACCGGTGTGGGTGGTCATATCGCGACCTATGCCTCGGCAGCCACCATGTTAGAGGTGGGGTTTCAGCACTTCTTTCGCAACCGCAGTGCCGACTACGGTGGCGATGTTGTCATGCCCCAGCCTCATGCGGCGCCGGGCATTTATGCCCGCGCGTTTCTGGAGGGTCGTCTCAGTGAACAGCAGCTGAAGAATTACCGGCGCGAACTTGGGGAGGGTGGAGGCCTTTGTTCCTATCCACATCCCCGCTCCATGCCTGAATTCTGGCAAGTGCCTAATGCCTCCATGGGCCTGTCGACACCTGCAGCGATCTACCAGGCCCGCTTTGCCAAGTATTTGGAGAATCGCGGACTCAAGCCGCGCAATGGTGGCAAGTTCTGGTGCTTTATTGGTGACGGTGAGTCCGATGAGCCCGAGGTGATGGGCACGATCAATATCGCGGCGAGGGAAAATCTCGATAATCTGGTACTGGTGATCAACTGCAACCTGCAGCGCCTGGATGGCCCGGTACGTGGCAATGGCAAAATTATTCAGGAACTGGAGCGCAGCTTTCGCGGTGCAGACTGGAACGTATTGAAGGTGATTTGGGGCAGCGGCTGGGATGGCCTGCTGGCCCAGGACGACAAAGGCATTCTGCGCCACCGCATGGAAGAGTGCGTGGACGGTGATTACCAGCGCTATTCCATCATGCCGGGCGAAGCCCAGCGTGAACACTGGGTGCACGGTGATCCCGAGCTGGAACAGATGATGAACTCGCTAACCGATGAGGAGTTGCGGCAAATCAAGCGCGGCGGGCAAGATCCCAAGAAAGTTTTTGCCGCCTACAAGCGTGCTGCGGAGTCCAGTGATAAGCCCACCGTCATTCTGATCAAAACTGTGAAAGGCGATGGCATGGGCTCTGCCGCACAGGGCAAGAATACCGCCCACCAGAAAAAGAACCTCAGCGATGAGGAGCGCCTGGAAGTGGCAGCGAACTACGATATTCCACTGGACCCTGAGGCCATTAAGCGCGCTGATTTCTATGTGCCTGCTGCCGACAGTGAAGAGATGCAATACCTGCAGAAGCACCGTCAGGCATTGGGCGGTTACCTGCCCGAGCGGGAGGTGAATTGTCCTGCTATTACAGCGCCATCCATGGAGGTATTCAGCTCATTCCTGGGGGGTACCGGCGAGCGTGAAGCGTCCACCACCATGGTCATGGTGCGTATGCTGGGCCAACTGATGAAAGATGCTGATATCGGCAAATACGTGGTGCCGATTGTGCCAGACGAGGCGCGCACCTTCGGCATGGACGCCCTGTTCAAAAGCAACGGTATCTATTCGCCGGCGGGGCAGAACTACACGCCTGTGGATGCAGACAGCCTGATGTCTTATCGCGAAGCCACCGATGGCCAGATCATGCAGGAGGGTATTTGCGAAACCGGTGCCATGGCCTCATTCCTGGCGGCGGGCACGGCCTACGCGGTACATGGCGTACCGACTATCCCGTTCTACATTTTCTATTCCATGTTTGGCTTTCAGCGCGTCGGCGACATGATCTGGTCCTGTGCCGACATGATGTGCCGCGGTTTCCTGCTGGGCGGCACTGCGGGACGAACCACATTGAACGGCGAAGGCCTGCAGCACGAGGATGGCCACTCTCATATTCTGGCCAGCACCGTGCCCAACTTGAAAAGCTATGACCCGGCCTTTGCCTATGAGTTGGCGGTGATTGTGCGGGAAGGCATACATCGCATGTATGAGCTGCAGGAGAACATTTTTTATTACCTCACGCTCTACAACGAAAACCATGTCATGCCAGCCATGCCGGAACTTCCTGAAGTCGCTGATGGCATTCTGCAGGGTGGCTACTGTTGGCGTCGCAGTGACTCCAAAGGCGAGCCGGTTCACCTGCTGGCCAGTGGCTCGATCATGCAGCAGGCCATTGCCGCGGCGGACAACCTGGAAGAGCAGGGGTACGCGGCTCATATCTGGAGTATCACCAGCTTCACAGAGCTGAGTCGCGACGCCGAGGCCTGTGAGCGTCACAATCGCCTCAATCCGCTGGCTGAACAACGGCAGCCGTATATCCAGCAATTGTTTGCCGGCGAAACTGGCCCGATGGTTGCTGTCACTGACTATATGAAGGCGCTACCGAACAGTATTGCACGGTGGATGCCGGACGGTTTCACGGTGCTGGGCACCGACGGTTTTGGTATGAGTGAATCAAGGCCCGATCTGCGTGACCATTTTGAGATCTGCCATCGCCATATATTGCAGGCTGTGTATGTCTCGCTGTACCGGGAGGGCTCGCTGTCTGAGAAAGAACTTCAGCAAAGACAGGGTGAACTGGAGATTAACGAGTCCAAGATTGACCCGGCGGGCAGGTAGCAAACCGGCGCTGTTCTTATGGCTGTGCCGGTAACTCGAGTGATTACCTACTTTGCGGCCAATCCGCTCTGAACTTGAAAGAACTCCCTGAGCTCCGCGTTATAGTATTCCGAGATACTTTCAAGATTATCTACGATGCGATTGTGGTACATCGCCGGCGGACGGAAGCAGCTGATGTAAGCTTCGCCAGCGGCGACAAATTCCATTACTTCTACTTGCGCTTCATGCATTTGCTCGGCGGATGAGGTGCTGCCGTCTGGAATAGCTGGAATATCCAGCAGCTCTGCATTTCTGCAATCAGCGTAAGTTAATGGAGCCAGCATCAGTGGGGCCGCGAGTAAGTTGTTAAAAAGTTTGTGTTTCATTGCTAAGACCTCCTACAGTCAATGAGTAGATGATATGTCACCAATGGTAACAATCGAGATCCAGTATGCACCGTGCTGCGTTTCAAGACAATGAAATTTTCATTAAAAAATTATGTAAGATACTGATTTTAAAGAATTATAATGCACTGCACGGGTGCTTTCCGCGCACCATTTGAAGGCGTTACCAAAGTGTTACCTTTCTTAATGCTCGGTACTGATGCAGCGGACGTTTTATCTGCCTGTATCACCGGTATTGAACGCCAGGGGCAGTGCCTTCGTGGTGCACGCAGGCGTCGAACTGCTGTCGAGGTGCACTGCAGGTCTCGTCAGCAAAACAGCATTATGGATCAGTTATGCTTTACTACCTGCAATGAAACCAACGCTATTTCTTGGATGCCTTATCTATTGCCTGGCTCTGCATGCGGGGGCAGATGTCATTCAAGGCACTATGGAAAGCGAGCACGGATGCACGCTGGCCTACGAACGCTTTATCACTTTGGAACCGCGAACTGACGATGTGCAGGTGTTGCTGGCCCACGGCTTCAAACGCAAGTTGAAGCACATGAGGGGCTGGGCAGAGTATTGGCAGGCGCAGGGTATCGACACCACCATCATGAGCTTCTGCAATTCCTCCTGGTTTAATGGGCATCATCAACGCAACGCCGATGATCTGATTGCCCTGGCAACAGAGCTTGGCATTGAAGCGCCAGTATACGCAGGGTATTCAGCGGGAGGGCTGGCGGCTTATCTCGCCGCGTACAGCGATAAGCGCGCGCGAGGCTTTTTGGGCCTGGATGCGGTGGACTCAGGGGACCTGGCAATGGCGACCGTTGGTGCATTGTCCGCCCCGGCCTTGTTTATCTCTGCAGCGCCCTCCATGTGTAATGCGCGCGGCAATTTCTCTGACATCGTGTCCCGATACAGCGTCGAACAATCCATACACCTGCCGCAGGCGACTCACTGTGACTTTGAATGGCCCTTCGACAAACGTTGTTCACTGGTGTGTGGGCGGGGCGACAAAGACAAACGGGCAGAGACGCACGAGACGATCCGCCGAACTGCCACCGAATGGGTGTTGGAGTTGCCTGATAATTCAGGGCAGGTCGGTGAGAGTGAGGAGGAGTAAGTGGATCGCTGGCTGACAGAATATGGCGTAGTGCTGGGGGTGGGCGGCCTTATCCTGTTTATGCTGTTTATCGTCTGGGACCTGGCCAGGCGCAGCGACGCGGGAAAGTTTGGCACGATCATTCTGTTCATTGGCCTGGGCATGGGGATCTTTGGCTTCCTGATGAAATTCGTCATCAGCTATTTACTTGAGAGCGCCGGGACCTGAGTTTAGCCGCTGTTTTTTGCAGCCTCCATTTGGGCGTGCAGCTCCTCAGCATCAGCCGTCAGCATGGAATACTTCCTGATATCGCCGCTACGCTGAGCCAGCATGGCTTGCTCCAGCGTTTGTTGATATTGCTTCTGTAGTTTCTTCTGGGGGTCTGACTTGAAGAACGAAAACATCGTCTACTCCTTTCACGCAAACTTGTAGATAGTGAACGTACGCTGTCAGGGATGGTCCGGACTCAGGTGACTGCCGCGCTTATCTGGACACTTCCTGTATACATGGCCGCCGCCCAGATCAGGTAACTGGGGCCGGAAAGGGCGGTCAGCTTCAGGCGGAGTCTCAGGTACCAGCCGTTCTTTTTCGCATGCCGTATTTCGAACTGCAGCAGAATGGCGTGGCATAACAGCAGTATGGCGCCGGCCAGCACGGGTGGTGCGATCAATAACGCCATGAACCCGGCTACGACCAGGGCGTTGCTAAACAGCAACCTGATCGGTTTTTGTGTTTCATCCAGATCTTTGGCCGAACCCCAGAGCGTGCCGGACAAAAAGGCCAGTATCATCGCCGCGTAGAGCAGGAAGCCCTGGCTGGCCAATTGCTGCAGCATCAGCCTGTCGCTCCAGTGGAGCCCCGCGAGCAGATAAAAGGGTACCAGGCCGGCGTAGCCGAGTTGATGGGCCAGGCGTTGCGATAGTGGTGTTTGGCTTAGCATCGCCGCTGCCTCCCCAGCCACTCAAAGTGGCGCTGCAGGGTCTCGTCACCCAGAAGGGCCGCCAGGCTTGCAAAATTCTGGGCCAGCTGCATCTCTGAGTAAGTGCGATGGATGGCTTTGTGGCAGTCCTTGCACAGGTAAATGCCAAGATTCATCTGCTGTTTCGGATACTGTCGGGCAAATCGTGGTCGGCGGTGCACCTTTTTCGGAATCAGGTGATGAAAAGTGAGTAGCAATTCTCTCCCGCAGGTCGGGCAGGTTTCGCGCACGGCCCCCCTGCGGCTGGGCCGGGCGTGGGGACAATTAATCTGTTTGTGCAGATTTTTCATCAACCATCCTGCCTGACTTATCTAACCCGCCACTGCCTGGCAGGGTGTTGTGATCGACTTTGTCGTTGCACGTGCCGGTTGAGAATGCGCTCCGCCTCCAGTTGAACATACTCACTGTCTTTCATTGCCCAGAGCCGATCGCGGGCGAGGCCGTAAGTCTCGCTGCAGTTCACGATGGGCTCGGGATACCCTTCAGGCAGCATCATTTTCTCCATGGGGTTGGCCTCCCACGGCGTGTGCTGAAGATGTTCGGGATAACCCCTCAGCTCTGGCACCCACTCAAGAATAAACGCCGCATCCGGGTCGTGTTCCATGGACTGCTTCACTGGGTTATAGATTCTGACGGTATTGGTGCCGGTAACGCCGGCCTGCATTTGCAGTTGCGCATAATGAATGCCGGGCTCAAAATCGAGAAACAGACTGGCCAGATGATTGGCAGCATCCCGCCAGTGCTGCCAGAGATGATGACAAAAAAAGCTGACCAGCATGGCTCGACTTCGAAAGTTAATGTAGCCGGTATGCTGCAGGCAGCGCATGCTGGCATCAATGAGCGGGTAGCCCGTGTGCCCGGAACGCCAGGCGGCCTGAGCGGACGCGTTGGTGGGTCTGGGCATGTCCAGAAAACCGCGATTGATGTCCTCAAATTCCATTCTGCACTCAGACTCGAACTTCTGGATAAAGTGGCAATGCCAGTGCAGCCTGGACTCAAAGGCCTGCATCGCGCGCTCCCAGTGGTAGCGATGCCTGCACTTTTCGAGGGCCTGGTAGACCTGGCGTATCGACAGATTTCCCCAGGCCAGATACGGAGATAAACGGGAACAGTGAGTGCGGCTTAAATCCGGGCTTGAGACGCTCCGCGCGTAGGCCTCGCCTCGATGTCCAAAGAAGGAATCAAGGCATGCCTGGGCAGCTGCTGGGCCGCCGCCTTGAAAGTTGCGGTCTGGTTCGAGCCAACTGGCCGGTGGCTCGCGCAGTAGCAAGCGGTCCAGCCTATCTCCTGGCACAGGCCAGGGGGCTTCAAGCGCTCGCCATTGTGGTTGTGCGAGTGAGCTTTCCATCACTGTTTGCCAGCGCTGGTTCCAACCCGATCGATTACTGCGGCCGCGCTCTATGCCGTTGCTGGGGTGCTCATGCCAGGCAATGCCGTTTTTATCCAGCCATGCGGCGACCTCAATGTCCCGTTGATAAGTCAGGTCGACACCCGTTTCCTCGTGGCTGTACACCGCAGCGATACCTATCTCGTCGTGCAATGCCTCCAGCGCCGAAACCATGTCTGCCTGCAATACCATGATGCGGATATTGTTTGCACGCAGACTGCGGTTCATGCATTGCAGCGACTGCGTTACGAAGCGCCAGTGCCGTTCGCTGTAGCGCTGGTCTTCAAGCAGCATGGGTTCAAAACAGTAGAGCAGTACCAATGGTCGTTCACTGTCCAGCGCCTCACACAGGGGCTGGTGATCCTCAAGTCGCAGGTCGCGCTTTAACCAGACAACTGACGCCTTCATGCACGCCCACCGACTGCGGGCCATGTGACGGCTTCTAATGAACGGGCGCAGAGCAGGGGTATATCTGCATCCCGAAGGCTACGTCTGAGAATATGGTAGGTGTCCCGGTCAAACATAAAGCTGTCGTGCGCCGGCAATTTGTCCAGCGCAGGAGGCTCTGTGTAGGTGCCCATATACGTCCAGTTGTGTAGCAGGTGCCACTCCTGATCGGGTTGTACCTCTGAGTCCGCTGCAGTCTCGCGCAGCAGTACCGGCTCGGTAATGGGCCAGGCGCTGAGACGGTTTGCCGACAATGCCAGCAGCAGACGCTGATTATGTGACTGCGCTGTTTCCCGGCCACAGCAGGCCCCCATGCAGCGGCCAATCTGGTGCTGAAAGCAGGCCCCGCGCCCCGACTCGAGCCCAAGTCTCCTGACGCACAGCGCTTCCCGGCGCGCCAGTGAGTGCAGAGCTTTACGCGCCTGGTGACGGTTGGCATAGGCGCCGTAAGTGGCGAGGATATCTGCCGACTCCAGCGAGTAGGCGCGCAGCTCGGGTGTTAGGAAGCCGTTGTTATCTTCGTGTAAAGAGATTGACCACATGCGCCTGACGGCGCGCTGGCGTCGATTGTAGATGGGTAATTCGGCTTTGATACCGGCGTTCTCCAGCAGCAATGCGCCGATCTCTCCTGCAGTGGGCCGCACATCAATACGACGGGTGCTGGCCAGCATGCGTTGTTGGCGCACAGCTTTGTCCGGGTTACTCAGGTGTGTGCGAACCCGGTTGCGCAGGTTAATGCTCTTGCCAATATAGAGCGCCTGGTCGTCATCATCCAGAAAACGGTATACACCTGGACAGCCAGGCAGCTGTTCGGTTGTCTCACCGTTGATGGAGAACGCAGGGGCAGGCATAACAACAATGGATCAGGTTTGGCCGGGCTGGCAGCTGGGGCAGTGATACAGTCTGCGTGTATTGGTCTCACTGCGCTGTATGGCCGTGCCGCAGCGATAGCAGGGTTCACCCGTTCGCCCAAAGACATAAAAACGGCGCCATTCTCGAGACAGCCCTTGTTTTTGCAATTGACCCGCCAGTCGGGGTGCCAGCGTAATGCCGCCGGTTTGGTAGCTGCGTTGACTGATTTGCAGGGTACTGCGTGCCAGCTTGCCCAGCTCTGCGCGGGTTAGCTGCTGCGGCTTGCTGCGCGGATGAATGCCGGCATCAAACAGGACTTCTGAGCGCAGGTAGTTGCCGTTGCCAGCCAGGAAGGCCTGGTCGAGATAGAGTGCGCACAGTTCACGCTTGATGAATCGTTCGTCCTGCAGCCGTGCGGCCACATCCCTCCAGGCCAGCTCCGGGTTCATGATGTCCGGGCCGATACGCTTCAGAAAGGGATGTTCTTCTATCTCTTCGCTCGGCCACACACTGATGTCTGATGCGCTGTAGAGAATGGCGATATGGGTGGGCGTTTGCAGCAGCAATCTCAGTGAGCGACTGCTCTTCGGCAACTTGTGACCCTTTACAGTGCGCCACACTCCGTAGAGCTGATTGTGGCTGTACACGGTCTGGCCGTGATCAAAGTGTGTCAGCAGCGCCTTACCCCGTGTCTCGATGGCGCTGATGTTGTGCCCCTGCAGTGGGCGCGCATAGCGCCTGAGCTTTGGAATACCGAATCGCACTTTGACAATGTTTTGCCCAAGCAGCACATCAGCGAGCTTGTCAGCGGCTCGCCTGATTTCCGGGCCTTCAGGCATCGCTGTGACAGAGGGCCATCTCGCTGGCAATAATTTGCCAAACGTCAGGGTCAATCCCCATCGATAGATGGGTAGAACCCACCTCAAAGTGAGTGACATCGGGGCTGTTGCGGTCGATACAGGCTGGCCAGGACACGACCCCATCCCTGCGGGTAAAGATCAGGCTCAGAGGTACTTCGATAGGTTGCTCGGCGTCCAGCTGTTGCGACAGCTCGGTGATGCGCTCGCACTCGGCATCGCCAAAAGCGCCAGCTGCTGCGGTGTAACTGGGTCCACCAATGACCGGAGTGCCAAAGGTGATGACGCGCTCTATGAGTTCGGGCGCCTCCCTCGCGATTTCTCGGGCGATCACACCACCCAGACTCCAGCCCAGCAAGACCAGCGGGCCGGTCATATCGGAGCGCATCTGTTCAATACGGTCCAGCAGGAGGTCGCGATCCATTTCCGGTTGGCCGCGGTTGGTGCCCAGGCCCCAGTGCTGTGCATTGGCGCCCAGCCGCTTGAGATAGCGCCTGATCGGCTCCATGCTGGCCTCCGGCGCCTGCCATCCCGGAATCAGGATGACATTCAAACCACGCAGGTCGTTATTTGCAGGTGGTCGGAATGCGTAGCGACTCATGCGCATCACATCGCGGATACCGCCGATCTCCATTAGCAAATTGCGCGAGCTCAGGCGGCTGGGCGGTGGAGAAGCGGGAGGGGTTGGGTGTCGTACTGGAAGACGCATAACAGGACCTGCCTTGTGTTTTATGAGTCCTACGTCGCCTTGCATTGATCGGATCTTTTGCGGTATCCGTAGCTAGTGCTAGTAAACCAACAGGACTCGAGTTTGTGACGCCCGCCAACCCACAGGGGAAAGGACATTTGCCGCTACTGGTCGACCTCGGCTGGGGGCGCGGCGGCGAAGTGGTGGCTAAATCGCCGGTCCGGCTGGTTGAAGAGCTGCTGGCTTCAACCCTGGTGCTGGGCGCGGTATTTCAGTTCCGGCCGGTGCCTGGCAAGCCCTATTACCTGTACTTGCGCGAGGGTCAGTGGCAGCTGTCGATGATTGCACCAAAGGAGTGGGGTCCGCGGGATTCAGTAATATTTGCTGCGGTTTGCGAGCTGCAGCCCGATGCCAGCTGGCGGGTCGAACTCGGCGAGGATGCCCTGTCCGATCCTGAGCTGATGCGGGCATTGAACGGGCACCGCCAGGCCCTGGTAGAGAGTGTGCGTGAGGCAGGCTCTCTTAAATCCAGCCTGCCTTTCTATGTGGCGCAGCTGCCTTACTACCAGCGAGTACTGGCCAGTGCCTTGTCGGCATCCCTGGACGCTTCTATGAACCTGCTGACCGAGTCCGAGGTGCTGCAACTGGAGCAGTTAAGCACGGGCGCTGCAGACTAAGCGACAGCCTCGCTTAGTTGCCTTTGAAATCAGGATCTCTCTTTTCCAGGAACGCACGCGCGCCCTCTGTAGCGTCCTCACTGTGCTGGGCCAGCAGGAACTGGTCAGCATCCATAAAACTGGTGGCCTGGTTGAGCGCATTGGCAGACTGATTGATGCCCCGTTTGGCCATGCGCACCGGTATGGGTGGCATGGCAGCCACTTTACTTGCAATCTCTGTGGCACTTTCCAGGCTTTTGCCTGGTTCGGTGACATAGTCACAAAGGCCCCATTGCAGTGCTTCTTCGGCCGCTAATGGTTCTGCAAGAATCAGTAACTGTTTGGTGCGCGCTGGGCCGATCAGGTTCACAAAGCGTGGCACACTCTGCCAGCTCATATTCATCCCCAGTTTGAGTTCAGGCACATAGAAAGACGCATCGCTGGCTGCCACTCTCCAATCGCAGGATACGGCCAATGCGGCACCGCCGCCGATACACCAGCCCTCGATGGCACAGATGGTTACAGGCTCGAGTTTTTCCCAGGCTTCACATAGGGTCGGACCCACCTTCAGCAGGGTGCGTCGCTCCGCCAGTGTCATTTGCTTGAGGTTGGCGGTTTCTGGATCGCGCAGGTCCATGCCGGCGCTGAAGGTGCTGTCCGTGCCGGTGAGAATGATGGCGCTGAGTTCACTGTCTTGCTGCAGGTCTACAGCCAGCTGGGTCAGTTCGCGCATCAGCGCGTGGTTCAGGCTGTTAACGCTGTTGCCTGACTTAAAGCGCACGGTCAGCACGCGCTGCTGTCGTTCCAGTTCCAGATGCTGCCAATCTCTTGTATCCGTCATTACCGGCTCCTAGAGCAATTTGGTGACAGACCTGGACACTGCAATCTCGCCCTGGTCGAAGTAGGCATCATGGTTAATCTCGATTTTGCGCAGGTCGTAAAGGTAATTCACCATGATGCCGGCAGATTGCTTCTTGCCCTTGGGGCTGAGGTCAGCGGCCCAGTTGATGCGATGAAGCCTGGCGCCGTTACCCAGGTGAAAGCGGGCCACCGGGTCAGCCGCCAGACCGCGGGACTTTTCGTTGACCAGATAGTGTACGCACAGGCGCAGTAACTCATCGCGTACCTCGCTCTCTACCACGCCGCCCAACTCAGCTCGGAGTTTGTCATGCAGGCTTTCGTCTTCCACCAGTTCGCGAAGGTTGGCCTTGGCCAGCCAGCGGCGAAAGCCTGGTACGGGTGACAGCGTGACGAAGGTCTTTACCTGCTCGTGGTCTTTGCGAATCTCCTGTACCACCTGTTTGATCAGGAAGTTGCCAAAGGAGACGCCGGCCAGGCCGGGATGACAATTACTGATTGAGTAAAAGATTACCGTATCAAATTCGGCGTGCTCTTCGGGGTCGCGATTCTGCTCAAGCAGTGGTGCAATACTGTCGGCGATGCCCCGGGTCAGCGCGATCTCAACAAACACCAGTGGATCGTCGGGCATGGCAGGATGAAAAAAGGCAAAGCAGAGTCGGTCGTCGCCAAGGCGTGAGCGCAGATCATCCCAGCCACCGATCTCGTGCACGGCCTCGTAATCAATAATCTTCTCCAGCACCATGGCTGGTGAGCGCCAGTCGATGGCGCGCATTTCCAGGAAGCCCTTGTTAAACCAGGATACAAACTGGTGCTTCAGGTCGGCATCGATGGCCTTAAACTCGGGGTGCTCTTTCAGCAACGGCAGCAGGTGTCCACGCAGCTTGACCAATACTGAGGTGCCACCGGGGGCCATGTTCATGCGCCGGAATAGTCTTACCCGGGGAGCCTCGGCGGCCTTGGCAATCGCACTCAGCTTGTCGTGGTCAGGACTGGTTTTGTACTGCTCCGCCGCCTCAATGATTTCATCACTATTCACCTCGAATTCGGTGGCGAGGGCCTGGAAGAAACTGAGGCGATGGGACTCATCAAGCGCCGAATAAGTGTCGATAATCTCAGCCGCCAGGGCCAGACCGGACGCTTCGCCCCGATGTTCCAGAAGCTGTTTGCACTGGGTGACCAGGTCGCTGGACTCCTTGCCTGCCGCACTCTGGCGGCGCTTCGCCAGGATATCGCGCCCAGCGTCGACGACAGATCCAACCAGCCGGCCAAGGCCAGTCATGGTGGTCGTTTCAGTTTGGGGCGTGTTGATGTCAGGTGCAGGCATAGTCTTCATTCTGGATGGGCTTTAAAGCGAGGGCAAAATGACACTATACAGTCAGGGCAGGGTGGCCCGCCAATACCTCAAATATTGTAGCCAGGCTCAACCGCCAAAGCGGAAGGCAGAGACGATATTGCCACCGAGCGAGTCCCGGTAAACGCATCGACCAGCTTCATTGCCGGCGGCACCCGCACAGACCATTAGCGGTAGTAGGTGCTCCTCCCGGGGGTGAGAGAAACGTCCGCGTGGTGCCTGCTCCCAATCGATGAGTCTTTTTTCGCGCTCGCTGCCCGGGGCGCTGCAGGTTGCTTGCAGCCAGCCGTCGAAGCTTTCGGAGGCCTCCGCTGAATCGGGGAATCGGGCCGCTTCCATATTGTGAAAACTCATGCCGCTGCCAATGATGAGTACGCCCTGCTCGCGCAACTCTGTCAGTGCCCGCCCCGCCGCCAGATGAGCGGAGGGATCGAGTCCGGTTTGCAGGGACAGCTGCACCAGCGGTATGTCGGCATCCGGGTAAATCAGCTTGAGCGGTATAAAACTGCCGTGGTCAAAGCCGCGATTCAAATCGGTGTTGGCTTCGAGGCCCGCCAGCTGCAAGCGTTGCACGACATCCTCTGCCAGAGATGGCAGACCGGCTGCGGGGTACTGAAGCTCATAGGTATGCTCGGGAAAGCCGTAATAGTCATAGATCAGCTCGGGTTGTGCCGCAGCTGTGGTCGTAAACTCTGCTTCCTCCCAGTGGGCTGATATGACCAATAGCGCTGTAGGCTTCTCCTCAAATGTGCTGGCCAGTGATTCCAGCCATTTTTGCATCTTGTTCCAGAGGTCGGGTGGCCCCATGGTCCACTCCATAAAGAAGCAGGGGCCGCCGCCATGGGGAATGTAAAGCGTCGGCTGCATGCTTACTCGTTCATGAAAGCTTCAAAGGCGGCTGCATAATCCGGGTGCCAGCGCGATAAGGGTGGCCGGTTCTCTATCAGATCTGCCATGGCCCATTGCATCCGCTTGTTGTCCATCTCTCTTGTGACGTCGTTGTCGGGGCAAAGAATATAGAAGTCACCCTGTTCGATGCCTGCCAGCATGAAGTCGACCACCTGCTGTGAGTCCCAGGCGCCGTCGGGCTTTTCAGGCAGAAATGAGCGCATCATGCCGGTGTAAGTAAAACCAGGCACCAACAGGTGAGCGCTGAGCTGGCAGTCCTCGGTATTGCGGAATTCGTGTTGCAGCGCCTCAGTGGTGGCTTTGATCGCTGCCTTGCTGACGTTATACGCCGGTGCCCCTGGGGGGCAGGTGATGCCCTGCTTGGAGCCGGTATTGATCACCAGCCCCGGCGCATTCTGTTGCAGCATGGTAGGAATAAAGCTGTGGCAACCATTGATGACACCCCACAGATTGACGTTCAAGGTCTTCTGCCAGCCCTCGTACCCGGTCCAGCTGGTCGCGGGCACGCCGGTGCCGGCGTTGTTCATCAGTACATCAACCCGACCATAGGCGCTGATCGCGGCTTCACGCAGGTCCTCTACCTGCGGCAACTGTGCCACATCGGTAGGTACTGCCATGCCGCCCTCGACGCTGGCGGCAGCTGCTTTGAGTTTGTCTGCGTCGATGTCAGCCATGACGACTTTCATGCCACGGCTGGCAAAGGTTTGCGCGGCTGCCAGTCCGATGCCGTCGGCGGCACCCGTGATAACGGCCACATTGTTGGCCTGAATTGCAGGATGGGTCATTGTGCAGTCCTTGTTATGGTGTGTTGTCGTCTGTGGTCAATGATTTGGCGCTTCCGCCCATACTGGGGCCAGCAGCTGGTTTATAGTATGAACCAGTTGAAAGGAGCAAGTTTGAGAATGTCAGGCAAAAGTCACAGCCTGAAGCGACGCGGAATACCGCGCAGCCTGAGCGCATCCCTCGCGGGTTTGCGCGCGGGTGGCGTGCTGGCAGTAGACAATGCCTGGCAGGGGCTGACAGGTCGCGATGACAGTTCTGATTTTGCCCGCCGTGAAGCCCGGCGCTTTGTGCGCAAGCTGGGCAAGCTTAAGGGGACATACGTGAAAATTGGCCAGATGATGGCCATGTTTGGGGAGCACTTTCTACCCCCGGTGTTAACGGAAGCTCTCCACGATCTGGAATCCAATACCAAACCATTGACCTGGTCTGCGATTGAGCCGGCCCTAAAGCGCGATTTGGGTCGCCGTTTTGCCGAACTGGAGATCGAGCAACAGCCTATTGCTGCGGCTTCCCTGGCTCAGGTGCATCGCGCCCGGGTGAGCAAGACCGGTGAGCAGATCTGCCTGAAGGTGCAGTACCCGGGCCTGGCCGATGTGATCGACGAGGACTTTGACCATGTCGTACGCATGCTGCGCATGGCACGCTGGGTCAAAGCGGGCAGGGATTTGGATAGCTGGCTGGAATCGATGCGCGAATACCTGCATCACGAAATCGATTACCAGCGTGAGGCGGATTTTTGTCTACATGTCGCCGAGCAGGTTGAGGCCTTGGGTGAAGCCGGTGCCGGCCTTCGCGTGCCTCGTCTGTATCGCCGCTACAGCAATGGCGGCGTGCTCGCGCTGGAGTACGTACCCGGTTTGATGGTGAATGATTCAGCAGTACTAAAGCTCGGCAAGGCGCGTCGCAATGCCCTGGCTAAAGCCATGCTGGATTTGTTTTTCTACGAGTTGTACGACTGGGGTGTGCTGCAAAGCGATCCGAATTTTGGCAATTACCTGGTTCAGGTGGCTCCCCGAGGTAGCGGCGAAACGGACCGGCTGGCGCTGCTGGATTTTGGTTCCATGCTCGATTGCAGCGAAGCGTTTCAGCATCATCTCCGTTGCGCCATAGCCGCAGGTTTTGATGATGACACCGAGGCACTGGTGCAGACCCTGATCGGACTGGGCTGTCTTCGCCCCAACAGCTCACAGCAGGCCCGCGACCTGTTTACCGATTTTTGCATGCATTTGCTGGAACCATTGCGTGCGCCTGAAAACCTGCCTGCAGAGGTGTTGAACCGAAAAGGCGAATACCGCTGGGGTGAGTCGCGCCTGATGCAGCGTGCTGGCAAGAAGGCGGCCGCCAATGCGGTGTCACCACATTTTGATATTCCCAGTCGGGAGTTTGCGGTCATCGCCCGCAAGTTGACCGGCGTATTTACGTTTATCTCTGTGCTGGGAGCAGAGTTCAATGGCCACGACGCCGTGGCGGCCCATATCGCGCGCTGGCGTGAGCGGGAAGGAGATGTGTAATGGCTAAAAAGGAAGCGGCAGTACCTACCAGTCGGGTGGGACGATTCGGCCGCATGGTCAAAATTGCCGGAGGAATTGCCGGTGGCATGGTCGCCGAGGGTGGCCGGCGTATACGCGACGGCGAAAAGCTAAATGCCCGCGATATGTTGCTCACACCGGCCAACGCCAAGCGCCTGACAAAAGAGTTGTCCAAGATGCGCGGCGCCGCCATGAAAATGGGGCAGATGCTGTCTATGGAAGGGGGCGATATCTTGCCCAAAGAGCTGGCTGATATTTTGGCGCGCCTGCGTCAGGATGCGATGTGGATGCCCGCCGCGCAGTTGGATGAGGCGATGGAGAATGCCTACGGCGAAGACTGGCAGGACATCTGGTATGGCTTCAATTTTACCCCGGTGGCAGCGGCCTCAATTGGCCAGGTGCATCGGGCTTACTCGCCCGATGGTGAAGAGGTAGCACTGAAAATTCAGTACCCGGGTGTGGCACAAAGTATCGACAGCGATGTGGATAATATTTCCACGCTGCTGCGTATGTCAGGGCAGTTGCCTGAGGGTATCGACATCAAGCCGATACTTAAGGAAGCCAAAATTCAACTGAAGGATGAGGCCAACTACCTGCTGGAAGCCGAGCATCTTGGCACTTTCCAGGAGGCCCTGGACGGCGATGATCGCTTTCTGCTGCCTCGAGTGATGCCTGAACTCAGTCGCGAGAATGTGCTGGTGATGTCTTTTGTGGAGGCCTCGCCCATTGAAGTGATAGAGAACCTGCCCCAGGCCGATCGCGATCGTCTCATGAGTTCTTTGATTGAGCTGATGCTGCGAGAGTTCTTTGAATGGCGCACCATGCAAACCGACCCCAACTTTGCCAACTACCGCTATCAGGAAGACAGTGGTCGCATCGTACTGCTCGACTTTGGTGCCACGCGTTCCTTTAAGGCGGGCTTCGTCAATGACTACAAGCGCCTCGTGAAGGCCGCGCTCAAGGGTGACAGTAAGCGTTTTCATGCAGCCGCAGAGAAACTGGGATATATGCATCCCGATGCCAATGATGACTACCGGGCACTGGTCGAGGAGATTTTGAGCATCATCATGGAAGGCGTGCTGGAACCGGGTCCCTATGATTTTGGCAAAACCACGATTCCTGCCCAGATGATGGAGTACGCAGAGGATATCCAGAACTACAAAGAGTTCTGGTCGGCGCCGCCCGCAGACGCGATTTTCTTTCACCGCAAGGTAGCGGGCATGTTTATGCTGGCGTCCCGAATGAAGGCGCGGGTGGACGTGCACGAGCTGCTGCATCGCTGGCTCTGAGGCTACCCCCTCTGCGGGATCAATACACCCTGTAGACTTGCATTGACCAATGCCTGTGCTTTTCAATGGAGTCTGACCCCATTGATTTGAGCGGCCTTATGTCAGAACCCTTCTTGTTCGAACGCGATGGCCCCGTCGCCATCGTATCCATCAACGATGCTCCCTGGAATCGAATGACGCTGGCATTCATCGACCAACTGGAGCAGAAGGTTGAGGAGATAGCCAATGACAGCAGTATCCGGGCAGTGGTGCTGACCGGCGAGGGAGACAGCAACTTCTCGGTAGGTATGAACCTCAAGCAACTACCGGAAGGTATTCAGGAAAAGGGTAGTCCTGAGGCCCTGTTCGACCAACGGCTGAAAGTCATTGCAGCCATAGAGAACATGGGGAAACCCTGGATAGCCACGCTGTTCGGTCATTGCCTTGGGGGAGGGCTGGAGATGCCTCTTGGGTGTCACTTTCGCCTGGCAGCAGAAGAGGGTGCCAGTATCGGTTTGCCTGAAATGGATCTTGGCTCCGTACCCGCCTGGGGCGGCAGCGCGCGACTCAGTCACTGTGTGGGCAGGGACCATACCCTCGATATGATTCTGCGCGGCAAGAAAATCAGTGGCCCAGAAGCCCTGCGTATCGGGTTGGTGCATGAAGTATGGCCCCTAGCCGAGCTCAAGCAGAAGGCGATAGCGTTGGCACACGAACTTGCGGCGCAGCCCGCGGGAGCGGTGCGCAGTATCCTTGAAGTGATTGTGGGTTGCGAGGATAAAACCCTGCCACAGCTACTGGCAGCCGAGCGGAAGGCGGTGCTGGATAATATGGGTACCGCCGATGCGCGAGAGGGCATTATGGCATTTATCGAAAAACGGGAACCCATATTTAATCAGGAGTGACACCCATGCGAGACGAACCTGTTCTGGTGTTGCATCGCAAATCTGCCAATCGCCCCGAGGTAAAAACGGCGGTTAAGGCCGTCAAGAATCGTGGCGTGGATTTGCAGATTCGAATTCCCTGGAACAAAAAAGACAAGCGTCGCGTTATCGAAGAATTGCTAGAGCAGGGCTTTCGCAGAATTATCGCCGGTGGTGGCGATGGCACTCTCAACGCAGCGGCTAATGCATTGCTCAATTCCGAGCATTACGGCGACCATGTTGAGATGGGTATCATGCCTTTGGGAACGGCCAATGACATGGCTCATGGGCTCGAGTTGCCGGTCGATGATCTGGCAGAGTGCCTGTATATCGCCAGTACTGGGGCAGGGCGGCCCATGGATGTGGGTGTGATGAACGGCCATTACTTCGTCAATGTGGCCAGCGGCGGGTTTGGGGCGGAAGTGACTGCGTCGACGCCCCAGGACATTAAGGCCCAGTTGGGTGGTCTCGCCTACACGCTGGCAGGCCTGGTCAAGTTATGGACCCTTGAACCCTACCAGGGCACGCTTTATTTGCCCGGCGAGGAGGCCAAACCCGGGGCCATGTTGATGATGGCTGTGGGTAACAACCGCTTCGCCGGTGGCGGTTTTGACGTGGCACCTTTGTCCTCGCCCAATGATGGCAAGCTGGACCTGTCCGTCCTGCTGGCGGTGGACCTCCCGGAAATGCTGGGTGCCTCCGCCGAGCTGGAGGACCTGACGAATCCAGACAACAAAGTGTTTCGCTACTGGCAGGCCGATCGCTTTCGCATAGAAACCGATCGCCCTCTGCATATCAATCTGGACGGCGAGCCGATGGAAGTGGCGAGCCTGGATTTCTCTGTACGCCCCGGCGCCCTCAAAGTCGCCTACTAGACCTGTATAAAAGGGTCAGGAGCCCTGTTCGGGAGGGAGGTGTACTTCCATCCCCTCCATCTCAGCGGTCACAAGAACCTGGCAACCCAGGCGAGATGAACCCTTGCGGTGCTTGGCCGTGTCCAGCATGGTCTGTTCTGCCTGATTGGGCTCAGGTAGTTGGGCGGCCAACTCACCCTCGAGATAGCAGTGACAGGTGGCGCAGGAGGCAACGCCGCCGCACATCCCTTCCACACCGGGCACCAGATTCATGGTGGCGCCCTCCATCAGGTTCATCTGCTCGTCGACATCCACCTCATGGCGGCTGCCGTCGGCTTCTACGTAAACAATACTGACCATGGTTATCCTTGGGTTCTGTTTCTCGAGACGCAGCAAGTCTACTCAAAAAATGGAAACAGGGTCAGCACCTTTTTTACTGCTCGATATGGGCAGTTCCCATTTTCTCCTGAATGGCCTCGAGGTCGGCGCTGTCGCCAAAAGCATCGTGCTCGAACGATCGCCCCAGTGCATATTGTGGTGGCGCCAGTTCCGGATGCTCGCCTGGCGCACCGGGTGGCGTGTAGTAACCCAGTGCATACTGGCCCATGGCGTAACCAATCAACTCCTGTAGTCTTTCGGGAAGCTGTCGTGCCAGTTCTGGCGGAGTCGACAGATACTGGTTTTCCTCCTGGCGCAGCCATCCCAGTGTATAGGTAATGTTCAGGCCAATACGGTCCTGCTCAGACTGGTTTTCGCCACCGCTGTGAAAAACCGATCCCGTGTAGACCAGCACTGAACCGGCGCGCATGGTGGCCTGGGTAATCTCCTTTTCGTCGGCGACACGGTCGTCGGGCCATTCAGTGCTGCCGGGCACGACGCGAGTAGCACCGTTGGCCTCGGTAAAATCAGACAGGGCCCAAATGGTGTTGAGCTGAGGTTGCACATGGGCAAGGTGACTGCCCCAGGCCCAGCGGTCCCGGTGGATGGGCTGATTGCCCTGACCCGGACGCAGGCGAATAATCTGGGTTAGGTGCAGCTGGTAACGCTCGCAATAGGGCAGTAGAAAACCATCACAGAGTTTCAGAATGACATCGTTCTGGATCAGCTCACGCACCTGCGCGGATCGCGATACCAGACCGCCGGTGCGCGTGGTCAGGCGGCCGGTGAAGTCATCTGCACCGTTGGCCGTAGCTTCCATGTATGGGTCGGTCTCAGTGCGAAGCTGAGCCAGCTGATCAGGGCTCATCGCGCCATCAATGATGATGGCGCCATCGGCGGTAATGGCCTCAAGCATGTCTGTCGTCGAGGCATTGGTGTCAAAGTGCTTTAAGCTGGCCATATCAGGCTCCCGGATCAGCCTTTTTCATAATCGTCAGTATAGCCCTTGGGGGGTGGTGTCCAGCCGCGCTCGCTGCGATCGTGTTTGTCGTCCCGGTGGGATTGCATGATGTCGGTCATGACTTCATGCAACTGGCGGTAGCGATCATGGTAGCTCTTGCCAGAGCGTTCACCCTCGCTCTCTTCCTGCCAGACGGCATACATATCCTGGTGCCCGCGGGCCTCAGTTTCGTCAAAGGCGGCACGCAGCTGGTCAACCCGAAATGGGTGCATGCCGTTTGATCGCAAGGCCTGAGCAGCCATTGCCAGCGCGGAGTGGTAAGTTTCTATCACTACATAGTCGGCGCCTGCGTGTTTCAGGCGATAGCAGTGGGTACGATCGAAAGCCCTGGCCATGATGGTGAGATGCGGATACTCGCGACGCACTTCCTCTACCAGAATGACCGCAGCTTCAGGCTCATCAATCGCCACCACCAGCAGGCTCGCCTGCTCTATGCCGGCGGTGTGCAGCAGTTCAGGTCGGGTCACATCGCCGTAGTAGGTTGTGAACCCGGTCGCACGCATGTTTTGGACTTGTCCCACGTCCTGGTCCAGTACCACTGTTGGTATGTTGCTGGCGGTCAGCAGCCGATTGATGATCTGCCCGAAGCGGCCCACGCCGGCAATGATGATTGGATGCTGCTCCTCAATATGATCCGCTTCGCGCTCTTCATCCGACCCCACGTAGCGGGGAATCACCAGCTTTTCATAGGCAATAAACAACAGCGGTGTCAGGAACATGGATAGCCCGACCACGAGCGCCAGCACCGGTGCGAGATCCGGCGGAAGTACATGATTCTGCAGGCTGAAACTCAATAGCACGAAACCAAATTCGCCGGCCTGGGCCAGGCTGAGAGTAAACAGCCAGCCGTCACTGCGCCGAACTTTAAACAGCAGCGCCAGGCCCAGCAGTACCAGTGCTTTGACCAGCATGACACCCAGTGTCAGGCCAATAATTGTGCCCGGCGAACTGGTTAGCACCCCGAAATCGATACCGGCCCCAACCGTGATAAAAAACAGACCCAGCAGCAATCCCTTGAAGGGCTCAATATTGGCTTCGAGCTCATGGCGAAATTCGCTATTGGCCAGTACCACCCCGGCGAGGAAGGTACCCAGGGCAGGGGAGAGCCCAACCAAAGTCATCAGCGCAGCAACGCCGATCACCAGGGCCAGAGAAGCGGCGGTAAATGCTTCCCGCAGGCCTGCCTGGGCAACAAATCGAAACAGTGGGCGGCTCAAGAAGTGACCGGCGCCCACGACCAGGCCGATAGCACCGAGAACCACCAGGGCGCGCAGCCAGCCGTCCAGGCCCGATACCAGGATCATCTCTTGATGACCGTCGCCCTGTGAGTCGCCCTGTTGCGCCGCGAGCTCGGGTAAGGCCAACAGGGGTATCAAGGCCAGCATGGGAATGACGGCGATGTCCTGGAACAGCAGTACGGAGAATGCGCTGCGCCCGCCGGGTGTTCCGGACAGACCTCGCTCGCTGAATGTTTGCAGCACGATCGCAGTAGAGGACAGGGACAGAAGCAAACCAATCGCTACAGCGATCTGCCACTGCAATCCAAATAACAGGGCTGCGCCCGCGAATATGGCACTGGTTAAGCCCACCTGCAGCCCGCCCAGTCCAAGCAGGCGATTGCGCATCGACCAGAGCATCCTGGGTTCCAGCTCGAGGCCCACCAGGAACAGCATCATAACCACACCAAACTCGGCGAAGTGTTGAAGTGTCACTGTTTCGCTGCCTACCAGGCCGGTGACCGGACCAATCACCACCCCCGCAATCAAGTAGCCCAGCACTGATCCCAGTCCAAGACGCTTGGCTAAAGGAACGGTGATGACCGCAGCGCAAAGATAGATAAATGCATTGATCAGGTAGACTGTCATGACGCTCCCCCGATCAGGCTGTCCAGCGCATCGTTGAGTCGTTCGAGCTGGCTGGCTCGATCCAGATCAAGCCTTTGGTCACGCAGTGCCAGCAATACTCTTTTCCAGTCGCTGACGTGCTGTTGCAGGCGCTGGTCTTCCCTGGCGGTGCGGGAGCTGAATAGCGCAAAGGGCGGCAGGTAGCGCATGCCCGTTAATGAAGCGGTTTGCTCAATCGGTGTCAGTAGCTGGCGCACCGTAAAATGGTTATAGCCTTCGGCCCGGTAGGCGTGTTCGGCACCGCCAGCGGTCAGTGCACAGACAAAATCCTTGCCTTGCAGCGCAGTGCCCTCGGCGCCGTATGCGAAACCGTACTCCAACACCAGATCCTGCCATTCCTTGAGTATGGCAGGCGTGGAATACCAGTACATGGGGAACATGAATACGATCACCTGGTGATCAAGAAGTCGCTGCTGCTCACGTTCTATATCGATGCGATAGTCGGGGTACTCCGCATACAGATCGACAACGGTGACGCCCTCTATGCCTCTGGAAGCGCTCAACAGTTCACTGTTGGCCTCTGATCGATCCAGGGATGGATGGGCGAACAACAGTAATACGCCCTTGTACTGGTCTAACACGCTGTTTGTCTCCTGAAAACATCTGGAAGAAAAACAGTGTAGAGCAAATTCACTGAGGGGTTCAGCGTGCTGTTGCTAGAGACTGAGTTTGGGTACCGGTTGATTGGGGCGTACTTCCAGCAGGTCTACAGCCACACCGGCGGGATAGCTCAGGCAATGGACCACGGACTCTGCGACATGCTCAGCTTCCATGCCTGCGTCCATGGTCGGGCCGGCATTCTGCCAGGCTTTGACGCCCGCTGTGAGTCTTTCCTCGTTCCAGCCGTCAGCAAAGCTGGTCCACGCTGCCCCGGGTCTAATGCAGGTTACGCCGATGCCATCTGCCTGCAGTTCAAGGCGCAGGTCACGGCTGAAGCGCTCAACAGCAGCTTTGGTGGCGGCGTATATCGACAGGTGAAACATCTCGTCGTAATGCCAGGCGCTGGCGGAAGATATGTTGATGATGCGGGGATTCTCGGCTCCCCGCAGAAGTGGAATCGCTGCCTGACAGCAAAACACCGTGCCCAGAAAATTGGTGTTCACCTGCATCAGTACTTCTTCTTCCACCAGGTTTTCAACCGAGGCAGGGCGTGCCATGCCGGCATTGTTGATCAGCCCGTCCAGGCGTCCGAAATGGGATTTGATGGAGGCAAAGGCATCACTGATGTCATCGCGGTTACTGACGTCCAGTTCCACGCCGTAGGCGTGATCGCTGCCGATCTCGGCAACGGCCTGGTCCAGGCCCGCTCGATTACGGGACAGCAGCGCGACCTTACCACCTGCTGCAACCAGCGCTTTGGCGATGGCGAGGCCAAAGCCTTTGGATCCGCCGGTAATGATGTAAACCTGATCTGTGAGTGGCATAGCATCGGTTCCTGATCGACAAATGGGCTGCGCGTTGCAGGCCAGAATACTACGGAGCCGCCTGCCATAAAGTCAACACAAATTGACATAAAGACAATCACTATTTACTATTTGCTGTTATGAGTCAGCCAGCCCAAGGTGTATTCAGTGCCGACGCCCTGTGGGGTCGGTACCGCAATAATCTGCCGCGCCATTGTATTGGTGTGTCCCGCTATCTTCAGGCGCGATTGATGCATCGCCTGACAGAAGAACTCGGGCACAATCAATTGCGACTCAACTATGAGCCCTTTATTACCCTGGTGGGAGCCAAAGGTGCGCGCCTCACGGAGCTGGCTGATTGGCTGGCGATCAGCAAACAGGCCTGTAACCAGACGGTTAACCAGATGGAGTCTCTGGGCTATCTGGCGCGTATTCCCGACCCGGCAGATGGGCGGGCCAAGTTGGTTGTGCTGACTGAGCGAGGCCGGCAGTTGGTTGCTGATGGTGCCCGCCTGATTGGCGAAGTCGAGGCAGAGTTTGTTGAGTTGATTGGTGCTTCGCAGCATCGGCAGCTGGTGCACGTGTTCAGTGCCCTCTATCGGGAACTGGATTTGCCCGCACAACAGACGCAAGGTCTGGTGGGAGCCCAGGACGCTGCCATAGGCGGTGTATTGCCGCGTATCAGTGACTATATGATGCAGAGCCTGATGGAGTTGACCAGGACCAGGGGTCATCCGGCTCTCAAGATGTCCTATGGTCAGGTGCTGGGTCTGATTGGTCCTGACGGTGGTCGTATCCAGCACATGGCCAGAGTGCAGGAAGTCAGTAAGCAGGCGATCAGCGCGGTGGCCAATGAGCTTGAGGGCCTGGGGTATATCCACCGGGAATCTGATCCGCGGGATAATCGACAGATTTTGTTGAAGCTGACTGCAAAGGGTGAGCAGCTGTTGCTGGATTCTGTCGACTCGGTAGACAGCTTGATGCTGCAATGGCAGCAACTGCTGGGTAAAGCAGCCCTGGGCCAACTCAGCAACAGCATGCAGCATCTTTACGAATCGCTGCACCTGGAAGCCGAGGTCTTTGCTGAAGTCTCCAGTGAAACCAATGTTGATTTGCAATTGCTGGCATTGCGACTGAAGAAACAGCTGGGTAGTGAGGGCAGTGCAGAGCTGGCCCGATTGTTGATGGAAATGTAGAGGTGTTGAAATGACTTATGACTGGCAGGCGGCGCTGGTGACTCTGATAGGGCTAGTGATCTTTACCAAGATCGTAAAAGCCCTGCTGTTCAGGATTCCCGCGCTGCGCGATGAGCTGCTGAAGAATAAAAAAATCTGGCGTGAGAAGCGCGCACTTGAAAAGTACCCCAGGGTCATGACCGGCACCCAAAAATCCGGGCTTACCACGAATGTCATTTTTTTCGTACTGATCTGCCCCTGGTTCGTGACCCTGCAGGCGCAGTCGGCATTCAAAATTGTGGTCGACGTGATTGTGATCCTGATGGTTTACGATTTCTTTTATTACCTGACTCACCGTTTCCTGTTTCACGGGCAGGGGCGCTGGCGTCAGATTCATGCTGTGCATCACCAGGCTCGCGATCCCAGCTTCATCGATGCCCATTATGTGGATTGGAGAGAGACAGCCATGGGTATGGTGCTGTGGATTGGTACCATCCCACTGGTCGGCTTATTTCTGGGCCCGTTTAACGTGGTTACAGTGATTGCGGGCTACTTTATTTTTACCCAGCTGAATATTCTCAATCACTGCCGGGTGGATCTGGACGTCTTTCCTTTCAGGACAGCGACCTGGATTACCAAGCGCCATGCAGCTCACCATGAGAATATGCACAAGGGCAATTACGCGACGATTACGCTTCTTTACGACAAACTGTTTGGGACTTACTGCTAATGAGCATTGAAGACAATAAGAAAACTGTGCAGGACTTTATCGATTGCATGAGCCGCGGCGACACCGAATACATGCTGAATGCCTACACCGATGACGGTGAGCTTTACACCATGGGCAACATGTTGATTTCCGGCCGTTACGACAAGGCGCAGATCAAGGAGTTTGCCGAAGGGATCTACGATGCCTTTCCCAAGGGCATCAGTTTTACCGTGCATGGCATGGTTGCTGAGGGTGACAAGGTTGCTGTGGAGGCCACCTCAAACGGTGAGCACGTATCCGGCGTAACCTATAGCAACGACTATCACTTTCTGTTCACAGTGCGGGACGGCAAGATCGCGCAGATGAAAGAGTATATGGACACCGAACTGGCCACCGATATTCTCATGGGCGGCCAGAAGCGACCCGCTTAGGGCGAAGTCAGGTAAGCCAGCCAGGCATTCATGCGCATCACGACCTTGCTGATGATGTGCACGGGCTTGCCGTAGTTGGTGTAAACCGCCACGCTGCCGCCGGCCCCCTGGGGCAGGCTCTCTGCCCGCTCCGCATCATCCAGTTGGATGCGAGCTACCCACCTGCCGGTGGTGGGCGCGCCAGTCATGGTGGGCAGGGTGCCGCTGGCCTGCATCTGGGAATCGCCAGCGACCTTGCTGACCAGAAATACCTCACCGCTGAACACCTGGCCTGGGTAGCTGGCGAATACCATCTCTACCGGGTTGCCGACCTCGATACGTCGAATGGCGCTCTGGCTGAAACTGGCGATTACTTCTGTGGATTGGCGCGACACAAAAGCCAGTGAACTGGCCAGGGGGATGTTGGTTACGAAGGAGCCCGGTTGAATCTGTACGTTTGCCGCGTAGCCCGGCGCGGGCGCGCGGACAACCGTTTCGTCCAGCTGCCAGCGGGCATTCGCCAGCTGCGCCTCGGTGCTATCAATCGCGGCCTCGGCGGCCGCTAGCTTAGCCGTCCAGGTGTCCACATCCAGCTGCGCCGCAGCCTGTGTTTTCAGCAGTTTCGTGGCGCGATTCAGATTGATGATGGCCAGGTCCCGGTCGGCACTCAGCTGCTCGACCCGCGCGCTGAGATCGTTAACCGTATATTGATACGGCTCCGGATCAATGCGAAACAGCACATCATCTTTTTCGAGATTTTTGAAGGGTGTGACCGCTACCTCTACGATCTCACCTTTGACATTGGGCACGATAGGAATCACAAAGCGAAAGACACGACCGTCCTGGGCAACCGGGGCAAAGGTTTGCCAGGCGAAGACAATCGCGGCAATCAGCACAACACCGACCCCGACAAAGGCTGAAATGTTGGCGGTGGTTTTTTTTTCAGCAGCTTGAACTTGTTAAAGATCAGTAGGTAGAAAGAGGCGTAGATCAGGCTGATAAAAGCGATCATTGTTGCGCCTCCCGTTCCAGCATTTCGCTGGTTTTGTAGCGGGACCAGACCAGGGCTACAAACCACCCGATACCGCCGGTGAGCAGGCCGACCCAGGCCAGCACATTAATAGCGTCAACCTGCGGGTGGCCTGCCTCCCTTGCCCATTTGCCGGGTAAAGTGCCCAGGAAGACAACCAGACCGATCGCTGCGGCGATCAGTACCGCCATGACGATCAGCGCGAAAATATCCAAAACCATAGAGGTGCTCCTTTACGGTCATCAACATAGGACAAATGCCAACACTGCTCAAGCGGTGATCAGTTTTTACCAATCTATCTGGCCGCTTTTGCAATCTGTATGCCCACAGGCCGGTGCTAGTATTTTCCGCCTTAATCAATAGTGGGAGAGCAACATGGGCAAAGTGCTGGTTACCGGCGGCACCGGATTTATTGGCAATCACGTGGTGCGGATGAACCTCGAGAAGGGTGAGGAAGTCAAAGTCATGGTGATGCCTGGTGAGGATCGCTCACCGCTCGACGGCATGGATGTGGAGTTTGTTGAGGGCAACTTGCTTGATCCGGCATCTTTGAAAAAGGCTGTGGCAGGCTGCAGCCATATGTTCCACCTGGCTGCGCTGTTCGCGGTGTGGACCAAGGACCCAGAGCTTCACAACAAGATTAATGTGGACGGTACCCGCGCCATCATGGAAGCGGCCATGGAAGTGGGCATGGAGAAAATTGTCTACACCAGCTCTATCGCGGCAATAGGCATACCCGAGGATGGCAGCTATGCCACTGAAAAAACCGCCTTCAACAGTTGGGACTGGGCCAGTGAGTACATTCTGTCCAAGTTCATATCACATGAAGTGGTGAAGGGCATGTGTCATGACGGTCTGCCAGCCACGATGGTCATGCCCGGTCTGCCCTTTGGCCCTGGGGATCGGGCCCCGACCCCAACTGGTACCACGATCATTCGTACCATGCAGGGGCAGATGAAGAATTATTGGGATGGTGGCGTATGCCCGGTCGACGTGCGTGATGTGGCCAGGGGCCATATCCTGGCCATGGAGAAGGGTCGGGTTGGTGAGTCGTATATTCTCGCCAATAAGGAGGCCAATATGAGCTTCCAGGATTTCGTGCAGCTGGTTGGCAGCATTGCCGGGGTTGAGAAGGCCGGCACTCAGTATGTCTCTGCCAAGACCATGGTGAATGTGGCCAGAGTCATGGAGTTCTTTTCCAAGATTACCGGCAAGGCGCCGCAAACTACCGTCAAGAATACCAAGTTCATTCTCAAGGAGTGCTACGTGGACCCCAGCAAGGCGATCAACGAGTTGGGGATGCCGCAGACGCCAATCGAAACTGCGATTAAAGACTCGGTGGAATGGTTTCGCGCCAACGGTTACGCCTGATCACCAGGTCTTTATACCAAAGGGGAGCGGGCGGACTGACGCTCAGGCGTTATGCAGCCCGTCACCACCGGCCGGGGTATCGAAGTCATTCATTGCCAGCTCCGGATCGATCGCAGACCAGTCTTCGGGGCGCAGCAGCCACAGCGTAGACAGCGCCAGACCGTAGAGCGCGACGAACGCAACCGCAATGCCTGAGTTGCGCTGGTACTGTGCGGTGATGATTTGCTGTTTGTCGATCCTGCCGATGACCGCCCACCGCTCGCTGCCGACGTCAACATAGTCGTAGACCCAGAGAAAGTCGTGATCATCAGGATGCTTCAGCACCTGTCCCTGCTTGCCAGCTTCGGCCTGGTCGAACATGAATCCCGCAAGGCCCTCAGCAAAATTTACCGCCAGACAGGTCTGTGACACGCGAGATTTGCGATCGCTGCCAACCAGAATGATCTCGCCGGCGCTATTGAGTCCCGAGTCGAACTGCATGATTTGTTCGAGGCCCTCTATCGGTAACTCAAGCGCCAGAGCGCCCTGCACGCTTCCGTCGGTACCTAACACCTGGTGGCCGACGAACATGGCTGAATCGGTATTCTCACCGTAGGGAGCGAGGTCGCTGAAAAATGAGTCGATGCTGTCCTGTGCAGACAGTGATTGCCTGAAGACGTGGCCAAGTCCGCTGTCGCTGTAGGGCCCGGTTTTCAGGTTGGCGAGGTAGAGATCGCGCTTCTTGACGCTGTAGAACACGTTACCCTTGGTGGACACCATATACAGGTCGCGATAGCCCCGCTCGGTGACGAACCGGCGCGTGAAGGTGTGTAGCTCTTCGTGATAATCGGCTTCTTCAGAACCGTCGTCAGCATTGTAATAATGATCACGCTGATCTTCGGGGTAGGGATTGTTGTTCACGTACTGATTGAACAGAATCGGTACCGGCGAGCCGAATTCCTGCTCGAATTCATCCCAGGCCGCGGTGGACCATTGAAACGCCTCGCGGAAAAATACGTTCTCAGCCCAGAAAATGGTTTCTGCGTTGGCGGTCTCGAAAAAGTCCAGCAGCGCCTGTTTGCGCAATTCAGTGAGCAATTGCAGGCGATCAGCTGCTCGTTGCATGTCTTCCTGAATCAGCCAGCGAAAAGTCAGCATGGCAGACACTGCCAGCACCAGCGCCAGCCCGATTGCCCAGCTCAGCCAGAAGCTCAGGCTGCGTTTACGCGTGTTCGACATGCTGCCCTCCTGTGGCTGTGGTACTCATGGGTGCCAGGCCCAGTTTATCCCGCACCGAGGTATCGACCGCCCCCCACAAAAAGCTGAAATGATCAAACTCATCCTGGTTAACCCGGTTGTCCTCCAGGTCCTGTACGACTTGCCCGAGCATTCTAACCAGCTGCTGTTTGATGCTGTTGAGCGCGCTGCTGTCGCTGGTTTCGTTAGCAGACTGGGCCAGTTCCATGAGCTGCCGATTGTAATCCACCAGGCGTTTGCGATGGCGCTTCAGCAGGGTTGATCGCAGCGCCAGTGCCGCTGAGCACAGAATGGCCAGGACATAGAGCAGGGAGGCTACGAGTCGGGTATTTGACTCAATGAACCCGGGTTTTTCGCGGTTGTAGTAGCGCTCGGCGCCCGCATGTACCGGTGCAGAAATTTTTCCCGAAGTGGCAACCGGGCCGATAAAGCCCGCCAGCCTGTTGCGAGCAACCAGCTCGGCGCGTCGCTCAAACAGCAGCTGGGTGAGTCCCTGTACCACAGGTTCTGGCACTGTCGCACGGCTGGCCAGCATGCGCTCCAGTACCGCGGTTGCTTCGTCCTGGGCGGGCAGGGGTGGTTCACCGCGATAGGAACCCAGTGGCACCACGCCTGGCATCAGGGTAGGACGCTGCAGCGAAAGGGCCTTGGCCTGATAGATCGGCACAAAGCGCATATCGTGGTTCTCGACCAGCTCGCTGATCGACTGATTACCGGGGGCTGATACACGAAAGACGGCATCAACCTGCTGCTGAATCATTGCGAAGTTGCCCGCTGCCTCGGCCATGGGCAGGGCAATCAGCTCATTTCGATCAAGCCCGTAGTGATCGGCCAGAAACCAGAATGAGTCATACTGACCGCTGCCGGTGGGGGCGATGGCAATGCGATGCCCCGCGAGATCGCCGACTCGATGAATGTCGGAATCACCGCGAACGATCAGTTGATAGGCGTCAGCATATAGTGAAGCGATGACCTGTACGTTGGCCGCGAGCTGGGTGTCCGCCTGCAGGGTGGCGAACTCCACCTGGCCGTCTCGCAGTAGCTTGGCGTTAGCATCCGAGCCACTGGTTTCCAGTACCAGGATTTTGCTGTCTGTGCTCTGCTTGTTGTAGACCTCGGCAATGGCTGCCGCGAGTTCAAAAGACTCACTGCCGACAGGGCCGGCCGCAAAAGCATAGTCGTCAACACGGGCGTTGTTGTACCAGGAGTAACCGGCGGAAATAAATCCAACCCACAGCAGAATCGCCAGCACCAGCCGGAAGCGACCCTCATTCAGCAGGGAGAAGTAGTTCATGCCGTAGTTCTAGGAATATCCGAGCCCTTCATCATAACGGAAATGGGCTCGGGCGTGTCAGCCTGTCATGTACCCAACAAAGGGGATTCAGGCAGAGCGTGCAGCCTCCAATGCAGTGCTGCCTATGGCTTGCGGAACTTCAGAGTCATGCGATTGGATTCACCCACGGACATCATGCGCAGTCGCAAACGCGGATCTTCACGGCTGGTGGACAGGTTTGGCGGCAGTCGCCACACCATCTCATCAACACCGGGGATATCTGCCTCGTTTCGGTTGATGTCGCTCTCGCCGATGTACTTGAATCCGGCAGCCTCAGCCTGCGCGATGACGTAGTGCTTTTTCAGGTAACCGCGCGCGCCGCTGGCAAATTTGTCATCTCTTTCCGGGCGCGCTTCGTGCTGAACTACACCCATGATGCCGCCTGACTTGAGCACGTCAAAGGCATTGGACAGGGCGGTGGTCATATAGCCGCCGTCCTTCTCAAAGCGAGCCAGGTTGTGCATGGCGCGAATAAACAGTATCCGGTCTGCGCTGTTCCTGGCAGATTCGGGCATGCTGCCGAACACGAAAGCACTGATTTCAGCGCTGTCATCGCCGCGCCAACCATTGGCTTGTTTGGTCCAGTCGGCGACCCAGGTTTCCTTGGCCTTGATGCGCTCTTCCGAGAAAAAGCCGAATTTGGGAAACATGTCCAGGGCATAGTCCACGCCCACTAGCTGCCCTTCGCTGCCGAGGTAATCAATGAGGATTTTGCTGTACCAGCCGTCACCCGGCAGCGCTTCAACCACGGTCATGCCTGGCTCGATCTCGAAAAAGTTCAGTGTCTGCAGAGGATGGCGGAAATAATACCGCTGTTGGGTTTCCTCGGGCTGTTCGATCAAAACACGGGCGAGTCGTTGCTGATCGGTCTGGGCTGTTGCAGACAGCGCGAGGCTGGCGAGCAGGGCCAGGACAAGTGTTCTCATATCGGGTCTCCTTTTGGTGCCTATAGCTTAGACTAATTCAGCGCCGCTGGTTGTAGTTGCAGGTTGTGCCCCTGTTCATTGCTGACAAAAGCGATCCCTTCACTGATGGAACACTGCAAATTCATATTACTGCTTGCCATCCCCGCCAGCGCGTTGAGTTCGTCATCACCAACCTGGTAGACAGACAGCTTGTCGTGCTGCCTGACCCTGTCGGGTAGCTTGCTCCACCAGACCGGCGTCGATCGGTCGCCGTAGGCGTAGATCAACACGCTCTCGGCACGACCCATGGCCTTGCGAATACGCTGCTCGTCCGGGTTGCCCAGGTCAATCCACAGTTCGATTCTGTCATCCAGCGTGCGCCGCCAGAGATCGGGCTCTTCGTCAGTGCTGATACCGCGACCGAATTCGAGATGCTGATGGGCATTGAGTGCAAAGGCCAGCAATCGAAGCATCATGCGAGCCTCGGTCTCTGAGGGATGGCAGGCCAGCGTCAGCGGGTAGTCGCCGTAGACCTGGCGGTCGATATCGGCCAGGTTGAGTGCGGCCTTATAGATAGTAGATTTCAATGCCATGGCTGGGCTGGTCTATGCTGAGTGCTGTTGAAAGAGGGCATTATTATGGAGTCATCGGGGCTGGAATGGTACGCAGTGATTGGGGCGGCGCTGAGCGGGTTTGTGCTGGGCGGGCTCTGGTATGGCCCCCTGTTCGGCAGCCGCTGGCAGCGTTTGAATGGATTGTCTGACGAGCAAATTGCCTCAGCCAATATGCCACTGATTTTCGGTATCACCTTTGCGCTCAATCTTTTTATGGCCACGGTGCTTGGGCTACTGCTTGAATTGATCTCCGGCAGTGGGGTCAGCGCCTGGGCGGGAGCAGTAGTGGGTTTGTTGTTTGGCCTGTCTTTTGTGGTGCCGGCCTTCGCCATCAACTACCTGTTTGCGCGCAGGCCGCTGGCGCTGTTTGGCATCGACGCGGGCTATATGTACCTGCATCTGGGGCTGATGGGCGCGGTGCTGGGTTGGATTGGCCGTTTATGACTATGCCTATTGACCATTCTTTACCGCGATTTTGGCCCGCGGAGTCATTGGCTGTCTTGCATGAAGGCCCTAAGATGCCCCCACATTGACAGGGAACCGATCATGAGTGTACTTGAATACCCGGCGTTCGACGCAGACAATCACTATTACGAGGCGCTGGATGCCTTTACCCGCCACGTGCCGAAGAACATGCAGGCCCGCTGCACACAGTGGGCCACCATCAATGGTCGTCAACACCACATTGTTGGCGGCAAGCTGGCACGAGCCGTCAAGAACCCCACCTGGAACCCTATTTCACTGCCGGGTTCCATCGCGCCTTTCCTGCATGGCAAGGAGCTGACCGAGGAAGACATCGCCTACATGCAGGCCAGTGAACCACTGCCCGATTACTATATGAACCGGGATGCGCGGGTTGCCAAGCTGCAGGAACAGGGGCTCGAAGCGGTGTGGCTGTTTCCAACCCTGGGCGTGCTTTATGAAGAGCTACTCAAGCATGACGTTGAGGCAGTAAAAACCCAGTTCACGGCGTTTAACCGCTGGGTCGATGAGGACTAGTGCTGCAATTATCAGGACAAAATTTTCGCCGCACCTTATATGTCGCTGTGTGATGTCGACTGGGCCTGCCAGGAGCTGGAGTGGGCCATTGAACGCGGTGCCCGCGTGGTGTGTATGCGCCCCGCAGCGGTGACCCTGGCTGATGGTAGCAATCGCTCGCCGGCAGATCCGATGTTTGACGCCTTCTGGGCGCGCCTGAATGAAGCCGGTATTACCCTGGTCATCCATGCAGCGGATTCGGGCTATACCACCCATGGCTATGTGAACGATGGCTTTAGTTCTGACTTCAACGGCGGCGTGTTCTCACCCAATATCAAGCACTTCAATATCGAGCGTGCCGCTTACGACTTTTTGATTACCCTGGCCTACGAAAAACTGTTTGAGCGCTTCCCCAACCTGCGCATCGCGTCGGTGGAGAATGGCGCCGAGTATCTGCCCGATCTGTTCCGCAAGCTAAAACAATCGCGCGATCGTATGCGGGGTTATTACAACGAAGATCCCGGTGAGCTGTTTCGTCGTCACGTATGGATTAATCCCTTCTGGGAAGACGATGTGAATGAGGTGGCGGAGTATATGGGTACCGATCGCGTGATTTTTGGTTCCGACTGGCCCCATATCGAAGGCATGGTTCGCCCTCTGGACTATGTCGAAGACCTGACCTCGTTCAACGATACTGACAAGCAGCTGATTCTGCGTGACAACGCACGTTTCTTGAATACACCTCAGGCTGCCTGAATTTAGCCGCCTGGTTTGCAATAAAAGGCTTTGACCCCTTTTTCTCAAGAAAAGAGGTCAGAGCCTTTTTTTTTTCGCTACACTGAAATGACCCAATAACAATAATTAAAGAGGTCATCGATGTTGCGATTTTCTCGTACCCCCATTGCCTGTGTCGTCACTGCCGCAGGCTTGCTGGCTGCGACCTGTGTGTCCGCTCAATCCAGTCTCGTACTTGAGGAAGTGATTGTCACCGCCCAGAAGAAGTCGGAGTCGCTCAGCGACACCCCCATGACGGTCAATGTGGTGAGTGGCGAAGCGCTAACCGAGTTTTCCAACTTCAATTTCGAAGACATCAACAAAATGACTGCAGGCGTTGTGGTGGTGGGCAGCGGTTTTGACACCGATATATCCACTCGTGGTTTGGGCACCGAGTTGAATGCGGGCGTGGCCCCGCGTGTCACGCTATATTTTGACCAGGCCCACGTCTCGCAGCAGCGCGGTTTGTTTACCGCCATGTTTGATCTTGAGCGGTTTGAAATTCTTCGCGGTCCGCAGGGTACGCTGTACGGCAAGTCATCGCCTGCCGGGGCAATTACCATGCAGAGCACCAGTCCGAACATGGTCGAGACTGAAGGCTTTTTCCAGCAAAGCTTCTCCCAGCGAAGTAGCACCAACACCCAGTTTGGGGTATCGCTGCCGTTGATAGAGGATAAGCTCAGTTTCCGTATTTCCGGCTTGTATGACAGCAACCGGCAGTCAGATATCTACAACGTCACTTCCAATCTAAAGAATCGAAATGAGACCAGCGCCTATCGCATCGTGATGGGCTGGACGCCGACGGACAATTTTGACCTGCGCTTGGGTTTTCACAATTTCGATACCTCCTTTGATGTTGACCAGAACATCATGGGCGGCGGCTTTGACTTCGATGACCGGGTCGCTGTGAACGACTTCTATTCCCTGATGGAAGACAAAACCAAACTCACCATTCTTGAGTTCAACTACACCTTACCCAATGACTGGGTACTGACTTCAGTCAGTAGTCACCAGGACAATCGCACGCAGCGGCGCTGGGACAGCGACGGCTCTGAAGTGGCAGGCGAAGAGCAGTTTGTGGATTCCAACATCCCCAATGCATGGAATACCGAGCTGCGCCTATCTTCTGTGGGCGACAATGATCGCTGGGACTGGACGGCGGGTCTGTATTACCAGGATACGGACGCCCAGACGCCGGTTGATGTCACCACCTATGTGGCACTGGCGCCGGGGCAAACGGTGATCGCTGAAACGGCGGGGCCGGCGATTAACGCCGCTGAGGACTTTGGTGCCTTTATACATAATGCGTTTCACTTTGGTGATAGTGGCACGTTGACCCTGGGCCTCCGTTATACCAAGGAGGAGCGAGTCAGTGTGCAGCCCTTTGAGATTGTGGCCTCACTGGTGTTACCCGACGGCAGTCTGCTGCCACTGGCAGAAATTGAATACGACGGTATTCAGCCTGAAGATCAGGAGGCCTCCGACAGTGCTTGGACTGGCACGCTCAAGTATCAGCACCGTTTTACTGATGCGCTCATGGCCTATGCCTCCTACGACCGCGGTTGGCGCGGTGGTGCAGCTAATATTGCCGGGGCGCCGCAGCCCCCTGTGTTTGGCGCCTTCGATCCGGAAGAGTCAGACAATATAGAGTTGGGCCTGAAGTGGGGTGTGCTGGAAGGGCGAGGACTGCTGAGTCTGGCTGCCTATTTCCAGACCTACACAGACTTCCAGTATCAGGCCGAAGACGTTGAATTTCGCCAGACAGCGCTGGAAGGTGGCGGCACCGCCCTGGCCGACCCCGTAGTCAACGTGGACGAGGTAGAAACCTACGGCATAGATATGGATTTTGCGATTCTGCTGGCGGAACGCTGGAATATGAATCTGGCCCTGACCTGGAACAAGGCGGAGTTCTCAGATGCTCAGGACGTGCCCTGTACCAGCGGTGAACCTATACCCGATGAGGAGTTTGGTTTTAACACCTGCGATCTGACCGGGGAGCGTGCCGGCAAATTGCCGGAGTGGTCCAGCGTCATCAGTACCGAGTACTTCTGGCCGGTGTTTGATGGCGGCAGCGAGGTCTATTTGCGCGGCCTGTTCAATGCTGAAAGCGAGTATTACTCCCAGTCACTAGGCGAAGACTTGGACAGCTACATGGCGCTCGACCTGGTCCTTGGTGCCCGTGCAGGCAGCAACCGCTGGGACATCAATCTGTGGGTCAAGAATGTCACCGATGAAACCGCGTTGCTCAAGGCCATAAGGCTGCCCTCGGTGCCCGATTACGAAAATGGTGGTTCGAGGGAAACCGGGCTGGTGCACGTGGAGCGGCAGTTGCAGCCCCGTACTTTTGGTGGAACGCTTCGCATCAACTTCTAGCCACGCTACAAAGCAGGCTCAGAGCGGGGTCAGACCCCGCGGCAGCCTGCAATTTTGCACACCAGTCCAGATATCCAGCCCGAGCTGCGGGTCTGTGCGGGCCCGTGCATCTACACTAAGCGCAACGCACTCTAAGTGGAGAACCTGATGACTGATTACACACCTGCAGAACAGCGCATGATGGATGGCAGCGCCTGGGCTGATTTTTGTGAGAACCTGAAAGAGGCAGGCAGCCTCCTCGACCGCGAGCTGGCGCCGCAGGATCCTTTTACCCGTGCACAGGGTTATCGCTACCTGGCGCGGATGCTCAAGGCAGGTCTAGACAGCTTTATGGAGTTTGGCGATCCGGAGTTTCCCAACCTGCGCTGCCCGGTGCATGAATATATAAAGATGGGTGCGGACAATCCGGATAATCGTTACGAGAACTGTCCGGTGGATTCCCAGTACGACTACCGAATCACCGGCAAGCGCAATACCGTGGATTACCTCGGTATTGGCGCGGTCAACAATCAGTACAGCACCGGCGGTGGTATGCAGACAGATGGGTTCATTGATGCCCGCGAGATGACGTTTGAACCCGATGGCAGTTTTGAACTGATCGTCAGTCAGCAAGAGCATCCTGGCAACTGGCTGCGTATGGGGCCCAACACCAATTCCATTAATGTGCGCCAGACCTTCCAGGACCGTAATAACGAGATTGCGGCGGATATGAAAATTGAGCGCATTGGCGCCGGTGATGAGCGGCCAGCACCCCTGAGCCCTGAGAAAGTCGATACTGCTTTGCGCCGTTCTACCGAGTTCTTAAAAAACACAACGGGCCTGTTCGAAGGCTGGGTGGAGGGCTTTCTGCCTACCACTAATGAAGTGGCAGCAGCAGATCAGAATTTTTGCCAGGCCATCGGCGGTGACCCAAATATTTACTATTTTCACAGCATTTGGCAGCTGGCGGACGATGAGGCTTTGGTGATCGAGGCCAAAAGCATCCCCGAATGCCAAACCTGGAATTTCGTGCTGCAGAACTGGTGGATGGAGTCGCTGGATTACCGTTATCACAATGTGCACTTCAACAAGCACACCGCACATTATGAAGATGATGGCAGCGTGCGTATTGTGGTTGCGCATCAGCAACCCGATTCACCCAATTGGGTGGAAACCGCCGGCCACAATATCGGTACCATGTGTTGGCGCTGGATCGGGGCTGACGAGCACCCGCCAGTGGAGGCCCGAGTGGTCAAGTTCGCAGATTTATAAGAGGTATTAGCATGTTGGAAGGCTTCAGGATTCTGGCGACCGGTGCGACCGGTCAGGTGGCTCGCCCCATCGCGGAACAACTCAATGCGCACAATGAAGTGTGGGCTGCTGCACGATTCTCCGATGCCCAGGCCAAGCAGGAGCTGGAAGAGCAGGGTATCCACACGGTTTATTTCTCTATCGGCGAAGAAGACCTGTCCCACCTGCCTGACGTGGACTATGTGATTCACTGCGGTTGCAACACAGATCCCAAAACGCCGGAAGATGGCATGCGCCAGAATGCCGAGGGCACCGGCTTTTTGATGCAGCGCTACCGCGATGTGAAGGCCTTCTTCCACATGTCTTCTTCCTCGGTCTATGGCTTGACAGATGATCCCACCGAAGTCGTCAATGAAGATGCTCAGCTGGGCGGTTTTGCCAGCTATTCTCCCCACTACGCGATGAGCAAACAGTCCACCGAGGCGGTGGTGCGTTTTCAGGCGCGCGCGCTGAACCTGCCAACGATTATTGCGCGTCTCGACGTGGCTTACGGTACCCGTGGTCACGGTGGTGCTCCTATGGCGCTGGTGGAATTTATGAAGCACGGCATTCCCTACCATCAATCCGAGCAGGGCAAGAGTTACTGTTCTCCCATCCACGAGGACGACATTGTCGAGCAGGTGCAGGGCTTGCTGCAGCATGCGGCCGTGCCCGCACCTATCGTGAATCTGGGGGGTGATGAGGCCGTCGCGATGGAGGATATGCTCCACTACATTGCCGAGCTCACCGGCCTTGAACCGAAAGTCGAAGTCCAGGCCATGGCCAGCTGGCAAATGACAGTGCTGGACAATACCCGCCGTAAGGACATGGCTGGCCCCTGTAAGGTGGGTTGGAAAGAGGGCATTAAGCGGGCCCTGGAAATTCGCTATCCGGCCTTACTGAACTGACCCGGTGCGCCTGCGGGTGCGACAACGTGTCACATCCCAGGCAGCGACCCAATTCGTAGAATACGCCCCGCTAGACATTGTTGGGGGAACTTATGAACCGTGTAGGCATGGGGCTGCTTGTTGCCCTGTACGGGCTAGGCGCGAGCGCTGACCATATCGAAGAGGTGGTGGTGCGCGGCAGCCATGAAAAGCGCACCATGGACGTGATCGACGAGATGGCGATCGCGCCAGATGCCGCACAACTTCTGAAGAAAGCACCCGGGGCCAACGTCAATGAGAATGGTCCCCTCACTGGCTTACCCTCCTACCGCGGCATGTACGGCTCTCGGGTCGCTGTTGAATTGAATGGCAGCCAGATTGCCCCTGCCGGTCCTAACTGGATGGATCCGGCACTCTCTTACGCGGCTGCGGCACAGCTCGAGTCGCTCCAGGTTTATCGCGGCATTGCACCGGTTAGCGTGGCGCAGGAGTCCATTGGTGGGGCTGTTCACGCGGTGACTGCCAAGGGTGAGTTCAGTAAATCGAGAGATATGCAGCTGGCAGGTCATCTGCTGGGTAGTGCCCAAAGCGTTAATCAGGGCAGTCAGTTGGGTGCGACCCTGTTTGCGACCAACCAGAATCATCGACTGCGCCTGGCGGCGATGACCGAGCAGGCCGACGATGCCGAATTTCCCAAGGGCGATATCATACCCAGTGAATACGAGCGGGACCGTTTCGACCTGGGTTACGGCTTCCGCAGCCGCGCCCACACAATACAGTTGGATTACACGCGCAGCGAAACCGGAGACACCGGCACAGCGGCACTGCCCATGGATATCGAGTACATCGATGGCGACCTGTACGGGGTCAGCTATCAGTTCAGTGGTCGTGAGTGGCTGGTCGATGCCCGTATCTACGGCAGCGATCTCGATCACGGCATGACCAACTACCATCTTCGCCCTGAGCCGGCGGACGGCGCCATGTGGCGGCGTAACATTGCCGATGCAGAGAATCGCGGCTTCAAAGTGGCGGCCAGCTATCGCGATGACGCCGGAGCCTGGATTTTCGGGCTTGACGGCCTGAAGTCCGTTCACAACTCAGACATCGACAATCCCAACAATGAGATGTTCTTCGTCGTGAACTTCAACGATGCGGAACGCCAGGTACTGGGTGCATTTGTGGAGCGGCAGCACAACTTTAACGAGGCCTGGTCGGCAGAGTTCGGTCTGCGCTACAACCGAATTGAGACTGACGCCGATGAGGTGAACGGCACGCCCGCTATCATGATGCCCCCGGCGATGATGCTTCGCGATGCCTTTAATGCTGCCGATCGCGAAAAAACCGATGACAACTTCGACCTGGTTGCCAAGGTCTGGTACGAGGCTTCTCACCATGTGAGTTTGTATGCAGGTGTTGCACAAAAGATGCGGGCGCCTTCCTACCAGGAGCGATATTTGTGGCTGCCGCTGCAGGCGACCGGTGGCTTGGGCGATGGTCGTACCTATATTGGTAATCTGGACCTGGATTCAGAACGCTCCCGCGAGGCGGAGCTGGGTCTGGACTTTAATGGTTCCGGCTGGATGTTTTCGCCGCGAGTGTTCTATCGCCAGGCCGATGATTACATACAGGGTACGCCAGCGGACGTCATGCCCGCCATGATGTTTGCCTCTATGATGGGGCAGGCGGCACCTTTGCAGTTCAATAACGTCGACGCCCTGATTTACGGTTTCGACATGGACTGGCGCTACAGCATTAACGACGCCTGGTCAGTGGGCGGACTGGTGAACTACGTGCGCGGTGAGCGCGACGATATCGACGACAATCTGTACCGCATTCCGCCACTCAATGGCAGCGTTAAGCTGGCCTATGACAGCATGCGCTGGGGTGCTTCCGCTGAGCTGGTTGCGCACGCGGAGCAGGACAAGGTCAGTGCCACCAATTCGGAGGGCACCAGTAAGGGCTTTGAATTGCTGCACGTGAGCGCCTACTGGCAGGCCAACCAAGACCTTCGGCTCGGGCTGGGGGTGGATAACCTTTTCGATGAAAACTATGCCGACCATGTGGGCGGTGTGAACCGGGTTCGCGGTAATCCGGATATCGCTGTGGGTGACGGACTGCCTGGCTATGGTCGCAACGTCTACGCCCGTATCGACTACCAGTTCTAATTCAAAGGGGTCAGGCGGAGCCCTTGATGGCGGCGTAGGCGCTAAGTGCGGCTTCTCGCGCAGCCTTGTGGTCGACGATGGGTAGTGGATAGTCATCACCCAGCGTGATTTCAGCGTCTTTCAGTACATCCGCCGGCGCCAGTTCGGGCTGGTGCAACCACTTGTTCGGCAGTTTGGCCAGCTCGGGTACCCACTGGCGCACGTAGTCACCGTCAGCATCAAACTTCTGCCCCTGCAGGGTGGGATTAAAGATGCGGAAATAGGGCGAGGCATCCGCACCACTGCCCGCCACCCATTGCCAGCCACAGGCGTTGTTGGCCAGGTCGGCGTCCAGCAGTGTGTGCCAGAACCAGTCCTCACCCAGCCGCCATGGCAGCAGCAGGTGTTTGGTCAGGAATGATGCAGTAATCATACGCACCCGGTTGTGCATATAGCCCGTATGCCAGAGTTCGCGCATGCCGGCATCCACAATCGGATAACCCGTCCTGCCTTGTTGCCAGGCGCGCAGGTGCTCCATATTGCCCAGCCATGGGAATGCATCAAAGGCAGGGCGAAAGGCGCTTTCGGGCACATGCGGGAAATGCACTAACAGATGATGGGAAAACTCCCGCCATCCCAGTTCGGACAGGAATTTATCAACCTGTTCCGCCATCTCCGGCTTTTGCTCTAGCTGGCTTTTTGCTGCATGCCATAGTGTTCTGGGCGAGATCTCGCCAAAGTGCAGGTGCGGGGACAGGCGAGAAGTAGTGTCTTTGGCGGGGTGATTTCTGCCTTCGCTGTAGTCTTGCAGGCCGCTTGAGAAGAATCGGGTCAGCAGTTTCTCGGCGCCCGCGCTGCCCGGTTGCCAGAGTTCAGGCCAGTGGCTGGCCCAGTCCGGCTTGGTGGGCAGCAAGGCCAGGTCCTGCAGTGTCAGCGAGCTGATTCCATTAACAGCGCTAACACCTGCCGGAGGCGCTTTAGGTGGTGCGGGGGTGGGCTGTTTTAAACAGGCTTTCCAATAGGGCGTAAAGACTTTGTAGGGCAGGCCGCCACCGGTGAGCACCTGCTCGGGTTCAAACAGCAGTGAGCCCGGGTACCGTTTAAGTTCTACATTCCTGGCGGCAAGTGCGCTGTGCAGGCTTTGTTCCAGCTGGCTGGCCCAGGGTTCGTAGCCGCGGCTGCAAAATACCTGATCCGCGCCGGTTTCCTCAATCAGGCGCTCCAGCTCTGCATGGCTTTCACCCTGGCGAATAACCAGCCCGCTACCCAGGTCGGTCAGCTCTTGGTTCAGCGCCTCAAGACTGTGATGCAGCCACCAGCGGCTGGCGCCACCCAGTTGCCAGTGCCCCGGCGAGTCATCGTCGAGGATATAGCAGGGGATAACGGGTTTGCCGCTGGCATCGGCGGCCAATAGCGCCGGGTGATCTGTGATGCGCAGATCTTGCCGGTACCAGAGGATGACCGGTGCGTCAGTCATTCAGGCGTCGCGGCGCCAGATCCGGTTTGGCGTAGGCCATGCGCGCCACTGGCTCAGTTCGGTAGTAACTGTCCAGACCGCTCAGGGCGAGGCTGTCCAGCTGTGCAAAGCGCAGGGAGCCGTCTTCGCGGATAGCCGATTCCGGCACGATAGCGATTTCCACCTCGCCAATCACGAGGTTGGTGTCATTGATTGCCAGGTGATGATGCTCCCGCAGCCGCAGGCCTAGCTTCAGGCTGGCCGCCTTCACGAAAGGGACGGGAAACTCATCGATCCATTCCGGTTGCAGGCCGGTCGCATCAAATTCTGACATGTCTTCAGGATAGCGTGCCGCGGTCTGGTGTGCCGCATCGACAAAATCAGCGGAGACGTGATTCAGGGTGTAGTGCTCTGTGGCCAGTATGTTGCGCAGACTGTGACGCTCCACCGAATCAGGCCTGATCACCAGGGCAATCAACGGTGGGTGCGAACCAAGGTGCACGGCACTGCTCATGATGGCCAGGTTGTCCTGTCCGTCAGGGCTGCGACTGCCCACCAGGTTGGCGGACTTGTAACCGGTCAGGCTATTGGCAAAGGCCGCCCGATAGCGGGAGTCCATTTGCTCAATATCTGCTGAAGTCAGCTTCACGGTATTCACAGCTGGTAGCGAGATTCCTGCGGCATGGGCAGTTCATCATCTCTGGAGGTGTCGATATCCAGCACGTACCAGAGGTAGCAGCGCTGAAAGACACCGTTAAGGATGAGGGCGACCGAAATGACAATGACAAACCACTCAATGCCGTTCAGGACTGGTTGCGACAGCGCCCAGCCCGCCAGAAACAGACCTGTAAACAAGCGCAACAGGCGCTCAATGTTACCTAAGTTTTTTTCAATCATGGGACAACTCCTTTAAGTTGCCCCTAGTTACGCAAGAAGTTTGCTGTCGGATTAGGGATCAAGAGACCTAAGCCCTTGATCCATATACTAGTTGAGAGAAACTTCGCTCAAGTCCGCAGCCAGGGAATCGCGGATAGCGGCAGGGATATCGAAACCTTCGATGGCGCACGCGGGATGGTCAATGCCGGCGCTGATCGCTGCGCCAGATTTTGCGGCGGTAATCATGCTGCTGTCTAACTCGTAGCGCATAAAATGTACTGAAGAGGTTTTCTCCTCGGTTTCGCGGTCCAGGTCTTCGTCGGCAATGGCGTAGATGCGATCACAGCCCTCGACCTGCAGCCAGACTTTGTTCTCAATCCCGATCATTTGCGCCAGTTGCTCGGCGCGCTCGGAAGGATCGTCAAACTCCACCATGAAAGTCGCTTTCCAGTTGTGGCCATCCGGAATCAGTGGGTTATAGGCTTCCAACTCCTCGTTGATGCCCTCTGCTTCAAAGACCTTTTCGATACGCAGCATTTCCTGGATCTGGTATTTGATAGTCAGCGCATCTTCAAAGTAAAGACGCGCATTCTCACCCAGGCCAAGCTGACGGGTCTTCTTGTGCTCCATCACACGGGCACGAAAATCAGGGCGTTGCTCTGCGTATTCTTCCAGTGACCAGAGGTCGCCGCGAGAAAGCTGGTTCATTTGATTTACCTCTTACAATCCATAGGCCATGCGCAGCAGCGTCATGGGGTGTTCGGGTTTGTCGACTTTTTCAGACAGACTGGCGATCTGGTTGGCCGCCATCGGGCAGTCGCTCATGAAGTGATCAGGCTCCTGCTGGTCTACCTTACGCACCACGGGGCGCGCAATTTTTACCGATTTGTCATGGGTTTCTGCCTTCACCGCGTAGGTGCCATCATGCCCGGAGCAGCGCTCCTGTGCGGTCACCTCGGTATCGGGAATCAGGTTGAGCACATCGCGTGTTTTCAGGCCAATATTCTGCACCCTCTGGTGGCAGGCAACCTGGTAGGCAATATCTCCCATCGCTTGTGGAAACTCGGTGCTGAATTCACCCTCTTTGTGGCGCGCCCATAGGTACTCAAAGGGGTCGAAGAAGGCTTTTTTGACCTTCTGTACGTCCTCATCGTCCGGGAACATCAATGGCAGTTCCTGTTTGTACATCAGTACGCAGGAGGGAATGGGCGCAATCAAGTCATAGCCCTCGTCCACTAGCTTGGCCAGCACGGGAATATTGGCCTCTTTCAGTTTTTCCACGGCATCCAGGTCGCCCAACTCCAGCTTCGGCATACCGCAGCACTTCTCTTTCGGCACAATATCAATGTGAATGCCGTTATGCTGAAAGACCTTGACGAAGTCCTCGCCAATTTCCGGGCTGTTGTAATTGCCGTAACAAGTGGCGTAGAGGGCGACTTTGCCGGTTGTGGCACCGACGGGCTTTGGCTCGACATCGGTGATCATGGGAGCAACGCGCTTGCGCATGGTTTTCGAGTGAAACTCGGGTACCGGCGCGGCATGATGTACGCCCATGGTGGACTCGAAGACTTTGCGGAAGCCGCTGTTGCGATTGAGCGCATTCACGGTCACATCCACCAGCGGGATGGTGGCGGCACTGAATACCGCGTCGGTGCTGGTGAGCACCTTGTCTCTGAGTTTGGCCCCTTCCTCCTTGTACTTGATCGCCTTGGCGCGCAGCATCAGGTGCGGGAAATCCACGTTCCATTCGTGCGGCGGTACGTAGGGGCATTTGGTCATGTAGCACAGATCACACAGGTAGCATTGGTCGACCACCTTGGTGTAGTCGGCCTTGTCAACGCCATCGACCTCCATGGTCTCTGACTCGTCGACCAGGTCGAACAGTGTGGGGAAGGCATCGCACAGGCTGACGCAGCGCCGGCAGCCATGACAAATGTCATAGACGCGCTCCAACTCCTGGTTCAGATCGTCTTTGTCCCAGTACTGCTCGGTTTTCCACTCAATCGGGTGGCGTGTGGGTGCTTCCAGACTGCCTTCTCTGACTGCCATGGTGTGATCTCGCTATAGAAATAGGGGGATGTGGGCGCTGGGCGCCCACAGGATCAGGATCAATCGTCCAGATTGTCCAGGGCTTTCTGGAAACGGTTGGCGTGGCTGCGCTCAGCCTTGGCCAGGGTCTCCATCCAGTCGGCAATCTCGTCGAAGCCCTCATCGCGAGCCGTTTTTGCCATACCCGGGTACATATCGGTGTACTCATGGGTTTCGCCAGCAATCGCTGCTTTCAGGTTGTCGGCAGTTCCGCCCATGGGCAGGCCGGTGGCCGGATCGCCGGTTTCTTCCAGGTACTCCAGGTGGCCGTGGGCGTGACCGGTTTCACCTTCAGCGGTGGAACGGAATACCGCGGCGACATCGTTGTAGCCTTCGACATCGGCTTTGGCGGCAAAATACAGGTAACGGCGGTTGGCCTGGGACTCGCCGGCAAACGCTGCCTTCAGGTTTTCTTCAGTTTGACTACCCTTCAGTGACATAGTGTCTCTCCTATCGTTATCGAGGTGTTGCCTCTAGTGATACGCCAGTTTGTCCGCAGCGGACCAGACGTGACTTGTTTAAGAGTAGACCCGGTTTTAATATCTGTATAATTAAAAAATTGATCTGAATTAATCGATTTTAACGATGGCTAGACAACCCACTCTCAAACAGCTGCGCTATTTGCTGGCTGTATCAGAACACGGGCACTTCGGTCAGGCTGCCAAGGCCTGTCATGTGTCCCAGTCCACCCTGAGCGCCGGTTTGATGGAATTGGAGGATGCCCTGGGTGTGGCCCTGGTAGAGCGCAATAACCGCCAGGTCATTCTCACTGCGCTGGGTGCCGACGTGGTGCAGCGCGCCCGGGACATTCTGCTGGAGGTTGATGACCTGCAGGCGGTGTGCCAGGCCTCAGCTGAGCCCTTTACCGGCAAAATGCGGCTAGGTGTCATACCCACCATCGCGCCCTTTATCCTGCCCGGCTTGCTCAAGCGATTGCGCCGTCAGCACCCCGATTTTCAGCTGTTCATCCGTGAAGATCTGAGTGGGCACCTGGTGGACGCCCTGCAGCACGGTGAACTGGATGTGCTGTTACTGGCCTTGCCATACCCTGCAGAAAACACCGCGACCATGCATTTGTTTGATGACGAGTTCCTGTTCGCCTGCCCCAAAACCCACCCGGTGCCCGGCAAAGGCAAAATGAGTACCGGCGATTTGCGTGAGCAAGACTTATTGTTGCTGGAGGATGGTCACTGCCTGCGAGATCACGCCCTGGAGGCCTGCAGCCTCAAGGACTCCGAGGTCAGCATTCCCTACCAGGCCACCAGCCTGAACACCATTGTACAAATGGTGGCCAATGGCATCGGTGTGACCCTGTTGCCGCAGATGGCGGTGGACGCAAAAATCCTGATGGGCACTGATGTACACGTCAGTCCGTTTAAAGAGAAAAATATCTCCCGCTCAATCGGTCTGATGTGGCGCAAGAAAACACCGCGAGTTGCAGACTTTCGGGCCCTGGGGGAGTTTATCCAGAGTGCCTGAGTCTGTAACGGCAGAGGCCCTGCGAGCCCCTCGTATGACTATCTCAATGGGTTCGCTTGGCATTGACAAAAACGTCACTGCGCCTGGTTCTTTAAATCAGACAGCTTTACCACCTCAGCGGTGGGTGTTTGCACCTCTTCCTCAGGCAGGAAGAAACGCCAGAACACCAGTCCCAGGGCGCGATCTTCGGTATCAATCCAATTGTCACAGCCCGGATCTTCATGAGCGATCACCATGCGGAAATTCCCTTCTTCGTCAGCCACAGTCTGGGCACGGTTGAGAGATACCTGGCGATTGCTGTAGTCGAAGGTCTGCTGGAACCGGGTCCACAGGCAGATATTGGCCATGCGGCAGCGCGGCCACTTGCCTTGAATCACAAGTGCCTCGTCGGGACCCAAAAAGTAGGGTGCCATGGAGTAGGCGGCGTCTATTGCAGCCAGGCCCATATCTCCGGGTACCACGGGCTTGGGAAACTCGTTGGGAACAATGGACAAAAACGGAATACTGTCGGCGGTCTCCGCCATGGGTGGCATGCCGATCGTGCGCGATCTAATGAACTCCGCCGTACGGCGAATGCCAGCGGCAACTTCGGCGTCACCGGGTACCGATGGCGGCTGGGCTCGATTCAGTACCTCAAGGGTCATGCTGGGTACCCGGTCCGGATTGTTTGCGGCGCTGATTTTCTCTTCGAAGTAGTGGCGGGTGGTAATACGTGAGGTATCCGGGCTCAGGGCCAGCCAGTTGCTGTCGCGTGGTTCGCCACCCAGGTAAATCTCGAAGTTGCCCTCGGCATCCACATCAAACTGGGTGTCGTTGAGAATGCCTGCAGTACGTGTGCCAAGACCTCCCTCACTGGTACCTTCCTCAAGTGTGACCGAGACGTAGACCGCGCCGTGCATGCTGCCACGCAGCACATAGCTGTGTGCTGGGCTGATGGGGGCATCAAAGTACACGGCATCTGAATTATCACCGGTGAACTTGCGGCTGGGAGTGACAATGCGCCGCAGTATCGGCGCAGAAGGGTCGTTTTCGAACATGGTGCCGACGCCGCCGTCGAGTAAATGCATCAGGGCGCGGTGTGCGGCCACGACATCCTCCGCACTGTGCAGGTTCCATTCTTCCCCCGCCCAGCGCTGGTCGACCTCTTCAAGCAGGTCTATCAGCTCTCGCAGGGCGGTGCGGCTCTCGGTCTGAATGCTCATGGATGCTCCGTTCTTGGTAACTGTTCCCTTATAATGGCGGCACGACATCGATACGCAAGGAATATACCGATGAAAAACTGTTTACACGCCCTGTTGGTCGGCCTGTTTGTACTGGCTACTCCGGCGATAGGCGATGAAATGCATATGAAGAACGGCTCACGCCTGATCGGCACGCTGGTCAGTGGCGGTGGTGGGTCTGTTGTTTTCAATACCGAGTTTGCCGGTGATATCTCGGTGAACTCCGAGCACGTGTTGTTCATTACCACCGATTCTGGTGTCACCCTGCTGATGAAGGACGGCACGGTCTATGAGGATAAGCAGATCGCTGCTACCCATGACGCCATGATCGTTCGTGATGGTGACGACAACCCCGTTAATCTGGAACTGGCTGACCTCGATAAGGTGAATCCGCCCGACTGGGAGATGGGTCGTGGCTACAACTTCTTCGGCAAGGTGGGTGCCGCCATGCTGTTGGAAGGCGGTAATACTGACAACGAGGAATTTGACCTGAACTACGAGGTGGTTCTGCGCAGCCTGAAGGATCGCTACTCTTCAAGAGGCTATTTCGAGTTCGATGAAGCCAATGGCGTACGCAACAAGAATAAATGGCGGACGGTGAACAAGTATGATCGCTTCCGCAATAACAGCGCCGAGGACTACTATGGTTTCCTGCTGGCCTTTGAGCGAGATGAGTTTGCCAACAACGACCTGCGGACCTATATCGGTCCCTATATCGGTCGCCAGTTCTACGACAGCACACTGATCGATATGGCTGGCGAAGTCGGTTTGGTGTATGTGGCTGAGCAATACATCGATAATACCGACGACTACGATTACCCGGGCGGTAACTGGAGCCTGCGCCTCACCAGTGACTGGATTAGCGGTTGGCTGGGGCCGGATGCTACGGCATTTATCGATCACGATGGCATTGCCAATTTTGATGACCTGGACGCCCTCATCCTCAATACCACGGTGGGCTTTTCTCTGCCAGTTTGGGCGGGCTTTGTATTCGGGGCTGACCTGCGCTGGGAATACGACGGTGGTGTGGTCAGTGATCCCAACGATCCTGAATTCGAGGACATCAAGAAAACTGATACCACCTTTAACTTCCGCCTTGGCTATGAGTGGTAAGACATGACAATTGAAGCTGTAATCTTTGACCTGGGCGGAGTGGTGATTGCGTCACCCATGCAGACCTTTGCCAACCATGAAAAGCGCGAAGGTCTTCCCGCCAACTTCATCAATCACATGATTGTGCGCAATGGTCACGACAGTGCTTGGGGTAAGCTCGAGCGGGGCGAACTCGCCATGAATGATGAGTTTTTCACCCTGTTCGATGAAGAACTCGCAGAAGCAGGCGCGCCGGGACTGAATGCAAAAGCCATCTTTACGGATGTGGCTGGCAGCGGCGGCGTGTTTCACAACATGGTCAATACCATCGTCAAACTGCGCGAAGCTGGCTATAAACTGGCAGCACTGACCAATAATTGGGTCAACGAAGATGCCCCCAGTTCCAATACGGAAGTCAAAGAGCTCTTTGATGTGTTTGTCGAATCCGCCGTAGAAGGGGTGCACAAACCGGACCCGCGCATCTACCAGATTGCCTGCGAGCGTCTGGGCGTGAAACCCGAAGTTACTATCTTCCTGGATGATATCGGGCAGAATCTCAAGTCTGCCCGTGCTCTAGGCATGACCACCATTAAGGTGGTCGACCCCGACAAGGCGATTGCCGAGTTGGAGGCCTTACTCGGTCTCAGCCTGCTCAGCCAGGATTAGACCCACTACGGCATCAAAGGCGCGATCGGCGATATCGTGCATTTCGGCATCGCTGCGATCCTGTATCGGATGTTCGACAAATACTTTGGCTGCCTCAAAGCCCAGGGCTTTGCTCTGGGCGATGTCAGCCTGCCGGAACTCCTCGGTAAGGATATAACCGCCGGGTATGCCGCGACTTTCAAGATCCATGATGTCATGCAGACTGCACGACGTGCATGAGCCTCAGTCGGCCAGCGCCTCTATGACCGCGTCGCATTCACTGGCGATCTGCTGCTTTGTCTCCAGCGGTGCCACCCGGGTCATCGTTGGCTTGGCATAGCGGCGCACATTGACACCCAGCTCTTCAAAGCGGAACTGGATGCGATCCAACAACTCCTTGCCTCGGGGTTTATTGATATCCAGTAATCCGATGGTTTTGTCCTGCAGCGAGGTCAGACGCGGCAGCACCGCGCGGGCCTGGGCCTGCAGTTCGGATGTTGGGTCCAGAAGTATCTGGCTCATGGCTCGATCTCCTTGGTTACAGGTGAACTGCCCATCTCGCCACTGGCCAGCCAGCCGCTGATGATTGCGCTAAACATGCCGGCAGTGCCGCCAGCATGTTCCACGTTGAGCCCACCGCGTTTGAATTTGGGTAAATCCATATCCTTGACGAATTCTGGCATGCCCTCGGTATTGCCGTCCATGCCTGCTATCAGTTCGCTGCCGGGTCGTGTGGTCAGTTCCAGAACACGGTCTTTGAACTGCTGCTTGCTCCAGCCCGCCTCGCGGAAGGTGCGCTGGTGCTCCGGTGACATAATCACGAACGCATCGCCGAGCATGGCAAATTTGCTGTGCCCAACGCTGAGCAGGCTGCTGGCAAAGCTGCGACAGAGTGAGTCCGGGTCGCGTGATTTTTGGTCCGCCATACCCTGAACTCCATCGGCGGCAAACAGGGTCACGGCGGACTTGCCCGCTTCAATGCCTCGTTCCTCCATCAGGGATTCCCAGCAGGAATCGGCTTCATTTTCCGCAAAACAAAATGTGTACTTGCCGGGGTTACCCAGGGTGGAGCGATCAACCTCGCCGGGTCGGCCGCCGCCCACATTGCGAATAATGAGCTGCAGAGCCCGCCCGATAGTGGCGTTGGCCCGATTGCCCTGGCCCAGTGCATTGCCGCCGGAGTTCATGCCTATAGCGCCGGTGATAGGGCCGTTCACCACGATCATGGGACCAGAGAACCAGGTCGTTGCGAGCAGCCCGTGCATGCAGAAGGTGTCCACCAGCGCGGCTTCCAGGGCTGCAATCACCACCGGGAAATATTCCGGTTTGCAGCCGGCCATCACCGCATTGATGGCCGCTTTCTCGATGGTGCAGGGTTGCAGGTCGGGTGGAACCAGTCCCAGTACCTCATCGGCTGCGCGATTGGTGCCTGCCAGCATGCGTACTACCCTGATTTCAGTCGGCGGTACCACCGGTAAGCCGTCACTCCAGCCTCGCTCGAAACAGGCTTCCAGCTCATCTTCCTGCTCACCGATTTCCAACTTACGTGCCTTGAGCTGAATCTCACCAAAGCGTAGTGCCAGTGTCTCCGCCATACCCGGACCCACGCTGAGTGAACCACAGCCAGGCCGAAATGCGGGCAGGTCTGCGCCAAGATGCTCCAGCTCCGTCAGTCGGCGCCAGTCGTCTTGCACCCAACCTTCGGTGCGTTCTGTGTCACCATGTTCGTTCCGCCGAATGAGGGTGGGTACGGTTTCAATGTCTTCGCGCCAGGACTTCTCCAGGTTTCGGTCATCGATAACGCTAGCGGCGCTTTCAGGAAATTCGGGGTCATCCTGGCTGTAGATGTCCAAAGCCAGTCCGGCGTCCTGCATGGCCGCGACAACCGGCTCCAGCATCGCGCAGGTAGGGCAGTCCCGTTTCAGTATCAATTCAAAGTGGATAGTCATGGCTCTAGGCTAGCTCAGGGCTATACTCTTATCCATTATCTTTTTGAAGACATGGAGTGTGGGCATGAAAACGGCAGTAATTGCAGGAGTGGGTCCATTGGAGGGACTGGGTTCCTATCTGGCGCTGGCTGCCTCGGGTCAGGATCTGCATGTGATTGTCTCTGGTCGTACCCAGGAGAAACTGGATGCAAGCGTTGCCAGTATTGAGGCACACGGTGGCAAGGCGACTGCCGTGGTCTGTGATGTGACTGAGGAATCGCAGGTGATCGAGTTAATACAGCAGGCAGAGGCGATAGGGCCGATCGATCTGGCGATCTTTAATGCCGGCAACAATATGCCCAGTGAATTTCTGAATACTGAGGCAGGGCATTTCGAGAAATGTTGGCAGATCGCCTGTTTTGGCGGCTTCCTATTCGCCAGGGAAGCACTGAGGGCGATGGTGCCGAGAGAGCAGGGGTGTCTGCTGTTTACCGGCGCCAGTGCTTCCATGCGCGGTCGCCCGGGCTATGCAGCATTTACCGCAGCGAAGGGTGGATTGCGCAATCTCGCCCAGAGCCTGGCGCGCGAGTTTCAGCCCCAGGGCATTCATGTGGGGCATGTGGTGATTGACGGTGGCATTTATGGTGAAAAAATTGCCAAGCTGGTGCCGGAGTGGTTTGATGCCATGGGTGAAGAGGGCCTGATCGGATTGCAGGGTATAGCCGATGCCTATATGTATCTCTACCGCCAGCCAGCCAACGCCTGGACCCACGAACTGGATTTGCGGACCCACAAGGAAACTTTCTAACACATGAACGCGATCGTCACGCCAGCAACTGTTACTGCTTTCAGAGCGCGTTTTGCATTTGTATTGGCCAGTCTGTTCCTGGTCGCGTGTACCAGTGTTCCCTATGATTACCCGCGTGAAGCAAGCAGCCAGTTGCCACCTGTTACCACCGGCCCCTTGGCGACACTGGATGATGTCTGGCTGACAGATGCGCCTCAGCGCACGGCGGTGGTGCCCTTGTCCACGGGCGAGGATGCGCTTGATGCGCGTTTGGATTTAGCGGATATGGCGCAGTCCAGCATTGATGCGCAGTACTTCCTAATTAAGCCAGATGAGGCCGGGGGTGAGTTCACTGGTGCCTTGCTGCGAGCGGCGGATCGAGGTGTTCGCGTCAGGTTGCTGCTGGATGATATTTTTACCACGGCCAAGGACGAGAGCCTGGGCATACTCAATGCCCATCCCAACGTGGAAGTGCGCCTGTTCAATCCGATCTCCCGCAAAGGCATCGGTGGCCTTAACTACCTGGCGGATTTTGACCGGGCCAATCGTCGCATGCACAACAAATCCTTCACCGTCGACGGGCTGGTCACCATCATTGGTGGGCGCAATATAGCCGGTGAGTATTTTGATCGGGATCCCGAGATACTGTTTTGGGACTTTGAGTTATTGCTGTTTGGCGGCCTGATTCCCGAGGTCGGGGACAGCTTCGATGACTTCTGGAATCACGCCCTCAGTATTCCCATGGATGCATTCGAAGGGGATGCTACCCCCGACGACCTGGAGGAGCAGCGTGCCCTGGTGCAGGAATGGCGCGTCGATAACCCCAACTATGCCTATGTGCCTGATGCCGGTGAAGGAATTATGGCGAAGATCCTGCGTGGAGAGATCGAACCCAGTTACGCTGAGGCGCACGTGCTTTCCGACAAGCCGGAAAAGTTGATGAATCCGGTGTCCTAGGAGTACCAGTCACTGGCAAACTCACTGGGCAGTGTGATCGCCGCGGCTGAGAAAGAGGTGATTATCTACTCCCCGTATTTTATACCCCGGCAGTCACTGACCGACGCCCTGATCGATATCCAGAAAAGAGGTGTAGAGGTGGGTATCTTGACCAACTCCCTGGCATCTAATAACCACACGGCGGTGCACCCCCACTACAAGAAATACCGGCGTCCGCTGGTAGAAGCGGGCGTAACGGTTCTGGAAACCAGTGCCAGCGGCGGTAGCCGCAATCCGGGTTTGCGCACCACCTTGCATACCAAGGCGGTGCTGGTTGATTCCCGTTGGTTGTTTATTGGCTCACTTAATATTGACCCGAGATCCATCGATATCAATACCGAGATGGGTATTGTTCTCGACGCTCCTGAGTTTGCTGCCCTGCTGCGCAGTGAGATCGAAAAGAGCATCTCTCAGTTCGCCTACAAGGTGGAGATAGGGCCGGAGGGCAAGATTCAGTGGCGTCATTGGATACACGGTGAAGAAGAAGTGGTGCATAAAGAGCCAGAGAGCAGCGGCTGGCTTCGCTTCCAGTCTGGTTTCTACGGCATCCTGCCGCTGGAGGACCAGCTTTAGAATGCGTCCTCAGAACTGATCGACGCCAGCCTCACACCGATCAGGCTGGCAACCAGGACTGCAATGTAGAATTGCCCGGTCAGTGCTTCCATGTAGGCGAGGAATCGGGCTAGCGGCTGTATCGGCGTGATCTCGCCATAGCCGAGTGTCGTCAGGGTGACAAAGCTGTAGTAGAAGGCTTCCTGCACATTGTCCTGCCAGGCGACATCGGTAAATCCCTTGAGTGAACCCGGAAACAGGATCTCGCAGCCGATATAGGCAAAGGCCCAGATCAGCCCCATCAATATGTAAATGCAGATGGCGCCGACAATCTTGTTGAAATCCACGCTGCCCGAAAACAGCACCTGCCGGCTGGCGATATAAGTGCTGGTGATCAGGAAGGTCAGGATAAAACCGATATGAATCAGGGGCAGCTGTGCCACGTCGAGAAAGTAGTCACCGATGCCGAGCCCGATGATAATGGCCGTCACACCCCAGCGGGAGTGATACCAGCGTCTGACCGACTGCATGCTCCAGACGGCTACGATCAGGGTGAAGGTGATGGACAGGTTAACCAGGGTTGCCCCGTTGGCGGAGCCGTATTGTTCCAGGATGGCGCCACTAAACAGCAGCAAAATCAGGGCAAAAAGTAGCCAGATAAAGTTGTCTCGCTTAGTTGGTACGGTATCAACCATTGCCGATCCCTGCGCTGTTTGGGGTAAGTCTCGATAGCTTTCGTCCCACTGCCAGCCACGCATCCTTTACCCGGGGGTGATGCAGTAAAGACAGTGCGGCCACGATGTAGCACACTGCCAGTGTAATCTGAAAAATACGCTGGTAAAACTTGGCGTCCGCTTCGTCCCCAAAAGCCCCGGTACCTGAACCAATCAGCACCAGCATAGTGCTAAAGGCCGAGCCCCACAGTGGTGCCGTGGGCTTATCCTCAAACAGGCGGGTGCCGAACATCAGGGCCACTGCCACCAGTGCCAATACAGTGAAGGGCAGGGTCGGGCTGATTAGAATAAGGTGATAGAGCAATACTGCTGCCAGGCCGCCACCCAGGTTGGCCAGGATTAAGGCCTTGCCGCCGGCGGCACCGGTAGCAAAGTCGGGTTTCTGGGCAAGGATGGCGATCATCAGTAGCGGCAGCAGAGCGCCGGTCATGCCGAACAGTAGGCACAACAGAGCCGGGGGCAGCACGACCAGCAGGCTCAGCCAGGCAGAGTAGGCAGCTTCTGTATTGCTGACACTGACTGCCTGGGTCTCGGTTGCGTCCTCGATTACCGGGAACAGTATCTGTGCCAGCATGACGCAGGCCAGTGCAGTGAGTGCAGCGAGCAGGAAGCCGTAGGACACAATATTGGCCATATCCACTGAACTTGAGCCGAGCAGTGGCAGCATCATCAGGGCCATCAGGTACAGCAGCACGACAAAGGCAGAGCGCCCTCGAGCAGCGGCGTAAAACACCAGGAACAACAGCCAGCTGAACAGCAGCAGGAACACGGCCGGGTACTGGTATATGTACATGGTCAGCACCAGTCCAGCGGCGAAGATCACAGCGATTGCGATCAGGATGCCCAGGGTTTCTTTCAGACCCGGGCCTGGCTATTTGGCAGACAGAATGGAAGCTGCCAGCACCGGGGCGACAAAAGACAGCGGAAAGGCCAATACATAAGCCACGGTTGCCGCCAGGCCAATGCCGGCGGCATAGCGCAGGATCGCCTGGCGACTGCTGTGATCCATCAATCAGTAGGCGTAAGAAAGAATGCTGATGACGCGCATCCATAGCCATGCAAGGCCATTGGTCAGCACATTGCCCGTTGTATACACCACTACATCGGCCTGGCCGCCGGCACGCAGTAAACCGCGCACCGAGTCGTCGTTAAAGCGAACAATCACCGGGAAGCGCTGGGCATCCCGCAGCCAGCTGCGAGGCGCGCTGACGGACTGAAGTTGCCCGGCTTGCGCGGTGTTTTGCCAGCTCACGGCAAAACCGATGCTGGCAATCTCGCCCTTAAAAACCGTGCCGGGCGCAGAATCCAGCACAATCTCAACCGAGTTACCGGCGCTGATGTTGCCGAGGCTGTTCTCGCGCATATAGGCCTCAATCCAGGCGGTTTCGCTGGATACAAATGTGATCAGGGGCATGCCCGCCTGGGCGAAGTTACCTTCGGAGATGCTGACGCTGGTGACACCGCCATTCCCGGGAGCGATGATTTCAGTGCGCGATAAATCCAGGCGTGCATTCTGTAGCTGGCTCAGGGCCTGTCGGATTTGGGGATTATCTTCGCCTTCCGACCCCAGGCGCTGTTGCGCCCGCTCCAGTTTGGCACGTGCACTGTCGACCCGGGCCTCAGCTTTTTCTACCTCGGCGCGCGCTTTGTCTCCATCAGACTGTGACAGCACGCCGCGTTGCTCGAGTTCGAAGATGCGCTTGGATTCCACCCGGTAGTACTCCAGCTGCGTCAGCGATTGGGACAACTCGGCCTCTGACACTGCCAGACTCTCGACACTGGCGCCGATATTCTGTGTAGCCTGCTCCAGGGCTGCTTCCGCCTGTTCTACCGCCAGTTCGTAATCCGCCGGGTTGATGCGCAGCAGTACTTCACCGGCTTGCACGCGCTGGTTCACGGCGACACCTACATCGATTACCTCGCCGGAGACTTGTGGTGCGATTGGAATAATGTGTCCGGTGACTCGAGCTGAGCTTGTATAAGGCGTATAGCGGTCTGCGACCAGATACCAGACCAACAGGAAGGCGCAAAGCCCTAGAACTATCAGGGTAATACGCCGGATCTGGGCGCTCTCGTCAGCGGTATCAGACACTGGGCTGCTCCTCTTCCAGGTTCAGCCAGGTCATAAACAGCTCGTAGCCCATGACCATAATCACGGCACCGGTAAACAGGCCGACGAAACCAGTCAGGATGAAACCGCCAATCGCACCGAGGAAGATCACCGCCATGGGTACGGGTACGCCCCGCGCCAACAGTATCGGTTTAAGGATATTGTCCAGAAAGCCAACCCCGAGCGCCCAAGCCATGTACAGCACCGCTGGCACAGTATCAGCTACCGAGAACACGTAAATGATGGTGGGCACCAAAACCAGTCCGGGGCTAATTTGCACAATGGCCAGTATGAGAACCAGGAGGGTCCACAGGCCCGCAGCGGGAATACCCATCACAATGAAGCCCATGCCGGCGAGAAATGCCTGGATAAACGCCACACCCAGTACGCCCTGGGCGACACCGCGAATGGTCGCGCTCATCAGGTCGGCATAGTTCTCCCCGGGCTCGCCTGCAAGGCGACGACCCAGCTTGCGGGCGAAGCCGCCAGCCGATTCGGAATAGGCCAGTGACACCCCGGCGATAATAATGGAGAGTACAAACTGCAACACGCCAATGCCCGCGCCGGCAGCGGTATTGAGAAGCCAGCGGCTGGCCTGCCGGATCTCTTCGTTGTACTCCTGCAGGGCATCTTCCAGGTTTTTGTTGAACAGATCCCAGCCTTCGAACACCTTCTCGCCAACCACCGGCCAGTCCTTGACCTTCTCGGGTGCTGGCGGAATCACCAGGGTTTTGTTTTCCAATCCGTCAGCGAGCTCTGCGGCATTGCTGATCATGGCACGCGAGAACTCGACGGTCGGTGCTATGAGTAGGGCCAATAGTAATAGCGTGAGCAGGGTGGCGGTGCGTCCACGTGACCAGCCCAGCTTGCCCAGCATCCAAATAAACAGCGGGTGCAGGGCTACGGCGATGATCATGCCCCAGATAATAATGCTCACGAAGGGGCTGAGAATTAGCATGCACCAGGCGGCAAGCGCCGCTACCAGCGCCAAACGGACAAAAATTTCCATCGACGGTGCGACATACTGATTGGAATTGCTAATGCGGTGACTTCCAGATTTCTTGTTGTCTGCTCAGGATAAACTATCTGCGCGTAAAAAGTTGGGGAACTGTGAACCACCACACATGACATAGCGCCCGGAAATTGGCATAGTTCGCCCGTGCTCCACCTGATTGAGAACCATCGATGTTGCGTAAGTGTTCACTAATTTTTGCCCTGCTGCTGTTACTGCCGGCACTGTCCCACGCCCGGACCCCGATCTCCGGGTCATTGTTTGCCGGCGGCGCCAGCATGGATGTGGATTTTCAGTTCAGCGAGCCTCTGGATTTTGATCCTGAAGACAAGGGTGACAGCCTGGGCCTGGGTTTAGCGTACACGATTAATGACAGCTGGCATGTGCAGTTGGACTGGTCGGTGACAGATGCCAAGGACGTGGACATCAACCAGGTAACGGTGGGTTTGAACTACCGGTTTAAAACCGGATTGACCAATCTTTATGGCGAGGTCGGAGGCTTTGTCGGCGCCGGCAAGCTGGATTGGCAGGAGTATCCGATCTTCTTTGACCGGGACAGGGATGATCTAAAATCTCGCGAGGCGGCCTTTGGCCCCTACCTGGGTTTGCATTACGATCTCAGTGATCACTGGTCGATTTCACTGGGTTACCGGTTCTTTGTTCAGAAATACAAAACCAATGTCGAAGTAGATGGCGAGCGTCTCGATTTTGAACACAAGAACATGCAACAGGTACTGTTCGGTATTCGCTATCACCTCTAGCCCTCGGGTTCAGCTTAGCGCCAGTTGTCGATGGCCTCGCGGGTTTTTTCCTCGCCCAGCTTGATAAGTTCCCCAGCACGGTAGAAGTCGAAAGTACCGCAGGCGTTGCGCGGTATTTCTACGGTGATATCCGGTGGGTAGGCGGCCAGCTTCTGCCGGGCAATGGTGCTCTGCATGGCATCGAAGGCCTGGTCTGCCACCTGGTACATACCCCAGTCCGTTTGCTCGTTTTCGCTGATCTGGTCCAGCAATTTGTCGACATAATGTGTGACCTTGCGATACAGGCTGGATTCCTGTTCCTGCTCAGTGGCTTGCGATAACGCAGGTTCAGCCCGGTGGAACATGGCGCCGCCAAGATTCACTGCGAGAGTGAGGTCGCTGTTATCACTGAACGTGGGTGCTATAGGCACCGGGTTGAGTACGCCGCCATCTATCAGGTAGCTGCCGTTGTAGGGCACGGGAGTAAAGAACAGGGGCAATGACATCGAGGCGCGAATCGCGACCATCAGGCTGCCTGTATTGAGCCACACTTCTTTTTCGTTGCTCACATCTGCCGCCAGAGCGGTGTAAGGCAGTGGCAATTCTTCTATGGCCTGGTCGCCAACCAGTTCGGTCAGCGCCTCGATAATGCCTTCACCCTTGATCAGTCCACCCTTTTGCAGCGTGGGGTCCAGCATCGACATCATGTCTGATGAACTTAGCTGGCAAACCCAGTCGGCGAATGCATCGAGCTTGCCGCGGGCGTACACGCCGCCAATGACGGCGCCGATTGAACAGCCGGTGACAGAAGCAATGCGATAACCGCTGCTCTCGAGCTCGCGGATAACACCAATATGTGCCATGCCGCGGGCACCACCACTGCCAAGAACCAGTGAAATAGTGGTCATTCCACCCAGCCCAGCACATCTCGCAGTATTGACCAGCGCGGCTGACGAACCTTGCCGGCGCCACCCTGCATCCAGTATTCGTACTTGCGGGCGACCGTGCCATCGGCGGTCTTCAGGTCAATCCAGTGATCGACGAAATCTTTCCAGGCTGCCTCGTCATTTGGCAGCGCGTAGGCTGCTGGTATTTTGATGCGCTGCTGGGCCGGGAGCACCACGTGGTAATCGGGGTGGCGAAAGGCGTAGGCCGCCCCCTCTTCAGCAGACAGAAGCAGGGCGTCAGCAGCGGGTCTGGGCTCGGTGAAAAATGCCTCGGCACTTGGCAGCTCCACCAGCTCCACGTTGGGCAGCACCTCTTTCAGCATGGGCTCAAAATAATGGCTGCTAACCAGGGCAATACGCAGGCCCTTCCCGTCAAAGTTATCTCCGCGGTCTTCGTTGAAGTCGCGGCGCATATAGTCCGGTACCACCAGCGCCAGCTTCAGCTCCAGGTAGGCTTCACTGTAGGCGGCTTGCAAGTGTCGGTCGGGCAGGCTGGCGATGCAGGACATTGCGATATCCAGCTCACCGCTGTCCAGCCTTTCGCCCAAATCATCAAACTCGAATGGCGACAGCGCCAGCGTGACGCCGAGGTCGCGGGCCAGGTGCTGGGCCATATCGGCATCAAAGCCAATGACCTGGTCATCAACACGATATGTGCATGGCAGGTTTTGTGGGCGGTAGCCGACTCGCAGGCTGCCCCGTTCAACGATGGTGTCGAGCCTGTTGCTGAGTAGCTGAAAGCCGCGGCCGGGGTCGTTGTTTAACTCTGTCTCGACCAGCTGTGGCGGTACCTGCACCTGTTGCAGGGTTTTACTGCGCGGTGGTGGTTCGGGTACGAACACTGTGAAATAAGTGCGCAGTGAGAGCATCAGCGCGAGGGTAGCGGCGATACTGATCACGGCATAACGAAGGATGTTAGCCGGCTTCAGTTGCAGGCGCCCACACATGGCCAGCGTCCCCAGCACGCTGAGTACAATAATATGCAGTGCAGCCAGCATGGCGCCGAAACGTCCCACCGCGACCCCGGTGACTAGGAACAGTTGGAACATATCGATAGGCACTCGCAACTTATCCAGCATATAGGGCACCGCGATATTGATGCTGCCGAACAGGCTCATCAGGCCATTGCTCGCCAGGGCCAGTTTGCTGGCTGCGGACACTTCTGTGTCTGTAAACCAGGCGGCAAACAGGACGAACAAAATCACCAGCATTTTGCCCAGGGATGGGAAGTTAAAGGACACGGGCACAATGACGTCAATGGTGGCACCGGTTTCTTTTTCAGGAACACCCTGACGTGCCAGCAGGGCTTTACAGTTCTCTGCGATCAGCGGCAGTACTACGAATTGATTGCTGGTGGCGAAAGCGGTGAGAAGGGCATCTTTAAAGGTGTCCAGCACTTCCCGATAGGGAATGCCGCTCAGTGCGGCCACCAGCCCGGGGAAAATCCAGAAGGTGACGAGCAGCGCGATGGCAATGTATGTCACCAGGTAGACCTGGACCCGACCCAGTTCTTCAATGGTCATCGTGCCCGCTGCAGCTGCGGCGATGGCAAAGATGCCAATGGGTGTCAGCTGGACGATCAGCGCGTTAATGCGGCCGATCGCCTCGGTAAGACTGTCAAACACCGCCAGCACCGGCTCGCGGTCTTTCACCGAGATCAGGGCCACGCCCATCAGGATACTGAACAGGACAACGGCGGGAATCAGGTCGTTGGAGAGGGAATAAAAGATGTTGGCGGGCACGTACTGTGAAATCAGGTCCTGGTCCTGAGCCTCGGGATAGTCCGGGCTGGCAAAGAAGGAAGACTGCTGCAGTTCCGGAAACGCCAGTGGCGCGGTGAAGATCAGTGCCAGCGCGATACCCCAGATCACCGCAAGGATTGCTGAACCGCGTAATGCCAATGCTTTGGCCTGGGGCAGGCTCATGCGTCCAAAGCCGGCGATCAATGAGACCACGATATACGGCAGCACAGTCATTTGCAACAGCTTGACAAAGACATCACCGACCAGCTTCAGGTCCGCAACCAGTTCACCAAAAAACAGCCCGGTGGTAATGCCCGCGAGCAGGCCGATGAGGATGCGTGAAGAGAGTCCCATGTCTACACTGTGCTTATTATGTTGGCGTAATGATAGGGTGCCGCGGTCAGCGCGAACAAGCACATGAAAGCATTTTAATCATTTGATCTAATCAAGTGATCGAATAAGCCGTTATAATGCGCACGCAATCAACAAGAGGGTGGTAATAATGAAGACGAAGCAGGCATGGGTGTTGTTGTTTATGCTGGTGGCGAGTTGGGCTGGTAACAGCACTGCGGCGGAACGACCGAATGTGATCGTGATGGTTGCGGATGACCTGGGCTGGTCTGACGTGGGCTTCCATGGCGGCACCGATATTGATACCCCGTCACTGGACCGATTGGCCGCCGAGGGCACCCAACTGGATCGTTTCTATACCACGCCGATTTGCTCTCCCACCAGAGCGGCCCTGATGACCGGTCGTGATCCGATGCGATTGGGTGTGGCCTATGGTGTGATCATGGCCTGGCATACCCATGGCATCCATCCTGATGAGACCTTCCTGCCGGAACTTTTCCTCGATGCGGGTTACCAGACAGCGATGGTGGGTAAATGGCACCTCGGTCATGCCCAGCAGAGCTATCACCCCAATAACCGGGGATTTGAGCACTTTTATGGACATTTACACACAGAAGTAGGCTTTTTCCCGCCATTTTCAAACCAGGGTGGCAAGGATTTCCAGCAAAATGGTGTCTCCATAGACGCGGATGGTTACGAAACCTTCCTGCTCGGCGACGAAGTGAGCCGATATATCCGCGAACGGGACAAAGATAAGCCGTTTTTCGTCTATATGCCCTTTATTGCGCCACATACCCCGCTGGATGCGCCTCAGGACCTGCAGGACAAGTACGCAGAGCTGGAGGATACCCGCGAGCCCGCCCGCAGTCACAATACAGATCAAACCCGGTTGATTCGCCGCATGATGATGCAGCCCAGTGCACGTCCCATGTTTGCCGCGGTGGTGGACGGTATGGACCAGGCTATTGGGCAGGTGCTGGATACCCTGGATGATGAGGGCATCGCTGATAACACCATTGTGCTGTTTTTCTCCGACAATGGTGGCGCAGCCTATGCCTCCGGTGGTGCCGATAACGTGCCCCTGCGGGGTGGTAAAGGCGAGACCTTCGAGGGTGGGATTCGGGTCGTGGCAGCCATGCGCTGGCCTGATCAGATCAAGGCAGGCGGCAAGGTCACCTCAATGATGTCGGCCATGGATGTGTTGCCCACCCTGACCGCCGCTGCAGGCATCGAAGCAAGCACTAACTTCGCTCTGGATGGCCGCAATATGCTACCTGCGATCGTGGATGGGGTCAGTATTCCGCGTCAGGACTACCTGTTTTTTGCCTCGGAAACCCCCATCAAGGGCCGCATCAACCTGACGGCGTTGAATGACGAGTGGAAGCTGGTGCAGGAGATGGTCAGTGGCCTGTCCTCGATCGATGTCACCAACTACCTGTTCCGTATCAAGGCGGACCCCTTCGAGTACAACAACCTCGCCAGCGAATACCCGGATGTGGTGGCTCATATGGCCAAAGAGATTCATCATTGGCGTGCTCTCTACCCTGTATCTGGAACCCGCCACGAGCTGGTACCGCCGCCGGGATGGCGCGCGCCGAAGGACTGGGCCACTTACCCGATTCCGGTGGAAGACCTACAGGACAAGCCCGCCCCAGGGATGCCACCGGCCTATGCCTTGCCGGCGCTGGACTGGCAGCACGGGGAGAATGGTCGTTTGATCTACAACTGTGAGCCGTACCGCGTTCTCGGTGGTGGCATCTGTAAGTAAGACCTGATGGTCGAAAATAAAAAAAAGCCGCCCACGGGCGGCTTTTTTGATGACGCTATGAACTAACTAACCAGGACGCTTGCCAGTAATCAGACCTCTGAACTTGTCGATCAAGGTTTCGTACTTGTAGTCGGTGAACTCGCCGGCATCCAGGAACATACCGTGCTTGGGGCATACCTCGTACCAGATGTGGTACTGCTTGGGGTCTGCGGTTTTCTCCATCAGGTCCCCGCAGCGTGGACAACTGACATCTTCCACTTCGTTCCAGCGCTTGCCAATTTCCGGATCCCCGGTATCCAGCGCCTCCCCCATCCAGCGGTCCTTTAGTGCTTCTGCTTCGCCGGTATCGAACCACATACCATGGCAGTTGGTGCAGCGATCAATGGTCAGGTTGCCATAAGTCACTTCCTCCATGCCGTGCTTACATTTCGGGCACTGAAGGACGTGTACGTCGGGGTTGTATTCCATGCTGTTCCTGCCTTGTTATTCGTTTTTGCCAATACGGAAGTATAAGAAGTGTAGCTGATAGCGGTAAAGCATGCCGGATGTATTTTGGGCAAAAAAAGGCCGCTGAATAGCGGCCATAAAGCAGCAGGATTCCGCTCGCCGTCAGGCGCTGCGCGGAACCTCGATGTAAACCAGAGACTCAGAATCTATCGACTGTTGACCATGTACTGTCACCAGTTTGTTAAAGGTATCAGCCAGTTCCCGGGGCAGCAGGCGCGTGACCTTGATGCCCGGCTCGGCAGAGTAAACCACTTTGCACAACTCACTGCGGCACTCCACGCGCTTGAGTTCCACGCCATTCATCGTTTCGGCATTGAAGGCGGCGGCTATGCGCGCGTAGACGTCCGGGGCGGCGCTGCCCCAGTCGCGCCGAAACACTCTCTCGGCTGGGCTGATGGCCTCAAGCTTGGTGACTTGGTCGATGGCATCGGCGTTATCCATCTTGGCCATCGTTGCCAGCGTGGTGACCAATACAGGTGCTGCCAGCAACGCCAGCGCGCGTCGCGCGATGATTAGGTTCTTGTTTATTTGCGTATGTTCCATGGGACCATTCCCAGTTGAGTGCCTTCTTTACGCTTAGACTACAAGGCTGGCCCCAGGTTTTGCGCCAAAGTGGGAATATTTGTGATCTGTGTCAGTGGCTCCGCGTATTTTTGTGAGACAGGTCACATTTTTTGCCGTGCTAGACTGCCGGTTTTTACCCTTCTGCGGAGACACGGCAGTGCAGGCTTTGTCAGATATTCATCCATTATTACCGGAGCTGGTCTCCGTGTTGTTGCTGTTGGTGGCGGCCGGAATCGCATACTGGCTCACCAACCGTTTCCTGGTGACTGCTGTGAGGGCTTTTGCGCATCGCACAGCGCACACCTGGGACGATGCGCTCATTCAGTTCCGGGTGTTTGCTCGACTGGCCCAGCTGGTGCCTGCTTACATTATTTACCTGGGTATCGACCTGTTGCCCGGCCTGGGTGAAAGTCTGCGCGATCAGGTATTGAACCTGACCAGTGCCTACATGATCGTCATTCTGACCCTGACCGCCACCGCGGTGCTCGGTGCGGCCAATGCCATTTATGAGCAACGCCCAGAATCGGGGGATCGACCGATCAAGGGCTTTGTACAACTGCTGCAGCTGATTGTTCTTATTCTGGGGTTCCTGCTGTTTATATCGGCGCTGCTGAATCAGTCGCCGGTGATTTTGCTGAGTGGCTTCGGCGCGATGACCGCGGTGCTGCTGCTGGTATTCAAAGATACCATTCTGTCGCTGGTGGCCAGTGTGCAACTCACCGCACAGGACATGGTGCGGGTCGGTGACTGGATCGAAGTGCCGGAGTTTGGCGCCGACGGCGACGTCGTGGATGTAGAGCTGCACACCATCAAGGTTCAGAACTGGGACAAGACCATCACCACCATTCCCACCCACCGCCTGATTAGTGGTTCTTTCAAGAACTGGCGCGGTATGTCTGCCTCAGGAGGGCGACGAATCAAGCGCTCGGTTTACCTCGATGCCAACAGCATCCGCTTTCTGCGGGAGACCGAAGTCGAGCGATTTAAACGCTTCAGCCTGCTGGCGGAATATATTGATGGTAAACAGTCGGACCTGGAAACCTACAACGAGGGGCTGCAAAGTGATTTCCTGGAGGATGTGGGACCCAACGTTAATCTGCGTCGCCTGACCAATGTGGGCACGTTTCGCGCTTATGCCTTTAACTACCTGCGCAATCACCCGAAGATCCACAAGGGCATGACCTTGCTAGTACGGCAGCTGCCCCCGGGTCCCCAGGGCCTACCCATCGAGTTGTATTGTTTTACCAATACCACGGCATGGAACGATTACGAAGATATTCAGGGTGATATTTTCGATCACCTGCTGGCAATCGTGCCGGAGTTCGGCTTACAGCTGTTTCAGGAGCCCGCAGGCGCGGACCTGGCGCGCCTGGGGGAATCGAGTAAGTCTTAGTTGGGGGTCGCTGCCAGCATGTGCGGCGGGAACTCAGCCATGATGCGCAGGGCTGCCACGTCGTAATCACCCTGGTTCTGGCTGGCTTCACCTTTGAGTTTCGACTGCACCACGCTGCGCCACACGGCCTGCTTGATCTCGGGGTCGATCATGTCCACCACGAAGGTGCCTTGGGTGTACTGCCTGACCCGAACATCGGTGCCGCCACAGTTATAGCAGCCATAGCCCCTGTAGCCGTAGGGCCCGTAGCCATAGGACATGCCGGTATTGTAGGTGCGCACGTCAGTCTTCTCTTCAGTGGACAGATGCCAGGCAATCAGCATGTCCGCGGCCTTCTCATCCTTGATGATTTCAAAGCCTTTGCCGCGCAGTGCATTGGCCAGCGCCTCGTCGACACGGTTATGAACCATGTCATTCAACCAGACCTGTCCACTGGTGCTGCCAGAAGCTTCACCACTACCGTGATAAAAAGCGATGGTCTTAACGCTTTTGAAATCGTACTCGCGATTGAAATCCACTTGTGGCTGTGGCGGCTCGCTGGCGCAGGCGGCGAGGCCCAGCATCAAGACGGTGATGGCGATACGTTTAAACATCTGTACTCTCCTTGCACTTAAAGACTTCTCGCCAGCGGCGAATGTCGTTAGATTAGCCTATTTGGCCGGGAGTTGCGCCTGTGAGTTTTGAACCTACCCAATTGCCATTGGCACTGAAGCTGGTCAACTTGGCCGGCAAGGGCTTGAACGGCATCGGTCTTGAGCCGGTCGGCCTCAATGCCGAAGCGCTAATGGACAATGCGGTTAAAGAGACGGGTCTCTCAGATTTTGGTGATGATATCAGTGAGGGTCTGCAGCGGCTGCTGGATTCTCTGGAAAACGAGGCCGAACTGACGACCTTTGGCCGCTTGGTTGCAAAAGGTGATATCAAGCGCTGCCTCGAATACCGTCTCAAGATCATCGACCTCTGTAAGCAGCATCCCGAAATCGAACAGCAGGCAGTGCGTGCGCCCATTATGGTGATTGGTCCGCCCCGCACCGGCACTACGATTTTTCACGATTTGTTGGCGATGGACCCGGCCACCCGGGTGCCGTTGACCTGGGAGTGCGCCCACCCGATTCCGCCACCTGAGGAAGCGACTTATCTCACTGACCCGCGAATTGCGGCCCAGGACAAGGAGCTGGCGCAGGTGGACAAGTTGGTGCCCGCCTTCAAAACCATGCATCCCATGGGAGCCCAAAGAGCCCAGGAATGCACAGTGATCACTACTTATGCTTTTGCCTCGATGATGTACAACGTGCAGTTCAAGGTGCCCGGCTATGAGCACTGGGTCACTGGGGCGGATATGAGCTCTGCGCTGGCCTTTCACCACAAGTTTTTGCAGGTGCTGCAATGGAAGAAGCCTGGTGAGCGTTGGGCCCTGAAAACGCCCCAGCACCTGTGGCACGTCGACCAGGTGTTGCGCCAGTACCCCGATGCACTGGTGGTTCAAACGCACCGTGATCCTGCCCGTATCCTGGTGTCGATCAGTTCCCTGGTGGCGATGTTGCGCAGCATGTGCAGCGATCATGTGGACATCAAGGAAGTGGCCATGGCTTATGCCCGTGAACTGGCGAGGGGCTATGAGCGCACTATTGAGTTCCGCAAATCCGGGCAGCTGCCAGAAAAGCAGGTTTACGATTTGTACTTTCGCGACTTTATGTCAGACCAGTTACAGGCGGTGCGCGACGTGTATGATCACTTCGGTCTGAACCTGAGTGATGAGGCAGCGGGGAATATCCAGCAGTTTCTCGATTCGAACCCCGCTGACAAGCATGGCAAGCATTCATACCGGCTGGCAGATATTGGCATGAGTGAGGACGAGGTACGAGGCTTGTTTAGAAACTACCAGGAACACTTCGATATCCCGGTTGAATCGATTCAGTGACGGGCGTCTTCGCCCCAGATCTGTTCCAGTCGCTGGTCGCGGCCACAGCCATAGCGGTAATAGCGATAACGCAGCGGGTTTTTCAGGTAATAGTCCTGATGGTATTCCTCAACCGGCCAAAATTCGGTCACCGGCAGTACTTCCGTGACGACATTCTGCTCCGGGAAGCGTTTGATCACGCGCTGTAGTGAAGCCTCTTGTAAGGCCTGCTCCTCGGCGTTGCTGTAGAACAGGGCGGCGCGGTAGCTGAGTCCCTTGTCACAGAATTGTCCGCGTGGATCGAAAGGGTCAATGTTCACCCAGTACAGGTCCAGCAGCTCCTGATAGCTGATCTTGTCAGGATCATAGGAGACTTTGACGGCTTCATAGTGGCCGCTGTGATCACTTTTATAAGTAGGGTTGGGCAGGCTGCCGCCGGTGAAGCCGGAAATCACGTCGTCGACTCCGTCCACATCCTGGTAGGCCGCCTCCATGCACCAGAAACAACCACCGGCAAAATAAGCGTCCGCCGCCTGAATAGGCTGGCTCAGGGCCAGCAATACAAGAAATATCAATCTGTTCATAAGGGCTATGACATCAACTGGCCAGGTATTGTTCCACAATTTCTTTGGCTGGCCCCAGTGCGCGCATTCCCCCAGAGTCGATCCAAAGGGCTCGATCGCACAGCTCGGCCACGCTTTTTTCATTGTGCGAGACATACACCACGGTTTGGTCCGAAGCGATGCGGTCGCGCATGAGTGCCTCACACTTTTCCCGAAAGTGGCGGTCGCCCACGGACAGTACTTCGTCAATCAGCAGTATGTCGGCTTGAAGCATGGTCGCGCGGGAGAAGTTAAGCCGTGCCTTCATGCCGGCAGAATAGGTGCTCACCGGTTTGTCGATGTGCTTGCCTAGCTCTGCGAAGTCGATAATCTCCTGCATGTGTCCGCGAACTTCTGCCTCGGTAAAGCCCAGCAACACGCCACCTAGCACAATATTGTCGCGCCCGCTCAGTTCCGGGTAGTAACCTCCGGCCAGGGACATTAGCGCGGTTCTGGCGCCATGGTTGACCAGTTCGCCCTCGTCGCTCTCGATGATGCCGGCCAACACCCGCAGTAGCGTGCTTTTACCGGCACCGTTTCCGCCAATCACGCCCAGGCTGTCGCCACTTTCCAGCTCAAAACTGACGCCATGGAACACCCACTGGATTTCACCGCGCCTGAAGAGTCTTCTGCCACGCTCGTACATGACCCCGAGATCTTTGGCCTCCAGTAACATCATCGTGAGAGTAACCTGGGGTAGACCCGGTCATGACGCTTGATCAGCCAATAGCCGATGATCAGCAATACCAGAGAGATCGCAAAGACGTATAGTAGCCAATCCAATTGCGGGGGTGAGCCGGATACCAGCACGTTCCTCGCCTCCGCAATCAGGGTGGCCAGGGGGTTTAGCATCAGGTAGTCGCGGTATGCCTCGGGTACAGCGACATCAATGCGATAGAACACGCCTGATAAGAACATAGCCAGGCGCAGGACCATGGTGACGATGTACTTCACATCGTTCATAAAAGGCAGCAGGTGAGCTGTGATCATGCCGCAGGCAGTGCCAAACAATAGCTGTAAGGCCAGAATTAATGGTAGCCAGAGCCAGGTGGCACTTGGGCCGATGGTAATGGCAAGGATGAACAACAGGATAATCACCAGTATCAGTGCTTTGAGCGCTTCAGCGCTAACGCTGATCAGGGGCAGCAGTTGCTTGGGTATATAGATTTGCTGCATCAGTTGTGCAGAACGACTTATCGACGCGGTGCTTTTTTGCATAGTGTTGGAGAACCAGCTCCACAGGGTGACACCGACCAGCAGGTCGTAGATAAAACCTGGGCCGCCGCGCTGGAGGATCAGGCCAAATACCACATAAAAGACCGCCAGCATCAGTGCCGGCTCCAGGACCCACCAGGCGTAACCCAGGCGATTGCGCGACGCATCGCGACTGAATTGTGCGATGACACTGAGGCGAAAGAAGTCGAGGTAGTAGTGGTGCTTGGAAGCCACGTTATGCTTGTCAGAGTTCGGCTTGGCGAGCGGCGCATTGTATCATAGGGTTTTGCTCCCTGAGGCCCATATGCAAGCGAAACTGAACCAGCGTCTGGAATCCATGCTGACAGCAGTAGAGCTGTTGCCTGTCGTGACCATCGATCGTGTCGAAGATGCCTTGCCCTTGGCGGCCGCACTGCAGGAGCGGGGTATTCACGCCATTGAAATCACGCTGCGCACGGCCGCAGCAATCGAGGCTATTCACTCAGTGAGAGCCGCTTGCCCGGATATGCTGGTGGCGGCCGGTACCGTCACCACGCCCGAACAAATGCAGCAGGTCAGCGAGCTAGGGGTCGATATGGTGATTAGCCCCGCCATGACCGAGACGCTGATCGGCGCCTCTCAGCAACTGGGTGTGCCCTATTTGCCCGGGGTGGCTACACCTTCAGAGGTGCTGCGCGGGGGAGAGTTGGGCCTTGAATTTTTCAAGCTGTTCCCGGCAGTAGCCGTGGGCGGCGTGGCCCTGCTGAAATCGATGGCCGCGCCCATGCCCCAGTACCGGTTTTGCCCGACCGGTGGCTTGAACGAATCCAACTACAAAGAGTTCCTGGCTTTGCCCAATGTGATCTGCGTGGGGGGTTCCTGGATGGTGCCTGCACTTTAGGTGGGGTAGGGCAGGGGCAAGACCACACTCAGGGCAACTGCGGTGGTTTTGCCGGTATTGCGATATGCATGCTTCTGGTCACCCGGAAAAGCCAGAATGTCGCCGGCATACACGCAGTGTTGTTCCCCCTCAACTGAGACCGTCACTTCGCCGTCCAGGCTGACCAGGTACTCCTTGGTGCCGGGCAAATGGGGCTTGCCGCCCATGGAACTGCCGGCACTAATCTCGAGGCGGTCTATCTCAATGCCGCGTAGCCGATCCGGCATCAGCTTGTGAACCTTGACCCGACCGGCTGACTTCTTGACCACCGGCACCTGTTCCGCCTTTAACAGCGTGCACTCGCGTCGCGGTCGGGACAATAATTCCTCAATGCTGACCGATAGTGCGCTGGCGATTTTGCACAGGTTGGCCAGCGAAGGGTTGCCGTCACCGGATTCCATGTGAGTGATGGTAGAGCGGGGCATCTCTGCCTGTTCGGCCAGCTTGTCCTGGCTGAGGTTGCGCTGCTTTCTGAGCTTTTGAAGGTTGGCTGCCAGATACTGGGCGATGTCCTCGTTATCCATCAGTGTTCTCCGTTTGATCCATTAATTGACTATTGGGCAATATATTAGCGAAATGGGCGATATATCGCATTCTTCATGTCAGCATGACTCCCACAATTTGAATAGGACAGGAGGACGAGCCAATGCGATTAGAACATGCCAACATCACAGTCAGTGACATCGACCGCAGCCAGCAGTTTTACCGGGAGTTGTTTGATCTGGACCTTCGCTGGGATGGGTCAGCCAGAGAATCAGATGGTCCTGTGCGGGCTGTGCACCTGGGTAATGAACACAGCTATCTTGCCCTGTTTGAGGCGACGAAGGCGGGTAGGGCGCCGGCCGACTATGACAAGCCGGGGCTTAACCATATTGCTTTTGAGGTCGACGATGTCGAGGTTTACCAGCGCAGACTTGAACATATGGGCGTGCCGATTCACCTGGAGGGTGATTACGAACCTGGTCGACGAATCTACTGCTATGACCCCGACGGCGTTGAGCTAGAGCTGGTGAGCTACTGAGTGCTCAGATGCAGCCCAGTTCGGCAGGCAGGTAACTGCTGGGGATGTCGGAGCTGGCGCTGCACTCATCTAAAAGGGTGTTTTGCTTGCTGACCCGGATTTCCCGGGTCAGAGCCCGCCCGGTCAGGGCAGACGGCACGGCAACGTGTGACGAGAAGGTCAGTGCCAGTGTACTGCCTTGCAGTGAAATATCGTCGATATAGGCTGGCAGGCCCGAGGGGTCGTAAGCTGTGTCCGAGAGTTGCGCTGGCAAGCGTTGCTGCTCCAGATGGTAGACGATCATCGCCGCCTTGGCCTCGTAAAGGGCCGACATGGCCTGGCGCATCAGTTCCCGGCCCATGCCTGCCACCATATCCGTGTCCATATAAACCTGGCCGAGCAGTGTTTCCAACTGGTCACGATTTTCCATGCTCAGGGGCTGTTCGAGCATAAACAGAATTTGCTCCATGGCCTCCCGGTAATCCTGATCACTCGGTACTTTTCCTGATTTCATGTGATTCAGTCCGAGCCGAGTCTCCAGGCTCACAATATAGGCCTGCTCAATATCGGCGGTTTGCAGCTCAACTAGCTCTGATTCCAGGAGCGAATCTCCCAGCCGCTTAACCGACAGGAAGGGCCAGTCAGAAAAACGGTAGCTGATGTCGTATATGGCTTCCTCGGCGCTGGCTTGGCGTTGCTCGGCTAGTTGGGCCAGGATTTCCGGGTCCAGTTGTGGGGTGGCGATGTAACGCGAGGCCATCGACGAGCAGGCACTAAACTCTTCTGCAACCCGAATGCCGCGGGTTTCGGATTGTCGCACTCGCTCCAGGCAAAACAATGACGTGGACTTGAACGCCATGAGTGCGTCTTCACGACCGTAGCGTGCGAAATAACGACTGGCCTGGCGTGCCATATCGTTCTTCTCATAGGTGTTGCGGGCGTAGTCCCGCCGACTCCAGTGCAGGGTGCCGAGTTCGAACAGGCCATCCGCCTGCAGATTGTTTTGCTCATCCAGCGCTGTCAGGTTGGCAATGGAGCGTTCGATGCTGCCCCGGTCGTTCGCCGCGGCGATCGCAGCGTACAGGAACACGATAAAAGCAGCGGCAAGCTTCAAAGGAATACTGGGCATACGCGCAGCATAGCCAAGACCCGTGCTGAGTGAAACCGCTGGCTGTGTTCTACATGTGAGTATGCGCTAGCGGAATAGGGCCGGAAGATCCTGGTCTGAGGCCTTCAGAATCCGGTCCAGCCACTGGTGAAAGTTCTGCCCGCCAGCCTCATTGCGACCGAACAACACGTGCTCGCGGGCACCTGTCATCAGCGCCTGTTGCTGGCGTAGTCCGGTGGCGTAATCCTCGGATTCGACCACGAACTTGAGAAAGTCGAACTGCTCGTGAGCAGCCTTCTCGGCTTCTTCGTCAGCGGGCAGATTTTCCATCAGGTAGTTTTGAACAGTGATGGATTCCCCCACCGAATCCCCGGGAAATAGCTGAGAAATCATGACGCCGCGTCCACCACCGTCGAAGGAAGCAATCGATATGTGCGGAAAAATTGTCCACACCCCGGCCATGAGTGGTGCCGTGGGCCAGTCCTGTTCGGGCTGGTCCATAAAATCCTTGAGACTGATATCGGGAGCATTGACCCGCTGGTGAGGGCCCCAGGAGTAATACAGGGCCTGGCTGGTGAAATCGGAGCCGAAGGTATCTTTGTGCAGAATCGGTAAGTGATAGAAATCCAGGTAGCCATCGTAGGCGATCTTCCAGTTGGGGCCGCGGACCTCACGCTTGGAAAACATGTGCCAATTGCTGAAGTCGAAGTGCCCCAGCATATCGTCGTAGCCGCATAAGAACGACTCGATATCCAAGGTGGAATCCGGATTTGGAATAACCCAGATCAAACCTGCCCGCTCCAGCACTGGCAGCGGCCTGAGGCCGTTTTGCTCCCGGTCTACCTCACCAAATTCGCGCTCGTTGTAGACACCGGTGAGTGCGCCATCGGTATTGTAGTTCCAGGCATGGTAGGGACAGGTAAAGCGATGGGTGTTACCGCAGCCCTCCTGCATAATGACTGCGCCGCGATGGCTGCACATATTCAGAAAAACGCGAATGCCACCGTCTTTGGCACGGCTTATGAGCACAGGTACACCGCCCGCATCGATGGCCTTGTAGTCGCCAGGTTCCGCCAGTTCGCAGCTGGCAGCCAGCATCAGCGGCAGGCGTCGGAACACCTGCTTCATTTCCAGCGCCCAGCGCTCCTGGTCGAAGTAGTGCTCGGCGGGAATGCGGGCAATGTCGTCAGCCTGCTCAATGGTGCCTGCCTCCGCATGGGCGATATTGTGCCGTGCCATTTCGATGAGTTGTTCGCGGCTCATAGTGCTTGCCTTAAAAAACCGGATGAATTGACGGTTTATTGTAGGGGATGGTCCAGTATTTGCAAACTGGTGCTTTCAACTCAGCTGGGTTTTACTGATGAGTACCTCGTCAGGCAGTAACCGTGGTGACACATTGGAGGCAGGGATGCACAACATGATAAGAATATTGATGGCGTTCAGCGCCTGGCTGCTGTCCATACAGGCGCACTCCCAGGCAGTAACCCCCCTGTTCGCGGCAGAAGAGCCGTTGACCGCGGTGTTGAGCGCACCCCTGTACCAGATGATTCGGCAAAAAGATCAGGACAGTCGTCTCTACATGGACGGCAAATGGGCCTACAAACTTGAAGACGGCAATATCAAGCGCCTGGATCTGAAAGTGCGCAGCCGCGGCAATTTTCGGCGTGTTAATTGCGACCTGCCACCGCTGCGGCTCAATTTCCGCAAGAAGGCGCTTGCGGGCACTGTCTACGATGGTCAGAACAAGCTGAAGATGGTCGGACCCTGCGGTCGGTCAGACAAATACCAGCAGCTGGTGTACGTCGAGTACCTCAGTTACAAGCTGTTTGAATTGCTTAGCGACTACCACTTTAAAGTACGGCTGGTGGATGTGTCCTATGCGGATACCGATCAGCAGTATAAGCCCTGGATCAGTACCAATTTCCTGATTGAGGATGTTGGTGATATGGCCGCGCGTTACCAGCGCAAGGAGGCCAAACTCGCTGAACCGCTGCGCGAAGACTACGATCTGGGCCAGACCGCCCTGGTGGAATTGTTCCAATTGATGATCGGCAATACTGACTACTCCACCCTGAGATCCCGTGGCGGTGAGGATTGCTGCCACAATGGAAAGTTGATCAATTTGAAGGACCATCATAAAGGTCTGATTCCGGTGCCCTATGATTTTGATTCATCCGGCATCGTCAACGCGCCCTACGCAGAGCCCCCGGCCAACCTGCCGATAAAGCGTGTGAGAAGCCGCTTTTTCACGGGCTGGTGCAAGCAGGATCATCACTTCATGGCTGCTATAGAGCATGTGTCTGCGCGTCGCGAACAGGCAATGGCCCTGTTTCAGGAGTTTGAGCCCCTGACACCCCGCTATCGTAAGAGCGCACTGGGTTATCTGGAGGACTTCTACAAGATGATCGACGATCCCGGCACGGTCGAAAAGAAAATCCTCGAGCGCTGTCGGGGCGAGGTGATCACCGACAAGATGGCGGCTGAGATCTAGCTTGTTTTAACGTCGCTGTCGTTGGCCTCGGCGGCCTTGCGCGCCTCTTTCTCCCGCTTCTTGTTGGCCTGGTAATGCGACTCGAGGCCATCGCCGTAAATGCAGATAAGCAGGGTGGCGTAGTTAAAGAAGACCGTCATTACCACTGCAATGTCCAGGGCTTTAATACCGGCTGCGATACCCACGGCAATGGCCACAAAGATAAACAAGGTGTCGAAGGTATCACTAAGCGACCGGCGAAACTGCACTCCGGCGACGATGCCTGCGAGACTGAAAGCCAGTGCCAGGCTGTGTTGCACAATCAGTACAATCCCGGCCACGACCGCCGGTAATACCAGCGTAGTTTCATCGAGGGACTGATCGTGCACACCATCGCGATGGATGCCCTTGAGCACCCAGGATACTGGCAACATCAGCAGCAGCGTGCCAAGCATGGCGATGAACAGGCTCAACGCATCGGCGAATAAGAAATCGCCATTAGCCGCCTGCCGGGCCTGGGCAGTCTCGGTGTACTCCTCGAGATAGTCGTTGAGAAGAGCGTCCTCCAGCTCTCGGGCTGCCTGATCGGTGCTGCCAGACAGCTCGCCGACGCCGCCTATAGGTACATAAGACACAATGTTGGGCAGCGCGAGCGCCAATACGCCGATCAGCAGAGCCAGCGCTGCGTAATACACCGTGACCCGTAATAACAGGCGATACAGGAAAGACTTGCTCGGAATGGCGCCTGGCGCGGAATCGGTCATTGTGGCCCTGACTTATTATTAAAGAATGGCAGGATGCGTTCTTTATCCCACATTGCGTCGCGGTAGCCAAGGGCGATCAGCTCTTCGGTAAAGGGTTTGGCAAACAGCAGATAGCTGGCTGCTGTGGCGCCGCCGGTTTTGGCCGTAGCGCCGGTGGCGCGTAGAAAGAATTTCAGGCTGGCGGGCAGATGACAGATATTTTGCCCGGCCAGACGATCGATGGCCTGGGTCGGTGATACCACCAGGCTGTTAATTGGCTTGAGTCCCAGCTCTTCATCGTGCCGTTCGGATTCGGGCAGCTTTTCAATCAGACGGTTAATGCGTTCGAGGCGTTCGATGTCGCCTTCAAGGCTGTCGACGAAGGCGCTGTTGAACATGTGGCCGATAATCTGCCCCATAGAGGGTGAGTGGCGATCGCGCTTGCGGCGATTGTCCTGGGACTGTTCCCGATTGCCGCTCACACCAATAATAAAGACCTGATCTGCACCGAGGTGCAGGGCTGGGCTGATTGGGGCCAGCTGGCGCAGGGCGCCGTCGCCATAGTACTCATACTCAATTTTGGCGGTCGGGAATATAGCGGGAATGGCAGAGGACGCCATGAGATGATCGACAGCCAGCAGCGTTCTGCGACCCTTGCGTCGGTGCCGCTCCCATTCGAGCATATGTGGCGGTGCCTGGAAGAAGCTGACTGAGTGACCGGAGTTGTAACTCATAGCGGTAATGCTGACTGCTTCCAGGTCACCGCGCGCCAGGGATCGGTCAATATTTTTGAAATCCACTGTGCGTTTTATTAATGCTCTGAGCGGCTCGTTGTTGAGTAGGGAAATAGGTCGACCTAAGCCAACACCCCGATTCAGGAATGAGCTGCCGAAGCGAAGCAGGCCCCACACCATCTCCAGCCAGCCGTAGCGGTAGATCTGCCCGGGTTCCAGGTTGCCCCAGATGTCTTCCAGCTTGGTGACTGCGTCCCTGAAGCTGCCTTCGTAGGCCGCCAGGGTGACGGCGTTAATGGCACCCGCTGAGGTGCCACAGATAATAGGGAAAGGGTTGTGGGTACCCTCGGGTAATAACTCTGCCACTGCTTTCAGCACGCCTACCTGGTAGGCGGCCCGGGCACCGCCCCCGGAGAGAATCAGGGCGTTCTTCATGCTTACAGATTGTTGAGGGACGCGCCCTCGGCCTCGAGCAGTGGTTTTAGCTCTCGATAAGCGGCCGGCGTTTTGTTCAGCGGTATCGCGGGAAACAGGTGGTGTACGATGTGATACTCCATGCCCGAGGACAGGACTGTTCCAACCGGGGATTTCCAGCCGCGCGTATCGCGATAGCGGCCGGTTTCCCGCATGGGATGATGGGGTGCCCATGACAGGGTGACTGCAGTGTAGATACGCGAGATGACTCTCGGCAGCCACCACAGCACCAGTACCTCCAGGGCAAAACCAGTCCAGCAGGCTATGACCACCAACAGCCAGCCGACGCGGCCAATGATCAGCGCCTCTATAAACAGCTTATTGCGGTTGGGGGTGTCATCCAGCACCCCGTCTTTCATGCCATTGTTGCGCCCCGGCTGGTTACTCAGCCAGGCCTCGTAGATCGCGCCCCAGACATTGTCGGCGCGAATATAGATGTCCGGGTCTTTTTCGTCATTATTGGTGTGGGCGTGATGTTTAAGGTGAATAGCCCGGTGCAGGCGATAGGGGAAGAACCAGGGTGCAACCGACAGGTGTCCGACCAGTTCATTGAGCCATCGGGTTTTGCTGCCGGGCCGACCGATATTGCCATGCTGTGCTTCGTGGGTTGGTAAATAGCAGGCACTCATGACCAGGGTCGCCAGCACGAAGCCCAGCCACATGGGCATGATTTCCATACTGACCAGTGGCCACAGGGCGACGTATAGCGTGAATCCGCCCAGGCCCCAGCACACCATCAACCAGGGGAACTTACCAATGTATTTGCGGGCAATTTGTTGCTCCTGCTCGAGACTCAAAACCAGCGCCTCCGTCACATTGCGATCGCGCCCCAGATGCCGCCAATGATCATAAGCAGGGGCAGGTTGGGGGTGGTGTTCAGTAGCTGGATGTCTGCCGCCTCGAGTGCAGCAGCCCACATGGGTGCAAAGACCAGCAGTCCGAAGAATACAGGCCCAAGCTTGACCAACTTTTCCACAATACCAAGCATGGCCTGATTATAGCCATAATCGATACTATGGGGCATGGAACTCATTACCTTTGATTTGGACGGGACCCTTCTCAACAAGAAAGGTGAAATATCCGTCTATACCCGGGACACCCTGGAAGCTCTCAATGAGCGCGGTATTGCCTACACCGTAGCCACAGGTCGAACCCTGCACTCTGCTCGCGCCGTGATTGAAGGTGCGGGTTTTGAACTCCCGCAGATTTTCAAAAATGGCGTGATGATCTGGCACCCCGGCACAGCGGAATACATGCTGGAGAATTACCTGGAGCTGGATGAGATCGAGCATGTGCTGACGGCCATACTGGCCCAGAAGGTGACGCCGTTTATCTTTACCCTGGAGCCGGGGAATCGCCATGGCATCTATCACACACCACTGCTCAATGACGTTGAAGAGCGCTTGGCAGAAGACTTTGCCGGCCGCGGTGAGGCCTTTGTCTCGCCTGTCTCTGAATTACCTGCGGATGCGCAGGTCACCAATATCAGCGCCCTGGGAGAACCGGCACGCATTCGCGCCGTGGAGGCCCTGATCGCTGATGAACCACACCTGGTGGCTTACGCCGGTGATGCCCTCGAGGGCATGAACCTGCGCTGGATCGACATTCACCATACCGAGGCCAGCAAGGGTGGCGCGGTGCTTGAATTGAAGCGCCTGCTCAAGGCCCAGCGCCTGCTGTGTTTTGGCGATAGCGACAACGACCTGAGCATGTTCGCTGTTGCTGATGAGTGCTATGCACCCAACAATGCCAAAGAGCCGGTCAAGGCTGCTGCCACCGCGGTGATTGGTCATCACGATGAAGATGGTATCGCCCGGTTTTTGCGGGAGCGCTTCGGCTTGTAAATCACTTGCTCCCGTCTAAGCTGCACAGGCGAGGGGGAAATCTTATGCGCATCCATGTCGCCCTACTGTGTTTGCTGTTCAGCCTGACGCTGCAAGCCAATCCGATTGAGACTGAAATTCGCGATATCAGTGACGGTATTCTCAGTGGCGAGGATACCGACTTCCTGCCGGTTGAAGTGGTGACTGACGAAATCATCCACCTGTTTTACCAGGCCCGTGATTACCAGCCTGCCTGGCAAGATCGAGTGCTCGCCCTGGGGGTGTTGGAGGAGCTCAGGCGCAGTGAGGAGCATGGCCTCAATCCGGCCGACTATCATGTGCCGCAACTTGAGAGCAGACTGGATAGCTGGTTGGACAACCACTCGCCACGAACGCGGGCCATTTTTGATGTGATGCTCACCGACGGCGTGTTGCTGTACGTGCGCCACTTGCTGGAGGGCAAGGTTAACCCTGAGCCATTGGAATTTGCCTGGAACTACAGCAGGGTCACTGTGGAGCCCGAGCAGGTTGTCACCGGCTTGAATACCGCCATCGCCGGCGGGCAACTGATGCAAACGATTCGCAGTTATGAGCTGGATAGTCCGTTCTACAGATTGTTACAGGCAGAGCTGCGCCGATACCGCGACCTGGAGGCGACGGGAGAGTTTATGCCAGTACCGGCAGGCCAGGTGCTGAGGCAGGGCGATACTCACGCCGTTGTTCCGCAGATTCGGGCGCGCTTACATGAACTTGGCATGCATGCATCCGGGATTCCCGAAGTGCCCGAGTTATTTGACCAGGAGCTGGATGCGGGCGTTCGCCTGCTGCAGGATCTGCACGGGCTTGACCAGGATGGGGTGGTGGGCCGAAATACCTACGCGGCAATGAATATGAGCTGGCAGCACAGGGTCGAAAAAATTCGAATCAACATGGATCGGCTGCGTTGGGTAGAGCGTGATCGAAGCCGCAATTTCGTGCTGGTCAATATTGCTGGCTATGAGCTTTATCTGGTCAAGGACGGTGAGCTGGACTGGCAGACCGACGTGATGGTGGGCAAGGTCAGCACCGAAACACCCATGTTTCAGGCCCGTATCAAGTACCTGGTGTTCAATCCAACCTGGACAGTGCCGCGAAGCATTATTGGTCGCAGTTTGTATGGCAAGTTTGCCAGCGACCCGGAGTACGCGGTGAACAATGATTTTCGTTTCTACGACCGTGATGGCAGGGAAGTAAGCGCTGAGGACATCAACTGGGATGGCGCAAACCGGTGGCGTTTTCCTTACCGGGTTGTGCAGCAGCCTGGCACTCACAATGCCCTGGGTCAGGTAAAGTTTATGTTTCCCAATCGTCATGCCATCTACCTGCACGACACGCCGGGCAGGGAGTTGTTCAAGCGCACCGACCGCGCCTTTAGCGCTGGATGTATTCGGGTTAAGGATCCCTTCGAATTTGCCCGTCGCTTGCTCGATGACGATCAGCAGTGGAGCGCTGAGCAGGTGCTGCAGACAGTGGATACACGAGCCCTGCGTAACGTCTACCTCGACAATCCGATCGATGTATTGTTGATGTACTGGACCGCCAGTCCCTCCCGCCGTCATGGCAGGGTGCGTTTTCATCCCGATGTGTATCAGCGGGATGATCGTGTACTGAGGCGGCTGGATGCAGCCCCGAAATGGCAGGCATTGTGATCCGTATACTGCTGGCAGTATCGCTGGCCTGGACGAGTACCTGCTGGTCCGAGGAGCCTGTCGCGATGTCGGTGCAGGGCCTGGATGTGACGATGTCGGTGTTTAGCGTGTTTCTGCAGCCGCGAGAAGAAATCAGCGTAGCGGTTGGCAATCCCGCCGGCCTTGAGTCTGAGGGTAAAGGTGTTGAACAGGCGCTCACCGATCTGGCCTGGCATATCAAGGCACCTCTGCAACCCGGTTTTTACCCGCTAACTATCAGGAGTTTGGACGGCGCCCGTGCCAGCCAGCTGAACGTATTCGTGCTGCATACCCTGGATCAGGTGCAAGAGGGCTGGCTGGAGGGCTATCGTATTGGTGTCTACCCGGCACCCAATCCAAAAAGAGCCCAGTACTACCCACTGCCCCAGGGATTTGTCGGTGTGAGTGAGGATATGCTCGATATTCAGCTGACACCGCACTTCACACTGCGACAGTTTCTTTGCAAGCAGGCTTCCGCTTATCCCAAATTTGTCGTGCTGCGGGAAAAGCTGCTGTATCTGCTGGAAGATTTGCTGGGCGCGGTCAATCGTGCCGGTTACCCGGCGCAGACGTTTGGCTTTATCTCTGCTTACCGCACGCCCTGGTATAACAAATCCATTGGTAACGTGAAGTACAGCCGGCACGTCTACGGTGATGCCGCAGACATCTATCTCGACGTTGATGGCGATGGTCGCATGGATGATATGGACGGGGATGGTCAGACGACTGCAACAGATGTACGACAGTTCTTCGATCTGCTCGAATCCTATCGCGAATCGCGTTCTGCAGCGGGCTATCAGGGGGGCATGGGTCTATACAAAGCCACAAGTCGTCACCATGGCTTCGTGCATGTCGATACCCGGGGTTACCGCGCGCGCTGGTAATGCTCTAGTCGGCGTAGTTCACACACAGGGCGGTTTCTGGTGGCACCTGTCAACGTTCGGCTGCGATTGTTTCACCGCTAACTCCGCAGTTACCGTAACCCCCGTCTTCCAGGCGGCTGCAGGGCGGCACTCAGCGACCTGGATCAGGAAGCAGCTCAAGCATCTGGCCGGGGCTCTCCAGACTGGGGAAGTGATTGGTGCCATTGGTATGAACGATCTTCAGAGCAGGGTTAAACGTCTGACCCCGTTCTGCACTGGCCTGCATGCTCGGATTGTCGAGTACATCGTCGCGTTCACCGATGGCGACCGTGACGGTCTTGTAGTTGCGGTACAGCTCATCGCTGGCGCTGCGCTGCCATTGCTGCAGCTCTCGCATATTGATGACATTGGTGCGGTAGTGCCGGGCATTGCTGAATACCGATTTGCAGATCTCCGTTTTGAGTGGTGTAACGGGCTGCATAAAGGGAATTTTGTTGAGTTTCTCGTCGGTAATGTGGCGGCCTTGTGCCAGGATCAGCGGTGTCAGATAGGCCGCGATTGCTGATTTCAGCGGTGCGTCACCATTGTTGGCCACATGGGCGCCGGGCAATACAGGGGCCTCCAGGATTGCGTGCAGCTCGGCGGTCAGCTCCGGTTGCTGGCCACCTGCCTCCAGAGTGATCGCGCCACCGCGAGAGTGACCGTGCACGGTAATGTGTTTGCCACTCGCCAGCTCTGCAATCACCTGGCATAGCCGAAAGGCATCGTGAGCGATTGTGCCGAGTGGGTGGGTGTTTTCAGGCCAGTCCAACTGTTCGATGTGATCGGTATCAAAAGGGCAGTGGTAGTCGGCGTTGTTCAGAAGAATCAGCTGGCAATCGGTCTGTTCATACAGCGACTGGAAGTAGCGCATATTCTCCACGTAGCCTGGCACGCAGATAATGGTGCGCTCTGTGTTGCCGCCGTTGCGAACGGCAATATAAGTATCACCGGCCTGGTAAATTTTTGCGTCCAGCTCACCGGTGTAGATCGGCTGCAGGGTCTTGTTGGTCCAGTACTGGCGATAGCCGTGAACTGCGATGACCAGAATCAACAGTATCCAGAGAAAACTCACTTAAGCGCCTCTACAATTTCCTCACTCAGCTGGTACAGCAGTCGGCTGTAGGCGGCGGCAATCTGCTCCGGCTCTTCGCCACTGGGTTCAACCAGCTGGCTGATTCGGCTGATCGGCGCAGTGTCCTTGCCTGGCCGGGTAACGGTCCATTCGGCGACCAGCATGGCCTCGCGCTCGTGTACCGCAAACTGAACCACTGAAATGCTGATGCCATAGTCCGGTGGGCTTACCCGTCGCCAGGGAAAGGTTTGCACTTCGTGGGTATTCAGCAAAGAGGCGAGATTAAGAGTCATGACCCGCGTGATACCCGCTTCCAACGGTTCGGCCCAGCGGTGATATTCGTTCACCGACAGCTTGTGGTGGTCGCGATTGAGGATCATCTCCCGGCGTTGTAAGTACTCAGGTACCTGGATGGGGCCCACGCCAATAGACGGGCCGCCCCCCGAGGGAACGCTAGTGGTACCCGTGCTGAGCATGTAGTAATCACTGCGCGGGGTAGATCCGCAGGCTGTCAGAAAAAGGATTAAAGGAACAATAAACCAGCGTTTAATCATCAGTCTCCACCCGTCTTGCCGCGCAGTATCGCTTCCGGCTGGGTTTCCAGTGTTTCAGCCAGGGATTGCAGGGCGCGGCCGGCCTTGCCGAGTTCCTGGGCCGCACGACGCACGTCGTGTAACACTGCAGACTCATCGGATAAATTGTAGTCGACGCTTTCCAGTGCACTGCGGGCAGCACTGAGCGCACCATCAAACTGCTGCAGGCTTTGTTTGGCTGCTTCCGATAATGCGGGAATTTCCTGATTCAGGCTTTGCAGCGTGGTGTCTGCATTGGTTACCAGTGAGCCCAGCCCGGGTGACAGAGCTTTAAGCTCCGTTCGCAAGGTATTGCTGAGCTTCTCTATGCTGGCCAGGCTGCTTGCCACCTGATCCGGCAGCGACTGCATTTTAGGGTTGTTTACAAAACTCTCCAGCCCAGCCAGGGTGTCTGCCAGTTGCTGGCCGGCAGCGACAAAGTCGAATTCGTTGAGAGTGCGGGTGAAGCGCTCCAGCTCGGTGGGAATGGTCGGCAGTTCGATGACATCGGTGCGATCAGCATAGAGATCGCCCAGTTCTTCGCCGAGGTAACGCACTTCAGATTCCGGGTGAAAATCCAGCTGCACATAAAGCAGACCCGTGAGCAGGCTCTGGGTTTGTAGCTGGGCGCGCAGTCCGCGTTCGACTAGCGGTTTCAGTGACGGCAGGTTGGCGAACTTGCCGACATTGCGCATGCGGTCGCTGTATACGGTGATCTCTACGGGCGTGACCACATCAAAGCTATCTTTATTGATGACCACGTAGATATCGGTGACTTCCCCAATTTGTACACCCTTGAGGGCAACCGGAGCGCCGATAGTGCGTCCCTTCACCGAACCGTCAAACACCAGCAGGCCGTTTGCAGATTCGCGACCAAAGCCTCGCTCGCCCACATAGAAAAGCAGGCTGAATAACACCAGAATGGCGCCACTGATGAAGGCGCCGATGGCAACGGTGTTGGTCTGCTTAGCCATTATTCCGCTGTCGCTCCGCGAGACAGGAATCTGCGCACGTTGGCATGCTCACTTACCTCAAGCAGTGATTTGGGGTCGCCATAGTCAAGCATGGTTTTGGTTTCTGCGTCCAGATACACCGAGTTGTTGGCGATACCGAAGATGCTCGGCAGTTCGTGGGTCACCATCACCACGGTGGCGCCCAGCGACTCGCTGGTTTCAACGATCAGCTCGTCCAGCAGTTGTGAGCTGATGGGGTCCAGTCCCGCTGAGGGTTCGTCGAAAAACAGAATGTCGGGGTCCAGGGCGATAGCCCGTGCCAGCGCTGCGCGCTTGCGCATGCCGCCGGAGATTTCCGAGGGGTAATATTCCTGGTAGCCACCCAATCCGACCAGCGCCAGCTTGTAGGCCACGACGTCGGCAATCTCACCTGGGGCCAGTTCAGTGTACTGCTGCAAGGGCAGGGCGGTGTTCTCTGCGAGGGTCATGGCGCTAAATAGCCCGCCTGTTTGATAGGTGATGCCCCAGCTGCGTCGCATGGCAAACTGGCGCTCCGGCTCTGCCTGAAAAAAGGACTCACCGGTGTAGAGAATGTCGCCGCTGGCCGGTTCGAACAGGCCGATCATGTGCTTGAGCAGCGTGCTTTTGCCACAGCCGCTGCCGCCCATAATCACGAAAATGTCACCACGCCTGACGTCAAAATTGAGATCTTTCTGGATCAGCAAAGAGCCATAGGCCATGGTCAGGTCTTCAACGCGGATGTGGACGTCGGCTGCGCTCATCTCAGATGCCCAGTTTCTGGAACAGGATATTGAAGGCCGCGTCGGCAATGATCAGGTAGACGATGGAGCGCACCACCGCCTCGGTGGTGGCCTGGCCTACCGCTGCAGAAGATCGGCCACACTGGATGCCGGCGCGACAGCCGGCCAGGGCAATCAGGGTGGCAAAGGCGACGCTTTTGATGATGCCAATACCTAGTAAGGTAGGCGTGAATACAGACTGCACCTGGACGAAGAACTGTGTGAGCGAAACCCCCATGCCCGCGGCGACGATAGCGCCGCCAATCATGCCGATCACATTGGCGTAGAGCACCAGCAGCGGCATGATCACAATCAAAGCCAGCATGCGTGGCAGCACCAGAAACTCTATTGGCGATATGCCCAGGGTAATAATGGCGTCAATCTCGTCATTGGTTTGCATGGTGCCCAGTTGCGCAGCATAGGCTGCGCCCGTGCGGCCGGCCATCACCACGGCGGCCATTAAGGCACCCATCTCCCGCAGCATGCCGACGGCGACCAGGTCGGCGACGTAGATCTCGGCGCCAAACTGGGCCAACTGCGCCGCGCCAAGATAGGCGAGGATCATGCCCACCAGGAAACTGGTCAGGGCGATAATACCCAGCGCGTTGGGGCCGGCCTGATAGATGAAGTTGATAAAATCCACACGACGGGTATTGGCGCGACCGGTAACAAAGCGCATCAGGGCGACGCCGACTTCGCCGGTGAAGCTGAGTGAAGTCTCGGTGTGCTGGTAGATTTCCCTGAACTGCCTCTGCGGATTGAATCTCTCCCAGGGTGTTTGCGCCTTTTCCTCTGGCCGCTTGTGCAGTGGCACTGCGGTGGCCAGGTCCCGCAGTTTGATAATGCTGTCAGGCACATTGGCCTGATCGACTGTGATGCCTGTTTCCTCGCAAAACAGCTGCAGCTGGTAAAGGAAGGATGTGAGTGAGCTATCCCAGTGCCCCAGCTGTTCGAAGTCAAAGCCTAGAGAGGTGGGCTGATGATGTTGCAGTTCCTGTCGGAGCGATGAAAAAGCGGGAAAGACCGACTCCAGTTGCCAATCGCCACGCAGGCAGAGGATTGCCGCCTCGGCCTCGCAGGTGAGTGCAAATTCGGCTGCAACAGAATCTGTAGTAATTGGCTTGTTCTCGTTATCCACAGGCTCTAGATTAGCCGACATGAGCATAATGAAACAGTTAATCTTGGGCGCGCTAGTGTTGAGCCTTGCTGCTTGCAGCGGCGGCAACAGCGGCGGTGGTGTCGCAGTCAATCCAGAAGCAGAGCGGCCTGTGCCCAGTGGTCTGCTGCGCCCTGCAGAATCCAGTGAAGAATTGTTGTCGCACCTGCGGGAAGGTTTGCGCCGGGGTTACAGCCAACCACAGGCGGTATTGTTTGCTGAGGTTGAGCCGGTCGCAGCCGACGGTGCCGCTGACTCGGCCGGGGCAAGCAGCACAACACTGCAGGAAGTGGGAGTCGATGAGGCAGACCTGCTGAAATACGATGGCGAAAACCTTTATTACTTTGACTGGCGCTGGCCACAACAAGGTATTGCTGAGGATCAGTTGTTGCCTGTGTATAGCCCTGCGCTGGTTTTGCAGCACTACCGCACCGATCCCGCGCAGGCCAGCGCCACCCTGGTGGATGAGCACACAGTGGATCACGCTGGAGACAGTGTTGAGGGCCTTTATCTGTATGAAACCAATGCAGGGAGCCGACTGTGGGCGATCAGCCAGAGTGCTCAGTACTATGCTTATGCCAGCTTTGTCGCGCCGCAGGCCTGGGTAGACACTGGCACCTGGCTGCAGGAATACGCGCTGGATGCAGATGGTGTGCCCACCGAAGTCGTCAGCATTCGCGTGGATGGCAGCCTATTGAGTTCCCGGCGCATCGACAATCGGCTCTACCTGGCGACGCGGTTTTCTCCATTCATTCCAGGCATCGAGCCCTATGGTCTGTTGCCGGAGGAAGCAGTACTCGATGACAGCATTGATGAGCTCTCCGAGGAGGAGCTGCTGCCCGGCATAGAGATAGATGGTGTGCGCAGTACACTGGTACAAGCTGAGAATTGCTACGTACCTAACCTGGACTCTGCCCAGGGGGATATGCCGCCTGACTCCGGGCTGGTGACCGTGCTCAGTATTGACCTGGATAATCCCCAGGATGTGCGCAGCGTCTGTATCAATGCCTATGCCAGTGGCTTCTATGCCAGCCGTGAGGCGGTTTATGTCACTGCCAATAGCGCCGCCGATGAAACCGTGATCCACAAACTGGCGCTGTTGCCTGAAGGCCCAGACTATCGCGGCAGTGGTTCTGTGCCCGGGTACATCGGTACCGGCAGTCCGTCTTTCCTGATGTCGGAGCGCAACGGTGACCTGCGCGTATTTAGCAGTCTCTGGGATAACGAACCCTTTCCGATGCCTGTATTTGAGACAGATATTGAAACCGAGCTTGAGGCTGACGCCGAGACTGCTTCGGTGGGAGGTGAGGATCTGGGGCGTCATCGGCTCACAGTGTTGCGCGAGAGCAGCGATGGTCAGACCCTGGAGCAGGTTGCCCAGATACCCAATGCGACTGCAAAGCAAAGGCTGGGCAAGCCCGGAGAAAATATTTACGCCGCACGTTTTGTCGATGACCGCGCCTACCTGGTCACCTTTGAGGTGATTGACCCACTGTACGCGATTGATCTATCCGATCCGAAGTCGCCGCAAATACTGGGTGAACTTGAAATACCGGGGTTTTCCACACTGCTGCAACCGGTGGGTGAAGACCTCTTGTTCGGCGTGGGGCAGGAAGTGGCGGATGACGGTTTGGCCCTGACCCAGGGTATCAAGCTGGCCTTGTTCGATGTCTCGGACCCGACCCAACCAGCGGTGCTGGACCAAACCATTATCGGCAAGCGCGGCAGTTATTCACCGGCATTGTATGAACACCATGCCCTGACTCTGCTGCAAACCGACACCGGCTATAGAATCGCCTTGCCGATTCAGCGTTACGATGGGGAACCGCAGGGCGAGGAGCCATGGGAGTACTACCCCTGGGCTGATTCAAGCCTGTACCTGTTTGAGCTGGAGGCCGGCGCCGGCACGCTGCGCCAGAGCGGGCGGGTTATTGTGGAACAGGCAGGTCCCGATCAGCCCTACAGCAATGGACTGGGTAGTGCTCGTTCAGCCCTGCACCACGACGCGGTGTTTTTTCTGACCAATGGTCAGCTGCACTCCGGCGTTTGGGGGCAGGAGAGCGGCACCTGATCACCAGGGCATGGTTTTGCCACTGTGATCATAAAATGCGCCGTTGTCCGCCGGCTTTAACCCGCTGACGACTTTGAAGATGCCTTCGGCGCTGGTGGTGGGGGTGATCTCCCCATTACCATTGTTCATATCAGTTTGCACATAACCCGGATGCATGACCACGAAGGTGTAGCCCTTCTTGCCGTACTCTACGGAGAGGGTGGTGTTGAAACTGTTGAGTGCTGACTTGCTGCCTCGATAGCCGAGATAGCCACCCCAGGTGTTCAGTTCCATGCTGCCCATCATGCTGCTGATATTGATTATCTGCTTCTTACTGCCCAGCGCCAGTTGCGGCAGCAGGGCCTGGGTGACTCGTAGTGGGCCGAAGCTGTTGACCTGAAACACCCAGTCCAGTTGCTCGATATCCAGGCTGGCGAACTCCTTTGTGTTGTGGCCGCTAATGCCGGCGTTGTTGATGAGGATGTCGATTGCTATCCCTTCCAGGCGATTGCTGAGCTGGGCCACGCTGTCGGTATCGGTCACGTCCAGCGCTTCAAGCCTGGCGCCTAGCTTGGCCAGTTCGGTGGCCTTCTCCGGCTTCCTGGCGGTACCGATGACCTGGTAGCCAGCGGCAGTGAACTGTTCTGCCAGGGCCAGGCCGATACCCCGATTGGCGCCGGTGATGAGTACTGTACCTTTATCAGCTGCTTGTATGGGCAGGCTCTGCAGTATGAGTAAACAAGCGGTGAACAGGATTTGGATTGAGCGTGTCATACGGGTGTCCCTGATAAAACGTGTGTCACTGATTATGGACCATTCAGCATCAGGCTGCGTAACAATCGCATGACTTCGACAAAATCTGGACCCGTTTTTAACGTCATTCCGTTTTCCGTACTCGCGGCTTACGGCAGCATGGCTTTTCCTTTAGCCGCTGGCTTCATTGCCCTGCAGGTGATTGTGCCCACTTACTATGCACAGGTGCTGGGGCTTAGCCTGACCGCTGTGGGCGGCATATTGCTGGCCGCGCGCCTGTGGGACACTATCACCGATCCTCTGGTGGGGTTTCTGTCAGACCACACTCCGGCCCGGCTGGGGCGTCGCCGTGCGTGGGTGGTTCTCAGTGTGCCGTTGGTGGCTCTGTCGGTGTGGTTGCTGTTTAACCCGGCTCCGGGGGTGGGCAATGGTTACCTGCTGGGTTGCGCCATACTGATCTACATTGCCGGCACGATGACCATTGTGCCAATGAATGCCTGGGGTGCGGAATTGTCACCGGTGTATCACCAGCGCAGTCGGGTATCCGGCGCACGGGTGGTGTTTGGTCTGGCGGGTACGATGGCCGCGCTGTTGCTGGTAGATAATTCAAGCAATGAGGCACTGGCCGAGTCGCTGTACAAAATCAGCTGGCTGGTGGTTGTGGCGCTGGTGATTGCGCTGCCGTGGATGATCGCGAAAGTGCCAGATCGGGCCAGCTTGGAACCCAGTGGCAACAGCCTGCGTGGCGCTTTTGCCCTGTTGCGCCAGCCTTCGCCGTTTAGGCGCCTGCTGCTGGCGTTTATGTTGAATGGTTACGCCAACGCTATACCTGCGACCTTGTTTCTGTTGTTTATGACCCATGTACTGGAAGAGCCAGGTCTGGCAGGGCCGATCCTGTTCGCCTACTTTTTGTGCAGTGCCATCTCTGTGCCTTTTTGGGTGGCCATGGCGCGCCGTTTTGGCAAGCACCAGACTTGGTGTGTGGCGGTATTTGGTTCCTGCCTGTTTTTCTCCGGAGCCCCGTTTCTGGGGCTGGGGGATACAGTCTGGTACGTCATGATTGTGGTGGGTACCGGTTTGATGATTGGCGCCGACCTGAGCTTGCCCCACGCCATCAACTCTGACCTGATCGAGTGGGATGCGCTGGAAAACAAACAACATCGCCCTGGGCTTTTCTTCGCGCTGTGGGGCACTGCTTCCAAGCTGTCTTACGCCCTGGCGGTGGGCACGATTTTCCCTTTACTCGACTGGATCGGGTTTGATGCCACGGGTAGCAATCCTCAGGAGATCGTGATGTGGGTGGCGATTCTCTATGGTGGCCCGAGTATTTTGCTCAAGTTAGCAGCAATGGCTCTGATGTGGCATTTCCCGATCGGAGAGGCCGAGCACAACCGTATCAGAGAGGCACTTGCGTCCACGAGCTGACGCATTTTTGATATTCAATCTTTCCCCCGGCGCGTTATGATTATGGGCTGAGTTATCGCGAGGTATGAATAATGCGTAATAGAACCTTGATTGTCGCCGGCCTTTCCATGTTGTTGGCTGCTGGCGCCCAGGCCCAGAAGTCTGGCCAGAGCGCATGTATTACTGTGGGCAAGGTCGAGCAGGCCAAGCCCGTTCAGCTGGACTCCAATGCCGGCAAAGGTGCGCTGGTTGGCGGTGCCGCCGGCTGGGCGGCCACTCGCAATAAGTCCAGCTCCAAGCAAGCCCTCGGTGCAGCCACGGGCGCATTGCTGGGCGGTGGCATTTCCAGTCGTTCACAGGGTGATCGCAGTGGCATGCAATACGTGGTGCGCACTGGCGAAGGTTCGGCAGTGACCATCGTGTCTGACCAGACCCAAATCGCTGTTGGCGATTGCGTGACCGTGGAGGAGCACAGTAAAGGCGCCAATATTCGTCGCATTGATCCCACAGCCTGTGAACCCAAGGGTGACCAGGTAGTCGCTGAGCTGGAAGAGGAGATGCAGGAAGAAGCAGCCGAGTGCGCCGCCGCCAAAGACGAGCTGATGGCGGCTGAGACCGCTGAGCAGTTTGAGCTCGCCAAACGTAAGATGGATATCCTCTGTAACAGCTAGTGCACAAACCAGACCGCAGGAGAGGCAACAAGGAATAAAAATGATAAACAGAACGACAGCATCGCTGGCCCTGGCTGGCGCAATGGTCACCGCACAACCGGCGCTCGCAGCAAGTACCTCTACCGGTGGTGAGTGGGAGAACGTACTTTCACCCTTGTTCCTGTGGGGTATCAGTATTGACGGTACCGCCTCTATCGGTGATCAGACGGCCGATTTGGACTTGGATTTTCAGGATGACATTCTGGAGAGTATGGAAGCGGTATGGACCATTCGGTACGAAGCGCGAAACGATCGCATGGGCTTATTCCTTGAATACCAGTACGCCAACATCAAGCCCGAGGTTGAGATAGGCCCAGTTTCGGCGGATGTCGATTTTAAACAAACCCTGTTCGAAGCTGGTATGGCCTATGCAGTGAACAACAGCGATACCACACGCCTGGAAGTGCTGGGTGGTGTGCGTTACACCAAACACGACATAAACGTAGATGCCAGCGTGCAGCTACCGCCACTGGCCTGGTTGCCACCCAACGCCGACATCGAAGTCAACGGTGGTGATGACTGGATTCACCCCTTCCTGGGCCTTCGGGTGGACCACAGCATCAGCGACAAGTGGAGCTTTATCGGCCGGGCTGACTATGGCTTTGGTGGAGAGGACAACACAGCAGCCAATCTGAATGCCCTATTCAATTATCGCTTTAATGACTGGGGAGCAGTCATGTTTGGCTACCGCTATCTGGAGCACGATTATGACAACGGCAAGTTTGGTCTGAATGGTTATGCCCTTGACGGCAACCAGCAGGGTCCTCTGGTTGGATTGAATATTTACTGGTAGATGATTCGTTCCTACGATAAAAAAGCCCGGCAATGCCGGGCTTTTTTGTGTGCGCCTGTTACGGGCTTAGTGCCATGACTGGAACACGCGGACTGTTTCCTTCGATTCAGGACGCAGGTTGGAAATGCCCTCGTAGGGCATGCCGGTACCTTGTTTGTAGTGCGGATATTTCTTGATGGTCATCATGTGGCGCTTGATCATGTCCTGAAAGCTGGCACCTGACCAGAGTGCTGATCCTACGTGCGCATGCTGCTCTCTGGGATCACGGAGCACGTTGTAGACCGGCGCTGCAGCGCCGGGTACACCTGGAGCGGGCACGTGCATCTTAAGCTCTTGCTTGACGACTGAGCGCAACACTTCGTTTTCATAGATATAGACGTAGTCACGACGCCCGAAGCCTTCGCCATTCAGAAACAGGCTGGTCTGGTTGAGGCCGTCAATGACGCGATCTCTCGGGATATATTCGTCGGCTTGGGCAATGGTCGCCAGCGTGGTGAACAGATCAGACACATGAATGATATCGCCTGCGTAGCTGCCCGCCTCGATGGCGCCGGGCCAGCGCACAAAGGCATCCACCCGCACGCCGCCTTCAAGGTGCTGGGTTTTGCCACCCCGGTAAATCAGCTGGCTCAAGCCCGAGGGGCCTTCGTAGTGGTACATCAGGCCGTTGTCCGCCATAAAGATCACCACGGTGTTGTCGGCAATGCCGGCATCGTCGATGGCCTTGAAGAATTCCCCCATGTAGCCGTCCAGCACCTGGAGTTTCTCGGCCATAAAACCGCCGTTACGGGACAAATTCTGCTCCTGGTCGTGCACAAAATTCAGCGGGTACAGTGGCCAGTACTGCAGGAAGAAGGGCTCATCATCTTTGGCCAGCTTTTGCACTTGTTCCACCGCCTGGCGCTGATAGTGTTCGTTCATAGCCACATAGTGGGCTTGAGTCCACTGCTCGCCGGCTTTCAGGTCCACCTCTTTTGCGGTGCCGCCCTTTTTAGCTTCGACGCCCGTCACCAGGCCGCTGGGGCGAAAATTTTTGTCGAGCTCAAACTGATTTGACTGGGTGCTGCGCACCCAATTGAACATGTTATTCGCTTCTGTGAATTCTCGCTAGATGCGTGACACATTAAGCTTTCGTTTCAAGGTTAACTTGAAGGGGAAGCAACATGACCAAAGCACAGCAAGCCAGGCTGGTCGCCTGGCGCCTCAAAATCCTCAATTGGGCCGATGGTGAGCCCCGGCAAGTCTCTCGGACATGCCGTTACTTCGGTATCTCCAGAACAGCGTTTTACCGCTGGAAGCGCCGTTATGAAGAGCACGGCGAGGCCGGGCTGGCAGATCGAGGCAAGCAGCCACATCGCCACCCCAACGAAACACCCAAAGAGGTGGTCAGCAAGATCCTGGTAATGCGTCACCGAGATCATCGGTGCCTGGCTGCGGGCGGTCTGCTTGCGACTGTGACAGCTCATACACTGGTTGGCGTTCAGGTCGACCTGGTAGTTGTCGATCTTGTGTGGAATGGTCGGGGGCTGCATAAGGTAGGCCCGCTTGCGTTTAAGATCCTTGTTTTCCACCTGTGGAATGCGCTCTGCATCTGGCTCCACATCCAACGGTGCATCGCGCAGTGTGGCGATGTTCTGGGCCCCGGCGATAATGCTAAAACCCAGCAGGCTGGCAGTGAGCAGTGTGATCAGCTTATTCATGGTCTGCTCCTCTTAAACCTTGACGATTTTCACGGCACATTTTTTGAAATCCGTTTCTTTCGAGAGCGGATCGGTCGCATCCAGGGTGACCTTATTGATCAGGGTTCTGGAGCCAAACCAGGGCACGAATACCAGCCCTTCAGGCGGTTTGTTGCGGCCCCGGGTTTCTACCCGTGTGCGAATCTCGCCACGCCGTGATACCACTTTGACCTCGTCGCCGCGGCGCAGCTTGCGCTTGCGTGCGTCTTCGGGGTGTATGTAAATCAGCGCATCAGGAACCGCCTTGTAGAGCTCCGGTACCCGTTGGGTCATTGAGCCACTGTGCCAGTGTTCCAGGACCCGGCCGGTGGTCAGCCACAGGTCGTACTCGTCATCGGGTTCTTCTGCGGCGGGTTCGTAGGGCAGGGCGAAGGCCATCGCCTTACCGTCCGGCTTGCCGTAGAAATCCCAGTCGGTACCCTCGCGGGCATAAGGGTCAGAACCCTCTTTGAAACGCCACAGCGTTTCCTTGCCATCGACGACCGGCCAGCGCAGGCCGCGGGTGGCGTGGTAGGTGTCGAAATCAGCCAGGTCGTGGGCTTTGCCGCGACCGAAAGCGGCGTACTCCTCAAACAATCCCTTCTGCAGGTAAAAGCCAAAGTCTTCCGCTTCGTCGTTGTGGTAACCGGCTTCGATATCGCTATTGGGGTAGGCATTAACCTGCCCGTTGGCGAACAGCACGTCGAACAGGGTTTTGCCCTTGTACTCGGGATTCGCTGCCAGAATGTCGTCCGGCCAGACTTCATCGGTGGTGAAGCGCTTGGAGAACTCAACCAACTGCCACAGGTCAGATTTGGATTCGCCCGGAGCCTTCACCAGCTGATGCCAGAACTGGGTGCGCCGCTCGGCGTTACCGTAGGCGTCTTCTTTCTCGACCCACATTGCCGTAGGCAGGATCAGGTCGGCGGCCTGGGCGGTCACGGTGGGGTAGGCATCCGACACCACGATGAAGTTGTCTGGATTGCGATAGCCCGGCAGGGTTTCCTCATTGAGGTTGGGTGCGGCCTGCACGTTGTTGTTGACCTGCACCCAGTAGGCATTTATCTCGCCGTCTTTGAGTTTGCGGTTTTGTAGCACAGTGTGGGCCCCAGCCCAGTCTGGCAGTATGCCCTCGGGCAGTTTCCACAGCTTCTCGGACTTGGCCCAGTGTTCGGGGTTGGTGACGACCATGTCTGCAGGCAGGCGGTGTGCAAAGGTGCCGGCTTCGCGAGCAGTACCACAGGCCGAGGGCTGGCCGGTCAGCGAGAAGGGGCTGTTGCCAGGCTCGGCAATTTTGCCGGTCAGCAGGTGCACGTTGTAGATCATGTTGTTGACCCAGACACCGCGGGTGTGCTGATTCACGCCCATGGTCCACAGGGACATCACCTTGGTCTCGGGGTCGGCGTAAAGCTCAGCCAGTTGCTCCAGCTGTTTCTCCGGTACGCCGGACAGTTCAGAAACCATCTTGGCGTCATAATCGGCAACAAAGGCCGCAAATTCATCGAAGCTCATGGGCTTCGAGCCACCACTGTTGTTGGCAGCCTTCTGCTCGAGCGGGTGTTCCGGACGCAGGCCATAGCCGATGTCCTGTGCGCCGCGGCGGAAGTTAACGTGCTTGCCGATAAAGTCCTTGTTTACCCGACCGGTCTGAATAATGTGGTTGGCGATAAAGTTCAGGATCGCGAGGTCGGTTTGCGGGCTGAATACCATGGGAATATCAGCCAGCTCAAATGAGCGATGCTCATAGGTAGACATCACACAGACTTTGACATGCGGATTACTGAGACGGCGATCAGTCAGACGGGTGCACAGAATGGGGTGCATCTCCGCCATATTGGAACCCCACAGCACAAAGGCGTCTGCGTTTTCGAAATCGTCATAACAGCCCATGGGCTCGTCGATGCCGAAGGTGCGCATAAACCCGGCAACCGCTGAGGCAATGCAGTGGCGCGCGTTGGGGTCGATGTTGTTCGACAGGAAGCCAGCCTTGTAGAGTTTGGCGGCCGCGTAGCCTTCCCAGACTGTCCACTGGCCCGAGCCGAACATGCCCACACCCTGCGGACCTTTCTCTTTCAGCGCTTTTTGAACTTCTCAGCCATGACATCGAAGGCTTCGTCCCAACTCACGGGTTCGAACTCGCCATTCTTGTCGTAGACGCCGTTGGTCTTGCGCAGCAGGGGCTGTTGCAGGCGATCCTCACCGTACATGATCTTGTAGAGGAAATAGCCTTTTACGCAGGCCAGTCCGCGATTCACCGGAGACTTGATGTCGCCGTGTGTGGCTACCACCCGGTTATCGCGGGTGGCGACATTCATACTGCAGCCCGTGCCGCAGAATCGGCAGGGTGCTTTTGACCAGGTCAGCTCGTTATCGGTAGTGATGAGGTTGGTGGCTGCGGTCGGTGCACTGATGCCGGCAGCAGCAGCAGCGGTGGCTACCGCGTTGGCTTTGATGAAATCACGTCGCGAAGTACTCATGGGTTTATCCCTGCTCCTCGTCAATCTGGTGGTAGACCAGGGTGGCGCTAATCACCCCGGGAATGGATTCGATATTGCTGATGCAGCCGAGCATGCCCGATTCGTCCGCGTGCTCCAGCAGAACAACCAGCTTGCCGCTGGGATCACTGGTGGGAACTTCGGCGCCCGGCAGGGCCTCAATGGCGCTTATGGCGCTATCGAGCTTGTCAGTCCGCGCCTGCACGACCAGGCTGACAATGTGACAGGCCTGGGGTGAAGCGGTGATGAGTTGTCGTCGGTTGAGAGACATGGCTCAGACCGTGGGAGGGCCAAAGATCAGCTGGCTGATCCATATGATGAAGCCGTAGCCGCCCACGATCACAACGGACAATATCGGAGCCAGTAGTACTACCAGCAACAGGAAAGCCCGCCATTCGGTTTTTTTGTCGATATCTGACTGGTCAGCGTCCATTGCTGCCCCCTCCGCAGAAAATGGTTCTGATGAATTCAGTGTAGATGTTTTTTATCCGTTTACCTTACTTTCTATAAGGCTTTATTGCACTAAAGAGTGCCAAATTGATTTGCCTCCCCACCCGCAAAACGAATGGGGTCAGGCGGCATTGCTCAAAAAACAGGCAAAACCGACTCACCCTTTAATTTGTCTACTCTCCGTAGGGTGCCCAGATGGTTTTTATCTGGGTTGCGCGCTGCAAGAATGTCTTACCTTCCGCCTGGCTGGGGTCGAACCAGTCTATCTGGCGTCCATTATTGGTCCAAGTCACCTTCAGGTTGCCGGCGCTGGCGGCTTCGATGCTGGCTGCAGATTGACGGTCGCCGTAGTACCAGAGTGCATCCACATTATTGTGCTCTGCCAATACCTGTCCCAGTTCAGCCGCGTTCCCGCACACCAGATTGACAACCCCGCCGGGTACGTCAGAGGTGTCCAGCAGCTGATAGAAGTCGGTTGCGCTGAGGGGATGAGCCTCACTGGGTACGGCAATCACCCGATTACCCATCGCGATGGCCGGGGCCACCAGTGAAATCAGCCCCAGCAAAGGCTGATGCTCTGGGCAGACAATGCCCAGAATGCCGTGAGGCTCATTGATGGACATGGCAATAGTGCGCAGGGGCGTGGTGTGGGTAGCGCCATCAAACTTGTCCGCCCAGGCTGCATAGCTGAACAAGCGATCAATGGCGGTATCGACCTCCAGCTGTGCCGCCGCTTTGCGGCCACCGCATTGCTGCTGGATGCGTCCGGCAAATTCATCGGCCCGGCCCTGCAGGTTTTCTGCCAGGTAATACATGACCTGCGCGCGATTGTGGGTGTTGTTGCCAGACCAGGCCGAAGCTTTGCGAGCCGCCTCGACGGCGTTGCGAATGTCCTTGCGATTGCCAATACCGACCTGGCTGATCACCCGTCCACGCGGGTCCAGCACGGAGCGGCTGTAGCCGGAATCGGGCCGGGCCTGCTTACCACCGATATAGAACTTGGCGGTGCGATCGATCGTTTCGCCCAGCGCTTCCTGTGGCTGGATGGGAGCCGGGGAGGCGACCAGATCAGGCAGACCTGCCTCAGCCACAGGCTTCATGTATTCCAGCATGCCCGCGCGGCCGCCCTCGCGGCCAAAACCCGATTCGCGCACACCACCAAAGCCGCAGGCGGCGTCAAACTGGTTGGTGCTGTTAATCCATACCACGCCTGCCTGCAGCTGCGGCGCGATATCCAGAGCCAGGTTGATATTCTCGCTCCAGACACTGGCTGCCAGCCCATAGCGGCTGTTATTGGCCAGTGCTACCGCCTCCGCTGGCGTGCGGAACGTCATACTGACCAGTACCGGGCCTAATATTTCCTGCTGGGCTACCTCAAACGCGGGTTCCACTGAAGTCAGCAGGGTGGGTGGATAGAAACAGCCGCGAGCGGCCAGGCCGCGCGGCAATTTCGGCTGGTAGATCTCGGCGCCTTCCTTAATGCCCGCTTTAACCTTTGTAGTGATCTGTTTGAGTTGAACCGGGTCAGCGACCGCACCGATGTCGATGGCTTTGTCGAGTGGATTACCAACGCGAAGTTTGTCCATGCGGCGGCGCAGCTTCTTAAGAAGCTTGTCGGCGATACTCTCTTGCACTAACAGGCGGGAACCTGCGCAACAGACTTCCCCCTGGTTGAACCAGATCGCGTCAACCAGGCCCTCTACCGCGCTGTCCAGGTCGGCATCATCAAATACGATAAACGGCGATTTGCCGCCCAGCTCCAGGCTGAGTTTTTTACCGCTGCCGGCGGTGGCTCTTCGAATAACACGACCGACCTCGGTGGAGCCGGTAAAGGCGACTTTGTTGATGTCCGGGTGCTCTACCAGGCCTGCCCCGGTGCGGCCGTCGCCGGTGACGATATTGACCACTCCAGCAGGTAGTTTCACGAGCTGGCAGATTTCGGCAAACAGCAGTGCAGTGAGGCTGGTGTACTCTGCCGGTTTGAGCACCACGGTGTTACCCGCCGCCAGGGCGGGAGCGATCTTCCAGGCCAGCATGAGCAGTGGAAAGTTCCATGGTATGACCTGGCCGATGACGCCCAGCGCCTGGTGGTCGTCAAACTCGGCATCGCCCACCTGCGCCCAGCCCGCGTGATGATAGAAGTGTCGAATAGCGAGGGGAATATCAATATCCCGTGTTTCGCGTATGGGCTTGCCGTTATCCAGTGTTTCCAGCACCGCGAACAGGCGAGCGTGTTTTTGTAGCTGTCGCGCCATGGCATACAGATAGCGAGCACGTTGCGCGCCGCCCAGCTTCTCCCAGGCAGGCTGGGCCGATCGGGCTGCTTTTATCGCCTGGTTCACTGTGCGGGTATTACCCTGGGACAACCAGGCCAGGTGTTCGCCAGTGGCCGGGTTATTGGACTCGAAGCGGTCTGCACCGGGGCGAGAGAAGCGGCCATTGATGAAATGCCCAAAACATTCCTGGTTGGCTGCCAGCCAGTCCCGCGCCGGGCCATCCCCTTCCGGGGCGGGTCCGTACTCCATGCTTTCGAGAATGCTCTTTACACTCATGTCGATACTCTTATGCCTATCATGCTAGCGGGTGGCGATGGTCAGCCGAGTAGCTGCCGGTGACGTGGTGTTCCAGCTGGCGCTCGATGTCGCCCAATAAGCTGGAAGCACCAAAACGAAACAGGCTGGGACTTAGCCAGTCAGTGCCGAGCTCTTCTTTCAGCAATACCAAATATTGCAGGGCGTCTTTGGCGGTAGAGATGCCGCCGGCGGGTTTGTAGCCGATGCGCCTGCCGGTTTGCTCATGGAACTCTCGAATCATCCGCAGCATGACCAGGGTCACGGGCAGTGTGGCGTTAACGGACTCTTTGCCGGTTGAGGTTTTTATAAAATCCGACCCGGCCATCATGCACACCATGGAGGCGCGGGCCACATTGCGCAGAGTGCCCAGTTCGCCAGTGGCGAGAATGGATTTCATATGGGCTTTGCCGCAGGCTGCTTTCATCGCCCGGGTTTCGTCGTACAGTGCTTGCCAGTTGCCTTGCAAGACATGGCGACGGCTAATCACGATGTCGATTTCAGTAGCGCCCGCCGCGACAGATAGCTCTATTTCCTTAAGTCGGGTATCCAATGGGGATAGGCTGGCGGGGAATCCGGTAGATACTGCCGCAATCTCTATCGAGGACTTGCCGATGGCTTTGACCGCATGAGGAAGCATGTCGTGATAGACGCAGACCGCGGCGGTGGTCAGGCCGATATCACCAACGCCGAGCTGCTCGAGGATTTCCTGCCGCACGGGCTGACGTGCTTTTTTACACAAGCGGTGTACCCGGCTTGAAGTGTCATCACCAGACAGCGTGGTCAGATCGATGAGGGACACTGCTTTGAGCAGCCAGGCAGCCTGCCAATCCTTCTTTACCGTGCGGCGCCCGGCAAGACTGGCGCAGCGCCGTTCCACTGCGCTGCGGTTTACACGCAAGCCGTCAATCCAGTCGCTGTTGAAGGCTACTCCTTTGTTCACGATTTACAGCAGTGCTTCAAACGCTTCGGCACTGGCGTAGGAAGTTTGCGTGCCCTTGCCGGTGACGCTATGTGAGGCATAGACAATGGCCCTTTCGATGGCGCGTGGCACATCGCCGTCCTGGATAAAGCTGTGAGAGAAGCAGCCCACAAAGGCATCCCCTGCGCCAGTGGTGTCGACCGCATTCACTGTGGGCGCTGGGAAGTGAGTTTCCTCTTCACCGCGCAGCCAGAGCGCGCCTTTGTCACCCAGAGTGACGATCAGGTTTCTGAGGCCCTTGGCCAGCATGAGCTGCGAGGCTGCGACGATTTCGTCGTGGGTGCTGACCGGCATGCCTGTGAGAATTTCCAGCTCGGTTTCATTGGGCACGAAAAAATCAGCTTTGCAGGCGTAAGCCAGGTCCAGGTCAGTCGTTGCCGGCGCGGGATTCAGCATGACGGGAATGCCATTGGCATTGCCGAAATCAATGGCGTGATAAACGCTTTCAAGCGGGATTTCCAGCTGCAGCACAATCAGTTTGCACTGCCGGAGGCTGTCGGCGGCGGCATCGATGTCGGCGGGCAGCAGGTGTTTGTTGGCGCCAGGAATAATCAGGATACGATTCTGCGAATCAGCGTCCACCCAGATCGGGGCGACACCGCTGGACACACCGGGTACTTTCTCGACGAAATCAGTGTTTACGCCGAAGGATTCAAAATTGGCAATGGTGTTATCGGCAAAGGCGTCATCGCCCACCCGGCCCATCATCAAAACCGATGCGCCCAGCTGAGCCGCAGCAACTGCCTGGTTAGCGCCCTTGCCGCCACAGCCAATCTGGAACTCATTGGCCTCCAGCGTTTCCCCGGCCTTGGGCACCACGTCGGTATAGGCGATCAGGTCCACCATGCACGAGCCAATCACGGCAATATCCACGTATTACTCTCCTCCAATCAAGGGGTCAGATAACTTGATTTGATTTTCAAGGGGTCAGACCCCTTGGTTTGTATTTCAAGTTATCTGACCCTTTGGAAATTAGTTGCCGGGGGTGTTATCCCGGTAGGTGCTCCAGTTGTTGATGATTTCATCGACGATGACGCTGCCTACCAGGTAGGCATTCTCCAGTGCCGCATCCAGTCCGGCATAACTGTCATGCTGCTCTTCCAGCAGATTGTCGACAGCGGTTTTGCCCGGGGGTGGCATGGTGTAGTTGCTGGCGGTGCGAATCACCAGCAGACGATCCTTGTTTACCTTGCCGGCATTGTGCAGGTAGCTCAGCGACTGGTAGGTGCCGGTGTCTTCCATGGCCGAGGATACAAACTCGCCCTTGCCGTCGGTCCAGTATTTGGTCCAGCGGTTCGCCCAGTCATTGAGCAGCGTGCCGTGCCAGAAAGTCATCGCAGCCAGTTGGTCACCGCGCAGTACAAAGGGTGTTTTTTGTGCCACGTCGTGCTCGGTGTACAGCTCACGGGTAGCTGCCAGGGTGTCGTGGTCTGGTAGCTCCATGTCCTTGGTCATATTGAAAGCCCAGTCCACCAGGCCGGTATTGAGCTGGAATACTTCGCCCAGGTTGTAGCTTTTGCGCTCTTTATCATTGGGGCCCTGGCTGAACAGCGGGAAGTAACCGTCATCCCAGTCTGCAGGGATCTCACGGGCATCCACTTCGTGGGCCAAATCGCCATCCACCAGGTAGTCCGCCCAGGCCACTGACCCCAGTGAGGCGTCTTCCGGATCAAAGCCCGAGATACCTGCCACCAGCCAGTAGGCGTTGGTGAGGTCGAATCGTGGGTCCAGTCCTAATGCCATGATCGATGCGGCAGCATTGGCGGTGCCCATGCCGGTCACGATGCCGATGATGCCCTGATCAAGATTGGCATGGATATTGTGGTGCATGTGCGGGGCTTCAAACACCGTATTGAGATTGCGTCGCTCGTTCCAGCGCTGAAACTCACCGGCGTCGTCGCCACTGTCTTCGCCAGTTTCAAACATGGTGACGATCACCACTTTGACTGGCATCGGTTCCGCTTGTTTCGCAGACTCGCCACAGCCCCACAACAGGCTGAGCGAGAGTAGCAGGGCAATGTAACGCATAGTGAGTCTCTCTATCTTGAGTAAATGATGAAACCAAGGCCGACAAAAAACAGGATGAACATGGCGTTGATCAAAACACCGGTGCCCTCGGGAGCGTCCTTGAATTCTTTCCAGATGAATACGCCCCAGAAGGCGGCCACCATGGTTGCGCCCTGACCCAGGCCATAGGAGATGGCGTAACCGGCAGGCCCGGCCGCGATAATGTTGAAGCTAAAGCCCAGCGCCCAGATGGCGCCGCCCAAAATACCCACCAGGTGCAGCTTGGGTGTGCCGCGGGAAAAATACTCACTCATGGGGGCAACTTCGCCGGAGACCGGTTTGTACATCAGTGGCACCAGGAATATCGCGTTGGACACCATCAGGCCAATGGCAAACACAACCCCGGCACTGTAGGGCGTCATTAATCCGGGCTCCGGGTTGGCAAAGTCCATGGACATGGAGGCAGCCACAAAGCGATAGAAAAAGCCCATGGCGATGCCGGCGATAATGGAGATGGTCAGGCCTTTGCCGACGGAGGTGTTGCCGTCCTGTGGCAGTCGTCTGTAGATGACGGCATCAAGGACGATGGCGAGGGTCACGAGACCCACGCCAATAAACAGGTAGACCGCGTCACCGACGGGCGTGGCCACGTAGTTGGTGATCACGCCGATCACCAGTGCCAAGCCGATCCCCACCGGGAAAGCCACCGCGAGGCCGGCGATATCGATGGCGACCACCAGCAGAATATTGGCGAGGTTAAATACTGCGCCACCCAGGAATGCCGATAGTAGTGCATCGTCACTGGCCTGGCTGATATCGGGGATAAAGCTGCGACCCTCTTCACCAATACTGCCCATAGTCAGGGCCAATACCAGGGTCAACAGAATGACGCCGATGGAATAGTCCCAGTAGAACAATTGGAACTGCCACTCTTCGCTGGCCAGCTTTTGGGTGTTGGCCCAGCTGCCCCAGCACAACATCGTGACGAAGCACATGCCCACTGCAAGGGCGTAGGATTCTACAACGACCATAGTATTGCCTCTATTCTTGTTGGTTTTCAGGCTTTATATTTTCGTCGCTCACGCCATCCATGGCTGCCGCGACGTACGCCGAGCGCGGCCCGGTACATCCGATACATAAAAACCCCGGCGCGAGGCCGGGGCATGCTTGCGGTTCCCGATCTCAAATAAACAGTCTAGATCGGTCCCCGCGATGTTGCACAGTGTTGCTTAGAAATTTACACCTGCAGTCACACCGTAGACGCGGGGCTCGTTAACAAAGGCTGTATTGTTGTTGAAATCAATACCGCCTTGAACGTTGTCCTCGTCGGTGATGTTGCGCGCAAACAGGGCAATTTCCCAGTTGGTGCGATTTTCTGAGGTGCGATAGCCGGCACGCAGGCCGCCTTCGTACTGGTCAGACGTATTGAACTCCGCAGACTCGTACAGGAACAGGTTGGTGTCACCCTGCCAGGCCCAGTCGGTGAATGCGAACAGTTCGCCACGCTTGAGCGGGATGGTTACCGTAGCGGTGAAGCTCAGGGTGGATTCCGGTGCGTTCACAAACGGGTTGCCATCTGCGAAGGCGCGTGTCTCGCCACCCACCACAGTCGTCGGAGAGGTCACGACACACTGGGCACAAACACCGACCAGCAGATCGTCATCCTTGATTTCGGTATCGGCATAGGCGTAACCGAAGGTGAAGGCGAAGTACTGGTTCACAGAGACATCGAGATCGATCTCGAAGCCCTGGCCAATACCTTCATCCGCATTAACCAGCTGAATGAAGTTGCCGCCACCACCAACAGCCGACAGCTGCTGATCTTCCATTTCGTAGTAATAGAGGGCAGCGTTCAGGCGAGCTTTGTTGTCCCAGAACTCAGACTTAAAGCCAAGCTCGAAAGCGGTGATGGTTTCAGAGTCAGCGACTGAGGGCAGTCCGCCGAAGACCACATCACGGCCCTGAATGGTTGGGCCACGGAAACCCGTAGACACCTTACCCCAGATGTTGGTGCTGTCGTTGATGGCGTAGGCCAGGCTCAGGTTGCCGCTCCACTCATCGTCGTCCACCTCTACGTCAGGCAGGCCTGCAGTTTGCAGCTCTTTCTCGTCGTAGGTGTAGCGCAGACCTGCGGTGACCGTCAGCCGTTCGGTGGCGCTGAAGTCGGCCTGGCCGAATGCTGCATAGGCTTCATTGGTATGATTCACCGTGGCGATTGCAAAGCCGGGATCGGTGGTGATGTCGAAGTCAGATTCAAAGTAGTACAGGCCAACCTGCCAGAACACCCGATCGGGATTGCTGCTGGCCAGTCGGAATTCCTGGGTGAACTGGTCCAGGGTATCTATGCCGTCCTTGGTATCAGAGGGGAAGGGGATAAAGCCCGGGCCGTAAACCAGGTTGCCACCGTCGATATCGCCGCGGCTGAAGCCCTCCGCCTCTTCCCAGCCTGTGATAGAGGTAAAGGTTACCGTCTCGCCATGTACGTTGAATTTCACGTTCAGGCCGGTGTTCTCATATTCCTGGCGGTTACCGCCACCGCCGTCAAAGTCGACAACGTCACGATCGAAGTTGTCGTTCAGGTCGTTGCTGCCGGGGCCGAGAATATTGGCGCGAAACAGCGCTGAAGTACCGTCCAGATCGCGATGGTGAACACCAAACTGGATGTCAAAGCTGTCACTGGGCTGGAACAACAGGAAGCCTTTGACCGCCTGCTCCTTGAAGTCGCCGTAAATGTCATCTCCGCCGGTGAAACGGTTGTCGATGTAGGCGTCGCGTTCCTGGTGATAAACAGCGATACGACCGGCGACTTTTTCGCCACCGCCGCCGACGGCACCTTCAAAGTTCACGGTGCCCAGGTCACCCAGGTCGAGCTTGGCGCGGCCGGTGACGTCCTGGTTCACTTCGGGACGGTTGGAATCGAACTTTACGATACCCGCCGTGGTGTTGCGTCCGAACAGTGAGCCCTGCGGGCCACGCAGGACTTCCACCTGGGCGATATCGAAAACAGGAAAGCTCTTGAGGATCACGTTTTCCTTAACGATGTCATCCATGATGACCGAAACCGGCTGGGAGGCCGCCAGGTCAAAATCGCTGTTGCCGAGGCCGCGAATATAGAAACGCGGGGCAACACGACCGTTGGATGATTCCACATACAGGTTGGGTACCCGTGCCGACAGGGCGCGCACATCTGCGCCGCCTTCAAACATGGCGTCGAGGCGCTCACCACCCACAGTGGCAATTGAGATGGGTACATCGATCAGATTCTGCTCGCGCTTCTGCGCGGTGACGATCACTTCTTCCAACTGGGCGAAACTGGTCGGTGCTGCCAGTGTGGCGGCGACCGCAGCTGCAACAGCGGAATGCTTAGCGGAAATAAGCTTGGACATTGAAAGAACTCCCTACGATCGGTCCATCCCTGGTGGGTGGCCTTATATTGGTTGTTGTGAACCCGTCCGGAAAGCGTGCACAGCCTAGCGGCGTTGCCAGTTGCACAGGTCCTCTCTAGACTAGTGCCGGTAAAGGCCCCAGTTCAAGAGCGTCATTGGCAAAATGTCACTTTTTGGCATGATGAATGCCTACTTTGGCGACACGCAGGCTGATGCCTCCGATCCCTCCTGTGTAGGACGTATAAATGAAGCAATTCCTCAAGCTGGCACTGGTGCTCCTGTTTGGAGTAACTGCAATGGCACAGGCGAAAGAAACTGTGGATTTGCTGGTACGCGGCGATTATGTGCTGGCCATGGATGCCCAGGACCGCCTCATTGAAAATGGTGCCGTGGCCGTACGCGGCGATCGTATAGTGGCGGTGGGAGATCGGCAGCAATTGTCTACCCGCTATCGTTCAGCCAAAACCCTGGATGGCGCCGGCAAGATCCTCATGCCCGGCCTGGTTAATGGCCACACCCATACCTCGATGACCCTGTTTCGGGGCATGGTGGACGACCTGGAGCTGATGGACTGGCTCAACAACTACGTGTTTCCCATGGAGGGACGTTTTGTAAACAGCAACTTTGTCCGCATCGGCACGCGGCTGGCTTGCTACGAAATGATCCAGGGCGGTACCACCAGTTTTGTGGACATGTATTTTCACCCGGAGGTGATAGCCGAGGTGGTGATCGAGTGCGGCTTGCGTGCGATTGTGGCTTCACCCCATATCGATGTGCCTAGCCCAGGCTTTAAAGGTTGGGACGACTCGTTTGCGGCCGCGCGAAAATTTGTCAGCGAATGGCAGGGGCGCCATCCTCGCATTACTCCGGGGTTTGCTCCTCACGCCCCCTATACCGTCAGTCCTCAAAACCTGGCCAATACCGCTGAAGTAGCTGGTGCCATGGGTGCCCCGGTGTCCATTCACCTGGCTGAAGCGCCGGCTGAGTCTGACTACGTGATGAAGAACTTCGGCACCACGCCTATCCAGCACGTCAACAGCACTGGCCTGCTGGATCTTTCTCCGATTGGTGCCCACATGGTGCAACTGAACGCTGAAGACATCGCGATCGCGGCGGCCAAGGGCGTCGGCGCCATTCACAACCCGACCTCCAACCTGAAACTGGGTGCGGGTATATCGCCGGTGGCCGATATGGTGGCCGGTGGAGTTCAGGTGGGCCTGGGTACTGATGGAGCGGCTTCCAATAATGATTTAGACCTCTGGGAAGAGATGCGCCTGGCGGCACTGATTCACAAGGTAAAGGCGTTGGACCCAACCGCAGTACCGGCGCCGATGGCCCTGGATATGGCTACCCGGATGGGGGCGCGTGCGATTGGACTGGGTGATCAAACCGGGCGGCTCGAACCTGGACTGCAAGCAGACCTGATACAGGTGGATTATTCCCGCACCCGGCAACAGCCCTTGTATAACGTGCGTTCCCACCTGGTGTATATATTGGATAGCCAGGATGTGGTGACCACGATTGTGGCCGGACAGATCCTGATGCAGGACCGCAAAGTACTGAGCCTGGACCGGGAACAAATCCGCAAAGATGTCGCTGCTATTCGCGCCGAGATCATTGCCGCGCTCGAGCAGGGTCGCCAGTGAGGCCTGTTGTTGGCACACTCGTTGCCCTGATATTGATGGCCAACCCGGTAAATAGTATGGACGTCGAAACCCTGATCAAAACCCTGCAGCTGCAGCCTCATGTGGAAGGGGGTTACTTCAGGCGAACCTTCGAGGCTGCGCACCGGGACAAAATAGACGCCGGATTGGGTCCGCGTTTTACCATGACCTCTATCCACTACCTGCTGACCGCAGAGGCACGTACTGGTCATTGGCATCTCAACCAGTCTGACATCCTGCATTTTTTTCACCTGGGTTCACCGATCACCTATTACCTGATACATCCTGACGGCCGCCTGGAGACAGTGGTCATGGGCTCCGACCCTTCCAAGGGTCAGCGCTTGCAGCTTGCGGTTCCCGGCGGTGTTTGGAAGGCTTCGCATTTAGCAGAGGGTGAATACGGCTTGATCAGTGAAGCGGTCGCGCCCGGTTTCGAATACGAAGACATGACACTGGGGCAGCGCGATATGCTGTTACAGTCGTTCCCCCAACATAAGGATGTGATTGAGGCTTACAGTCATGAGTAGTGTTGCAGTTTACTGTGGTTCCAGCCCCGGGGCTGACCCCGCTTTTGTGGAGGCAGCTGCTGAATTAGGCAGGTATCTCGCCGAACATGGGCACCGATTGATCTACGGCGGCGGCGATGTTGGGCTGATGGGTGCCGCAGCAGATGGGGCGCTCGCGGCCGGTGGCGAGGTGATTGGGGTGATTCCTGGTGACATGCTCAAAAAAGAAGTGGGCCACCAGGGCGTGACGCAACTGCACGTGGTGGATTCGATGCACGAGCGCAAGCTCTTGATTGCCAAAGAATCCGATTGTTTTCTGGCACTGCCCGGAGGCATTGGTACCCTCGAAGAAATCATTGAGGTACTGACATGGACCCAGCTGGGATTTCACAGCAAAGCCTGCGGTGTGCTTAATGTGAAGGGTTTCTTCGATCCTTTGCTGGGCTTTCTCGACCAAATGGTTGATCAGCGTTTTCTGCGACCGGCCCATCGGGGCCTGTTACTCCAATCCGATTCAGTAGAGAGCATTGTCGAGCAGTTGCTGTCCTACGAGGTGACCGCGCTCGACAAGTGGATGGACCTTGAGCCCTGAAGGATTCGCCACCAACATGGCAGCTGCGCGGCTAACGTGACATATTGTGGTTTTGATTCGGAGTAATCTATTTGTTGTATGCCCTCGAGGATAATCCACCACCTATAGCGAAGTTTTTTGTGGCGTTGCAGCACCTGCTGGCTATCTTTGTCAGCATTATTACCGCGCCTCTTCTGATCTGCCTGGGCATGGGGCTGGATGCTCAGGAAACCAGCAAGATGATTAGCAGTGCGCTAGTGATATCCGGTGTGGCCACACTCATACAGGTGAGGCGTTTTGGTCCGGTGGGTTCAGGCCTACTGTCCGTACAAGGTACGAGTTTCACATTTATCGGCCCGTTGGTTTTTGCCGCCCATACCATGCAGGACAAGATGAGCAGCGACGAACTGCTGGGTGTAATTTTTGGTTGCACAATCGTGGGTGCGCTGATGATGATGCTGCTCAGTCGATTTTTACATCGACTGCAGCGGGTTATTACGCCAACGGTTACAGGCACTGCGGTCATGATGCTAGGCCTGTCCCTGGTGATGGTCAGCGTGAATAACCTTTTGTCCGAGTACCAGCGTATGGCTGAACAGGGGCATTCTGCCTGGCTGGTACCAGCCTACGCGTTTGGTGTCATATTTGTTATTGCTGTGCTGGCCCTGCGTGGTCCCGCCTGGCTGCGACTAGCGTCCATCAGCATTGGTTTGGGCATTGGTTACCTCGTCGCCCTGGCTACGGACCAGGTTAACTTTGCGCCCATAGCTGAGCTGCCCACGGTGTTTGTACCCACTCTGCTGGACTACCCACTGGGCTTCAGCATGGGTATTTTTCTATCCTTGCTACCGATCTACCTGGTCACCGCGGCGGAGAGTATTGGCGATCTCACTGCAACATCCAGCCTGTCGCGACAGCCGCTGTCCGGCCCTGCCTATTGGAGCCGTATCAAGGGGGGGGTGCTGGGGGACGGATTCAACTCGCTGCTGGCCGCTTTATTTAACACCTTTCCCAATACCACGTTCAGCCAGAATAACGGCGTGATTCGCCTGACCGGAGTGGCCAGTCGCCACGTGGGCGTTTGGTTGGCCCTGATGTTGATTGTTATGGGCCTCTTTCCGGTGATGGGCGGTCTGTTTCAGGTGATGCCCAAAGGCCTGCTTTATGGGGCTACCCTGTTGATGTTTGGCCTTGTGGCTGTGTCCGGCTACCAGATTCTGGTGGGTACCCAGGCAGGTCGCAGGGCGTGGTTCATTGCAGGGCTGTCTTTACTGGTTGGTTTGCTGGCCACACGGCTGCCCGCCATGATGCCGGATTTACCGCCTGTGCTGGCAATGCTGTTGGGCTTCCCTGTGGCGAGTACAACGGCCCTCGCCATTGTGCTAGAACTGCTAATGCCGGGTCACCGCACTGGCCAGGAGGTTGGTGATGCAAGCTGAAACACGCACATGGATTGCCAATCCGCTGGCAATCTTCACCGCCAATAATGAGAACGCGGGCGCTGGTATCGTGGTGCAGGCTGGCAAGATTGTTGAGCTTGTTCCTGGCGGTGCCAGTCCTGTTCACGTTGTAGACAGGACTTTCGACGCATCGGCGCATGTATTGCTTCCCGGCTTGATCAATACCCATCACCATTTCTACCAGAGTCTCACGCGAGCCTTTCCAGGCGCCCTCGACAAGGAACTGTTCGACTGGCTGAAAAGCCTGTATCCGGTATGGGCCAATTTGTCTGAAGAGATGCTCAGCAGCGCCACCAAAGTGGCGTTGTTGGAACTGCAGCTGTCAGGCTGCACAACGGCCGCTGATCACCATTATGTCTTTCCTTCTGGTCTTGAGCAGGCTGTAGATGTGCAGGTGGAAGCTGCTGCTGAGATTGGCAGTCGGGTGACCTTAACTCGCGGTTCCATGTCACTGGGTGAAAATGAGGGTGGCTTGCCCCCCCAAACCACAATCCAGTCAGAAGAGCAGATTCTTGTCGACAGCGAGCGGGTGATTGGCAAGTTCCATGATCGTGGTGAAGGTGCAATGGTACAGATTGCGTTGGCGCCTTGTTCACCCTTTTCGGTAACTGAAAGCCTCATGGCTGAGACTGCTCAGTTAGCTCGGCGGGAGGGGGTGCGCCTGCACACCCATCTGGCGGAAACCATTGACGAGGAGAATTTCTGTCAGGAGCGATTCGGTTGTCGCACAGTCGATTATCTTGAGCGTGTGGGCTGGCTGAATAGTCAGACCTGGCTGGCTCACGGGATTCATTTTGACGACGACGAAATCGGTCGTCTTGGTGCTGCTGGAGTCGGGGTCGCCCACTGTCCAGGTTCTAATATGATGCTGGCGTCTGGAATCTGTCGGGCGCTCGAACTTGAAGCGGCGGGGGTCAAGCTGGGTCTGGCGGTTGATGGTTCCGCCTCTAACGACAGCGGCAATATGATGGTAGAGGCCAGGCTTGCCATGTACCTGCAACGACTGCGCTATGGTTCTGCCAAGGTCAGTCACCACGATGCCCTGCGCTGGGCGACCCAGGGCTCTGCCGCTGTGTTGGGTCGCTCGGATATTGGCGAACTTGCCATTGGCAAGCAGGCCGATTTGGCGATGTTCAAGCTGGAGGATATTGCTTTTGCAGGCAGTCATGATCCCCTCGCGGCCTTGCTGCTGTGTGGGGCGCAGCGAGCAGATCGTGTCATGGTAGCAGGGAACTGGACCATTGAATCCGGTGAGCCAGTTGGATTGGATTTGGAACAAATGTTGGCACACCAGCGGGAATTGGCAACGATACTCGCTCGTACGGCACGATAGATAAAGGAATACTTATGCAGCAAATGCTGGAGCGCCTGTTTGGCCTGAGTGAGCATGGTACGCGACCCTCGACCGAGGTCCTCGCTGGAGTCACTACCTTTGTGACCATGGCTTACATCATTTTTATCAATCCACAAATGATGGCCAGCGCGGGCATGGATCAGGGCGCCAGCTTCGTCGCGACTTGCCTGGCCGCTGCACTTGCGTGTTTTATCATGGGTTTTTACGCCAACTGGCCTGTTGGTTTGGCGCCGGGTATGGGGCTGAATGCATTTTTCACCTATACCGTGGTGGGTGAGATGGGTTACAGCTGGCAAATCGCCCTGGGTGCCGTATTCCTGGCGGGGGTTCTGTTTGTCATCATGAGCGTGACTCGGCTGCGCGCCTGGATGCTCAACAGTATTCCTTTGAACCTATGTATCGCTGTGGGCTGTGGCGTGGGTTTGTTTATTGGTTTTATCGGTCTAAAGAATGGCGGCATTATCGTATCCAACCCTGCGACGCTTTTAGCGCTCGGAGACTTGACCGCACCGCAGCCCATGCTGGCAGCCCTGGGTTTTGTCTTGATAGCCGCCTTGTCGGTCCGGCAGGTGACCGGTGCAATCATGCTGGGTGTATTGTTGCTCACAGCGCTGGGCCTGATGATTGGGCTGGTGGAGTACCAGGGTCTGGTATCTGCGCCACCCAGTATGGCAGCCACGTGGATGGAGCTGGATATTGCCGGAGCGTTTGATTTAGCGATGGTGTCCGTGATTATCGCCATCTTGTTTGTGAACCTGTTTGATACCGCGGGTACCTTGATGGGCGTTGCCACGCGCGCCGGACTCGTGAATCAGCAGGGTCATATCGAGAACATGGACCGCGCCCTTAAAGCAGACAGTACCTCCAGCGTGGCTGGTGCATTTATGGGTTGTGCCCCTGTAACTAGTTATGTGGAGAGTGCTGCGGGTGTGGAAGCAGGCGGCCGCACTGGACTGACTGCGGTAACGGTAGGGGTATTGTTCCTGCTGGCTACGTTTTTTGCACCCCTAGCGGGCATGGTGCCAGCCTATGCTACGGCTGGCGCATTGTTCTATGTTGCCTTACTTATGATGTCGGGTATGCGGGCACTCAACTGGGACGATGCCACTGAACTGGTGCCTGCACTGGTCACCATCGTGATGATTCCACTGTCTTTTTCTATCGCCAACGGCATAGCTTTGGGGTTTATCACGTACACGGGAGTCAAAGTGCTGACCGGTCGAGCGACTGATGTCAGCGTTGGTGCCTGGTTTCTTTCCGCGATATTTCTCGCTAAGTTCGTAGTCATGTAGGCCTGCCTGGATGGATAATGAGACGATTTGAGCGTCAGTCCTTTCGAGGAAGAGACCACTAATGAGATCGAAGCCTATTTGCTTCAGGTTTGATGTCGATACCCATAGGTGTCTTAACAAGGGCACTGAGCCTCTGTTGAATCTTGGTCGCAAGCACGACGTCAGGTTTACGTTTTTCGTCAATATGGGTCGCGCCACCGATCGTTTGGCGGTGCTGGGCAGCATGCTTAAGTCGAGCAAACGACGCGATTCGGGCGACTCTAAGCTTGAGCATGATGTGTCTGCCAAGCTGAGCAATCTGGAAAAGCTGGGTTTTCGTGACTACCTGCAGGTCGTGCTGGCTAATCCGCTTGTGGGCGCAGCCAATAAGCGCGTGTTACTGCGCGCCGCAGAGGAGGGCCATGAAGTTGGCTTGCACGGCGGCAGAAATCATGGCACCTGGCAGCGGGAAGGCTCTCATTGGGATGCAGCACGACTGCGAGACGAGATCAGTTGGTCCCACCAACTGCTAGGTGATTTGCTTGAAAGAGAGCCATCAGGTTTTACCTCACCGGGTTTTTCAAGCAACAGTGAGCTCGGGGACATTTTGCGGGATTTCGGTTTTCGCTATTCATCAGATCAGTATGGTGCGGACACGGCTGTGGCCTGGCTGAACGATACTATTGCTGATATTCCCTGTAACATTCTGGGGAAGGGCGGGGTTGCCTATCTCGAGCACCAGGTCGCCTCCAATCGCAGTCGTGCCGAAATTAAAGACAGCTTTGCAAGCGACCTCGACAACGATAACCAGCATGACGTTGTCTATGATCATCCGATGTTTGCAGGCATACAGTGCCTGGATCAGTTGGAAGATTTGATCGTACAGGCAAAAAGCTCGGGAAGAACGGTCACTACACTCCAGGATATCCGTGCAACTTACCTTATTAGCCAGGAACAGTCTTAGTACTCAGTATCTGGTGCATCGTCTTCAGAGCGCTGGTATCGAAGTGCAGCTGGTGCTTGAGGAGGGGAAGCTCGCGCGGCGTCGCAAGATACGTCGTGACTTACAACGTTCCCCGAAAATCGCCTGGCCTTTGGTGTTGCTCAATATCGCCGGCGTCGCGCTTTACTCCTCGGTTTGCCAGAGCCTTGTCCGTGCCAGGTTTGAAGCTGATGAGCTGGCTGATATCAGCAACGCAGACAGTGTGTCTGATATCAACGCGGAAGAGCTTCGCCAGTTCCTCGCCGCTGCTGATACCGACGCAACCCTGGTATGTGGAACGTCGATTATCCTGGCAGATACGCTCGTGAGTCTTAAAGCTCCCGTGCTGAACCTGCATGGAGGAATGGTGCCGTACTACAGGAATGTACACGCTGATTTCTGGGCTTACGTTAATTCTGATTTCGAGCATATGGGTTGCAGCATATTGCACCTGGATGAAGGCATAGACAGCGGTAGCGTCGCCCGTCAGTCGCCGTTTGTATTTGCCCGGCCGGAGGCTTCGATTATAGACGTTAAAGAAGCCCTGATAAGACAGGGCTCAGATATGTTGATCGACACACTCGCCACGCCTATAGCGGAATTGCCCAGCGTTCCACAGAGTGGGCAAGGCGGGTTCTATCGTACACCCACCCTGGGAAATCTTCTGCGCTACTCGCTCAAGCTGTTCAGCACGCAAAAAGTGACCTAGCTCTCGATTGGCGCTCACGAAAAAGGGGGCCGAAGCCCCCTTTAGATATCGATAAATGTGTCGACTTAGAAGTCGATACCGGCACGAACCATGTATTGACGCGGCGGAATCAACTGATCACCGGTGGCGCCCACACCAAACACGTCGGTGAAGCGGGCGTTGATGCCATCTTCATCGCTAAGGTTCTTGCCGATGAGTTCAATACGCCAGGGACCGTCGTTCGGCGCAAAGCGCAGCACCAGGTCGAAGGTGTTGTAATCATCTACCTCGTCAGTGTCTGGATTGTTGAAGATCCGGTGTTTGAAGTCGCCCCGGTAGGTGTATGAGAAAATACCGTCAAACGTACCCCAGGAGCCGATGTCGGTGTTGTAGGTCAGTGCGAGGTTGGCGGTAAAACCAGGGGTTTTTGCCAGTTCATTGCCTTTTACGTCCTTGATCTCTGCAGCGCGGGCCTGCTGGATTTCAGGGCTGAAGAGATCAAAACCCTGTGCCAGCAGTTCGTTGGTAGCGGCTTCAGATTCTACGTTGTCCAGTGCCAGGTGAGAGGCGGTGATCTCGGTCTCCAGCCACGCCATGCGTGCGTCGAATATCAGGGTGTCGGTCAGGAAGGCAGCAAACTCAAGCTCGGCTCCGTAAATTTCCGATTCCGGGATATTACCCACGCCACCCTCGAACACTTCAGGATCGGTTGCCTGGTACTGCAGATTTTCGTAATCGTAGTAGAACAGGGCACCATTCAGACGAACACGGCCATCGGCCAGGTCAGTTTTCAAGCCAATTTCGTAGGCGTCAATGGTCTCTTCTTCAAAGATCGGCAATACCACGATAGGTGCGATCTCTTCTTCGCGGCCAAAGGTCAGGTTACTGCCACCGGGTTTGAAACCACGGGTATAGGAGATATAACCCATGGTGGAATCATTGAAGTCGTGTTCCAGGGCCAGTCGGCCAGTCCACTTCTCGCTGTCAATTTCGAGAATCTCCGTACCAGAGCGACCGTAGAAGTTGGTGACTTCACTATAAACTTCGTCCTCGTTATAACGAAGACCGGCAACCAGGCGCCAGGTGTCTGTGAAGCTGAATGTGCCCTGCCCGTAGATGGACAGAGATTCACGTTCGGGCTTTGAATCAGAAATAAAGCCGGCATCTACCGGTTCGAAATTAATAATCTGTTCAGGCGTAAAGGGATCAAAGACGCCGTCAAAACCAAAATCCAGGCGTTCAAGAATGCTGATGTCGACTTCGGTATCGAGGTAGAAAATACCTGCTACCCAGTCCAGCCTTCCGAACGCGGGTTCAGCCGAAATCAGGTTGAATTCCTGAGTCGTGGTCTTCTGGCGGTTGGTCTCCGGGTCAAAATAGCTAGGCAACTGCGCGAATGGAGGCAGGCTGGCCAGGTCATTACGGTCGTTGTCCCGCAGAATGGCGATATCGTCATCCTGGTAGCTGGTCAGAGACTTGATCGTGAAGCTGGGAAGATTCCATTCCAGCACCATTGAGTACAGCTGTGACTCCAGTTCATAGCTCGACAGTGAATCCTGGGCGAGTTCACGCGCGTCAGGTGTGGGATCGAGCAGGCCCTTCTGGGCCTGACCGTTCACGTCTTCGTCGAAGTACTGAGCCGTCAGGTTAATACTAAAGGTATCTGTCGCTTCGATTAAAAGGCGTGCACGCGCTGAGATGCGATCGGAATCATCCAGATCCTGACCGTTGATGATATTGTCGGTAAAGCCATCGTGCTCATTGCTCTGCAAAGAGATACGCGCTGCTACTTTGTCACCCATTGGAATGTTCAGAGCGGCGCGGGCGCGAACCAGGTCGTAGTTGCCGAGTGTCAGGTCGGCAGTACCGTAAAACTCATCGGTGGTGGGGGCCTTGGTGATTACGTTGATGGCACCTCCGGTCGAGTTCTGGCCGAACAGGGTACCTTGCGGCCCCCGCAGTACTTCGATTCGCTCCAGGTCCAGGAAGTCGGTCTGCAGGGCGAAGGGTGAAGCGACATAGATGCCGTCAAGGTGATAGGACACTGACGGGTTGGCAATGGCGTTTTGGTTCGCCTCGTTGCCGATTCCGCGAATCGTGATGACGGTCTTAAAACCTTCGTTCTTGGCGATGTTCACACCGGGTGCTACAGCACTCAAATCGACAAAGCTGGTCAGCTCGCGGTTCTCAAGATCTTCCGCGGTCAGTGCAGTCACCGCCTGAGACAGATCCTGCAGGCTTTCACTGCGTTTTTCCGCGGTGACGAGGACTTCCTCAAACACCAGGCGATCCTCCTGGGCCAGTGCCGGTGCAGCGGCAACCGCAACTGCCAGGCAAAGTGGGTTAATCGAAAAGAGTGGTTTTTTCATGAACGTTTCCCTTGTGTTAGACCCGTCTAACCGGATCATTTCCCATTGAACTGCATTGTTATGGTGCGCGCAGGAGTAGTTTTCGCACTTATTTTGTGCGATTTCAAATCCTGACACACTTGTTAGGTTTACCCCGATGAATCACTGCAAGAATGCTGCCAATTATTAGTTTTCAGCGTAGTTAAGAGTACAGCAAGCGCATCGCCAAGGCACCGTCGATTTATACATTTTGAAGGCTCCCCTTCCCGCCTTAGTGACTCTTTTCCCTTCCGGTGCTCTGCAGGCCACAGCCTTTCAGTACCACCCGGACAATATCGTCTGCGGCGGCTTCAAAATCCCGCTCTACCAGCTTGTCCTTATTTCGCACAGACTCCATTTGCGCGGCGAAATCTGCATAGTGCTGTGTGGTCCCCCAGATCATGAAGATAAGATGCAGGGGCTCAACCGGGTCCATCTTGCCGTCGCGAATCCATCCCCGTATCACTCTAGCTTTGCCGGAGAGCCACTTCCTATGGTCGCCCGCCAGGTATTCCCTAAGCATTGGGGCACCGCGAATGATCTCCATGGCGAACAGCCTGGAGGCCACCGGGTGAGTCCGCGAATAACGCATTTTCGCCCTGATGTACTGCTCCAATACGTGTGCTGGGTCATCATCGGCCGATATGTCTGGGAATACAGCTTTCCAGCTCTCCAGGATATTTGTCAGTGCCTGCATGTACAGGTCGGTTTTATTCTTGAAGTAATAGTGCACATTGGTTCGCGCTACGCCGGCTCCCTCGGCAATTCGGGCCATGGATGCGCCCTTGAAACCGTGGGTGGCAAACTCGTGCTCGGCGGCAGCGAGAATCGCCGCCTCGTTGTCTATCCTGATCCTGCCTACTTTATAGCTACTGCGGCTGGTCATTTCTGCCCGGCCTGCGCGCGTAACCACTTGCCTAACAATTGTCGCTCTTCGTCTGTCATTTGAGTTTTGTTGAGGAAGGGCATGTCCTGGCCATCAACCGCACGTGCAAGAATACGATCGGACCATTGCAGTACCTGCTCGCGAGTATCGAAAACCGCGCCAGCTGGGGCCACTTTGAACATGTCGTCGCTGGGCATCGCAGAATGACAGTTGCTGCAGTGGGTTTGAACAACTTGCAGAGCCTCGAGCTCGCTGACTTCCATGTTGCTGCTCTGCTGGGTGCTGGCGGTTTGCTGAGGCGTTAGTGCCCAGGCTAATGCAGCAGTCCCCGCCAGGGAGACCACCAGGATATGTGGCCGATTGATCTTGCGATGACGCAGGTTAAAGTAATGGCGCGCATAGGCAGTGATAGCAATAATGGCCAGCAGCACCAGCCAGCTGTATGGGCCGCTGTAGGTCATGGGGTAGTGATTGCTGATCATGATGAACAGTAGCGGTAAGGTCAGGTAATTGTTGTGGGTGGAGCGCAGCTTGGCCCTGGCACCCCAGCTTGGGTCTGGCTCGCTTCCGGTTTCTATCGCAGCGACCAGGGCCTTCTGAGAGGGGATAATCACCTGGAAGACGTTGCCGGCCATAATCGTGCCGATGATGGCGCCCATATGAATAAATGCGCCGCGACCGCTGAATACGCTGGTGAGAAACCAGGACAGGCCGATGGCGATGATCATCAGTATCAATCCGAGCAGGTAGCCGTTTTTGGCCAGGGCTGTTGCGCAAAGCAGCTCATAGGCGATCCAGCTCAGCGCGATTGCACCCAGCCCGTAGCTAACAGCCCGGGCAACTGAGAGATCTGCTTTGGCTGGATCGATCAGGTAGGATTCTGCGCCGATGTAGAAAATCAATATCAACAGCACCATGCCAGTCAGCCAGGTGCTGTAAGCCTCCCATTTGAACCAGTGCAGGGTGCTTGGCATCTTCTCTGGCGCCAGCTGGTATTTGCCCACCTCGTAAATGCCGCCCCCATGAATTGCCCAGAGATCACCTTTTATCCCCTTGTCCTTTTTCCAGCGCGGCGGATCTTCCAGGTGGTTGTCTAGCCAAACAAAGTAGAACGAAGCGCCAATCCATGCGACGCCTGTGATGACATGGAGCCAGCGGAAAATGAGTTGCAGCCAGTCCAGAACGTAGCTTTCCATCAGTAAATCCTATGCATTGGGGTTGGCGTAGCGCTGAACGCCGGCCGACCATGTCCCTGAGATACATCGATCGTCAGCCATTGTGGTCAACACGAACAGTTCTTCTTCGAGTGAATCGCAGTTGCCCATGCGAAAGCGCAGCAACTCGCTGGCGTGTTTGTCGATGACGGTAAAATCTGCTTCTTTGCCGTGTTCAAAATTGCCGATCAGGTCGTCTAAATCCAAACAGCGAGCACCGCCCAGGGTGGCCAGGTAAAACGACTTCAAGGGCGATAGTTTGTGGCCCTGCAATTTTTGAACTTTATAGGCATCTGCCAGCGTTCTGAGGGCCGAGAAACTCGTGCCGGCGCCAATGTCAGTACCCAGGCCAATGGGTATACCCTTTTCTACAGCGCGACGCAGATTGAATAGTCCGCTGCCCAGGAATAGATTCGAGGAAGGGCAGAACGCGATGGCAGAGCCGGTTTCCGCCATTCGCTGCCACTCTTCGTCCTCCAGGTGGATACAGTGGGCAAACACACTGCGTTTACCAAGTAGTCCCGCCTTATCGTAACTGCCCAGATAGTGATCGCAGTCCCTGTGAATTGATTTGACCAGCTCAATTTCGTCGGTATTTTCCGACAAATGAGTGTGCAGGTAGACCCCGGGATGTTCCCGCAGCAGTTGTCCGGCGCGCTGCAATTGCTCGCTGCTTGATGTAGCGGCAAAGCGAGGCGTAACTGCGTAGCGCAGGCGCCCCCGGTTGTGCCATTTTTCAATGAGGGCTTTGCTGTCGGCGTAGCTGCTGTCAGCGGTGTCCAGCAGGCTGTCAGGCGCGTTCTGATCCATCATGACCTTGCCTGCAATCATGCGCAGCTTGCGAGCCTCGCAGGCGGAAAAGAAGGCCTCTACCGATTGGGGATGGGAGGTGCCAAAGACCAGAGCTGTCGTAGTGCCATTGGCCAATAGCTGATCCAGGAAGAATTCGGCTACCTTTTCGGCATATTCCTGGTCTGCAAACTGCGTTTCTGTGGGAAATGTGTAGGTATTCAGCCACTCCAGCAGGTGTTCGCCATAGGCTGCGATCATTTCAGTCTGGGGGTAGTGTATGTGGGTGTCGATAAAACCCGGCACCAGCAGGCTATCGGGGAAATGCGTGACCTCAATAGCCGGAGCCAGCTTGGGTAGCAGATCGTCGGCCGGCCCACAGGCTGCGACGTGTCCGTCCTCTACCAGCAGAATGCCATCTTCGTAGTACTCCCAGGAATCCTTGTGCTGGTCCGGGTCGTCGAGAAAGTGGAGGATGCCGGCGCGATAGGCGGCTTTGCTCATGTGCTCAACTCCACGTAGAACTGCTGATCAGCTGATAGAGTGACCTCCACAAGATTCTCGTCGGCGCCTATTCGGTCAATCACGATAAAGTCTGAACCTTGGTTCAGTGCGAGGTTGTAATGGTGCCAGGTGCCCGGGTGATAGTTGACGCCTTGAGAACCGCTGGCCAGAAAGACTTCAATGCGCTCGGCATTGAATTCGCCTGGAGGCGCCACGACTACGAGGTAGGGGTTGTTGCTAAGTGGCATGAAGGCCTGGCTGCCCATTGGATGACATTCCATCTGGGATACCAGGAATGGCAGATCAACGGGTGTGCTGCGGAATACGCTGATGCCCGCTCTGCCGCCTTCGTCGTTAACACTCAAGCTGGCCAGGTCATGGTGCCTTTCGGTGAGGCCCTCGTTAATGAGCAGACGCTCGTTATCATCGCGGCATTCGATGACGTCCCCATAGGGTATGAAGGCCGCCGCGTCTAATGCTTTTGCTATAACTCGCTTCACGCCTTAGCTGCCTCGATAAGTGGAGTAGCCAAAAGGCGATAGCAACAGGGGAATGTGGTAGTGGTCGCCGCTGGCATCCACGGCAAAATAGATATCCACCAGCGGGTAGAAAATAGCTTGCTGCTTGTTTTGCTGATAGTCGCCAGTGTGAAATCGCATGCGGTAGGTGCCGGCTTCGAGAGTCTGTCCCTCACTACAAAGGTCGGCCACACGTCCATCGCTATTGGTTGTGCCCATGGCAAGCTCCCGCCAATCGTCGCCATCTTGTGCAGCCAGGCTGAGTGCCAGCCCGTCGGCCGGCTGGCCCAGGGCAGTGTCTAACACATGCGTTGTTATCTGGCTCATAGCAGTTTTTCCAGTCTGATGTGGGTGATTTTATGCTGCTCGGCTGCTGCTATGCGGAGCTCCTCTTCGCGCTCATTGCTGAGTCTGTCCTGTAGCAGCTGCAGCATTTCGCTAGCCGACTTGCCGGTGGCACATACAATGAAGATAAAGCCGAATCGCGCTTCGTAGTCTTCGTTACCCTGCGCCAGGGCGGCAATGACACCATCGCTGGCCTCATCCATGCCGGATTGTTCGCCGGCGGCCATGGCACGTGTGTTGGCATATTTCTCACGGAGTGAGCGAATGTCTCCAATCCTCGGGTGGCCGGCAAATGCTTCCAGCCAGTCGGCCTCGCCCGTGGCAGCCCAGGCTTTGTCTGCCGCCGCTTTCAGGGCGTCGCCATCAGCAAAAGGTGCTGCGGCGAGCGTTTCATCCACCCAGCGTGAGCTACTGCAGCATTGTGTCAGCAGTTCACGCGCGGCGGATCTGTCTGCCTGGTTCAGGTCGGTCAGGTTCACGATAAGCTGTCCCAGTTGGGCATACCAAATACGCGCAGTCTGCTGATGCCGCCATCGGGGAAGATGTTAATCCTCACATGCGTGTAGCGCTGGTCTGCACCGCCGGCAATCTGCTTGATAAACAGATGCTCGCGGTCTGGATGCAGGGGCTGCTCCTGAAGAATTGTTGTCCATTCAGCCTGGTTGTCCAATACGGCCTGGTCTTCTGCAAGGCATGCTTCCAGGCTAAATCGGTCGGGGTTGTTGCCACGAAAGTGGGCGGTATCAACAATGATCTTGCGGATGGTGCCCTCCATGCCCAGCTTGATGATGCTCCATTCCGGGTCGGTGCTACGACTGCGACGAGTCTCCCAGCCATCCCCCATATTGATGCCGCGTGCGGGCATTAGCATGTTGGAGGCCGCGCTGTAGAACATGTCGCTGCTTAGCAGGCCGCGTCCCCCGTACAGTACCGAGGCCAGGTCAATCATTTCACCATCGACAAAGTGATTGGGATCCAGCATGACCTTGCCATAGGCTCTAAACCGCGCGACGCCGCCGTCGGGATAGATCTTCAGGCGCAGGTGGTTGACCCGCGCATTATTGGGCACCGGGAGAAAATTGTGACTGTCGGCATCGACATCACAGCGTGGCAACAACTCCTGCCAATCTGCCGCGTCGTCCACCTCACCTTCGACCCAGCAGCCCTCGACACTGACTTGTTGCGGGGCGTTACCTGTAAAGTGTGAGGTATCGACATCAACGCCTACAATACAGCCTTCGCGCGCCATGCGCAGAACGCACCAGTCATGATCGATACCTGAATTCCTGCGTTCTTCGCGGTCAAAGGAGCGGCGGCTTTCCCACCCGTCCATCCATTGGCCCGTGCTGACAAAGTGCCGTGGCTTAAAGATGGGCACTTCGGATTTCACCAAGTTGCCGCACTCTGCAAACCAATCGTCGGAGCAGCTCAGGGCGCAGGCACCCAGCCTGTCGTCCAGTAGGTTGGTGTGGGTGCGACTGAAGTCGTGCTCGTACAGTTCTGGTTCAGACATTATCTTGTGCTGCATGTTCGCTGTTCTTGGTTAAGTAGTCTCTGTGTCAGCTTCACTGGCCCGGGCGCTCAGCTCAGGCCTGGAAATACCTTGTTGACTTGTGCGAGTGGGTTTGTCGCGGTGGCGGTGAGCAATCAACTCGGCGGCAATCGCCGTGGCCACTTCTACTGGCAACTTGCCGGGTACTGCCGATAAGCCGATAGGGCAATGGACGTCTGATCGCTGATCGCTGTTAACACCCTCGTGATCCAGGCGCATCTGGAATCGTCGCCACTTGGTTTGCGAGCCGATCAAACCGATATAGCTGGCATCGCCTCGCGAAAGCACTGCTTTCAGAATGGCGTAGTCCTGCTGGTGATTGTGGGTGAGAATGACAAAGGCAGAACCGGGCTCACAGGCGGCCACTTCCAGCTCGGGTTGCTCGCTGACAATGGTTTCCACATTCGATGGCAGGCTCTCGCCGGTAAACGCCTCGCGACTGTCGATCCAGCGGATGGTGCAGGGCAATTGAGCCAGGATCGGTACCAGGCTGGCGCCGACGTGGCCGGCCCCAAAGATGACTGGTTTGAGCACAGCCTGGCAGAAGCGTTCAAATAATACAGATACACTGCCGCCGCAGCATTGGCCGAGGCTGGGGCCCAAATTGAAGTGTTCGATATGCTGTTCGCCGAGTTCACCCTTCAGCATGTCCAGGGCCAGCTGTTGACTGCGGTGCTCCAGATGGCCGCCGCCAATGCTGCCAAAGAGCTCATCGCGGCTGACGACCATTTTGCTGCCGGGATCGCGAGGGGTAGAGCCGCGGCTTCCGAGCACCGTGACGATGACATGGTCCTCGCCGAGTCGCAGCAGTGTTTGTGCTGCATCCAGCCAGCTGACAGGTGTATTCAGTTTCACGCTTGTTGTGCCTCCTCTCGGATGGCTTCGCAGGCCATGAAAACTTGCTCCGCCGTTGCCGGCGCATTCAGTCTGGGTCTAATTCGGTGTTCGGCCAGGCTGGCAACCGCATCCCGCAGGGCACACCAGACTGAGATACCCAGCATCAATGGCGGTTCGCCCACGGCTTTCGAATGAAAAATAGTTGCCTCTGTGTTGGGGCTGTCGGGCAGAAGCTCTACATTGAATACCGGTGGCGTATCCCCAATGGCTGGAATCTTATAGCTGGCGGGGTTGTTGGTTTGCAGGCGGCCATCGGCACCCCAAACCAATTCCTCGGTAGTGAGCCACCCCATGCCTTGTATAAAGCCGCCTTCAATCTGGCCGATGTCAATCGCGGGGTTCAGTGACTGCCCAACGTCCTGGCAAATGTCGACTCTGTTCAATACGTATTCGCCAGTGAGTGTATCCACGGTCACCTCTGAGAGGGCGGCACCGTAGGCATAGTAGAAAAAAGGCCTGCCCGAGGCCTTTTCACGATCGTAGTGAATTTTTGGTGTGGCGTAGTAGCCCGTGGCTGACAGTTGCACTCGGTTCAGGTAAGCGAGCTGTGCCAGCTCTGCAAAGCTCAGCTTGTTATCACCCGCGCGAACCTGGTTGTCGGCAAAAGAAACCTGGTCTGCATCGACATTAAAATGGGAGGCCGCGAACAGGGTTAATCGTTCGCGAATAGTGCGGGCGGCGTCTCTTGCAGCCATGCCATTCAGGTCTGATCCAGACGAGGCGGCTGTGGGCGAGGTATTGGGCACTTTGTCAGTGCGGGTTGCAGTGATAGCAATGCGCTCCAGATCTACCTGTAACTCCTGGGCGACAATTTGCGCCACCTTGATGTACAGGCCCTGGCCCATTTCGGTGCCACCGTGGTTGAGCTGAATGCTGCCGTCTGTATAGACATGCAGCAGGGCGCCAGCCTGGTTGAGATGGGTGACTGTAAACGAAATACCGAACTTGACCGGTGTCAGCGCCAGGCCTTTGCGCAGCACGTTATTTTGCGCGTTGAACGTTTTGATGCTCTCCCGGCGCGGCCAGTAGTCTGCGCTGTGCTCCAGCCGCTCGACAATCTGCGCGATGAGGTGCTGTTCAATCTGTTGGCCGTAGTGGGTGGTATCCCGTCCACCCTCACCGCTATAAAAATTGCGCTTGCGCACCGTTAATGGATCTAAACCGGTGGCGATGGCGATGTCTTCGATGACGTGCTCGATGGCCAGCATTCCCTGCGGGCCGCCGAAACCTCGAAATGCTGTGTGACTGACGGTGTTGGTTTTGACCCTGTGGCCGCTGATGTCTGCATGACCAAGGTAATAGGCGTTGTCTGCGTGAAACATGGCCCTGTCGACGATGGCGTCGGACAAATCGGGTGACATGCCGCAGTTGCCCGACAATGACATGGCAATACCCTGAATCACACCTGCGTCATTAACGCCCACCTGATAATCGTTCTTAAACGGATGTCGCTTGCCGGTGGCAGTGATGTCGTCGGCCCTGGCCAGGCGCAGCTTTACCGGAGTTCCGGAACGAGCGGCTAACAATGCGGCAATGCACGCCCATTGATTGGCATTGGTCTCCTTGCCGCCAAAGGCTCCTCCCATGCGGCGCACCTCAACGGTCACAAGGTGCATGGGGATATCGAGTACTTCGGCTACCAGTTTCTGTGTCTCTGATGGATGTTGCGAGGAGCTGTGGACCAACATGCCGCCGTCTTCCTGCGGAATGGCCAGCGACACCTGCCCTTCCAGGTACATCTGTTCCTGCCCGCCGATCTGAAGTTCACCCTGGATGCTGAGGGCGCTGGCTTTAATAGCTTCTTGCGCGTCACCCCGCTGTTGCCGATGGCTGGGCCGCACAAATGACTTTGAATCAAGACCTTGTTCAATGGTGATGTCGGCGGAGAGCGGCGCATACTGTATGTTGGCCAGTCGAGCCGCATGGCGGGCCTGGTCGTAAGTGTTCGCCAGCACTGCAAAAACCACCTGGCCAAAAAAGTCGACCTGATCTGAGGCCATTAACGGATCACCCGGAAAGACCGGGCCGATATCGAGATGCCCGGGCACGTCTTGTGCCGTTATGACATCGGTGACTCCACTGGCCGTGCGCACAGCGCTCAGGTCGAGCTTCGAGATATTGGCGTGGGCATGCTGGCTGAGCCCTACATAGGCATGCTTTGTGCCAGCGGGGCAGGGTATGTCGTCTACATACAGGGCCGCACCAGAGACATGTCGATAGGCACTGTCATGGCGCTGATGCTGGCCAGCTGCGCCGGTCGGCCCTGTGGTCTCGAGTGTCTCTGGCAGCCTACGCATGGGAGCTTACCCTGATCAGATCGGGTTTGGGCTGGCAGTTCAGATAAAAACGTTTCAACAGGTTGGCTGACACCTTGCCGCGATAGTCAGCGCTGGCACGAAAATCATCGATGGGTTGGAAATCTTCGGCGAGAGCCGCCATTGCGGTTTTTAGAGTAGCTTCATTCCAGGCTTGGCCACGGAGTGCTTCTTCACAATGCAGTGCGCGCGCTGGAATGGCAGCCATACCGCCGAAGGCTACCCTGACATCAGCCACCTGATCGTCTTCGATGCGAATCCTAAAGGCGCCGCAGCTGGCAGAAATGTCATCCTCGAGGCGTTTGCTGATCTTGTAAAAGGCTATCTGCTCCTCGGGCTGTCGACGCGGAATCAGGATGGTCTGGATGAACTCACCCGGCTGCAAGATAGTCTTGCGATAATCCTGGAAGAATGTCTCTAGCGGAACGTGTCGCGTCTGACCCTGCCGGTTCAGGACAAGCTGCGCATCCAGGGCCAGCAGAGCCGGTGGCATATCACCAATGGGAGATGCGTTGGCAATGTTGCCGCCCAGTGTGCCGCGGTTGCGGATTTGCAGTGAGCCCAGTCGCAACAGCAGCTCCTGCATTTCCGGGTAGTCTGCCAATAGTAAAGGCGTCACCTGCTCGTAGGTGGCTGCAGCTCCTATATGTAGGGCGTTGCCATCGCTGTGATGCCCGGTGAGTTCCTCAACCCGATTGAGAGAAATCAGCCGCTCGGGGCGTTTCAGAAGCTGCGTGACCTCAAGCCAGAGATCTGTTCCGCCGGCAATCAGTCGTGCCTTGGGATGGGCCTTTATCGCGTCGTTTAGCTCAGCAATCGATGTTGGCGCGTGATAGCGACCCGACCCTGTGCCGCTTTCAAGCTGGGCCAGTTGATCTATGGTTTCTGCATCGTCCTGCTGTGGAGCCGCCTGGCGTTCTGTCAGTGCCGCTTCGGCAGCGTCAATGATTGGTCGGTAGCCGGTGCACCGGCACAGGTTGCCGCCCAGTGTGCGCAGAATGTTGTCTCTGTCCGGTGCCTCAGCGTTCTGGTAGGCGGCATACAGGGACATGACAAAACCAGGTGTGCAAAAGCCGCACTGCGAACCGTGGAAATCAACCAGGGCCTGTTGAACAGGGTGGTAGTCTTCACCGTTTGCCAGTTCCTCGACCGTAATCAGCTGCTTACCCGCCAGCTCGCCGGTTGGTGTGATACAGGCGTTGATGGCGCGGTAGCTCAAGCCCGCATCATCTGTTTCAGCAACCACCACAGTGCAGGCACCGCAGTCGCCTGAAGCGCAGCCCTCTTTAGTACCACAACGACCCTGTCGTTCACGCAGGAAATCCAGCACAGAGAGGCTGGCGTCATCACCGCTCAGGGTGGTGGGTATTTGACCGAAAAGAAATTGCATACCGTCGACAAAAAACTGACACAATTGTCAGGAAATTATAGGCGGGCGCTGGCGACTGCGCAAGCAGGCGGGAATCGCGGGCTTAAAGGTGCTTTTTCGCCTGCTCCAGCATGGGCAATACGTAGGCTTTGTTGGCGGCTATTTCCTCAGTGCTGAGGTCGCTAAGCTCATAAGGCAATACCAGCCACCGATCGGTATCGTGCAGGTGGTAGTCTGGCTTGCCGATGGCATCGTCGCGATTGCTGCGTCGCCAGATGGTGGCGACCCGGGTGTCTGACGCCATATTCAGGCGGGTCTTTCTGCGCAACTTTGAAATCACAGCCTCGATATTGCGCCCGGTACTGTAGACATCGTCGACGATTAGCAGCCGGTCCTCGTAATCCAGTGTTTGGTAGAGATATCGCAGGCCGTGTACGCCTATGTCTGCACCGCTGCTGTGCATGCGCTGGTAGCTCGAAGGGCCCTCATAGGACGTTCTCACTGCAATATGACGGGTGTCTACACCGAGTGTCTGCAGGCACTCCTGTACATAGATGCCTACGGTGCTGCCCCCGCGCCACAGGCCAACAACAACGCTGGGCCTGAAGCCGCTATTGAAGACATCGACACCCAGCCGGTAGGAATCTTCCAGCAGGTCCTGCTCCCTGATAAACTGCTTTTCCATAAAAATAACCGACTGTTTGATTGAACCAGCCTACCCTGATCGAGCGGTTTTTGCACTGGAAGATAGGGCACCCTCTGCATGACAGATAAACTTTATGTCGACGCTCAACAGCTGTTGGAAGATTCCTTTCAGCTGGCAGCCGATGTGATAGCCGGCGATTTTCGTCCCACCATGATTGTCGCCTTATGGCGAGGCGGGGTGCCGATGGGTGTGGCCATCCAGGATTTTCTCCAGTACTGCGGGGTAGAGACGAACCATATTGCTGTGCGCACCAGCTACTACGGCAAGGAGAAGGACTCCCGTCAGGAGCAGGTGGCTATCTATGGCTTGTGGTACCTGATCGAACGCTGTGATGCAGAGGACCGATTGTTGCTGGTAGACGATGTGTTTGATACCGGGCGCACCATGCAGGCCGTTATCAATGAGCTTAAAACCCTGGCTCGATTGAATACCCCTGAATCGATTAGTATTGCCGTGCCTTACTACAAGCCCGGCCGAAACCAGACCTCGCTGACACCGGATTATTACATTCACGAAACCGAGCAGTGGATTAAATTTCCACATTCACTGGAAGGGCTCAGCAAGGAAGAAATTCGTGAGTACCGGCCAGAGCTTGCGGCTATCCTGGACCAGGCTCGTGAATCTTAAACAGTACCACCAGCAGCTGCGCTGCGCCGACGATGATATTGATCTCGATTTCTGGCGCCATCCTGAAGGTGTGGTTCTACCCGATGACGAGCTTAGCTTTTTATTGGTGCCCGACGCCGTCGAGGCTGCGGCCGTCGCTGAGGTGGCGCAGGCCGTGCACCAGTATCAGGCTGACCAAGAGTCGGCTGGCGATGTGATCAGTCGAGCACTGATCGTTACCATGGGCGGCATGCTGCCCGGCGTGCTGTTGTACGACCACCTGGTGGAAGGCCGCGCAGAGGGCACTCCCAAGATCGAATTCGGATCAATTGGCGTGTCACTTTATAAAGGTCCTGGCGAGCGTTACGACGAACCGTTAGTGGAGCATGGCATTTCTATTCCAATTAGCGGGCGAACGGTGCTGTTGATCGATGACCTCGGGGATTTTGGTGGCACCATGGAATTTTTAACGGGTTATGTGCTGGACAGTGGCGCTCACAAAGTGATGAACCTGGTGCTTTACATGAAGCCCGCTGCCAGGGAGCGTTGCTGCGCGGACTTCTGGTTTGGTGAAACGCCACAGGATACCTGGATCATCACGCCCCGCGAGCGTGTCGAGACCCTGGTGAAGCGGGTGCCAGTATGGAAGCAGCGTGGCGCAGATGAAGCCGAATGCCGCCGGCGTTTGCTGGACCTCATTGGTTACCCCCGGCAAGTTGTTGATCAGTACCTTCCGGCTGTTTTTGCCAACGCCTGAGGACATAACTCGGTTGCGAGCGGCGGTCGATCCGCAGTAATCGTTGTAGTATTGAACGACCACTTCAAGAGACAGGCCCAAGAATTTATGCCTATTCCCGTTCGCGCCGAGGATATCAATGCCTCCTGGTTGTCCGAGAGTCTTGGCGAACAGGTTGATGCCTGTGAGCTGGAGAGCACCCATGAGGGCACCACTGGCCGTGCGGTAATTTGGATTGAGCACAACAGTCAGAGTCTGCCTGCCCGCTTGTTTGTAAAGCTGCCGCCTACCAACGTCGATCAACAGGCCTTCGTGATGGAAGCGGGCATGGGTATGCGAGAGGCTCGTTTTTACAGAGAGCTGGGCGGAGAGCTGTCGGTTCGAACACCGCGCTGTTATCACTCCGATTACGATGAGAGCGGGCGCTCATACATCATGCTGCTTGAACATCTCGAGGACAGTGACTGTCAGTTCAGGCCTGCCCGCCAATACAGCTACACCTGGTTGCAGGCGGTGATGCAGGAGTTCGCTGCACTGCATGCTGCGTTCTGGGATTCTCCGCGGTTTGAGGATGAGCTGGCCTGGTTGCAGTCACCCCAGGCCGGCAGTATTGGTGTGCGTTTGATTGAATCGGCTCTGAGTGCCCATGGCGATGCGTTGCCGTCAATATTCTCAGAGCTTTCGCATTTATACCTAGATCATCATCAGGCTATTCACGGCTTGTGGCAGCACGGTACTCCCACTGTTCAGCACGGCGATCCTCATGACGGCAACCAGTTTCTGGATGGTGAACGACCGGGATTCCTCGACTGGGGCGTGGTGGCCCGCGGCCCGGGTATGCGCGATGTCGGCTATTTTCTCGCTGGTATCGTCAGGGCAGAGGATATTGATAGGGTGCCAGAGCTGTTGGAGGTTTACCGTGAGGGTCTGAAACGCGCAGGTGTGGAGCAGCCTCCTGATAGTGATGAACTTTGGCAGCAATATCAGTGGCACGCCATGTACGGCTGGTTGGCTTGTGCCACAACCCTTGGGGCTGGCGAGACCATGCAGCCGTCCCGCTATATTCTCGCTGCGCTTGAAAAGATGCACCCGACCCTGGCGGCCCACGATGTAGTGGCCGCAGTGAGGGCAGAGCTGGTTTAAGTCGCAGCGACGCCGATGAGAGAGTTAAGCAGTATTCCCAGGCATGATGCCGAGCAGTGGGCAGTCCTCGGCTGGGTGCGTCAATGGCTGGTCGCCGTGCGGGCAGCGGTGCTGGTGATGACCCTGCTGTCTTCGCTCATGGGTGGCTTGCTGGCCGCCCTGGCCGGGCCGTTTCAAACAATGCCCCTTCTGTTGTGCACCCTGGGCTTGTTGATGGCGCATGCTTTCAACAATCTGCTCAACGATTACGTGGATTTCTCTCGCGGTCTCGATCAGGACGACTACTATCGTAATCGCTATGGCACCCATGTGCAGGCCCAGGGCCTGGTTAGCAAAAAGTGGTTTGTAGCCACCATGGTATGCACGGGTCTCGCTGCGTTATTGCCCGGCGCCTGGCTGGTGTTTTCTGGCGGCGGGCAGATTTTAGCCCTGATGCTCTGCGGTGTGGTATTCGCCCTGTTTTATACCTGGCCGATGAAACAGTTGGGCCTGGGTGAGCCGGCTGTCTGGCTGGTATGGGGACCATTCATGGTCGGCGGCAGCTATCTTGTCAGTGGTGGTAGTGAAATTAGTGAGGTGTTGGCTGTCAGCCTTCTCTATGGCTTTGGCCCTACAGCGGTACTGTTGGCTAAGCGCCTGGATAAGCTGGATATGGACAGTGCGCGCAACATTGGAACTCTCCCGGTTCGATTGGGCGAGCAGCGTACTCGACGTATGCTGGCGGCTGGTCTGGCGATACAGGCCTTTCTGGTACTGCTGCTCAGCCTGCTGGGCTACCTCCCCATCTGGCTCTTGCTGGTGGCCATGTGCCTGCCACGTCTTCGTGTCTTGCTGCGGCATTTGAACGAGCCAAAACCCCAGCACAGACCCAATGATATGCCTGAGTCAGTATGGCCCTTATGGTTTGCTGCGCATGTGTTTGATTACAACAGGCGTTTCACCGGCCTGTTCCTTCTTGGCTTCCTGTTGGAGCTGCTGCTGGTTTGATCAGTCTCGCGAGTTTGTGTAGCGGCTGATGCTCGCTGACCATGTGCCGGTAATGGCGCGATCATCGGCGTAGCTCAGTAAACTTTTCCCCCGTTTCTAAGGTAAAAAAAAGCCCCGCGGTTGCGGGGCTTGGGGGCTGCGTGGGTTTAGTGTGCAGTGAAGGGCTGCATGCCTTCGACTGAGGGTGGTTCGTTGCCGTCATCCCAGCGGGAGATCGGGTCGTCTGAACACTCCATGCCACTGCCGTAGGCATCCCAGAGTTTGTCGTAGGGCAGGGGAATAGGATCGATACCCGCCTTGTACATGTTCTCGTGGGTGCCCGTTGCTTTGGCTTCGCAAATTACCCGACCGTCACCAATGGCGGCAGCATTGGCCACGCCGTAGCCGATTTCGTGGGGCGGAATGGCAACAATCTCCCAGTCCTTCAGGCAGTTGGGCAGGCCCCCCCAATGGCCCCACTTGCCGTCATCCGGCAACCCACACACGCCTTCCTTCATATTCATCATCAGGCAGTCGTGGTGGTAGGTGAGGTTGGAATCGAAGAACACAATTTCATAGGTGTAGCCCAGTTTCTCCAGAACATGCTTCATCATCCAGGAGGCACCCAGCGGGGTGCCGGCTGAGGTGTGCAATTGGCAGGTCTTGGGATCCCACGCCGAGGGAATGTACTTCTCATCGGGGACGCCCACGGCAAACAGAATGTGTTTATTGGGCATTAAGCGATAACCCGCAGCATCCATACCCAGCAGTCCCGGCCCCATCATATTCACATCGGGTTCGGGGAATAACTGGGAGTAGTAGTTCAAGTCCGGGTTCTGTTCGAACAGACGCATTGTGCCTTCACGGAAGCTGTACTCATGGGGGCGCACCGGGCCACAGTCGTAGGTTTGCATCCAGTTGTTGTGCAAAATTTTGGTGTGGCCACCGTTGTACAGGGACAGGAATTTGGGACCTGTGAATTCTCGCTAGATGCGTGACACATTAAGCTTTCGTTTCAAGGTTAACTTGAAGGGGAAGCAACATGACCAAAGCACAGCAAGCCAGGCTGGTCGCCTGGCGCCTCAAAATCCTCAATTGGGCCGATGGTGAGCCCCGGCAAGTCTCTCGGACATGCCGTTACTTCGGTATCTCCAGAACAGCGTTTTACCGCTGGAAGCGCCGTTATGAAGAGCACGGCGAGGCCGGGCTGGCAGATCGAGGCAAGCAGCCACATCGCCACCCCAACGATACACCCAAAGAGGTGGTCAGCAAGATCCTGTATCTGCGTCAGAACTACCACTTTGGCGCTGGACGCATACAGGCTTACCTGCAGCGCTTCCATGAGATCAAGATAGCTGTATCAACCGTGCATCGAATCCTGGAGAAGAACGGAATGGGCCGTCTTCCTGCCAACCAGAAGCACCAGCCCCACAAGAAGCGGTGGAAGCGCTATGAGAAGCCAAAGCCCGGACATCGCCTGCAAATGGACGTAAAGTTCCTTGAGCGCATTCCTGGGACCGGTAAACGCCTATACCAGTTCACAGCTATAGATGATTGCACTCGAATCCGGGTTCTTAAAATCTATGATCGATGCAATCAGAGTACTGCCATCAAGTTTCTAGAAGAGGTCCGAAAGCGACTTCCCTTCCGAATACAGGTCCTTCAGACGGATAACGGCGCGGAGTTCCAGTCCAAATTCCATTGGCATGCTGAGTCCCTGGATATTACGCACGTGTATATCCGACCACGCACACCGCGCCTAAATGGCAAGGTTGAACGATCACATCGAATCGACAATGAGGAGTTCTATCAGCTAGTCGATCAAGATGGCATATCGACGGATATACACCTGTTTAACGAAAAACTGCGTGAATGGGAGGACTACTACAATTATCATCGTCCTCATGGAGCGCTGCAGGGCCAGACTCCATACGAACGACTCATCGATAAAACGAGAGCTGATGTGTCACCGTTAGAGTGAGAACCTACACCTTGTAAAAATGGCCCGCCCGAGAGGATTCGAACCTCTGACCTCTGCCTCCGGAGGGCAGCGCTCTATCCAGCTGAGCTACGGGCGGATCGCTTGGAGTACCTATCAGCATCAATCCAGCTGCTGATTCTTGCAAGCCTGTGGCTTGCCAGCGCTCCTTTCAGCCTTTGGGCTGAAAGCCCAGCCCTCGCTTACCAGGCCGGGGTCGTAAAGCTTTCGCTTTACTCGAATCCCGGCCTTGCTCGGTCGTCCATTGCTGCGCAATTGACCCAGCTGAGCTACGGGCGGATCGTTTGGAATGCCTATCAACATCAATCCAGCTGCTGATTCTAGCAAGCCTGCGGCTCCCTTTCAGGGCCGGCCTGACAGCGCAGCTGTCAGTCGTTCGGCGTTGCACAAAGCTTCGCTTTGTAAGCGCTAGCCTCACCCAGCGCTCCCCCTGCGGGGACCGGCCCGGAATTACAAATTCCGGTCGTTTCGCCTAGAACTGCTTTGCAGTTCTTTAACGGCTCCACCCAGCTGAGCTACGGGCGGTTAGGGCGCGGATAATACCTGTCTTGCGGTCCTCCGTCCATGTCGCTGCGGAGCAGGGCATTTTTCGCTCTCGCACAAATGACATGGGTGTCCGAACGTGTAAGCTTGCGCCAAGGTGGTGCGCTTTTTTGCGCCAAAGTCGTGCATTTTGGCACAGCCCTGATCAGCCCCAATTCGCCAAGTTACTGCAAATGAATAATTTTCATATTTTGGCCCAAACCTTGCTATCATATATCCAGCGCTCGAGGATTCTGCCGCATCGTGGCGGGAAATCACGCAAGCCCAATAGACGACTAGGGTTCCGGCTCCACCGAGGTGGGGCGTCTGGACCGAGAGTTGTCGACCTCCACTGGGGGTTACACGGAGGGATAAGAGCCCGGGAGACCTGACACAGGATCTTCCGCGCGCCCAAAAACCCGTGTACCCAATGGAGGAGTTCATGAGCGACTACATCCAGTCTATCGATTACACCACCAAGGTTGCCCCCGGCGGCCATTGGTCTCTGCGGCTACGCCGCGGCACCGTCATGCGCCTGACCGATCTTGAAGGGAGCGCGAACGTCGGCATGCTGTTTTACAACCCCGAGAATCTGCTGGAGCGCTATAACGCGCCCGACACGCTCAAGTGCCAGCATACGTTTAAGCTGACCACCGGTAACTGCCTGTACTCCGACATGGGGCGTGTCTTCGCCTCTATCGTCGAGGACAGCCTGGGTTGGCATGAGACAGTCAATGGCAATAGCAATGCTACCCAGGTCGCGGAGCGCTGGGGCGCACGTGACTATCTCTCCGACAGCAATGACTGGCATCAGAATGGTACTGACGCTTTTCTGGTCGAGCTGGCCAAGTACGGATTGGGTCGTGCCGATCTCGCCGCCAACCTGAACTGGTTCAGCAAAGTGGTGGTGGATGCAGAGGGCAACATGGCTCTCGATCCGAATCACAGCGAGGCAGGCAGCCAGGTCACCCTGCGCTTTGAAATGGATACCCTGGTGCTGCTGCACACCTGTCCCCATCCCCTGAATACCGCCGACAGCTATCCCGCTAAACCTGTTCAGATTGAGCTGGGCCAGGCCGCGCCTGTAGCCGCAGATGACTACTGCCGCAACTGGTGCGATGAGAATCAACGCGGTTTTGAAAACAACGCCCTGTACCACCTGGGTAAGGCCTGAGGAGACCAGCATTATGATTAAGGAAAGTTCACGCCAGGCCGCAGAGGCCATACAGCGCACCGTGGTTGATGCGGGTGACTACTACATCGATGTCGTAAAGGCAGGCCAGGTGTTTCGCATACTCGATCTGGAAGGTAACCAGGCGGCAGATACCTTGTTTTACAGCGCAGCGGATCCTACCGAGCGTTACAGCGCGGTGGATACGATTCGCGAGCAGGGCAATGTTTATCTCACCGCCGGTTCGCAGCTGCGCTCTAACGAGAACAACGTGATGTTGGAGATCGTTGCGGATACCTGTGGTCGTCATGACACCCTCGGCGGTGCCTGTGCCACCGAGAGCAATACCGTTCGTTACGATCTGGAAAAGCGATGCATGCACGCCTGTCGTGACAGCTGGATGCTGGCGGTGGCCGAGCACCCCGAGTTTGGCATCGGCAAACGCGATATTACTCACAACATCAATTTCTTTATGAATGTGCCTATCACCGAGGCGGGTGGTCTTAGTTTTGAAGATGGTATTTCTGCGCCCGGCAAGTATGTCGAGATGCGGGCCGAAATGGACGTGGTGGTGTTGATCTCCAACTGTCCGCAATTGAATAACCCCTGTAATGGCTACAACCCAACACCAGTCGAAGTGCTGGTTTGGGAGAAGTGAGGCGCACCATGTTTGAAAAAGTACTGATCGCCAATCGTGGCGCGATCGCGACCCGCATTATTCGTACCCTGCGGGACATGAGTGTTGGCTCGGTGGCTGTGTACGCGGAATGCGACGCGGAATCCCTGCACGTGTGTGCCGCGGATGAAGCTTATTCTCTGGGTGAGGGTGCGGCGGCTGAGACCTATCTGGATATCGACAAGCTGCTCAGCATTGCTCGGCAGAGCGGTGCAGGTGCCATCCACCCTGGCTATGGCTTCCTCAGTGAGAACGCCGAGTTTGTACGCCGTTGCGAGGCCGAGGGCATTGCCTTTATTGGCCCTACCCCCGAACAGATTGAATCCTTCGGGCTGAAGCACCGGGCGCGTGAACTGGCAACCAATGCCGGAGTGCCGCTATCACCGGGTTCGGATCTGCTGGATGACCTGGATGAGGCTCGGAGCGAAGCTGGGCGCATCGGATATCCATTGATGTTGAAAAGTTCTGCCGGCGGTGGCGGTATCGGCATGCAGCTCTGCCAGGATGAAGCCGAACTCATTGGCGCTTGGGATACGGTGCGTCGATTGGGTGCCAATAACTTTGCTGACGATAGTGTGTTTCTGGAAAAGTTCATTGCCAGGGCCCGCCATATCGAAGTGCAGGTCTTCGGTGACGGCAACGGTAATGCCTTGGCTCTGGGCGAGCGTGATTGTTCGTCACAGCGGCGCAACCAGAAGGTGGTAGAGGAATGTCCTGCGCCTGGCCTGACCCGGGATCAGCGCGAGCAGTTGCACCAGACTGCCGAGCGTCTGCTCGCGAGCGTCAATTACCGCAACGCAGGCACGGTGGAGTTTATCTTCGACGCTGACACCGGAGAGTTTTACTTTCTTGAGGTCAATACGCGCCTGCAGGTGGAGCATGGTGTCACCGAGGAAGTGTTTGGTGTGGACCTGGTGCGTTGGATGGTGCAGTTGGCAGCAGCAGAACTGGATCCACTCGAAGACTTGCGCGGTCAGCTCGCACCGTCAGGTCACTCGGTGCAGGTGCGTATTTACGCGGAAGATCCCAGCAACGACTTTCGCCCCTGCGCGGGTTTGCTCAGTCGGGTGGCATTTCCCTCCGGGGAGGGTGTGCGAATCGACAGCTGGGTGGAATCCGGCGTCGAGGTGCCTGCCTTTTTCGACCCCATGCTGGCGAAGGTCATTGTGAGAGCGGAGGATCGCAAAGCGGCTCTGCTGAAACTGCAGCAGGTACTGGATGAAACAGTGCTTTACGGCAGCGAAACCAACCTGAACTACCTACGTGCCTTAAGTCGAGACAGTGTATTGGATGCTGGTGGGGTTACCACCCGCTACCTGAATGAGTTCAACTACCAGCCTTGCCGCATGGATGTGCTCGCGGGTGGCACACTGACTACCGTGCAGGATTACCCTGGCCGCAGCGGCCACTGGGATGTGGGCGTCCCTCCCTCGGGCCCCTTTGACAGTTACTCTTTCCGCCTGGCTAACCGACTGTTGGGCAACGCTGCAGACGCCGCCGGCCTGGAGATCACCCTCCAGGGTCCAACGCTGCAATTTTCGACAGATACGGCTCTTGTGGTTGCCGGTGCTCCTTTGCTGGCCGAGCTGGACGGGGAGCCAGTCGACATGTGGCAGGTTGTTCATGTTGTCGCTGGTCAAACGCTGAAGCTCGGACGCCTGGGCGATCAGGGTGCGCGCAGTTATCTGTGTGTGCAGGGTGGCGTGCAGTGCCCTGAGTATTTGGGTTCGCGATCTACCTTTACGCTGGGCCAGTTCGGTGGTCATAACGGACGCGCCCTGCGCAGTGGCGATGTGTTGCATCTGGCACAAGCGCAGCAACTGGCTCCGGTGACCGAGCTTCCTGAAGAGTTGCAGCCACAGATTGGCAACGAATGGGAGCTGTGCGTTATCTATGGCCCTCATGGCGCGCCAGACTTCTTTACGCCAGCGGACATCGACAATGTTTTCTCTGCAGACTGGGAAGTGCACTACAACTCCAGCCGCACTGGCATTCGTTTGATTGGTCCTAAGCCTGAGTGGGCGCGTTCGGATGGTGGTGAGGCGGGTCTGCATCCGTCAAATATCCACGATAATGCCTACGCCTTCGGCACGGTCGATTTCACCGGCGATATGCCCGTGATACTCGGCCCCGACGGTCCTTCCCTGGGAGGCTTCGTCTGTCCGGCCACGGTGATTACGGCTGACCTGTGGAAGCTGGGTCAACTTCGCGCCGGCGATAAGCTGCGGTTTGTGCCGGTCGCCCTCCCGGATGCGCTTGCTATTGAAGCAGCCTTCAATCAGCAAGTTAATCAGCTGCAGCAAAACTCACACCGGTACCAACCGGTTGCGCCGGACTCGGCCATCCTCAAACAGCTGCCCGCCAGCGAGTTTGGCGACGATATTGTTTTGCGCCCGGCGGGTGATCATTTCCTGCTGGTGGAATACGGCGACAAAGAGCTCGACTTGCGCCTGCGGTTCAGGGCACATGCCATGATGCAGTGGTTGCAGGCCAACCCACTGCCCGGTCTGCGCGAGCTTACTCCCGGAATACGTTCGCTGCAGTTGCACTTCGACAGCCAGCAGCTGGGTCATGCTGAAATCATGGCGCACCTCGAACAAGGGGAGCGCGAGCTGCAGTCGCAGCTGGCTGAGCTCAGCGTGCCCTCTCGCATCGTGCATCTGCCCTTGTCATGGGATGACGAGGCCTGTCAGCAGGCGATTGATAAATACATGCAGTCAGTGCGTGCTGATGCGCCCTGGTGTCCCAGTAATCTGGAATTTATTCGCCGCATCAATGGCCTGGATTCCATCGACGCAGTGAAAGACGTGCTGTTTAGCGCCTCTTATCTCGTTATGGGATTGGGCGATGTTTACCTTGGCGCGCCTGTGGCAACGCCGGTGGATCCGCGCCAGCGGCTGGTGACCACCAAGTACAACCCGGCCCGCACCTGGACCGCTGAGAACTCTGTGGGTATTGGTGGGTCGTATCTGTGTGTTTATGGCATGGAAGGTCCCGGTGGTTATCAGTTTGTGGGGCGTACTCTGCAGATGTGGAATCGTTACCGTGAGACTGCAGAGTTCCAGCAGCCCTGGTTGCTGCGCTTCTTCGATCAGATTCGCTTTTATCCCGTCAGTCACGATGAGTTGCAGCAGATCCGTAAGGATTTTCCGCTGGGTCGCTACCCGCTGCGTATTGAAGAGTCCAGCTTCTCACTGAGTGAGTACGAAGAGTTTCTTGAGCGCGAAAGCGACTCCATCGCTGACTTTCGTGCTGGCCGTGATCAGGCCTTCGCTGATGAGCTGGCGCACTGGCATGCTACGGGCCAGTTCCACTTTGAGATCGAAGAGGATGCGCCTGTGGTCACCGAGCAGGACTGGCCCGAGGGTAGCACCGTCGTGGACAGCCCCGTCTCTGGCAGTGTTTGGCAGACCACAGTGACGGAAGGTCAATCGGTGAAAGCTGGCGATACCTTGATGGTGCTTGAATCCATGAAGATGGAAATTCCGCTGCAGGCCAGCTGTGATGGCAAAGTATTACAGCTGAGGTTGGAAGAGGGCGAACGCGTGAGCGCCGGCCAGGCGCTAGTGGTTATGGAGGAACAAGCATGAGCATCAACATGAGTATCAGCGCCTTGCGCGAGGCTTACCGCTCGCGCGAGATCAGCCCTGCTGGGGTAATGGCCTCTGTGCGTGAGCAAGCCGCAGACTATAAAGACCGAAATATCTGGATTCACTTACTAAGTGAGTCAGAGCAGCAACCCTTCCTGGACGCTCTCGCAAACCTGGACCCAGCAGAGGCTCCTCTATGGGGTATTCCTTTTGCGATCAAGGACAATATTGATCTGGCGGGTATACCCACCACCGCAGCCTGTGAGGCCTTTGCCTACACGCCGGAATATTCCGCCCAGGTTGTGCAGCAGTTGCTCGACGCGGGTGCCATTCCTGTGGGTAAAACCAACCTCGACCAGTTTGCGACCGGTCTGAACGGTACCCGCTCACCCTGGGGGCCTTGCCGCAACAGCTTTGATGCTGACTATGTCAGTGGCGGTTCCAGTGCGGGATCCTCAGTAGCTGTCGCCCTTGGCCTGGCCAGCTTCAGCCTCGGTACCGACACCGCTGGCTCGGGTCGCGTGCCGGCCTGCTTCAATAATCTGGTTGGGCTCAAGCCCACCCGCGGCTTGTTGTCATCAACGGGTATGGTGCCAGCCTGCCGCAGTCTGGATTGCATCAGCATTTTTGCCTATAGCGCAGACGATGCTGATGCAGTCCTGGCTGTTGCTGAAGGCCACGATCCGGATGATGGGTACAGCCGCGCCAATACCTACAGCAATAACCCCCGTCACTATGGTCTTCGCAATGGGCCCTTAACGATCGGCGTTATTCCCGAACCCCAGTTGCAGTTCTTCGGCGACGAGGCCTATGCCGATGCTTACCGCTCCACGATAGAACTGCTAGCTGAGCAGGGTATGGAGCTTGTCGAGTTTGACTATGCACCCTTTGATGAAGCGGCGAAGTTGCTGTACGAAGGCCCCTGGGTGTCGGAGCGCTATCTGGCTACTTTGCCACTGATAGAGGAAAACCCCGAAGCGGTGTTCCCGGTGGTGCGAGACATCATCGCGCCGGGAGGCGAGCCGCCGGCAACGGATTTGTTTCGCGCCCAGTATCGTCTGGCGGAGCTGAAAAAGATCTGCGACGCCATCATCGCTGAGTTCGATTGCCTGCTGACCCCAACGGCCGGGCGACTTTTTACTGTTGATGAAATGCTGGCCGAGCCGATTCTCCGCAATAATCAGCTGGGTTACTACACCAACTTTATGAACTTACTGGATATGACATCAGTCGCGGTACCCACAACGTTCACGTCGCAGGGGATGCCCTTTGGTATCACCCTGGTAGGGCCGGCATTCTCTGACAGGGCCCTGTTGTCAGTCGCAAACCGTATCCAGCAGGACCTGCCTGCCTTACCTATGGGTGCGACCGGCCTGCCCCAGGTTGATTTGAATACCGCTCAGGTGGGCGCTGCAGACACCATCGACGTGGTGGTATGTGGTGCCCATCTCTCGGGTTTGCCACTCAATTGGCAATTACTGGAGCGCGGTGCCGAACTGGTGGAATCTACCCACACAGCAGCGTGTTACCGCTTCTATGCGCTGGCTGGTGGTCCGCCTTTCCGCCCCGGATTGATCCGGGATGATGAGGAAGGTGCCGCTATTGAGGTTGAAGTCTGGCGAGTCCCGGCAACCGAGTTTGGCAGCTTCGTAGCCGGCATCCCGGCCCCGTTGGGTATCGGCAAAGTGCAGCTGATGGATGGCCGCGAACTCTGCAGCTTTATCTGTGAGCCGCGCGGTGTCATCGGCGCCGAAGACATTACCCACTTCGGTGGCTGGCGCGCCTATATGGCCAGTCGTTGAGGCTTACTGTCTGGCCAGGTGCTTCACAGGGGCATCAGGCCAGGCTGTCTTCCGCAACAAAGTAGCGGGGGTCTTCGATCACGTTCACTTCAACCAGGTTGCCGGCTTTCTTCAGCAGGCTTTTACACTCTGCGCTGAGATGAACCAGGTGCAGCGTTTTACCGCTGTTGAGGTAGCGCTCTGCCAGCGTATCAATCGCCTCCAGGCCGGAGTGGTCGCAGACGCGTGAACCGGCAAAATCCACCACCACGTCGTCATTGGCCTGGCTCGGATCAAAGTGCTCTAGAAAGGACGTCACTGATCCGAAAAACAGTGGGCCGTGCACGGCGTAAACGGTAGAGCCCTTGTGATCTTCGCGGCTTTCCACACGAATTTGCTTGGCGTGCTCCCAGGCGAAGACTAGTGCAGAGACGATCACACCCACCACAACGGCTACGGCAAGGTCGGTAGCAACTGTCACGCCAGAGACCAGTACCAGCACCAGGGCATCGCTCTTGGGTACTTTGCGAATGACCCGAAAGCTGCTCCACTCAAAGGTGCCGATCACCACAATAAACATCACGCCGATCAGAGCGGCGACGGGAATCTGCTCAATCATTGAGGAGGCAACAAGAATAAACAACAGCAGGAACAGTGCGGCGAATATGCCAGACATACGGCCGCGCCCACCTGAATTCACATTGATCATGCTCTGGCCGATCATGGCGCAGCTACCCATGCCGCCAAAGAAGCCGGTCACAGTGTTGGCCACACCCTGGCCCACGCACTCTTTGTTGCCGCGACCGCGTGATTCGGTGATTTCATCTACCAGTCGCAGGGTCAGCAGTGACTCAATCAGGCCGATGGCGGCGAGGACAATCGAGTAGGGCAGGATGATCTGGAAGGTTTCCCCATGTGAAAGGCACCGAGGGAATGTGGAAGCTGGGCAGGCCGCCTTTGATTGAGGCAATGTCGCCCACCACGCGAGTATCCAGGTTAAAGCCAATCACCAGCAGGCTCACCACCACGATGGCGGCCAGCGAGGAGGGGATCGCCGTGGTAAAGCGCGGCAAAAAATGGATGATCAGCATGGTCAGGACCACCAGACCCAACAGCATGTAGAGTTGCTGACCTTCCAGCCATGCTACATCGATGATGGTGCCTTCCATAAAGGTGCCGGCCAGCCAGCCCGGCTCGCCCGCGACGCCAAACTGGCTCAACTGTGCCAGGAAAATCACAATCGCCAGACCGTTCACAAAACCCAGCATCACCGGGTGGGGCACCATGCGAATGAATTTGCCCAGCCTGAAAATACCCGCCAGTATTTGCAGCATGCCCATCAGCACTACTGCGGCAAAGAGGTACTCCACCCCGTGGTCGGCCACCAGGGCCACCATGACCACGGCCAGTGCGCCCGTAGCGCCGGAGATCATGCCAGGGCGACCGCCAATGCATGCGGTAATCAGCCCCACCATAAAAGCCGCATAAAGACCGACCAGCGGTTCTACGCCGGCAACAAATGCAAACGCCACCGCTTCGGGCACCAGGGCCAGGGCCACGGTCAGGCCCGACAGGATGTCGTTTTTCAGGGTGGCGACTTTACTGGGATGCAGCTCAAACATAACACTCTCAACAGCCAATACCCGATTACGCCAGTGGCTTTGCCACAGGCGGACAGGTCAGTTCATTTGGGAATCCAGACGGCGGGAGTATTTGTTATGCGTCGACGGGAAAGGCGCGCATTCTAAGGCCTGCCCCCCCGGTGATTCAATCACAGGGGGCGTTCCGTCATTATTCACATTGTGGTTACAGATGGCGCAGTCGGCGGCGCTTGGCCGCCTCAACTACTGTACAGCGTCGAGTGCTTCCTCGATCAGAGGAATTAGCTGATAAACCAGGTCTGCAGATACCGAGCTCTCGCCGGTGTAGTCTTCCAGCAGAACCAGGCCGGCATAATCGCGATTGGTATCCCACCAGGACATGGCGGAATAAAAACCCGGATCAACATACAGGTAGGGATCTTCGCCTTCCGGGGTATCAACCACCCACCAGCCCATGCCATAACCCCAATCGTTGCCGGTTCCACCTAACGGGGTGGCACGATCTATCAACATAAATTCCAGCGCTTCAGCGCTCAGTATCTGGGTGTCGCCGCAAGCACCGTCGTTCAGGATCATCTGAAGAAACGCGCCATAGTCAGCCAGATTAGACATCGCGCCCCCTTCGATATTGGGGTTCTCCAAACCAGCTAGCTCGTCTGGGTTGCCTGTCCAGTCCGTGGAGAATCCCAGGTTATTGCCAAACTGCATAATCGCCATGCCACAGGGTGCGGCAATGTATTGGTCCCACAACTGGCGAATGCTGGCACCACCAACAATCTCTGCCACAGCGGCGGCCAGGTGCCACTGGCTACCGCCGTAATCAAACGCGGTGCCCGGCGGGGTGCCTGGGTCGCCCTCTACTGGCGTTTGGTAGATGGTCTGGGCGCAGTCTTGCAACTGCCCAAACGGGAGAAACTGGCAGAGGTGATCGCCGTAGGTGCCGGCAAAGGCATTGTCCAGGGCCGGTAAACCAGACGTGTTGGACAGCAGTTGTTCCGTGGTGCGTCCGGTCCATATCCCGTCCCAGGGTAGGTACTGGTCGATCACCGCATCGATTTCGAAATCGACATTCTCATCATCCTCTGCCAGGGCCATCAGAAGTGTGGCAGCGGGAGCCTTGCTGGTTGAGGCCAACAGCACCACTGTATCTTCAGAATGATCGCCGATGTATACCGTATGGATGGTGCCGTTTTCCTTATCAAGTAGCATCATCGAGGCGCCATTAAAGGCTGGGTTGTCATCGACAAAGGTTTGCAACCACTCGTCGGCCAGGCTGAAATTAGGTGCAGGGCGTTCGCTTGGCGGTGGCTCCAGGCCGCCGCCGTCGTCGTCACTGCAGGCCCATAGCAGAGGCAGCGTCAATAACATCGCGAGCAATTTGGTCGGTTGATTCATAAGCAGTGCCTTTTTGTTCCTGATGTTGGTTTTATTTATAAGTGAATACTATCGCTGATCAAAGCGTGCGGGAATTTTCCCAGGTATACGAAACAGTGACGGCGCCCATTCGAATTCGCCTTCATTCAGCTCGATATTCCGAATACGTTCTGCCATGGCGCGGAAGGCGACTGCAGCATTCATGCGTGCCAGGTGCGAACCCAGGCAAAAGTGAATGCCACCGCCGAAGGAACAATGTTTAGCTTCTGTGCGGGTAATGTCGAAATTGTCCGGGCTGCTGAACACCTCGGGATCCCGATTGGCGCCAATCAGTAAGCACTGGACGATACTGTTCGCGGGGATGGTATAACCACCAAACTCCGTGTCTTCCCAGAGTACGCGCATGGTGTAGGGTACAGAAGGTTCGTAGCGCAGGCATTCCTCGACTGCGGAGTGCACCAGCTCCGGTTGGCTGGCCAGCAGCTCAAACTGGTCCGGATTGCTGGCAAAGCAGCGCATGCCGTTGCCAATAACCCCCATGGTGGTTTCCAGCCCGGCCACCAACAAACCAATACTTTGCTGCAGCAGTTCCTCGTCGCTGAGTTTGTCGCCATCCTCCTCCGCTTGCACTAAGGCCGTGAGAATATCCTCGCCCGGATTGCTACGGCGCTCTTCAATCAAGCCCATCATATAAACCGCCAGCTCATCGATGGCCTGTTGAGCGACTGGGAGTAGATGCGGCATCACTTTAACGGCCAACATATAGGTGGCGTGTGATACCAGTGTTGATAGCTTATCGCGGTCTTCCAGCGGTACCCCGAGCATGGCGCACATGGAAGCGGCGGGTACCAACAACGCCAGGTCTGTGGCGAAGTCGATGTGGCCATCAGGGATAACACTGTCGAGCTTGTCGGCTGTCATTTTTTCCACAGCGGGTTCAATGGCCGCCAACGCCCTTGGGGTAAATGCCTTGCTGACCAGTCCGCGCAGTCGGTCGTGGTCCGGTGGGTCCATACGCAGCATAAATTTGCTGGCGTCGCTTTCCTCGCGGGTATGATCGGGAATACAGCCATCCAGATCACGCATGCCTACGGCGCTGTTCTTCAGGAGCTTTTGAATGTCGTGGTAGCGTGAGAGGCGCCAGCGCCCTTCGGGTGTGAGGTTAACCGGCGCCTGCTCGCGCAGCTGGCGCAGCATCTCATGAGGAACCTCTTTGAGGTCGCGGGTAAAGGAGTTAAACCCATACCAGCCGGGCTCAGGCGAGAGATATGCTGCAGCGTTTCTTGTTGTCATGTCAGCAGTCTATCAATTTTCAGGCAAAAAAAAGCCCGGTGGTGCCGGGCTTTCGCGACGAAGTCCTAATTAGAGCTAGCCAGTGTAGACAATATCCACTACCGCAGAGGCGAGTACTATATCATTGCCACCTACACCCGGCGTAACAATTTGATAGGTGAAATCTTCAACACCTATCGACCCTAAATCAGGCTCGGAGGTGGATCTTTCTTGAGAAGCCACTGCGGCAAGGGGCAGATCGAACTTTGTTCCATCGGGATCTTCACCTATGCCACCAGGTTTCATGATGTACTGGAAGGCATTCGCAATATCTGGATGATCCGCAACGACGCCATAATCAGAAAGTGGAGAAACGCCAATCTTAATGGAGGCGTTTAGGTCGTCAAGAATACCCAGCGTCAGTGGTTGCGCGCCGAACAGATCATTACCAATAAGATCATCAACGATTTTTACAGTTAGTCCGAAAGTTCCGCGTAAACTCTCCAGTTCAGCTCTGGTGTATTCCACGATATCGCGTTTGGCAATTATGCTGCCTTCGATTGTAGTAGTGATGTCCCCAGCAGATTCGTTGACACTGACATATGCCAAATCTGACGGTGCTGCCAGTGCAATTTCGATAGTCTCTTCGCCTTCTATTTGGGCATCTGCAGCGATATTGAGTACTAGAGGCAAAGAGCTGTTAGAACCGCTCGGAATAGTGACAGATGTTTGTTGACCGGTGTAATCGCTGCCTCCCGTAGCAGTACTTCCTACATAGCTAAGAGAAATCTCTATGTCCTCTTGTGCCACGGCGCCGTCATCAAGGCTGATGATATAGCTCGCCGTGCCTCCTTCATTCACAAGCAGGTCATCGCTACTAATTGATACAACGACAGGGGCTGGATCATCATCGAGAATAGTAGTACTAACGCTGCTAGGTTCACCTGCTCCCGCGTAGCTTAAGCTCAGGTTGGTAATTGCAGCGGTAATTACTTCATCCGCTTCATTCTCATTGTCATCTGTCGTTTCGATACTGAAGTTTGCGGAGGTTTGTCCAGCAGTAACTGGTACCGTGAGCACCCCTGTATAGTCTTCCCCTTCAGTGGCTGAACACGTGTATTCGAGGGTAACCACAAGATTCTCAGTGGCGGCTACGTCCAGCAGAATCTGATAGTTGGCCGTATCGCCTTCGTTTACTTCCTCCGTGCCCTCTATCGTCACAACGATGGGATCTGGATCGGTTTCAGTGGTTTCTACCATTGAGTCGTCCAGGATTTCAAAGTTCTTAGCTTTAATACCCAGTTCTTTAAACTTGAAGGTTTTGCCGTCATTACTGTCATCAGCAATGAAGGCCTGGAAGTCTGCAATCTCTGCACCAATCTCTGGTGTGTAGTCTGCCGCCGCGATAATCAGCTTGAGGGTGTCGAGGCCCTCACCGCCGTCGTATTTATCTTTGTTGATGCCGTCGGCCACATCATGTTCAACAATATCATCGCCGCCACCCGCGAAAATCTTGTCGTTGCCGGCGCCGCCGTTGAGGTAGTCGTTTCCTTCCTCAGGGGCAGAACCGCTGCCAGAGCCTTTTTTCGAGCCGGAGCCTTTGCTGCCAGAACCTGATCCTTTGCTGCCGGAGCCTGAGCCAGAGCCAGAACCAGAGCCAGAACCTTTGCCGGAACCCGACCCAGAACCCTTGGGTGCCTTTGCAGAACCGCTGCCATAGTCGCCCCAAATAGTGTCGTTGCCTGCACCACCATTGATGGTGTCATCACCGCCCATTCCCGCAATTTTGTCTTTCTTGCTGGTACCGGTCAGGCCGTTGTTGCCCTCATCGCCCAAAATCTTGTTGTGCTTGCCCATCGTTCCCTGCCTTCACTTTTTTGAGGACGAACGAAACCCACGCCACACCGAAGTGCCCGTAGGGTTCATGTCATCTAAATTGTTGTGGCTATTATGGCAGCGCTGCCACCGGCGCAGGAAATGCAGTGTACCGGAATGTGAACCGAGTCACACATTCTGTGCATACGCCCCAGAGAGGCGTCCGGAGCAATCTAACTGTTTGATATATATGCAAAACTACAAATATGGGGAGAAGATGCGTGCCGCACCATCTCGCAGTTTGGCCAGTTTTGACCGGTTATTCAGGTCAGACATGCTCAGTTTGTGCGCTGATTCACGTTTTTCGTCGAACAATAATTGCAGTCTGGTGGCCAGTTCGGTGCTGTAACACTCCACGTTGAATTCAAAATTCAGCCTCAGACTGCGTGCATCCCAGTTGGTGGACCCCAATAAAGTCCAGTGATTGTCCACAATCACCAGCTTGCTGTGATCAAAAGGCGGTGGTACCAGATAGACATTGCAGCCTTTGTTCAGTGTCTGCCAGATCTCGCCCATGGTGGCCCATTGTACGAGTCGAATATTGTTCTCAGCCGGTATCAAAATATCCACTTGCACGCCCCGCAATGCCGTAACGCCGAGAATGTGTGCTAAAGCAGGGGGTGGTAGAAAGTAAGGTGTCATGATTTGCACCCGTTCCCGGGCCAGTGATAGTGCGCCCACTAGTAAATCGCTAATCTTTTCAAAGTCTTCATCCGGACCGTGGCTGATACCGCGGGCCCAGCAACTTCCCTGTCTTTCTCGGGTTGGAAACCAGAGTGGACCTTCCAGCGATTCACCCGTCGTAAATGCCCAATCTTCAGCAAAGGTCTGCTGCAAGTGCTTGATGACGGGCCCACGCAACTCAAAATGTAGGCAGCGGGTTGGATTTTTGGGCTGGCGCTGCAGACAGTGTCCCTCGCGAATATTGGTGCCCCCGGTGAAACCGATCTCCCCATCCACCACCAGTATCTTGCGATGATTGCGCAGATTGGCGCTGCCCGGCAGGCGCGGTACCGGGGTTGGATTGAAGAGCGCGGTGGGTATGCCCTCTTTGCGCAGGGGCTGGATAATGCTCGGCAGGCTGTAACTTGCGCCAACGCCGTCCACAAGCACTCGTATTTCAACGCCTCTATCCTGGGCAGCCTTCAGCGCAACTACAAACAAGTCGCCCACCGGGTCGTTGTCAAAAATGTAGCTCACTAGTGAAATGGACCTACTGGCGGAGTGAATGGCGGCGATCATCGCCGGATAGGTCTCGTCGCCATCAATTAGCGGCTTAACATCATTTCCAGGCAAGACGAAGCGACCCGATAAATCTCTGCCCAGCCGAATCATACTGCCCACGCGAGCGTGACTGCGCATCAGCTCCTTTTGCTGGGCTTCGTCATCGGTCAGTTCCAAGGGGGTTACCGGGCGCCATGCTCGCTTAACCTTCAGCTTGGTGGCGCGGCGCTGAATGCGATTGATACCCAGCAAGTAGTAAGCGAGGGCGCCGAAGAAAGGCGATAACCAGGCCAGCCCGACCCAGGCCACCACGGCACGGGAGTCTCGTTTAAGTAAGGTGGCGTGCACAGTTACTGCAATCGACATCGCCAGGTACAAGCCAGCCAGTAAGTACTCGGCATTGGCGATGATCAGTGTAATCAGTTGTGCAAGAGGTCCATCCAGCATGAGTTAATGGTGCACTAAAACGGGTGTCCTGCACCAACTCCGGGGCATCATTTTCGTGGCAAAAAAAACCCGGGCAGGGGCCCGGGTAATTAGACTGGCGGCTTCCGCAAGACCGCACACCCAACTGTCACTATTCAAGCTAGACCAACTTTGTGGTGTGCGCTGTGGCTGTGTGCCAATCTGTGAAGCGCATCACAGTTTCTGTGCTAGGCTATTTGAGAATAAACGGGGGAAGGCCATTGAAGAAGCAGCTAAGTGCACTGATTTTATTGAGTTTTATGGCGGCAGGCTCTGTTGCTGAAGAACTGGATGCCAAGCAGCTGATTACTGCCGCCATGGACCACTGGCGCGGGAAGACTTCCTATGCGGTCAACACGATGACCATCCACCGTCCCACCTGGGAACGCACCATGTCCATGCAGGGATGGACCTCCGGGGACAGCGAGTCTTTGATGCGCGTTACGGCACCGGCTAAAGACGCGGGTAACGGTACCTTGCTCAAAGACAAGAACATGTGGAGCTACACCCCCAAGATCAATCGCATCATTAAAGTGCCCTCGTCGATGATGGGGCAAAGCTGGATGGGTAGCGATTTTTCCAACAAGGATGTGAATCGTTCCACGGATATCGCCAGCGAATATGATCACAGCATCACTGACAGCTATGAACAGGATGGTTTCAAAGTGTATGTTGTGGAAGCCATTCCTCACGAAGATGCTGCGGTCGTATGGGGTAAGGAAGTTGTGCATATCCGCGAAGACTTCGTGATGCTCAAGCAGGAGTTCTGGGACCAGGAGGGCATCCTCGTCAAGAAAATGGAAACCCTCGAGGTGCGCGAGCTGGGTGGACGTACCGTGGCCGCCGTGATGCGCATGGGCAAGGCTGAAAACCCGGAGGAGTGGACACAGATTCGTGTAGACGAGATGGAGTTTGATGCCGAACTGCCCCCTAATGTGTTCACTCTTTCCAACCTGCGGAACCCCCGGCAGTGACAGCCAACTTCTTGCTGGCCTGGCGTAATCTGTGGCGCAGTCAGCGACGCACCTGGCTGACCGTCGGTGCCATGATCTTCTGCAATGCGCTAATGGTATTCATGCTGAGCCTGCAGTTTGGCACCTACGGTCTGATGATCGAGACCAGTCTCAAAACCTTCAGTGGCCATCTGCAGATTCAAAAAGTCGGTTACCTGGATGAGCCGCGCATGCGTGACAGCTTTGCCGGCGTGGCTGAGCTAAGCGCAAGCCTGCGAAAAGAGCTTGGGCTTGAGCGGGTGTCTGCACGGGCAGAGGGCTTCGCTCTCGCCTCCAGTGAAGAACGCTCCTTCGGTATTCAGGTGGTTGGCGTTGAGCCCGATCACGAGCCCCTGGTGAGTACGTTGCCTGGTTTGATTAAGCGCGGCCGCTGGCTGTCGGATATGGACGCCCCCGAAATCATCGTCGGTGCAGCCCTGGCCCGTAACCTGAAGCTCGATATCGGGAATGAGCTGACCCTCTTGGGTACCGGCGCTGACGGTTCCATGGCCGCTACCATCGTCACAGTGGTGGGAATTGTTGAATCGGGTATGGGAGACCTGGATCGGATGCTGGCCCAGATGCCGCTGGGATACTTCCAGTCGGTGTTTGTCATGGAGGATCAGGCGCACCGCATTGTCATGGATGTGAACAGCCTCGAAGCGGTGGCACCTGTGAAACTTCAGATCGGCGAGCTGATACAGGGACGCAGTGACCTGGTGGTGCTGGACTGGGATGAGATACAGCCGGGTCTGCGCCAGGGCATTCAGGCGGACATGGCCAGCGCCTGGTTTATCTATGGCATCCTGATTCTGCTGGTGTCTTTTAGTGTCTTGAATACCCAGTTGATGTCTGTGCTGGAACGTACCCGCGAATTTGGTGTGATGCTGGCCTTCGGCATCCAGCCTGCGCGACTGGCACGACTGGTGCTGTTGGAAACCGGGCTGATGGCCGCACTGGGCCTGATCATCGGCGTTGCCATCGGCGGCAGCATTGCGGTGTACATCTCACTTGAGGGTTTTTCATTTCCCGGTATGGAAGAGGCGATGGCCCAGTACAATCTGCCAGGCAAAATCTTCCCTGAAATCACCCTGGCAGGCGTGCTGCTGGGCCCGTCGGTGGTCTGCGTGGGTTCAATATTGGCGGCATTGTATCCAGCCCTGCGCCTGCTCTGGTTGCAGCCGGTGCAGGCGATGAGGTCGGTGTAATGCAGATGTCCCTGCAGGTTCTGGCTACCCTCGCCTGGCGCAATTTGTGGCGCAATTACAGGCGTACCCTGATCATGCTGGCGGCGATCATACTCGGTGTCTGGGCCATGATATTTATGACGGCGCTGATGCGCGGCATGGTCGATGGCGTGGTGAGCGATGGCATCAAATACCTGCCCGGTCACGCCCAGATTCATCATCCGTCGTTTCGTGATGATCCCAGTGTTGAACATGCCATCAAGAACCTGTCGCCGGAGCTACTGGCGGCGCTGAAACAGCCCGGTATTACGGGCTGGAGCGCCAGGGTTAAAGTGCCCGGGATGATTGCCAGTGAGCGCGACAGTCGCGGCATCATGTTGTTGGGGGTGGACCCCGCGCAGGAGCTCACGGTGACCTTTAGCGCCGACGATATTGTCGAAGGTCGCTTTCTGGAGTCCAGTGCAGATACCGGCGTGGTGGTCGGCCGCAAGATGCTGGAGCACCTTGAGACCAAGCTGGGCCGACGCATTGTGCTGATGTCGCAAACCCCGGACAACGATGTTGGCGATCGTGGTTTTCGTATCGTTGGCGTCTATCGGGCAGGACAGTCCTCGCAGGAGGAGATGTATGTCTATGCCGGGCGCGAAGTGGTGCAAAAAATGATTGGTATTGGCCCGGCCGTCACTGAGTTGTCAGTCATTGGTAACGACTATCGCAACCTGAGCCCCTGGCTTGAACAGCTGCAAACAGCCGCGGGTGGCAACCTGGACGTGGCGGGCTGGCGTGAGCTCGACAACTATCTGTCACTGGCCCTGACCATGCAGGACAGTATTGGCCTGGTGATGACCCTGCTCATATTTGTGGTGCTGTCCTTCGGGCTGGTGAACATCATGGCCATGGCTGTGTTCGAGCGCGTGCGTGAAATTGGCCTGATGCAGGCGCTGGGCATGCAGCCGCGAGCGATCCTGGTGCAGGTGCTGATTGAGGGGCTTTATCTACTGGTGCTGGGGCTCTGCATTGGTAATGGTCTGGCCTGGCTGAGCTTGCAACCGCTGGCTGCCGGAATTGACCTCTCAATTATTGCCGAGGGCGCCGACATGTACGGACTCGGTACCACCTTGTATCCCAGCCTCAAACCTGTGGACATGATCCAGTCAACAGTACTGGTGATCTTCCTGGGCTTGCTGGCCAGCTTATTGCCGGCCTGGCGCGCGGCGCGGCTCGATCCCATTCGGGCATTGAACGAACACTGAGGACATTATGGCGTCTGTTAGCTGCAAAGATTTACGTAAAACCTTCAGTCAGGGCGAGACCACCGTGATCGGTCTTGACGGTGTGTCGCTGGATATAGAAAAGGGCAGTTTTATGTGCCTGTCGGGGCCCTCCGGTTCCGGCAAAACTACCTTGTTAAATGCCATCGGTGGCCTCGATACGCCCGACAGTGGAGAGATCAGTATTGGTGGCGAGCGTATTGACCAGTTAGCGAAGTCTGATCTGGCGGATATGCGGCTGCACAACATCGGTTTTGTGTTCCAGGCCTACAACCTGATTCCGGTGCTGACAGCTCGAGAAAATGTCGAATTTGTCATGCAGTTGCAGGGGCAGTCGGTAGAGCAGCGCCGAGAACTGTCTACGTCGATCCTTGAAGAAGTCGGCTTGCAGGGCATGGAAGACCGCTTGCCGACACAACTCTCTGGTGGGCAGCAGCAGCGAGTCGCTGTGGCCCGCGCCATTGTCAGCGAACCCCAGCTGGTGTTGGCAGATGAGCCCACCGCCAATCTGGACAGTAAAACCTCTACCCAGCTGATGGACTTGTTCTGGCAGCTGAATGAGCGTCGTGGCATTACCTTTGTGATCGCCACCCACGATGCGCGTGTCATGAGTTATTGCCGGCGCATTATTCGTATGGTCGATGGGCAGATCATTGCCGATGAAAATCAGGCGGGTGGTCCGGGTAACGCCGATTGAAGCCGCTCTTTTTTCTGTGCGTGGCGCTACTGCTGGCGCTGCCTGCATCTGCCGACTCTATTCTTGATGGCGGTCACGTCAAAGCCCGGCTGACCCTGGCCGACTTTCCTGACGACAGCTTTTCAGGCTTATTTTTAGATCCGCCAGCTTTTGACCAGGGGGCTGATCTGCGCCTTAAGTTCAGGGTGGGAGAAGCTGCCTGGCGAGGCGAGGCGGACTACCAGCTGATAGGGCAGTTTGGTGACAGTCTGGAATTGCAGCGCCAGGTCGGTTCCGTATTGCCCGGTGGTGGCGTGCAGAACGACGACCGTCGCTTGATGGATCTGACCTGGACCCTGGCTGAAGGCACCGATTACGCCACGCTGCATCGTTTTGACCGGCTGGCTGTGAGCTACACCGGCGCTAAATGGGTGGGCAAACTGGGGCGCCAGGCGGTGAGCTGGGGCAATGGCATGATCTTTAACCCGGTGGATATTTTTAACCCCTTTGATCCGGCCGCTGTAGACAAGGAATACAAATCCGGCGATGACATGGCTTATGGCCAGTACCTGCGTGATAACGGCGATGACATGCAGTTGGTCTGGGTGGTGCGTCGCGATGCCGATGGTGACCTGACGAATGATGTGAATTCACTCGCCGGTAAGTACCACGGTTTTGCGGGTAGCGGTGAGTATGATGTGTTGCTGGCCCGGCACTATGAAGACGATATTCTTGCGCTCGGCGGCAGCCTGCCCTGGGGCGGGGCGGTGGTGCGGGGTGATGTGTCGCTGACCGATACCAGCGAAGACACGGTTTGGAGCGGCGTCGCCAGCCTCAGTTACTCGTGGATCGGTTTCGGTAAAAACATGAGTGGCGTATTTGAGTATTTTTATAACGGCTTTGGGCTGTCAGAAGGCTTCACCCAGGAAGATATCGAAAATAAGCCAGACCTTGTCGCCCGTTTGGCCAGAGGCGAGTTGTTTAACCTGGGCAAGCACTACCTGGCCGGTGCGGTACTCATCGAGCTCTCGCCCCTGTTTACCATCTCTCCTAATGTATTCCTGAATATGGCGGACCAGAGCTTCCTGGCCCAGGTGGTGGGTACTTATGATCTGCGTCAGAACTGGCAAGTGCTGTTAGCCCTCAATATCCCTGTGGGTGATGCGGACACGGAGTACGGTGGATTTGAGTCTACAATTGAGGGTGTAAGGTTCGAGCAGGGGGCATCCCTGTTTGCTCAATTAGCCATTTATTTCTGATCGGGCGCAAATTTGGCACTTGAACTGGTACGATCGTACCAGTTAGAATGCGCGCTCTTTCGACCGTGGGGGTGGTGCCATGCGTTACCTGTTGTGTGTTGTATCTTCATTCTTTATTAACGCGTTAGCCCTGGCTGAGGCGGATTTGGCGGCCGGCAAAGCGGCTTACGGTACCTGCGTGGCTTGCCACGGGGCTGCCGGCGAGGGCAATGAAGCCCTGAACTCCCCCGTGTTGGCGGGTCTGGACGCGGTCTACCTCGAGCGCCAGCTGAAGCACTTTAAATCAGGCGTTCGCGGCGGTGCGGGTGACACACTGGGTATGCAGATGCGCGGTATGGCTGCCACTCTGGCCGACGATGCAGCAATTGCCAATGTCTCGGCCTATATCGCCGCCATGCCCAACCCGGGCCTGAAGACTCAGATCGAGGCGGACATTCGCAACGGCGAAGTGCAATACAACGCCGCCTGCGGAGCCTGTCACGGTGCTACCGCTGAGGGCAATTCGGCACTGAATGCCCCGCGACTGGCGGGTCAGCATATCTCCTATATCGAGCGCCAGTACCGCAACTTTGGCGCTGGTGTGCGCGGCAACCATCCGGACGATCGCTATGGTCGCCAGATGAAAATGATGGCTTCCATGCTGGCCACTGAAAAAGACATCAAGGATGTGATGGCGTTTATCGCCGCGCAGTAACTTCTTGATGCGCTCACTGCTTCTAAGCCTGGTTCTGCTGGGTGTTGGCACCGGTCTGGTGCTGGCGCGGACTGAGCCTGCCTTCGTGTTAAACAGCCAGTGTCCACCCAGCTTTGAGCTGACCGAGGCTGGTGTTTGCAAACTGCGTAACTTCTACCAGCTTTACAGTTCAACCCAGAATCGAGGCGTCGGTGGAACTCATACCAGCTTGCCACCTGATTACCGGGACGGTTTCACACCGCAGGAAATCGATCTGGGCCGTTACCTGTTTTTTGATCCGGCGCTGTCTGGCGATGGCAGTTTGTCCTGCGCCAGTTGCCATCACCCGGATCTTGGTTTCAGCGATGGTATGCCCCGATCTGTCGGCATGAATGGTTTGGAGGGCCAGCGGGCGGCACCGACACTGTGGAACGTCGCTTTCCAGCGCAAGCTGTTTTGGGATGCCCGCTCTGACTCCCTGGAGGAGCAGGCGGAAGGGCCGCTCTACGCCCCAGATGAGATGGACAATACGCCGGTGCAGTTGCTGGCCACACTGAACGGGAACGAAACTTATCGTGTGCTGTTTGCCCAGGCGTTTCCCCGAGCCGAGCTGGATGAAATCAGTCTCGGCCAGATTTATCGGGTGCTGGCGGCGTTCCAGTCCTCACTGATCTCACTGAACAGCCGCTATGATCGCTACGCCCATGGTTATCACGACGCCCTCACCGACAAAGAAATAGAGGGCATGAATGTGTTTCGCTCTTTCGTGGCACGCTGTGCCGAGTGTCATACACCGCCCTTGTTCACCAATCAGCAGGTGGCAGTGATTGGCGCGCCCGAGCCGGAAGGCCGGGATATGGACCCGGGCGCTGAAGAGATCTTCGGGTCACCCAAGATGCGAGGCGGCTTCAAAGTACCTACTCTCAGAAATATTGGGCTGACAGCGCCCTATATGCACTCCGGCCGGTTTGAGAGTCTGCGTGAAGTGGCAGAGTTCTATAATGGTGGTCGTGGTCACGCGGTGCCGGAGGGTGAGGATCTGCACCTGCACTGGCATATTGTCTCGCCTGATCTCACTGATTATGAATTGGACCGCTTGGTAGACTTTATGCAAGCGCTGACCGACGAGAGCCTGAAACCAACTATTCCCGAGCGGGTGCCCTCCGGGCTGACCCCTGTGAATCACAATAAAGAAATGTACGCGATGGAGAATGCCTTATGAATGGCGGAAAGATAATGGCACTGGTGCTGGTTGTAGTGGCCTTTGTGCTGGGTATGCAACTGGGTGGCCGCAGTGCTGACGCCCCGGCGGTCATTACTGACAGTGGCGCCGGAGCCAGCTTTGAAGCAGCGCCCGCAGCGACAGGTGAAGACGGTGGTTTGTCACTGTCTGGTGCCAGCAAGCGAGTGGCTGGTCCGGTTCAGTCTGATGTGGTGGTCGTTGTAGAGCCCGGTCAGTCTATTCAGGATGCTGTGCGAGCCGCCGAGCCCGGTACCACCATTCGCGTGAAGCCCGGTACCTACAGTGAAACGGTTTATATCGATAAAGATGGTATCCGCCTCTACGGCATCATCGAAGAGGGCAATCGCGCCACCATGGACGGCAAAGGCGAGCTGAACGATGCCATCCTGTTCAGTGGCAACAACATTGTGGTGGAAGGTTTCAAAATCATCCATTACAAGGGCAATGCCATCATGAGCCAGGCGGGTAACAACTATGAGATCCGCAACAACATCATCAAAGACACTGGCGTATACGGTATCTTCCCGCAGCTGGGTACGAACGGCGTGGTGGAGCACAACATCATTTCTGGAATTGAAGATGCAGCGATCTATGTGGGCATGAGCGACAACGTTCACGTGGCCTACAACGAAGTGTTTGATTCGGTGGCTGGTATTGAGATCGAAAACAGCCGTCATGCCATTGTTGAAAGCAATTTTGTCTACAACAACACCGGCGGCATTCTGGCGTTCATTACTCCCGGCCTGCCGATCAAGACCACCTACGATGTGATCATTCGCAACAACTGGGTCAGCGACAACAATACCCCTAACTTCGGTGCACCCGGCTCAACGGTAGGCGGGATTCCCGCGGGTACGGGTATCATGATCATGGCCGCTGACGATGTGATTGTTGAAGGCAATATCATTACTAACAACAAAACGGTCGGCATACTCTCTGTAGATCACCATACCGCTGCGCAGTTGACTAATGTCACCATTGATCCGGAAGCAGATCCCAACTCAGATGGGCTGAAAATTCTCGACAACGTGATGGCCAATAACGGCTACGAGACGATTCCTGAGATCAGGGCCATTGCAATGGCGGAACTGCAGACCGGGAATCCGGATATTCTGGCAATTGGCCCCAGTAAGGACCCTTGCATCATTAATCGCCATCGTTACGTGACCGTGGGTGTGAAGAACTTCGCTGAGTGTGATTTCACCAACACATCCAGTATTGGCAACTATCTTCTGCCGCCGGTACCGCCGCGTGTGATTGAGCCTGGCGAGCGTGGCAAGATCGCTTACCTGGGTATCTGCGCCGGCTGCCACACTTACACCGGACGTATGATTGGTCCTCCGGTACAGATTATTCAGGCTCTGTACATGGACAATCCCCAGGGTCTGGCGGAGTACATTGCAGCGCCTGTGAAGAAGCGCGAGGACTACCCGGAAATGCCGCCCCAGAACTACCTGGATCCGGAAACCCGCCTGGCGGTTGCGGAGTATATGCTGTCACGTACAAACTAGCCTGAGATACGTTGGTTAGCACAGGGTCAGACCCCGTTGCAGGCGGGCTCTGACCCTTTTTGTTTCTTACATCTTTGAGGGGTATCGCTATGTGGAGCGATGAACTGTTTTCCACCCAGTTAGTGGGCAGCTACGTCAAGCCGGCCTGGTTGGCAGATCACGATAAGGTTTACGCCAAGGAAGGCACCTGGTGGAAGTTTCAGGAACCTGAGCTCAGCGCTGCGATAGACGACGCGGTGCGTCTCGCCATCTATGACCAGAACGCCGCGGGAATGACCTTCGCCACCGATGGTGAGGTGCGCCGACAGACCTTCAGCGGCCATTTTTATACCCTTGGCGGTATCGATCAGGACGACCCCGGTGAGTTTACCAACTTCCATAATGACATCACCGAGTACCTGGAGATGAAGCGCAAGGCCACCAACGTCGGCGCTGACCCGGATAAGCAGGACAAGCCCGTGGCCTCGCCGAAAGTGCTGTTTCCCAGTGTGCGGGAAAAGATCAGCTGGCCCGGGCCTATGGTGGTCAGCGACGTGCCGTTCCTGAAACGCTATGCGGAGCGCAATACCAAAATTACCGTGATTGGTCCGGTCACGTTGAGTTACCGGCTGGTGGATCAGGGTGTTTATCCCAATCACGCTGAGTTGTGTTTCGCTATTGCCGATGCGCTGAATCAGGAGTTGAAAGCGCTGGCGGAGGCGGGCGTTGACCTGATTCAGATCGATGAGCCTGAGGTGCATTTTCGCTACAGCCAGTGCCAGGACTTTGCGGTGGAGGCGATCAACCGCATGGTGCGCGGTGTTGAATGCATGACCTCAGTGCATGTGTGCTATGGCTACTCCAAAAATATTGCGCTCAAGGAGCCCAGTCCGATCTACCCCAAGGCTGTCGGCCTGATTGCCCAATCGGATATTGATGCCCTGCACACCGAGTATGCCCAGCCCGGGCACACGCCTGACTTCCTGGAATCTGTCGGCGATAAGCCGGTGGCGATTGGCGTGCTCAATCTGGACCCCGATGGAGAAGTGGAGACACCGGAATCCATTTGTGAGCTGATTGAAGGCGCCATGCAGGTGGTGCCGAAAGAGCGCATTAGCCTGGCCCCGGATTGCGGTATGTGGTTCCTGCCCCGGGAATTTGCGCTGGCCAAGCTCGAGGCTATGTGCGAGGCGTCGCAACTGCTGCGCAATCGTCACGCCTAATCAAAACGGGGTCAGTGCAGGGTCTGACCCTGTACTGATTCTTTTGAGGGGTTAGCCGAGAATCTCGCTGGCGCGCTGGTGCCACGCGCGCAGGTGAGTCGCGTCTTCGGGCATGCCTTCTTTCACCCAGCCGCTGAATTCAACGACGACGTATAGGTCGATATCCGCAAAGCTAAAGAAGTCACCAGCCACCCATTCGGACTCAGCCAGTCTTGCCTCTATGCGTGGCCAAAAATCGTCCAACTGCATCTTGCCGCGCTCGACCAGTTCGGGAATTTGCGGTATCGGCAGCGAGCCGACCACGGCGCGGTCCTTAAAGCCCTTGGCGCCGTTGCGCAGCATATGGGCAATGGGCATAAAGGCCTGGGTGGCGAGCCAGTGGTTGTAGTTGATCACCATGGCCCGCTCCTGCGGGTTGCTGCCAAACAGCGGCTTTTCCGGATGAATGCTCTCCAGGTAATGCACCATGGCCACCACCTCAGTCAGCAGGCTGCCATCGTCCAGTTGCAGGCAGGGCACGGTACGCAGGGGATTGATGCTGGCGTAGGGCTCCTCATGCTGGGCCAGATTCGCCATATCGATGATTTCTTCTTCGATTTTTATCCCCTTGTAGTCCATCACAAGGTGCAAACGGCGTGCATTGGGGGCTGCGTGAAAGGTGTAGAGTTTCATGTGCTGTTCCTGTCAAAGTTCCGATTGATTGAGCTTGGTGGATACTAGGTGCTGTCCCGCTAATTTGCCAGTGGGCCAGTTTCGATGGGGCCGGAATGTGGCTATAATGCGCCCCCCAAACAGTACGAACGAGGAAAAACTGTGGCCAAGACCATCAAACTGCTGGCCTCGCTGTGCGCGATCGCCCTGATCAGTATGTCTGCCTATGCGCTCAACGATTCCCAGCGCGCAGAGATTGAAGAACGAATCAAACCGGTAGGCGATGTATGCCTGGCGGGTGACTCCAGCTGCGGTGGCGCAGTGGCGTCTGCCAGCGCTGGCCCGCGCTCTGGCGAAGACGTATACAACGCAGCCTGTATGGCCTGCCACACCACTGGTGCTGGTGGTGCCCCGGTGCTGGGTGATGTAGCTGCCTGGGCCGACCGTATCACCAAGGGTATGGATGTGCTCTACGACAGTGGCATTAATGGCGTTCCTGGCACCGGTATGATTGCCAAGGGTGGCTGCATGAGCTGCAGCGATGAGGAAGTGTCAGCAGCTGTGGATTTCATGGTAGCTGGCAGCCAGTAAGGCCGTTATTCAAAGCTTGCTAAAATACCGCGCTAGTCGCGGTATTTTTTTGCCCGCAAAAAGTGGAGAAAGGGATGCACATCAACGGCCAGTGTTTTTGCGGCGGTATCAGGTACGAGGCTGAGCTGGACGAGCAGGCGGTGGGTATCTGTCACTGCCGCGATTGCCAGCTATTCAGCGGTGCCCCTTTTCGAACCAGTGGTTTCGTCGAGCCTGGGGCATTTAGATTCACTGCTGGCGAGCCCATCTATCTGGATAAAATAGCCGACAGTGGCAAAACGTGTCGCATGGCGCTGTGCGGCGAGTGCGGTAGTCACTTGTGTTCTCTGCCGGGCAGTGATGAGCCTGGGGCCTTTGTTTCGATTCGAGTCGCCACGGCAGATCAGTTTTCCGAACTGAGACCTGTATTTGAGGTGTTTTGTCGTTCCAGGACGTCCTGGCTGGAGCCCATTTCTGGTGCTGTCCAGTTTGAAGCCATGCTGGAACGTCCCTGATCTGCTAGAGTCATTGACACTGACCTGACCATGGAGATGCCCGTGCGTTCACTGATTATTGCCAGCCTGTTGGCCGGCCTGCTGGTCTCCTGTAGCCAGGAGCCGCCGCCCATGCCGATGGTGGAAGTGGTGGTGGAAGAAGCGGTTCGTGAACCCTACCAACCCAAGTCTGCCTTTGTAGGACGGCTGCACGCGCAGGAAGACGTGGTGATCCAGGCGCGGGTCACCGGTTATATGGTCAGCAGGAACTTCCGCGAAGGCGAGTTTGTGGAGAAGGGCAAGCTGCTCTATGAAATTGATGCGGCCGAATATGAAGCGCAATTGGCCTGAGCGATGGCAGATCTGGCCAAGGCCAAGGCCAGCCAGGCCGAGGCGATTCTCAGTTACAACCGCGGTGTGGAACTGCTGCCAAAGGGTGCGATATCAGACTCGGAAATGGATCGCCTGACCTCGGCAAAGCTGGAGGCCGATGCCAGCATCGCGGCGGCGCAGGCTCAGATTAAAACCGCAGAGGTGAACCTGAGCTTTACCCGCATATTGGCGCCCATCTCGGGGCGCATTGGCCGTACCGAACATCACCCCGGAGATTTGATTGGGCCCAACACCGGTTCGCTGACCACCCTGGTCAGCCTCGATCCTATCCAGGCCATATTTCAGGTGTCCGAGTCTGTATTGGTCAGCTCGCGGGTGGCTGAGGCCGTCAATGATGAAGGCAGCGCCAAGCGGGCCCTGGCTGACCTGGAGGTGTCGCTGGAACTGACCAATCACACCATGTATCCACTGGTCGGGAAAATCGATTACCTCGCCAATCGCATCTCGGAACAAACCGGCACCCTCGAAGCCCGCGCCCTGATTCCCAATCCACACGGTGCTTTGTTGCCCGGGCAGTATGTGAGGGTGATTCTGGAGCAAACCACGCTGGTCGAGGCTGTGTTTGTGGCGCAGGCAGCAGTGCAGGTGGATCAGCAGGGTAGTTTTCTGCTGACCGTAGACAGTAATGGGGTGGTTGTTCGACGCAATGTCGATCTGGGCGAACGGGTCGATGACAAAGTGATTGTGCGGTTGGGGGTCGAGCCCGGTGAGATGGTTGTGGTGCGCGGTCTGCAGCAGGTCAGACCAGGGCAGACCGTGCAGTACAAAGTACTCGACAGGGACAACTAGCACCTGTGTTTAGCGCATTCTTCATTCGTCGCCCCAAGTTTGCCCTGGTGGTGGCGATCGTCATGACCTTGATCGGTGGCATTGCCATTAATGCCTTGCCGGTCGCTGAATACCCCTCCATCTCACCGCCGAATATCATTGTTTATGGTCGCTATCCCGGTGCGTCAGCTGAGGTGGTGGAGCAAACCGTTGGCATTCCCATTGAGGACGAAGTGAACGGTGTTGAAGACATGATCTACATGTCTTCAAAAAGCAGCAATGATGGCAGCTATCGCCTGCAGGTGACTTTCAAGGTGGGGTCTGATCGCGACATGGCCCTGGTGCGGGTGCAGAATCGGGTCAAGCTGGCGGAGCCCAAGCTGCCGAACGAAGTGCGCCTGCAGGGATTGAGCATTGATCAGCAGTCGCCAGACATGCTGAAGCTGATCAGCTTTTATTCCCCCAATGGCACCCTCGATTACAAGTTCATCTCCAATTACCTGAAAATCAATGTGCAGAGCGCCCTGGCGCGTCTGGACGGTATTTCCAAGGCGGACATTATGGGGGAGGCGGCGTATTCCATGCGCCTTTGGCTGGACCCCAACCGCATGGCCAGGCTGGCGATTACAACCACTGATGTGCTCATGGCCCTGCGCGAGCAAAACGTGCAGGTGGCCGCCGGCAAGGTGGGGGCTCCGCCTTTTGAAGGCAATCTGCAAACTGAGTACACCTTACAGGCCAAGGGTCGGCTGCAGCAGCCCGATGAATTCGGTGAAATCGTATTGCGGGCCAATCCCGATGGATCGGCCATTTATCTGCGAGACGTGTCCCGCATCGAGCTGGGCCAGGCGACTTATTCGGTCTTAGGCGAGATAAACGGTCAGCCCGCACTCAATATCGCCTTGTATACCCAGCCCGGTGCTAATGCGCTGGAGGCGGATGAGCGCGTTGATGCAGCCATGGAGGAGCTGAGTCAGTTCTTCCCTGAAGACCTTGAGTATCAGATCGGCTATGACACCACGCGCTATGTGCGTACCGCTGTGGCCCAGGTGGTCAGCTCCCTGTTTGCGGCTGTCGCCCTGGTGATTGCCATTACATTTATTTTTCTTGGTAACTGGCGCGCCGCCCTGATACCAACGGTGGCGATACCGGTTTCGCTGATAGCCAGTTTCGCAGTGCTTCTGGCGATGGGCATGTCGATCAATACCGTGACACTGTTTGGGCTTATCCTCGCCATCGGTATTGTTGTGGACGACGCCATACTGGTCATTGAAAACTGCGACAGGCATATGCGCGCGGATCCGACCCTGAGTGCGGAATCCGCTGCCCTTCGAACCATGGAGGAGGTGGGTGGTGCCATTATCTCCACCACCCTTGTGTTATTGGCCGTGTTTATTCCCGTGGCGATGTTGCCGGGTATTACGGGCGAGATGTATCGCCAGTTTGCGGTGACGATTTGCGTCGCTGTGGTGTTCTCTTCTGTGAATGCACTCACCCTCAGTCCGGCCCTGTGCCGACTGCTGCTCAAATCTGGTGAGCAGAAGGATGCGCGCTGGTACAAGGCTTTTCAGGCGTTCTTTAATCGTATTACCGAGCGCTATGACACCGGGGTGCAGTGGGTGCTGCGTAAACTGTTGATTGTGGGTGTGATCTATTTGGGGGTGATTGCTGCACTGGGTCTTGGGGTCTGGAAGATACCCACCGGCTTTGTGCCGGCCGAGGACAAAGGTGCGCTGTTTGTGAACCTGCAGTTGCCCGACGCCTCGTCCTTCAACCGTACCCACGATGCCATGAACAAGGTGGCCGAACTGGTGCAGGCTGATCCGCGGGTAGAGTCGCTGACGGCCATCACCGGCTACTCCATTCTGACGGGGTCAGCCCAGAGTAACGGTGGCACCTTGTTTGTGGTGCTGGAACATTGGGACGACCGACAGCGGCGGGAAGACCTGGTGTTTTCTATCGCACAGGCGATTAACCGCGTCGCTTTCCAGGTGGTGCCCGAGGCACAGGTGTTTGCGATTGCGCCGCCAGCAGTGCCGGGCATGGGTGCCGTTGGCGGGCTGGAGTTTGTGCTGCAGGATTCGCTGAGTCGCAGCCCCGCCGAGCTGGCCAGCGCCCTCAATTTACTGGTAGTAGAGGCAAATCAGAATCGCGCGCTGACCGGTGTTTTTAGTACCTATCGTGCCAATGTGCCGCAGTATTTTATCGACGTCGATCGGGTGAAGGCCAAGAACCTGGGGGTACCGCTGGACGAGGTGTTCAACACCCTGCAGGCGCAGATGGGCTCGCTTTACATCAACGACTTCAATCGTTTTGGTCAGACCTATCAGGTGATCATGCAGGCGGAGTCGCCGTACCGTTCTGATCTGTCAGATCTGGAACAGTTCGTTCTACGTCCGCTCCAAAACCGGCGATATGGTGCCCCTGGGCACGCTTGTGACCACTCGACCCATACTGGGGCCGGACCTGTCAGAACGCTATAATCTCTATCGTTCAGCGATTGTACGCGGCAGCCCGCAAATCGGTTTTAGTTCGGGTGAGGGTATGACGGCGATGGAGCAGGTGGCTCGCGAAGTGCTGCCCAGTGGCTATCGTTTTGACTGGACAGGCATGGCCTACCAGGAAAAGCAGGCGGGCAGTTCGGCCTACATCGCCTTTGTGCTGGCGCTGGTATTTATCTATTTATTCCTGGTGGCTCAATACGAGAGCTGGTCTATTCCGTTCGCCATTATCCTGGTGGTGCCCATGGCACTGGGCGGTGCCATTGCCGGTTTGATGGGTGTTGGGCTGGAGCTCAACCTGTACGGGCAAATCGGCCTGGTCCTGTTGATTGGTATGGCGGCCAAGAACGCGATCCTGATCGTTGAATTTGCCCGTTCTCGCCGTGAGCAGGACGGGGAACCCGTGCTGGCAGCAGCCCGGGAGGCGGCCAGGCTCAGATTTCGCGCAGTCTGTATGACAGCGGTCTCATTTATCCTCGGTATTTTGCCCATGGTGCTCGCCTCCGGCGCTGGCATGTTTGGTCAGCGCAGCCTGGGCATTACCATCTTTGCCGGCATGCTGGCGGCCCTGCTGGTGGGCACCTTCTTTATCCCGGGTTTCTACGCGATTGTGCAGGGTGCTCGCGAAAAGGCCAAAGCTCGACTGGGAATGGCGCCTCCCACTCAACAAGATTGATTCTCATATAGAGCTGGCCTACTATCTGCCGCTGCTTTAAGGACACGACATTGAACCAACAGACAAGATCCCTGTGGTCTCTGCAGGCGGGGCAGACCGCACGCATTGAGGCTTATGATGACAGCCTCGCAGAAGGCTATCGCGTGCGCATGATGGAGCTCGGGTTTCACCCGGGTGAAGAGGTCGCCTGCCTGCAATCCCCGGCTTTTGGTGCACCCAAAGTCTTCCGGGTGAGCAACACCATGTTTTCCCTGGACGATGAGGTGGCGGCCCATATCAGCGTGACCATCAAAGACGAGCAGACTGCATGAGTAAAGTTGTACTGATTGGTAGCCCCAACTCGGGCAAGAGTCTGCTGTTCAATCGTCTCACAGGTCTTCAACAGAAGGTGGCTAACTTCCCCGGTATTACTGTGGATGTGGGCTCAGGCCAGCTTCAGGCCCTGCCGGATGTCACCCTGATCGATTTTCCTGGCACCTACTCACTGCAGCCGATCTCCGGTGAGGAAGAAGTAGCTGTCGGCTATTTCAGGGAGGCCCTGGACGACCCGGAAGTCACCCAGGTGCTTTTTCTGATTGATATCACCCGACTGGAGAAGAGCCTGTATTTCACCCTGCAGGTGATTCGTGAAGGTGAACGCCATGGCAAGCACGTGACCGTGCTGGCCAATATGATGGATGTGCTGGAAAAGCATGATATCCAGGTGGATCTGGAGGGCCTGTCCCGCGAGATCCATGCGCCGATCGTGCCGATCTCCGCGCGTTCCGGCCGCGGCATCGATGAGCTGATTGAGCGCCTGCGCCAGAATGGTGAGAGCGAAGCCGCCTCTACCGGGCTTGCTCAATCGCCAGATGAATTACTGCGTGGCACCGCCCATCAGTTGGCACATCGGTTTGGTCCCAAGGGCGATATCCTGATCAAGTCCCAGACCCGGCTCGATGGCTTTTTCCTGCACAGTACTTTTGGCGGCTTTGCGTTCTTCGGCATTATGTACCTGTTGTTCCAGTCGATCTTTACCTGGGCGGCACCGGCCATGGATGCGGTAGAGGCGGGGATTGGTGCTCTGTCAGATATTGTGGTGCCCATGATTGGCAACCAGACGGCCAAGGACTTTACCGCTGACGCCATCTTCAGCGGTTTTGGCGCATTCCTCGTATTTGTGCCACAGATTTTCGTGCTGACTTTTATCATCGGCATTTTGGAAGACTCTGGCTACATGGCCCGGGCGGCGGTGATCTGTCATAAGCCCCTGCGCTTTTTCGGGCTGACGGGTAAAAGCTTTATTCCCATGCTGTCGGGGGTGGCCTGTGCTATTCCCGCAATCTATGCCGCACGCTCCATCGATTCGCCGAAGAAGCGATTGCTGACCTATCTGGCTATCCCGTTAATGCCGTGCTCAGCGCGGCTGCCGGTGTACACGCTATTGATTGCCGCCTTTATCCCCAATACCACTGCGCTGGGCGGTCTGGTTGGTTTACAGGGGCTGGCCATGTTCTTGGTCTACTTCTTTGGCATGTTTGTGGGTCTACTGGTGACCGGCCTGGTGTCGCGACGCCGAGAAGACAGTTATAACGACTTGCCCTTTGTGCTGGAAATGCCGCCTTACCGGGTGCCGGCGTGGCAGCCCCTGGTGCGCAATGCCTGGAACCGCTGTAAACACTTTGTCACCAAGGCGGGCAAGATCATTTTTATCGTCACCGTGGCCATCTGGATTCTGGGCTATTTCCCTAATTACGGTGCCGATCTCAGTGTGTCCTGGCTGGGACAGTTGGGACAGTTTATCGAGCCTGTATTCGCCCCGCTGGGGCTGGACTGGCGCTATGGCGTGGCGGTACTGACCTCCTTTGCGGCCCGCGAGGTGTTCGTAGGCACCCTGGGTACGATGTTTGGTATTGAAGGTGCCGATGAAAACATGGTGCCGCTGGTGGACCAGATCCAGGCCAGTGGGCTCAGCCTGGCGTCTGGACTGTCGCTGCTGGTGTTCTTCGCCATCGCCCTGATGTGTGTGTCTACCCTGGCTATCCTCTCCAAGGAGGCCCAGTCCAATCGTTTGGCGGTGAAGATGTTTGCAGCCTATTTTGCAGGCGCCTATCTCGCCGCGCTGCTGGTTTACAACCTGGTCAGCCTGATCGTCTGACCCTGCGCGGGATATCAGGCGAGCAGTTCCTTGAGGCCCGCCAGTGTGTCGTTGGCACGCTGCTGGGCCGCTTCTTCATCCTGCTCCAGGCCGCCCTGCCAGCTGATGTCATCAGCGGGTAACTCATCCAGAAAGCGGCTGGGCTCACAGTCGATCATGTCGCCGAACTGTTTACGCTTGCGGGTCAGGCTCATGGTCAGAGTTTGCTGGGCACGGGTAATGCCGACGTAGGCGAGGCGGCGCTCTTCCTCGATATTGCCGTCTTCAATGCTGTTGCGATGGGGTAGCAGGTTTTCCTCCATGCCGATCAGGTAGACGTGGGGTACTCTAGACCTTTTGAAGCGTGCAGGGTCATCAGTTGTACGCTGTCGTCCACTGCTTTCTCTTCTTCCTGTTGTTCCATCAGGTCGCGCAGTACCAAGCGGGCGATTGCTTCCTGGATATCCACCTGTTCCTCCTGCACCACCCGGGCGAGGGAATCCAACAGGAAATCCACATTGGCCATGCGCCGCTCGGCCACTTCCTCACTGGAGCTGATGTTGTCCAGCCAGTCTGCGTACTGTATGTCGCGCACCATTTGTCGCACTGCGCTGACCGCATTGCCCTGGCAGCGCGAACGGGTTTGCTCGAGCCAGTGGGCAAATTCGGCCAGCCGTTTGCGGCCCTGTTCAGGTATATCACCGCCGATGCCCTGTGCAGCTCGCATCATGCTCATGCCCGATTGGCGTGCGTAATGGCCCAATGCCTCCAGTGTTGTGGTGCCTAGCTTGCGTCGGGGCACGTTGGCGATACGCAAAAACGCGTTATCGTCATCAGGGTTGGCCACCAGCCGTAGGTAGGCCATGATGTCCTTGACCTCATTGCGGGCAAAGAAGGATTGGCCGCCACTCATCTGGTAGGGCACTTGCTGTTGTTGCAGGGCCAGTTCCAGCAGGCGGGCCTGATGATTGCCCCGATATAGAATGGCGTAGTCACCCAAGCGGGTACGCTTGCGCAGCTGGTGGTCGAGTATTTCCGCGACCACTTGTTCCGCCTCGGCATTTTCGTCGGCGCATTCCAGTACGCGCAGGGGCTCACCAAATCCCAGTTCGCTCCAGAGCTTTTTCTCGAACACGTGCTGGTTATTGGCAATGAGGGTATTGGCAGCTTTTAGAATGCGGCTTGTGGAGCGGTAGTTTTGCTCCAGCATGATCACTTTAAGGCCCGGAAAATCGGTTTGTAGCTGAGCCAGGTTTTCAGGTCTGGCACCCCGCCAGGCGTAGATGGACTGATCGTCGTCGCCAACGGCTGTCAGGGCGCCGCGCAGGCCCACGAGCTGGTGTACCAGTTGGTACTGGCTGCTATTGGTGTCCTGATACTCATCTACTAGCAGGTAGTGAATGCGGTTTTGCCATTTCTCGAGTATGTCGGGATGGTGCTCGAACAGAATACCTGGCAGCAAGATCAGGTCGTCGAAATCCAGGGCATTGTAGGCCTTCAGCGCCCGCTGATAGCGCTTATAGGCTTCGGCACAGAGGATGTCTGACGGGTTCTTGGCGGTAGCCAGTGCCTGCTCGGGCATGAGGCCGTCGTTTTTCCAGTTGGAAATTTGTTGTTGGATCAGTGCCGCCTTGTCGCCCTCGGCACCGTGTTCCTGGATGAGGATGTCACGCAGCAGGGTCTGGCTGTCCTGGCTGTCAAAGATGGAGAAACCTGCTTTGAGTTCCAGTGTCTTGCGCTCTTCGCGAATAATGCGCAGCCCCAGCTGGTGGAAGGTGCTGACCAACAGGCCTTCAGCGGCCTCGGTAGAGACCAGCTTGCCTACGCGCTCGCGCATTTCCCTGGCTGCTTTGTTGGTGAAGGTGACCGCCGCTATGTGCCTGGCCTTGATGCCACACTGCTCGATCAGGTAGGCAATTTTGCGGGTGATCACGCTGGTTTTACCGGAGCCGGCACCGGCCAAAACCAGCAGGGGACCATCGATATAGCGTACCGCTTCGCGTTGACGGGGGTTGAGATTGGACAAGAAAACTACACCACTTGAAAGCAGTGGCAGTGTATCAGATCAGCCCTGCGGGCTGGTGGAAAAATCAGCTGAGGGCGGACTTTTTCTGCCCTCCCACCAGCGATCGAAGCGCACCAGCACCGGCGGCAGAAACAGTAGATCCAGCAGCAGGGCAACCACAATGATGGGAGTGAGCATCAGTGCCACATTCTCGTAGTAGAAGGTATTCGAGAACACCAGTACAAAGGTGGAGACTGCCAATGACAGGGTGGTGATGGTAATGGCCGACCCGGCCCTGTCGATAGCGTACTGGACAGCGTTCTCCGGTGTGTCACCATCGCGGCGACTTTTGATGTATTTGCTAAGCACGTGCACAGAGTCGTCCACGACCAGACCGATACTGATGGAAAACAACATCAGGATATAGGGGCTGAGCTGGCCGTTATAGACACCCCAAAACCCAAATACGATGGTGGCGGGGAACAGGTTGGGCATAATCCTGAGTAAGCCATAGCGCAGGCTGCGCAAGCCAATGGCCAGGGTCAGGGTAATGAGCAGGAAACTCACTGCAAATCCCTGTAACAGCTCCACCGAGATGGTTCGGTCCAGCCGCGCAAACAGGATGCTGTTGGCGCCGTGCAGCACCCGGTATTCTGGCTTCACATTGTTCGCTATCCAGTCATCGATGCGGCCGTTAAAAGCCAACAGTTCGCGATTGGACAGATTGGACGTGCCAATGACAAGGCGGATGGCGGAGTAGTCGTTGTTAAACAGGGGTTCGAGGTTGGGTTCAATCTCCTGAATCAGCTGGTAACCCACCAGGTAATCAATGATCTGCAGGTGATCCTCTGGCAATACGTACCAGGCCTTGTCGTTGTCGTGCTCCGCCTCGTTGCGGATTTTAAGATAATCGGTATAGCTGCTGACAAAACTGGTTTCCGGCTGGGCCTCCAGCCACAGGGTAAATGCGTCTACCTGCTGCAGGAATTCAGGCTCGGTAATGCCGTAGTACTGATTACTGTGCACTGCGTAAACAAGACTCTGGTCATTGCCGATTTTTTCCGCCAGGGCGGTCATGACCTGGTGACAATCCGAGTCTTTGTCGACGAAGCTGAAGCGATTAAAGTCGACGCTGTTGAGTGGCAGCAGTGCGAATGTCACCAGGATAATGGCACCGCCACCCAGCATCAGTTGCCGTCCGCGCTCGGCCACCATGCGGCCCACCCAGTTGATAAAACCCTGCACACCCAGCGGCTTCGGCACGCTGGAGGCGGGCAGCATAAGAATCAGTGCTGGCAGCAGTGTCAGGCTCAACAGGTAGGCCCAGAACACACCGACGGCAACGACGTTGCCGAATCCGTAGATGCCGGGTGAGGAGCAATAGTTGAGACTGAGAAAACCCATGGCCGTGGTCATGCTGGCGAGGGTCACCGGCTGCATGTTGATGCGCAGGCTCTCCTGCATGGCCTCAACTTTGCCCAGGCCCTGGTGCAGGCACTGGCCGAATACCGAGGCAATATGCACGCCATGGGCGGTGGCGACCATGATCACCACCAATGGTCCCATGGTGGAAATCTGGTTGAAGGGAATGTTTGCCCAGCCCATGCTGCCGACGGTCAGCGCCAGGGCGGCAAAGGCGACCGTAGGTATGCACAAAGCGTAGGGCAGGGAACGCAGGCACAGCCACTTCAGCAAAATCGTAATCAGAATCAACAGCGGCGCCAGATAGCGGGTGTCCTTGATTTGCGCTTTGTAGCTGTCCAGTTCATAGAGCACGTTGCCCAACACATAGATGCCCACGCCGGGAAACTGTTGGCGCAAGTCATCGCGCAGGGCTATCACCGATTCGGCCACGGCGAGACGGGTGGGCTTGTCATCGACCGCCGGGCGGTACTTGAGTACGGCCAGGGCCAGATCACCTTCAGGTGACAACAGGCTTTTAACCAGGTCTTCATCCGCCAGGGCCACCTCGCGCAGGCCTGCCAGGTCCTGCTCTTTGATCTCAGCCAGCGCAGGCAGCAAGTAATCGCGGTCGTGGATGTTGGCGTCCACCGCGTTGAGGCGGCGGTTTGAGAGGGAGGCGACAGAGACGGCCCCTTGCACTTCGGTATAGCGATCGGTGAGAGCCTGCATGGCGCGCAGGGCTTCAAGCTCGAACAAATCGCCTTCTTCTGTCATGAAGGCAAACAGCACCGCCGGGGTGGGTGGAAAGTCAGCCTGTACTTCGTCCACCTCCTCGCGATAGGGGTCGGCCTCGCTGAGTACCGCATTAAACGTGTTGTCGATGCTGGTGTATTGAATACCCCAGCCGCCCGCAACTGTGACGAGCAGGCTGAGTACTGCCAACAGATAGCGATAGCGAACCAGGTGTTGAGCGAGGCCGGGCATGCACATAGCATAACCAGACAGCGCCGTTCTGCCTACTGATGTACACTGGAAGATCAGGCGTGCTGATAAAGAGGCTGCTTAAATGGATAAGAACAAGTTTGTGGCGCTGTTAGTCTGGATGACACTCGCTGTGGCGGGCGCCAATGCGGGCGACCGTGTGGGTGATTTTGCGCTGCTGGATCATGTGGGGAAGCATCACCAGCTCAGCTACTACGGTGATCAGCAGGCGGTCGTTATTGCTGCAGATTCGTCGCAGGCTTCCTCTGCGCTGGAAAATCTTCAACGCACCCATCAGGGCAAGAACCTGGTGTTCTTTTTGCTTGAAGACGCCGGCACATCAGATCGTGATGAATTGCTTCAGGACCGGGGCACTGAGCTGCCGGTGTTGCTGGATGAGGCCGGCTTAGTAGCTCAATCCCTGGGTCTGGATTCGGTCGATGCGGTGGTTATAGACCCGGCCGCGATGAGCCTTATTTATGCAGGCGACAGTGCGGGCCTGCAGCCCACGCTTGATAAAGTCCTGGCTGGGGAAACCCTTGCTGCACTGAACATCCCCGGCCTTGCCCAAGAGTCTGCCGTACCTTCCTATGTCCACGATATTGCGCCGATGCTTGAGAAGCACTGCGCTGGCTGTCATCACGAGGGAGGTATCGGACCCTGGGCGATGACTGATTACAACATGGTGCGTGGCTGGTCGAAAATGATGAAAGAAGTTGTCATGACTCGTCGTATGCCGCCTGGACAGATCGATGGCCATGTCAGCGTGCCCATTGAGGAAGAAGCCGGGCTCACGGTTGCCAAGCAGCAACAACTGGTGCGCTGGATAGATGCCGGTGCTCCGCGCGGTGAGGGCGAAGACCCGCTGCCTAATTTAATCTTCAACAATCCACGCTACACCCTGGGTGAGCCGGACATGATTGTGAAGGTGCCGGCCCAAACCATTCCTGCTACCGGTGTGCTCGATTATCGCTACATCACGGTGAACCTCAATCTGGATAAGGACGTCTGGGTGCGCGCCATGGAGACCATTCCCGGTGATCGCCAGGTGCTGCATCATGTGATTGCCTATGTTTCCAGCCCGGCTGACAAAACCGTGCGCGGGCGAGAGACCGGTGCTGCCAATGGGGATAGCCTGGGAGGCTTCGCGCCCGGGCGTCAGCCAGACGTTTTCCGCGACAACAGCGGGCGTTTGCTGAAGGCTGGATCAAGCCTGCTGCTGCAAATGCATTACACCACCTCTGGCAAGGAAACTGTCGATGAGACCGAAATAGGCTTGTTTCTGTACGATGAGCCTCCTGAGCACGTGATGTCCGGCGGGGTGGCCGGACAGCGTCGATTCCTCATACCTCCCGGGGTCAAGGAGTATCCCCTGGAAGGCGAGCAGTTGGTGGAACGAGATGCTTACCTGTATTCACTGATGCCGCATATGCACTACCGGGGTAAGTACATGAGCTACAGCGCTGTGTATCCGGATGGGCGTGAGCAGATGCTGTTGAGTGTGCCGCGGTATGAGTTTAACTGGCAGTTCAACTACCAGTTGCAGGAGCCACTGTTCCTGCCAGCTGGCAGCAAGATCGTTGCCCGCGGGGCCATGGACAATTCGGCTCGCAATCCTTTCAACCCGGCACCTGAACGACCGGTGCACTTTGGCTTGCAGACCAAGCACGAGATGTTCTTCGGTTTTACCACGCTGCGCTATGTGGGAGACAGCCCATACCAGCGCGTGGCTAACCGTTAAAGCATTAAGCCAATCAAAAGAGGTCAGAGTACTTTGAAATTTTCAAAGTACTCTGACCCCATTGAAATTCCCGTCTGTATTAGGCGGCTTCCTTATCGAAGCTGATATTCATTTCCTTCATGGCGTTCACGAAGAATGAGCGGACAAACTGCGGTTTGTCGGCAAACTTCGGGTTGCGCAGACGGGGAATGATTTCTTCCATCATGATATTCAGCTCCAGTCGTGCCAGATGTGAGCCGATGCAGAAATGCTGGCCAATGCCAAAGGAGCGGTGCTGATTGTAGAGATCAGGCATGCGTTCGGCGCGGCGCACATCAAAGGTCATGGCGTCTTCGCCGAAGGTGGCCTCGTCGTGGTTGACGGTGTGGTAGTGCAGCAGAATCTTGTCGCCTTTTTTGATCTGCTGGCCACCTAGCTCACAGTCTTCCATCGCGGTGCGGCGCATAGCAATAAACGCCGTGTTGTAGCGAAGCATTTCTTCGCAGGCGTCGCCGATCTTGTCGGGGTTGTCGACCAGATACTGCAATTGATCGGGGTTTTCCATCAACAGGCGCATGCCCTGGGCAATGACCGTGCGGGTTGATTCGTTGCCCCCGACCAGGATCAGGATAAACATCCAGCCGAACTCTTCTTCGGTGATTCTGCGTCCTTTGACCTCGCCTTCAAGCAGCGCACCAAGCAGGCTGGGAGTCGGGTTTTTGAAGTATTCCGCGGCCAGGTTCTGGGCGTAGGCAATCACCTCAGCCGAAGCGATCTGCCCGGCCATTTCGTCCACGGCCATGTCCGGGTCGTCGGCAAAAATCATGGTGTTGGTCCAGTCGAAGAATTTCTTGCGGTCTTCGAGTGGGACGCTCAGCAGCTCGAGGATGGCGATGAGTGGTAGTTCAGTGGCCACTTCTTCAACAAACTCACATTCCCCGCGACTGGCCACAGCGTCGACAATATTGCGCGCATGCTCGCGGAATTTGGCCTCGTAGGAATCGACGGTTTTCGGTGTAAAAGCAGCCCGCATAATGCGGCGCACAACCTGGTGTTCGGGCGGATCCATGCCAATGATGGTTTTCTGGTGCACATCGGTAATCATCCAGTCCTCGAACTCCATTGGAAATGGAGAGCGTTCTGCGGAGGAGAACAGCTTGGGATTCTTGGACACCTCGTCCAGTTCCTGTTGCCGGGACACCACCCAGTAGGGGATGCCGGTAAGAGGGTCTTCCATTTTTACCACGGGGCCCGCGTCCCGGATCTCTCGCAAGCGTTGATAGGGCATACCCTCTGCGTAGGTTTCGGGGTCTACCAGGTTGGCGAATGGGCAGGTGCTCATGATGTGTTCTCCGCGCTTATTTAATCAAAGCTCACTACAAACTAATAGTCGTTAGTCTAAATCTAAATGTCGCTTGTATCCAGTCTATAGCCGTCTTAAATTTCGGTCATGTTAGAAATTATGCGATGGCTAATCCCGCTGCCACTAGTGATTTTGCTGGGCTGCGATGCAGCGCTTGAGGAGCAGTTGGGCACGGGCACTACTGAAATATTGCCACGTGTGGCTCATGCGGGCGGCGGCCTTGAACAGCAAACTTACAATAACTCGCTAGAGGCGGTCGAGCATAGTCTTGCTCTTGGATTTCGCTGGATTGAACTCGATTTTGTCTGGACAAGCGATGATCATCTTGTGACCTTTCACGACTGGAAATTTCAAGCCAGGCGCGCGTTTGGTTTCGCCCTGAAAGATGCTCCGGATTTAGCAAGTTTTCGCAGATTGATGTCAGAGCATGGTACCCAGACGCATATGGACCTGACGCAACTGGCAGAGTTGATGCGGAGGCATCCGGACTGGGTGCTGGTGACTGACGTTAAGGCGCGCAATTTAGAGGCCCTGAAGCGAATGGTTGAACTTCTGCCTGATGCTGAGAATCGGGTGATTCCGCAGATTTATCAGCCCGATGAGTATCGAGCGGTGCGTGAGCTTGGCTATCAGCAGGTGATATGGACTTTGTATCAGTATGCAGGTGATTCCGCGGCTGTTATAGCGCATACAGAGCGTATGGCTCTGGTCGCTATAACGCTATCAGTGCAGCGCGCCCAGAGTGGTTTGGCGCTGGCACTTGCGCAACGCGGCATCCGCACTTATGTACATACCATAAACGATGAAGGCCAATGGACTTTGCTTAGGGATAACTGGGGTGTAGATAGCATCTATACTGATTTTATGCCGGCTGTCCCGGAGTGAGCTGTCGATAGGCTAGTGCCTCAAGCAGGTGAGTCTTTGTAATAGAAGGCTCTCCGGCAAGGTCGGCGATGCTGCGCGCCACTCGAATGATACGGCCATAAGCGCGAACCGATACTCCCAGTTGTTCGCAGGTCTGCGCTAATTCCTCCTGGTCATGAGGTTTCAGTTTGCAATGCAGCTTGAACGCATTGCTGTCCAGGCTGGCTGCTGGCCTGCTGCTTTGTTGTCTTTGAAAATTCCTAGCGGCAATGACCCTCTGGCGCACTGTCTTCGAACTTTCGGCACTATTGCCATGGGCTATTAATTCAGTTGCCGCCAGGCGAGGCAGCTGGAGCACCAGATCAAAGCGGTCTAGTAGGGGGCCGGATATTTTCTGCCGATAACGCGCGATCTGGGCAGGTGAGCAGCGGCAGCTGTGGTGCGGATCACCATCGTAGCCGCAGGGACATGGGTTCATGGCGGCGATCAGCTGAAAGCGTGCTGGATAGCTGACATCGCCGTTGGCGCGGGCTATTCGCACCGTGCCTGTTTCCAGAGGCGCGCGCAGTGCTTCGATGACGGAGCGCGGAAACTCTGGCAGTTCGTCAAGGAACAACACACCGCAGTGCGCCAGGGAAATCTCTCCTGGTCTCAAAGCTCTGCCACCTCCAACCATGGCGGTAGCCGATGCAGTGTGGTGAGGTGCCCTGAATGGGCGCTGCGGTGCTCCAAGTGGATCTGACAGTGGTTGTATTGCGCTTTGCACGGCGAGTATTTCAAGGCGCTCTTGTTCGTCCGGAGGAGGCAGCAGGCCTGGCAGGCGAGCTGCCAGCATACTTTTGCCTGTGCCAGGAGGACCAAACAGTAATGCGTTGTGTGCACCCGTCGCAGCAATCTCGAGAGCCCGGCGGGCGATTGCTTGTCCCTGAACATCCGCAAGGTCTGGATATTCCTGTTGGTATTGAGGGCGAGGCTTTGCCGGTGCAAGCTTTTGGGTGCCGCGCAAATGGGCCAACACTTCTAGTAGATGTCGCGCGGGTATAACCTTAGCATAAGGTACCACTGCTGCTTCCGGTGCACAGTCACCTGCCATAATGATCTGACGTTGAGCACCTGCAGCGGCAATCGTTGCTCCGATACACCCCGACACCGCTCGCAGCTCTCCGTCCAGGGCGAGTTCGCCAATAAATTCACTGTGCAATACGCAGGATTTCGGCAGCTGACCGGAGGCCGCCAGTATGCTTAGCGCAATAGGTAGGTCGAAGCGCCCCCCTTCCTTGGGTAGATCAGCGGGCGCGAGGTTAACAGTCAGGCGTTGGGTGGGAAAGCTCAGCTGGGAATTGATCAGAGCTGAGCGCACCCGTTCTTTGCTTTCGCGTACTGCCGCTTCCGGTAGGCCCACCACCGAAAAGCCGGGTAACCCCTGGGAGATGTGTGTTTCCACGCGCACCAGTGGCGCGTCCATGCCACGCTGCGCACGGCTGAAAACAATAGAAAGTGTCATGCTGCCCGTCCTTGAGCGTTACAACATCCATAAAATGAGCTGTTAAGCGGGAGTGTAGCTGCTGACAGCTGTGCCGCCAGCGGACCCTGTCTACCTAAGTTTGTGAATCAACCTTTTCGATCATTGCCTGCAGTTCCGCCTCCAGTTGTTCTACCCGGGCGCGGGTACGAGCTAATACTGCGGCCTGGGCATCAAACTCCTCGCGACTGACCACGTCGAGCTTGCCCAGTGCTGACTGGAGGACGGTTTTCATATTGCGATCCAGTTCACCCTTGAGCCCACTGTCGCCCAGCAGACTGTTGAGTTGGTTGATCACATCGCTAATGGGTGGGGGTGAAATAGCCATGTGATAAGTGTACCAGAAGCGCGCAAGTCGCTGTTGTTTTGCCGCAATTCCGCTTTATGCACCTCAATGGTGCGCCATTCAGTTGTGGTGCGAGCAGCGCACCAAATTGGCGCCCTTTTTCGGTGCAATCCTGGAGCTAAATCCGGTGATTGTTCGGTAACTCCCTGATATTTAAGAATTGTTCAAAGTTGGCACGCCCCCTGCAAATACCCGGTCAAACTTTGAAATTGCACGATCCTTTGCGCCCGTAGCCGGGGAACATCAATTCATAAGTTTTCTACAACACCCATTTATGGAGATAGAGACACATGTTTACCAAGAAAATTTTACCCCTCGCTGTTGCCGCTGGCCTGACAGCAGGTGCTGCTACTACCGCCTCTGCGGAAGACGCCATCAGCGCCAACGTGACCCTCGCCTCTGACTATGTCTGGCGTGGTGTTTCCCAGACTAACGAAGATGCCGCGATCCAGGGTGGTTTCGACTACGGCCACGACAGTGGTTTCTATATCGGTACCTGGGCTTCTAACGTGAACTTCGGTGGCGGCCTGGACGGTGGTTCTACCGAGATTGACGTATACGGTGGCTGGGCTGGCGATGTCAGCGATAATGTTGGCTTCGACGTAGGCTTCATCTACTACGGTTACCAGAGCGACACCGATCTGGACTTCCTGGAACTGCAAGCTGCAATCAACTTCTTTGACGCCACTTTGGGCTTTAACTACACCGACGAGTTTGGTGAAGACGGCCCCGAGAACCTGTATATCCACGCTGAGTACTCTCGCTCATTCAACGACTTTGTGGCTCTCGACCTGCACCTGGGTTACACCAAGACCGACGAAGACGACTTCTGGGGTGGTGAAGACGACACTTACTACGACTGGCTGGTTGGTCTGACTTTCTCCACGCCTGCGGGTGTTGATCTGGGTATCGCCTATACCGACACCGACATTGAAGGCACTCTGAAAGAGCTGGGTGAAGCCCGCGCTGTATTCAGCATCAGCAAAGCGTTTTAAGCCTGCTGTCGAGCATATATGACTGGCGCCCCCAGGGGCGCCATATCTAGACCCGGAGAACACTATGAAACTGATTACGGCTGTTGTTAAGCCATTCAAACTGGACGACGTCCGTGAAGCCCTTTCGGAGATCGGTGTGCAAGGTATCACCGTTACCGAAGTGAAAGGTTTCGGGCGCCAGAAAGGTCACACTGAGCTGTACCGCGGTGCAGAGTACGTTGTGGACTTTCTGCCCAAGGTGAAGATCGAAGTTGCAGTCGCTGACGGAACGGCCGATGCCACGCTGGAAGCGATCAGCAAGTCAGCAAACACTGGCAAGATCGGTGACGGCAAGATCTTTGTATCCGACCTGGATCAGGTCATTCGTATTCGTACCGGCGAGACCGGCGAAGAAGCGATCTAGCCCACTGCTTAACACAAGAGAGACATTCCAATGGAAGATTCAATTTTTCAACTAAGCTACGCGCTGGATACGTTTTATTTCCTTATCTGCGGCGCGTTGGTGATGTGGATGGCGGCAGGTTTCGCCATGCTGGAGGCTGGCCTGGTCCGCTCCAAGAACACCACTGAAATCCTGACCAAGAACGTAGCCCTGTTCGCCATCTCATGCATTATGTATATGGTGTGCGGCTACATGATTATGTACGGCGGCGACTTCCTGCTGTCCGGTATCACCGCTGACGGTGTAGCCGGTGCCGAAGAACCAGCGACTTATGCACCTTCTGCTGACTTCTACTTCCAGGTCGTGTTTGTGGCGACTGCCATGTCCATCGTATCTGGTGCGGTCGCAGAGCGCATGAAGCTGTGGGCTTTCCTGGGCTTCGCGGTTGTCATGACTGGCTTCATCTACCCGATGGAAGGTTCCTGGACCTGGGGTGGTAATCCGGTATTTGGCATGTACACCCTCGGCGACCTTGGCTTCTCTGACTTTGCCGGCTCTGGCATCGTTCATATGGCAGGTGCTGCTGCAGCCCTGGCCGGTGTGATCCTGCTTGGTGCTCGTAAGGGCAAATACGGTGCAGACGGTTCTGTAAACGCCATCCCTGGTGCAAACCTGCCGCTGGCAACCCTGGGTACCTTCATCCTGTGGCTGGGTTGGTTCGGCTTCAACGGCGGTTCAGTCCTGGCGACTGCCACGGTTGAAAGCGCCAACGCAGTAGCTGTTGTGTTCATGAACACGAACGCCGCCGCAGCTGGTGGCCTGGTAGCCGCTCTGCTGACTGCCCAGTTCAAGTTTGGCAAGGCTGACCTGACCATGGCACTGAACGGTGCGCTGGCTGGTCTGGTCGCCATTACTGCCGAGCCCTCCACCCCGACAGCGCTGCAGGCAACCCTGTTCGGCGCAGCTGGTGGCGTACTGGTGGTATTCAGCATCCTGATGCTGGACAAGCTGAAGATCGACGACCCGGTTGGTGCCATCTCCGTACACGGTACCGTTGGTCTGTTGGGTCTACTGCTGGTTCCTGTAACCAACGATGGCTCAAGCTTTACTGGCCAGATCATTGGTGCACTGACCATCTTTGGCTGGGTATTTGTTACCTCCCTGGTGACCTGGGGCATCCTGAAGGCCGTGATCGGTATTCGGGTCAGCGAAGAAGACGAGTACGAAGGCGTGGATCTCTCCGAATGTGGTATGGAAGCGTACCCGGAGTTCACTGCCCAGTAACACTATCTTGCGGGCGCATTAACGTGCGTACTTCCTTGGGGGCCTTTTGGCCCCCTTTTTTTATGTACAGGATGTACTGTACGTCGCGAGAGGGCAGGAAGCCCGTAGCGACGCGGTGGGGCTCCCTCGAATTACTTGCTGGCGGAGCGGCGCATGTACAGGATGTACCGGTCCGCGTTCGGTGTATGTCGCGAGAGGGTAGGAAGCCCGTAGCGACGCGGTGGGGCTGCCTCGAATTACTTGCTAGCGGAGCGGCGCATGTTCAGGATGAATGTATTGAAACTTGCGAACTATCCAGAAACCACGATAATGATGCGTTCTGATCATTCGCCAGGAGAATAATGAAATGAAAATGATCACGGCCATCATTAAGCCATTCAAAATGGACGATGTGCGTGCGGCGCTTTCCGAGATCGGTGTTCAGGGTATTACTGCCACTGAAGTGAAAGGCTTCGGTCGTCAGAAGGGGCACACCGAGTTGTATCGTGGCGCTGAATACGTCGTGGACTTCCTGCCCAAGGTGAAGCTGGAAATCGTGGTTGCCGACGAACAGGTCGATGGCGCTATTGATGCTATCGCCAATGCTGCCAACACCGGTAAGATCGGCGACGGCAAGATCTTTGTGCAGGGTATGGAGCAGGTCATTCGTATCCGCACCGGAGAAACCGGCGAAGACGCCATCTAGTTTATTGTCAGTGTTCTGAAACGGCGCGAAACTGGGTCACCAGTTGGCGCCGTTTTTGTTTGTTCTCTTCCAGGCACACCTTCACCTCAAGCCACAAGCCGAGCCTGTCAGTTGCGCTCAGTGGTGCATCTATGACGCCCTGGTAGTGCTCGCGGAGTCTCGGTAACGAGGATTCAGGCTGTTGCCACAGAATATCCCGGCAGATGTAAGTCAGCAGTAGCATGTCCTCGCAGTTGGCCTGGTCTTCAAGATGTTCTTCTTCGTACAGGCATAACCAGGGTAATTGTTGACGGAACCTTCCGGCAAAGGCACCGTCTGTGGTCTTAGTTCCCCCGGTGAGGCGATCGACGGGTAGGGTGCCCACGCCACAACTCGGTGAGCGCGCTTTAAAAATGTAGGCTGACAGCGGCCAAAACCTGCCACACCGCTGGATATAGCTATCGGCATAGGCCGTCAGCTTGTCAGTCACATCCAGCGCTTGATTTTCAGTGAAGACAATACGCACACCTTTGGGTGTGCTGATGCCATCCAGGGTTGGTCTGGGTACACCCAGCCCTATACCCACCTCCGGGCATATCGCCTCTAATTGCAGCCAGGGTGCGAGGTGACTTGCAAAGGCGGGTTGAAGTTTGTGGCCGCCGTCATAACGGACCGGTTCACCTAGCAGGCATGCGCTGATGCCAACCAGGGGTCGATGCTCAGCACTAGCCGGATACAGAAATAGCTCCGCCCGCCAGGGGCTCATACAGAGAGCACCTGCAGCGCTTCGATGGCCGCGGGTAATTCTCTCAGATTCGAAATCTCGGCGTGGGGTGCCTGACCGCTCTGCCATGCATCTCTGGCAGCGTTGAGCCATATCGACAGTACGCCAGCGGCATGGGCGCCGCCGATGTCATGCTCGGGGTTGTCGCCAACATGCACCAGTTGCCGTGGTGCAACACTGGTGCGATCCAGGGCCGCGTGGAACATGTCCGGCATGGGTTTGCTGGCATCGACCTGTTCCGCGGTATAGGCAAAATCAAAGCAGGCGCCGATGTCTACCTTGAAGATGTCTGCATTGCCATTGGTTAGAGCTCCCAGGGTGTAGCGCTTTGCAAGATCCTCCAGCACTTCCAGGGCTTCCTCGTAAGGTTCTACTTGATGGCGAGTGGATAGAAATACGTCAAACGCCTGCTGGGCTCCCTCACGAGCCTCGGTTTCGCCGTAGCCACTATCCAGCAACAGGGCGCGAGTGGATTCAATGCGCAGTTTGCTGATCTGGTGGGCTAATTCAGTATGCTCATGCCAGAAGCGCATACGGTGCTCGCGGATTTCGAGGCTGCTGAAACGCTCCACCAGCAAAGGGCGGTGCTCCTTCAGCCATTTAAACTGAGCTTTCTCAGCCTTGATCAGCGTCGGCTCAACATCCCAAAGGGTGTTATCCAAATCGAAAGTCACTACTTTGATTGCCACTGCTCAGCTCTCTTTTGCGCGCCGTTTGGCCCGGGGGTGGGCCTTGTCATATACGCTGGCCAGGTGTTGGTAGTCGAGATGTGTGTAGATCTGGGTGGTCGATATATTGGCGTGCCCGAGAAGCTCTTGTACAGCGCGCAGATCGCCGCTGGATTCCAGCAAGTGACTGGCGAAGCTGTGACGCAGCATATGCGGGTGCACGTCCTGGGGCATACCGGCGAGCCGACCCATGCGTTTCAGGCGATCCTGAATGCTGCGCAGGCTGAGCCGCTGTCCGCGCTGGTTGGTAAATAAAGCCGCCTCACCATCGACAGCATGGCGCTGTTTCTGCCACGCGGCGATAGCCTGCAGGGCCTCCTGTCCGACGGGCACGGTGCGGGTCTTGGAACCTTTGCCGGTTACAGTGACCAGAGCCGCGGCCGAATCTACGTCGGTCAGGTTGACACTGGCCAGCTCCGCCAGACGCAACCCGGACGAATAAAATAACTCCGCCATGGCCAGATCGCGCAGGGACAGGGGATCCTTGGCGTCTATGCTGAGGAAGCGGTTGAGTTGATCCACGTCCAGGGTTTTGGGTAATCGACGCTGCTGCTTGGGCGCCTGAATGCCCAGTGCCGGGTTGCTCTCCAGGCCAGAGCCGGGTTGTCGACCGAGGTGATTAAAGAAACTGCGTATGGCGGAAAGTTTGCGCTGAATACTGCTGCCGGCAAGACCCTGACGGTGCAGATGGCCTGCGTAATGACGCAAATGGTGGCTGCTCAATGCCTGGGCGCGCTCGATAGACTGCTGCTCGCACCAGTTCTGCAATTCCTGCAGATCACGACCATAGTTTTTGAGTGTATGGGGTGAAAGCTGCCGTACGTCGCGCAGGTAGGTCAGGTACTGCTTAATCTGACCCGGAAGCGCGTGACTCACGGTGATTCGGGTCGCAGCCGGGGCAGCAGCCTGATCAGTACCTCAGCGATATGAGTGAGAAACAGCGTGCCCATGTTGGAGCTGTAGTGATTGGCATCGCTGGAACCCACCGCCAGCACGCCCATCTCTTCACCATTGATCAACGGCATCACTGCGGCAGAGCCCACTTGACCGGCGTCGGGAAACAGATAGCTGAGTTCTTCAGCGCGCAAAACGCCACAGGTGGGCGTGCGGTTTTTCAGCAGAGCGCCAATCTCAATCCGGGCACTGTCAGCGGATTCTACCCGCAGGGCGTCGCTGGACTGTTTTGGATCACCGAACAGGATCAGGCTTGTATGCTCGACAGCGAAGTCCTCACGCATGGTGTGATCGAACGCCTTGCCAACGTCGGCTGTGGTGCGCGCTTCAAGCAGCGCGAGTATCAGACCTCGAGTCAATTCGTACAAATGATCGTTGTCTCGGGCATTGCTGGTCAGTGAATTCAGGCGCTTGCGCATTTCCATATTGCGCTCGCGCAATACGCTGACCTGTTTCTCGACCAGAGAGACCGCGCCGCCGCTGCTGTGACTAATATGCAGATGGTCCAGCATGTCCGGATGACGTTCAAAGAAGTCACTGTGTTCGCGCAGGTAATCACGTACCTGCTCGTCGGTTAATTCGCTGGTTTTATTGTTATTCGCTGCGGATTGATCAGCGCTCATATTCTGACGGTGCCCTCGAAGACGGTGGTCGCTGGTCCGGTCATGATAACCGCTTGACCTTCTCCTGCCCACTGGATTTCGAGGGTTCCGCCGGGTAAATGCACTTGCACTGTCTCGTGTAGTAAGCCCTGCAGGCGCCCGGCCACAACTGCGGCGCAGGCACCACTGCCACAGGCCAGCGTTTCGCCCACGCCACGCTCATACACACGCAGCTTGATTTCGGAGGGGCTGACCACCTGCATAAAACCCGCGTTCACACGTTGGGGGAAATCCGTATGGCCTTCGATCAGCGGGCCCAGCTGATCCACTGCTGCAGTGTCCACATCATCCACCCGAAGTACCGAGTGGGGGTTACCCATTGAAACAGCACCAATCTGTAGTTCCTGGCCATCGACACTCAGCGAGTAGCTTGTTGCTTGCGATTCGTCACGAAAGGGGATCTCTGCGGGCGTCAGTACCGGCACACCCATATCCACCTCGATCTGGCGATCTTCGCGTACCCTCAACTCAAGGATGCCGGCAGCGGTTTCCACCTTAATGACATCCTTGCGGGTGAGCTTCCTGTCGCGCACAAACTTGGCAAAACAGCGGGCGCCGTTACCGCACTGTTCCACCTCGTTGCCATCCTGGTTGTAGATGCGATAGCGGAAGTCCACGTCGGGGTCCTGTGGAGCTTCCACCACCAGCAGCTGATCACAACCGATGCCAAAGCGACGGTCCGCCAGCTTGCGCACATGCCGGGGGCGCAGGTTAAAGCGCTGGCTGATCAGATCCAGCACAACAAAGTCGTTGCCGAGGCCATGCATTTTGGTGAACTTGAGTAACATGCTGACTGACCCCGACCCTCAGCGACCGATCAGGCGTTCGTGACTGAACAAGTCGCTGACCTGCTCCCGTTCGCGCACCAGGTGTACAGCATTACCGTCCACCATGACCTCGGCTGCACGGGCGCGGGTGTTGTAATTGGAGCTCATGACAAAACCGTAGGCACCGGAGCCCATCACAGCCAGCAGATCACCCTCGGCAATGGCCAGCTGACGCTGCTTGCCCAGAAAGTCGCCGGTTTCGCAGACCGGCCCAACAATGTCGTAAATCGCCTCTTCAGCGCCAGAGTTGCGCTGAACCGGCAGAATATCCAACCAGGCCTGATACAGGGCGGGACGGATCATGTCATTCATCGCGGCATCGATAATGGCAAAGCGATTGGCCTCATTACTCTTGAGATAGTCGACACGCGTCAACAGTAAGCCGGCATTGGCAACAATCGAGCGCCCCGGCTCAAACATCAGGGTGATGCCACGCTCATCGGTATACTCGCGAATCGCGGCGATGTAATCGCCCGTGGCCGGCGGTGTCTCATCCTTGTAGCGCACACCCAGGCCGCCACCCAGATCCAGGTGGGATACCTCAATGCCTTCGCTCTGCAGCTGATCCAGCAGCGACAACAGGCGCTTCAGGGCATCAATAAAGGGGCTGATTTCGGTCAGTTGGGAGCCGATATGGCAGTCGATGCCGGTAACCTCAATGTTCGCCATGCTGTTGGCACGGCGATACATGCTCAGGGCCGTATCCACGTCGACGCCGAACTTGTTCTCTCGCAGACCGGTAGAGATATAAGGGTGAGTCTGGGCATCGACGTCCGGGTTGGCCCGCACTGAAATACGCGCGGTCTTACCCATCTCCGCCGCCACTTCCTGCAGTCGCTCCAGCTCCTGGGATGATTCCAGGTTAAAGCAGAGGATGTCGTGCTCCAGTGCCAGTCGCATATCTTCGCGTGATTTGGCCACGCCTGAGAACACCACTTTGCGAGGGTCGCCTTTGGCGGCAATCACGCGCATCAGCTCACCAGCGGAAACAATATCAAAACCCGCGCCCAGCTCGGCCAGTACATTCAGTACTGCGAGGTTGCTGTTGGCTTTCACCGCGTAGCAGATTAGGTGTGGACACCCGGCGAGAGCGCCCCGATAGCCGTTGAAAGCGCCTTCGATAGCCGCGCGCGAATACACATAGGTGGGAGTGCCATGTTGTGAGGCAATCTCCGCCAATGGGGTGGATTCGGCGCACAGGCTGTCGCCGCAGTAGTTAAATTCCGTCATGGGTATCTATTCTGGTTTGGGAGTGCTGTCGGCGGCGGCCGGCGCCGGTTCCGCTGCAGGGGCGGCTTCCGGTTGGGATTCCGGCAGGTACAGCGGACCCGTCTGCCCACACGCAGTGAGGCAACTGATCAGTGCCAGGCTGTAGATGACGTACCGCATTGGTCGCATTCCGTTAAAAAGTGGTCGCATTATACCCCTACAGTAGTCAGGCGTGTGAGCTGCGCCTATTATTACCACTTTTGGCTTGCGGCCATGCATTGATCGAGCGCCGGAACCCATGATGAATGATGCCGAATTCAACGACCTGATCGAAGACACCTTTGAGCAAATAGAGACACTGCTCGACGACCTGGACCTCGACTACGAGAACAGCGGAGGCATTCTTACTGTTGAGTTTGAGAATGACACCAGCCTGATTTTCTCGCGTCAGTCCGGTAATCAGCAGCTATGGCTGGCGGCTCGCTCAGGCGGTTACCACTTCCGGTGGGATGAGTCCGTAGAGGACTGGCGCTGTACCCGCAGTGATGAACTGATCAAATCGCTGGTTAATCGCGAAATGCAGCAGCAGGGTGGTGTTGCTTTCGACTGGAACTAGCGCGCCAGGTGACGATCAAAAAAACGCGCCGTCAGGTCAAATACCTGTTGCGATTCAGGCACAGCGGCGTCCATGAAGAAATAGTGAATCAGGCCTTCATAGATATGAAGCTCCGACTCAGCACCCGCCGCCAGTAGTCTCTGGTGGGTGGCTAGTGCCGGGCTCATGGCCATATCCCTGGTGCTTGAAATCAGCATTGTCGGTGGGAACTTGGCCAGGACATCGGGGTGGTCCAGCTGTGCAACCAATGGGTCATTCCAGTCGACATCCGCGAGGTATGCCATGGTGTCATCGCCGAGGTCAGCATTGAACATCCTGCTGATCGAATGGGAATCGCCGAGGTCAAAAGGACCCGCTCCAGCGCAGAAGATACCTGCTGCCCCGGGGGTGGGCAGGCCTTCCTTTTGGAACCAGGCCAGTGATTGGGCGGTCAGCAGGCCACCTGCGGAGCAGCCGAAAATACCGATTTGTTTCGGCTCGTAGCTCTGTAACAGGTGCTGGTAGACCGTGGCGACGTCTTCGCTGGCGGCTGGAAAGCGGTGTTCGGGTCCCTGGCGATAGTCCACGCTAATTACCTTCATTCGCGCGACATCAGCCACGGGTATGGACTCCAGGCGTCCCTCGGTGCGGGCGCCAAACGTAAACCCTCCACCGTGCAGGTTGATCAGCACCCGGTTCTTGTTTTCTGTGGGTATGCCAGAGAGGGGAGTGAATACCTCGGTGTAAACACCGTCGATTTCCAGCACTTCCTCAACAACGGGATGCAATTGGCGGGCTTCTTCAATGAGTGGTCCGTACAGGTTTTCGTCCAGCACCTGGCGCTGCTCGGCGATGTCACCGGTCAGCATGGTACCCATGTGCGGGCTGATGCGCTCCATGAGTCGTTCCAGCGCGGCTGTAGATTCAGCGCTGGCGAAGGTAGAGGGTGCCGATGAGCTCAGGCTCTGACTTATAAAGTAGGCACTGGCGAGAATCGCTCCGAGTACGGCGCCCAGTATAAATTTGATCATCGTTGCTCCAGTCTTTGCATGGCGCGATCCGCGGCTGCCCGCACTTGTGCCGGCGCGGTGCCACCCAGGTGATCGCGCGCGGCGACCGAGCCCTCAAGGGTGAGGATCTCGAAAACGTTTGCCTCAATCTGGGGGCAAAAGTCTTGCAAGGTCTCCAGGCTCATGTCTGCGAGATCGGTGTTCGTTTCGACACCGTGGGCGACAGCAGAGCCAACGATTTCGTGCGCGTCACGAAACGGAATGCCCAGCCCAACCAGATAATCGGCAAGATCCGTGGCAGTCGAAAAACCGCGCTTGGCCGCTTCGCGCATCACATCTTCCCGGGGGTTGATCGCCGGCACCATGTCGGCAAAGGCGCGCAGGCAGTCCAACACCGTATCCACAGTATCGAATAGCGGCTCCTTGTCTTCCTGGTTGTCCTTGTTGTACGCCAGTGGCTGGCTCTTCATCAGGGTGAGCAAGGACATCAGATGCCCGTTGACCCGGCCCACTTTGCCGCGCACCAGCTCCGGCACATCGGGGTTCTTTTTCTGGGGCATGATGGAAGAACCGGTGCAGAACCGGTCCGGCAGCTCAACAAAGTTGAACTGGGCGGAGGTCCACAGCACCAGCTCTTCTGAGATGCGCGACATATGTGTCAGCAGCAGGGCAGCGAAGCTGCAGAACTCGATGGCGAAATCCCGATCGGACACGGAATCCAGTGAATTTTCTGTGGGTTTATCAAAGCCAAGGGCGCTGGCGGTCATTTCCCTGTCGATAGGATAAGTAGTACCGGCCAGTGCAGCTGCGCCCAGAGGGCTCTGGTTCATGCGGGCACGGCAATCCTGCAGACGACCATAGTCCCGTTCCAGCATTTCGTTCCAGGCTAGCAGATGATGACCAAAACTGACCGGCTGTGCCGTTTGCAGGTGAGTAAAGCCCGGCATGATGGTGTCAGCCTGTTGCCGGGCCAGATCAATGATTCCGGCCTGCAGACGGCTCATCTCCGAACCGATCAGATCAATGGCAGCGCGCAGGTACAGGCGTATATCAGTTGCGACCTGATCGTTGCGCGAGCGACCTGTGTGCAGCTTTTTGCCCGCATCGCCGATCAACTGGGTCAGGCGCGCCTCGATGTTCATGTGCACGTCTTCCAACTCTACCGACCATTGAAACTCGCCGCTCTCTATTTCGGCCAGTACCTGTTGCAGGCCGTCGCTAATGGCATTGAGTTCACCTGCCGAGAGTACGCCGACAGCAGCCAGCATATTGGCGTGCGCCAGTGAGCCCTGGATGTCCTGGTTCGCCATGCGCTGGTCGAACGTCACCGAGGCGGTAAAACGTTGTACAAAACTGTCGGTGGCTTCGCTGAAGCGGCCACCCCAGAGTTTGCTGGTCTGGTCTGAATCACTCATGAATTGGGGATTCCCGGGCTTGCTGCTAATGGTCAGGGATGCAAGTATAACAGCATAAGAATCGGAGATTCCCTTGAATGGCCGAGGCCAGCCATAACCCACAGCGGGAGTTCTTTATTCCCGACCTCTGTGCCACCAAATCAGTCATGATTCTGTTCATCGTGGCGGAGTTGCTCGTGCTGGTATACGTGCTCGGCGACAGCAGCCTGCCCGAATTCAGCTGGTATCGCCTGGCACTGGCCTCCCTGTTCGTGCAGTGGATCGTGATGCTTTGCGCGGCGCTTATCTGCGCATTACGCAAGTTGCTCGCGCGTCTGTCGCTATTTGTGGGTGTGGTCGTCAGCTACGTGATCATCCTGCTGGTTACCGGCTTCAGTTCCATCGTCGCCAGCACGGCCTTTGATGCCAGTGTTTATGGTGAGCTCAATCGCTGGTGGTTGCTGCGCAACGTGCTGGTGGCCGCTGTTATTGGCGGCATTGCTCTGCGCTACTTTTACCTGCAACAGCAGCTTCGCGAGCGCGAACAGGCAGAACTGCAGGCCAGGCTGGATTCCCTGCGTGCACGTATCCGGCCGCATTTTCTGTTCAATACCATGAACAGCATTGCGAGCCTGATCAGTATTCGGCCAACCGATGCGGAGCGGGCGGTGGAAGACCTGGCGGAGCTGTTTCGCGCCAGCCTGGCTGATGATGAGCGGGATAAAACCCTGGCTAACGAGCTGCACCTGTGTCGCCTCTATCTACGCATTGAGGAACTGCGCCTGGGAGATCGTTTGCAGGTGAGTTGGCAGGTGGACGATGAGCTGCTGAGTCAGCCTATGCCCTCACTGATACTGCAGCCACTGCTGGAAAATGCCGTCTATCACGGCGTCGCACAATTGCCAGAGGGTGGCAGTATTCATATCGGGATCACCAGCGAGGGCGGTATGCTGGTCGCCGAAGTTAATAACCCCATGCCGATCGAAGGGCGTACCCAGGCCGGCGAGGGTCTGCACATGGCGCTGGAGAATATTCGCCAGCGTCTCTCCGGATTGTATGGCGATTCAGGGCGTTGCGATTCGGAGCAACTGCCTGGCAGCTATCGGGTTCAGTTGAGTTATCCCCTGGGGGAGTCGGCGTGAAGTGCTTGCTGGTTGATGACGAGCCACTGGCCCGGGAACGTTTGCGTCGACTGTTGGCCGGCATCGGGCCAGATTTTCAGATTGAAGAGGCCGGCAATGGCCGTCAGGCCCTGGAACAGGTTGCCCTGTGGCAGCCTGATCTGTTGTTGCTGGATATTCGTATGCCGGGGATGGATGGCATCGAGGTGGCCGCTGAACTTGCAAAGCTTGAGCAGCCCCCCCCGCAGTGGTTTTTTGCACCGCTTATGACGACTATGCACTACAGGCCCTGGAGCAGCAGGCGGCTGCCTACTTGCTCAAACCGGTGCGTGAGGACAAACTGCGGGCCGCGATTGAGAGCGCCGGGCGTCTCAATCGAGTGCAGCTCGAGAGTATCGGACAAGGCGGCGGAGCGCGTGCCCATATCACCGCTGACAGTCATCGCGGCCTCGAGATGGTGGCGGTCTCAGACATCCGTTGTTTCGTCGCGGAACAGAAATATGTCAAAGCCCTGTCTCCCGGTGGCGAATTGGTTATTCCCGATAGCCTGAAGGAGCTGGAGCAGGAGTTTGGTGAGCAGTTTTTGCGGGTGCATCGCAACAGCCTGGTGAATCTGCAATGGGTGGTGGGTTTGCAGCGTTCGGGCGAACAATGGGTGGTGCATTTGCATGACTGTGATGTCTCTCCGGTGGTCAGCCGCCGCTTACTGGGTGAAGTCAAGCAGCAGTTGCGCCGGCGCTGAGGTATCATGGCCCGATGCCTGATTCCAAGTTAATTCGTATCGCTACCCGCGAAAGTCCTCTTGCCCTGTGGCAGGCCAATCACGTCAAGACGCTGTTGCAGCAGACCCATCCCGGCTTGCAGGTGGAACTGGTAGGCATGACTTCACGGGGCGACCAGCTGCTGGATGTACCGTTGGCCAAAGTGGGTGGCAAGGGGTTGTTTGTTAAGGAACTGGAAACGGCTTTGCTGGAGCACCGCGCCGATATTGCCGTGCACTCCATGAAGGACGTGCCGATGGAGTTTCCAGAGGGCCTTGGCCTTGGGGTGATCTGTGAGCGCGAAGACCCCAGGGATGCACTGGTCAGCGCTGACTTTGAGAGTATTGATGCGCTGCCCCCCGGCAGTGTTGTCGGTACCTCCAGTCTGCGCAGAGAGTGCCAGCTGCGTACCCTGCGCCCCGATCTGACCATCGATTTTCTGCGCGGGAACGTGAATACTCGCCTGAGAAAGCTCGATGAGGGTCAGTACGATGCCATTATTCTGGCAACCGCGGGGTTGTTGAGACTGGGCTTCGCCGATCGTGTTCGCCAGCGATTGCCCTTGGCGTTATCCCTGCCGGCTGGTGGCCAGGGTGCTGTGGGTATCGAGCTGCGCGAAGGTGATGAGGAAACCATGGCGTTGTTGGGTCCGCTGGCGCATGAACCCACCAGTTTGTGTGTGCGCGCAGAACGGGCCATGAATCAGCATTTGCAAGGTGGCTGCCAGGTTCCCATTGCCGCATTTGCCCAGTTTGACGAGGATAATGCCGATTTGGTGTACCTGCGTGGATTGGTCGGTATGCCCGACGGCAGTCGACTTTTGCGCGCTGAGGGCCGTGCCCACACAGACCAGGTTGAAGATCTGGGCATTGAAGTCGCCGAACAGTTGCTGGCCCAGGGTGCCGGAGAAATCCTGGCACAGGTTTATGGCTGAGGCCCAGGTACTGGTGACACGCCCGGCCGGGCAGGCCGATAAGCTGTGCGCAGCCCTTGAAAAGCAGGGATATTCGGTGGTTCACCGGCCGATGCTCCAAATTGACTACTTTAAGGAGCCGTTCGCTGAATCCCGGCAGCGGGTCATAGACCTGGATCTTTACCAGCACGTTGTTTTTGTCAGCGCCAATGCGGTGCGTGGCGGCATGACCTGGTTTGAGCAGTTCTGGCCGCAATTGCCCATGGGTATTAACTGGTATGGCGTTGGCCGATCCAGTGCAGACTTGCTGCTGGAGTTTGGTATCCAGGCTATTTATCCGGAACAGATGGACAGTGAGGGCTTGCTGGCTCTGCCCCAGTTGGCCAGTGTAGCCGGCCATAAAGTGTTGCTGGTAAAAGGTGAGGGAGGTCGCGACTATATTCGCGCCCAGCTACAGGCCCGTGGTGCTCAGGTCGACTCTCTGGAAACCTATCGGAGACAGCCAGCGATGCACGACCGCGGGCCATTCAGCGCACTGTTTACCTCCGGTACCGTCGATACCGTGCTGGTCAGCAGTGGCGAAGGGCTGGACAATATGGTGTCATTGCTTGGCCCGAATGCGGTTGAAATCCTGGCCGAAGCTACACTGGTGGTGCCCGGCCCAAGAGTCGCTGAACTGGCAGCCGAAATGGGACTGGCTAAATTGCTGGTTGCTGAGAATGCCACCGATGCGGCCATGCTGAGGGCCTTACAAATGAGGAATACAACTTGAGCGATACCGATTCGCAAAAGAGGCATGAAGAAGAGGGCACGGAGCAGGTCGATATCGAAACCTCACCTGAAGGCGCTGCAGTGAAAGAAGATTCTGAATTCGCATCAGATACGCTCTCTGACACGGCAGCCGCTGCCCCTGCCCAGCAACCCGAAGCGCCAGCCAAATCTGGCGGCAGTGGCGCCGGTGTGCTGGCTCTGCTGCTGGCACTGGCGGCACTTGGCCTGAGTGGTTGGCAGTATTACCAGGGCATGCTTGCCGGCGCAGCGGAGCAACCCGATCCCGCCAGTATCGTGAAGTCTGAACTGGCTGGTGTAGAAGCACAGCTGATGCAGAACCAGCAGGCTGCGTTGCAGGAACTCGGCAGTGCCCAGGATGCACTCCGGGCACAGCTGGCGCAGCAGGAAGCAGCCAATGAGGCTCAGCTCAACCAGCTTGAGAGCATGTTGCAGAATCAGCGTCAGCGACTCCTGGAGCTGGGTAATGCCGATCGCGATGACTGGGTGCTGGCGGAAACCGAATACCTACTGCGGCTTGCCAACCAGCGTTTGCTGGTGGCGGCTGATTTGCGCTCTGCGCTGGCCCTGCTCGCCAGTGCCGATGATATTCTTCTCGAGCTGGATGACCCAGCGCTAAACGGCGTGCGTTTGGCTCTAGCCTCTGATCTTGCAGCGCTGCGAGCCGTACCTGCCCTCGATATTGATGGCACCTGGATGCGTATCCAGGCGCTGATTGGCCAGGTTGATGCTCTCATGCTGTTTGAGCTGCCTGTGATCGAGACCGAAGTCGAAGCGGTAGATGCTGAGCTGGGTTGGGAAGAACGTTTGAGCACGGGGATTGATGCTGCCCTCGACAAATTTTCCAGCTATTTGGTGTATCGACGCAGGGACAGTGATTACCAGGCTTTGATTGACCCTCAACGCAAGCAGCTGGTTCGACAGAACCTGCGCATGTTGTTGGAGCAGTCCCGTTCCGCGCTATTGTCCCGCAACCAGGTCCTCTATCAGGAAAGCCTGGCTGATACCCGGCGCTGGCTGGCTGAGTTCTTTAGCAGTGACGAAACTTCCACCCGGGCTATCGATGAAGAGCTCGCCTCACTGCAAACTCTGGATGTCAGTGTGAATTACCCCGACCTGACCACTTCCATAGCTGCAGTCAGGACGGCGATCGGCGAACGACATCGGGTGGCGGGCCAATGAGGGCTCTTTTTATCGGTGTGTTGCTGGCTCTATTGGGCAGCGTCGCTCTGGTCGCTCTTGTTGAATCAGACCCCGGTTATGTGCTGATTGCCTATGGTCAGCACACTGTCGAGACCAGTATCTGGGTCGGTATGTTACTGGCGGTGTCGTTGACCCTGGTGCTTTATTACCTGTTTCGTTTTTTGCGGGCAGTGGTACAGAGCAAGGGCAATCTCTCTCAATGGCTGGAGAACCGTCGACTCGAGCGCGGGCGCCGGCTCACCGCTCGTGGGGCGCTCCATTTTTTCAGGGGCGAGTACACTCAGGCGCGCAGGGTTCTGTTGTCCTCAGCGGCAGAAAGCCCGCAGCCTGCACTCAATTTTTTGTTGGCCGCTGAGAGTAGCAGTGCGCTGGGCGAGGTTGATCAGTCCGAAGCCCACTATCTCGAACTTGAAGGGGGTGAGCACCCTGACGAGCTGGCAGCGGCGATTTCGCGAGCGAAACTGTTGCTGGCTAACCACCAGCCGGCTCGGGCAGCCGAAACACTCAATGCCCTGGGCAGCGGTGCCAGCAGTAATGCACTGGTGGTTCAGCTGTTGGCGGATGCCTATCAGGCCGCGGACGATTGGGGTGGGCTCACCACCTTGCTGCCCAATCTTCGTAAGCACGGGCGCAACGACTCGGTTGATATGGCTGCGCTGGCCAAACGCTGCAGTATTGGTTTGCTACACAATGCTGATTCAGAAGAGGCACTTGCCCAGGCCTGGGCGGCTTGTGCAGATGAGCAGCGTCGCGATAGCGATGTGCTGGCCATCTACGTTGAGCGTTTACTGGCCTTTGGCGCCGATGTGCCCGCAGAAAAACTATTACTCAAAGCCCTGAAGAAGGACTGGCAGCCCTCCCTGGTACGGCTGTATGGGCTTTGCGCCGGTGCTGACTCTGCAAAGCAGCTGCAGCGCGCAGAGGGCTGGTTGGGTCAGCACGCCAATGATGCGCAATTGCTGCTGGCTCTGGGGCGTCTGTGCCTGAGGGAAAAATTGTGGGGCAAGGCGCGGGACTATTTCAGCAGCAGTCACCAGCAAGAGGCCAGTTCAGAAGCCTGTGCAGAACTGGCGCGACTGTTGTTTCGAATGGGTGAGCGGGAGCAGAGTGCCCAGTATTATCGGGAGGGACTGCTTTTGGTGGAAAACAGCCTGCCTGAACTGCCGTTGCCTCGACAGGATTTGCGGGCCAGCTGATTCTTACTTGAGTCGGGACAGCTGGCTCAGGTTTTTCTGAAGGTCTTGCTCCAGGGCTGCCAGGCTGTCGAATTGCTCACGCGCCGAGGTAATCTGGGGGCCGATCTGATCGCTGATCTGGTTTTGCAGGTCATTGGTCAGTTTCTGCACCTGATCGGAAATAGCGGTCTCCAGGGTGCTTGCAATCAGCTGGTCCAGATTGGCGGAAAATGACACCTCCGGCTCGAACACTGTGCCGCCAATATTCATGCTCATCATAAAATCGTTGCTGCTTTCCAATACCTCCGCAATCAGTCGAGTCCCCTGGTCAGCATCTTCAGACAGGTCGATATCGAACACCGTGGCGGAAAAGGTTTCGTCGAGCACGCCCACCAGTTTGTCACCCTGAATATCCAGCCTACCCGTCAGATTAGCCAGGGACTGATCCAGGGTAATAGTCATGCCCTCGCTACCCGCGAGTGGCATATTGCGCAGCGGCAGCCTTTGAATATCGACTTCGACACTGTTGTTGGGGGTATCGCGGTGATCCACGCTGGCCATAAGTGCCAGTGTGCCCCCATCCAGGGTTTCCCCGTTGAGCACGAGCTTCGCGGGTTGCTCTGCATTGACCAGGGGCCAGGCAAAATCGGTGAGTTCGCCGCGGGCACTGAGACCGGCGCCAGAGGGTAGCAGTGGGCCGCTGACCGTCGCTTTCTTGATCATGATGGGCATGGTGGTTTCCGGGTTGATACTGCCTTCGTTGGAATACGCTACCGGAGCCAGTACCTGCTGAAGAATGCCGGATAGCTCACCGCGCAGGATTTGATTGCCTATCTGGGCCAGCTGATCACTATCCAGACCAATGGAACTGATCAGCTCGCGAGTGTGGATCTGCGGTAACCTGGCGGCTCTGGCCAACTCTTCGCGCATCTCCGTAATATCACCGCGAAACTCTTTGCTCATGGTCTCGATGCGTCGCAGGTCAGCCTGGATTTCTTTTTGCACCTGTTGCGCTTCTCCCAGGGAGCTCAGAGCCCCGGATAGCCCACCGCTGCGCTTGATGCTGCGGATTCGCTTGCGATAATTCTCTATATCCTCGGCGGTAGGCAGTGAGGCAATTTTCTCTCGCCACTCCGCTTCGCCTTGCTCCATACCGGTTTTCAGGGCATTGATGTCGGCGTCGAGCTTGTCACGCTGACTGTCGATCAATTCATCGACATCCGGGACCGAAAAGTCAGGCAGGCCCATTTGGGCGATGCCGCTATCGTCGCTGACCAGTGGCCTCAAAATCTGCGCTTCGGTGTCGCGGGGTGCAAACACCAGCAATCCCTCGACGTCCAGTTGCTCTACGTCGATCACGTCCTGTGCCAGTCTTAACATGTTAATGTCGATAAATGCGCGATCGGCCTCGGCCAGGTTGCGCATCGCATTGGAACGGTCTGCAACGCGCAGGTCGTGCAGGGTGATGCGTCCGACAAAGGGCGATACCTGCAGGGAAGACACCCGTATTTCCGCCCCATACATTTCGCTGGCCTGGCTCTCGAAAAGCGGCTTTGCCAGCGTGTCGAGCAGCAGGAAGTAGATAACCAGTATGCCGGTCAAGACCAGCACGATGTTGCGATTCATGGTTCTCATGGCGGGATCCGTTAGAGCGTCAGAGCTGATTCTAACAGTTGCACCGGTGGTGGGAAGGGCAGGCGTCAGTCGATGCCCAGATCCTGCCAGAGCTCATCGACGCGTTCCTTAACATCAGCGTCCATTTTGATGGGTTCGCCCCACTCGCGGTCGGTTTCGCCTGGCCATTTATTGGTGGCGTCGAAGCCCACCTTGCTGCCGAGTCCGGATACCGGGCTGGCAAAGTCGAGGTAGTCGATAGGTGTGTTGTCGATAAACACCGAGTCGCGCTGAGGGTCCATGCGCGTCGTCATGGCCCAGATGACATCCTTCCAGTCACGCGCATTGACGTCATCATCGGTCACAATCACGAACTTGGTATACATGAACTGGCGCAGGAAGGACCAGGCGCCCAGCATCACGCGTTTGGCGTGACCTGGGTATTCCTTTCGCATGGTAATCACCGCCATGCGATACGAGCAGCCTTCTGGCGGCAGGTAGAAGTCCACGATTTCCGGGAACTGCTTTTGCAGAATGGGAATAAACACTTCGTTGAGCGCTACGCCCAGAACCGAGGGTTCATCCGGTGGCCTGCCGGTGTAAGTGCTGTGATAGATGGGACTTTCCCGGTGGGTAATCGTATCGACGGTAAACACCGGGAACTGTTCTACCTCGTTGTAGTAGCCCGTATGATCGCCGAACGGACCTTCGTCCGCCATCTCGCCGGGCTCCAGATAGCCTTCCAAGATGTACTCTGCACTCGCGGGCACCTGCAGGTTATGTTCCTTGCACAAGTCACTGTAGCAGCGCACAACTTCCGTTTTGCTACCGCGCAGCAAACCTGCAAAGGCATATTCCGAGAGGCTGTCCGGTACCGGTGTGACTGCACCAAGCGTGGTGGCGGGGTCGGCACCGAGAGCCAGCGCCACCGGATATCGCTTGCCAGGGTTCTGCAACTGCCAATCACGATAGTCCAGTGCGCCACCGCGGTGGGACAGCCAGCGCATGATCAGCTTGTTCTTACCAATCAGCTGCATGCGGTAAATGCCCAGGTTTTGGCGATCCTTGTTGGGGCCGCGGGTAACCACTAGTGGCCAGGTCATCAGCGGTCCGGCATCTCCAGGCCAGCAGGTTTGAATAGGCAACTGGTAAAGATCGACGTCTTCGCCCTGTTTGACATGATACTGGCAGGGGGCATTGTTCAGCAGCTTGGGTGCCATATTTAGCACCTTCTTGAGCACCGGCATTTTGTCCCAGGCATCTTTCATGCCCTTGGGCGGGTCTGGCTGGCGCAGGTAGGCGAGAAGTTCGCCAACTTCGCGCAGGGCGTGGATGCTGTCCTGGCCCATGCCCAGCGCGACACGCTGTTCGGTGCCAAACAGGTTGGTCAGTACGGGCGTGTTGTAACCCTTGGGGTTTTCAAACAGCAGGGCAGGACCACCGCGACGCAGGGTGCGATCGCAGATTTCGGTCATTTCCAGGTGAGGATCGACCTCGGCGGTGACGCGCTTCAGCTCGCCCCGCGCTTCGAGAATATGAATGAACTCTCGGAGGTCTGAGTAACTCACTTCCGCTTCATAGAGAGGAAGAATTCCTCATTGGTCTTGGTGTCTTTGAGCTTGTCGGTGAGGAATTCGATGGCCGGCAGATCTTCCATACCGTGCAATAGTTTGCGCAGAATCCACATGCGTTGCAGCTCTTCTTCACCGGTGAGCAGGTCTTCGCGTCGAGTACCGGAACGACGCACATTGATGGCAGGGTAGACACGTTTCTCTGCCACCTTGCGATCCAGGTGCAGTTCCATATTGCCCGTGCCTTTGAATTCCTCGTAGATCACCTCATCCATTTTGGAGCCAGTGTCGATCAGCGCGGTCGCAATGATAGACAGACTGCCGCCTTCCTCAATGTTACGCGCGGCACCGAAGAAACGCTTGGGGCGCTCCAGGGCGTGGGCGTCCACACCGCCGGTCAGTACCTTACCGGAGCTGGGGATGACCGTGTTGTAGGCGCGGGCCAAACGGGTGATAGAGTCCAGCAGAATGATCACGTCGCGTTTGTGCTCAACCAGTCGCTTGGCTTTTTCGATCACCATGTCGGCGACCTGTACGTGGCGAGAGGGCGGCTCGTCAAAGGTAGAGGCAACCACCTCGGCACCCTGGGCACCGACGGAACGCTGCATCTCTGTCACTTCCTCAGGCCGCTCATCGATCAGCAGAACAATCACGTAACACTCTGGGTTGTTGCTGATAATGGCCTGGGCAATGTTCTGCATCATGATGGTTTTACCCGCCTTGGGCGGTGCCACCAGCAGGCCGCGCTGGCCTTTGCCGATGGGTGCGACCAGGTCGATGATGCGGCCGGTCAGGTCCTCGGTACTGCCATTACCCTTTTCAAGCTGCAGGCGCTCGTTCGGGAACAGCGGAGTCAGGTTCTCAAACAGGATTTTGTGTTTGGAATTTTCCGGTTTGGTGAAGTTGACCTCGCCCACCTTGAGCAGCGCAAAATATCGCTCGCTATCCTTGGGAGGTCGAATCTTGCCTGAAATGCTATCTCCGGTGCGCAGGTTAAAGCGGCGAATCTGGCTGGGAGATACGTAGATATCGTCTGGGCCAGCGAGGTAGCTGCCCTCTGCGGAGCGCAGGAAGCCAAAGCCGTCCTGCAGAATCTCCAGCACTCCATCACCGTAAATATCCTCACCGCTTTTAGCGTGTTTCTTGAGGATGTTGAAGATGATGTCTTGCTTGCGGGACCGGCCCACGTTGTCGATGCCAATTTCCTTGGCGATATCGATCAGTTCCTGGGTGGATTTGGTTTTCAGATCAGTAAGATTCATAGATTTATCGGAAGTTCTCAGGATATTTTGGCGCAACCACCAGTGATTGGTGCGCGCGCATAAGACGGAAATTTCAAGCTTTTGAGAGAGCCGGGTTAAATATCAGGTTTGGTTTTTGTTGTGTTTTAAAGTTTTGGCGCTGCCAAGGAGTGTGCAGCTGAAGGAAATGTAGCATGCCACCAGGGGGGCGTCCATACCCCCCGGGGACAAAATCAGGCTGCCGTTAGATGGCTTCTTCCACGAATTCCAGCAGCTGCGACTTGGACAGAGCGCCTACCTTGGTCGCCTCAGCATTACCGCCCTTGAACAGAATCAGAGTGGGAATGCCGCGGATACCAAACTTAGGCGGAATGTCCGGGTTGGCGTCGACGTCGACCTTGCAGACCTTCAGCTTACCGGCGTATTCGTCGGCTACTTCGCTCAGCACCGGTGCGATCATTTTGCAGGGTCCACACCATTCGGCCCAAAAATCCACCAGTACGGGTTGATCCGAGTTGAGAACGTCTGCGTCAAAACTGGCATCGGTTACGTGTACGATATGTTCGCTCATGTTTGTCTCCTGATAGAGCTATAAAAGATGGGCCATCATAGCCAGCGGCTAATGCGGTGACAATAGAGATGCCTATGTTGGCCTAGAGTTTTTTGTCATGTTCATATGTGGTCGTGCTATAAGCTGATATACGCAACGCGGGGAGAAGAAGATTGAACAAAAAACAATGGGCGATCGTAGTGGTGTTTGGCCTGGCACTGGCCGCCTGGTTTACGCTGGATCTGGGCCAGTATCTGCAGTTTGCGGCCCTGCGTGAGAACATTGACGCCCTGCAAGCCTATTATCAGGATCACAAGCTGCAGACCGGGCTGGCCTATTTCGCTGTATATGTGGTGGTCACCGGTTTATCGCTGCCCGGCGCAGCGATTATGACCCTGGCTGGCGGTGCGCTGTTTGGCTTCTGGTACGGTTTGTTGCTGGTGTCTTTCGCAAGTTCTGTCGGAGCCACTCTCGCTTGCCTGGTGTCACGCACCTTACTGCGTGATTGGGTGCAGCAACGCCTTGGCCATCATCTCACTGCCATTAATCGGGGTTTTGAAAAAGAGGGCGCCCTTTACCTGTTTGGCCTGCGCCTTGTGCCTTTGTTTCCGTTCTGGGTGATTAATCTGCTGATGGGCCTGCTGCCGATCAGTCTTTGGCGGTTCTACTGGGTCAGCCAGCTCGGGATGCTGGCGGGCACTGCGGTCTACGTGAATGCGGGCACCCAGCTGGCCGAGCTTGAAGGCCTTTCAGGCATTTTGTCACCGGGACTGATTGGGTCTTTTGTGCTGTTGGGGATTTTTCCGCTGATCGCTCGCCGCGGTATGGATTGGTTGCGGGCCCGTCGTGTCCTGGCGAAGTTTGATCGCCCGAAGACCTTTGACGACAACCTAATTGTGATTGGCGCCGGATCCGGCGGGCTTGTCGCAGCGCTTATCGCGGCCACCGTCAATGCGCGGGTCAGCCTGGTAGAGAGAGACAAGATGGGCGGGGATTGTCTCAATACCGGCTGCGTGCCCAGCAAGGCGTTGATCCGATCGGCACGGATGGCGGATTACTTGCGCCGGGCCCCCGAGTTTGGCCTCGCGGCAGTGGATGTACAGGTGGATTTCAAAGCTGTGCTGGAGCGGGTTAAAGGCGTGATCGCCCGTATTGAGCCCCATGACTCCGTGGAGCGTTTTACCGGTCTTGGTGTGAACTGCATTCAGGGTCAGGCCAGACTGATATCGCCCTGGGAGGTGGATATTGATGGTACCCGTCGCACTGCCCGCAACATCGTGATTGCCAGTGGCGGTCGGCCGCTGGTGCCGCCGATTCCCGGCCTGGATCAGCTGGATTACCTGACCTCTGACAGTGTCTGGGAGCTGGAGCAATTGCCAGGGCATCTTTTGGTGATGGGGGGTGGGCCCATCGGCTGTGAGCTGGCGCAGAGTTTTGCCCGTCTCGGCGCAGCGGTCACTCTGGTGGATATGGCGCCGCGTATTCTGCCCCGGGAAGATTCGGAGGTTGCTGAGCTGGTGACCGCATCGTTGGAAAAGGCCGGGGTTCGAGTGATGACAGGACGCGCCGCAGTGGCGTTCAGTCAGGAAAACGGTCAATCCAGCGTCACCCTCGAGCAGGATGGCCAGCAGCAACAGTTGGCGTTTGACCGGGTGCTGGTGGCGGTGGGCCGGCGAGCGAATACCGAGAACATGGGGCTGGAAGAGCTGGGCATCGAAATGGGGCCTCTGGGTACGGTGCAGGTGGACGACTATCTGCGCACATCTGTGCCTAATATCCTGGCCTGTGGTGATGTGGCAGGGCCTTATCAGTTCACCCATATGGCCAGCCACCAGGCCTGGTATGCCACAGTGAATTCGCTGTTCGGGCGCTTTCGACGATTTAAGGTGGATTACCGCATTGTGCCCTGGGCAACCTTCACCGACCCCGAAGTAGCCCGCGTCGGGCTCAGTGAATCGGAAGCGGCGGAGCAGGGTATTGCCGTGGATGTGACCCGCTACGATATTGATGACCTCGATCGCGCCATAGCCGATGGGGAGGCGCATGGCTTTATCAAGGTGCTGACCCAGCCGGGTCGCGACCGCATACTCGGGGTGACCATTGTGGGCTATCACGCAGCAGAGTTGCTGGCGGAATACGTGTTGGCAATGAAGCATGGTTTGGGCCTCAATAAGATACTGGGCACCATTCATGTCTATCCCACCCTCTCCGAAACCAACAAGTTTGTGGCTGGTGAATGGCGCAAGGCGCGCAAGCCAGAGGGCCTGCTGCGCTGGGTTGAACGCTTCCACAGTTGGCAGCGAGGCTAAATGTCTGAGCAGCAGGACTGGTGGGTCTACCTGTTGCGCTGCAGTGATGACTCACTTTATACCGGTATAGCGGTGGATACTGAGCGTCGACTGCGAGAGCACAATGGCGAGTTGAAAGGTGGCGCGCGATACACCCGGGCGCGACGTCCGGTGCAAATGGTTTGGCGAGAGGCCTGTGACAGCCGCAGCGAGGCGCTGAAACGAGAGGCATACATCAAAACGCTGACTCGTGAGCAGAAACTGGCGCTGATCAAACAGAGTTAGAGAGCCCGCTATACGGTTTGAACTGTGAGATGAAGGAATCTGTTATGAAGTATGAAGGAGGCTGTCACTGTGGTGCCGTACGTTTCGAAGTAGTGGCCCCCGAACATGTAGAGCTGGAGCGCTGCAATTGCTCTATTTGCCAGAAGTCTGGTTTTCTTCACCTCATCCGTCCGCTCTCAGCGTTCAATTTGCTCCAGGGCGAAGAACAGCTGCAGACTTACCGCTTTAACTCCGGCGTGGCCGCGCATACCTTCTGTCGTGTGTGTGGCATCAAGCCCTTCTACACGCCGCGTTCCAATCCCGATGGCATTGATGTGAACTACAACTGCCTCGATCGGCAGGCTGAACAGGTCACCATTGTGGATTTTGATGGGCAGAACTGGGAGGCCAATGCCGCTTCCCTGGCCCACAAGAGTGAGGATCAAGCATGACTGCCACTGACAATGAGGCGCTGATTCGGGAGTACTTCGATGTCGTGACTGGTGTCTCCAGCTCTCGGCCACTACCCGATTTTTTTGCCGATGACGTGACCTGGACCGTTCCCCAGAGCAATCCCAACCAACCTAATCCACGGGTGGGGCTAGAGGCGGTCATGGACTTGTTGACCAGCGGTGTTGGGATTTACGAGCCCGGTTCGATGAAACTCACACTGGGCCACGTTATCTCTGGTGAGGCAAAGGTGGCGGCGCAATTCACACTGGATGCACGCCTGACCAATGGCACGCCCTACAGTAATCATTACGTGTTTATATTTACCCTGACACAGGGGCGCATTACAGGCGTTTGGGAATATCTGGACACGCTCTACCAGGACCGTTTAGGCACGTTTCAATAAATCCCTCCCGCAAAACATCATGAAATGATTCATCTTTGTTGCTGCCATGGTTTAACATGCCATGCGCTAGCAATAGCTAATTAAAAAAGAAATCGTTCAAGACTATTAAGCAGATCATGATTGAATTACCCAAGGCAGGGTACACCAGCAAAAAACTGTTCTCTGATATTTCCCTGGGGGCAGTTGATGGTGCCCCTGGCGGGCTGTGGTGTTACGCCTTTGCCTCCATATTGTTTGCTGGCCCATTAGCAGTGTTTGTCCCAACGGGCGCTGTATTCATCATGATTGGATGGATACTAATAAGCTTATACGTCACGATTTTCAGTCGAGCGCCGGTTCATGTTGCAGTGGTCGACGAGCAAGGCGTTGTCATACTTGGATCGATTGGCATACTCCTAAGCGCCAGTCTGGGTGAGCAGGCTGCAGGTGCCAGTGGGCTTGCTACCATGCTCGCCGCCGCCATGATGGCCTCTTTGGGCGTCGCGCTGGTCATGTACCTGGTGGCTCGTTTTCATCTTTCACGATTGCTTGAGTTGCTTCCATACCCAGTGATCTGCGGGTTTATGGCGGGTATTGGTTGGCTGTTGTTGGACGCTGGGGTCAGCCTTGCGCTGGGTGTTTCCATATCACCCGAGCTTTTCAGCTTACTACAGCAGGGGGATGCCGCGCTTCGATTGCTGTTGCCCCTGGCGGCTGGTGCCGTTCTCATTGCGGTTATGCTGACAATTAATGCCTCATGGGTCCTGCCCGCTGTCTCGGGTTTCATTGTTATGGCGTTCTATGTTGCGACCTGGGCCTTTAGTCTTGATCTGGACAGTTTGCGTGACCAGGGTTGGTTGTTTAATTTTCCCAGCCAGCAAGGTGGTGCGCTTGAACCTTTTAAATCCTTGTCTCTCTCCGACGTAGACTTTGCATTCTTAGCCACTGTAGCTCCGCAGTTATTGACCATTGTGTTCCTGACACTATTAAGTGCGTCTAAGAATTTGACCACGCTCATTGCTACAAACCCCCGTGAGCAGTTGGACGGGAGCAGTGAGCTAAAGACCTTGTCGCGAGGCAATTTGCTGTGCGCATTGGTCGGGTCTCCCCCAGGTTATTCTGATGCAGTAGCTTCAACGATGTACCGTGATTATGGCGCCAGTTCGCGTTGGATGCAGTTTTCGTCCACCGCGGTCGTTGCAGCGATTCTATTATTTGGAAGCACCTTTGTGGCTTACATACCAATAGTCTTGCTCTGCGCCACTATTTTTATGTTTTCTGCGCATCTGTTTATGACCTGGATGTATGAGAATGTTCGCAGCTTTACGCTTCTCGATTACTCCATCGTCTGCATTATTTTGCTGACTGTCATTTTGTTTGGGTTTATGCCTGGAATTGTTGTCGGTGTGATGCTGACCGTGCTGCTCTTTGTGTTGCGCTATAGCATGATTAACGCAGTGCAGCGGCAATATACGTTGAGCGATCAGCGCAGTTCGGTAGAGCGATCCGCTAATGACGTGCTCTGCCTTAACCAGTACGGGCGGGAATCGATCACGTACTGTTTGCAGGGCTTTTTGTTTTTTGGAACTGCGAACAGTGTCCGGGATATTGTTCGCCAAGCCATCACTTCTGGACAGTACAGGACCGTTCTCCTGGACCTTCGTCGTGTCACTGGTATGGATGTGTCGGCATTGAATACTCTGGCCCAAGTCTATCAGCTGGCGGAAGCAGAAGATGTGAAGTTGCTGTATGCCAATGTCAGTCAGGAAACTCGGGAAGCGCTTGTCGCCCTGAAAGCTGTTGCATGGTATGAGGGTCGAGCGCTGGTGTTTGATACCGAAGATTATGCATTGGAGTACATCGAGGAGCTGATACTGCAAAGGCATGCCGGTTCGGCGGCGGATAAAGACGTGCTCCAACTGCTGACAGCTGTGCTCGGTGATGACTCTGGCGCTCAGGTTCTAGCGCAGGCGATGACGCGATTGGAGGTCGCTCCGGGAGAGGCTTTGTTTTCCCAGGGTGATGCCGATAACGGCTTGTATCTTTTGGAAAGTGGTTCGCTCACGGCATCAGTTGAATCGGGTGGTACGGCCCGTCGAGTTAAGAAATTCAGTGCTGGCTCGATCATTGGTGAAATGTCCGCTTATGCAGATGAGAAATCTCGTAGTGCATCGGTCATAGCGGATCAGCAGTCAGTTCTGTATCAGCTGGATCATCATGCAGTAGCAGGTAATCTGCAGGTGCTCGCCGTTGTGCATGAACTTGTCGCTCGCACATTAGGATCGCGCGTTGATTATATGAACCGGCGACTGTTGCTGGAGATTAGTTGAGGCCGCTATTGGGCGATGCCTTGTGTCTCCAGGCTGCTTGCGAGATCAGCAAGCCGTGTTTCGTCCCCTTTGAATCGCCACTGCTTTTCTCCAAAACGATCTGGCTTTAGCCAGTAAGCCGCCCTGACTTCCATTCTTGGCGGTGGATCAATCTCGCCAGATTCCGTCGTGATATGGCAGTGGTATAGATGAAAGCCAGTCTCTTCGACCACGGTCAGTAGTTCGCCCACTCGCAGATGCAGGCCGGTCTCTTCCCAGGTTTCTCGTTGTGCTGTGCATTGGGCAGGTTCGTTCGGTTGGCTGCTGCCTCCCGGTAGATTCACCAGCCCTTGCAGGGTTTCAACCACCAGAACTTTGTTATCAGACATGACGAAGCATCCTGCGCTGGGTGCGATAACAGGCGTAGCAGGCTGAGTGCAGTCGGGTGCCTGATAGCTGCAAGCGGCGAGGCCAATCAGGATGGGCAGTAGCAGTGTGCGCATAGCAATAACATACCGCGCTTTTATGTCAGGCAAACACCCCCTGAATGAACCATTGTTTCTCCAGTCTGTCCCGGTAAACCCAGTACAACTGGCCAGCGGGGTTTTGGGCGATGTAGTAGTCCCGACTGATTGCCTCCATCCACCAGTTGTCTTCAATACGTTCCGGGCCGGCTAGAAGCTGCAATGGTCCGTTCCAGTTGAGTTGTTGCCGTTGTTGCCCGAGGGGTTGCGGTGCTGGCATTAACCAGAACGGTCGCCGCTGCGTTGTCTCTTTCGTCAGGCTGGAAGCCTGTGCTACCTGGTAGCTGCTGTAACTGGCGTACTCTGGTAAGTGCTCGTCGCGGCAGGCGATTTTGTGTACGGCCTGCAGGCCGAGACGATTGTGCAGTCGGTCCAGCAAGCTGTGTAGGGGTTCGTGCTGACCGTGGTTGTTGAACAGGTCATCGCTGTTATAGTGGCCGGCAGAAAGCGACTCGCAATGCAGGGCCAGGCCCTCCACGCCTGTTTTTAACTGTAGTTGTTCAATTTTGAGTTCGGTCAGCCGGTACCACTCCTGCCAATCGGCCTGGGAGCTTGAACAGCGTACCTGCAAGCGAGACATTTGCCGTTGAATGCCAAACAACTGCCATTCCAGCTGTTGGCATTGCAGTTGAGCATTGCGCAGAAATTGACATAGGGATTGCAGCAGCATCTGCATCGCGGGCAAGAGTTCCTGATTGGCTTTAACCTCGTAACCAAACCAGTAGTGATCGCTGAATGTTTGTGGCGGCTGAAAATCAGGGCGCTCGTCGTAGTGGGTGCCCAGCACCTGTTGCATGAACAGGGTAAATGCTTTGCCACACCGACGCCCCAGGGCCTGTTGCGATAAATCAAGAATGTCGCCAAATTGCCACAGCCCGGCCTTGGCCAGGGCATCGGTCTGGCGCGGAAAATCATCCAGCAGTTTCAGGGGTAAAGGTGCCAGCCGCTGTTCCAGAGGGTCTTGTTGATTGTCATCATCCCGATGGGATAGCAGCCAGGCGGCTTTAGGTGTTGGAGCCAGGCCCTGGCAATAGCTAAAACCCCTTAGCGACAGATCTGTGTCGATACGATCCAGTAGTGGCTGTAAACCGCGAAACAGGTTCAGGCAGCCACCAATTTCGAGCAGTAAACAATCCTGCCGCCAGCTGTAAAGAGTAGGGGTAATACTGTAGGCCCAGCAGCACAATTGCTGCAGGCAGTTCTGTTCCTGCTGCGGATCGCGCTCGAGCAGGCGTACATCTTCGGCCAGGGCTCTCACTGTCGCTGTGCCCATGTCCGGCCTCACACCCAGTGCCGCAGCCTGGTCGCAGGCCCGCACTACGCGCTGTTTTTCCAGCACTACAACGGGTAACAGTTGCCCTTCACAACCCTGCGTATCGGGGCGCAGGGCCTGCAGGGGCAACTGCTCAAAGCGAAGGCACAACCACAGGCTCATACCACATCAACAACCAGAGCCTTGCAGGTCAATCAGGCGCTGAGTGCCGGTGTTGCGCAGGCATCACCTTCAGGATAAGCGGGCAGTTCCCACAGCTGGGGTTGCCCTGGTGTGTCCTCGTCGCTGCTCAGGTCCACATCGATGTACTGGTTGCCACCGCGCTGTTTGAGAATGTGCACCCGGCGGTACTCCTTCATCTCCATGCGCAGGGCTGCGGGTGAGTGCTGTTTGCCAGCCTGGCGGGTTCTGAACAGCACCGACAGCACATCGCTGTTGGCTGCGGCCAGCTGCAGTTTGCGCAACTCGCTGTAGCGATAGTTGTCATTGCCAAGCCAGGCAAATACCGAGCTGCAGGTGCCACTGCGCAGGGCCTGTTCAATACTCCACAACAGGTCCTGGCGATTTTGCGGGTGCACCAGCAGTATCTGCCCACTGTCGATGCCGCGAGCTTCCAGCAGCGGGGCATAGGGCATATAGGGCGGGGCAATAAAGATCTGCCAGCGGCCTTGCTGGCTGAGTTTTTCCATAGCGGGCAGGAACAGACCCATGGCTCCAAGCCCGCCGCCGTCACTGAGTAATTCAATAGTGTTGCCGGTTGGCCAGCCCTGGCCGTAAAGCTCGCGATCGAGGCTGCTGAAACCGCTGGAGAGCCCGTATTCTTTGGCCTGTGGGGTGCTGGTGCTGTCCCGCCCCAGCCAGGTGTCCTGGCGTCGGATAACCTGGGTAATCGCGGGGTGATGAGCCGCGGCGTTGCTGGACAGGGCGTTGTTTATGGCGGTATTCATGCTATTGTCCTCATTCGTTTCGGCCGTCTTCAGCTCAGGTCCATTTCCATATCGGGCCCGTAAATAACTGTTAGAACAGCAAGTTGTGAGAGCAGCAGGGGGCAGTTGCCCATAATGATACTGCTGATTTACTGTATGTATATACAGTAGTCACGACAGTGAATTAAATCAAGGGGTAATTTTTCGCATGCGTACACTTTTCATGCCGGTGTTGTTCACCGCCCTGGTGGCCTGCGGGTCGAATGAACAAACGGCCCAGGCCACAGCGCCAGAGGGTAAACAGCTTCAGAGCTACACCACCCCGGCTGGCAAACAGCTGCTGCAGGAAACAGTTGTGACCGACCTCGATGTGCCCTGGGACCTCGCCTTCATTGGCCCGCAGCAGTTGCTGGTGACAGAAAAACCGGGCCAACTGCAGCGACTTGACCTGGTTACCGGCGAGCGCACTGAAATCACCGGCGTGCCCAAGGTGATATACAAAGGGCAGGGTGGCTTGCTGGGGCTGGTGTTGCACCCGGACTTTGCCAGTAATCAATTGTTGTACCTGAGTTACGCGGCCGCCCATGACAAGGGCCGCAGCACTCGCTTGATCCGTGCGCGCCTGGAAAACGATGCACTCAAAGATGTGAAGGTGCTGTTTACGGCCGGGCCTGCCAAAGATGGGGGGCGTCACTTTGGTGGTGCGCTGGTGTTTGATGATGCGGGCTACCTCTACCTGGGCGTAGGTGATCGTGGCAAGCGGCACGAGGCCCAGAAGCTCGACAGCGACCTGGGTAAAGTACACCGGTTCAATGCCGACGGTTCCATTCCCGTTGATAATCCTTTTGTCGGTGTAGCCGGGGCCAATGACAGCATTTTCAGCTATGGCCATCGCAATCCACAGGGTCTGGCTCTGCATCCCGAGACCGGGCACATCTGGGAAGCCGAGCACGGCCCCCGGGGCGGTGACGAGATCAACCGCATACAGGCTGGCCAGAACTATGGCTGGCCGGTTATTACCTATGGCGAGGAATATCGCGGCGGCAAAATCGGTGAAGGCACCCACAAGGCGGGCATGCTGCAGCCAGTGCACTACTACGTGCCATCCATGGGTACTGCCGGCATGGCTTTCTATACGGGCGATGCTATTCCTGCCTGGCGCAACCAGCTGTTTGTAGGCGGCCTGGTTTTCACTGTGGCCCATGTTAGTCGCCTGGCGCTGGAAGGGGATGAGGCTGTCGAAGTGGAGCCCCTGTTTGAAAACCTGGGTATGCGCATTCGCAACCTGACTTCCGGACCCGACGGTCGCCTGTACATACTCAGTGAAAGCGGCACGATTGTGGCGATCAGCCAGCCCTGACATGGGTGCGGATGTTCAGGCGTTAGTTGTGCGACCGGTTTTCCCGGTGCACATGCCCTGGTATCGATAGCAGTACGCGCAACAAGACCGAGCGAAGACGCCAATGGTATACCTGATTGCAGTGCTACTCCTGAGTGCCCTGGTGTACGCGCCCTCGATATGGGTGCGCATAAAACTAAAGCGCCACTCTGGTCATCTGGACTGGCTGCCGGGTACCGGTGGAGAGCTGGCGGAGCACCTTGTCAGTCGGTTTGAGCTGGATGGAGTCGAGGTGAGGCGAGGAAATCCCGGTGAGGATTTTTACTCACCCGAAGACCGGTTTATCTCCCTGAGTCCGGATCACTACGACGGCAAGTCGGTGACCGCTGTTGCCGTGGCAACCCACGAGGTTGGCCATGCCATCCAGTTCTGCCGCGACGAACCGGTCAGCCACCTGCGCAAAAAGTACCTGGGCCGGGCCCTGCAAATACGCCGCTTCGGCATGATCGTACTTATGGCCATGCCGATTGTGTCAGGTGTTCTTCGCTCCCCCGTCATGCTGCTGGTTTTTGGCGCTATTGCGGTTGTCACCATGCTGGTGTCTGTAATGATGTATGTCGCCATTCTGCCTGAAGAAATGGATGCCAGTTTTAACAAAGCCATGCCTATTCTTGAAGAGGGCTATCTGCCGAAAGAGCACCTGCCGGCTGCAAGAGGCGTGCTCAAGGCAGCTGCATACACTTATGTTGCTGCAGCTCTGGCAGAGGTGCTTAACTTTTGGCGTTGGTTCAGGTTCCTGCGCTGAGGGCAAAGAGGTTTTTCGCCAACCTTTGGTTCGGTAGCGACTTTTCAGCAAGGAATTCTTCACCCTGATATTGCCATCCGCGAAGGTAAACAGATCACAGCCATCCAGCTCCATCTTTGAGCCGTCTTCGCGAGTGCCAATGATGGTCCACTCGGAGCAGCCACGATCGCCATCGACAAAATGTCGGCCATTCTCAAAGCGCACATCCGGGATGGCCGTCCACACTTCGATGAAGCGTGCTTTCACTTCTTCATGGCCTTCATAGCGAGTGCCCCAGCGCTCGCTGCCGCCACCGGTCTCAAAAATGCAGTCCTGGGTCATATAGCTCATGATGGTGTCGATGTCGTGTTGGTTCCATGCGTCCGCATATTTCTCAAGATCATCACGCGTCATGGTTTGTCTCACGGTTTGTTATTGCCCCAGCCACTGATAATGCTTCCACAGGCCTGTCGTGGCAATGTCTGAGACAAAATTGTCCATAGATCTGCAGTTTTTTGTCACAAAATGGCTAACACTGGTCCGAGAAATCCCCGAATATACGTGCATGTTGTATAAGCATGGCCGTTAGTGACTGAACGGCTGCGGTGTTAGACCAATAAGCAGTGGTAGTCTGATTGTCTAATCATCCCATTCAGTCTGGTGGTCGACATAGACAAAGTAGCCAGAGGTCAAAGTGAAAATACTGCTGAGTGATTTAGCCGCCCGGAAGATTCAAAAACTGGTGATCAATTCTCTTGAGCAGGCCCTTTACAGTGCCGCCGTGGTTATTGATGGCAAGGAATACGTTGTCTGGGAGAATGAAAAAAAGGCGCTGACCAGTCGCAATCTGACACAGCTACGCGGTCTCTTTGAGCCCCTGGATATCCCCGAGGCATTTCTGCGCCACGAGAGTCCCTATGATGAAATGATTGGGATGCCTTCTTCCCAGGGCAGCAACCGTATGGAGGTGCCTCTCGGCAAAAACCCCTATGCCATGCCGGATTGGCTGCAATAAGATGACGCGGGGTAGCTAGGCGGCATGAGCTGATTCACACTTGCGCTTTTCGGACATTGTTCAGCGGATACGGCCGCCGATACTGATGCTGGTACGCATGCCCGTGCCACCATAACCGTAATAGCCGCCACCACTGTATGAACTGACTCCGATGCTGCCGTAAACCTGTGGGTCATCACAGCCGCTCAGTCCCAGCACCAGAATGCCTGTCAGTGCCACTTGCACGATCCGTTTTGCAGTCTTCTTCATCTCAAAGATCTCCTGTTTCGGGTAGTGGCCAGGTTTGCAGTGCGATGCCAGCCCCGGAGGGGCCAGCGATCAGGGCGACGGTGCCGCCCAATGGTCGCGGGCCAGCCTCCAGCAGTATCTCACCACCCAGCGCCTCAACTTTTTGGGTAATGGCTGCAGGGTCTTCCACCCAAAGGTAGTTGGCCATGACTGGACGAACCTCCGGGAACGGGTGGGGCAGCAAGCCCAGGCGCGGCATGCTACTGGTAGAAAACACACCGTAGTCACCTTCGGCGGTAGCAGTGCTATCCAGTTCGTAAGCAAAAACACTCTGGTAGAAACGCCGGGTGTTGTCGATTTCCCGGGCCCACACTTCGTCCCAGAGGAAGCCATTGAGTACCGGCTCCGCTTCCGGTGGATCACCGGCGGTGGTTTGCAGTAGCGCGAAAAATGCCCCTTCCGGGTCTTCAATCACGGCCAGCGTGCCGCGACTCGGCAAGTGAGTTGGGGGCGTAAGCACCTTGCCGCCACCGTTCTTCACAGCGACGACAGCTGCTTCCATATTGGCAACAGAGATAACGGTAACCCATTGCGACACATTGGCCTCATGGCCCAGGGCGCGCGTATCGGCCATGCCACCAATTAATTTGCCCTCATGGCGAATCAGTTGGTAGGCCTCGGTACCACTGTCTTCAAATTGCCAGCCAAACAACTTTGAGTAAAATCTGCGCGAAGCGTCCGGCGTATTGGTTAGCAGGTCGTGCCAGACCACGCGACCGGTGTCGCGGTTGTCTGTCGGTGATTCTGTAATGGCGGGCAGATCTGTTTGCAGGGCAGTACAGGCCGCCAGCAGCAGCGCAAGCCCGCAAAGGGTGAGTGATTTACGCGGTGATAGCATGTTGGGTTCCCATGGACAGCGTCAGCATCAACTCCGCCAGCATATCCCATGGGTTGCCGCGGCTCACCCCTTTAATGCACTGATCCGCAGCCGCGGCCTGGTGCACCAGGCTGGCGAGATCGCTCACTGAATGCCGTTTAAGGCCGGCACTGACGACGGGCTTGCGTTTATCCCAGACACGCTGACTCTGCATTACCCGGTTCGCAGGCTGGCCCTGCTCAATGGCCTGCTGGCAGTTATATAGCAGGCGTATTTCCTTGCTCATGGCCCAAAGTATCACGGTCGGTTCTGAACCTTCGGCGCGCAGCCCATGCAACATCCTGAGAGCCGCCTCGGTATTGCCGGAAATAGCATGATCGACCATATCAAAGAGGTTGTAGCGGGCGTTGTCGGCGACTGTTTCGCTCACGGCCGCCAGGTCGATGTGCTGGCCATCGCAAAGCAATCGCAGTTTTTCCAGCTCCTGCACTGCAGCCAGCAGGTTGCCTTCGACCCGATCGCTGAGCAGCTGCAGCGCATCGGGATCGATACTCATGCCCTGTTGTTGAAGGCGGCCCTGGATCCAACGTGGCAGCTGATTGGCATCCACAGGCCATATCTGCACGACCACGCCTGCGCCATCAATGGCTTTGAACCACTTGCTATTAGTAGACGCTTTGTCGATCTTGCCAGCGATGATGAGCAGCACGTTGTCAGGATTGGGGTTCTCCAGGTAGACCTGTAAGCCCTTGCTGCCCTCAGTACCAGGTTTGCCGGAGGGAATGCGTAACTCGATCAGTTTGCGTTCGGCAAACAAAGACATTTCTGAAGACCAGGCTGAGCAGCTGGTTCCAGTCGAACTGTGCATCCACATGCAGGACTTCCCGCTCATTGCAGCCTGCTTCGCGACAAGCCGCTCTCACCGCATCGACGGATTCCTGTACCAGCAGACTGTCGTCGCCGCTGACCAGGTAGACCGGCAGCAATTGTTGCTGTAATTGTCGGGGCAGTTGCTCGGGCTTGCAGCGCATCAGGCGGTTGCAATAAAGCGCAGGCGGCGTATCACCTGTTGCACCAGTTCGTCGCGCATCTCACGCCTGAGCAGGTTGGACTCCTCAACTTTGCCGGTCACGTTTTCCGGGTCGTGAGTCATAATTTTGACCACGATGACCTCGGTTTCAGGAGCAACTTCGGTGCCAGAGTCGTCGACAATCCGCATGGTGGTGGTGAGTTCCAGCTCGAACTCGGTGGCGCGGGCGTTGGAGCCAATGGTCAGGTTGCGCTGCTTGAATTTTTCATCGCCCAGCTGCAGGGTGTAGTTGGCTTCGGTGGCTTCTTTCCACTCCACGCCGTTGTTGCTCAGCGCTGAGCGCACGCCGGATGCCAGCTCGCCATTGGGGCTGGTGGATTGCATATGCATGGCAAGCCATTCCGGTGGAATGTCGATCATGCCGCGCAGCTGGAAGCCGCAGGCACCCAGTAACAGGCAAATGCTTAAAACCAGATATCGCACGGCCACGTCCCTCACAATCAGTTCGCGACTATATTAACCAATTTTCCGGGTACCACGATAACCTTGCGTACCGTCGCGCCTTCGATAAATTTCTGCACATTGGGTTGCTCTTTCGCCAGCGCCTCTATGCTGTCCTTGTCAGCATCGGCGGCTACCCCCAGCTTGGCGCGCACCTTGCCGTTAACCTGCACTACCAGCTCGATGCTGTCGCGCACCAATGCTGATTCGTCTGTGGCCGGCCAACTTTCGTCCATGATATTGCTGCTGTTGCCGAGCTGTTGCCACAGGCTGTGGCACACGTGCGGCACAATAGGCGCCAGCATTAACACCATGGCAGTAATCGCTTCTCGCTCTACTGCCAGGTCCTGGCCCTCGCGGTCTCCGAGTTTGCCCATATCGTTGGACAGTTCCATGATCGCGGCAATGGCGGTATTGAAAGTCTGGCGCCGGCCGTAGTCATCGCTGACCTTGGCAATGGTTTCGTGCAGCTTGCGGCGAACATCGCGCTGTGTCGTGTTGAGCGCCTCGGTGTCCAGTGCCGGCACGTCACCCGCTGCAAGGTGGTTGGCCGCCAGTTTCCAAAGCCGTTTGATAAAACGGTGGGCGCCTTCAACGCCGGAATCAGACCATTCCAGTGACTGCTCGGGCGGTGCGGCAAACATGCTGAACAGACGCACCGTGTCGGCGCCATACTGATCGATCAGACCTTGCGGATCGACGACATTGCCCTTGGACTTGGACATCTTGCTGCCGTCCTTCAGCACCATGCCCTGTGTCAGCAGGCGGGTGAATGGCTCGTCGGAGTTGACCAGGCCCTCGTCGCGCATCAGCTTGTGATAGAAGCGTGCATAAAGCAGGTGCAGAATGGCGTGCTCTATCCCACCAATGTACTGGTCTACCGGAGTCCAGTAGTTGGCTTCGTCATCCAGCATGACCTCGGCGCGGGGGCTACAGTAGCGGGCGTAATACCAGGAAGACTCCATAAAAGTGTCAAAAGTATCTGTCTCCCGCGTGGCCGGTTTGCCGCATTTGGGGCAATCCACCTGGTAGAACTCGGGCATTTTCTTGATGGGCGAACCAATACCTTCAAACTCGACATCTGTGGGCAGAACCACGGGCAGGTCCTGCTCGGGTACGGGCAAGGCACCGCAGTTATCGCAGTAAATAATCGGGATGGGTGCGCCCCAATAGCGCTGGCGTGAGACGCCCCAGTCGCGCAGGCGAAAGTTTACCGTGCGTTCGCCCTTGCCCTCGCTCTCCAGGTGATCGGCGATGGCGTTGAATGCTGCTTTGAAATCCAGGCCATCAAACTGGCTTGAATTAATGGTGAGCACGTCCTGCTTGTCGGCATACCAGTCTGACCATTGGCTCGTATCGTACTGGTGCTCGTCACTGTTCTTGGCGATGACCTGCACGATGGGGAGCTCGTATTTGCGGGCGAACTCAAAATCGCGCTCGTCGTGGCCAGGTACGGACATCACCGCGCCAGAGCCATAGCTCATCAATACAAAATTGGCGACCCAGATGGGAACCGATTCGCCGGTGATCGGGTGGATCGCATTGGCGCCGGTGGGCATGCCCAGCTTTTCCATGGTGGCCATGTCAGCCTCGGCGACCCCACCCTGGCCCTGCTCGTCGATAAAGGCGGCGAGAGCGGGGTTGTTCTCCGCGGCTTTTACAGCAATCGGATGTTTGGCTGCCACGGCAACATAGGTCGCCCCCATCAACGTGTCCGGGCGGGTGGTGTACACCTCCAGATCGCCGCCGTCTTCCAGGCCAAAGCGCAGATTGACGCCCTCGGAACGGCCAATCCAGTTGCGCTGCATGGTGCGCACCTGCTCCGGCCAGCCGTCGAGCTTGTCCAGGTCGTCCAGCAATTCCTGTGCGTAATCGGTAATTTTGATAAACCACTGGCTGATTTCCCGTCGCTCTACCGGGTTGTCGCAGCGCCAGCAGCAGCCGTCCACAACCTGTTCGTTAGCCAGCACCGTCTGGTCGGTTTCACACCAGTTCACCTCGGCCACTTTTTTATAGGCCAGGCCCTTTTCAAACAGGCGTGTGAAAAACCACTGTTCCCAGCGGTAGTACTCCGGATGGCAGGTCGCTACCTCGCGATCCCAGTCATAGGCAAAACCCAGTCGCTGCAGCTGACTGCGCATTTCATCGATATTTTTGAAGGTCCACTGTGCCGGCGGCACATTGTTCTGGATAGCTGCGTTTTCTGCCGGCATGCCGAAGGCGTCCCAGCCCATGGGCTGCAGTACGTTCTTACCCTGCATGCGCTGATAGCGGGAGATGACATCGCCAATGGTGTAGTTGCGCACGTGGCCTATGTGCAGCTTGCCGCTGGGATAGGGCAGCATGGACAGGCAGTAGAACTTGCCCTTGCTGTTGTCCTGGCTGACTTTAAAGCTGCTGCTGTTGTCCCAAAAGGCCTGTGCAGCCTGCTCAATCTGCTGGGAATCGTAAAACTCGTCCATGGTGGGCTATCTGTGCTGAATCGTTGGAAAAAGACCGCGCATTCTAGCACTAATGTCGTCGATTCAGCAGCAGGAAGCCCCGACTTGGTAGTATTTTGCTCCGAAGCTGACGCTATAAGTCGCGGCGGCTAACCCCGGGTATTTCCAGCGCCAGGTCAGCACCATACATCGGGGCCGGGGTCTGGAAACCGGGGTCCCAGACGCCCTCGATAATATTGCGGGCAATCAACAGGGCACTGTGAAACGTTAGGAGGTAGGGTTCGGGAGTGATCATCTCCGCGCTGAAGCTATCGCCTGCTGCATTTGTGGCGGTCGCGATCAGCTGGGTTTGCCGTTTAGCCTGGGCCTCCGGTGGGGGCCCTTCCGGGAACGTTTTATCGATCAGCCAATTGAGCAGGTCCTTGCCCCATTCGCGCTGGGCCAACCAGGGCAGCCAGCCTGGAATCTCTCCCTGAGCAAGCTGGTAGACCTCGATCGTCGGTACACCGGTACTGACCCAGGAGGTCATCATGTCCGCCCAGGGTATTTGCACCAGTGTCTCGGTGGCGCCGTTGCGCTCGCGGGTCTTGATTTTGGGTGCCTGGGCCACCATGGCACCGTCCTGTCGGAATAGCAGTGGGCGCGACAGCATCTCCAGTGCAGATTTGATGGTGCCGCGGCTGGCGCCGGCGCCTTCTACTTCGGTGTAGCTGCTGTTCATCTCCAGCGTCAGTAATTGCGGATCATCGATTTGTTCGGCCACGTAGAAGTTGATGCAGTCAGTGGGTACCACGTCGTAACCGACTGCCGGCATGACCATGATATTGGCTGCCACAAATTCGTCATGGCGATCCAGCTGTGCCTGGATCACATGATTCTCACCGGTCAGGTCCACGTAGTGGGTGCCGGTTTCGATCGCTGCGTCGAGCATCGGTTTGGCGGTATAGGTGTAGGGGCCTGCAATGTGCATGACCAGTTCAAAGTGCTTGAGCACCCGGACCAGTTGCTCGTGACTATTGAGACTCAGGGTGATGTAGTCAAAGCCAGATTCCTCAGCCACCGCTCTCAGCTTCTCGCCATTTCTTCCCGCCAGAACCGGTTTAATGCCGTATTCTGAAGCCAGCCTGGTAATGCCTTTGCCGGTAAATCCATAGGCACCGTAGATCAGCACCTGACCTTTGCGGTCCTCCGGCAGGCTGGCTAGCTGCTCCGGGACCAGCTCTGGCGTGCTGGTGCTGCTTGCCTGCTCTTGCGAGCAGGCGCCCAGCATCAGCGTAAGCAGTGCCGCCAGTATCAGCTGCAAGTGGCTGCGATGACTGTTGTTGTTCTTTGTCATGGTGTTCCCCAGCGGGTGATGGAATAGTTAGCTTTGCATATACTAGTTGGGCTTTGAAGTTCCTGCATCAACACGATAAGAAAGACAACCAGGAGTGACCACCATGAGCCAGGCAACGGCAGGCAGCCATGCTATTGACAGCAATGACCTTGGGGCCATGCGCCAGCGGTACGCACAGGAGCGAGAAAAGCGACTGCGCCCGGAGGGCAATGAGCAGTACCTGGAAGTCACCGGTCAGTATTCCCATTTTGTCGATGACCCCTATGTAGAACCGGGTTTTGAGCGAGAGCCCGTGCACAAGGATGTCGAGGTGCTGCTTGTAGGGGGCGGCTTTGGCGGCCTGCAGGCCGGTGCTCGTTTACGTGAGGCGGGCATAGAAGATATTTGCCTGATAGAAAAAGGCGGTGACTTTGGCGGCACCTGGTACTGGAATCGCTACCCGGGCGCCCAGTGTGATGTGGAATCCTATATCTATCTGCCGTTGCTGGAGGAGGTGGGTTATATGCCCACCCAGAAGTACGCCCAGGCACCGGAGATTCTCCAGCACAGTCGTGCTATCGGCGAGCATTACCGACTCTATGAGGGGGCCCTGTTCCAGACCGAGGTCACCGCCATGACATGGGATGAAGACAGCGGTCGCTGGCTGGTTTCAACTTCCCGAGACGACTTGATCAGGGCGCGCTTTGTGGCCATGGCCAATGGCCCATTGAATCGGCCCAAGCTGCCCGGTATTCCAGGTATCGAAAATTTCAGGGGGCATACCTTCCACACCAGCCGCTGGGATTATGATTACACCGGTGGCGATGCTGACGGCGGCCTGGACCATTTGCATGACAAGCGCGTCGCCATCATTGGTACGGGTGCAACCGCTGTGCAGTGTGTGCCTCACGTGGGCGAGGCAGCGGAGCATTTGTACCTGTTTCAGCGCACGCCCTCAGGTGTCGATGTGCGTAATAACTCGCAAACCGATCCCGAGTGGGCGGCGAGTCTCAAGCCCGGCTGGCATCGCGCGCGTATGGAGAACTTCAATGCGCTGGTGTCTGGTCGACCCCAGCCTGAGGATCTGGTGAATGATGGCTGGACCGATCTGATCGGCAAAACCCTGCAGCTGTTGATGGCGGGCGCAGATGGTGATGCACAGGGTCGCCCCCTCGAGGACATTATGGATACCGCCAACCTCGAGAAAATGAATGAGATACGTGCCCGGGCCGAAGCCCTGGTGAATGATCCCGACACTGCCGAGGCGCTCAAACCTTATTACAAAATGTTTTGTAAGCGCCCATGCTTTCATGACGAGTACCTGCAAACTTTCAATCGTGACAATGTCACTCTGGTGGATACCGACGGCCAAGGTGTGGAGCGGATCACCGAAAAGGGTGTAGTCGTCAACGGCGTTGAGTACGAGGTGGACTGCCTGATATTCGCCACCGGCTTTGAGGTCGGTACCAGCTATGCCAGACGCTGTGGCTACGAGGTGACGGGCCGCGGAGGCCTTAGCCTGACCGAGAAATGGGAGGAGGGTGTTCGCACCCTGCACAGCCTGATGAGCCGCGACTTTCCAAATTGCTTCATCATGATGCAGTCACAGGGGGGTTCACGGTCAATTACCCCCACATGCTGGACGAGTTGGCGATACATATTGCCCACCTGATCTCTCATGCCAGAAATCACAACTTTAAGCGAATTGAATGTACCGCTGAGGGCGAGCAGGCCTGGGTCGAGACCATTCTCAATAAAGGCACTGGCGGCGGATTAGGTGATGAAAGCTGTACGCCGGGGTACTACAACAACGAAGGGCAGGTGGCCGCTACGTTTGCCCAGGCAGTACCCTATGGCGAGGGCCCGGTGGCTTTCTTTGAGTTGTTACAGCGCTGGCGTGCTGCGGGCGATTTTGATGGCGTGGAGTTTTCCTGATGGAGATCACAGTCTTACCCGGCGTCGGCGCTGAAATCACTGGTGTTGATATTGCTAATCCCAGCGCGCCCGAGTTTGCCGACATCCAGTCTGCATTTCACCAACATGGCCTGGTGTTCTTTCGGGGTCAGAATCTGGATGAGGAACAGCACATCGCTTTTGCCGAGCGCTGGGGAACCATCAACATTAATCGCTTTTTTGAGGCGCATCCCGATTACCCGCAGATCGCGCTGGTACGTAAAGAGGCTGATCAGGAGGTCAATGTAGGCGGCGGCTGGCACACCGATCACTCCTACGATGAGATTCCTGCACTGGGCTCCATCCTGGTGGCAAGGGAATTGCCACCCGCGGGTGGTGATACCTGCTTTACCAATATGTACAAGGCCTTCGATACCTTGTCAGACGGCCTTAAACAAACACTTTGTGGGCTGCGAGCTGTGCATTCTGCCAAACATATTTTTGGCACGGGTGACGCTGTATACGACCAGCTGGAGGATGTCAGTGGTCGTGTTGGCAATGCTCAGGCGGCGGATGAGATGTCCGACCCCGTACATCCGGTGGTGATTCGACATCCCCTGAGCGGCCGCAGCGCACTCTACGTGAATCCTGTCTTTACGCTGCGCTTTGAAGGCTGGACTGCTGAAGAGTCACGTCCCTTATTGCAGTATCTTTACCAGCATGCGCTGAGTGAAGAGTTTGTGACTGATTTTCATTGGCAACCCGGTTCGGTGGCATTGTGGGACAACCGCGCGACCTGGCATTACGCCAAGAATGATTATCATGGCCATCGCCGTTATATGCACCGCATTACTATTGAGGGCCAGCCTTTGAGCGCTGCGTCGGCATGAATAGTAACTGAGTTGTGACGCTGCACTTAAGACTATCGCTGTTTTTATCCGCACTGATACTGGCGGTTTACACCCAGACACTCGGATTCGAGTTCATTCATTATGATGATATGAATCTGATTGTTCTCAATCCTGAACTGGCGGGTGCATTTAGCTTTGATTTTTTGCGCTGGGCCTTTACATCCTTCTTGGGGGGTAATTGGAATCCGCTGCTATGGTTGAGTTTTGGTCTAGATTACTCGCTTTTTGGAGCCGACCCCGCGGCTTTTCATGCCACTAATGTTTTACTCCACCTGATCAACAGTCTGCTGCTCTTCTATCTGTTGTCACGATATACCAACGCAGTATTTGAAAGTTTTTTTGTGGCAGCTGTATTTGCACTGCATCCACAGCATGTCGAAGCTGTAGCCTGGGTCAGTTCTCGTAAAGATCTGCTTAGTACGCTCTTTGGTTTGTTTGCTATTCAGAGTTACCTTGCTGCAAAAGGTACACGGAGTTGTATGCCCTTGGTTGGTTTCTTTATGGCATTGTCATTGATGGTAAAACCGACTTATGTGACTTTGCCATTCCTTCTCGTGCTATTAGATATTTGGCCGCTCAACAATATTGCTATCAGAGCGAGCTGGTCTGATCTTCTCAGGCAGGCTTTGGCTAGGCTGCTGGAAAAGTGGCCGCTACTTTTGCTGACTGTGGCAGGTTGCTTGATAGGGTATTGGTCGCACGCTGCAGTAGATGTAGTTAGTTACAGTACTCTCTCAGAGCAAATAGTCTTTGCGGTGCGTGCCTATGGCTTTTACCTGCAGAAGTTCTTTCTTCCCAAAGATCTTGCATTTTTATACCCAGCTTCGTTGACTGACTTTGAGAGTAGTGCTTACGCAGCTTTGGCAATTTTTTGTGTTTCTTTGTTCTCATTTATCACGCTGCGAAGATTCCCAATAGTGTTTGTAGGTTGGTTCTGGTTTCTCGGCGCCCTGGTGCCCTCCAGCGGAATCATACAGTTTGGTCCTCATGATTACGCTGACCGATTCAGTTACTTTCCGCATGTGGGTCTGAGTATTGCCGTGATCTGGCCTATGTTTGAATGGGTTCGCCTGAAGGGACTGCCTTTAAGGCTTTTGAATGTCTGCGGGATCAGTGTGCTGCTAATAATGGCTTGTTTAAGTTGGTTGCAAACTGCTCACTGGCGCAATGATTCTATGCTTTTGGCTCAGGCGCGTGATGTCTCAGGTGATCACTCATACTTATTGGCTCAGCAGGCGCTTATTTACCAAAGAGCCGGACTAAATGAGCAGGCGGTTCTCACTAATCGAAGAGCTATCGACATGGAACTTTCTGGCAGCTCAAGAAGGCCAAAGCTTCTTGTTGCTCTCTACGCGCTTAATGCGACTCTGCTTTACGATATGGGTGAGTGGGAAGCCAGCAGATGGTATGTGCAGCAAGGGTTGGAAATGGAACCTTCTGATTCAAGACTGCTGCGACTTAAAGCTGCATATAAAGAGCAGTTTGAGCAGTGAATATGATCGGAGCTTCAGTCATGCTGTAAGTGCAGCCCCATGCTGCCAGCAGCCAACAGCAGGACCAGGGTCGAAAATGAGATCAGGATCACTGGCAGTGAGCCGATCAAGGCAAACGGCGTATTGCCGATCATGACGTTCACATCGCCCTGTAGTGTCGTCCGCTTGAATTGCTCACTCTGTGTGACTACGTGGCCCCGCTCATCAATGATGGCTGAAATGCCATTGTTAGTGGCGCGTAGCAAGTAGCGACCGTTTTCCAGCGCGCGCATGCGGGCCATTTGTAAATGTTGAATAGGTCCGATGGAGCTGCCAAACCAGGTGTCGTTGCTGACGGTGATCATCAGGTCTGTCTCACGGGTAAATTCCCGTACCAGATCGGGATAGACGATTTCGTAGCAGATAAAAGGTGATAGCCGAAAGTCATGGGCTCGCAAAGGCGGCTGGTCTGCTGAGCCCGCACTGAATGAAGACATCGGCAGGTCGAAAAAGGCAATCAGGCCTCTCAACCAGCTCTGCATAGGCACGTATTCGCCAAAAGGCACCAGGCGTTGCTTTTGGTATACCCCGCTGGCTGCGCCCATGGCCACTACGCTGTTGTAGTACATGTGACTATTGTCTTCCCGCCAGGGGATACCTGTAATCAGTGCGCTGTTTTTGTTTGCTGCGGCTTCCACCATGGGGTCGAGAAATTCACCGGCCCGTTGATAGAAACTGGGTATAGCGGACTCCGGCCACAGAATCAGGTCTTTTCCCAACACGGGTTCGGTCATGTCGCGGTACAGGTTGAGGGTGGGTTGATAGTACTCTCGCTGCCATTTCAGCTCCTGGGGAATGTTGGCCTGGATCATAGCCACGCTCAGGGGTTGTTTGCTGGCAGGCGCCACCCACTTGGCCTGCTGTAACTGCCAGCCAATTAGCCACAGGGCAGCGACCATGGTGCCGTAAATCAAATAGGCCTGGGTATGACGCCGCATATAGGCGAGGTACAGGCAGCTTGCGCTGAATGCGCAAATCAGGGACAGGCCAAATACGCCAGCCACGGGTGCCCAGCCGTCGGCCCAGGTGTCCAGCGCTGAGTAGCCCAGGTAAAGCCAGGGAAAGCCGGTCAGCAACCAACTACGCAGCCATTCAAACAGCACCCAGAGGGCAGGGAAACCTAGCAGCATCCCCGCCATGAGATCGCGGAAAAATCGTACATAGACCCAGGCGAACAATCCCTGTAGCAGGGCCAGCCCGGCGACAAATAATGCAGTCAGGAAACCGGCCAGCAGCACACCGGCATTGCCGTGCACATGGATGCTGACATAGACCCAACTGACACCGGTGCCAAACATGCCAAGGCCGTACAGCCAGCCGTAAAAGAAGGCACTGCGTGTGCTGCAGTGTCGCAGCAGTGCCACGTACAAACAGCAGCTGAGAATGCCCGCTGGCCACCAGTTATAAGGTGACAGAGACAGTGTGATCAGGCTGCCGGCAAACAGGGCCAGCAGCACCGCCAAAATGCGGCCGCCGGGGAGAGTGGTGTCAGCGAGCTGCGACACGAACTCGAAGGCTGTGTATTTTGCGCTGGTCGGCGTTGACTACCTTGAATTCAAAACCTTCGAGTTCGGTACTTTCATTACGCGAGGGGAGGTAGCCAAATTGCTGCATAATCAGGCCGCCGATTGTGTCGAACTCATCGTCGCTGAAGTCGGCGCCAAATTCCTCGTTGAAGTCATCGATGGGGGTGAGTGCTTTGACCAGGTACTCAGTGTCGTTGAGCTTGCGGATAAAGTCGTCAGAGGTCTCATCGGTTTCGTCTTCAATCTCACCGACAATCTCTTCCAGTACGTCTTCAATGGTAACCAGACCCGCCACGCCGCCATATTCGTCGATCACGATGGCCATGTGATTGCGGTTCTCGCGGAATTCCCGCAGCAGTACGTTCAGTCGTTTGCTTTCAGGCACGACTGCGGCGGGGCGCAGTAAGCTGGCCACCTGAAAGCCATCCTGATTGGATTCCAGTACCCTGGGCAGCAGGTCTTTGACCAGCAGGATGCCCAGAACATCATCGGGATGTTCGCCAATCACTGGATAGCGGGAGTGACCTGACTCGGTGATCTGGGGCAGGATTTCCTCCAGGCTGGCATCGGCCTTGATGACCTGCATTTGTGGGCGTGGCACCATGATGTCCCTGGCCTGCATGTCTGCCACGGCCATGGCGCCTTCGATGATGCCCTGCACATCGTCGTCGATGACTTCGTTTTCCCTGGCGATGCCGATGATCTCGCGCAGGTCATCCGAGGTCTTGGGCTCGGATGAGAACGCCAGTGCAATCTTCTCGATCCAGGATTTATCGCCGCTGTCGTTGCTGCTTCGGTCGTCGCTCATTGGGCCTGGCTCCCATAGGGGCAGGTAAAACCAAGGCGATTGAGAATGTCGGTTTCCATGGCTTCCATTATTGTCGCTTCCTGGTCTTCGACATGGTCATACCCGAGCAGATGCAGGCTGCCGTGCACGAACATGTGGCTCCAGTGGGCGGTTTCAGTTTTGTTTTGTTGCGCGGCCTCGCGCGCGACTACCGCTGCGCATATCACAATATCCCCAAGTAGGGGGGAGTCTATATCTTCGGGTAGATCACTGGGAAAAGAGAGTACATTGGTGCTGCCGGACTTGCCGCGCCAGGTTTGGTTGAGTTCGGTCATTTCCTCTTCACTGACCAGACGAACGCTGACCTCCGCCTGTTCACGTTCCGGGGGCATGGCTGCAGCGATCCAGCTGCATATGTCTTCTTCCTCGGGTATTGGCTCTACACAGGCCGTTTGAATATCCACGTGCAGCTTCATCCGCTGTTGCGATCGATCGAACTGGTGGTGCCAGCATCGAAACGGTCGTAGGCATCGACGATGTGCTGTACCAGTGGGTGTCGCACCACATCGCGATTCTGGAAATAGGTGAAGCCAATGCCTTCAACGCCGTCCAGCACGCTCATGATATGGGTCAGGCCCGACTGGGCGCCACGGGGAAGGTCGATCTGGGTGGCATCGCCGGTGATCACGGCGGTGGACCCGAAACCGATGCGGGTCAGGAACATTTTCATCTGTTCCCGAGTTGTGTTCTGGGCTTCATCGAGGATGATAAAAGCGTTGTTCAGGGTGCGTCCGCGCATAAACGCCAGGGGTGCCACCTCGATGATGTTGCGCTCGATGTACTTGTTGACGGTTTCGAAGCCGAGCATCTCATACAGGGCGTCGTAAAGCGGCCTGAGGTACGGGTCGATCTTTTGAGCCAGGTCGCCGGGCAGGTAACCCAGTTTTTCGCCGGCCTCGACGGCAGGGCGCACCAGCAGGATGCGTCTTACTTTTTCTTCCAGCAGCGCTTCAACTGCACAGGCGACGGCCAGGTAAGTTTTACCGGTGCCGGCTGGTCCGATGCCGAAATTAATGTCGTGCTTGCCAATCGAGCGCACATAACCCTGCTGGTTTTTGCCGCGGGGTTTGACTGAGGCGCGCTTGGTGCGGATAACCGTGAGGGGTTCAATGGAGCCCTCGGCATCCGTTGCCGCCTCCATGCCGGTCTGTTGCAGCTGCAGATGCAGGCTTTCCGGACTGAGGCCGGTGCCCTTGCATATGTCGCTGTAAAGCTCATGTAGGAGTGCACCGCAGGTGTTCACATGTTCGGTCTCGCCAGACACCTGGAAGCAATTGCCACGCGCACTAATGCTTACGCTCAGTCGCTGTTCAATCTGTCGCAGGTGTTGGTCGAATTGTCCGCAGAGCATGGCCAGGTGGCGGGAGTCGTTCGGTTCCAGAACGAATGTCTGCTGAGTGGGGTCGTCGTCGCTGTTCAAATTGGTTGTGGGCCGCCGTGCGGCGTTTCAGTTAAATCAAGCTTAACAAGGATTTAGGGATTTTCAATGGGGTTATAGTACTTTGAAAAACCAAAGTACTATGACTCCGCGGCTTTGCTCTGACTCTCACTGCTGCACTTCAATCCTGCCGCGCAGCGAGTTGGGCAGCGCTTCATGAATCTCGATGTCGGCGAAGTCACCAATCAGGCTGTGATCGTCACAGGCAAAATTCACCACTCTGTTGTTCTCGGTACGGCCTTGCAGTTGTCCCGGATCTTTTTTCGATACCCCAGTGACCAGTACTCGCTGGGTAGTGCCAACCATGCGGCGACTGATGGCCATGGCCTGCTGGTTGATGCGCGCCTGCAGGATTTGCAGTCGGGACTTCTTTGTCTGTTCGTCAGTTTCATCAGCCAAATCGGCGGCGGGTGTGCCCGGGCGCGCGCTGTATACAAAGCTGAAAGACACATCGAACTCAATATCTTCGATCAGTTTCATGGTGGCGGCAAAGTCCGCTTCGGTCTCACCGGGAAAGCCGATAATAAAGTCTGAGCTGATACTGATATCCGGGCGAATTTTGCGCAAAGCCCGAATCTTGGACTTGTATTCAATCGCAGTGTGGCCGCGCTTCATCGCCATCAGAATGCGATCTGAACCGCTTTGTACAGGCAGATGCAGGTGGTCTACCAGCTGTGGAATCTCGGCGTACGCCTGAATCAGCGCATCGCTGAATTCGAGTGGGTGTGAAGTGGTATAGCGAATGCGCTCGATGCCAGGAATTTTGGCCACGTAATGCAGCATCTCTGCGAAGTCGACGATCTCGCCCAGGTGGTTTTCGCCCCGGTAACCGTTAACGTTTTGTCCGAGCAGATTCACCTCTCGCACACCACCTTCAGCCAGGTGGGCGATCTCCGCGATGACATCATCCAGCGGCCGGCTGACTTCCTCGCCGCGAGTGTACGGCACCACACAGAAGGTGCAGTACTTGCTGCATCCTTCCATGACGGAGACAAAGGCGGTGGGGCCTTCCACCTTCGGGTTTGGCAGGCGATCAAATTTCTCGATCTCGGGGAAACTCACGTCAACCACCAGGGGCTGGCGTACCTCGGTGGCCAGGCGCGCCCGTTCTTCCATCATCTCCGGCAGTCGGTGCAAGGTCTGGGGCCCAAACACGAGGTCCACGTAGGGGGCTCGTGTGCCGATTTCCTCACCTTCCTGGCTGGCCACGCAGCCGCCCACACCGATGATCAGGTCGGGGTTCTTCTGCTTCAGATGCTTCCAGCGACCGAGCTGGTGGAAGACCTTCTCTTGAGCTTTTTCCCTTATAGAACAGGTATTTAGCAACAAGACGTCGGCGTCCTCCGGTTGATCCGTGGGTTCGAGGTCGTGGCTTTCGCCGAGCAGATCCCGCATGCGGGCGGAATCGTACTCGTTCATCTGGCAGCCGTGTGTCTGAATGTAAAGTTTCTTGGGCACTCGCAACGCCGGGGTGAGCAAATTTTGGGCAGGCGATTATACACGTAACTGATTGAATATGTGGTAGTATTGCGCGCCCTGAAATGACCGCCCGGCGGGCCCGAACACCGGTTTTGAACACTATGGCGCAACCCATCTACAAAATTATCTTTCGCCAGGAAGGCAACGTTTACGAAGTCTACGCTCGACAGATTTTTCAAAGCGATATGTGGGGCTTCATTGAGATCGAAGAGTTCATGTTTGGTGAGCGCAGTCAGATCGTTGTAGACCCGTCCGAGGAGCGCCTGAAAACTGAGTTCGGCGGCGTTACCCGCAGCTACGTGCCTATGCACTCCATCATTCGCATCGACGAAGTGGAGAAAGAAGGCTCCGCCAAGATTAGCGGCTCAAGTGGTGGCGACAGCAATGTCTCAGCCTTTCCAATGCCCGGTGCCATGCCCACTCAAAGCGGCAGCGACGAGTAGATCCATAGCCGCCTGCTAGCCTTTGGCGATTTTTTGCCTGACGCTGGCCAGCTTTACGCACAATACAAACGCATCCGCCGTGGCTTCCACGTCTTCCAGAGACGGGAACGTCGGGGCCAGGCGTATGTTGCTGTCCTTCGGGTCCTTGTTATAAGGGTAGGTGGCGCCTGCCGGGGTTAGCTTGACCCCGATGTCACTCGCTAGCTTCACGATTTCTGTTGCCAGGCCGTCACGGCTTTCAAAGGAGATAAAGTAGCCGCCGCCGGGTGTGGTCCATTCACCCATACCTGTACCTGCCAGACCAGCTTCCAGGGCATCCAACACCGCTTTAAAGCGAGGCTGGATAATCGCCGCGTGCTGCCGCATATGCGCCTCCAGTCCATCCCGGTCCTGCAGCAAGCGCACGTGACGCAGCTGGTTCACCTTGTCAGGTCCAATGGTGGAGTAGCCAATGTGCGAGCTCAGCTTGCCGATATTGCTGTCACCGCTGGCGAGAAAGGCCACCCCGGCGCCCGCGAAAGTCACTTTGGAGGTGGAGCCAAACTGCACCACATTGTTCTCAGTACCATGTTGTTCACAATACCTTGCGATGGGCGCCAGTATTTCGGCGCCCTCGCGCAGTGTGTGCACCGCGTAGGCGTTGTCCCACATCACCAGGAAGTCGGGCGTCATTTGACCCAATCGAGCAATGCGCTCGACGGTGTCTGATGCATATACGCAGCCGGTGGGATTGGAGAAACGGGGCACACACCAAATGCCTTTAATACTCGCATCAGCACTGACCATGGCCTCAACCTGATCCATGTCGGGGCCGGTGTTCAGCATGGGAACGTTGACCATTTCAATCCCCAGATATTCAGTCAGCGCAAAGTGGCGGTCATAGCCCGGCACCGGACAGAGAAATTTGACCGCGCCCTGGTCGCGCCAGGGAGCTCCGGCCAGGCCGCTGTTCATCGCGTATTCCATTACCAGATACATCAGGCTGAGGCTGCTGTTGCCTCCCACCAGTGTCTGCTCAAGGCCGACATCCAGTACATCAGAAAATAGCTCTCGCGCCGAAGCGATGCCTGTCAGGCCCCCGTAATTGCGCACATCAGTGCCGTCGGTATCAGTGAAATCACCCTGCAGGATGCCGTCCAGCGCATTGGATAGTGCTACCTGTTCTGTGCAAGGTTTGCCGCGGGTTAGATCCAGCTTCAGGCCCTGCTCAGCAAAGGCGGTGTAGCGTTGTTCCAGCTGCTCAGCCTGCTGCTGCAACTGCTCCGGGGTCAATTCATCAATGTGCACGTCTGGCTCCAGAATGTGGTGGTGGTGCGGCCGGAGATTATAGCTGTACATTGAAAAACCGGAAAACGCCTCCATTAAGTGCTACACAGTAATAGAAGCTATACGGGGAATCCGGGCATGACTGACGAACCCATCGAAGATGCAGAAATCGTCAACGGAGAGGTGCTGGAGCCAGATATGGGTGGCCCAGGCATCGCTGTTGCGGACGATGTATTACCCGACACACTCCACGTTATGCCGATCTCCAATCGCCCCTACTTCCCCGGGCAGGTGCAGCCCGTTGCAGTGGATATGCAGCGCTGGCAGAGCACGCTCAAGGCAGTGGGCGAGGCTGGCCACCGTCTGGTGGGGCTGGTCTATGTAGATAAAGAAGATGCTGACTCGGCCGCGCCCGGCGATTTTCCCGTGATGGGCTGCGTGGTGCGTCTGCATCGATTGCCCGCAGGAAATGACAACGCCGGTCAGTTTATGGTGCAGGGCATCAAGCGTTTTCGCATTGTACGCTGGCTACACGAGACCCAGCGTTTCCTGGCGCAGGTAGAATACCCCCGCAGCCAGGGTCAGCGCGACAGCGATGAAGTGAAGGCCTATGCCATGGCCCTGATCAAAGAGATTAAGGAGCTGCTGCCTCTGAATCCGCTATACAGCGAAGAGCTCAAGCAGTACCTGGCGCATTTCAGCCCCAATGAGCCCTCACTGTTGGCTGACTTCTCGGCAGCACTCACTACCGCCAGCGGTGCAAAGTTGCAGGAAATTCTGGAAACGCTACCGCTTATCTCGCGCATGGAAAAAGTGCTTGCTCTGCTGCGCAAGGAGCGGGAGGTCGCCGAACTGCAAGGCAAGATCAGCGAGCAGGTCAATCAGCAGGTTAGCGAACAGCAGCGAGAGTTCTTTCTCAAAGAACAGCTCAAGGTTATACAGAAAGAGCTGGGTATTTCGAAAGACGATAAAACCGCTGATGCGGACGAATTCGAGGCGCGGATCAAGGATATGGATCTGCCCGAGGCGGTGCGCAAGCGCCTGGACGAGGAGCTCAACAAACTCTCTTACCTGCAGGAGGGCTCGCCCGAGTATGCGGTCACCCGTAATTACCTGGATTGGGCTACCTCGGTGCCCTGGGGCGTATTTTCCCAGGATATTCTGGAGCTGCCCCATGCCCGGAAAGTGCTGGCAGAGCACCATGATGGCCTTGAGGATGTCAAAGAGCGCATTATCGAATTTCTTGCGGTAGGCAGTTTCAAAGGAGAAATGTCGGGCTCCATCCTGCTACTGGTAGGGCCCCCGGGTGTAGGTAAAACCTCAATCGGTCGCTCGGTAGCAGATGCACTGGGTCGAGAGTTCTATCGTTTTAGCCTGGGCGGCATGCGCGATGAGGCCGAGATCAAAGGGCATCGGCGCACCTATATTGGTGCCATGCCCGGCAAGCTGGTGCAGGCGCTAAAAGAAGTGAAAGTATCCAACCCGGTGATCATGCTGGACGAAATCGACAAGATTGGCGCCTCCTATCAGGGCGACCCGGCGTCGGCATTGCTGGAGGTGTTGGATCCGGAGCAGAACAGCGAATTTATGGATCATTATCTGGACCTACGTATCGATTTGTCCAAAGTGCTGTTTATCTGTACCGCTAATCAGCTCGACACGATTCCCGGGCCGCTGCTGGATCGTATGGAGACCATACGCCTATCTGGCTATATCGCCGAAGAGAAACTTGCCATTGCCCGCAATCATATCTGGCCGCGCTTGCTGGAGCGCCACGGCGTGGCGGACGAACAAATTCGTATCAATGACGCCGGCATGAAATTCGTGATCGAAGCCTACTGTCGAGAAGCCGGTGTTCGCAACCTGGAGAAACAGTTGGCCCGAGTGATTCGTAAAGGCGTGGTTAAGTTGCTGGAGGGTGATGAGAATAAAGTTCGAGTCGGTAAGAAAGATATAGAAGGCCTGCTTGGCAAGCCGCCCTTCGGTTCTGAAAAACCACTGCGGGGTTTGGGTGTGGTAACCGGTCTGGCGTGGACAGCGATGGGTGGTGCCACTTTAGGCGTGGAGGCCAGCCAGGTGCATACCCTTAATCGTGGGTTCAAGCTGACCGGGCAGTTGGGTGACGTGATGAAGGAATCTGCAGAAATTGCCTACAGTTACCTGATGGCGCATTTAAAAGACTACGGCTGTCCACTGGATTATTTCGATACCTCGATGGTGCATTTGCACGTGCCAGAGGGCGCCACGCCGAAGGACGGTCCCAGTGCCGGTATCACTATGGCCACGGCGTTATTGTCACTGGCGCGCAAAGAACGTATTCGCAGGCCGCTGGCGATGACCGGAGAGTTGACTTTGACCGGGCAGGTGCTGCCCGTGGGTGGTATCCGAGAAAAAGTGATTGCGGCGCGTCGCAGCAAGATCCTGGAGCTGATTCTGCCCGCCGGCAATAAAAAGGACTTTGAGGAGTTACCAGGCTATCTGCGTGAAGGCATTAACGTGCACTTTGCACGCACCTACCGCGATGTCTTTCACTTCGTCTTTGATGATCACCTGGATGACCAGTCCCTGCATTGATGACACACTGTCGCTAGCGGCCGCTTAGTGCTCTTCCCAGATCCTGTATGTAATCCATGCGCTGGCGAATCTTAAGCTTGGTGAGCTCATCGTCAGCCAACGGGAAAGCATAGGAAAGTTGCCTGTATGCTTCGCCCAGGTTGCCATTAAAAAACATGAATTCAGCCCTGGACTGATGATAGCCCAGGGGTTTTTGGGCGATCCGCTGAGTTTCAGACAGTGCAAACCAGACATTGGGGTCAGTCGGTTTCTTGCGAGTGTGTTGTTGTAACAACTTCTCGGCCATTGGATATCTGCCTGACTGATAATAGGCAGTGGCCAGGCCCATCGTCAGCGGATGATTACCAGGGTTGATTCGGACCTCTGATTCTAGCAATGCTATGGCCCGGTCAAATTGGCCGTCGGCAGTATCGATGTCGGTCTCTGCCAGCTTGTAGACCGTATTCATCGGAGAATAGTCACGTAGCGGCTTTAAAAGCTTGCGGGCCTCCTCATACTTCCCTGCTCGGGTTAACGCCAGCACCAGGCCGTATTGTGCAGCCTCAGCATGCCTGCCACCAGCGGCGCGCTTATTGCGAAAATAAGTGACGTAGTCGTCATTATCGCCGTAGAAAGATAGCTCTACACGCATGCGCATAAGATGGAACTTAGGGCTATCGGTGTACATTCTTTTGGGGTACTGACGGGCTCGATTGCGACCGTCAGAGATCCTTGAGCTCGTAATAGGGTGAGTCAACAAAAATTCTGGTGGTCGCGAGCCATAGGAGCGGGAGTCAGCCATCATCACTTCAAACATGTCTGCTGCGCCACCAGGATCATAGCCGGCTCTGGCCAGATTCTGGATTCCTAGTCGATCGGCTTCTTGTTCGTGCAGACGACTGAAGCGAAGGCTTTGCTGCTGGGCAGCAGCCTGACCGCCCATCATGGTGGCCATGCCTGCTTCCCCGGCACCGGCAGCGACCATGAGCAAGCCACCGAGCAGGCCGGCCATACTGGCAGCCCTGGATTACTGTTGGGCAGCGATGCCCCTTGCAAAATGACGCTGGCTTACGTGCGCTAATTCGTGTGTCAGTACAGAAGAAAGCTGCGCTTCAGATCCAGCCTTCATGATGAGCCCATTGTGTACTCCGACAACCCCGCCGGGTACCGCAAAGGCGTTGATGGTTTTGTTGTTTACCACAATGGTATCAATGCGGCGGTCTTGCAATTGGCTGGTGGCCGCAAGCTTATAGACCAGGTCTTCGATGTATTGCTCCAGTACCGGGTCGGCAATGATGGGCGCATTAGCTCGAAACTGTAACAGCCATGCCCTGCCTAGAAAGTACTCCTGCTGCAGTGACGTAACATGAGAATCCCCCAGGCTGGGAATATCCTGGCCCGCGCTGGTTGAGCTAATGACCATCGCAAGCGATGTAACTGCAATGAGATGTTGGATGCGGCGGATTAGTGTCACTATTTGCTTGCAGTTAGTAGAGCGCGAGTGGGCGCAGGATAGCCCTCAATGGACCTGCTGTCATCGTCGGGATGTAGGAAATCAGCCAGTGACTGAAATGTCATCCATTCCGTGCTGCGTTGTTCTTCCGTAGTGGTGCGAGTGACGTCGACCAGTTTGACCTTGCGAAACCCCAGTTTCTCAAGCCATAAGGTCAGCATGGCAACGCTGGGAATAAACCAGACATTACCCATGCGGGCGTAGCGGCCAACAGGGGTCAGGCAGTCAGTCGGGCCGCCCTCGATTACCAGTGTTTCAAGTACCAACTCTCCGTCCGGCTTCAGGGCATCCTTGAGCGCCTGCAGATGGTCGATCGGCGAGCGTCGATGATAGAGAATGCCCATACTGAATACCGTGTCGAAGGCGGCCAGCTCTTCTGGCAAATGCTCAATGCCCAAGGGCAGCACCCAGGCGTTGGGGTTCTGGATGTAGCGCTGCAGCGCCCAGAACTGAACCACGAACAGTGGTGTGGGGTCGATACCGATGACCTGGCTGGCGCCTGCGCCGAGCATGCGCCAGCAGTGATAGCCGCTGCCACAGCCGACGTCGAGCACGGTCTTGCCCTGCAGTGGAGCGATGGCATTCTCCAGGCGGGACCATTTGAAGTCTGATCGCCACTCGGTATCAATGTGCAGGCCAAACAGTTCAAAAGGGCCTTTGCGCCAGGGGTGCAGGCCGCGTAGCGCCTGTTCGAGTTGTTCAAACTCATTGTTGCTGAGGTCGTTGCGCTGACCCACGCTGACACGTGGCTTATCCAGTGCAATATGATCCGGTAATACCTGGGGTAGCTGTTGCATGGCATCCAGCCAGCGGGGCAGATCGCCGTAGCGGCGCTCGTGAAAATCCATCGCAATCTGAGAGGCCAACACGTCGGCCCAGGGCTGAAGCTCGCTGCCTTGCCACTTCTCAATCAATGCGTCGTAGCTGATCACTTGATGGCAACCATTGATGCAAAGTTAAAGCACTGGAACCAAACATCGCAGCTGCTGAAGCCGGCAGTTCGCATGCGTGTCTTGTGCTGGTTCAGGCTCTCGGGAATGAGCACATCTTCCAGCGCGGAGCGCTTCTGTGCGATCTCAAGGTCGCTGTAACCATTCGCCTTCTTAAATTCGTGGTGCAGCTCGATGTTGAGCTGGTTGAGATGCTCGTCTTCAAAAATGACTTTCTCCGACAGCACCAGAATACCTCCAGGCAGCAGGCCGCCATAAATGGTCTGGATTAATTGCTCGCGCTGGGCAGGATCCAGAAACTGCAGGGTAAAGTTCAACACCACCATCGACGCGTTCTCGATAGCAATATCCTGGATGTCTGCGCACACTAACTCCACAGGCGTCTCGTGGCTGTCGGTGTCGATCACACTGCGGCAGCGCTCGATCATTGCAGCTGAATTGTCCACGCCAACCAGCGTGCAGTCTGAACTGTGCAGGTGCTGGCGCATCGACAGGGTGGATGCGCCCAATGAACAGCCCAGGTCGTAGAGGCGGCTTCCCGGTTGTACATGGCGGGCTGCCAGCAGACCGGTCATGGCGATGATGGTGGTATAGCCGGGTACGGAGCGGCGAATCATGTCCGGGAATACCCTGACCACTTCATCGTCAAAGGCGAAGGCGGCAGGCTCTGACAGACTCTGCGCGTAGATCGTATCTCGCTCTGAGTCCGATTGATCTGGTGTGTTAGGAGAGGTGCTCACGAATGTGTCAGGCCGGCTGTCCCTGCGGCGTGGAACCTGATGTTGGCCGACCAGCATATCACAGCTGCAATGCACATCCCATGTGCCCAGCCGGGGCGGGCCGTGAAATAATGATCCGTATTGGCATAAGTCATGTACATATTCTGAATTATAAAAATACGGAAAACACGATGCCCGCTTCACTTGCCCTTAGTCCCGAACCCCACGCGTCAGCCATAGCCTACTCGAGTTGAGTCGCATCTTTTGGGAGGCTGGATCCACCGCAGCTCTGCGCCCACTGCTTAAGCGCCTGCCGCGTGGCGACGGCCACTCTGTAATGACCTTGCTCGGCTTTTTTGGCGCCGACGGCTCCATGGCATCCATGCGCAAGTTTCTGAATCGGCAGGGTTACCACGCCATTCCCTGGGGCCAGGGGCGCAATGTGCCCCCCGAGGGTATTGGCGGCCTGACCGGTATGGATGAAATGATGAATTTTCGCAAAGACGTGGAATCAGTCGTTGCCGGTCTGCTTGAAAAGGAGGTCATCAGGAGTGGCAAGCGTGTCAGCCTGATTGGATGGAGTCTGGGTGGGCTCTATGCCACCGGGCTTGCGCATCGCCGTCCTGACCTGGTGCGCCAGGCGATTACACTGGGCACCCCCTTTAGTGACCCGCGCGGCACATCTCTGTACAGCATGTTCCGCCGCGTGAACCAGGCAGAAGTGACTGAGGAAACGCTGGCTACCTGGACCGAACATGCCTTCGATGGAGAGTTGGAAGTGCCGGTAACGGCGCTGTATAGCCAGAGCGATGGTTTTGTCGGCGTGGATATTGCGCAGCTGCCACAGCACGAACTGACCGAGAACATTGCCGTTATGGCCAGCCACGTTGGTTTTCCCTTCAATCCGCTGGTGCGCGCGGTGGTCGCTGAGCGACTGATACAGCCGGAAGGGGAATGGAAGCCTTATCAGTCGGCCACTTTGAAGCCATTTGTATTCAAGCCGGCCTGACTATTTGCGAAACATTAGCTAATATGTTTGTTTTTCTGACGCGCTGCCCGCGCAGAGGTTGCTATGGACTGTCCGAAGTGTGACGGGCAATTGCAGGCAAAGTCTTTTGGTACCAGCATTGAAGTCGACCGCTGCAACACGTGTTTCGGACTCTGGGTTGCACCCGATACTCTACTGGAGATGCGAGCCGAATGGATGGCTGAAGCTTTCCTCGATATAGGTCATCCCAAGGTCGGCCGCGAGTACGACAAAATAGATGATATCAAATGCCCGGAGTGCAAGGTGCAGATGGACAAGATTGTCGATGAAATCCAGACCCATATCTGGATGGAGCAATGCCCGAGCTGCCACAAAATTTTCCTCGATGCAGGTGAATTTTCTGATCTCAAATACGAGACATTAATGGACAAGGTAAAAGGACTTTTTCGTGGTAAACGCGCCCCAGAATAGCGGTTATAGCTGGGCGTCTTTAACCGCCAATTGGGCTCATACCGTCACCACGGCCGGAATCATGGCCTTGTTGGGGGTGTTGTTTTCGGCGCTATACGCTGCATTTATCTTTGCCGGTCCACTTCTGGATTTTATGCTGCCCAGTGTAGGAGTGCTGTTGTGGGGCACAGCCATCATGATGATGGCGACTGTATTGCTGAGTGGATTTCGCGGCGTGTATGCAGTCATTCAGGACGAAGCGGTGGTGATCCTCAGCGTTGTTGCTACCGCTATCGTTGCCGATATGGACGGACTGGTGGATGAGAGGGCTTATTACACCATTCTTGGCGCCATCGCCGTTTCAACTATCTTTACAGGGTTTGTATTTTATTTGCTCGGCGTCCTGCGGCTAGGTCGCATCATCCGCTATATACCATTCTCTGTGACCGCAGGGTTTATGATCACTATCGGGTGGCTGCTAATTGTCGGTGGTTTTGAGGTGGCGGAAGGAAAAGATATACACCTGATTTTCCTCGACAGCATTCAGAATGGCAGCCTCGCCTGGAAAGCCAGTGCCGCTTTGTTGTTTGCCGCTTTGTTGGCACTACTGGCCAAACGTTGGGGGGACGTGCTTGCGCTGCCATTGTCCTTTGTTATTGGCATCGCGTTGTTTTACATCGGCGCAGGCTTAGTCGATTTAAACCTTGATGAACTTGCTGAGAGTGGCTGGCTGCTGAGCGTGTCCCAGCTGGCTATTCCAAGCAACGCGTTTTGGGAGGGTGTCGGAAAGGTTGAATGGTCAGTTGTTCTGGAACAGTGGCGCTCTTTTGTTTCCATCGCGGTGATTAGTGCCCTGGGGCTTTTGCTGGCGGTTACTGGTCTTGAGCTGTCCACCAAGAGTCGCATCGATGTCGACAAGGAGCTGCGCGCTTCGGGTGTTGCCAATTTTGGCGCAGGTGTAGGGGGTGGTGTCGCGGGCTATGCCGACATTTCCGTTACCAGCATGTTGCATCAAGGTAATGGTACGAGCCGGCGCGCAGTAGTGGTAGCTGCGTTGGTTTGTATTGGCGTTGCAATCAGCGATCTGTCCTGGCTGAGTTATATTCCGCTGCCCTTCCTCGGTGGAGTTTTCCTTTGGTTGGGCTGGCAGCTTTGGGAAGAGTGGCTGTTCAAACACGGAGATTACCTGCAGAGCAAAGACTGGATCGCTGTAGGTGCTATTGTTTTTGTGACCGTAACAGCTGGGTTTGTCGCGGGCGTTCTGTTGGGTGTGGGTGTCGGTATTGCGCTATTTTTATTGGATTATAGCCAGGTACGGGCGATCCGATATGTGGTGAATGGACGTGAGATTCGCAGTAATGTGGATCGCCCCCCCCGCCATGGAGCAGCATCTCTACGATCAGGGTCGGCGTATTCATATCATCAAGCTCCAGGGCTACTTGTTTTTTGCTCGTTCCCACCAGGTACTGGTGCAGTTGGAGCCCTACTTCGCGCAGATGACCCCCGAGAACCGGCATTATGTGCTGGTGGATTTTAAAGGTGTGGCTGGCATCGACAGTACCGCGACGATGGGTTTTGTGCGATTGCGGCAGATGGCTTTGGAGGCGGGAGGTGAGCTGGTCTTCTCCGGGCTTAGTGAAGAAGCCAAAGTTGATTTATCCAAGAATGAGCTCTCTCAGGAAGTGATCAAGTACTTCGACAACCTCGATCAGGGTTTGTCTTACTGTGAAGATCAGATCCTCTTGGGGCAGGATCATTTGCGAACAGAGAGGGTCAGCGCAGCGACAATATTTGCAGACATTATTGATGTGTCTCCGGAAACAGTAGAAGCGGGGGATTACCTCAAAGAGTTGTGTGTTCCCGCAGGGCAAACGGTGATTGAGATCGGTGATCCCGCCAGTGATATTTTTATCGTTGAGTCCGGTTCGCTGTCGGTGCAAACCAGTGGTCTGGAAGGTAAGAAGATTGTCTTGCGTGGATTGGAGCCCGGTAGTGTCTTTGGCGAAATGGCCCTATACCTCGGGGGAGCCAGAAGTGCCTCGGTTATTGCTGAAACCGATGCGGTAGTCAAGAAGCTGAGCGCGGCCTCTCTGTCGAAAATGGAGCAGGATGACCCGCAGCTGGCCATGGTCGTGCACAAGCTGCTGGCTAAATTGCTGGCCACCAAGCTGCGCCAGACCAATACCTGGCTCAGTCACCTCGAATAAACGATCGAAATGGGGTTCTCGTTTTAGGGAGCCTTTTATTCAGAAACGCAGAAGGGGGCCGCAGCCCCCTTCTTTATGCTTGTTGACCGAGGCGTTTGCCCCGATGGTCGATTAGTTCCAGCTGCGTACCAGTTTGCCTTCTTCGGCGAAAGCTTCACCCCGGTACATGGATTTGTTGGCGGCGAAACCGGTCTCAGGCCAGGGGCGCGCAGGTGCAGCTTCCGACTTGCCGGAAAACTTGATGCTGCCAAATACTTCTGCTGCAGTGGCTTTGTTGCTGTTGCGATTGGTCATGATTCACCTCTCTTGGCCCGGTCGGGCGCAGGTTTTTGCTCTCAATGATGCTCATTCTAGGCAAGCGAAGCTGTTTAAACCTGTAAATAGTCCCCGTGAAGTCTGTGAAATATTGGCAAAAAGCCCGGGAACTTGCGACTTTAGGGCCATCGTCCTGTCAATAAGGGTCATGTTGGTGCCGCTGCACATGCTGTGCAGGCAAGCTGCCAGCGGGTGCGCGCCAGTGTCTCACGGTGTGTTGCTCTACCCATTAATGGGGATGTCCCGCGACCATCTACAGGCTCACAATCCGCTCCGTAAATATGGGCCGGTCCTTACCAGGGCTTTCCGGCGAGCAAATCACTCGGAGGACGATGAGATGTTGATTGGTGTACCCCGCGAAATTAAAGACAAGGAATACCGTGTTGGTTTAACGCCCGCGTCTGTGCGCGAGCTGGTGGCCAATGGTCATGACGTGTTGGTAGAGAATGACGCTGGCGCCGCGATTGATTTCCCCAATGAGGACTACGTCGCAGCTGGTGCCAGCATTGTTGATACTGCCGCAGAAATTTTTGAACGCGCCGGTATGATCATCAAAGTGAAGGAGCCCCAGCCCCAGGAATGCGCAATGTTGCGTGAAGGGCAGTTGCTTTACACCTATCTGCACCTGGCACCCGATCCAGAGCAGACTGAAGCGCTGGTCAAATCCGGGGCCACCTGTGTGGCTTATGAAACAGTCACTGACAACGCTGGCGGTTTGCCGCTGCTGGCACCTATGTCTGAAGTGGCAGGTCGCATGGCTGCGCAGGCCGGTGCTCATCATCTTGAAAAGGCCCAGGGCGGTCGAGGCGTATTGCTGGGTGGCGTACCAGGCGTGGCCCCTGCCAAGGTGTTGGTGATTGGCGGTGGCATCGTCGGTGATAATGCCGCTGCGATGGCACGTGGTATGGGCGCAGAAGTCACTATTCTGGATCGCTCACTGCCGCGCCTGCGTCAGCTCGACAATGAGTATGAAGGCCGGGTGCGCTGTATCTATTCGACTGGCAGTGCTATCGAGGAATACGCTCTGGAGGCCGATCTGGTCATCGGCGCCGTGCTGATTCCCGGGGCCGCGGCGCCCAAGCTGCTGACCCGTGACATTATCTGCCGCATGAAGAAGGGCTCGGTGGTGGTTGATGTCGCCATCGATCAGGGCGGCTGTTTTGAAACGTCCAAGGCCACCACTCACAGTGAGCCCACTTACGTGGTGGATGATGTGGTGCACTACTGCGTGGCGAACATGCCGGGTGGTGTGGCTCGTACATCAACGCTGGCCCTTAATAACGCGACCTTGCCCTATGCACTGCAGTTGGCTGCGGATCACAAGTCAGCGCTGTTGAATGATGCAAACCTGCTCAATGGCCTGAATGTTCATAAGGGCATGGTGACCTATAAGGCTGTTGCAGATGCACTCGGCTACAGCTATGTTGATCCCCGCGAGGCGCTCAATCAGTAGCGCCCAGGGGGGGGGCATTTGAGCGAGGAAGCAGGCGCGCCCAGCGACGCCTTTTATCTGATAAACTTTCGCATGTTGGCGAACGCCTTGTTCGCCCTTTGCATGTTTGCCTCAGTCCTCAAGATCGACTTTGATGTCGGCAATCTGACCGATGAGCAGCTGATCCCCTACATTCTCGATGGCGTCGATGAAGCGCTCAACTTCATTGTCGCCTTCCTGTTTTTATCGCTGTACTGGATCAAGTTTGTCGCCCAGCAGCGTTTCATTACTCGCACCAATAATCGCTTGCTGCTGATCCTGCTGCTTTACCTGGCATTGCTGTGTGTGTATCCCTTCGCGGAATCACTGATTGTGCAACACCCGGATACCAAACTGGCGCAAATCACCTTTAGTTCGGTTTGGGCCATCCTCGGTTTTGTGGGTGCCAGTGGCTGGTGGTACGCCTGTCATGCCAATCTGGTTGATGAACGGCTGACAGAGCTGCGGGCTCACAAAATGTTTGTTGAGGCCCTGCCCGAGCCGGCGATTGCCCTGTTTTCCATCCTCTGCGCTTTTCTTTCTCCCGATGCTTATTACCTCTCACTGCTTCTGATCATCCCACTCAACTATGTGGTGCTGCGCTCCTTGCCCCGGGGCGACTGAATCTGGTCACAGTCTGATCTATTTCTGGTTTTGTACCCCTATCGGGGTACCTTTCGGCTTGCGGATACGCGGCAGCGTTCTATGCTCTAGCGAGTGGGGATCGTTAGCGTCGAATCCGAGACATTCAACAGAAAATCGGACGATGCCAGCGGTCCTTTTTTGTCTTTGATGGAGAGCTGTTATGGCAGAGATCGAGAAGTATCCCCCCATTCCCGAAGAGCGCCGCAAGCGTTACAAGGACCTGTTTGAAAACTCCCAGAGCATTGATGGCGTTGCCGAAAATGTAAAAAACCACCTGATTCGCATGTCCGAGCAGGGGGATGGTGCGGGTATCGAGCTGATCGGCAACCTCAATAAGGATTACCTTGGCGCCTTCCATGCCCCGTTCTCACGCGATCTGGAGAATACTGACCTTGCAGTGATTGGTATGCCACTGGAGAAGGCGGCACCCATGAACGCCTCCCACAAATATGGTCCTTCCGATCTGCGTAAGCTGTCCAAGAACGGCATGGGTACGACTGAGCCCTGGGATGGCGGCTTTGATGTGCCGTTTGATCTGTGCCGTATTTCCGATTACGGCAATATCGATACCTACGGCTTGTTTGACCTGACAGACGAAGTCGAGAAGTGCATCAAGGTGTACCAGGAAGTCGTGGTGGAGCACGGCATTACCCCGTTCAGCTGGGGTGGCGACCATACCGTGAGCTACGCCCCCATCAAAGCCCTGGGTGAACGCTACGGGCCTTTGAGCCTGATTCACTTTGATGCTCACTACGACATGGTGACTTACGCTGATTTCCCTTACCCCTATCACTCGGGTAGTCAGTTCACCCGCAGCATGGCCGACGGCAATCTCGACCCGGAGCGCATGATCACCATGGGTGTACGCGGAAGAATGTCGGGCCTGGTGGGAGGTCATCCGCAGAACTTCGGCAATACCGTACTCAGTGCTGATGATGTCTGGGACTTAGGCGTCGACGCTGTGGTGGAACAGATCATTGAAGTCGTGGGCGATGGGCCGGTTTACTTCAGTCTGGATGCCGATGCCCTGGATGCCACCGACAATGCCTCCAACTCTGCGATTGAACCCTTTGGTCTGACGGCGCGACAGCTGTGGGACATCATCCGCAAGTTGCGCAAGAGCGGCAAGATCAACCTGGTGGGTGCCGATGTGGTGGAGTATGCGCCTTACCTGGATTCCAGTGGTGCCGATGGCTACATCCTGGCAGGTATCAGCTGGAAGCTGCTGTGCTGGCTGGCAGACCTTACCGCCAAGCGCAACGGTGAAGCACGCCCCACCGAGTGGGCCCAGGCCTTCGGTAAGGCTTCGGTCTAATTGGGCAGTAGGTCCTCGCGCCGGCCCCACCGGTGCGAGCACTAGCGAGAGGAAAAACTATGTCTGGATTTTTTTCACTGGATGACCAGGTCGCGGTCATTACAGGCGGCACCTCAGGAATTGGACTTGAGGCTGCCAAGCGTTTTATTGCCGCGGGTGCCAAGGTGGTGATCTCCGGTCGCAAAGACGGCACGGATATCGCCGAGGAGATCGGCGCCACCTTTGTGCAGTGTGACGTGGGCAACCCCGAATCAGTTGAGGCCCTGATGCAAGCGGCGCAAGACACTTACGGCAATATCGACATCATCGTGAATAACGCCGGGGCTAACTTTGGCTACGGCTCATTGATGGATTCCGACCTGGTCGATTTTGATAAGAACTTTGGCATCAATACCAAGGGCCTGGTGCATGGCATCAAGTTCGGTGTGCCGCGCATGAACGACGGTGGTCGTATCGTCAACATCTCGTCCATGGCCGGTCTACAGGGTGCCAACAGTTTGTCGCCCTATGTGGCGTCCAAGTGGGCGGTGATCGGTATTACCCGGACAGCGGCATTGGAACTGGGCGCGCGCGGTATTCGCGTGAACGCCATTGCACCTACCTCGGTGAACACCCCGATGGCGAATACCGCGGATGGTCAGCCCCAGCTCAACATGGAACGCAACATGGTGCCCATGCGCCGCATTGCTGAACCGGAGGAGGTCGCCGCAATGATCCATTTTCTTGCGGCAACTGATTGCAACTTTATCAGCGGCCAGGCGATTGCCGTGGACGGTGGCTACTCGGCGGGCATTGGCCCGCGCGCTTACGACATATTGGCTAACTACGAAGATTAATAGAAACATCTCTTGAAGGAGAAACAACATGGCTGCAGATGGCGAAACTAAAACAACCAATGCGGATTTCATGCACTACTGTCTCAAGCGGGTATGGATGGCGGAAGGTGCCAGCGAGGAGCATGCAGATGCGGTTGCTGATGCATTGATGGTAGGTATCCGTCAGGGCAAACTGAACCAGGGCCTTGGTGTGTACGAGGCGATTGCCCTGACCAAGCAGAATGGCGCACTGGATATCAATGCAGAGCCCGAGATGGTTGGCGAGGGTCCGACCTGGGCGTCCTTCGATGGCCACCGCTCTTCGGGTTATTACACCATGACCAAGATGGCCAGGACCGCGATCGCCAAAGCCAAGGAGCACGGTATCTCAATCGTGTTTGGTCACAACCACAATGATGCCGGTTCTTTCAGTGCCTATGCCTGGCTGGCCTATCTGGAAGATTGCTTTGCCCAAACTTCGAATAACTCGGTTCCCATGTGTTCGCCACTCGGCGGTATGGGCAACACCATTTCGGTGCCGCCGCTGGACGCGATTGCACCCTCCGGTGACAAGGCGCCGGTTTGGATGAGCACAAAGTTGTGTGAATGGTATGACGCTGATACGGCCCAGGCTGTGCTGCAGGGCACTAAGCTCAAGGGCGATTACGTGATAGACCCGGACACCGGTGAACTGAGTAACGATCTGGCGCCTTACGCATTGCCTGTGCCCGGTTTTGGCCGCGTCTATGACCAGAGTTGCTATCAGCAACTGGCCAATCCAAGGGTATACATGTTCAACCTTTGGAATGAGGCCCTGTCGGCGCTGATGAACCCCGGCGCGATCATTACCCCGGATGTGCCAACACTGGGGCAGTTTATCTCTGGTGAGGCAGAGACCACTTCTGTTGGTGGTAGCTATTACATGTGTATCGATCCCTCTCACTTTGGCCCGATCGCTGATGTGAAGGCCAAGGCGGACAGGTTCACCCAGGCCATTGAAGACACCAAGCCGTTGCCCGGTGGCCGCAATCCTCGCATGCCTGGCACATCCGGTTGGCAGAGCCTCAACGCAAACTCTGAGGAGGTTAAAGTCCTGGCCAGCCACTGGGGGCCTTTCTTTGAAACCCAGGCTGGTCGCCACGGTTGGAGTGAAGAGAGTCTGCGCGCGGATTGGGAAGCTCAGCGCTAAGAGGCCATCAAGATGGGACAACTCGACGGAAAAGTAGCGATCGTCACCGGTGCGACCAAGGCCAAGGGTCTGGGTCGTGCTATTGCCGTCAACCTGGCAGAGCAGGGGGCCAAAGTGGTCCTCACCGGCCGCGCCAGCTCGCAGGAAGGCATGCAGGCGAATGTGGATGCCATCAAGGCCGACGGTGGTGAGGCCATGGGTATTCTCGTAGATCTTTCAGATGCCAGTCAGATTGAGTCCGCCATCAGCGAAGTGGCTGATGCGTGGGGCTCGGTGGACATTCTGGTCAACAATGCCGGCGTTGGTTTTGGCTCGGCAGTGTATGACGAGAATCAGGAAAAAGACTGGGAGGCCAATTACAACGTTAACGTGATGGGCACCCTGGCCATGTGTCGCGCCGTAGCACCGTTTATGGAAAAGGCCGGTGGGGGTTCCATTGTGAACGTGGCCTCCACCGCTGGTATCGCCGCCAGTGCCGGCATGCCCTATCCCTATGTGGCCACAAAGCACAGCCTGGTGGGTGTCACCAAGGTGATGGCATTGGAAGTGGCCCCGATGGGTATTCGGGCCAATGTGGTTGCACCCGGTGCGATCAATACCGACATGTTGCAAACCGCTTATGCGGCTATTGCTGAGGCTGAAGGTATTAGTATCGAGCAGGCCGCTGCACAGGAGAATGCCAGTATTCCCCTGGCTCGTCCGGCGGAGCCCTCCGAGATTGCCGGGGCTATCGCTTTTCTCGCGGGACCTGACGCCTCATACATCACCGGCATTGTCTTGCCGGTAGCTGGAGGTATGGCACCCGGGATTTGATGTCGCAGTGGTAAGTACTTAATTAAAGGATATAGATATGAGCGATCCCCTGATTCACTACCCCCTGAGCATTCGCGATGGGCATTTGTTCATCGAAGATATGGATACCGTCGAGCTGGCTGAGAAATTTGGTACGCCGCTGTTTGTGGTATCCGAGGCATTGCTGGTGCAGAACGCCCGCAACTACCAGGCGGCGTTTTCCAAGCACTGGCCCGAGGGGTGCGCCCGCATTATGGCGGCGATCAAAGCCAATCCCATTACCGCCGTGCGCCGGATTCTGACCCGCGAAGGCATTGGTTGCGATACTTTTGGTCCCGGCGAGTTGGAGCTTGCCCTGCGCGGCGGTGTGCCCACCGAAGACATCGCAGTGAATGGCTCCATTAAGAGCCCGGAGATCATTCGCAAGGCGATTGATCACGATATTCACGTGATTCTGGATAGCCCGGCAGAGATCGACTATTGCATCGAGCAGGCTCAGGCCGCTGGCAAGAAGTGCCAGGTGCTGCTGAGGGTGAAGCCCCACCTCAGTGACCTGGATTTGTCTTCCGATTTCTTCCCGAACCGCACCATCCAGGACATGACCCAGACGGTGAAGTACGGTATTCCCAACTCCGAGCTGCTGCCCATGGTGCCGCGCATCAAGGAAAGTGAATGGCTTGATCTGGTGGGCGTGCACACGCATTCCGGCCGCCATAGCAAAACCGATGAGTTCTGGGTGTCGCTGGTACGCAACACGGTCAAGGTGATCAAGCAGATTGCCGATGAGTATGGCGATGACTGGTCACCTCATATTGTGTCCATTGGCGGTGGATTTGCTGCCGAGCACGACATTGAAAGTCGAGTGGCGGTAACCGATTACCCCACCCCGCCGGTGGATCGCTTCGCAGAGGTGATATGCAACGCCTTTCGCGATGCCATGAATGAAGCGGGCCTCAAGACCGAAGGCCTGATCCTGGAGGCTGAGCCCGGTAGGGCACTGCACAACGAAACCGGCATTCATCTCACCAAGGTGCATGTGACCAAGCACGAGACTGCGACGATTGATCGCGTTTGGGCTGAAACGGATACCTCTGAGTGTTTCCTGTCGGTGGGCAGCCTCAACCTGACCAGTCCGTTCCAGTATGTGTTTGCCAACAAGGCAGACGAGCCGCGCGATGCGGTGGCAGATATCGCGGGTGTGACCTGTAACTACGAATGCCTCGCCGAGCAGACCGGCGTGCCCGAGAGCATGGCCTCTGGGGATACCATCGCGTTCCTGAATACCGGTTCTTACATTGAGGTGTACACCTGTAACTTCAATGCCTTGCCGCGGCCCGGCACTGTGCTGGTGAGTGGTGACAAGGCTGAGTGGATCAAGCGTCCGGAAACCCTCGAGGACGTGTTCCACCGAGATATTGTGCCGGAGCGTCTGCAGAATATCGGTTGAGCGGGAGCCTGCCATGAGCACTGAGCAGCACAAATCCAGCTGGCTGCCGCTGATCGCCATCGCCAGTTCCATGGTGATGATGTACATCACCTCATTCGGGGTGAATGTGCTAATCAGTTCCATTGTCACCGATCTTGGCACCACGGTGGCGACTCTGCAGTTGGTGATTGTGGCGGCCTAGCTAATTGCCGGTTCGCTGATGGTGACCGCGGGTCGCCTGGGTGACAAGCTGGGCAAGAAGAAGGTGTTCCTTACTGGGGTGATTCTTTACACCCTGGGTCTAGCCGTCGTGGTCCTGGCGCCAAGCACTGCAGTCTTTACTATTGGTTGGGGCGTGATCTGGCCGGCAGGCATGGTGTTGATCATTCCCAATTCGATTGCGCTCATCATGTATTTCTACCAGGGCCCGCAGCGCGCGCTGGCGTATGGCATTTATGGGGCGGTGTTGTCGGCGGTGGCTGCAGTCGCGCCGGTGCTTGTGGGCTGGCTGGCTAATATCAGTGACTGGCGGATTGCGCTAGCCATGTCGCCGATCATGGGGATCGTGACCCTGCTCATCACCCTGAAGATGCCGGAGACCTATAAAGACGACAGCATCGCTATCGATATTCCCAGTGTCATTCTGTCGGTAGCCAGCTTTGGCCTGTTCCTGGTGACCACCACCATGGCCGGACAGTATGGCTGGCTGTTGGAGAAGCGACCGTTTCTGGTAGGTGATATGGCGCTACCAACCTTTGGCCTGTCCATCGTGGCCTATCTCTACCTGCTGAGTTTCGCCTTGTTCTATGTGTTTGTGCGCCGTGGCCAGAGGCTAAAGGCAGCAGGGCAGCCGCCACTGCTGGACGCCAGCCTTCTTAAAAATTTACCTTTTACGGTGGGCATGACGATTGCTGCGCTGTTTTTCCTGGTCAATGCCGCCATGCTGTTTGCGGTGTCGGTATTTATGCAAGCCGGGGTCAGGCTGGACCCCTTGCAAACCGCGTTGGCAACTCTGCCGTTTTCGGCGGCGCTGGCGGTGGTTTCTTTCGGCACCCCTTCACTGGGAAGGTGCGTTGCGCCCAAATGGATTGTGATTGCCGGCGCGCTGGTGATGTTGGGTGGTATTGCTCTGATCAGTGCCGATGTCAGTATGACGATGTCACCGGGCGATCTGCTCGTCGGCATGTTGATCGCCGGTCTGGGCGCTGGCCTGGTGATGGCCCAGGGTACCAGTGTGACAATGATGGCCGTGCCGCCTGAGCAGAGTGGGGCAGCGTCGGGTTTATCTGAAACACTCAAAGAAGTGATCGGTCAGGGTTTTGCAGTAGCACTTGCGGGAGCAATCTTGTTTGGTACCGTTTATAGCAGCATGGTGACATCTTTCGAGGACGTAGAAGGCCTTGATCTTAATGAGCGTGAAGCTTCGATCATTGTGATTGAGCTTGAAGATACCTTCCAGTCGATTACGCCAGAAGAAGAACAGGCATGGGTAGCCAAGTTGCCCGTTGCAACTCGTGATCAATATGGCAGTATCGTCAATGACGCCGCCGAGGCTGGCGTTCGTCAGGCTCTTTTTGTCACTGAGCTGGTGCTGGTACTGTGCATGTTGTTGGCCTTGTTATTGCCGCCCAGTAAGCTCGAGGAGTAAACATTTGCGTTTCTGGTTGCTGGTTTGTCTGACTTTCGGGCTGCCGGCAGTAGCAGAGGAAGAAGCGCCTACGGGTAATAGTCAGGAGGCGATGGAGGCAGCCGCCGCGGAGTTACCCGAGGGCCGATTCCTGGCCCTGACCGACAAGCTTTTTCCGGTTGATCACTCCCATTTTGACAGTGATATCGCTCTGCCCAGGCTGGCGGAGTGGGAGCGGCGCATGGCCGATGAGCATGGCTTTGACTATGCCTTTGTGAACGCCCCCCTGTGGCAAGGTAGCTCCAAAACCCCTGACGATTACCTCGATAATGAAATGAGCCTCTACTTGCAGTGGCGTCTGGGCGAGGGTGAGGAAGTCAGCTCGAAGCTGTTTTTCTGGGGACTTTGGCAGCAAACCCTGTCGGATGATCCTAACGAAAAATTCTCCCGCGCACAGGGTCTGCTTACCAGCACTCTCAGTTCCGGCACCGATCCCGGCAAATCCTTTGTTTCACCGTCAGCCTTGTGGTGGGAGCAGTCCTTCGATACGCCGGGTGTTACTTATCGTGTGGGCCAGCTATACGCAACAAACCTGTGGGGCAACAACCGCTATACCGCGGATGACCGTGAGGGATTCATGAACGCGGTGCTGTCCAATAATGTTGGCTTACCCTGGTCTGACCGGCCACGCGGCCTTGGCGCACTTGTTCGAAAAGCGACGCCTCTCGGTTACGTCGCTATTGGCTTTCAGGACGCCAAAGGCGACCAGGAAAAAATTGATGGTAAGAGTTTTGTCGATGGTCGCTACCTGTATACCGCAGAGGTCGCTATCACACGTGATGTGGGTACCAATACTGAAGGCCGTTACAAACTGGCGGTGGGATATATGGACTCCAGCGACGAGTTCGATGATCAAGGCAAAGAGACACAGTCCAGTGGCTGGGGTGTAGTTGCCAGTGCACACAGGGACTTTGTGGGTGACTATGCACTGTTTGCCCAACTCCGCCACAGTTTTAACGGCCGCGTCGCGCGGGAAATCAAGTCATCTGCCAATGCCGGGATCGTATGGACCAATCCCTGGGGCTGGCCCAATGACGAACTGGGCTTGGGATTGATCTACGCCCGTCCCGGCGACAAAAGTCTGCGTGATGAATATGGGTTTGAGGTCTACTGGCGCCTGCAGATGACCCATCGTCTGGATATTACGCCGGATCTGCAGGTGCTGCGACGGGCTCGCGGCAATGCAGGCATCACCGCGATTCCGGGTTTCAGACTACGTTATATCCTGTAATGGGATCAGGCGGCGCGCTCGGCTTCCTCGCGGGCTGCAACGTTAATCGCGCCCAGAATGCCATCCAGTGAGGCCTGAATAATGTCGGCGCTGCGGCCCACGCCGCAGACACGCTGGCCCTCAATGTTCAGCTGGATGTAACAGATGGCCTCTGCATCGGCGCTGTGGCTCAGCGCGTGTTCAGAGTATTCCACCAGCACAATCTGCTTACCGACGAACAGTTCCATGGCGTTAACGAAGGATTCCACCACGCCGGAGCCACTGCCACTGAGGGTATGGGTAATCCCATCCTTGATCAGGTCAGCTTGCAGTTTATCGACACCGTCCTCACGGTTGACCTGGTAGTTACCCAGGGTCCAGGGGCCGGCCTCGGAGAAATAAGTGGCCTGGAACAAGTCCCAGATGGCATCCGGCGCCACTTCAGATTCGGTTTTTTCGGCGTGCCGTTGTACGGCGCCGGAAAAATCAATCTGCAGCCAGCGTGGCAGTTGCAGGCCGTAATCCCTGTCCAGCACATAGGCGACACCGCCTTTGCCAGACTGGCTGTTGATGCGCACCACTTCCTGGTAAGAACGGCCGATGTCCGCTGGGTCGATGGGCAGGTAAGCCACCTCCCAGGGCTGGGCATCATCGCGCTTGTCGAGGCATTTCTTGATGGCGTCCTGGTGGGAGCCGGAAAATGCCGTGAACACCAATTCACCTGCGTAGGGATGTCGCGGGTGTAAGGGCATCTGGGTACAGTCCTTATAGGTCTGAATAATCTGATCCATGTTGCCAAAGTCGAGCTTCGGGTCCACGCCCTGGCTGTACAGGTTCATCGCCATGGTGAGGATGTCCATGTTGCCCGTGCGCTCACCGTTACCCATCAGTGTGCCTTCCACCCGGTCTGCGCCGGCCATCACGCCGAGTTCAGCCGCTGCTACGGCACAGCCGCGGTCGTTGTGGGTGTGGGTGGATACCAGAATCGAATCACGGCGATTTATGCGATCGCAGAAATACTCGATCTGGTCGGCGTATACGTTGGGGGTGCTCATTTCCACCGTAGCCGGCAGGTTCATGATGCACTTGTTGTCGGGGGTGGGTTGCCACACATCGATCACCGCATTACAGACTTCGACGGCGTAGTCCATCTCGGTGCCGGTAAAGCTCTCGGGAGAGTATTCAAACACCCACTCGGTCTCGGGGTATTTCGCGGCGTAGTCTTTCACCATTTGCGCGCCTTCCACGGCGATTTTGGTGATGCCATCGCGGTCGAGGCCGAAGACCTTGTCGCGTTGCACGGTAGAGGTAGAGTTGTAAACGTGCAGTACCGCACGGCGGGCGCCCTTGAGGGCCTCAAAGGTCTTCTCGATCAGTTCGGGGCGAGCCTGGGTCAATACCTGCAGGGTCACATCATCCGGCACGCGGTTGTTATCGATCAGGTCGCGTACAAATTCATAGTCGTGGCTGGAGGCAGAGGGGAAGCCCACTTCGATCTCTTTAAAGCCCACCTCGATCAATTGATCGTAGAGGCGGCTCTTCTGGGCGGTGGTCATGGGTTCAATCAGGGCCTGGTTGCCATCGCGCAGGTCGACGCTACACCACGTGGGTGCTTTATCCAGCACCGCATCGGGCCAGCGGCGCGAGGTCATTTTTACCGGCGGAAAGGCCGGGTATTTGCTGTGGTCAAAGGTAGCCATGGCGATTGATCCCAATCTGTCTTTATTCAAGAGGATGCACAGTATAGTGGAGCTGGTGGAGTGATAAGTCGCGAATATTGCGGCAATAATGCCCAATAATGGTGAATATCACTTATTTAAAGGAAAATATGAGGATAAATGCGCCATTCAAGCGGTTTTGATAGCGTACAGCAGCCCCACAATGGTCTTTTTGCTTTTGTCGGCTTTGTAGTGCACCGCAAAGCTTGCACCTGTGAGAATCTCCACCAGGCGGTGGGGTTCCTCAAAGTGGTACTCCATGAGTAAACCGTCGATATGCTCGACCAGCTGATGCTCGTGCAGACGTTCCATAATATCGAACTCGGCACCTTCGCAATCGCATTTGACGATAATGCGCTCTTCCCTATGGCGCTGGAAGATTGGACCCAGAATTGTGGCGGCGTCACGCACCTGCACTGTCACCTCGCGGAGGTTATGTTTATCGGGTGGCGCATGGGTGGTGCTCATAAGATCCGAGACATTCTCTGCATATGGAATGCTCAGTTCCTTATCTTCATTGCCCAGTCCGAATTCGAAAGCCTCAATTTTCTCGGCCAGTCCTGGATTCAGGGCAAGGTTCTTGCGGGCCAGGGCTAGCGTAGGCGCGAAGGGTTCGAACGCGTAGACGCGCTGCACGGTCTCTTTATTGGCAAAGTAGAGCGAGGCCAGCCCGCGGTTCATGCCAATATCAACCAGTACGGTGCGCCCGGGGCAGGCAAAGTTGTAGACCTCATCGACAAGGACCTCGCCGACATGGGCGGCAACCTTGGCGTGATCAGAAATATCAAAGCGAATACCACTGGGCGCGGTGCCCACGTCTCCCTCCAGGCTGCAACCGTACTCCAGCAGACTGCGTCGCCGTTCCGGCGACTTAACCAGCCGGTTGCGAAGTGCCTTGCGCCTTTCGCGCACGGGCAAGAATCTTCGAAGAGTATGGAGAAGTTCGGTCATGTAGGCTTAGTTGCGCGGTATCAGGCCATAGTACGGCAAAAAAAGCCGTGATGCGCTAGCTTTTTAGACGTATTTCTACCCGTTCCAGTACCCGATGGGTAGAGTTTTGCCAGATGCGATCGTGGATGGTATGGGCCCTTTGCAGGGCCTTTTCTGCGACCGTATTGTCTGCGACATGGTCCATCACCGCTTGTCCCATCTCTCGATAGGTGCCGCCGCTGGTCAGCATAAGGCTGACACCCATATGCTTCAGTGCCGCTGCGTTGTGCTGTTTCTCCATATCGATGGGCATCACCACTTGCGGTACGCCCATGGCCAGCGCTTCGTGGGTAGACCAGGTATTGCCGTGATGCATGTACACCCTTGCGCGTTGCAGAGCCTCCGCCAGGTTGATCGGCTGGCGGCGGGCGTGTACTCCGGCTTTTAGGAGCTGTTGATGAGTTTCTTCACTGCAGTCGCGTAGATAGGTCTCAACCCTCACACCCTGGCCCGCCAGAAATAGCAGTGCTTCCTTGATACCACCCCGGGCACCTGACAGGTAGGCGAACAAACCACTTTGTTGAGCATTGCGCGGCAGGATGTTCGGGGCGTTAAATAGAGGGCCGATGGCAGGCTCTTCGCGAAATTGGTGGTATGGGTCGAGAGGTGGAATCACAATGGCGTGGCTGTCTTCCTGAGGCTGCAGGGCGGGCAGCCTCGTCAGTTCGGGCCAGCCCTTGCTGTGCAACAACGCGTTCACCGTGTTGATGACCTGACGTTCGCGCAGGTAGGGCTGGGTGTTGTTCTGCAGTCGAGGATATTCATCCAGGTGTGCCGGAGGGGTACAGAAGCCAGTGCCGATCATCAAATTGGGTAGTCTTTGCTGACAGGTGAGGCTGAGGAAGGGTGCATAATCGGAGATGACCATGTCTGCACTGCAGAGTTCGATAATTTACTGCCAGGCCCCGGTCATTGCCGACAGAATATGGGTGTCGCCGAAGCCTCGGCTTACCAGCAAGTCCGCGTAGGAGTAGGTGGTTTTGCCCGGCATGACGTTGCGCAGTACTCTTGGCGCGGCAATTACCGGGTAGGGCGTATTTTGCAGGCTGGGAGCCGCTGTGGCGACGTCGGGTATGGCCAAAATGATTTTGTGACCACGCTGGTGCAGAGCATCCGCGAGCGTGCGAAGCGGCTTGGCGTGACCCAGCCCTTCACCCATCTCATTGCCCAGTAGTATGGTCGCCATTATTTGCTGGTATGGGTGTAGACCCCGTCCCAATTCTCCCCAAGGTCTTGCTCACGCAGTTCCTCGATACGTTCGAGATAGATGTCGAGTAACGTGGTGTTCTGGTGCGCCGGCTCTGATTGCATGGCCGTGAATTCTGCCTCGGCGGCGTCCCACTGCTGTTGAGTATAAAGTTCGAGTGCGGCGTGATAACGAGCCAGCGCAGCTAGTACTTCCTGGTTGGCATCTTCCCTGGCGCAAACGGGCTCAAAGATTTTCACGGGTTCGAGTTTGCCCTTTACCCGGATATTGTCAGCACTGCGAAACACGTACTCGTCAATGCCGTTTTTGGTGTTCTCTGTCACCAGGTAGAGGCTGCCGTAGAACTTGGTCAGACTCTCGACCCGTGAGCCCAGGTTCACCGAGTCCCCCAGCACTGTATAAGCACGACGATAGGTGGAACCCATGTCTCCCACGTTCATGGGGCCGGTATTGATGCCAATGCCCATATCAATCTCGGGTAGCCCCTCTTCGGCGAATTCTATCTTTAGCTTGCGGATTTCTTCGTGCATGGCGAAGCCGGCGCGAATAGCATGCAGCTGGTGCTTGGGGTCATCCAGAGGCGCGCCCCAAAAAGCCATCACCATATCACCGACGTATTTGTCGATGGTGCCCTGGTTCTCAAAGATCACCCGGGTAATGGGGGTGAAGAAACGATTCAGTACCATCTTCAGCTCGCCGGCAGTGAGTTTCTCAGACATGTTGGTGAAGCCCCTAATGTCTGCGAACATCACCGACATTTCTTTGCTTTCGCCCTCCATACTGTAGCCGGCAGGGTCGTTGAGCATGGCCTCGACGTGGTCGCTGGGTACATATTGGCCAAACATAGAAGTAATGGCTCGTCGCTGGCTGTTTTCTGCTACCAGGGTGCTTATGAGGTTCCAGGACATCAGTGCGATGAGTAGAGCCAGGGGCGAGATCATAGTCAGATCAAACTGGTAAACCTGCCAGGCATAGAGATTGCTGCCAATGATTCCCGACAGGGCAACTGTGCCTACCAGCAATAACCAGCCGGGTTTAAGAAAAGGCAGCGCAAAGCTCAGCACCACGCCGACACTGAGCAATCCGACCATGAGTACGCCCACTTCCCACGCGGGCTTAAAGGGCATGTGATTGCGCAGAATCGAATCAATCACCGAAGCGTGTACTTCGACACCAGGATAAGACTGGCTCAGAGGCATGGCGCGTACGTCAGACAACCCCAGTACAGTTGTACCTATGAGTACCAGGGTCTCTTCAAGCCCTCCTTCTCGATACTGCCCATTCATTACGTCTGTTGCAGATACATACCGGTAGCTCTTTGGGCCGCCCTGATAGCCGATGGTCATACGACCCAAACCATCTGTGGGAATGCGATAGTCTCCCATCTCGATGTGATCAATGGTGATGAGATTGCCAATTTCCTGGTAAACCGGCTTGATGCGACGGATATCCGCGAAGTGCATTGCAGCTGCCAGCGAGATCGAGGGATACAGCCCATTGTCATGCCGGATGAGCAGTGGCGTGCGTCGGATCAATCCGTCTGAATCAGGTACGACGTTGATAAAGCCGCCATCCTTCGCCTTGCGTTGCAGTACGCGCAGTGCGGCGGAATAGCCTTGCCGCGTAATCACCGTCATGCGTTCTGCGGTCTCGCCGCGAATCTGTGTGACAGGAAAGCCTAACTTGCCCACCTCGATATCGTCTTCTCCGTGGAAGACATAACCGAGGATGACCTTGGTTTTGCGCCGAAACCCGGCCAGGTATTTGTCGTTACTGACGTCTTCCTGCAAGCTATCCAGGAAAGCTTTCTGATCGTCTTGGAGTAAACCGCGTATAGCCAGATCATTGGCCAACTCGCTAGCGCTATTGGACTCAGGCTCGGCGAATACCACGTCAAAGGCCGCTACTTTTACGCCCGCTTTGGCCAACTCTTCGACCAGCAGTGCTATTTTTTTTTGCGCGACCAGGGCCATTGCCCCTGTTCCATGAGGGACTTCTCGTCCAGGTCCACCACAACGATCTTTTCAGAAATGTCGGGTTCGTCTGGGAGCGTTAGCTGCATTCGCACGTCATAGAGAATGTGATCGAGCCGGTCGCGGAACTTTTCAATTTCAGGCTGTCGACTCAGCTGCATCAGCATAACCAGGCCGGTGATGGCCAGGCCCGTGACAATGGTCCACTTTTTCTTAAGCAGCGCCTGGATCACTTCAGCGCTCGCTGAGGGAGAAGAAGGTTTTGTTAAGGAAGGGCGACAGCAGATAGCGCAAAACGCTGCGTTGTCCCGTCACGACGCCTGCCGTAACCACGACGCCAGGTACCAGTGGGTAGCGTGCGGGGCCGCTTTCAAAGTAGTTCTTCTCAGTTTGGATGCGTACCCGGTAATAGGCGATGCCCTGTTCGGTTACCAGGGTGTCTGGCGAGATTGTGGTGACGCTGCCGGAAAGGTAGCCAAACTTCACGGCATCATTGGAGTTGAGTCGAACAAACGCTGTGTCGCCCACATTGACGTAACCTATGTCCGATGGCTGCAGGCGCGCTTCCACCACCACGCTGTCGCTGTCGGGTACGAGGTCCAGTACCACTTCACCGGGCTTAACCACGCCGCCGCGGGTAAACGCATAGATGGTTTTTACAATGCCCGATGTCGGTGCGGTTAGAACTGTGCGTTGTAAATCGTCTTCATAGGCCTTTAGTCGCTCAGACAGCTCGCGCACGCTGCGTTGTGCATCGTCGAGCTCTGATGAAAACTCCGCCGTGCTCTCACTGCGGATTCGCTCCAGCGCCTCCTAGGCTTGCAGTATGCCCGCGTCTGCCGCCTGTAAGCTTGCCTCGTCTTGTGCAATCTCACTCTCCAGGCCATTGAGCTCTTTGAGCAGATTAAGGTGTTCGTAGCGGCTGGAGACATCGGCTTCCATCAGGCGCTCGCTAATCGCCACCTGCTCTTCTAGTAGCAACACTCGGTCTTTCTGATTGGCCAGTCGTGCTTCGGTGGCGCTGCGTTCTTTGGTGCGCCGTTTAACTTCCTCTGATTGCACGCTGAGTTTACGAGTCAGGGTGTCTCGTTGAGATTGGAAGCGTCGACGTGATTTTTGCTGTAGTTCTTCCGTTAAACCGGCGAGATCCCCTGGGAACGTTAGCTCCGTCTCACCTTTAAGAAGTGCCTCGAGGCGAATGACATCGACACTGTCTGAAACGATTTTCAGTCGCAGCTCGGCGACTGAGGCGCCGCTGTCGGTAGATTCCAGCTCTACCAATGCCTGGCCGGGAGATACCACATCACCCTCGCGTACCAGCATCGCTGAAATCACACCACCTTCCAGGTGCGCTACGTTTTGTACCTTCTCGGCGGGTATCACTTCCCCTTCGGCGATACTAACGACATCCAGTTTGAATAAGGCCGCCCACAGGATGAAAACTGCTAACGCGCCAAATAGGGCCGGTACCACCCATGTCAACTTGTCGTCACTCGGCTGCAGTTCAGGAAACAGTTCTTTACCGCTGGGCCGGTTCATTCCACCACCTCGATGGTAGGCACGGGTTTAGTGTCCAGATTGATGATGGTGGCCCTGCTTTTAATCACGTTGCGATCATGGGCGCAGAGCAAGATAGTACGTTGCTCTTTCATCATTAGACTTAGTGCATCCATCAGCGAGCGCAGGCCGGCCTGATCGAGGCCGTTGTGAATCTCGTCCAATATGACCAGTTTGCCTTTTGATGCCAGCGCACGCGCCAATGCAAGGCGCTTGCGTACCCCTGGGGGTAGGGCGATACCACCTCCCTGTACGTGCTGTTCCAGTCCATCCTGGTGATGATCAACCAGTTCCCGCACGCCGCACAGGCTCAGTAGCGACTTGAGCTCTTCATCACTCATCCCAGGGTTTAAGCTGGTTAGGTTGTCTCGCAGGCTTAGATTCAAAAAGCTGGGGTCTTCAGGTACATAGCTAATGCTCTGGCGCCACTGGCCTGCTGCTATTTGCTGGAGTTCCAGATTGTCCACCAGTATCTGTCCGCGTGTGGGTTGCTGTAGTCCAGCCACAATCCGCGCCAAAGTGGTTTTACCGCTTCCATTGGCGCCACAGATCAGGGCAATGGAACCGGGCTCTAAGGTGATATTGAGCTGATCGAACAGTGGCCCTCGTTGCTCGTCAAATGTATGCCCCAGGCCTTTGAGTTCCAGTTTTCCCTTGTAGGCGGGCAACTGGTTGCCGGTAGTGCTTTCCCGGGGTAGCGCTTCAGCCTGTGCCAGCTCTTCTTTGAGACTGATCCAACTTTGGAAGGACTGCCCCAGGCGGCCAATCTGATTGACCAGCGAGATCGCTCTAGCAGCGAGAATGTTGCAGCCGATCAGGGAGCCAATATCCATTTGCCCCTGTGTTACCGAGATGGCGCCAATACCGATGACTGCCACTGAGGTAATCGCAGTAATTAGAGTGATATTGGCGTTTTGCTGATTCTGCTCAGTAGCAAGTGCATGTCGCGTCAGGCTGCTTTCCACCAGTCGATCTCGAAAGCTTTGGCCCATCACCGGTGCAAGATTAAACGCTCTCACGGTTTCATTGCGCGCTGTATTCTGCAAGCTGGTATCCAGCTGATGTTGAGCGTCGCTAACCGCATCTTGCAGTCGGCCCAAACGGTTACTATGCCAACTGGCAAGCAAGATGGCGGCAACTGCGATGATAGTGACGAGTATGCCCAGCAGAGGATTGAGCAGATAAATGCAGAGAATAAAAATCAGCGCAAAGGGAATATCAAGGAGCGTGAGAAAGTTGGACGGCGAATGAATACCCTGCATCTGCTGTTGATTGCGGGCTAACTGGTAAATTCCGGCACCGCCACCGGGCGGGTCGATGGTGCGGTTCAGTTCATCGACAAAGGTGTATTGTTCAGTAGCATCCTGTTGCAGAAACAGGCGGCCAGCAAGGCGAAAGCGAATCCAGCGGAACAGGTATTCCAGGGCAATGGCCAGTAGTGCGCCAAAAGTCAGGGTGAGCAGGGTGCGATCCAAGCCGTAGCCGATATAGCGATTGAAGATTTGAATGGCGTAAATCGAGCTGGCCAAGCCCAGGATGTTGGCCAGCGCCGATGCAGCTACAACCCAGCTAAAGACTCTGGGGTCAGCATGCCGCCGCTCAAGCAGTGCAGCAGAAGTGCTTCGAAAGTCATGTAGCATGGGCCTCGGCAGCTATCCCCGATCGCTAACTAGTCGCAGCCAAGTCTACGTCAAACTGAGATGAATAAATATTAAAGCTACCGTCGTTAATGGTGAAATCCAGGGTGTTGGTGCTATCAAAATCACCTTCAAACTTGAATCCCTGTAGAATTTGGTTCGCTTGTGCCGTTGTTGTGTTCAGGCTAAACTAGGCCTCAATGTAGTTTTCAGTCGAGTTGGTGCCGGCGAAGTTGAAAATAGCGACGATCTGAGACAAGTCGGAGGTCCAGACCGTTGCAGCGGTGAGGTCATTGCTTGGATTTTCTGGGGTTGTATCAAAGCTAAACACCAGGCTGGCATCCAGGACGGAGTCATCGAAAATGAATTCATCGGTGGCAGGATTATGGGCTGGATTCTCCAATTTGCATGTTCGACCGTTCCAGGACCCATCATTACTGAAGCTGTCGTCGACCGTAATGCCAGCAAAAGCGAATGGTTTGATATCAAGAGACCCAAGATTGCTCATGTCCGGTATCTCGAAATTGACGGCAATTAAGTCGGTGAGCAGGTCGGAGTCCAAGGAGTTGGTGTCGTCATCAAACTCCAAGTTGAAACCCTTGCTAATCACATTTGCAGTGGTCCTGAACTCGATCGCGTTGATGATCTCATTCACTTCTTCACTGGTTGGGATGCGACCCGTCTCGTCGTCCCCCGTGAATAGGATCGTGAGAAGCCCTGTGCCGCTGGACGGGCTGCCATAGTTAAAGGATGCGATCTGCTCGTTAGTGGTTTGGTCCTGAATAATGCCAACCTCATTAGACGGCGACTCGGGTCTTTCTAGATTAAGCTCGTCGAGAATTGAGGTATTAAAGCTGAACACGTCGTTAGCAATGCCGGTGTCGCCGCGGTACAGCAGTAGCGTGGTTTCGTCGTAGTTGCCCAATCCACCTGCCAGTTGGTCGCGGTCATCATTCAGCGTGACCCCATTCTCTGTCGGTAAAAGCAGAATGTCTGAATTGGTGCCAAGCGTGTAGTTTTGCTCAGAGAACGATCCATTTAGTGTGGGGACTGTGTTGTCGATCATGGTCAGGGTGATTGCCTGCGAAGCGCTGACATTGCCCGATGTGTCGGTGGCGATCACATTGTAAGTAAAGGTATTTTTGCTGGCATCCACAGCATCAAAGACTCTGGCATCCGCGAGGGCTGTAGTACTGATTTGCCCGCTGTTATCAATAGTGAACAAACCGTCATCGGTCGCCGGAGCATCGACAGCCAGGTCAAAGACAAAACTGGTCAGTCCTGTTCTCTCTGTGAACGCAACCTTGGGCTCTGTTTCACCGCCAGTGCCGCCTTCAACGAAAAGAAGCTGTTGGGAGGCGGAAATAACCGGCGCCGCGCTGTCTTGAAGGTTAACGGGAATGGTAAACGAGTTACCGGTTCCGACGTCGTCCTCGAAAATGACCTCCAGGTTTATCAAACCGGTATCGACGTTATTGTCGTAACGCAGCGCCTGCAGAATCTCTTGCATATCAGAGGTGTCTGGCGAGTCACTAGTGGCCGAGAACTCGATGTCCAATATGCCCTGGTCTGGGTAGTAGTCCCAGATGCCTATGCCGTAGTCGCCACTTAGGAAATCTCCAAAGTCACCGCTGGAGTCTTCCACGTATGTGACACCGCTGAATGCACTGTCATCAAAGCTGAAAATATCGTTCGCATTCTCGCCGCCCAGCCGCTGAATGGTTATATGCCCCATCGTAATTACCCAGACCGGACGAGAGCTCGTCCAACTCCTGGTCACCAAAAATGATATCGCTGGCAATCAGTTTGATCGGCTCGTCGGGATCGCGATTGTGGTCCAGTGTGATTGTTGAGAATGAAGTGGCTTCGACGCCGCCCTGCGTGGCGAAGGGGGCGTCATTGGCATCGGTCACCTCAACAAATACAGAGACCGTGGTGTTACTCAAGTTGCCGGCCGCGTCTTCAGCATATAGCTGCAACTCGAGGCTTCCGGTGGCGTTCTCGTAGTCATTCTCAGCGCTGGCGGCTCCCAGCGGAGTGAGGGTTAAATCCCCATCGATGATTTCAAAGTACCCATATTCGTCTTGTGAACTGGGCCCACCGGAGGTGTCGAACTTGAAGTTAGTGACACCAAAGTTGTCAAAGGCGCCAGTGGCATTCTGCAGTAGACCGAGGTCGGCAATAATTTCCGTCTCGCTGCTATTCTCTGCATAGCTAAAGGTTTGGGGCGTATCTTGGTAAACCTCGGGAATCACACCGTCGACAAAGTTAACATCCAGCGTGAAACTGGTCGTGACGCCGACATCTGGGATCATGGTGACATTGAAGGTGTCGCTGGCGTCGTTGGTTTCGTCGTAGCTATAGGTCAGACTGTCCAGAATTTGGTTGAACAATGTGTTATCCACCAAGCCCGCAGTATCGGTTATACGGAGGTTGACCGTGGATTCGGGTAGGGCAATCTCTAGCGTTGCATAGACGGTACCTTCGCTGTCTTCCAGGTCCCAGCGGCCCTCACCAACGCCTACATAGTTGAATCCGCCAGGTAGGCTGCTCGTATCAAAGCCCCAGTTGTCGTCTACGTCATTGCCGCTGCTGCGGGAGATGTAGATGTCGTGTCCCTTGTAGTCATCGACATTGGGCCCAAGGTCAGATTCCAGTTGAGAGAAGTCATCCAGGCTTGAGAAGAAAAACTGCGTGCCAGGCGTTGCCAGCGCGGTATAGCTCAGAGCGGTGAGCTGTGTGCCGCCAGGTGTGCCGTTCACGCTGGCGACAAATGGCTCAGCTCCATCCGCTACGGACAGTGTAAAGGTAGACACGTTGCCACCTTCCTGGTCTTCCACCGCGTAGGTAAAGGTATTTGGTGCGGTCTCAAAGTCGTTAGAGGCGGCCCCATAAGCTGCACCAGCTTCCGTGAGGAAGACTTGATTGCCCGTGATTTGGAAGAGGCCGTCAGTGCTCACGGAAGTGCCGTTATCGAAGAGAATGGTAAGTTCGGGATTTGCATTAAATGTCAGCAGCACATCATCCGTTGCCGCATTCTCGGTATAGCTATTTGATGCGGGAGCGATCTCGGAGAACACGACGGTCTTAAACCAATTGTTCACAAATGCACCAAAGCCTTCTACTGATACAGCATCACTGGTGTCTAGATCGATACGGTAGTCAATCTCGCCGAGGTCGTAAGTGTTTTCCAGAGTGATCGCGTCAAGCACAGAAGCGAAGTTCTCTGGCGTGGAACCACTTTCAAATTCAATATACAAAGCGCCATCACTGCCATCATGGCCAGAGAAGCCAGTACTTTTGAGAATGGCTGGCGGGTTATCGTTGTCTGTCAGATCATAGTAGGCGACCGTGGCGCCGCCGTCAGTCACCGTGATCTGGCCGTAGCCGTACTCCGAATCGTCGCCAAAATAGGTATTGGTCAGTCCGGCTGCAGTCAAAGCTGCGCTATCAAAGCCCCAAATGTCGTCGGGATCTGCGCCTGTCGAAGATCGGTATATCGATAATGCAGCGCCGTCGTAATTTCCATACAACTCCAGATCGGGGTCGCTAATGGATTCGGTCACGTCAAAGAATTGTTGAGGTCCTGTCCCATTGGCGACGACATCAATGATGTTGTCGTTGAAATCCCCACCTGACGTTAGAGGTGAGTCGTCGATGAAGGCAACGGATGGGTCGTTGAAACGAGTCACGCTGATAGTGTTAGTTACACTCGCGCTGTCATTAGCCTGCCCGGAGGGGTCGGTGACAGTGACTGTAATAGTACGGTCAGCGGTGCCAGGCAGGTCGCTACTGGTTGAGTATGTAACGCTACGAAGCGCCGCGCTCCAATCATTGATGTCGGCAGCAGAGATACTTGTGGGTGTTAAGGTAAGCACACCGGTTTCGCTGTTGTAGCTACCGTTGATGTATTCACCTTCGCCCAGATCATAGCTGCTGAAGTTAAGCTGATCAGTGGTCTCGAAGTTGCCGGTAATGGCAACCATCGCTTGAGCCAGAGTGCCGTCATCCGGATCGGTAAGCGTGATTGCATTGTCTTGGTCGATAGCAGCTGCAGCAGAGTCTTCTGTGTATGCAGCGGCGTTAAAGCCACCTATAGACGGAGCATCATTCGCCCTAGTGTAATTAATTTGCAGTGTTGAATCGGGGCCAGAGACGCCGCCGTCTTCTGTGATGTTCCAACTCACAGTCTTGGTGCTGTCCAAGCCCAGGTCGTTCTCAATGTTTTCGTAAGTAACGGTGCGCAGTACGGCCTGGAACTCAGCGGTCGTAGCACTGCCGCCATCCGGCGTAATGGTCAAGTTGCCGGCCTCAAAGGAAGCACCGAACCCCGCGGTTTCAGGCAAAGCCAAAATATCGATGCCATCTTCATAATTGCTAATGCTGACCACCGCCTGTGAGAAAGACGAATTGTCAGCATCCGCAATTGTCAGACCAGCGTCGAGCACCGCGCCGCCTTCATCCTCTTCGTTAACTTCAAGGCTACTGACAGTAAGCACGATATCGGGCGTGTCATTGATATCAAAGCTGTAGAGAATTGGCGCTTTTGAGAGGCTGGAGTGACCGCCCAAGTTGCCGAGGTAGTTCCCCACAGTAATGGTGTCGCCCAGGTTATTGTTGTCGCTGCAGTCCCAGGCTCTCAGCTCCCATGTTAGTCGCCCGTCGAAATACTCGTTTGGGCCGGGCTCATAGTAGAGCTCGGCAGTTACAGGCAGCAGTACGTAGGAACTGCCGGTCACGCTGGAAAATTCTGTCCAAGTGGCCCCGCTATCGATGGAGTACCAACTTTTGCCAGTTCCGGAGAAGCCACTGGACACCTGTACAGCAGCACCTGCGATGGAACCGTCTTGATCCTGCCAACTTGAATAGCCATCAAAACTACTGATCACCTTGCCAGAGGTGACTTCGTTAATGGGCGCACCGTCAATGTCGCTGCGCTGATCGTTGTTGTCGAAGGTGTTGCTCGAAACGGGGGCTATATTCAGAGCCGCCCATTCGTCGCCTTCTTCTCCGGGGTCAAGGTCGCCAAGCGCGCCAAATACCCCGCCCACTGGTGGTTGGATCAGTGTGTTTACGGAGAAGAAGGAGTCAATGTCACCCCAAACGTACAGGCCCTCCTGGTTATAGGTGATCCAGTCACTGGCTCCACCGTTGGTCAGTGCCACGTCATAGGCGGCAGGCACCAGGATGTCATCAATTGTGGCGTGCAGTTCTGCGATACGTGTCAGTACCTGTGCATTGTTAGGATCAGCAAGCTGAGCATTAGTAATGCCGCCGATCGCTGTTTCTGCATGAAGCGCAATCTGGTCAATCGTGTAATCGAGGATGTTCACGCTGATTAATGTGACCAGCTCGGAAACGCTGTAGTCAGTCTCGTACTGGGCGAGCATGTCATTGATAATGCCCTTGTGATCCATGTTGCCCGTAGACTCGTCGATGGCTCCGCTGTAGTTGGCCATGCTGTCCCACAGGCGCTCCTCGATACTGTCGCCCGGGTCGAGGGAGATGGCATTGCTCTGGTTTATGCCTTCCATAAAGGAGGTCATAATTTTGAACAGAGCCGTGAGCTCAAGGCTTGCTACTGAAAGCTTCAAGCCAGCATCTGATGCGGCATAACCGGGATCAAGCGAATAAGCTATTGGGTCTGTGGTCAGCGGATTCAGACTGCTGCCAGTGAACTTATTGACGGTGGTGAGTGTTGTCGCCTGATTACTATAGTTAGTGGGATTGTACTTCTGCAGTTGCACAACCATAGTGCCCAGCGGGCTGATTACTGTGGCTTCTACCGGCGCCATCAGCGTAAAGCCGAGAGGCGAAACGCCATCATCAAAGATAGAAATGTCGCGACCATTCTCAGCGGCGGGCACAATGAGATTGCCTGAGGTGGTTTCGGCACCTGCAAACTGGAACGCGCCGGCAAAGTCCAGGGCGTCATTACTTTCGCCGCCTTCTAAGGCGCCATTGCCGTCAGCATCGTGGTAAACGCTCGCATCCGTCAGATAGCCGGTCGCAAGCACCACGCCGTTGGGCACGGAATTAACACTCACCGAGGTGGTGGCCACTGTGTTGCTAGCGCCGCCGTCATCGGTTACTTGCCACTCAATAGTGCGATCGGTGGTATCAGGTACCTCGGCGCTGTTTTCGTAAGTGATGCTCGCCAGCGCGGTTTGATAGGTGCTGGGTGTGTTATTACCACTAAGGGTCAAAACGCCCGTACTACTGTTATAGCTGCCAGTGATGTTTTCGGTCTGCGTAAAGTCCAGTACATCCTCGGCAATCACAGCATTGGTAATGGTCACCGTGGCGCCGGTAATTACGGTGTCGTCGGCATCAGTGACTGTAATACTGCTGTCGAGCGCTACTGGTGAGTCGCCTTCCGTGAAACTGGCGTTAGCTGCCGCTGTGATCTTGGGGGCGTCATTGGTGCCGTTAATGGTGACTGAGACCGTGGCGGTGGTGCCGTCGACGGAAGCTACAGTAAACGACTCATCCAGACTGTCACCGGGCGCCAGGTCATCGTTGTCGCTATAGGTCTGGTATTGCCAGGTGCCATCGCTGTTGAGATCGAAACTTCCGTAGTCGCCGGGATAGCTGGCTTGAACCTGGAAGCTATCGTCGGGGTTGTCGATATCACTGGCGGTTAGCGTGCCCGAAATGGTAACCGTGTCGTCGGTTTCTGGGGCGCTTTTGCTGAGATCGCCCTCAATCACTGCGGGATCGTTGACAGCCGTGACGCTTACATCAATCGATCCGCTGGTGAAACTGTTACCGTCAGTCACCTCATAGGTGATGGTGTCGCTGCCCGCAAAATCAGTACCCGGCACATAACGGATCGATCCGTCTTCATTGATGCTCACATCGCCGTTGGTCGCCGACAGGGACTCGATGTCAACGCTGAGGCTGTCGCCTTCGTAATCGTCAAAGTAACCAGTGATGCCATCAATATTGATGCCTGAGGCATCTTCAGCGATCGTCACACCCGGGTGGCTGGCCGTCACATAAGGCGCATCGTCTACACCGTTGATGGTGACCTCGATGTCCTGGCTGGTGCCATCGGCGGCGAAGACCGTGAAGGTCTCAGTGAGGCTGTCGGTATCACTGAGGTCATTGTTGTTGCTGCTGGCCGTGAAGGTCCATGCCCCGGCCTCATCAATCGTGAGGCTACCCAGGTCTTTGCTGATGGTGTCGGGGATAAAGCTATCGTCGCCATCCACATCGCTGACATCGAGGTCGCCGCTGATCACGACGGGCGCATCGGTCTCATCGGTGGATTTGCTGGTATCACCCGTGATGATTGCCGGGTCATTGCTACCGTTGATCGTAACGCTGATGTCCTTTTCGGTGCCATCCGCGGCATTGACCGTGAATGTTTCCTGTAGGCCGTCGCCCGCTGCGAGACTGTCGTAGGCACTGCCTGCAATGAAGGTCCAGTTGCCATCACTTTGAATAGACAAGCTGCCTATGGTGCCCGGCTGTGTCGTTGCCTTGAAGCTGTTTGGGCCGTCGACATCGTCTACCGTGAGCACGCCCGATATTTGCAGCGCGCTATTGCTCTCGGTTGCGCTACCCGTGGCGGTGCCACCTATATTTGCAGGGTCATTGCTGCCAGTGATGCTGACTGTAATATCTTCTGTGGTGCCGTCCGCCGCGCTGACCGTAAAGGTCTCCTGGAGGCTGTCTCCAATGGCAAGGTTGTCGTAGGCACTGCCGGCGGTGAACGTCCAGTTGCCATCCGCCTGAATAGTTAAGTTGCCTATCGTGCCAGGCAGCGTTGCGGCGTTAAAACTATTGTCGCCATCCACATCGGACACTGTGAGCACGCCCGAGATTTCTACGGCAGTGTTGCTCTCGGTTGCACTGCCAGACGACGTGCCGCCTATATTAGCGGGGTCATTGCTGCCATTAATGGTTACAGTCAGTGTTGTCGTTGTGCCATCGGCAGTGGCTAACACCAGGCTGTCAGTGATGCTCTCACCTTCAGCCAGCGAGTCGTAGCTCTCGTTCGCCGTGTAATACCACGCACCAGTGGTATCTATCTTGAACGTGCCCTTGTTGTTTTCGCCTGCAACTTCGGCCGGTGAGATGAAGCTGTTGTCACCGTCTACGTCGTTGACGGTTAGCGTGCCGCTAGCGAACAGCGCTGTATCCGTTTCGGTGAGCGTCGCCTTCGAGATGCCAGTTATGACAGCGGCGTCATTGGTACCGTTGATCGTGACCTGGACATTGTGAACGGTGCCATCAGCAGCGCTAACTGGGAACGATTCGGTAAGACTGTCGCCCACTGCCAGATCATCGTACGGCGCACTGGCTACAAAACCCCAGTTACCGGCCGCATCAATGCTGAACAGGCCATAGCTACCCAGCGTATTGGTCTGAGCGATAAAGCTGTTGTCGCCGTCGATGTCAGTGATGGTTAGCGTGCCACCGATCGCGACGTTGGCATTGGTCTCTTCAGCGCTGGCTTCGTCGTCGCCACCGATGCTGGCGGGGTCATTGCTGCCGTTGATTGTGATGGACAATGTTGTAGTGGTGCCATCGATGGTGCTTACTACCAGGCTGTCGCTAATGCTGTCGCCTAAAGACAGTGCGTTGTAGTTTTCTGCGGCGGTGTACGTCCAATCACCACCGCTATCGATGCTGAATGTTCCGGTGTTGTTGATGCCGGCCGCAGATGTCTGAATGACAAAGGCATTGGCACCATCAACATCATTGGCAGACAATGTGCCGCCCAAAACCAGGGGCTCATTGCCTTCTGTTGCTGTGACATCAGTGGTGCCGGTAATCACTGCGGCATCGTTGGTGCCATTGATGGTCACTTGTACTGAGTGAGATGTGCCATCACTTGCGCTGACCGTGAATACCTCAGAATAACTGTCACCAAGTGCCAGTTCGTCAAAGGCGTTGTCGGCGACGAAATTCCAGTTCCCGGTGGTGTCGATGCTGAACTTACCGAGAGTGCCAGGAACATTGGTCTGGGCAACGAAGCTGTCTGCGCCGTCGACATCGGTAACTGTCAGTGCACCGCTGAGCGTGACTGCGCTGTCAGACTCGTTAGCGCTGCCCGTGTCGATGCCACCGATAACGGCAGCGTCATTGGTGCCATTAATGGTAATCGACAGCGTGGTCGTGGTGCCGTCTGCGGTGCTGACTACAAGACTGTCGCTGATGCTGTCGCCCAACGCCAGGTTGTCGTAAGTTTGTGCTGCGGTATAGCTCCAGGTGCCGTTAGCATCAATGCTGAAGCTGCCGGTTTTATTTAAACCTTCAATGGCAGTTTGTGGGACAAAGTTATCTGCGCCATCCGCGTCAGCGGCACTGATGGATCCGCCGATCGTCAATATGGCATCCGACTCTAGTGCGCTGATAGTGGTTGTGCCGCTGATAACCGCCAGATCGTTGGTGCCCGAAATAGATACAGAAATTGTAGCGGGCGTGCCGTCTACGGCAGTGATGGAAAAGGTGTCGTTCAGCACATCACCGGGCGCAAGCTCATTGAATGCGCTGGTCGTCGTATAAGTCCAACTGCCGCTTTCCGCCAGGCTCAGGGCGCCGTGGCTGCCGGCCTTATCAGTCAGGGAGTTAAACAGATCAGGACCGTCTACATCCGAAATCGTTAAGTCACCGGTAATTACTAGAACAGCGTCAGTTTCATCGGTATCAATAGATGTGTCGCCGCCGATCACTGCGGCATCGTTGCTGCCGTTGATAGTGATCGAAATTGTGGATGTGGTGCCGTCAGCTGTGCTCACCAGCAGGCTATCAGTGATGCTACCGCCTATCGCCAGGCTGTCGTAGTTCTCGGAGGCAGTATAGGTCCACCCTCCGTTGGCATCGATGGAGAAAGTACCGCTGTTATTGACGCCAGTTACGCCAACCTGAGGAATAAAACTGTTAGCGCCATCGTCGTCGTCCACACTCAGGCTGCCACCCAGCACCAGCGCGGAATCGGTTTCAGTCGCAACTGCACTTGCGGTGCCACTGATGCTTGCAGCGTCATTGGTCCCATTGATGGTGACCTGAACCGCATGGGTCGTACCATCAGCTGCGTTGACCGTATAGATATCTGTATAGCTTTCGCCGACGGCGAGTTCGTCAAAGGCGCTACTGGCGACAAAATTCCAGTTGCCAGCGCTGTCGATGCTAAAGGAACCATAGGCCCCGGGAGTATTGGTTTGTGCGACAAAACTATTGTCGCCGTCGACATCAGTCACCGTTAGCAAACCTGCGACCGTGACCGCAATGTCAGTCTCTTCTACGCTAGCGGAATCTGTGCCAGCAATGATCGCCTCGTCATTGCTGCCATCGATAGTGACCTGCACAAGATGGCTGGTGCCATCCGCCGCGCTGACAGAAAAGCTTTCCGAATAGCTGTCGCCTAACGCGAGTTCGTCGTACGCAGCGTCGGTGACAAAAGTCCAGTTGCCCGCGCTGTCGATGCTGAATTTCCCGTAGGTGCCTACTGTGTTGGTCTGCGTGATAAAGCTATTGTCACCATCCACATCATCAACTGTGAGTAGCCCGCTGATCGTTATGGTGGAATCGGTCTCGATACTGCCGTTGGTGTCTGTGCCGCCAAAGCTCGCCGGATCATTGCTGCCATTGATGGTGATCGACAGGGTTGTGGTCGTGCCATCGACGGCGCTCACCACCAGGCTGTCGCTGATGCTGTCCCCAACGGCCAGGTTGTCAAAACTCTGTGATGCGGTATAACTCCAGACACCGCTTGCATTGATGCTGAAAGTGCCGGTGTTGTTTAAGCCACTAACCGCTGTCTGCGTAATAAAGCTGTTGGCCCCGTCTTCATCGTCGACGGTAATGGTGCCGCCAAGAACAACCGGCTCATCGGTTTCAGTGGCAACAGCGCTGGCGCTGCCAGTGATATTGGCTGCGTCGTTGGTGCCGTTAATGGTGACCTGTACAAGGTGGCTGGTGCCGTCTGCGGCAGTGACACTGAATGCCTCAGAAAGGCTGTCACCAGGGGCCAACTCATCAAAGGCGCTGTCGGCGACAAAGCGCCAGCTGCCATCGGCATCGATGCTGAATGTGCCCAAGCTGCCAGTGGTGCCTTCCTGCGGGGTAACGCTGTTGTCACCGTCTACATCGCTGACGGTCAGCGATCCGCTGATTTCAACGCTTTCGTCGGTCTCATCGGCGCTGCCCGTATCGTCCCCACCGAATTCGGCGGGGTCGTTGCTGCCATTGATGGTGACCGACAGGGTTGTGGTCGTGCCATCGACGGCGCTCACCACCAGGCTGTCGCTGATGCTGTCTCCAACAGCCAGGCTGTCAAAGCTTTGTGACGCTGTATAGCTCCACGCACCATCGGTACCGATGGTAAAGCTGCCGCTATTGTTGAGACCCGCTACATCGGTTTGGGCGATAAAACTGTTGTCGCCGTCGAGGTCGTTGGTATCCAGGTTGCCGCTCAATACCAGGATGTCGTCCGTCTCAGTGGCGCTGGCTACGGCTGATCCAGTAATTTGGGCCGAGTCATTGGTGCCGTTAATAGTGACCTGCACAAGGTGACTGGTGCCGTCGGCGGCAGTGACATTGAATGTTTCAGAAAGGCTGTCACCGGGTGCCAACTCGTCATAGGCGCTGTCGGCGACAAAACGCCAGCTGCCATCGGCCTCGATGCTGAATGTGCCGAAGCTGCCAATGGTGCCTTCCTGGGGGCTGACGCTGTTGTCACTGTCCACATCGCTGACGGTCAGCGATCCGCTGATTTCAACGCTTTCGTCGGTCTCATTGGCGCTGCCCGTATCGGCCCCACTAAATACGGCAGGGTCATTGCTGCCATTGATGGTGATAGATACCGTCGATTCAGTGCCATCAACTGCGCGGACGGTAAATGCCTCCTGAACGCTTTGGCCCTCTGCGAGGCTGTCCAATGCTGAGTAGGTCTCAAATCGCCAGTCGCCGTCAGCATCAATGGAAAACAGGCCATAGTCGCCTTCCACGTTATTTTGCGCCTGGAATAACGCATCGCCATCCACATCGGATATGCTCAACGAGCCGCTTGCAGTCTCTACCTGATTGGACTCAGTCAGGGTGACTGATGCACTCGATATGATTGCTGGATCATTCTCAGAGCTGACATTAAAGTCAGCCTGAGCCGTATCGGTAAGCACACCGTCCGTAATGGTGTATGTAAAGCTGGTGGGACTCGGTTCGCTGCCATCGTGAATGAAGCTAAAACTGCCGTCCTGATTGATCTGCAAGCTACCATTGGCAACCGTTACCGTGGCAGTGCCTTCAACGAAGTTAAGTGTGGCGCCGTTGATCTGCGTCACCGTCAGCGCATCACCATCTTCATCGCTATCCGGGCCGGATGCGATCAAACTGCCGGAAACAGAGCCGCCTTCAACGACACTAAAAATGTCGTTTTCAGCAACAGGCGCGTCATTAATATCCAGGATCTTGAATGCGACGAGGGCTACTGTTTCATTGCCGTCGGCGTCTATAACGCTCATTTCATAGTCTTGTACGGCGCTGACAAGCTCTTCGAAGTTAAAGTTAGCTGTCTCAGTGAGCCTGATTGTGCCACTGCTATCAATGCTGAATTCGCCGCCGTCGGACGTGCTGGATGCGTCATCACTGCTGCCGAATCGGTAGTCGACTATGCCCTCGTTATCGGAGGCTGTGATCTGGCCGATAATGGTGCCGCTGGCGAGTTCTTCATTGAAGCTAACCGCCTGGTTAAAGAAAGTGGGTGCCTCGGCATTTGGATCCAGGGTGCCGTCAAGCTTTACCTCATCCAGAAGGTCATTGAGGCCGCCTGCGCTGGTCGCTGAGATGATCTCAGGGTCACTCGCCAGCGAGCTGCCTTCCGCTGCTGCCGTTGTAATTGTGTCTGAGAGCTGGGTTTGCACCAACTCGGTAATGGTGCCGATTTTGCCCAGGCTAGAGAGGATGTCAGTTTGGTCTGGCGTGGTAGGCAGTTGAGTCAGTACGTCATCAGCAGCGGTGGAAATAGTTTCGAAAACATCGGCGATGTTGTCGAAATTATTGCTGTCTGCGAGCGATGGCGTGGTTTCCAGCCCGTTCTCTAAGGCGTCACCAATAACTGCGGCAACATCCAGATCGGCCAGGTCCTGGCCACTGTCCAGGTTGGCGATTCCGTCCACTAGGCTGTTGAGTACCGCGCTCGCGGCTTGCGCAGGGTCCGTGTCTGCCGCCTCTGCAACATATGCCGTGCTCAATTCGATCAGCGTGACAACCTTCAGCACCGCAACCTGTAACTTGATGGCATCAGTATCAGTGGGGTTGTCCAGTGCGTAGGCAATTGGGTCCACCTGCAGAGGGTCTAAATCTGTGCCGCCTACCAGCGTATCCACAATAGCCAGCGCGTCGCTCTGTGATGCACCGCTTTCTATCAGTTGGTCTACGATTGTGGTAATCGGAGAGACTACCGAGGAGCCTGCAGGTGCGCTGAGCGCGTAGTTGACGGTGTTCCCGGTGAGTACGTCGGTGCCGCCTGGTGCGACAACGATCGAGCCGGTATTGCTGACCAGACTGGTAAAGGTGAATGTGCCGTCTGCAGCCGTTACGGCGGAAGGCTCCCCTTCGTCCAGTATTCCATCGCCGTCAAGGTCTTCAAATACGGTGGCGCCCGCAATATAGCCATCCACCGCCACGCCGCTAATGGTTTTGGTGGCTGGTGGCGCAGTGGGTGCGGGTTCGGGTTCTGTGGCTGGCTCTTCTTCCGCAGGCTCTTCAGTCGGCTCGGGCTCTGGTTCTGGTTGCGGTTCGGGTTGCGGCTCAGGAACTGGCTCCGGCTCGGGTTGTGGTTCGGGTTCCGGTTGCGGTTCTGGAACCGGTTCCGGATCGGGCTCTGGAACCGGTTCGGGGTCCGGTTCTGGTTCGGGTTGTTGCTCGGGCTCAGATTGTGGCTCTGGGACAGGTTCCGGGGCAGGCTGTTCAGATTCGATCTGTTCTTCGATCAGTTCCTGCTCAAGCTCCGCGTTATCGTCCGATGCGGTGGCGACCGCCACTTCTTCCTCTGTATCTGCTTCCTCTGAGCTGCCAGTGTCCGCAATGTCAGATGCCAACGCGACCTGGCTGGTATCTTCCTCAACAACAGTTTCCTGTTGCTGGGACTCAGTCGTCTCCAGGGGCTCATCCGCAGGCGCGAAATTTAGATCCAGTACTACAGCAGATCGCTCGGTTTCTGTCGCCGCGACATCACCAGCGGCATAGATGACGTTGGTGTCGTTATTCCCTTCGTCGGCATCTGTTTCAGCCAGCGCTTCCGGCAGGGTTTCGCCTTCTTCTTCTGCCTCAGCAGTCGTGACTTCCTCTTCTTCGTCATCCTGCTCTGTAGTGCCGGTGATGGTGTCGCCGGTATCGTCTTCTTCTTCCTCGGTGCCATCAATTTGTGCAGCATCTGCATCTGCATCCGCATCACCATTGCCGGTGCCAGGCTCGTTGCCGGCATCCGCGCTGTCATCTACTGCTTCTGAGTTAGACTCTACCTCTTGAAGTTGTTCTACAACCGTCTCGATATATGTGCGTGCGTCTACGTTCAGATCACCGTCGGCGTCAATTAGTCGCTGGGCAACCTCCACCGGCGCAACTTGCAATGCTGAGACAAAAGTTTTGATGACCTGTTCGGCAGACCAGCCTGTAGCCAGTTCGGGAATACCGGCGGGGGAAACCGTCGCGACTTCCATCGCTTCGTCAATGGTGACGCCACCCGCCGGGGTAATGATTTCGATAATACCGTCAGCGTTGAAATAGTAACTGGACTCGCCGCCGGTGCCGATTTCACCGCCGCCCTCGGTGCCGCGAATACCAATCGTTGTGCCCGGTGTGTTTATGGTCATGTTGTTGGGGTCGTCGTCCGCCACAAGGCCGGAAACGAACACAAATATGCCTTTGAGCACAGATACATCAACCTTGCCGCTGCCGCTGCTCGGGTCGAAGACAAACTCGTCGATCACGAGGCGAGAATCTTCGCCAATTGAGAAACTAGATTGGTCAGTAAAGCGCAGGGACACCGCCGAGCCTTCGTCGGTCTCAATCTGGTCTTCCAGGTACACAGTTGAGCCCAGGGTAAGCTCGGTCTCAGTGCCGTCGAGGTGATAGGCAATGGCTGTTCCCTCGAGTTGCTCGACTATGCCTGCTGCCTGGTCTTCAGTCATGGTTTAATCCTGTGCCACTTAGGCTTTGAATTTAGATAACCCCGAGTTCCAACTGACCCGTAGAGCGCAAAATAGCATAGGCGGCGATGGAGAGTTCCACGCGGGCTTCTGCCTGAGAGACTTTTGCATTCAACAGCAGCAATTCACCGCTGAGGATATCCTGCAGTGTCCGTCGCCCCAGTTCCCGCTCTTTCTTGGCCAATTCCAGGAACTCCTCAGCTTTTGCTGTTTGCCGCTTGGACAGGTCAAACGTGCTCTGAGCGATGATGTAGCGCTCCCAGGCGTTCTGTACAGCCTCTTTTGTGACGCGTTCCTGATTTTGGGAATTAAAAATGGCTGCACGCTCTTCAGCACGAGCGGCTGCTACTGCGTTTCGTTTGCTAAAAGTGACGTCAAAATCGTAATCAACAGTTACCAGAATTCGATTTTCGTCAATAGTTCCCTCAATTCCGCTGTCATTGTGGCGATATTCACTCTCTGCCAGTACGTCAAATCGGGGGTAATAGGCAGCTTTCGCTACTTTGACCTGCTTGGATGCCGCTTCGTTGGTAAAGCGGCTGACCCGCAGTGTGGGATCGTTTTCCAGGGCCAGGTCGATGGCCTCCTGCAAATTGGTGGGAACAGACCCTGTGGGTAGCTTGGATTTCTCCATAGGGCTGTAGAGCGGGGCATTCTTGCCGAAAACCTGCTCATAGGTGTTGCGCGATATCTCCAGCGCACCCTCTGACTGCACCACGCGCGTTTCCGCGCCTAATCGCTGGCTCTCTGCCTGGAATACGTCCGCCTGCGAGCCGCGCCCGGCATCCAGCTTCTTTTGCTCCAGGTCTCGCGTGTCGGCTACCCGTTGCTCACTTTCCTTCGCGAGATCGACCCGTTCATAGGCCAGGACCAGCTCAAAATAGGCCCGTATCCCAGTGAGCAACAAGTCCTGGGTCACCTGTGTACGATTCATGTCAGCCCGCTCACTCAGCACCTGGTTGGTTTGCAGGGCGCCGGTAGAGGCGCCGAAGTCCCAAATCAGCTGGCGCACTTGCAGGTAGGCGGTTTCTGCGTCCAAATCCGAGGTGCCGCCTGTCGGACGTTCCTGCTCTTCTCGGCCCTTATCGGCGGCGATCAAGACATTTGGCAGCAGTTCGGAGCGAGCAACTTTGATGCGCTCGTCGGCAGATTCCTTCTGTGCAGCGGCGCTTTGAATCAGCGGATGCTCGTTCGTCAGATAGTTCAGTTCGGTGTACAGCGTGTCCGCATGAGTTAGACTGCTAGCCACCAGGCAGCAGCCAGCTACAAAGTCCCTTTTAGTAAAGCTCATGGTGATAATGCCTTGTTGGATATGCCAGGTTTCATGCCTCCTGCAGAGGGGTTTGAACCTGGCATGTTGATCGTGGGCCAAAACTCTACATGATAGACTAATAGTTGTTAACGTACATGTTTTTCGAACAAAATTTAGGCAATGTCCGAAAAGTGAGGGAACTTAGAGGTATGCGTCAGTTCGTTTGTTTTCTGTTGCTCTTGTTAAGCCCCCTGAGCAACGCGCAGGATGGCAACATCCACTGGGCCTATGCGGCTTATTTTGGCACCGGCCATTACAAGGTAGCTGACAACAAGAGCGTCTATGTGATTCGGCCAACCCCTCGCTGGACCTGGAAAGAACACAGCTATGACACTGATAGCGGTGAGCGCAAACTGGGATGGCGTTTTAAATTTCCCGTAGCGATTGGTCTGCACGAATTTGACCTGGATGACCTCGATGGGCTGATTGATCCCGGTAATCTGGGCAGTATTAGCGTGGTACCTGGCTTTGAGCTCAATATCCCGATTAATCGCCGATGGGTGATTCAGCCTACAGCGAATTTTGGCTGGGGTACTTTGCTAGACACTGACGAAACCGCTTTTAGTTACTGGGCTTCGGTTAAGAGCCGCGTGCATTTTAATGCCGGTAAGTTGAACTGGTGGTTACTCAATTCCATCGGCTATACCGGCTATACACCGGATAAGGGCAAGATTGAGGACATGTACCCGTTGATGGCGGGGCTGGAGTTTTCATATCCCATGCCCGATAACTGGACCATTAGCGGTGCGCCACTCAACTTTTATTGGCATGGCAGTTATACCCATTTTGAAAAGGACCTTGATTTCGTCGTGCAGCGTCAGACCGTAGATAAAGTGACCAATACCTGGGAGCTTGGTGCGTCGGTCGGTATTCGCTACGGCAAATTTGAGCTTGGTCCGTTCAAACTGGATCGTTTTGGCCTGGGTTTTGGTGAATCCGATGCCGGTTTGCGAGGTGTGCGTATCTACTTCCGCTCGATCTGGGATTACCTCTAGCGGTTTAGTGCCAGGTGATTCTTTCGCTTGTTCTAGACGTGTATGATTGGCGCCCCTCACTGAACGGATAACACCATGACTGCGCCTCTCTGGCAGCCAACTGAAGCCTCGATTGATAAAGCCCGTATGACGGCGTTCGCCAATGTGATGGGCTTTGCAGATTACGCCAGCCTGTATCAATGGTCTGTAGACGACCCCGGCGCTTTCTGGAGCGCTGTTTGGGAACACTGCGGCGTCGTTGCGGAGAACAAAGGTGGAACGATTTTACTGGATGGCGATCGGATGCCAGGTGCGCGCTGGTTTCCAGAGGCCCGCCTGAACTTTGCCGAGAATTTGTTGAAGCGGCGCGACCAGCACCCGGCGCTTGTCTCGCTGCTGGAAAACGGTGAGCGCCGCAGTCTTAGTTATGCAGAGCTTTATGCGCAGGTAGCCGCTGTGGCTGGCGAAATGCGCGCGCTTGGTATTCAGCCTGGAGATCGCATTGCCGGCTTTATGCCCAACATTCCCGAGACAGTAGTGGCGATGCTGGCTGCGGCCAGTCTTGGTGCCATTTGGTCATCCTGCTCGCCCGATTTCGGACTGCAGGGCGTGATGGACCGCTTTGGCCAAATAGAGCCGCGAATTCTGTTTTGCCCCGATGGCTATTACTACAACGGTAAGTCACATAGCTGCATTGACCGGGTGGCGCAGATAGCCGAGCGTATCGACACCATCGAGCGGGTGGTTGTTGTGCCAGTATTGGACGGTGCGCCCCGTCTCGATTCGATTCGAGATGCAGTTTTGTATGAGGATTTTATCGGCGCGGATACTGAGATTGAGTTTGTCGCGCTGCCTTTCGATCATCCTCTTTACATCATGTATTCCTCAGGAACCACGGGCGTGCCAAAGTGCATTGTGCACGGCGCCGGGGGGACCTTGCTGCAACACCTGAAAGAGCATCAACTGCACTGTGACTTGAATGAAGCGGATCGGTTCTTCTACTTCACAACCTGCGGCTGGATGATGTGGAACTGGCTGGTGAGCGGCCTGGCTAGTGGTTGTACGTTAATTCTCTATGATGGTTCGCCTTTTGCGGGCGAAGGGCGCATGCTGCTTGATGCTATCGATCATGAGGGCATAACTGTATTTGGCACCAGTGCCAAATACATTGCAGCCATAGAAAAAGAGGGAATCAAACCGGTTGAGAGCCATTCCATGACCAGTTTGCGCTCGATACTCAGTACGGGTTCGCCCCTGTCTCATGAGAGCTTCGAATACATCTATCGTGACATGAAGGCCGATGTTTGTGTGTCATCCATTGCAGGTGGTACAGACATTGTGTCCTGCTTTGTGGGCGGTAATCCTGTGTTGCCAGTTTATACAGGGGAGATCCAGTGTCGTGGACTGGGTATGGCAGTAGAGTTCTGGGATGAGAACGGTAAGCCCTTAAGTAGCGGCAAGGGCGAGTTGGTCTGCGTGAAACCCTTTCCGTGCATGCCAATAGGTTTCTGGAATGACGAGGATGGCAGCAAATATCACGGTGCTTATTTCGATCAATATGACAATATCTGGTGCCACGGCGATTACGGAGAGTTGACTGAGCACGATGGTGTCATTATCCACGGCCGTTCTGATGCGGTGTTAAATCCTGGTGGTGTGCGTATCGGCACGGCAGAGATCTATCGCCAGGTCGAAAAGCTTGATGAGATAGCCGAGAGTATTGTGATCGGCCAGGATTGGCAGGACGACGTGCGAGTGGTGCTCTTCGTGGTGCTGAAGGCACCAGGCACATTGGATGACGCGCTGCGAGATCGTATTCGCGCCACAGTGCGCAAGAACACCACACCCCGCCATGTGCCGGCAGTTATTCTGGAAGTCACGGATATTCCTCGTACTTTAAGTGGCAAAATCGTGGAGTTGGCAGTGCGCAATGTGGTTCATGGCAGACCGGTTAAGAACACCGATGCATTGGCCAACCCGGAGGCGCTAGAGTTGTTCAGGGATTTGCCGGAACTGCGCTGAGCATGAAAGTCTTTGTGACAGGGGCTACGGGTTTTGTCGGTTATCACACCGTGCTGGCCCTTACTCGCGCTGGTCACGACGTAAGACTGGGTGTGCGTAATGCCGCAAAGATGCAGGCACTCTACGAGGGAACGGGCGTGGATGTCTCAGACTTTGCCGTGGGGCAGATTACCGACAAGGTATCTATCGACCAGGCCCTGCAGGGCTGCGATGCGGTGGTGCATACCGCGGCGATGGTCAGCCTGGATCCTTCCGATGAAGAGCATATGCGCCATACCAGCCTGGCAGGCACCCAGTGTGTGATAGGCGGAGCAGTGGAGCAGGGCATAGAGTCCATTGTGTATGTCTCCAGTGTCGCAGCGCTGTTTGATCCTGCGCGCGATGTTTTGAATGAAGAAACTCCCTTAGCCCAGCCAGAGAGCGCCTACGGAAAATCCAAGCGCGAGTGCGATGCCTGGGTGCGAGGTTTACAGGCAGAGGGCGCTCGCATCGCGGTGACCTACCCCAGTGGCATTATTGGCCCGGATGACCCCGGTATGAGCGAGGGCAACCAGGCCCTGGCCTATTTTTTTAATGTTAGTTTCATGCACACCACCACTGGTCTGCAGCTGATCGATGTTCGCGATTTGGCCGATATCCACGTGCGGTTACTGGAGCAGAGTAAATGTGGGCCTTACCTCACCACCAGTACTTATACGCCTTACAAGCCACTCGGAAAGCTTCTGGATTCGGTGATCTCGCGGCCGCTGCGTAAGCTGCCGGCTCCGAAGCTATTGCTGCAGCTTACCGGGGCGGTTGTCGACTTTTTTGATCGTCACATTATGCATCTGAATACCCCGATCACCGGCGAGGCGGTTCGTTTTGCAACCCAATGGGTATATGCCGATGACAGCAAGGTTCGCGGGGAACTCGATATCGCTTATCGTCCGCTGGTAGATACGCTGCGGGATACGGTTCGATGGCTGGCGCGCGAGGGGCATATCAAATCCGGCTGGGTGGACTGATCCCTGCAGCGCCTGTTGTTGGTTCTCTGTTAATCGGTATAAAATCTGCCGCGTCCTAAGGGGTGGCTCAGCCTGAGATGTCATGATGACAGACCCTTTGAACCTGATCCGGATAACACCGGCGTAGGGATAGGTGAATGCCGGCAAGTATCCTTGCTGCATCTATTGCATTACTACTGCTGTCCGGGTCTCTGAACTTGTTTGATCGAAGTGGAGACCACGATGAATCGTTTTACACTCACACCCATTGCCAGCCTGGTGATGATTGCCTCTATGCCTTTACAGGCGCAAACCGCGCTGGAGGAAGTACTGGTCACGGCCGAGCTGCGCGAAACCAGCCTGCTTGATGCCAGTGTCAGTGCCAGCGTGCTGACCGAGGATGTCATCCGCCAGGAGTCGGCCCAGCATTTGCAGGACATCCTCGGGCTGGCGCCCAATGTGAACTTTGCCAGTGGCTCGTCAAGGGCCCGCTACTTCCAGATACGCGGCATTGGCGAGCGTAGTCAGTTTCAGGAGCCGCTAAACCCCTCAGTCGGCCTGCTGCTGGATGGGGTAGACTTCAGTGGTATTGGCACCATCGGTACTATGTTCGATGTGGAACAGGTCGAGGTGCTGCGCGGGCCTCAGGGTACTTTGCACGGGGCAAATGCGCTGGCTGGTCTGATTAACATCCGCAGTAATGCGCCCACTGAAGAGTTTGAGAACCGCCTCGAGGGTACACTGGCAGACTACGAGACCTGGGCGCTGGGCTTTGTCAGTAGTGGTCCCATCAGCGATAGCGCTCGCTACCGCTTTGCCATTCAGCAATATGCCAGCGATGGCTGGACCGAGAATGACTTTCTGGGCCGCGATGACACACAGGACAGGGATGAGTTGACCGCTCGCCTGCGTTTCAACGTTGACCTGGGTGAGCGTCACAACCTGGACCTAATTGGTACCTGGATTGACGTGGATAATGGTTACGATGCCTTTACCCTGGACAATGTGCGCGACACCTTGTCAGACCAACCCGGTCGTGATGCCCAGGAATCTCGTGCGATTTCGGCCAAACTCCGTTCCGGCTTTGAGAAGCTGGACAGTGAATTGTTGCTGACACTGGCTGACACCGAGACAGACTACAGCTACGACGAAGACTGGGTTTACGAGGGTTTTCACCCCTTTGGTTATACCTCTTTTGACCGCTACCAGCGCGAGCGCGACAGCTACAGCTTACAGTGGCGCTTGCTGTCCAATGAGTCCTCGCGCCTGTTCAACGGCAGCACCGACTGGGTGGTCGGCCTCTATTACCTGGACAATCAAGAATCCCTGCAGCGCACTTATACCTATCTGGACAGTGATTTCACCAGCCAGTACGACACCAAAACCCTGGCGCTGTTTGGGCAGTTGGATGCTCAGCTCAGCGACCGTTTGACCCTCGTTGTAGGGCTGCGTGGTGAAAACCGCGAAACCGAGTACAGCGACTCCAACCTGGTAGGTTTCGACCCTGACAAAGACCTGTGGGGTGGCCGTCTGGCGCTGGAATACAGCGTGTCTGAAGACGGCTTGCTGTATGGCAGCATTTCCCGGGGCTATCGAGCCAATGGGGTGAATGCTGAGATTCTGGCCAGTATTGAGGCCACGGATGACCCTGATATCAAAGACCAACTGCGCACCGTGCAGGAGTACGATGAGGAGTCTCTGCTTAATTATGAGCTGGGCTTCAAGAGCCGGTTTGCTGATGGTCGGCTGAGCTTGCGCACCGCGCTGTTCTACATGGATCGGAAAGACCAGCAGGTGAAGAACTCGTTTATTGTTCGTCAGCCTGATGGCGGCACCACTTTCATCGATTTCACCGATAACGCAGCAGAGGGCAACAACTACGGAGCCGAGTTGGAGATGAACTGGCTGCCGGTTGATGCCCTGTCCCTGTGGTTGAATGTCGGCTGGCTGGAAACCGAGTACGAGGATTACATCAACGCCGATGGAGAAGACTTGTCCGGTCGCGAGCAGGCCCAGGCACCCAACTACCAGTATGCGCTGGGCGGACGTTACACCTTCGATAATGGGGTGTATCTGCAAGCGGGCCTAGAAGGCAAGGATGGCTTTTACTTCTCTGATCGTCACGACACACGTGTCGATGCCTACGATTTGCTGAATGCCCGGGTGGGTTTTAGCAACGAAACGTGGGAGCTGGCACTGTGGGGTCGCAATCTGACTGACGAGGATGTCTACGTGCGCGGTTTTGGCAGTTTCGGCAACGACCCGCGTAAAGACTATGTGACCGAGCCGTACTACCAGTTTGGCGAGCCCCGCATGGTGGGCGTTACTGCGAGCTACAGCTTCAATTGATCACCGGGCTTGAAATCCTTGGCGGTGGGCTGAACCTGCTGTATGTGATTTTTCTCATCAGGGAGAAAATCATCTGCTGGCCGCTGGGGATTGCAGGCTCATTAATTAGTATCTATATCTTTGTGGACAGCCGCCTTTACTCTGAGGCTGTCTTATACAGCTACTACGTGGGTATCGGCATCTGGGCCTGGATTCACTGGTATCGCCGAGAGCAGTCTCAGGAGAATCTAATCACCCGGTACACACCGTTCAGCCATCTGCGCCTGATCCTCGTCGCAGGCGCCGGGGCATTGTTGCTTGGTGGCTTTTTCGCGGAGTACAGCGATGCCCAGCGTCCCTATGTGGATGCCCTGACCACCTGCTTTGCCTTTGCAGCGACCTACATGGAGGTGCGAAAGGTGCTGGAAAGCTGGGTGTACTGGATTGCCGTTAACCTGACGACACTTTGGTTGTATCAACAGCAGCAGCTGGATGTGTATGCGGCCCTTATGGTGGTGTATGCCGCATTGTCGGTCTGGGGCCTGGTGCGTTGGTCCCAGGTTTACAGGCTTCAGCCGGGCATGCTGGCAGACCCGGTTCAGAAGCCATAAGTGTTCCCCGTCTTTTAATCTATTATATCGATTAAAAATCGTTATTTAATCAATTAGATTAATTGATTCTGCACTCTTACACTGGCTCCAGGTTGAAACAATCAAGGAGCAAGACCATGACAGAGCAAGCTTTTATCTCTCATGAAGGACAGCGCGTGCCTTATGTGACTTTTAAAACCCGCGTTGGTAGTGACTGGCAGGAAGTCAGTAGTGACAGTTTTTTTGCCGGCAAGCGAGTGGTCGTTTTCTCTCTGCCGGGTGCATTTACACCCACGTGCTCGTCCAGCCATGTGCCGCGCTACAACGAACTGGCAGGCATATTTCGTGAACAGGGCATCGACGAGATCGTCTGTGTGTCTGTGAACGATGCTTTTGTGATGAACGAGTGGCAGGCCCAGCAGGAAGCGGACCAATTGACCTTCCTGCCCGATGGCAGCGGTGACTTCACCCGCGGCATGGGTATGCTGGTGGATCGCGACGATCTGGGCTTTGGTCCCCGTTCCTGGCGCTACAGCATGCTGGTTAATGATGGTGTGATCGAGAAGCAGTTTATTGAGCCCCGTGAGCCCGGCGACCCCTTCCACGTCTCTGATGCCGACACCATGCTGGCTCATGTCGCCCCGGGCGTCAGTGCGCCGGCGGATGTGGTGGTGTTCAGCCGCCCCGGTTGCCCGCACTGCGATCGTGCCAAGCTGCACCTGAATCATGCCGGCATTGCCTTCGATGAACTGCAGCTGATTCGGGACTACCCCCATCGTGCGCTGCGCGCTTTGTCTGGCGCTGATACCTACCCCCAGGTGTTTGTAAACGGCGAGCACATTGGCGGCGCCGATGACGTAGAGGCCTGGCTGGCGCAGCGCGAGGCCGCCTGACGACCAATGGGGTCAGAGTACTTTGAAATCGACATGAGTCTCTGGCCCACTTTGTCTTCACCCCGTCATGTGCAGTCTCTGAAAGTCTGTCGTAGCATAGTGGCGACTATGAATATCGAGGAGACACAGCCTTGTCCGTCTGTCCACATGCCACGCTTTTGAACCTGGCCAATTTTGAACGCGGCACGCCGCGCGAAGAGATCGCGCGTCTCAGAGAGGCGCACCGTCTGGTCTGGCAGGAAGACGAGTATGTCAACCGTGGACACTGGCTGGTGCTGCAGCATCCGGATATCGATGTGGTACTTAAAACGCCGGCTGATTTCACCAACAACTACAGCCCCCTGCTGGAGGATTTTCCGGAGGATTTTCTCGGCGAAGCACAAAAAAGTCTGACCTTTATGGACCCCCCGGAACACCGTGACTACCGCAAGTCGGCCGATTTTGCGCTCAAGCCAAAGGCGCTGGTTGAGCGCAGACCGATGATGGAGGCCATGGCCGAGCAAATGGTCGCCCGCCTGGCTGGCAGTGAGTCCTGTGATTTTGTTAAAGCAATCGCGGAGCCCTTTCCCTCGGAAGTCATCTTCAGGCTGCTGGGCGTGAAGGAACAAGACCTCAGCACGGTCATGGACATCACCAACACCATGCTACTGGCCAATGATCTTGACTATGCCAGTGATCGTATGGAAGGCTTTCTCGCCTCCCTTCAGTTGTTTGAGTTTGGCGAGAAGTTGGCACAGGATCATCGCGAGCATCCGCGACAAAGTATGTATGACCATGGATATGCTGGAGCCAGACGAAAACGGCCGCTCGATGGACGATGCGGAGTACGGTCGTTTTTTCAACAACCTGGTGGCTGGTGGCGTAGAAACCACTCGCAATACACTCAGCTGGCTGTTCTATGAGTTTGCCCGTCACCCGGAGCAATTCGCCCTGGTGAAGGATGATATCTCGCTGGTGCCAGGCGCTGTAGAAGAGGCCCTGCGACTGCGCAATACCGTGGTGTACTTGCGCCGTACAGCTACGCGCGATATGGAGTTTGCTGGTGAATCGATCCGCAAGGGCGACAAGCTGGTCTGCGTGCTAGGCTCACCGAATCGTGACCCGGCCCTGTTCGAAAACCCCGATCTATTCGATGTGACTCGGCCCGTCGCCGAAACCCGCCGCCACTACAAAACCTTTGGCAGCGGCCCGCACTTCTGTATTGGTGTACACCAGGCACGCATGAATCTGGAGGTGATGACGCGGGTGCTGGTTGAACGGCTCGATCAATTGCTGGTTCTGAAGGAGCCTGTATGGTTCCGATCCAATTTTATGGATGGTTTTACGTCACTCGAGTTGGGCTACCAATACACCCCGTAGAGCCTTCAAGGGGTCAGACCCCTTGATCTAGATGTCCAGCCAGAAGCCGCCGCGGGATTCCTCGTGATGGATGTCGAACACCTGCAGGTAAACGCCCTGGTCGGTGATATTCAACTCCATGAAGCCTTCCTGTGACAGGGCAAAGCGGGTGTTCTCGTTGTGCCAGACGCCGCTGACTTTGTTGCTGTTGCCGGCGCCGCTGACCAGTGAGTATTCAGGTCCCTGACCCTTTTCATTAGCGTCCCGGTACACCTGCAGGCTGTGCTCATGCCCGGCGGCGTAGAGCACCCGATCGTGTTTGCCCATCACCTCATACAGGTCGGCGATCATGCGTTGATACAGCGGATGACAGGTGTCTTCCTCGGCGGCCTGCGGGAACAGTGTGAAGATAATGTTGATAAACAGCCAGTAGTTGAATTCTGCCAGATAGCCAGCGTGTTGACCCATGGTTTCGATGGGGTGATGTGAATTCAACAGAATGACATTGTCCGGATGCAGGCGTCGGCTGTCTGCCATCAGCTCATGCATGTGATCCAGTACCTCCTGTCGCGGCTCGCCCTCGGAGCGCAGCAGCCATTCACTGTCGAAGAACAGCAGGGTAATGCCGTTGAGATGAACCGTTGAGGACAAAGGAATATCGTTAGGGTAGGGCGGTTCAAAGCGGGTATTCACCCCATTTTCTTCGGCGAACTCAGCCACATGTGCAGCCTGGCTATTCAGTTCGCTGGCGTACCAGTCGTGATTGCCAGGCACAAAATACATACTGGCCCCAGATTCCACGGCGACCTTGAGCTGCGCATCCAGAAAGGAAATGGATTCAAGTTGGCCTTCGTCCCAGTCCTGCTGCCCTTCCTCTTTTTGTGGGTAGCCCTGCATGTAGATGTTGTCGCCAAGAGCGACTACCGCTGTGCGGTCGGGCGATATCGACGCGCGCTGCGCCACCCTGGCCATGCTCGCTTGCCAGGGCTCTATGGTGGAGTGGCCCGCGTCGCCATAGAGGATGATCCGCTGTCTGATCTGCGTTTCCTGCGGTGCGGGAGCCTCGGATTCGTTTTGCAGCGCGAGGTAGGGCTCGGTGTGGGAGGGCCTGATCTGCGGATTGATGTACATCAGTAGGGCCAGCACGGCGATCAGCGCCAGTAAGCCCAGCCCAATTTTTTTCATGATCCCCACAGACAAATCCCCCTCACTTTTTCGGCGAGAATTATAACAAGGTAGATGTACTCGCCCGGTTGAGCATTCAGACCGCTCGGCTCGCAAATGCCTGGCTGTAGATTTTGGTCGCCATTACAAATCAGATACACTTTGTTGTCGCTGTCGAGGAATCCAATAATGACTCATCCCGCCAAGCGCAGCCTGCCTGGTATCAAAACCTGGGTCTGGGCGATTGGAGTGGCGCTTTTTCTCAAATACCTGCTAGAGCCAACCGGCTGGCTCTTTTACGAATTGCATCACTTGACCGGCATCGATTCGGTGTACTGGGGTTATACAGTGTTTCGCGGCGGCGGCTATTTCTTTAACCAGTGGGCCTACCAGAGCATCACCTGCTTGGGTGTGGGGCTGCTTATTCTGGCAATCGGCTGGTGGCGAGGAGCACGGGCATGAACAGACGTGAATTTTTGCAGTGTGCGAGCATTCTGGTTGCGGGCGCATCGAGCAGCCGCATCGCTTTTTCACTCAATCAGGAGCAGCAGGTCTACCTGGCAGCAGCGCCTGACTACATTGCCCTGGAGCCGGGGCTATTTACCTCGGCACAGCGAGCGGTGGTAGCCGCTATGACTGAGGTGATTATTCCGCGTACAGATACCCCTGGCGCGATTGATGCCGGTGCCCCGCGCTTTGTCGAGCTGATGGTGCAGGACTGGCTCAACGAGGAAGAGCGCGCGGAATTTATGCGTGGTCTTGCCGATGCCATGGCCCGAGCTGAATCCAAATACGGAGCGAGCTTTGATGCCCTGGATGACGATCAGCAGCTGGCCCTGATGGAAGAGCTGGAGGCGGAAGTCGCAGACCATCCCTGGTATGAGCTGGGCATTGCTGCCATGCGTGCCTACATTGATGATGCGCCCTTCCTCTGCCAGATCAAGGAGCTCACTATCTGGGGTTTCTTCACGTCTGAGGTAGGCAGCACCCAGGTGCTGCGCTACGACCCCATGCCCATGGGCTTTAACCCCGACCTGCCCCTGTCTGATGAAGACAGCACCTGGGCCGGTGGCATGCTGTAAGGAGACAAAGAGTGATTGGAAGTTCTGAACAGTTTGACGCCATCGTCGTGGGCTCGGGTATTTCAGGTGGCTGGGCCGCCAAGGAGCTGACGGAAAAAGGCCTGAAAGTGCTGGTGCTGGAGCGGGGCAAGCCCCTTGCGCACGGCAAAGACTATATTGGGGAGCATGCGCCTCAGTGGAAACTTCCCAATAACGGGAAGCCTCAGCGTGAGCTTTATGCAGAAGAATATCCGATGCAAAGCAAAAGCTATGCCTTCGATGAAGCCACCCGTCACTTCTGGAACAATGACAAGGAGAACCCATACCAGACCAACCCTGACAAACCCTTTGAGTGGATGCGTGCGGATGTGGTTGGGGGGCGTTCAATTCTCTGGGGTCGTCAAAGCTATCGCTGGAGCGAGCAGGATTTCCAGGCGAATAAAGCCGATGGTCATGGTATTCCCTGGCCCATTGGCTACAAGGACGTCGCGCCCTGGTACAGCTACGTGGAATCCTTTGCCGGCATTAGCGGCCAGGCAGAGGGACTGGATATTTTGCCCGATGGGGAATTCCTGCCGCCGATGGCCATTTATCCACTGGAGAAGACCATTAAAGATCGGCTGGCGCGTAAAGCACCGGATGTGACGTTAACGATGGGCCGCACTGCTGTATTGACCCAGGATCACCAGGGCCGTGCCGCTTGCCATTATTGCGGCCCCTGCCATCGCGGATGCTCTACGGGTAGTTACTTCAGTTCGCTCAGCTCCACGCTGCCTGCCGCTGAGAAAACCGGCAATTTAACTCTGCTTGCCAATGCCGTAGTGGAGCGTCTTGAGACTGATCCTGTCACGGGTAAAGCCAGCGCTGTCCATGTGATCGACAGCCAGACCCGGGAGCGTCGCCGCTACAGCGCCAGAATATTTTTCCTATGTGCCTCTACTGTGGGCAGCACACAGATTTTGCTCAACTCCGCCAACGAAGCTCACCCCAATGGCCTGGGCAATCGCAGCGGCGCCCTCGGTCACTACATGATGGACCACTTTATGACCCTGGGTGGCCTGGGCATATTCCTGGATCACATGGATCGCTACTACAGTGGCAACAGGCCCAACAACCTTTATGTGCCGCGTTTTCGCAACGTGGGCAGTCAGGATGAGGATGCCGACTTCGTGCGCGGCTTTGGCTATCAGGTGGCCAGCCTGCGCACCGACTGGTCGACCATGTTTAATAGCAAGGGCTTTGGCGCCGACCTGAAAAACAGCCTGCGCAAGCCAGGTTACTGGACTATGGCGTTTGCCGCGTTTGGGGAGTGTCTGCCCTATAAGCACAACCACATGCGCCTGGACAAAAAGGTGGATCGATTCGGCATTCCTCAGGTGTACGCAGAGTTTGAATGGGGCGAGAACGAGCTGGCGATTCAGCGCGATATGCACAAGCAGGCTGATCGCCTGTTGAAAGCAGCGGGCGCGGTGATCAGCATTAATCCCGGCGGCGACAGCTACCTGACCAAACCACCAGCTGGCGGCGGTGCCATCCACGAGATGGGTACGGCTCGCATGGGGGATGACCCGACCGAGTCGGTATTGAATAAATACAACCAGCTGCATGAGGTGCCCAACCTGTTTGTCACCGATGGGTCCTGTATGACCTCAGCCTCCTGTGTGAACCCCTCACTCACATATATGGCCCTGACCGCGCGGGCCGCTGATTACGCCGTGAATCAAATGGCTGAAGGAGTACTGTGATGGCCGTCTGGAAAAAAGTCTTGCTGGGCCTCGTGGTTGTCATTCTTGTCGGGGGCGTGGGCACTTACAGCTACCTCAAGAGCATGGGCATCATCCCCAGCAATGACTACGAGCATGAGGCACCTGTGCTGCCGGCCTTTGAGCGGCCGACCGTTCTGGTGTTCAGCAAAACCAATGGTTTTGTGCACAAAGAGGGTATTCCTGCTGCAGAGCAGATGTTTACTGAGATTGCCAATCAGCTGGGCTGGGACGTGTATCTGACCAGGAATGGCGCGGTGCACAATGCTGAAGACCTGGCGAAGTTCAAGGCGGTGATCTGGAACAATGTGTCTGGCGATGTACTGACCGAAGCGCAGCGCGCCGCTCTCAAAGCCTGGATCGAAGCGGGTGGGCCCTGGTTGGGTGTGCACGGTACCGGCGGTGACCCGAGCTACCAGTGGCGTTGGTATGTGGACGTGTTGATTGGTGCCCAGTTTGTGGGCCACACCATGGACCCCCAGTTTCAGGATGCCGATCTGTTACCTGCCGATGGCGGCGGCGAGCTGGTAGCGCACCTGCCGAAGCGCTGGCGCGTGGAAGGTGAAGAATGGTACGCCTTTGACAGCAACCCCCGCGACAAGGGCTACCAGATCGTACTGACCATCGACGAAGACTCCTATATCACTAAAGGTGCGACGATGTGGGGCAATGACAGTATGGAAGGCGAGCACCCCATGGCCTGGCGCCATAGGGTTGGAGAGGGTCGGGTGTTCTATTCCTCGGTGGGGCACACGGCAGCAACCTACAGCGTGCCCGAGAACCGGGAGATGTGGCGCCGGGCCCTGTTATGGGCCACGGCGGAGTCGGAGTAAGCCGGGGTACTTAAGCCAACTGGTACTTGATGGGGATTTCTTCCAATCCCCGCAACAGGATATTGGGCATATACTCCAGGTCATCGGAGGGCACAGCCAGCTCAAACTTGTCGAGCTTGTCGAACAGCGCGTGCCAGGCCACGATCATCTCCAGCTTGGACAGGTGCTGGCCGATACACACGTGAATACCAAAACCGAAGGCGATGTGGCGCTTGACGTTGTCACGCGAGACGTCGAACTTCAGTGGCTCTTCGAACATGCTGGGATCGTGATTGGATGAGAAGTACTTCAGCAACACCATGCTGCCTGCCGGAATGTTGACGCCGCCCAGCTCGTAATCCTCTTTGGCCAGTCGCCACATATTGGATGTGGGTGAGGCCAGGCGCAGGGATTCCTCCACCAGGTTGGGAATCAGGCTGCGATCGGCACGAATTTTCTCGGCTTCTTCCGGATGCAGGCAGAGCTGACGCATGCCTTCTGCCAGGGTCGCAGTGGTGGTTTCATTGCCCGCCACCAGGAACTGGGTGCAGTAAGACAGTTGCTCTTCAATGGTCAGGTCGCGATCGAGGTACTTGGCATTGGCGACCAGTGACAGCAAATCACCTTTATGGTTATCGCCGCGTCGCTCGTTGAGGGCTTCCACAAACCAGTCGTACTCTTCTGCCACACCGCGCTGGGCCTTGATCAGCTCTTCCTTGTCGACCATCTGTGACAGCACGGCAACGTTGTCCAGGGTCCACTGGAAGGCCTTGTCGAACATATCCAGCGGCATGCCCAACACATGCATGATCACCGACAGGGGCAGGGGGCGGGCAAACTCCTCAATAAAGTTGCACTCGTTTTTCTTCGACAGCTCGTCCACCAGGTTGGCGGCGAAGTCTGTAATCCAGGGCTCATAGCTGGCCACGCTGTCGGCCAGAAAGAAGTCTTTTACGGCATCCCTGAAATGTTTGTGCTCAGGGTCGTCGATGGTGAGCAACGTTCCCTTGCCAATGTCGTAGGTCTCCTTGAGCACCGACGCTACTTCCGGGTCCATCTGCCGTGCAGAGCCGACCGCGAGGGTAAATTCGTTAGAGAAGATGTCTTTGGCCTTGTGCACTTCTCGCACCAAGTCGTAGGTAGACACCACATACACGCCTGTCATTGGGTCGACGTGCACTGGCGCTTCCTCGCGCAGGGTCTGGTCGTAGTGGTAGGGACACTTGAGAATGTCAGGGCTCATCAAAGGCATTTCTTCGAGAGAACGAGTGTCGGCGGTCATAGCGCGTTCCTGCTTATTATTGGAGCTGGGCAGAATATCAAAAAAACCGGACAGATTGAATGTTTTATGCCATGCTGATTAACGGTTTTCCTCCAGTGGCCTGACATGTCCAAAAAAAACCATCATAATCAAAGGGATGTGGCGACAATGATCAGTAAGCAGCGATATATTTCCAGCACCTGGCAGGAGCAAGAGTGGCGGTTGCTATGGCGACGCTGCTGGCAGGTTGCCGCGCCGTTGAGCGACCTGAACAAGCCCGGCGATTTTGTGGTGTATGACATCGGCCCGGAGGGTGTGCTGCTCAGCCGCGGTGATGACTGCGAGCTGCGAGCTTTTTACAACGTCTGTCGTCATCGGGGCTTGCGTTTGGTGGATCAGCGTTGCGGAACAAAGCCGAATTTTCGTTGCCCCTACCACAGCTGGCGATACAACCGCGCCGGCGAATTGGCCAGTGCACCTGCAGACGAGAGTTTCAGCGCTGGCTTGCCGTCGGAACAGCTCAATCTTCGCAGCATCGCCTGTGAGGCGGCGCTGGGTTTTGCCTGGATCTGCTTTGAGCCCCGGGAGTCTCTGGCCGACTATTTGCAGGATATGCTGCCTCTGATGGTCCACTACAAGTTTGAGCAGATGCACCTCACGCTGGACCAGACTGTGCGGGTTAACTGCAACTGGAAAGCGGTGCACGATAATTTCAGTGAGCTATACCACGTGCATTTTCTGCACCCGCAGCACCGTCGCTTTGTGGATTGTGGGGGTGCCACTGACGAGCTTTACCCACGCGGGCACACTCGCGTCATCGTGCCTGGTGCCACAACCGACTCGTTGTTCAGTACGCCCGATGAGCCAACCGATATTCTTACCGCCCAGTTGACTGCCCTGGGCCTGAATCCTGATGACTTCAAAGGCCGGGTAGGGGACATTCAACAGGCGGTACAGCAGGCCAAACGAGCACTGGGCGACACTGAACTGCCTTATTACCGCAAGTTCAGCGATCAGGAATTATCGGATGTGGTGCAGACCAATATCTTTCCCAACACGATTCTGTCATATCAACCTGAGATGCTCTGGCTGATCCGGCCTCGGCCACACCCGACAGATCCGAATCAATGCTATCTGGACAAACTGTCTTTTGAGCGTTTTCCGGATGGCAGCGCCCAGACCGACAGTGATACGCCTGCGATTGATGTCCAGTCGATTGCCAGACATGCGACGCCGTCGGGCAGCGTGGGGCGACCCGAGCATGAGCAGTTTGATTACAAAGATGTGATTGAAGGCCGAAATACCATGACCGACACTATTGATCAGGATTTGTCCCTGCTGGCACACGCCCAGCAAGGCATGCAGTCTGATGGTTTTGATAATCTGTGGCTGAGTGATCAGGAATGTCGAGTCAGCCATTTCCATGAGGAGCTGGATCGTTATATGGAGTGTTCAGAATGAGATATGTCGTTGCTGCCGTTGCGATGATGATGACAAGCAGCCTGTGGGCGAGCAGTGATTGCCTGGTAGTGGGTCATCGGGGGGCTAGCGCTTATGTGCCGGAGCACACTGCGGAGGCCTATCGTCTGGCCATAAAGCAAGGCGCTGATTACATCGAGCCGGACGTGGTGCTCACCAAAGATGGCGTGCCTGTGGTGCGCCATGAGGCTGAGCTGAGCCTGACCACCGATGTGGCTGATCGACCTGAATTTGCCGATCGTCGTTCAAGTAGAACCGCCTATGGGCAAACCATTGAGGGCTGGTTTGTGGATGACTTTACCCTCGCGGAGATAAAAACACTGCGTGCGACGGAGCGCTGGCCCGAGTTGCGCCCGGTCAGTGCCGCCCAGAATGGCCGCTACTCTGTGTTGACGCTGCGTGAGGCGATTGCGGTTGCTCAAAATGCAGAGCGGGAAGTCGGTCTGTATATCGAGTTTAAGAGCGATGCCTATTTTCGCGAGCGGGGTCAGGATGTGGTGGGTGCTGTGTTGTCAGAACTGGCCCAGGCTGGGCTGAATACAGCCGATGCCCCCGTGTATTTGCAGTCATTTGAACCGCCGGCATTGCAGAGGGCCAGAGCGGCTACACCCTTGCCACTGGTCCAGTTGTTGTACACCACTGAGGGCCTTAATCTTGAGTTGATTGCCCGTTATGCACAGGGCGTTGGTGTCTCAAAGCAGGGGTTTGAAGCCTATTACCAGCAGGCCCGTGAGTTGGGCATGGAGGTACATGCTTATACCTTTCGGGGAGAGGAAAAATTCCTCACGGCCCCGAGCCTTGAAGAGGAAATCAACCGACACCTGGATGCCGGGTTAACAGGCTTTTTCACAGATAACCCGGATGTCGGCCGGGTTGTCTGTGATAAGCGTTAGATCAATGTAAGTCCGTAAACCCCAAAGTTGTTATCCATCACTGTTAGCCCAGGCGCAGCAGTGCCGAAGTAGGGCTTGGTGAGGGTCGCGATTGTTTTTACGGAGTTAACCTCACCGGCAGTGATGGTAGCCAGTCCAGAGTTTTCTACAGTCGCCATTAGTATTTTGTCGTTGATGATCGCGAAGGCCAGCAAATTTGCGCCTGTGGCGAAATAAGATGAGTAGCTTGGCGTGCCAACGGTGCTGCCGTAGAGACTGAAGTTAGACCAGGGATTTGCGTTTACGTAAGTTGTTGCATGAACGCTGGTCGCCATTTCACCAATGAGCAGGTTGGCCAGAGCAGTGGCTTCCTGCCCAATCGCCGCGTTACCCAGATGGTAGAAGAGTAGCCCAGGACCACTTTGCCAGGGGTTGGTCAACAGATTTACATTCGAGTGAGACAAATACCCTGAGCCGCTGTTTCCATTAAGCACCATGACATGTGCAGCTGTCACTGCCCCGTTGACGAATGGCACCGATGTCGTCCCCGTTAGTGTGCTGCCCCCGGTGTAGTAGGAATAGCCTGTTTGGTAGTAATCAGTAAAGTAATCGTACTTCTTGTAAACGACATCGCTGCCAAAAATATCGCCGCCGGCGTCCAGGGCGAAGCGATCAATATTGGTGAGCCCGGCTATAGAGTCTCCAAATTCAGCCTGGCTGTAGTAAGAGAAGATGTCTGCCCCCAGACCACCGGTGAGTATATCCGCGCCAGCACCGCCATTCAGTAGGTCGTTTCCGTCCATACCATGAATGGTGTCGATGCCGTCGCCGCCGATCAATTGATCACCGGCACTGCCGCCGGTCAGAGTGTCGGCACCGTCATTGCCTGAGAATGTAATCGGGTCCATGTAGCCGACGAGCGTGTCGACCAGATCGGTGCCCAGAATCGATTCGATATTGGTGACTGTATCTGTGCCACCCCAGGGGTCGATGACGGTATTGGTCGCCAGGTTCGCATTAACACCTTGGGTGAAGGTTGGGATTATCTCGGTAGAAAATGTATGCACATTGTAGTGCAGGTGGTCGAAATCAGGGCCACCATCAACCTCATCATTACCCGGCCCGGGGTTAATCTGATCCAACCCGGTGCCGCCGCTGACGGTGTCGTTGCCTGATCCACTGCTCAGGTAATTGGTCAAGCTGTTGCCAGCTATCACGTCATCGAAAGGGCTGCCATAGATGCCTTCTACCTCGATCAGCGTATCGACAAAGCCAAAACCGTCGTCCAGTGCCTGATTTGCGTTCAGGTCGACGTCGACAGGCCCAGCTGTGGTGCGATAGTCGATAACCAGTATCCCCAGGGTCGAGTCCGCCGTGTCGCTGCCGGGGCCGGGATCAAACTCATTCGGGATCAGTTGGTTACTGTCTGTCAGGTAGTCGTTGCCGGAGCCCCCGCTTATAGCGTTGAAATATGCACTGCCAATCTGGAAGTAGTCATTGCCATCTTCGCCAGCCAGGAAAGAATTATTGAGGTCACCGAAATTGTAGAAGTTGTCATCATCGGGACCAAAGTACACAGAGGCGTTGTAGAGCTGGCCATACACATTCAGTTCATCATTGCCTGCCCCGAAGAAAAGACTGCCCGTAGCGCTGCCTTCTGGTGCTGGCGTGAGGACGTCGTCAGTGATGGTGATGGTATCATCACCTTCCATCAGGTCGGCGCCGCCAAAATCACGGAAGCTGGAGATCACGATATTTTCAGGGCCAGTCGTACCGCTCAGTGTGACATTGGCGCTGCCATTCAGTACCACGTCGCCTGAATTCAGCGTGGTATAGCCCTGAAGCCGCACGCTCGCTCCGCTGGGCAGGCTAATCAGCGTATCTCCGCCGGTGACGCTGCTTAACATGCTGACATCGTTAAAATCGACAATGAAATTACCATCCTGGTCACCGATGTCGTTTGCCGCAAAGCTGATCACGTCGCCGTCAAAATCGGTGATGACCTTGTTGCCCTCTAGTTGGCCGATTGGAAAGAAGGGGGTATAAAAATCAAAGTGGTCAACGCCATCACCCCCGGTGAGGGTGTCGTTGCCGCTGTAGTCCCAGATCAGGTCTGCGCCATCGCCGCCTGAAATAGAGTCATCGCCCTCGTAGCCATCCAGGTGGTCGTCGCCGGCGCCACCAATCAAGGTGTCGTTACCATTACCGCCCCACAGATAGGATCCGGTGCTGGCCGCAATCAGCGTGTCGCCAAAGCTGTAGGTGCCCAGTGCATTCTCGAAATTGCTGATGGTATCCGTGTCGCCCCAGGGGTCAGTGGCGATATTGTTCTGCAAATCGACATAAGCGCCCTGGGTGGCAAGCTCTCCGGTGAACTCGCCGGTTCTGGAATAAGACCAACCGTAGTTGAGCGTATCTTCACCGTCGCCGCCGTCCAGCGTGTCATTGCCAGCGCCACCGATGATGTCATCATCGCCGCCCAGGGCGTTAATGATGTCATTGCCGGATTCAGTCCAGGCGAGGTTATCCGAGTCGTCCAGGTTTAAGGTGTCGTTAAATCCGGAGCCACCGATACCCTCTACGGCGATCAGCGTATCTATATTGCCCCAGCCGTCATTGCTGACGCTGCCCAGGGCGAGATCGGCGGTAATACCGGCAGGGGCGTCATAGTACCTGACTGCGACCTGGCCAGTGGTAGAGTCCACGTTATCTGCGCCATCGCCCGGGAAAAACTCACTGCGGTAAAGGCTAACGGACAATGGATCCTGCACGTCTATGAACTGGTCATTACCTGCGCCGCCCCATGCAGAGAGGTAACCCTGACCGTTGTAGAACGTGTCATTGCCATCGTCGCCAAAGACCCTAACGGATTCCTGGTCGCCCAGGCGTGAATCGTAGGTATCATTGCCGCCGCCCAGCTCGATAGTGACAAAATCGATGAGGCCATTGTTGGTGACGGTGTCATCGTCTTCGCCAAGATTGGCGTCGGCCTGCAAGATGCCGGTGGCAGTAATGGTCAGCGTGTCGTTGCCCCCCCCATCAGGTTAACGTACTGAACCCATGTGGTGCTGATGTCCAGGTTGTCTGGTCCAGTAGTGCCCTGATAAGGAGCGCCACTGGTCTCGCCGGTGACGAAAATGTCATCTGAGTCCAGAGTGCTGTTTTCCAGGGTAATCGTGCGATCTGCCGCCAGGCTAATGACCGTGTCTGTGCCATCATAATTGCTGAGCAGCAGCACGTCCTTGCTGTCGACGACGAAGTCCAAGTTTATGTCGCCGATATCAGCACCGTCGAAGTAAATGACATCTTCAGAGGTGTCAAAATCGGTGATGGTGTCGTGGCCGGTAGGCGGTGCGACCGGATTCAAATTATTGTAGAAGAACCAGTCGCCGCCGTTGCCACCAGTGAGCAGATCATCGCCCCCGCCATTAAAGAACCGGTCAGCGCCATCGCCACCCTGAACAGTATCGCTACCCTCGCTATCGTAAAGGTTATCGTTGCCGGCATTACCTTGCAGCACATCGTCGCCCCAGTCGCCAAACAACTCGTCGTCACCGCTGCCTCCCAGCAGGGTGTCATTCCCATCCAGTCCAAAGAGGGTAGAGCCGCTGTCCAGCGCGATAAGCGTGTCTCCAAAACTATTGGTTCCGGTGACATTCTCGACGCTCATTAGGATGTCTGTATCGCCCCAGGCATCGGTTACCGTCTGATTGGGCAGGTCCGCGTAAATGCCCTGCGTGGCCTGTAATCTGGGACCCACCAGCTCATGCGAGCTTTCCCAGGAATACTCTACCCAGTCGCTGCCCGCGCCGCCGTCGATCGTGTCGCTGCCCGCGCCAGGAATAATATGATCGTCACCGCCATAGGCATTAATGGTGTCGTCACCAGAATCTGCCCAGGCCCAGTTCTCATCATCAGACAGGTTGAGGGTGTCACTGCCGCCGGTGCCCTGAATATTTTCAACGCTGATTAGTGTGTCCAGATTACCCCAGCCATCGTCGCTAACATTGCCTGCCGCCAGATCAGCGGTAATACCAGCGGGTGCATCGGAGTAACTGACCACTATAAGGCCACTGGTGGAGTCGATGGTGTCGGTGCCATCTCCTGGCTTGAACTCGCCTACGTAGCCGAAGAAGGTCTGCTCCGGGTCCTGGAAGTCGACGAAGGTATCATTGCCGTCACCCCCATAGCCGAACATTGCGCCAAAACCGTTGTAGAACGTGTCGTTGCCTTCACCGCCATACACATAGGTGTTTGCCTGGTAGCCGCTGCGTGAATCATAAATGTCATTGCCGGCGCCCAGTTCAATGTTATGTGCCCATTCGATACTGCCGTTATTGGTGAAGGTATCGTTGTCGTCACCCAAATCGGCATCGGCGTCAAGAATTCCTGTGGCAGCAATAGTGATGCTGTCTTCACCGCCAAACAGCTCAATATCCTGCACCCAAAGTGAATCGATGAGCAGGTTGTCGGCGCTGTCATCGCCGTCAAAACTGATTGTCGTTTCACCAGACCAAAGTACTGTCGTGCCGATTAGGCTGTCCAGATTCAAAAAGGTAATGGTTTTGTCTGGGTTTAACTCGAGGTAGAGATGATCACCTTGATCAACCGTGGCGAGTTGCAGATCAAGATCATCGATGACGAAATCGCCGTTGATGTCGCCGATTTCCTCGACCGCCAATACCAGCCGATCTTCTGAGGGATCGAAGTCGGTGATCACGTCATCGCCGCCCTCTGGAATAAAATCGGCAAAATGGTACCAGTCGGGGCCGGTGCCACCGGTGTAGGTGTCGTTGCCCAGGCCGCCTGTCATCTGGTCTGCGCCATCATAGCTGGAGAACGGGGCTCCTCCGCCATTTAGAAAATCGTCACCGGCGCCGCCCTCCAGGTAGTCGTCGCCGTCGAAGCCAATGAGCACATCGTTGCCGCTGCCACCGACTAGGGTGTCGGGATGGTCTGACAGAAATACACCGTCTACAAATTCGTTGGTGCCGTAATCGACCACCCCATCTGTGACTTGAACGGTAAATGGGCTGATGTCGCTGATTCTTGAGTCGCTGAACTCCGAGTACGCCCTCAGGAAATTTGCAACGCCAATGGCGTCATCGCGAACAATGAACTGGTTATAAAGGCTCCAATGGTAGTCGCTGATCTCAGAATTATTGCTGAGCTCTTCCCAGGTGATGTATTTAATCTCTTTGTCGTTGCGCTCGAAGTTCCAGGTTGTAAGCTGCAGTGGGTCAACGTCGTGTAATGTCAGAGTGACGTCAGCAATGCCGTCATAGCTGGTAGACGCGCTGTCAAAATCAATCTTAACCAGGCTGTCTACCAGGCCGTCTTCGTCAACATTCACCTCTTCAATAGAAATATCGATAGGCATTCTGCCTTCCTGAATTTCAGCTGAGTCGCGTGGGCCCAGCCCTTCGAAGTCGCGGAAGGAGGTATCCAAAGGCTCCGTAAACGTAATTTGGAGACTGATGTCATCACCGAATACCTGGTCCGGCAATAAGCCGCCGGTGGCCCAGGGGCTAAAGCGTGAAATTTCGGCAACAATCTGACTGGTATCAATGATATTGGGCGTCGCTATTTCGAACACATCGACAATTCCATCGAAGCCCTGGCCCTCGCCGCCGTCGGTGACGATTTGCGTAAACGCCAGGTATACGCTGGATGTATCCAGGTCGTTGAGGATAAAGTCGCGGTTGTCAGTCGATGCGAAGGCCTCGTCGGTGTCAAACACGTTCAAAGCGACATAGGTTTGGGTGTCACCGTCTGTTCGGTAGGGCCCATCGAGGTTGTCCGGGGCAAAATACCCGCTGACCACGTCGTCCAGGAATGCAATGCCCCAGATGATCGCTTCTTCCTCGGGATCAGGCGCAGCCACGTAGGTAATGTCCGGGCTGTAATTGTAATCACTGAATACGGTGTCGGAATACACCTCCAGGTAACCGGCACTGTTTTCTATGCGCGTGATGTTCTCCAAAGACAGTGAGGTACTATCTTCTACAACTGGCTGTAGGTTGCTCGCAGTATCCCTGATAACAAATTCGGTCCGGTCCGATCTCTCGCCACTGTTGTTGAAGATCACGCCGCGATAGAGCTGCCACAGGCTTTCGAGGTTCAGGGCAAAGTCCCAGTCGCCTACCTGGCCTTCAAGCGCGAAATACGCGTTGTCATCGTGCTCGAAATAGCTGATACCGGCGTTCCACAGATCGCCGAACTCCTGAAGAGATAGACGCAGTTCATCGTCGGTGGGTGCGCCGCTGTCCAGGTTGATACTGAGGCCCCCGACAGCCCCGTTACCATCAGGACCGACCCCGGTCGGTAGACTATCGTTGTCTAGCGCATCCCGAATATTGGCGACGGTGTCGTCAGCGGTGTAAAAGAAAATATTATCGAAATAAGGGCTGGAAAAATCACTTTGGGTACTGAGATTGAGCAGGGTGTCCGCTATCTCTGTTTCCCACTGCAAACCCTCACTGACGGCAGTGTCCAGGTTGCTTCCACCGGCTAGAATATTTGCATAGCTGTCAACAATGGTGACGCCTTCAATGTCAGAAAGCGTGCCATCACCAATAACGCCGTCGCTGGCCAGCGCTGCATCCAGGGTCGCAATATCACCAATTGCCCATGACAGTTTTGGTGTCACGTTCAGACCGCTACTGCTCTGAAATGTCACCAGATCAAAATTCTCCAGCTGCTCGACGGTGCCCCAGGTGAAGACTCGATCGGGGTCGATAAGCTCCCAGAGTGGATCGGTCAGCTTGGTGCCAAATGCACGCTCTGCCTCGTAAAAGTTAATGAGCGAGTCTTCCAGTGACAGAATAATGTCATCGCGGGCTGCCAAAGCCTGAAGATCGATGCCATTGTCGGCGGCATTCAGGTAATCCCATATGTAGCCGCCTGCGACCAACGTGGTGTTGTCGCCGCCGTTCAGTTCCTCAACATCGTAGAGGCTGACGAAGACCTCTATGGGCTCATCGGCACTGACACTGCTGACATAATCGAACAGCGGCAGTCCCTCACCCTCATCTTCATCAAGGAATTGCTGGATATTCTCGGGCGTATCGTCAAGATTGATTTGCAGAACGCCGCCGGCGATCAGTTCCTCTACATCCAAATTGAGGTTGCTAAGCTGATTCGCCAACACTGAGTACCTTCTTGCCGGTTGCTGGGTCGTCCTCAAACAGGTCTAGGCTGAAATGGGTGGTCAGTACTGAATCGTTGTCATTACGAGACAGAATGCCTGGGTCAGTAACTGAAGAAGACACAGCAAAACTCCGTTTTTATAGATTCCCTAATGAAGGCAGACGCTAAGGTGTGCGTCTGTCGTCAATACATCACGCAACAATAAGGATACATCTTAGTATCAACTACCCTTGGAACTGCGAGTAACCTGCACAGAGCTTCAACGCAGTAAAATTAGAAGTGGCCTTTTGTAATTATAGACGCTCAAGCGCGGTTGCTGGGAAGTAAAGAGCGTCATATTACGAAAAAAGTTAGCTATCGATATCCTAAATGATGTCCTTATACCTGCGCAATAAGCAATTTGTGCTTTAAAAACAGTTAGATAGGACGTAAGGCGCTACAGGTACGTGTTGTTCTGGTGTATGGTCCGATTATGCAGACCATCGACAAACCTGTGGTTTGGCCCGAGTACCTCTCGGAATCCTCGCCTCGGCTAAAGCCGTTGGTCAATGCTTTGGCCGAAAGTTACTGCGGCGAGCGATTGAGCCTGGACCGTGGCGGCCAATTGCAGCGACGGGCGCTGCTGGGCTGGGCCGTGCGGCACTCAGCGTTTTATCAAACAGATTGCTATCGCGAAGTGTTGTCTCGTCTGGAATCTGCTTCGACTGACTTTGAGCTTACCTGGCAACAAATACCCTTTGTGACAAAGGATGCATTCCGTCGTCGAGGTGAGGAGCTTCGCGTAGCCGAAGTGCCTGCCGAACACTTACCTGTTGGCCTGATTAAATCCTCGGGTTCCACCGGCATACCGGTCGTTGTGCACGGCACCCACTACAGCCGCACGATCTGGGCCGCGTGGACGGTTCGTGACTACATGACCATGAATCGCGATGGAGGCAAGCGCCTTGCCGCCATTCGCTCGCTGGGGCCTGACTACCGCCAGCCAGAGGGGATTCGTATGCGCAGTTGGGGCGGTCCCATTGCCCAGTGTTTCAAGACCGGGCCCGGCTTCGGCATTCATGCCGGCCACAGTGCTGGTCACCTGGCTAGCTGGCTGCACCAGGTGAAGCCACATTATTTGGTGACCTATCCCAGTATTGTTACTGAAATGCTGGACTACCTGCCTGCCCATGGCGGGGTGCCAGATAGTTTGGAGGAAATCATTACCCTGGCGGAACCCCTCGACCTTGAGCTGCGCCAGCGCCTGAAGTCTGGTTTTGGGCTGGCCTGTAGCGAGATGTATTCCGCCAATGAATGCGGTTATATCGCCATGCCCTGCAAAGCGGGTCGATTGCACCTGGCCAGCGAAACCGTGTACACGGAGTTGTTGGATGAACACAATCGCCCGGTGGGTCCCGGTGAACAGGGCAGGGTGGTAATCACCAACCTGCACAATCTCGCCACGCCACTTATCCGCTACGAGCTCGGTGATTATGCTCGCTGGGGCGAGGGCTGCGACTGCGGTCGCCAGACGCCCATCATTGAGTCAGTGCTGGGGCGGGTTCGTAATTACGCACAAACCCCCGATGGAAAGCGATTCTGGCCCGGTAAACTGGCCGTCATCCGCGACTGTGAGGCCATTGCCCGCTACCAGTATGTGCAGACCGCACCGGATACGATTGAGTTGCGGCTGCGTTTGGATCGGCCGCTCACCGAGCAGGAGCAGGCCGAGACGAAGCAACGCATCGTCGACAATTTTGGTTATCCCTATCGGATTAACCTTGTTCAGGTAGACGACATTCCCCGCGGGCCTACCGGCAAATACGAAGAGTTTGTATCGCTGATTAACAGCTCCTGATTCAGCGGGGTTTAAAGCTGATATGCAGAGCCTTCAGTGAGCGTAGCAGAAAGTGGGGGTGGTACTCGAAGGTGTTTTTGTCGGGCGTAAACCACATCTCCTCGATACGATCGACCAGAGCAGTAAATGTCCAGAACAGCTCTCTGCGGGCCAGTGGAGCGCCCAGGCAGTGATGCTTGCCGGAGCCGAAAGCCATGTGGCCCCCCGCGTTTTTGCGCTCCAGGTCAATTTCGGTGGCGCGATCAAAGCGGCTCTCATCCCTGTTAGCGGCCGCGTAGCGGATGTTAAGCAGGCTGCCCGCTGGAATCGTGACGCCGCTGAGTTCGACATCGCAAGCGGTTTTTCGCATCAAGCTTTGTACCGGTGATTCCAGCCGCAGCACTTCTTCGACAAAGGTTTTTAGATATCGATCGGGATCACTTCTCAGCTGCTGCCAGACCTGCGGTTGTTCGATCAAGAGCTTGACGCCAGCCGAAATAGCATTGGTAGTGGTCTCGGAGCCTCCGACAAAAGTATCCGCCATCATCTCGGCGTGCAGTTCATTGTCGTTGAGGGGGCGACCCCATTCTTCGATCACCGTGTTGACCAGTACGCTCAGCAGGGAGTCATCCGGTTGTGCGCGCAGTTTCTCAAAGATGGGCTGAAAGTAGTGTTGTGCCTCGATCTCCTTGCGCACCGTATCCAGTTCCTGCTCTTCGTTGAGCATCAGGCTGATGCGATGGAAAAAAGCCTCGGTCCATTCCTTTATACGCCAGATGTCTTCCGGGTTGGCGCCCATCTGCCGACCGATAATTATGAGCGGCAGGGGGATAGCAAACTGGCTCACCCAATCGCATTGGCCGTCATCGATAAAGTCGTCGATGAGGCTATAGGCCAGGTCGCGCACCTCGTCGTCGAGCTCGGCAATCTTTTTAGGCCTAAAGGCCTCGTTGAACACCCCGCGCACGGCTTTGTGGTCTGGATCATCCCTGCCGGCCAGCGTTGCCGCAGGCAACCAACCCTCGTTCTCAAACAAATCAACCACGGCCTGCTCTCTCGCGCTCAATAAACGTTCGTTGCCAGACAGCTGGGTCTGGTTGCTGAAGCGCTTATCGTCGGTGAGCACCTCGCGCACATCCTCGAAGCGGGTGATGAAATACATGTCGGTATAGGGGCACCGATACACCGGTGCCTCTGCATGCAGTTGTTGGTACGCGGGGTAGGGGCACTGCTGCACAGCAGGGTCGAACATGTTGATGTCAGGCGTTTTATGGCTCATGGTCTCGGCCTTTGCGGACGCTTGTGACGTAGGTATCACTGTGTGATAGTCAGGGCATTCAAGTCAAGGAGGCGCTTTATGGATTCACAACTGGAAGCAGAGCTGCAGGATCTGCTGGACAAAAAGGCCTGCGAAGAGTTGCTGATGCGCTACAGCCGCACTCTGGACTGGCTTGACCAAGAAGGGCAGGCCGCCTGCTACTGGCCCGATGCCCAGATCGATTACGGTTTTTATAACGGTGATGCCGAAGGGTTTATTCCGGTTGTGATGGACACAGAATTGTCGGCCATTCGACGCTGGCACCTGGTAGGTGGTTTGTTGATTGATATTGATGGGGACTTGGCTCGCGCGGAAAGCTACGGCTTTACGGTGAGTGCCACCCAGGCCGAAGACGGCAGCAAGCAGGATCACTTATTTGGCGGGCGCTATCTGGATGAACTGCACAAGCGAAACGGGGAGTGGCGCATTGCCAGCCGCCGTTACGCGCTGGACTTTACCTACCAGTTGCCCCACGGGCTGGATGACCTTGCGGCGGCAGGACTGAATCTGCCTATCTTACAGATTCAGAAGCCCGGGCACCCCGACTATCGCAAGCTGTAGCCAGCGATAGATTCTGTTAGCGCAGTTGTTGCCACCAGTCGGCGATGGTTGCTGCGAACAGACTGTGATACTCGGTGGTAAGGGCGTCTGCGCCCTCTGGTAAGGCCTGGCTGTTGGTGCTGGGCAGTTCTGACGCGCCCTGAACTGGATCGACCCACTCCAGGGTCATGTCGGCGATCATGTCCTGCATCAGTGGACTGGCTTCCTCATGGTGGCCGCTGGTCTGGTGTTCAATGAAGGCATTGAAATCTTCAAAGGACAGCAGGCAGTAGTAAAGATTCGGAGTCTGGCCTCGCCAGTACTGGTATTGCAGCTTGCCGCGCTCGTCTTGTGTGGCAGCCCAAAGCTTTTGGCAGAGCGTCTCCCAATCATTCTCTTTGCCGGGGTGGATATGAATGTGCGCCAGTATGGTTGCCATGGTGTTGTTCTCCAGTTTTATTATTCTTCAGCGGCTATTTTTTCCAGATCGAGACCCATGCGCTCGGCTCTCTTACGCCACTGGCGTCTGGCCAATTGCTGCATGTCAGCGATGGTGTCGCCTTCATCGATGATTTCCAGGCCCATCAATGTTTCAACAATATCTTCCAGCGACAGCAGTCCTCGCACGCTGCCGTATTCGTTCACCACCAGCATGATATGAGCGCGTTTCTCGAGGAACAGTTCAAAGGCGGCCAGCACTGAGAAGCGATCGGCGATGGTTAGCATTTCCCGCCGGTAGTTGGCTAGCGTGTTGTCGGTATTACCGCGCCCCTGCGCGGTGAGCAGGTCAGAACGCAATACAAAGCCGACGATATGGTCGGGCGAGTCTTCGTAAATGGGAATGCGGGAAAAACGTTTGTCATCATGGCGATTGAAGAAAAACTCTACGGTGGCATCCGCGGCAATAGAGAAGATCACGGTTTGCGGGGTCATCACGTCGCTCACTCGCATGTCCCGCAGCAGCAGCATGTTCTGCAGCACCTTGGCTTCGCGCTCGCTGAGTTGCCCTTCGCGCACACCCAGTCCGGCCATCGCGGTGAATTCCTCGCGGCTAAAGCCGTCCAGAGTGGGCTCATGGGCGATGCCGCGGGTCAGCTTTTGCGACAGCTTGATCAGCGGGTACAGGCCAATGATGAGATATTTCAGCAGGTAGGCCACCGATGGCGCGAGCTGGCGCCAGTAGGTGCTGCCCAGGGTTTTGGGAATAATTTCTGAGAACACCAGTATCAGCAGGGTCAGCACGGCGGACGTCACTCCCAGGTAGCCGTTGCCAAAAACCACAGCTGCCTGAGCACCCACGCCTGCTGCACCAACGGTGTGGGCGATGGTGTTCAGCGAGAGAATCGCTGCCAGCGGGGCATCGATGTCTGTTTTCAGCTTTTGCAGCAAGGGCGCCGAGGGCTTGCCATCCTCTTCCATGGCGCTGACATAGGCAGTGGTCACGCTCAACAGCACCGCTTCGGCAATGGAACAGATGAAGGAAACGCCAAGGGCCAGCGCTAGATAGAATAATAGTGCGGTCATAGAGCCTAGAGTATCAGAGTATGTCGGCAATATAGCTGAACTTGAAGATTAGTTCGCATGGCTTGGAGTAGTGTGTTGCAGCTCGCAGTTAGTGTTAGCCTTGCGTGACTATGAATGCCGGCACACGGAGACGACAAAATGGCGAATAGCGAACTGGGCAAGCTGGGTATTTGGTCCTGGTTGGACAGCAATACCTATGAAGAGGTGACTGATTTGGCGCAGGCGATGGAGCAGATGGGCTATGGCACACTCTGGATTCCTGAGGCGGTGGGTCGCGACCCATTTGTATCCGTCGCACATGTGGTGGCCAACACAACCACGCTGAAAGTGGCCACGGGCATTGCCAATATCTATGCCCGGGACGCCATGGCAATGAATGCGGCGCGTCAGGCCCTCGACGAGATGAGTGGTGGTCGACTGGTGCTAGGCCTTGGTGTTTCACACGGTGAGATGGTCAGCGGTTTGCGTCAGCACGAGTATGGTAAACCCTTGTCGACCATGCGGGCCTACCTGGAACGAATGGCGGGCAGTTTCTATGCTGGTCCACAGCCGGGGAAAACCGGCATCCTGCTGCTGGCGGCATTGCGCGAGAAAATGCTGGGCCTGTCCGGTGAGATGGCCGACGGGGCGCATCCGTATTTCACCACGCCTGAGCATACCGCGCGCGCCCGGGAGATCATTGGGCCAGACAAGTCAGTGGCACCCGAGCAGATGATTCTGCGCGTAACGGATGCCAGTGAAGCGCGCCGTATCGCGCGCTCGTATATGGCGACGTATCTGGCTTTGCCCAACTACTGTAATAACCTCTTAACACTGGGCTTCACAGAGGCTGATTTTGCCGATGGCGGCAGCGACCGGCTGGTCGACGCTATCGTCGCCTGGGGCAGTGATCAGGACATTATGGATCGCATAGAAGCCCATTGGTCCGCGGGTGCCGACCATGTGGCACTGCAGTGCCTCCGCCAGGATGGGCAGCAGGGCTTTGATATGGAAACGGTGAAAGTGTTTGCGCCGAATGGCTAGTAGTCGAGGTTATTCCAGTGTGCTGCCAAGTCTTTCAACAGCCTGCAAATAGTCCGCCATAAACTCGCGCACTACCGTGCGCGTGTCCTGCACGTCATTCATTAAACCAACACCCTGGCCCACCCAGTAAGTCGCAAGCTGCCTCGCACCCGCGTGATTACCCTCCGCCAGCTTGCCTATTTTGGCCAGTGCCGGTTCTGAGACCTGGGACATGATCGGCATAGGTAAGGGTTTGGGGGCTTCTTCAGACTCCCAGGCCTCGGTCCACGGTGAGCGCAGCTGTCGGGAGTATTTGCCGGTGCGGTACTTGGAGCGGACCGTGTCGCGAGAGCTGGCCTGGGTATATTTTTCTTTAATAATGGGTGGGGTCTCCGCTTCACTGGTTGTCAGCCACATGGATCCGGTCCAGGCGCCGTGAGCACCCATTGCCATACATGCCGCCATTTTTCGGCCGGTGACAATGCCGCCCGCCGCCAGCACTACTGCATCACTGCCCTCAACGGCCTGGCAGACCTCGGGTACTAACACCATGGTACTGACTTCGCCACAATGGCCACCGGCCTCTGTACCCGAGACCACCAGGATATCGACACCGGCCTCAACCTGGCGCACCGCATGCTCTTTGGCGCCGACCAACGCGGCGACCGCAACGCCTCGTTCTTTACCCATCTCCAGCATGTAGCGCGGGGGCACTCCGAGTGCGTTGGCAATCAGCTTAATGGGGTGTGAAAAGGCAACGTCGATGATGTTGCCGGCCTGGTTGGAAGTGAGAAAGCCGGTATTGCGAATGCCGCTATCACGGTAGACATCACTGCCATCGATATCGTGCCGGGCGAGGATATTGAGAGCGTAATCCTTGTGTTCGCGAGGTACCTGGGCAGCCTGGTCTGCGGCAGTGTCAGTATCGGTGGCTGAGAGGCTGTTGGGTGCAATCAGGTCGACGCCGTAGGGTTTGCCGTCGATGTGTTCGTCAATCCAGCTGAGTTCAACCTCCAGCTCTTCGGCGCTGTAGCCCGCCGCGCCCAGCACACCAAGGCCGCCGGCCTTGGAGACTTCCACCACTACGTCTCGGCAATGGGTAAATGCCAGCAGCGGGAACTCGATATCCAGCAGATCACAGACGGGTGATTGCATGGGTCAGACCTGTTATGCGAATGACCCTTCAGCATAGAAGCTGGATCAGTCGGCGTCTATTGCTGCTGTTGTGCCCAGCTTTGCTGAATGTCACCGGCGGAGGCTGACCAAACGCCATCCTGTGCGGTGATGTACTCCAGGGTCTGCTCAAGATAGCCAATGCGATGGGGCTGTCCCAACATCCAGGGATGAATGCTCAGGGCGAGAATTCGTCCACCGCCTTGCTTCGATTCTTGCAGTAACAGGTCGCACGCATCGCAGACTTGTTCCTGCCACGACTGGGGTGAATGCAGGTTTTGGCCGATCACGAAGAAGTCCTCCAATTCGGTGGACAGAGGCATGGCTGTGAGCTCGCCCTGAGCAGTGCGGAAGGGGTAGGGCATGTCATCGTTAACCCAATCGCAGAAGTACTCGACGCCGTTTTGGGCCAGCAGCTCAGGTGTGTTCTGCGACTCGTTTTTGGCGGGGCTGAGCCAACCTTTCACGGCTTGACCGGTGATATCCCGCAGGCTGTCGAGGGCGCGTTCGACCAGTTCGGATTCCTCAGCCTTGTTCTGGCCGCCATAATGCAATGCATCCTGGTGATAGCCGTGGCACATCACCTCATCGCCGCGCTCTTTAATGACATCCATCAGGTAGGGTGTGCGCTCTGCCAGCCTCGCACTGACAGCAAAACTGGGTTTGATACCGAAGCGATCGAAAGCGTTGAGGAAGCGATAAATGCCGACCCGGTTGCCGTAATCGCGCAGTGAGTAGTGGCGCAGGTCAGGGTAGGGCATGGTCATGCCACCCGGTACCTTGAAGGGCTTGCCCTGCTGGTTCAGGGGGTAGTACTGCAGGCCCACGTTGATCCACAGTGCCAGGCTTTTACCTTCCGGCCATTGTACAGGCTGGCGTTGGCTGAGCATGGACCAATCGTAACGATCGTGGTCCATGCCGTATTCCCGGCGCGCGTAACTGAGGTAATCATTATCAAGCGGCATGATGACCCTCCTGCCTGGCGGCGATATCCTTAGACACCGTGTCGTAATAGTTGTCGATAAAGTAGCTGGCTATTTCTCTTCCCGTGGTTACCCACACGTCGTCATGTCCGGTGATGTAATCCAGGGCCTCCTCAAACGCCTTCAGGCGGTGTGGACAGCTGACCTGGTAGTTATGTGTGGGGATACACATGATCGTGCCGCTCTCGGCGCCTTCCTGGTACAGGCGATCGAAATTCTCCTTGATCTGTTGGCCATAGCGGCGAGGCTCAATTTTGTTCACGACGTAGGCAATGGTGTCATTCATCTCCAGCGAGTAGGGGATACTGACAAACTTCTTGTTGCTGCGCAGGCGAATGGGAGTGGGCTGATCGTCGTGGAACAGGTCGCAGGTATAGAAACCCGCCTCGTCACCGAACAGCTCTGTGCCAACCTCGGCAAACAGGTCCAGGGTGAGCTCGGAATGGGATAGTGCTGGAGCCAGGTAGCCGGCGCATTTCTGGCCGGTGGCTTCATAAATTGTTTCTATGGAGTCGCGGATCATGGCTCGTTCCTGATCCGTATCCATGCCATAGGTATAGCGGGTGTTGTAGATGCCGTGGCTGAAGAACTCCCAGTTGCGCTCTTTACACATGTCGATGATTTCAGGGTGGTGCTGGCACAGCGCGGTGGACAGCGAGATAGAGCCGCGTACACCGTATTTCTCCAGTACCTCCATCTGGCGGACATGGCCAACGCGATTGCCATAGTCGCGAATGCCATAGCCCTGTACAGAGGGGTAGGGATTGGGCCAGGCCTTGCGGTGGGGATTATCCGGTGGATCCAGCTCGTAGAATTCGATATTAGGTGCCACCCAGAACGCCAGCTTGGCCCCATTGGGCCACTCGATCTTGGGCCGGTCGTGGTAAGGCCAGTAGTCGTAAAAACCGGGATCTTCTTTCATAGGCTTATCCGTCGATGCCGTCCAACCACTCAAACACTTCCTGCACTTCCAGCACGTCGCAGTATTTCAGGCTCAGGTCAGTCAGGTTGGCGTAATGGTAGCTCTCGTGTTTGTCGGCTACACATTCCTCTGGAACAATGGTTCTGTAACCACGGGACAGGGATTCCACACCGGTGGCGCGAATGCAGCCAGAGGTGGAACCGCCGGTGAGTACCAGGGTGTCGACCTGGTGCCAGACCAGCAGGCTTTGCAGTTGGGTTTCGAAAAAGGCCGAGGGCATTTTTTTCAGGTAGATCACGTCACGCTGTCGATCAATCTCCAGGCGATCATCGAACTCAGAGCGCTCGGAATCGAATTTGATGTTCTGCAGGGAATCGGGTGTGTCAGTGCGCGTGCCCCAGATGCCAGCATCCTCGCCGGAGTTCATGTAGGCCACGTGGGTCCATACCACCGGCCAGTCGAGGGCGCGAAACTTACTCGCCAGGCTGTTGATGTATTCCATTTGCCGCGGGTCGGTCTCGTAGGCGGTCTTGAACAAGTCGGTGCGGGTATAGGCTTTTTGTGGGTCTATATTGACCAGGGCGGCCTTTTTGCCAAAGCCAAAACGCTTGCGCGCAGGATTGGCCTTAACCTCAAGATAGATTTCTTTGGCGGTTTTAGTGGTGGTTTCCATGTTGTTTGCTCGGAGTAATTTGACACTTAGATATAATGATATAACAATATTCTAAAGCCGGATGCTGCCACTCACAAGCGGGGCCGATAGCGCAGGCCAGCCTGCACGGTAAAGTCGGGCGCCGTATCCACAGCAATATCTTCATAAAAGCTGACCTCCAGCTGCAATTGCTCGCCAATTTGGAAACCGGCGCCCAGCGACAGCAGGACGGCGTGGTCCCCAAGTTGGGGTAGCTGGGAATCGAATGGCGCGGCGTGGCTGTCCAGCTGGGCTTTCAGATGCACGCTGGGCCAGGCTTTACAAACCAGACCCGCGGAGGCGTACCAGAGGTCTCGCTTCTGGATGGGCGCCAGGCTGTCCAACTCTCCAGCGCGAAGGTAACCCAGCTGGGTGTGCCAGTTCAGTTTGGCTTCGTCGTGTAAGCCACTGGCGTTCAGGCCGAAAAAATAGTCTGCTTTGCCATTGCCTGACAGTTTGTCTTCATTACCCGTGGGCAGCTCGACGCCCGCATGCAAGGAGAGAAAAATCCTGTTCTTCGAATACAGGCTGCGTTGCACTGATATCTGGGTGTCGCCCAGGCCGCTTTGGCTGTCCTGGTAGCGGTAGTCGAAGCCTGGGGAATCATAAGCATAGAGCAACTGGTTTCGGGGTAGCTCGTCGCGATTGCCATTGGGTAAACCCCAAAAATCATGCCACTGCTCTATGGGCTTATCCAGGAAACCGCCACTGTGGCGGACCCATGGCACCTCCAGAGTGACCTGCCATTCCTTGCCAATGCCTCGCTGGTAGCGGGCCGCGACTCGATGGGTTTCGCCGTCCAACAGCACAGATTCTGTTGTTGTCGTATCGTCGGTGCTGGTGTTGGCAACTTGGCCATGTAAGCTCAGTTTTGTCTGGTCCTTACCTAGCGGCTGCCCGCTCTGTAAGTTGGGGAAGCCCAGTGTGGCTGCGTAGGGGGATAGGTTTTTTACGTAGAGTGGATCAGATACGGCGGTCGAGGGCATGCACAGCAGCAAGCACAAGCTCCTGAACAGGCCGGTGCGGGTTTTGATTTTCATGAATACGCTCACGCTTGACCTCGCGTCCTAATGACTTGGTCTGGCAGCAGCCAGCAGGGTCTTTCTTACACGAATGACACCGGGACCATCGTTGCTGCCTTTTACCACCGAGAAGCCCAGGTCTGCCGAGAAGCTCCGCATGCCCAAATTCTCGCTGAGAATCAGCCCATCCAGATGGGCGTAGCCCGCCAGCGCTGCAGCCAATATCACCACGTGCATCAGTTTGCTGGCCAGCCCCTGGCGCTGCCAGTCATCTGCAACGACAACGGCAAACTCCGCGACCGCCGGATCGTCCGTCGGTGTATAGCGGGCGACGCCGACCTGGAGTTCCCGGTTGTCATTGAACACGGTTGCAATCACGGCGTAGCTGCGCGGAAAATCGTTGTGTACCAGCACATCGAGCATGTGCGCAGGTAGATCACGAATGTAGGAGAAAAAGCGTTTATAGCGTGATTCGTCGGAGAGATTGCGCACAAATTCCAATTCGATCTCAGCGTCTTCGGGGTGCAAAAAGCGAAAAGTAACTTGCTGGCCATTGCGTAATTGCAGTGCCTGTGCCTTCACCTCATCCGGAGGCGTGGTGCCGGGAAAGTCCTGTCCGCGGTTCATCAAATAAGCGTAAATGATGGGCAACGCCACAACATCGGTGGCTCCCGCATTCAGTGCCTGTTGTGTCCACTGCGGGTGTGCCTCATTGGAATAGAGTACCACTGGTGCTCGACTGCCTTTCGAGCGCAGGGTCTCTAGCAGAACAAATGCTGCGCCCTCGCTCATATGCCCGTCAATCAAAACGCTGTACCCGTCTTCAGGGCAGGCATCCAGGCGACTCAGGAACGCTTCTGCGTTCGCGAAGCGCAACACCTCCACGCCGTGGTTGCTCATGACATCGTGCAGCGGGGTCCCGATCTGGTCTTTTTCCTCGAAGAGCAGGATGAGTCCTGGGATGTTCATGAAGGGGTAAGCCTCGCGCGCCTCCTCGGCGATTGAGTGATCAGTGTACGTGGGGGTGGGGATCACTGCCAACAATCGTAAGGGCTGCGCGCGACATCGGTCCATTGATAGAATTGCGGCTTTTCCGAGGAGACAAAGTGATGCAATGGTTGGTTTATCTTTCCGGCGAGATCCATACGGATTGGCGAGAGCAGATTATTCAGAAATCGGCTGAGCTAAAACTGCCGCTTCAGTTCTGTTCGGCGGTCACCGACCACGAGGCCAGCGATGCTGCGGGTGATTTGCTGGGTGCAGAGAACAACGGCTTCTGGCGCGACCATAAGTCATCCAAGGTTAATGCCATTCGAACCCGCACTATGATCGACAAGTGTGACGTGGCGGTGATTCGTTTTGGCGACAAGTACAAACAGTGGAATGCGGCCTTTGATGCGGGTATCTGCGCAGCCCTTGGCAAGCCCTATATCACCCTGCACGGCGAAGACATCATCCATCCCCTGAAAGAAGTTGATGCCGCGGCGATGGCCTGGGCGACGGATCCTCTGCAAGTGGCTGAAATTTTGCAGTATGTGGTGTCCTCTCCCGGTTGAAAGCGATGATATTCGGATAGTCCGCGCGACCTGATCGAACCTTGGCGCGATATGTCGGCAAATCGGTTGACCAGGCGTTTCGATCGTTATCCGGATAGCCTAGGAATAGGCGCCAGTAGACTCGTTACCAATGGCACCGGAGTGGCGGGTTAACATTATTACTGGTAGACGTCGGGAGGTACCTTCCTGGTAGCGAGCATACTGAGGGTTGTACTCCACCAATAGCTCCCACAGCCGCTTACGCTCCGCACCGCTGATCTCGCGGGCTTTCATAGGGCCTCGGTATCCTCGATAGGCGACCTGAACCAGCGGGTGAGCTTGCAGGTTGAAGTACCAAGCCGGATGAGTGTCTCGTCCCCAGTTTGAACCAACCAGTACCAGGGCGTTGCCCGCAGGCATACAGAGTGTGACGATCTCTCGACGCGCGCCTGACCTGGCACCGATAGTTTCTATCAGTGCCACGGTCTGGAAGCCCACGTTCAACCAGCCTCGCGATACCTTCATCAGCTGTCGATCAAGGCGCGGCACTGTACTCATCAGCGCCTTAACCATGACGCCATTCTCAAGCGCGGACTTCACCAGGTTCGACTTAAGCAGTTCCATGACAGTAAACCCCTAGCAGATCAGGAACTTGGCAGGATGACGGTATCAATCACGTGAATCACGCCGTTGGATGCTGCTACGTCTGCCGCTACGACATGGGCATTATTTATCATGACCTGGCCGCCGTGCATCTGGATGGCGATATCGCCGCCCTGCACTGTAGTGGCCGAGCTGAGGCTGGCGACGTCCTTGGCGTATACCGCACCAGGTACGACGTGATAAGTCAGCACTGCAACCAGCTGGTCTTTGTTTTCCGGCTTGAGCAGGTTTTCTACAGTGCCCTCAGGCAGCGCTGCAAAAGCGGCGTTGGTGGGAGCAAATACCGTGTACGGGCCATCAGCTTGCAGTACATCGACAAGGCCGGCTGCTTTGACCGCCGCAACCAGTGTGCTGAAGTCGTCATTAGAGGCGGCCACTTCAACGATGGTCGGCTTGGCCATATCTTTCATCGACATTTTCTCATCTGCGCCGTGGTGTCCGGCCCAGGACGATATGGAAAACGCTGTAAGCGAGGCGGTGACTACAATAGTTTTAAAGTTCATGCGAATGCTCCTACCCAGGGGGCGTTGTGTGCGAAATTTTCTGGCTTTGTCCGACTTGTGATTCGGAGGGATATGTTCGGTGTACGCGCGCTTATTGATTTGGAGCGAAAATCGCGCGCCATCACCACTACAAAGCGTGGACAAAGTGTGTGCTGATGTAAGCGGTGGTGTGCGAAGGAGAGATTGGAACTAGCCTCTCAGCACCATTCTGCCAACCGGTATCGCTGCCCGTTTCATGCCGGGTACGGGGGCGAGCATGAACAGATCCCCGTTGCGACCATTGAGCTGTATGGGTACCCCAATGTCACTTGCCAGAGAGGCGTGCGCGTCGAGATGATGAGCTTCACCATGCACGGGCAGCGCGATCCGGGGGCGAATCCAGTTGTACATATCCTTGAGTTCTTCCCGTGCGGGATGCCCAGATGCGTGGATTGGTGATTGGTCACTGTCATCGTGTATGACCTCGACGCCCATTGAACGCAGACGCTCATCAAGTGCCTCAAGTGCTCGTTCATTACCGGGGATTACCCGGGAGCTGAAGATCACGGTGTCACCCGGCTCCAGGTCGAGGTCAGGGTGATTGGCAGCGGCCAGACGGCTGAGAGCAGCGCCGCGTTCACCCTGGCTGCCAGTGGCAATGGCAAAAACTTCGTTCTTGGGCAGGTAGCCGAGATGACTCGCTGGTATCAGGTCTTGCTGTAAGGTCCAAAGACCACTGGCCCGTGCTGCCCGGTAATATGTTGAAAGTGATCGCCCCAGTAAGCCGGGATAGCGTCCGGTTGCCGCAGCCACTTGCGCCAGCGTGGTCAGCCGCGCGACGTTGCTACCGAAACAGCCTACAACAACTCGCCCAGTTGCTGCCTTTACCTTCTCGAGGAGGCCTCGATAGAGTGCGCCTTCGCTGGGGGAGCGCCCCTCAACAGTGGCATTCGTTGAGTCGCATACCATGGCGGTGATGCCTTCCGCTCCAATGGCACGGTATCGGTCTTCATTGAAGCGGGCACCGACCACAGGTTCGGGGTCCAGCTTCCAGTCTCCAGTGTGAAAGATGGAGCCCGCCGGTGTGCGAATAACCAGGGCTTGAGACTCTGGCGTTGAATGAGTCAGTGCAATCCACTCGATGTCGAAGTGGCTCAGGCGATGACGTTCTCCGCTGTTGATGACATGCACCGGAACGACGCCCAGGAGGCCCGCCTCGCGCAACTTGTTGGACAGTATTTCGGCGGTGAATCGAGTGCAATAAACCGGGCACTTTAGCTGTGGCCAGTGTTCTGCAACCGCCCCGACGTGGTCCTCGTGAGCATGAGTCACCAGTAAGCCGTCAAGCTGGTCGCGGCGGGCGGTAATGAAGTCCGGTGTCGCAGACAGTACACGGGTGCTGATGCTGTTGCGATCAAAGCCTATGCCGCAATCCACCATCAACCAGCGGCCATCGTGCCCATAAAGGCTCATGTTCATCCCGATCTCACCGCAGCCGCCAAGAGGGATAAACCAGAGGTCATCACTGGAAGGAGTCATGCCGCAATGATACTGCACTGCCTATCGGTGGGTATGCAGTGAAATTGGACACTTACCGAACTGAAGGAAAACTACCCCCAGCTGGCGCGCGTAATTGGCTGCTGGGTTTGGCTAGTTGTGTGAGGATTCAAAATAGAATCCGTCGTAGTCATTGGCAGCAATATCTGCGATGCGGTCGTAGTAAACAGAGCCGATCAGATAGGCGGAGAAGTAGCGGGGTTTGCCCTCTACATTGGCTCCAGTCCACCAGGAGTCGGTTCGGGGGAACAGCGTTGCATCCGCGATGGCGCTGACCTCAGCCCCCCAGGCTGCTTCACTATCGGCACTGGGTTCCACTGCGCCCATGTGCTGGTCCTGAATATGCTGAATCAGCTCACTAATCCAGTTCAGCTGACGTTCCGCACCCAGTGGCATGTTGTAGAACACGCCGGGGGAGCCAGGACCGTGAATCATGAACAGATTGGGGAAACCGCTGACGGCTAGGCCGAGGTAGGTGTGGTAGCGATCAGTCCAGCGGTCTTTCAACCTGATACCGCCGCGCCCCTGCGGATTGAGTTTGAGCATGGTGCCGCTGATAGCATCCCAGCCGGTTGCCAGAACCAGCATGTCGATGGGGTGCTCCCCAGATTCAGTGATCACGCTATTGGGTGTGAAGCGAACAAAGGGATCCTCCCGCAGATCGACGAGCGTGACGTTGTCGCGGTTGTAGGTCTGGTAGTAGCCATCATCGAGAATGGGCCGCTTGGTAATCACGAAATGGTCCGGGCACAGTTTTTCGGCTATCTCTGGATTATCCACGGCCTCCCGGATTTTGTTGCGAACGAAGTCGGCGAGGGTCTGGTTGGATTCCTCACTCATAGCGATGTCGTTATACAGATTGAGGAAAAATCCAAAACCGCCTTTTTGCCACAGGCTTTCGTAAAGGGTCTCTCGCTCCTCGGGCGTGTCATCCATCGCCGAGCGGTCGGGGTTGGGTGGTACAGGAAAGCCTCCGAGGTTGGCATACATCTTCTCAACCACTGAGTCCCAGTCTGATCTTGCCGCGGCCATGTCCGCTTCTGTTAAGGGGCGATTATTGGCCGGAAACGTGAACTGGGCCGTGCGCTGAAAGACCGTCAGATGCTCCGCCTCTTTAGCGATTTCCGGGATCGACTGGATGCCGGAAGAACCTGTGCCGATCACAGCTACCCGCTTGCCCTCAAAGGAGACCGGTTCGTGTGGCCAACGGCCGGTGTGGTAACACTCGCCCGCAAAATCTTCGATGCCGGGGACATTGGGCGTATTAGTGGTCGATAATGCGCCAACCGCGCAGATCAGGTAGGACGCTGAGGCCTTGATGCCTGTGTCGGTAGTGATCGTCCAGGCCTGGTCGGCTTCATCGTAACAAGCGTCGGTGACCCAGGTGTTGAACTGGATGTCTTTTCTCAAGTCGAACTTGTCTGCGACGTGCTCGAGGTATTCCAATACGTCAGACTGCGTGGACTGGGTTTCTGCCCAGTCCCACTCCTGCATCAGTTCCTCGGAGAATGAATAGCAATAGTAGGGGCTACCAGGGCCATCAACCCGCGCCCCTGGGTAGCGGTTATACCACCAGGTACCACCCACATCCGAAGCACCGTCGTACACGCGCACGGACAGGCCCATCTCACGGAAACGATGCACTGCGTACATACCACTCACGCCCGCGCCAATGACTATAACGTCATAGTGCGCGTTCTTTTCACTGTGCTGCGATGATTGCTCTGCCATTCTCTCACTCCATGCCCGATAGTCTGAGTAGACTGTTGTTTAAGTAGCATTGCGGCCAAGAAAACGTCAATAGGCCCCGTCAGTTGGCCTGCGAGAGTGTGAATTCGCGTACCGCGTTTGTGTCAAAGCATTCGTTTGGGGTGGGCAAATATGTCCTGCAGCAATGGTTCGAAGGACTCGAGGCTGTCGGCCTGGAAATCCGGATCGAATGCGGGAGCGTCCCATTCATCGACCAGTTTGCGGGCTAGCTCATACCAGCTCTCACCTTCATATTGATCGCGCAGCGTGGTACTGGCGCCCAGGTGATTGAAGTAGTGGGCACCCTGAAACTCCTGGTGATGATAAATGGCGTGGTAGGCATCGTCTGATACATACGGTCGCATCAATTCCGCTGCAATGGCGCCGTGATTGGGTATGTTCACCGCTTTGCCTACATCGTGGAGCAGGGCGATGGCGACTTCTTCATCACTGGCGCCGGCTTGCCTGGCCAGTGTACCTGTCATCAGGCTGTGCTGAAGCTGGTCGCAGGCAAAACCGAGAGTGACAGATTCCAGGCTGCGCAGCATATCCATTAGGTGAGCGGGCGTTTTGGTGAAGTGCTCTGCGTGTTCTGCACCGATCACGGCCCAGTCTTCGGCAGTACCGTCCTGCATTCTTGTGAACATGATCTCAGCCTCCAATGGCGAGTGAAACATTTACCGGATAGGGTCAAGAATTATAGCTCGAAAGCCAAACAATATTCCTCGGCGTAGATGGCTCTAGCAAGAAAGACAGGTAGATATCGTGGGAATCGAATCCCTGACGACAGCTCTAGGAAACTAGAGATCCTTTTGAATATCTAAAGAGAAGTACTGTCTACATACTGCAATCCTCCCAAGGTTGGTTTTTTAAGAAATATATTTCTTCGGCTATCCCTGAACGGAGGGTGCCACTGGCTATTGGCGAGAAGGTCAGTTCAGATACAATGTCCACCAACCTTTAGAACTTCGCAGAACCACCAATAAATTTGGTGAAATAGTGGAATGTTACTACTAACGAAAGCAAATCATCTGTTAATGCGCAGGGCATATTTGAAGGCCCTAGCTCTGTATAAGCATTACCTTGAGCTATTTCCGGACAGATATCTGTTAGTAGAACCCAAGCTTTCTATCATCGAAGCGAAGACCGGTAAGAAAATAGATGAATTGGTTTGTTTAGCCAGTAGTGCTCATACCGTTAGCGTAGTTGTGTTTGGCTCCCTAGATTACGATCAAACACATAGATGCATCGAAAGTGTTTTGCTATCTGAAAATAAGACGAATTATAGATTACTCGTGATAAATGATTTGAGCTCAGAGGAATCTCTGGCTTCCTACCTAAGTGAGCTTTCCTCCAACGGGCGCATACAGTTAATAGAAAATAGTCAGCGCAATGGTTTTGTTAGATCAGTTAACACTGCAATGGCCGCCTTCGAAGCAGAAGACGTAATTATTCTCGCTAGCTGTACAGAAGTTCCAAACCAATGGATAGACAAATTACGTAAACAGGCTTACTGCAACTCGACCGTTGGCACCGTTACACCATTTTCAAACGATGCTGAAATATGTAGCTTTCCCGAAATCTGCTCCCGAAATGCTCTAGAAGATTGGTTAAATCTGGATGAATACCAGACCTTCTTTGAAGAGAATCAAAAGCATGGGTATGTAGAACTTCCCACTGCTGCCGGTTACTGCATCTACTTAAAAAGATCCATGCTGGAATCGACCGGATACTTTGACGAAAAACACTGCAATGGTGAGACAGCAGTTGTTGACCTCTCACTCAAAGCAAAGTCGCTGGGCTGGATTCATCACTGTTGTACCGACCTATATGTTAGTTGCCATCCTTTCGTGCCATGCCGCGAAAATTCTGGGGATGAGCCGAGTGGCTTTGCTGCGGCTAGGATAGAGGGAGATCCAGAATATGCTCACCAGATTAGCGAGTTTCGCAGCAAAGATCCGCTTCGTATGATAAGGAATGCCATATCGCAAAGCATGCTATCCGAGCTGATAGCCAGGAAGAACTACGTTAAAAAGTTTATTTTCTGTTCACACTCAATGGGTGGTGGGACTCAGGTCTGCATGGACGAAATTTCCGCGCGCCTGGATAACGAAAACTGTCTTGCTATTCACTTATACCAACCCGCAGGCCACTTGAACGTAAAAGTCTATAATCATTCGATTTCTTTTGTCGTGCGACTCTCTGATGAATGGAATGATTTCCTTAGCTTCCTGCAAACATTGGAAATAGACTCCGTCCAGTTTCATCATTTGCTTGGGCTTTCAGAAAATGTGCTGAGCCTGCCTCCACTTCTTCGATGTCCATATGATGTAACTTTGCACGACTATTACGCTATTTGCCCCAGAATCAATGTGATCTCCGGTGACCAATATTGCGGTGATGAAATTAGTATCCAAAAGTGTAGAGCCTGCTTAAGCAGTTTTGGTCCACATCAAGAGGTCGAAAGGTTTGATGGCAACGACATTGATATTGAATCATGGATCAGAAATTCTTCAAATTTTCTGAAGGAATCCAGAAAAATATATGTACCGTCAAGTGATATGTTTGATCGCCTTACAGACTATTTTCCGGATCTGGCTTTACACCTAAGGCCCCATCCAGAGCCATATAATAAAGTGAAGTTAAAGCGGTCCAATCATGGTCTTATTAATGTCTGCTTTATTGGCGCGATCGATCCGCTGAAAGGCCTAAATCATATTAAGGGCTGCTTGGCCCACGCATTGGCCCAAAGTATGCCGATTCATTTCTGGGTTATTGGCACCACCTCGGAAGATGAAGAGGTTGGAAGATTTAGTAATTGCTCTATAACAGGTCGGTACGACAGAGCGGAGCTGCCGAAGTTGATTGATGAATCCGAATCTACTATCGCAATGCTGCTCAGCATATGCCCCGAAACATACAGTTATACATTATCTGAAGCGCTGCAAAACGGATTGAATGTTATCACATTCGATATAGGCGCAATTCAAGAAAGGCTTCCTGCTAACGCCGGCAAAGTGCTTCCCTTGGATTCATCACCAGAGACAATCTGCAATAGCGTTATCGAGTTAAGTAAAAACAGTGAAGAGTCTTATGTTGAGACGGGCAATGAATATGCATCGATTGTTCGTGATTACTACTAGAAAGGCCTATTCTACCTTTACGCGCTTATTTGCCCCTTTCCCTTCCCAGCAAGATAGAATCCACTTACCCGCGCAAAATTGAGTTTTTGCGTCGTTTTAGGATGTCTTCAGGTATTCCATAATCTTTGGCGTGCTCCATGTCTCTTTGATTGATTCGCGACAGCATTTCTCTTGCCGCCTGTTTACCATTGCAGAGATCATAGTCAAAGTGCTTCTTGAAATAGAGACCTTCAGTGATGGATCTTCTAAGAGTTTCTCTGAAGCTATAGTCATGAGAGTGATAAACTTCTGCATCATTGACGTACACTTTGCCGTAACCAGCTTCCAGCACATCCAACGCCCACAGTTGATCTTCGCCGTAAACAACATCTTGAAACGGTACATCTAGCCAGCTTGCTCTTCGCAGGCAGGAGTTGTTATTAGAGAAAGCGTGGCACCTCTTCCGCCAAGCCTGATCTTCAAGAAACTTTCTCTTGTCAGTAGCCTTGTAGAGTGCCGCCGGACCGCGGCCTATCCATTCATCAAAATACCTGGCCATATCTAATTTGATGAAAGGGGAATGGTCGGGATAGGCAACATGCTTTCCAAAAGCGCCGGCACAATCCGGCTCACTTTCCAGTGTGCTCACAAGATTCATTAGCCAGTAGCAGCTGGTAGGTAAAGCATCCTGTGTAAGGTACGCCACATATTCCCCACTGGTTAACTCTACCCCAAGATTTCTTGTTCGCCCGTGGCCGAAATCTTCATTGGCTATCTCGTGCAGGCGTATACCTTCTCTTGTCCTTATCCTTTCCAAGCTGCCATCGGTGCTACCGCTATCAATCACCAGTATCTCGAAATGCCAGGGCGTAACTTGCGACAGTACAGCGTCGAGAACCTGATCAAGCAAATCTCCCCCGTTGTAGGATGGTATTACCACCGATGCATAATACTGAGCCCCGGATTGAACTTGCTGGCTGTTGTGTAAACCCTGTGTCTCATTCAGTCGTTTTACAATTGCTTGCTCAATAACTTTCGCAGAATTTTCCCAGGAAAATTGAGCAATGTAATTTAGACCATTTTTCTGCCGTTGAGACCAGTGAGTATGGTCGGTGAGAAGCAATTCAAGCTTGTCTGCTATATCTCGGAACTCAGGCTCTGCACGACATACGGTATCCTTTCCAAATGCGAGATCGGTGTTTTCTCCGCGAAGGTCCACAAGGGGAAGCCCGCATGCCATCATTTCGTTGGGTATGAGCGAGTAGTTGGTACCGGAAAAGACCAAGCCTACGGACGATTCATTGTAAAGCTTTTTTAGCTGCTCAGAATCCAGAACACCTCGATTAATTGTAAGATAGGGCGTGGCTGGAACTTCTTTGTCATCACCAAACATGACAACCTGAAATCGATGACCTCTAGCGAATAGCTCCAGCAAGGCGAGAAAACCCAGCTCTACCAAGCGCCTTGGTGTTCTCCTTCTGGTGTAGAAGGCAATTTGCTTTGCAACACGTTGTGCCCCAGAGTGCTTGTATACCGAATGGTCCACGGCTAGCGGCCAGGCTATTGCCCATTGTTTATGCCTGGTGCTTATCAAGTCCTTTAACCACTCGCTAGCGCATAGACAATCCAATCCTTGAGAGTATGTGTTCTTTGTAAGGTAATACTCAGTGCTGACTGGATAGAAAGCTGGTTCATAATCCTGTACAAAATAGAAGCGACGCCGGAAGTGTCTCATCGCCATAACCGGATATACGCTCATCCTGTCAGTTGCAATAACCACATCGCCCGAAACTCTATTCAGGGCATGGTCGCTTGCACCTAGCATATAAACCCTGGCATCAATGGCCTGATAATGTTTTCTTATTAGTGAATCATATTTTGGGGACTCTAGATTTTTATCGCTTTGAGAGTGCACCCAAATTTCTATTTCGTGGCCGAAGTTTTCCAGAAGTTTGGCGATCCGGAAAATGGTCATGCGACCCCCATTGCCGATACCGAAATGAGGCACGACCCAGCAGATTCGCAATCTTGCGGACGTATATTCTCCGTGAACAGGAACAAGTGCTTTCGGTGCAAATTGCAGCACTTTCTCGAAGCCACTCAAGTCAAATGGAAGCGTTCGAAGATTGTCCTGCATGATTTGATCATAAGAATGCTGTCGTTCTTTGCAAAATTCTTGATCATTGTCTGCCCCAGTTCGCTGAAGTTTAGGCAGGTAGATCTCTACGCCATTCTTTTTATTGTTTTCGCTATCCAGCTTCCAATCCACGACCTGAAAGTTGTCCGACGTATAATTTTCTATGTCATCGGCGCTAATCAAAGATTTTCTGCTACTAATAAACTGTTTCCTGTTGTGTATCACATGGTAGAACCTACCAACTGAAGCCTCGCCCACATGAATCACTTTAGAGTTGGCTGCTAACCAGCAATGTCGCTCGTTAAGCTGATTCAGGCGCAAGCAAAGATCCACATCTTCCTGCCCGTTGATATATACAGGATCAAAACCTCTTAGATGTGCAAAATCCTGCGCTCTTAAGGCCATGCAGGCTCCAGTAACGGCCTGAAAAGCTCTGCTATAGCCCGCCCACTCCGGTTCGGGATGCATGCCCTGATAAATTGGATAGCCAAGCGGACTTTTCTCCGAAAAGACCACACCCATACACTGAATGGCGCCATCTGGATAACACAGCTGAGGTTGTACGGCTGAAATTTCCTCCACCTTCAAAGCCTCTACCAATGGATCAAGCCATCCATTTGTGAGCCGCGTATCATTATTGAGAAAAACAACCGTTTCTCCCCGAGCGGCGGCGAATCCTAGATTGCAGCCAAGGGCAAAATAGAGATTTTCTTCAAGCCTCAGAAGATTTAGATTCTCGTGCTGTTCTTCAAGGGACTGAAGAAGCTGCCTGGTGTGCAAATCACTGCCATTGTCTACAACAAGCAGTTCAAAAGCATCTGAGGGTGTGTGCTGATATAGACTGAAGATACATTCTTCGGTTAGTTCAGGCTCATTAAATACCGGTATGACGACGGACGTAAGCTTCGGATTTCTTTGCTTTGTTTCTTCCTTGGTCCAGTTAATCAGCGTTGAGTTAAGAACTCGATATCTAAAGCTGGGTATCTCATGCAGTTCTTGTTCTGTGGTTTCACGCAGTTTTAAGCCGGCCTGAGCACCCACTGTCAGGTAGTGTAGAAAAGGATCCTCACCATCCTTTAAGTGCTTTTTATTGGTTTGTATGTTTAAAGCCGGGCCAAAGTCTGGATTCGGTGTTTTTCCCTGCAGGCGTCCCACCAGCAGATAGTGTGAAATCAGATCGACATTCTTGCCCATAAGATGAGGGCACTGAGATACATAGTATTCCTTATCAAAAAGAGCGCTGCCTGCGAGAGTTGCTAAATCTCTAGCCTTAACCAGCGGGCTTTCATCGCTAATATTCATGGATTGCTTTTACCGTCTTGAAATCGCTAGTAATCTGATCCGGTTCAGCACTTGGTAAACCAAAGTGGAAATAGCTAATTCTCAAGTGATCTTTTTTCGCCATACTTGTGCGCTTTCATTTCATCGATATAACGAACTGAACAAGAGATTGCTTAATGCTACTGAAATGGGAAATCTCCAAAGCTATTGGTGATATTAGCTTCGAAACCAACAGAGCCGTTTGCAGATTCTTTAACAACGCGTTCTAGCTTCTTGGCGTTTACTTCGGTTGTGAGAAACTTCAAGAAGATTTTCCTTCGCATAGAAGCCTCTTGATGGTGCGCTTCAAAGTGGTCTAAAACGTCTTTAAGCGTATCGGCCAGAGAGCCTCTTGAGTCGACTACAACACCCGCTTGAATAAACTTGTTAAGCGGTGGTGTCTTCTCCGCGATAACCACAATACCCATTGCTAATGCATCTGTTAGCTTAGCAGGCAGCTGAAATTCCGAAATAGGCGATTTAACATCCTGACTGAGAATGCATATGTCAGCTATTGCTACTACTGAGGCTATGTCATCAAAATGCTGCATTTCAAGAAATACACACTGGCAGTTGCTTACGGTTTTAATCTGATCGGCTAGGCCTGGTTCATGCATATCTCCGGCGAGTACAAACACAATATCGTCCCGCTCTAGTGACGCTATTGCCTGAGCTACATCGACTAAACCTTTGTGTTTTCGTCCGGTACCAAAAAACAGAACAACGCGCTTATTGAGTGGGATTCCAAAATTTTGCCGGCTATTTTTTGTTAATTGTTTCGATGGATGGAACTTTCGATGGTCCCTAGCGTGGTAGATGACCTCACCCCCATACCTGTTTTGCAATTCTTCGTTCGAAACGGTAATGCCATCGAACTCATGAACCAAACCTACCGCCAATCTTGTCCAATCCACACCAGGCAAATCTGACAGGTCGGGAAGTTTTTCATGGCTTTACAGGTATTCTTCAATAGAGAACTCTGAATCTGTTCGGACAATTGCAAGCTCTTCGTCATCAATATCAATAAGAACTTTGGCGCCCCAAATCATTTTATACAGCAATCCGACCAAAATGTTTGGCGCGCGAGGCTTGGACAGATGCACAACGTCGAAAGGATGTGCAGCGACAAGCTCGACTACCTGTGTAAAAAAAGGGACGGATCTTCAATTATTGCAGAACTGATTTTGAAATCGGCCTCTCGAATCGGATACCAGACGTGGCTACCCCAGGCAGAGAAAATCATTCCAATAATCTCTACATTCGAGAACTCCTTATAGATACTGGCCAGTGTATAAGCCCTTCCTGCGGCATTGTGAGAGAGCTCCCAGCCGCAAACGCCGACGCTTAGTGGAGCCGCGTTCTTCCTGGCTGCCTTTTGAAGTCGCGCTACAGTATCCATGTTGAAGCGAATTGTGGATGATAACTGAGGCGCTGCCCGCAATGACTCCGCATAGAGACTCATAGCAGAAGCGAATTCTTTGCTTCGCAAAGCAGTATTTGCTCTCCGCAGGGTGCTCAGTTGTTTTCCGGACGTCATTTTTTACGCTGCATGAAACTTAGTCTACTGATGTTACTTCAAAAAAGGCCCACAGTACCTATGGTATCTTTCGTCTATCGCAATCCGATCTCAGGTACTGGTTATGGTTAATTTTCGAGAGATGCTGCTTTCAATGTTAAACGGTGCGCCAGTCGCATTGGTGGATGAGCTGCGCGTCGAGAATATGCGACTCAGCGAAGAAGTTGAACGTAATAACCGTCAGATAGAGCGAGCCCTGGCTGGGCGAGACCATGCGGAAAATGAGGCAAGAGTCCTGGAATCGCAAGCCGGAAAAGACGCTTCAGATAAAGAGGCAGAGTTGCTCTTGTTGCAGCTTCATCAGGTGCAGGAAGAGTTGGAGGAGTACTTTGTTAAGTGGCAGGAAGAGCATAATGATGGCAACGCATTGCTAGAGGAAAAAAGAATACTGGAAGTGAGGCTGAACCAGGCTCTGGAAGAGCTTGAGCATCAGTTTGTACTGCATCAGCAAGCCAAGGCTCTGATAGAAGAATATGCGGAGACTATAGATAAATCGAAAGTTACACTTTTAAGCCTGGTACAAGCCGCTCATGGCTAACAGATGAAGCCTTATAATTCAGCGGGCACTGTCATTGCTAAGGCAGTCATGTCACCAAACAAGCTCCGGACTACCCGTCTTAGCAACGCTTAGGTGAATAGAGATATTTGGCATTTTATCTGGATAGAAAGTTTGTCAGAGTATTCGTTCCCACTCAACTGAACTAAACCATGGCCCAAAGAAACAGATATTTAGTATGTCACTCTAGAAGGATCGTTGTAGTCTGCAATTATAAGGTTGGTTTCTCCAGTCTCAATGCCGAAGAGATCGACATGCAGATTTCCTTTGACAAGAGCATAAACCCTGACACTTTCAAGCGTGTGATTGGAAGTGATGAGATTAGGGGGTACAAGGTCTACCTGATCGTACGAGACCCTGTTAAGCGCTACGTTTCTTTCTACTACAATTGGATAGTTAATAAAGACTGGGATTTTGTAGACCCCGAGGGCAACCTGAACCACGGGTTCCATATCTTAAAGCAAGTAGCTTCTTTACAGGATTACGAAGCATTCATTGGGCTTACCAGCAAGGAAAAGCAGACTACTCAAGCCATAGATGTGTATACCAAATACTTACCAGCATTGCATATGCTGGATGGACATACTCAGCCACAGCACCTTATTTACAGTAATAGCGGTTCGAGTGTCGATGCCTTTACACAACTTGTACCCTTATCTGAACTCAACCAATTTTTTGTATTGAATTTTGGTGTGGAGCTCCCTGTTAAGAATAGAACCTTTGGTAAGAATCCTGAAATGGAAACGCCACTGGTCATGGAAGTATGCAGGCGCGTTTATTCGCGCGACTATGACGACTTCTGGCAGCCATATTGGTCAGATCAAGACCGATGAGCGAAGTGCCGGATACTTTTTATCTGTCATTGGGAGAGAATTGTCTGCCCGATAATATTTTGCGTCGACATGGCCTGGAAACCTTTAGCACCGTTTATTCAAGCGGTAGAAGTAATATAGATTACGCTCTCCACCTGGAGAGTGAAGACTATGCCTACCTGTTAAGTCAAAAATACCTTTACTATGATCATGTAGGCGCAGCAAAAGTAGTAAGAAACAGGCGTTATTCTAAAGCAGATGACATATATGAAGCGCTTCAAAGCAATGGTTTTGAGTTCACCCACCATGATGTGATCGCGGATGCATGAGTTAGGAATAATATTCTACAAAAAGTTAATAAGCTTAACTTTTACAAGGGCAGAGCCAATTTTCACTATCTGTATCACCATCGAGGTAGTGGTAATACAGACCTTGATCTGCTGTTCAGTAAGCTTGATCAATTCCGGTGTCACTACGAAAAGAATAACAAGCGCTGCGATGTAACCGCTTTCTCCCAGATGTTGGTTGAGATAGCTTCCGATAGAGGAATGGAAGAGGTCCGATACCCAGAAAACATACGTCTGTTTATCTTTAGGACTTTGGCACAGTGGGCAGGAGCCAATCGCGATGTTTTTTTTGCGATTGTTGACGATGATCTAATCAGCTTGATGTGCCAGAAGCTTCGGGAAGCCTAAGAATGTGGGCTTTATACAGCTTTTCCCGCTTGGGGAACTGACGCATGACTCCAGATATTTTTTCTGAAACCAGTTAGCCTTTCTCTGCAGAGAGGTCAGTATTTGCTGAGTGACCAGCCAGGCATTAGCTACTCCTGGTAAGCAAATAGGGATGTCCAAACTCATCGATCCCAATCAGTATGGGATTCTCTGGGGGCTGGCCAGGCAACTCACACACGAATCCAAACCCGGTTTCTTCAGTTCCCAGTGATAGTCCTACATCCGGCCTGGCCTGATCGATTAATATGGAGACTGGCAGGCATTTCGAATTTGAAATGTCTTCAGTGATTACCACTGAGACCAGGGGCTCTTTATCCGGGCCCGCTATCCACCCAGCGACCTTGAATTTACCACTTCCAAAGGGTTCACAGATGTCTAATGAGCCATAGGGCGTGGTTTCTTTGAGGTCGCCAGCAGAGCTCAGTGCGCTCCTCAGGGTGTGTTTCAGCTTTATGGCATCGTGATCCGGCCCGTCTGGGCCGTTCTTTTTTCGGGCATTGAGATGTTCGATTAGACCGTGCAGTTCTCCTACTGACATCTGAATATCAATGTCCTGCCGTAGAGAAGCCAGGTGTTCGTGAGAGCGTTGCCAAAGGGTTTGTTTTTCTATGCTTGCGTTTTCGAACGGGCTCATGATGGTATTCGTGCCATCTATGCGTATTTGATACTCGGTGAGTGGTGTGGAGTGCTCCTGTGTATCCCACTTGTACCGACTGAGTATCCTCAACAGAAAAATGTAGTCTTCGTTTCTGGATAGGCCCGGTTGAAAACGAAGCAGGCCCTCGTCAATTTCATCAGTTTTGAGCATAAACGAATGTATTGGGTGTTGATTTTCGAAAAAGAACTCATACTTATTCTTGTTTTTAAAGATAATGCGCTTTCCGGATATGTATGGTCCGTTTGCGGTTAACTCCGTATCGCTGGCGATAGTGCCAACAAAAGAAGCAACACACCCGGTTACCATTAGCCGTTCAATAAGTGTCTTGTAGCAGCTTCCGTAAATGACATCGTCGTAGTCTAGGAAGCTCAGTAGGGCACCTGATCTAGCCGCGATCCCTGCATTTGCCAGTTCAGAGCGATGGTCACCTGACCCGAGTCCAGTGACATTGACAACGGTCGGACCTATAAAACTGGCTGGCCAAGGGATGTCTCTGCATAGATTTTCAACTGCTTGTCTATCAGTATCCGAGAAGTCCTGCAGTACGATGATCGGTTCAACCGAGCAGTAGCTCTGTCCCGCGATCGACATTAGCGCCAATGACAATTGCTCCAGTTTCTCAGGCGCGTGGAATCTAATCACACATGAAACAAGACTTGATTCCAGTGTTTTTAGAGAATCACTCATTACCAGCGAGCTTCACAGAAATTGAAATCATGCTCAAAATCTACAATTTTGGTTAACTCTGCAGGGTCGGCTGAAATCTGTGGATAGAATGAAAGATCAGGTAGCTTCCCGATGTCTGCAATGAAGCCGCGCTTGAGCATATGTTGACTAAAGCGCTCACAATGCTGTTTTTGTAACCATTTCCAGGCCAGATACCTAGCTGAGGTAAACATGCCTATTTCAACTGACCGGGAGTATTTTCTCGCCGAGAAATCGTGATAAAAATAGGCGTCGGCAACTATTTGACAACTGTAGTTCGCGAGTCTCGCGCGCCAAGATATATCGACATCTTCACAGTACATAAAAAACTGCTCGTCGAATCCGCCAATGCTTTTGTAGATTTGGGCAGGGATCATCAGCGAGGCGCCGGAACACCAAGGCGTTTCAAGCGTAACGGGATCATAGGGTTTGGGGTGCTCAGCTGGTATTTGCCGCATTTCAAGCAAGCTTAGCCCCTGCGTGCCCTGGAGTCTCGTAGCTATTCTCTCAAGCGCATAGCGATGTAAGAAGCCGTCTGGGTTTAAGCAAATATAAGCATCGCATCCCGCCTCAAACGCCTTACCCATTAACTTATTTTGGGCCTTGCCGAATCCAAGATTCAGGTTGTTTTCAAACCAAGTTATGGAGTCTATGTTGTGGTCATATCGTGCTGCTATCTCAGAAAATTTCTGGCGGGGTGCGTTCAGGCCATTATCAATCAAATAGACATTAAGATTGGGGATTCGCCTGGCAGCGATGTCGATTGATTGAAACAGTTGCTGAGCTTGCCTTTCACTGTTGTTGAAAAGTACAACTCCGATAGCTATTTTTAGTTCCATTCTTAATTGATACTTTGCTGCCTAGATTAGTGACAAATTCTCCCCAAGAACTTCCGGCATCCCGGTTGCAGGACAGCGCTTGAAAAAATTTTTGCCTATAGTTACACGGTTGGAGCGCTCAATAAACCTCTATATTTTTAAAGGCGTTGGACCAAAAAAGACATCTAATGTCTACTGTTACTAAACTCAGTGCCGTGCGGTTGTTAAACTGTTTGTCTTAAAATCTGTATTGAAGAGAGCTCCTTGGGAATTTGGATGAATGCACTGCCCAATAGAAACGGTCTAATTGTCGGTCATAGTCACATCACCGCGGTAGCTAGAGCTTTAGAAACGGCGCATAGGCGCGGTAAACGCTACAGTTTAACTTGGGAATGTTTGAAACTGCATTTACCTGAATTCAGGCCGTCGCTGATTGCGGGCGAACTGGCGCCAGCACTAAAGCAGGCTCTTTTAGGTAAGAATCCAGAACGCGTTGTGTCGATGGTAGGGGGAAATGCTCACAATGAGTTAGGCTTAGTCAATTCAGTTCAATCATATGATTTTGTCTTGCCTTACGCTGATGAGCTACCTAATCATCCCGATGCGAGAATTTTGCCCTACGAGCTGATCATGGATGAGTTGCATGAGAGAAATAAAAGTAAGGGATTTTTCGACCTACTTACATGCCTCGCCGAGCTTTTTGGTGACGGAGTGGTGCACGTAGAGTCTCCACCTCCGATACCTGCTAACGACCATGTGATACAGCATCCCGGTGTTTTTGCCGAAGCTATTGAGGAGAGTGGCGTGGCCCCACCTTTGTTCCGGTACAAGCTTTGGAAAGCAAGTTCAACACTATTCGAGAAACATTGCGAACAGATTGGCATCAAGTTCTTGCCAGCACCGTTGGACATGCAAGATGAACAAGGCATGATGATTGAAGCCGGATGGGGAAAACGCTCACCTACGCACGGTAATGTAAATTATGGCAGGGCCATAATGCGTCAGTTGGAGGAATTGGCCGATAATGAAATGTCTTCTGTGGAACAGTTGCATAACCGGCCATGAGTAATCACCCCTACGGGCATCTGCCGGAGTGGGCTTTTTGGCGGCATTCAGTTGCTGGTGTTTCCTGTATTGATGTGGACCCCTGCGTTGATTTTCCATTCACTATCAGTCAAGAAGATAAGATTGCGTCAGCCGGTAGCTGCTTCGCGCAACACATTTCTCGCTATCTCAAAGAATCCGGGTTCAATTTCTACCAGACCGAGAGTTTGCCCGAAGTAGTTCGTCCATCATTAGCTCAGCGCTATTCATATGGCACCTACTCTGCCCGCTATGGGAATATTTACACGGCCAAGCAGTTGTTGCAGCTATTTCAGCGGGCTTTCGGCACTTATGCTCCGCTTGAAGATTGCTGGGCGAACCCCGATGGTTCCTTGATAGACCCTTTTCGGCCTCAAATACAACCAGCAGGCTTTTCTTCGGAATGTGAATTCAGACTCGATGCGCGTCAGCATTTGCAGGCCGTGCGGGATATGTTTACAGGACTTGATGTCTTTGTCTTTACCTTAGGACTGACCGAACGTTGGCAGTCTAGTGAAGATGGTGCCGTCTACCCCGTCTGTCCGGGCGTTGTCGGTGGGGTTTTCGACCAAGGAAAGCACGAGTTTTGCAACCCAGGCGTATCTGAGAATCTTGCAGATCTGACCAGTTTTCTTCATGCCCTTAGGGAAGTAAATCCCGATAGCCGAGTAATATTAACGGTTTCGCCGGTCCCGCTGGTCGCCTCGGCCAGCGGGAACCACGTACTGGCGGCTACAACATACTCCAAGTCGGTGCTTAGAGTGGTATGTGAAGAAGTTGCTAGGCTTTTTGAGGACGTCGTTTATTTCCCGTCTTATGAAATCATCACTGGGCCGCATTCAAGGGGAGTTTACTTCGATGAGACCTTGAGGAAAGTTAAAGAAGAGGGAGTCAGGCACGTGATGTCGGTGTTTTTTAGACACTTTTCCCCGGATGCAAATGACCTTGCCTGGCCATTTTCTGGTGATGAATCCGCTGCTGGTCCGGTTGAGGCCGGACAATTCGATAATGACATGAAGCGCTTGGTAGATGTGGATTGTGACGAAGAGACGCTGGACCTTTGAGAATATGACTGCCTATGGTTATTGGGCGGCCAAATCAATACCGAAAAAATCAGTGATGCTTGAGCCCAATTTGGAAGAGTTATTCTTGTACAAAATCACCAAATGACTGGTCCGATAACACACGTTTCCCAGCTTATCGAATCAGATATTGATACCTCAGTTCTGAAATGCGGCAGCGGCCCAGAGCCAGAGCTTTATTTTTGTGAAAACACCGTAGTATCAGGTAATAACTTTATTCTAGCTAGTAGCCAAGAGAAGCCTAATCTGCAATCTCGTTACCTCGCGGGAAGAAACAACATTATCACTCCGGAGATGCTTAAAACTAAAAACCAGATGTTTCTTCAAGGCACGTACATTATTGCCGGTAATTCACCATCTGCTTCAAGCTTCAATTATTATCATTGGGTAAAACAGGTGGTTTCAAATATCCTTTTTTGCAGAAAGCACATTAAAGACCAAATGGGCCAAGAGAAAATATGTATTTTGGGTCCAGAGCTAGACGAGATAAGACTGCAGTATATCAAGCGTATACCTGGGATTGAATATACAGTTGCCGCTAAGGATGCTGTGTATAGATTGGAGAAGTCTGTATGTTCTAACTTGCTATGGGGAGCATATGACAGAACTCACCATGAGTTATTCACAAAGTTATTTGACGAGATCTTCAGCGATATCGATACAAGTAATATTTATGGCGATAAGATTTTCATTAATAGACAAGATTCAAAAAAAAGAACTGTAGCGAACTCAGAGGAGGTAGAGGCCACGCTAACTTCGCTGGATTTTAACTCCCTTTCCCTGTCCGACCTACCTCTAGATCACCAAATAGGTATATTCAGAAATGCTAGATCAATAGCGGGAGTTCATGGTGCCGGTTTTGCCAACTTATTGTTTTCTCCTGAAGGGCAGATGGTGTATGAATTGTTTCAGGAGAATTACCTGAACCCTTGTTTCAGTGCAATCGCAAAATGCCGTCAGCTAAATTACTTTGCACTGGTTAATCAGGTTATTTATACCTCTCCGGATCAGGAGAAGAACAACCATCATTCTCAGAAAATGATTATAGATTGCGAAATGCTATATAACGTCTTGGCCGATTCTATGGGAAATTGAAACCATTGAGATAGTTTGATGGGCCTCGCGAACAGCGCTCTATTTACGTTAGCCTGTGTTTCTTCCGAACTGGCAAGGCTGGCATATTTTTGTAGCTTGGGGGCTCTAAGTGTATGATGCATAGGCGTTAGCGATCGCTGAACTTAAGCAACTTTCGCACAGCGCGTCGACTCGAGCATATTGAATTCGGAAAATTACTCCTTATCGCCACTGACTATCCGATCAAATGGTCATGCTCCTCGTGGTCTTCGGTATGGCCGCCAATTACGATAAACGTGGGCGGGCTATCATTAGCCGCTTGTGCTTCAAATTCTGGAGCCGCCTCTGCGCGTTCACCACCTGCGAAGAAATCGTCAACACTACCGAATCCATCCTGCAAGTCGCTGGTAATACCGTCGAAAAGGGTCTTCACGTTATTGGCTGCATCGCTACCCGCGTATTCATAACCAGTAACTTCAAGCGAGGCTGTGAAGTAGGTGGCCAACTCAACCTTGTTATTGATGATGCTCAGATCTTCGTTTTGCGCGCCAAACAACACATCCAGGGTGATTGTTTCCAAAGAACGTTCGCCGCGATCCAAAAGATCGAGGTAGAAGGCGCGGCCGGCGTCGTCCGGCAATCTGCCGAATAGTTGGCCGAAGATGTTATCTATCAGCTCCCCGTTTGAAAGGCCGCCGTAGCGCTCTATGAACTCTTCAGAGTTGGAAAAAGAGCTCATAATGTCCCTCAAGTTGCCTTCCCTGGCTGCCAGCTGATCCGCCCAGTAGCCAAGGCCGCCGGGGTCTGCTGCACGACCATAATAGGCAATGTAGGCCTGCTGAATGACCTTTTGGTAAATCGCGCTGCTGCCGTCTACGCTGGTGCTAAGCACGTAGCTGGATATAGAGTCTTCGTAGGGCAGCACCCCGACGATGAGCTCTTGATCAGCAGATACCAGGTACTGGATAGATTCAGGCGTGGCGGCAAACAGGCGTGACCCCTTCAGCTCAGTGCCGGCCGTGTCATAGAGAATAAGGTCGAGGTCTGCACCAAGACCGGTAAGGCCGAGATCAAGCACCCCAGTGCTTGGCGCAGTTATCCTGAAGTAGTCAGCGGTATCACCAGGGCCACCAACATCTTGAATCACCTGTGAGCCGGGTGCGAGTTCAGTGGCGTTCGCAATGGCATTGGCCGCATCTATGCCGCTGTTGTTGTCCGCAAGCTCCAGGGTGAGCTGGTAGGTGCTCTCAGCTTCCAGCCAGGGTGCCACCTCCAAAAAGTACTCTTTGCCCGCCTCAACGTAATATGCCAGTGCTTCGTTCGCAGAGCCTTCAACCTGCGATGCGGTCAGCAGGGCTGCGTCTGTGTCCAGTAAAAACAGGTCCAGGTCTGCATTAAGCCCGCTGACTCTTGCGATTAGGGTGCCAGTGCTATTGGCGACAAAGCGGTAGTAGTCGGTGTTGTCTCCCTCATAACCTACTGTGTCCGACACCTGCCCGGGCGCATTGATCGGGCTGGCAGTATCAAAGCCGTTGTTATTATCCACGCTCAGGCTGCCGGTCGTGTCGATTCTAGCGTTGAGAGTGTAGTCACCGGGTGATTCTTCAAAGGGCAAAACGCCAACGTAATACACTTCACCCGCGGTAACGTTGGCGAATAACTGCTCATCCTCAGTATTGAGGTTACTCGACAGCGCAACGAGCTCGCCATCGCTGCCGCCGAGATACATATCGATATCTCGCGTCAGGTCTGTCATTGTGACCACGAGCACACCGTCTTCGTTGGCCACCAACTGGTAGAAATCGAACTCATCCTGATTGCCGCCCACCGACTGAGTGATCGAGCCTGGGAGTGGCAGCGGCATGGCGTCGTCCAGACCTTCGCCAGCATCAATATTGGTGTTGGTCAGCTGCAAATCCAGCGTGTATGTGGAGCTGGCGGTGTTGTAGGGGAATACTTCTACCAGATAATCCTGGTTTGCAGACACATTGATGGAGATGAATTCACTGTCCGTGCCAGGGTTGTTTGAGCTGGACAAAAAACCGCCGTCCCGGTCATAGACGGCCAGATCAAGATCGCCGTTCAAACCTTGCAGGCTGATTTCTACCGTGCCGCTGGCTGCTGCGGTAAACAGGAAGTAATCCAAAGCATCAGAACCATCGCCTACCGACTCGCTATAGCTGTTGGGCACCGTAATTAAGGTTGGTCGTGTGAAGTCGTCGCTGGCGTCGTCGCTCGGCTCTGGATTGGGCTCTGGTTCAGGTTCGGGCTCTGGTTCGGGTTCGGGTTCAGGTTCAGGTTCAGGGGTCGGGTCTGCAGGAGTGTCAGCGGTGCGTGCAGCCGTATCGATATCGATTGGTGCACCGTTGCCAAACTGGATTTGTTCTATGTCTTCCAACTGGTCGGTACCATCGAGACCCTTCACTTCATACCTGCCGCCTCCGAGGTCGGTAACGCCGTATGAAGCAATGGTGCCGCTGAATATCGCTGTGTCTGTGCCGCTGCCGCCACTCAGTATGTCATTGCCCCCAGCACCCTGAAGTCGGTCATTGCCTGCGCCGCCCTCAAGTCGGTTGTCTGCGGATTGCCCAATGAGCGAATCATTGCCGCTGCCGCCGATGGCGTTCTCGATGACGGTGTTGAAAGCGATGGCAATATTCTTTACCAGTCCATCGGCGTTGCTGAATCCACCCTCATTCAGGTCAATCACTGAGTTGGTGGCATAGCCTGAAAAATCCAGCGTGTCATTGCCGCCAGCATCCCATATCGCAAGCACTGGCAGTTCGTTTCGCGAAAAATCAAAGACGCTGCGGTCGGCCGTAGAGTTAAATCCATAGACCGTGTCGCCGGTGCGTGTCGAGGTGTTTGCACCGTACATGGCCTGGCCGGTAAGGATGTCATACAGCAGTGGGGTAGACGGGCTTTCCCAGCCGTGATCCGCACCTGTGTTCTCTGCCGCGAAATAGGACATGACGCTGTACTGCTTGCTGTCTTGCTGAAATTCCGCGCTGTTACGATAGGTGGGTGGTTGTCCGTCGTACGCGCTGTAGTTGCCTGGATGGGACATGCCAATGGCGTGGCCCATTTCATGAATCAGCGTACCCAGGCCATATCCACCTGGTTCTAGCTCGAGGTTTGTCGCCTGGTCAGGGTTCACGAAAATATCCCCCGTGGTCGGGAAATAGGCGTAAGCCTGGCCTGCCGAGGGCCCATTGCCGTTGATCAGCAGAATTTCAGCATTGCTTTCATCGCCAAGCACAAAATCGAGGTCAATCACGTCCTCCCAAAGGTTAAAGGCCAGGTTGCTAGCCGCCCTTTGTTCGGAATTAAAAGGTGACAGGTAAGGCGGTCTCTCTTCTTCCATGAAGAACACATCTGCTGAGGCCTCGGTTGCAAAGGCATAGGTGACCTGCTTGGTGGGCCACAAGTTGTTGGAATTAATTTGAGCAATCACCTGCTCTAGGATAAAAACCGGTTTCATTATTCTTATCCTCGCTCAGCTGGTGCTTAGAGCAGCAGTTTGTTGACGTGCTGGCTGATGATGTCTTTCAGCTCAGTGTTTATCAGACTACCTCTGGGCAGTTGTGGAGTGGTTTGGGGTATCGCGGCCACCGAGGGTGGTGCGCCAAACACCGCGCCTGGCGGGCCACCGGGCGTATGTCTGAACTGACTGGAAGAAACGGCGAGTAAGTACCCCTGAAATGCACTGTCGCTCCAGGTCAGGCTGGCATGGAAAACCAGCGTTACCCGATTCTCCTCCAGCAGTCTGGCGTCGGGATGATCGAGTACGTCGAAGGATAGGTCTGGAGAGAGCCGTGACCTGATATTGTTCGCCACCGCGGCGCAGAACTCGGTCTCTGCCGCCCTGATGATGTCAGTATTGTCGGATGAGATGCGACAGGCGAGTCCGATCTTCTCTACACCGCGCCAGATGGGTGTGCTCATGGCAGCTACAGAGTGGCTGGAACTGCAGGCTGCCAGGATTGCCGCGGCCAACAGAACAGCGCAGGTAAGATATGTTTTCGAAATGGATTCGATCATGGTGTGATGCTCTGCTCCTTTCTGGGTGGTGTTCAGACGGAATACTAGTACAGAATAGTTTATACTTGTGCCAGTGTCATGGGCGAGCGTGATGAACTACCAACTGGCGCCATGGCGAATTGCAAATGCTGGTCTATAGTAGGTTTATCCGGCGGGGGCAAAGTTTGTGCGCAAGCATTAGCGTCTGGTATTCGCCCAGAGACCGGCAACAGGAGATCAATACTCATGAGAATGACTTTTAAGGGCTTGCACCGACTCAGTCGGTTATCAGCAGGCGCAATATTGCTATTACCGCTGTTAATGGCCCAGGCCTTTGCTGACGAGGCCCCCTACGTGGCTTTCACTCTCGATTATCGCGGAGACAGGTTGGTCAGGCTCAGCGATGAACCCACGCTCACCATTTATTCTGATGGCCGGGTAGTGATGCCGCAGATCTACAGCCATTCCAGCGCCTACGATGGCCAGCTCAGTAGTACCGAGCTGCAAGCCCTGACGGATTATGCCACCAAGAGCGGTTTTTTCCGGCAACAGGCTGCTTTGAGCGCTTCTGCTGAGAGAGACTATCGCGATATCCGCTACTCCCACAGCGCAACGACCATTCTCTATGGCAATGACGGCAGCCGTTCCCGCAGTGTGTCTGTCACCGGGCTGCAGCATGCAGCCGGGTCAGAGAGCCTGCGTGGGCTCAGAGATAAATTGGAGCAAATCATGGCGACCATGCGTCTCGGGGGGCCGAGGCTGTGACAGAGTTACTCGAACTAGCCAATACTCATATGGTGGCGACTCATCCAGATGAACGGCCACTGACTGCAGCGGACATTAGCGCGGGAGCGGTGCGTGCAGATGGTGGCTTGTCGGTGTTATTTCTGAGGTCGGAATCGGACGCCGGTACGCCTATTCGGGTGTCGATTGCGATTAACGCGGCGGGACAGAGCGCAGTGGCGGTTATTCCGCAAGGGGGTAACTCATGATGCCCATTAAAACAGTGTTGATGCGATCAAGCTTCTGCAAAGCGGCCTTACTGTCCGCTTTTTTAGCAGCACCTACTGATAATGCTGATATCACGTTTGAATTTGTTTATACGGATCAGGGCACAGGCTTTGACGATCCTCTGGAAGGTGCTGCTCGAAAGCAGTCTCTGGAGGAGGCGGCCGCCATCACAGCGAGTTTTTTCCTCATCTCAACGCAACCATCGTACTCGAGGTTGACGGCAGTGATACCGACGACTCCACGCTGGCGTCAGCGGGCAGTGCCTTACCAGAAAGTTGCGGTACTGGCTTTGGCGATCGTGGCTTTGTTGGCGTAAAAGCGCTCGGCGAGAATGACCCGAATGGTTCTGCGCCTGATGGCAATGTTTCAGTGAACTTCGAGGACGTGGTTTGGGATCTTGATGACAACATCTCAAGCAACGCTTTTGATTTTAAATCCACGATGATCCACGAATTGTTACACGCCATGGGTTTCGGTGGCGGCCTGATTAATGAAGCTGGAGATGCCTGTGGTAGTCAGCCGCCTAGTCCAGGAGGCTACCAGCCTTATGATGAGTTTGTGGGAGATAGCCAGGGCCCAGTTATTGATGGCAACAGCTTCGTCATGGACTCCTCGCGTTTTTTAGCTGCCGTTGCTGGCGGCGCTGGTCAGAGTGGGTTGGTATGGCATGGTAGCCAGGGCGTGGCGGCCAATAATGGTGTTCCTATACCGCTTTATTCCCCATCACCCTATCAACCCGGCAGCTCTATCGCGCATCTCGATGATGACTTCTATAGCTCAGAAGCTCTGTTGATGGAGGCGGCTACCGTTGAGGGGCCTGGGGTTCGCCAACTCAGTGCGATCGAAGCGGGCATCATGGCTGATATCGGGATTGGGCAAGCAGGCGGCGCCACCATGGGCGTTCTCTCTGTTCCCGGGCAGGCCAATGGGCAGTTGGGCGCAGGTGAAACAGATAGCTTTAGTGTGGCTGTAGGCGGCCCTGGGCGGCTAGGTATTAGTAGTAGTGGCAGTCTGGATCTCGCGGGCGCTTTGTTACTGGACGGGCAGGTCGTGGCTGCCGATGATGACAGTGGCTCTAATGGCAACTTTCTAATCGAATTGGATGTTGGTGCGGCTGCGGAGTATGTATTGCAGGTTTCTGGCTTTGATGCTTCTGTCAGTGGTGCCTACCAGCTCAGCGCTACTTTCGATGGTGATTCTCAGGGCAACGGCTGTCCGCAGATCGTTGATGATAACGATTTTTTCTGGGATTCGACTGTGTTGACCTGCGATGGAGAAACCATCAGCGCTGCGCAGGCGCAACTTTATCGTGCCTACGCGGGAGCGCTGGGCCGTCAGCCCGACCAGGCCGGCTACGACTGGTGGCTTAACGAAATTAACGAGGGCAGACAGACTCTGGAGAGCATGTTAGCCGGTTTTATTTTCTCAGAGGAATTCCTGGGCTTTGTGAATGCCACGGATGGAAACTCCATCGATAACGCGGTTTTTCTCACGCATATTTTCGAAAACGTGTTTGGCCGCCAGCCCGACGAAGCCGGTTTTGCATTCTGGTTAGGAGAGTTGGATTCAGGTCGCAGAACCCAGGCCAAGGTACTGGAAGAAATGACCCAGTCCAACGAGTTTGTCGAAGTATCCGTGGATGGGCTCGTCGAGTTTCTCGGGAACTAAGTCGCTTGTCTGGGCAGAACAAATGCTACCTTGCGCTGCGTATTTGTTCTGCCACCCTCTCTCCTGAAAGGTGGGCACCATGAACCGTGCCGCGATAGGCTCGGTTCGTGTGCTCACCCGCGAAATACAGTTTTTGATCGACTACCTCGGTGAGTATATTGAAGTCTGAAGTGGGGCTGCCCTTGCCGGCAAAGGAGTAGGCTCCGAAGCTGTTTGCGTTAGCTCGCCAGCGCGTGCGCAGCACTTGGTTAGGCGCAATCGCGTCGTCTCCATAGATGCCTCTTAGATTGCTCATAACCGCGTCGACCACTTCCTGATCGCTCATGCTTTCTGTCTGGTCGGCCTGGTCGCCAAAGGCAAAGGTCATCAGGGCGTTGGCCTGTGGCCCGACAGTTGCTCTCAGATTGAGGAAATAGTTAAACAGGCCTTTACTGGCCCCTGTATAGCCGATGTAATGCGCATTGATGTCCCAGAAGGGCTCATCGGTGTTTTCCCAGATCAGCAGGAACTTGTTCACGTTGCCCATGTGCATGCGCTCAATGGCCTGCTGATGTGATTCAGGTAGCGGCGGGTTAAACCCGATGCTTTGATTTTTAAGGACGCCCAGCGGGACCGTCACGACGACATGATTGGCCAGGTAGGATTCGCCACTCTGCGTGGTGACGCGGCTTATGTCTTCGGCGTAATCAATCTGAGCAACGCGCTGATTAAGCTTGACTTCAAATTCTCCGCGTTCGAGCAGATAACTGCTTAGTTTGTCGTAGCCGTTGGTAATAAGCAGTTCCGGGCCGCCGAATGCTTCGTCATCGTCAAACTGACTGGAGGATATTGTGTTGATATCGCCGCCAACGTCGAACTCCAGATAAGCGGACAGCATATAGTCTCGTAATTCGGGTTGTGCATTTAGCTGCTCAAATGGAAAACTCTCATATACACTTTGGAAGCTCTGCTCGACAGTACCGGCTGCCCGTACCTGTTCTGTGGCGCTGAAAAATAACTCGTAGTACGTTCCTTGCGTCGTATCGGCAATGCTATTGCCATCTGCATCGTACAGTTCAACATTGTCGTCGTCGGTGACGGCGCTTTCCAGGCCCGCTGCCGCTGCAATTTGAGCAATGGGATTATTGTTGCCGCCGCCATGGATCCAGCTAGCGCCCTCGTCGAACGGTATCTCCAATGAGCGATTGGTTCGGGTTCGCCCGCCGACCCTGTCCTGCGCTTCCAGCACGAGGACTTGCATCCCGGCGTTGGCAAGATCGCTCGCGGCCTTAAGGCCCGACACGCCGGCACCAACAATGACAACTTGATACTGAGCACTCTCAGCTTCAGAACAGTCGTCTGCATTTGAGCATATGTCTCTCAACTGCTGGGTTATGCTCATGCAGGTACTTGCAGCCTGGTTATCATCCATGCCGACAGCAGCCAGGCTTTCCGCAAGTGCTGTGTCGCTTAGTCCCACGCCTAGATCGTTGCTGGTGACATAGTAGTCAGTGATAACTGAACGTTTGTTGTTCAGTATCGCCAGATCTGAGTTCTGCGCACCGTTCAGTACGTCAAGCGCGATCGACTGCAAACTGCGTCTCTGCTGGTCGAGTTCTCCGACATAGAAATTTAGACCGGCTTCATCCGGCGCTCGGTTAAATAGTTGTTGGTAAATGTTTGCGACCAGTTCTCTGTTTGAGAGACTGCCGAAACGCGATTCGAACTCGGGGGATGTGCCAAACGCCGTAATAATCGCGTCCAGATTGCCGTTCTGTCTTTTTAATTCGCCTGCCCAAAAGGCGAGCCCTGCAGCGTCCGCCGGCCGGCCGCAATAGGCAACATAAGCATCCAGTACGGTGAGTTCGCTATTGCTGAACTCATAGGTCTGGCATTGTTGGGCTTGGACTGGGTTTGACAACAGGGTCCAGGCAAAAATGAAGGCGCAGACCATTGGCGTTTTTATGATTGGCATTGTTCCCATTCTCTGGAGGTTTTCAGCGAGGTTTCGCCAATGAGTGTAGCAGCCTGGTGCTGCAATTGATGCTGCCACGAGAAAGCAACTGATTGCTTCATTGTCCCGGGTCTGGACCATAGGCGGTGCTGGCAAATAAGCATGGCTGGGTCTACACCGCAATCCCTTCTGGCGTTATACTGCCTGTCAAGTCAATAACTTGATATAAGACAAAGGTTTAGTACACATGAAGTGGATGGCCCCACTGGCCACATTAACCCTGGTGCTGCCACTGCAAGCGGGCTCTCTGGGCACCGAGTCTTCTGCCAGTAGTCGCATCACTCTGACTGTATTGCCCCGGGTTAGCGTTAGTGATGTTGATGATATTTACCTCAACACGCCGCTGCTCGAAACAACAGCCAGTGATGACCTGTGTCTGACTGAGCGCGCGCAGACTGATTTTCGTATTACAAGTGAAGACCCTGCGGTTCAACTGCAAACAGCTTCGCTAGATGGCGAGTGTCCTGGCGGCGAGCGCATACTGGTTCAAGTCGATCCAGCGAACAATGATGATGATCTGGTTCGACTGAGAGTGATACCTGAGTGATGACCAGGCTCCTGGCTTGCTTATTGATGATCGCCTCTATGGGCGGAGGCAGCCAGGTGTTAGCGGCAGGGGGCATGCACCTTAACCGTTCCATCGTATTGTTCCAGCCCGGGCAGGCCCCGCGAGAAGACGTATTGGTTCTCAATGCCGAGAACGAGACCTTGTATGTCAGTCTGGAAATCCAGCGTGTTGATGACCCTGGTACCGAGAACGAGGAACTAGTCACGGTGCTTGATCCTCAGGAAACGAGGCTGATTGCGACTCCTAATAAGTTAGTCATCCCCCCTAATGGACGAAAGTCAGTCAGGTTGGTCAATCTCGGGCATGGCGATGATGAACGCATTTACCGAATCAATGTGACACCAATTGTTCCCCCGCTGGATGAAGACAGCGCAAGCCTGGTACGTATCATCGTTGCCTATCAGCTGCTTGTTATTGTGCAGCCCACCGTGCCCAGAGAGGACCTTTCTGTTGAGCGGGTTGGTAATAGACTAGTGTTTAGTAATCGCGGTAACACCAACTTCTTAATTAGCGAGGGTAGCCAGTGTGATAACGCTGGTGAGAATTGCATTGATCTTCCGACCAAGCGAATTTATGCGGGAATGGAATTCGAAGTTGACCTTGAAGGCGATCAGACCGTCAATTACAAACTGACTGCCAATGGCAGTACCCGCCAGGTCGAATATTAAACCAGCGCAGCCGCTCTGCTGCTTGCTCGCCTACCTGCTGCTATTGGCAGGGTCTTGTGCGTATGCGAAAGACTCAAACTTTGTGCCGCCTGGATTTGAAGCCTTGATGGAGCGGCAGACAACCCTGCTTGATATCTACTTCGGCGGCGAGTTCTTGTTTTCGCAAATGGCCGAATTTAATACGAACGAGGTTGTACTGAGTAACCCTGAGGCGGTCGTCGAGGCAATTCCACAGATCTTGGATGCTGCCATATTGGCGGAGTCTCTCAGCGGAGCACTGGAGACCAACGCCGGGCTGCGCTGTTACTCCAGTGGGCAAACTGATTGCGGCGTGCTGGAACCAGCTATTGCAGGCATTATTTTTAACGAAGATCTGTTTCGTGTAGACGTTTTTATCAATCCGGATTTCCTGGCGTTTTCTACTACGGTTGTTAACACCTACTTGCCAGCGTCTGATACAGGATGGTCTTTTCTTCAGAATTTGACGGTCGCACTGGCAGGCGACGACAATGATTTCTTTGACAGCCAGTCACTGAATGCCGCTAGTCTAGTGTCCTGGAAGGAGAACAGGTTTTTGCTAGGTCTAAGCTATGCAGATATTAGTGACTGGACCGCTGACAATATTCTGCTCAGGCGCGATTATCGGGGCAGAAACTACCAGGGCGGCTATTTTCAGACCTTCAATGATGCATCGCTTCGATTTATACCCGAGGAGAGCATGCGTGGTTTTCGTATAGCCAGCACCCTGGACACGCGCGCTGACCTGGATACCAGTCGCGGTGCCGAGTTAAGCGTATTTTTGGTTAATCGATCCCGTGTCTCCATTTTTAAAGACGAGCGCCTCGTCAGCAGTCGGTCTTATGACGCTGGTAATCAGGTGCTGGATACGGGTCTACTGCCTGGCGGTGCGTACCCGATTACGCTTGAGATAGAAGACGCCAGTGGTGCAGTTAGACGCGAACAGCGTTTCTACGTCAAAAGCAGCCAGTTTCCGCCTCCGGACCAGTTACTATGGGGTGTGGAAGTTGGCGAGCTCACGTTGCGAAACACCGAAGAATTTATCCCAGAAGCTCTGGATGTGTTCTACGCCAAGTTCAGCGCGAGCAAGCGTGTGGGAGCCTCAACCGCGCTGAAGGGCGGTATAGCAGCGCGCGATGAACTGGGTCTGTTGGAGTTGGGAATCAGCCAGCTTAATCCTTATTTCGAACTGGACTTGAATGCTGCCGCCAGTACCGAAGAGGGCTATGGTGCCAGCTTTATCGGCCGCACCCGCTGGCGTACGGTGACCTTATCGATCAATTATCGCCAGACCTGGGCCGATGATTTTGAGCCGGAGGATCGTCTGTTACTGGAAAGTTCTCAGCTTCCGGATTTTCCAGAGCTGTTGGACGAGGAAATATTGCCGCCGGACACGGGGCGCACTGTGACCAATCTCGCCTGGTTTGCAGGCGACAGTCGCCAGACAAATGTCAATCTGACCTGGTTTGTTTGGGGCGGTACGTTTACTGCCAAGGCGCAAGAGGCAAAAACCGAGATACAGAACAATTTGCGTGAGTACACACTCGACTATCAAAAACCATTTCTGCGGACAGCCGACCGAGAGCTTTACGCCAATCTTCAGTTCAGTGAGATCAATGGACTCAAACAGGGATTGGTGGGAATTACCTACCGCTGGGGTAAGGGCAACTTCACGAATAATGTCTGGGCTCAGCACCAACAGCGTAAGCCGCCGGACGAAAACTGGGAGCGCGATACCGAGTACGCGGTGTCTTCTAGCTGGCGAGACAGAGAGCGCCCCAGAGGAGACCTGAATGTGATTGGTCGAGCCAGCCACCGCAGCCAGTTTGACGATGTATCGGTCAGCACACGCTGGCGAGATCGTTTTGGAGAGTTTAACGGTGCGGTAGAGCACATCAGCGATGACAACTCGCGTAATTTGATTACAGGTGATTTTTCTACTAGTTTCGCGGTGGCCGACAAGCAGTTTGCCTTTGGCGGTGAAGAACTGTCGCGTAGCGCCATTGTGGTGTCTATCAGTGGTGATCAGCAGGCTGACACCTGGTTTGACGTGATGGTCAACGGCACCCGCCGTGGCTATGCCAAGGTCGGAGAGAAAACACTGATATCGCTGCGACCCTACCAGACTTATGATGTAGAGATATTGCCTCGTGGCGCAGGTTTCGTCAGCTATGAAGAGAAGCGCGAAAAAGTGACGCTTTATCCAGGGAATGTGGCTAACCTGCATTGGGACGCGAGTAGGGTCAATATTGTGTTTGGTCGGCTGCTGGACCAAAACGGAGATCCCATAGAGAACGCTGTGCTCAGGGGTGCCAGCGGTCTGGCTATCACCGGGCAGCTAGGCTTTTTTCAGGCAGAGATAAAAACCACACAGCAGACCTTGAAGGCGGTAACGCCAGCGAGCGAGTGCGACATCGATTTGCCTGATTACTCGGTACAGAATGGCATTGCCCAGATCGGTGATTTACGCTGTGTAACTCGGAGCAGGCAGTAACTATTCCGGCTCTACACGCAGGATAATCTCGCCCCTGTAAAGGCCAGAGCGCATGCTTTCCAGGCTGCTTGTTGTGCGCAGGTAGATCGATGAGGAGTTGACCGCACACTGCAAGTCCGGGCTGGCTGGCAGCGTGCTAAGCACCTGACCATTGGAGATTAGTTGGTCGTTGCTGCCTGCACCAGTACCTGCTTTGAAGTAAACGTCATAGTCCATGACGGTAGCTCCTGGCTCTGCATTGCTAAGGCCGAAAGTGCCGGCACCGCCGTTGCCTAAGTCGTTGGAGCTGATGCGAATACTGTAGCTACCGCTGCTTGAGTATACGCAAAAATCATCGCCCCCTTGTAGGTAGGCCTGGCTGCCATCCCAGCGGCCCAGGTCTATGTCGTTCAGGTTTTTGATCTGCACTTCCTGGAGACTCTTGTTCACACTGATTCTGATTAATTCATCAGCTGAACTTTGCCCACTGTTTTGACCGCCTTCGTGGACGATTCGCAACCAACCAACGAAATTGGCGTTTATGGCTGCGCGCAAGTCAGCCTCATAGATGGTGACAACAATCGAGGCGTTAAACATGCTGCCATCGGCACCACAGTCTCGACTGTCTGCCTCTTTGCCGCCACCAAAGTCGCCGCTGTACTGGTTATAACCGAGTTGTTCGGTGCGACTCCCTCCCGGGCCGTTCCACTGATACTCGACAGTAAACGGAATCTGGCTAAAGCCTTCAATGGACAGGCCAACGATCTCGAAGTCTCGGCCCAGTGGGAACATGTCCGCTTTGATGCGGTAGGGTGTAATTTTGCCACGCTCTGGGTTGTTGGGGTTCTGCGTGGATTGCACGCAGATTGAGGGTCCGACAATGCGGATGTCGCTCTTTCCATCCCACGCCCCGTGCATGAAACTGGGGTCACCGTAGGCTGGGTCAGAAATGTAGCCGAGAGCCAGCTGCGCTGGCAGCAACAGTGTCAACGCGAGCGAAATCAAGATCTGCTGAAGCCGCTCTGTCATAGCTTGCTCTCGGTTCAGTGAAATGCCTCGGTAAGGATTATTCTACCGTGACGGTGACGAACAGGTCACCGGAGTATCGACCATCTTTGGCATTTTGCGCCACATCAGCGTCGACACGCACTTCCAGTTCGGCTTGTTGGCCTGTCGCACAAAACATCGACTCTGTATTGGCTGACAGGTTTTTCACCGGACTCCTGGGCGTGGTGTATTCCACCAATGTCCCTGAGCCACTGTCTTCGCGATAACTGACTTTGTGCGGGATTTCGTCACCTGCTACGCCATTGCCCAGCAGAAATGCATCCTGCTGCCAGCTGCCAGCTGCCGGCTCCGTCGCCGCGCATCTGCATCTCGAAGGTGCCACCGTGGCTATTACGATACACACAGAACTTGGTCGTTGCATATAGATCACCATGGTTGGCAGGGTCGTATTTGCCAAGATCCAAATCCTGCAAACCTGTGATGCGAACCATCTTGGGAACCTCTGCAGTAATGCGAGTAGATCCCTCTGAGCTTGTCGTTGACAGATCGCCATCGGTGGCAGCCAATGTCAGGCTGGAACTCGCCAACAGGCCTGCCATGCTTAACATTTTTAGACGCTTTTTCATCACTCTTCCTTGTTTCATATGGCCGGGCTGGCCCGGCCGGTTGGTTGCCTTACTCCACCGTGACTGTTACGACCAGGTCACCTGAGTAGTCACCCTCGACAGCGCGTCGAGCATCCGCTTCAGCAATCTTGACGCGCAGTCGGGCCTGTACGCCGTCGGCACAGTCGAAGTCGCTGCTGGCGCCCAGAAGACCCGTGGTTTGATCAGGAGTGTCGTAGTCCACATAGCTGACATTCGGGTTGGGGCGATACTCCACCGAGTAGTCGATCTCCTCGCTCGCAGTGCCATTACCTAGCTGGAATGCATTCTGGACCGCACCAGTGCCGCCACCGTCGCCGGCCATCTTCAGGTAGTACTGGCCGCTGCGTGCGTTTCTGTACACGCAGAAGGTTGTGGCGCCTTCAAGGTCAGACGGACTCGCTGGGTTGTACTCTCCCAGATCCATATCGTTGAGCCCGGTGATCATGACCATCGGCGGTATTTTGGCGTTGATGGTCGCGGTACCTACTGAGTCCGTTGTCGACAGCTCGCCGTCGGTGGCGGCAACAACGGGACCCGAAATGATGGCAGCGGCCAACAGCAGTTTGCTGAATCGCTTGCTTTCATAGCATGTCTCCAATTTCGTCAAGTCGATGCAGCTGGTGATCCGTTTGGGATGAGGCGCGAGGCCCGCCCAACTGCCAGCACAGATTAGAATTTGTGGTGTTTTCGAGGCATGGCAGAGTGCGCCATATGCTGTGCACAACCCGCCATAAGTGGATTTGTGGCGATATTTACTGCGGTGTTGTCGTCTGGCCGATTGCGATGGATACACGTGATGGCGCCTGAGAGAAAAAGCTGCCTCAAAGATGACCCAGCACCGATGTCACATCCACCGCAAGTCTATTGCGGCAAATGTTGATTTTGTGACATGCATTCATTCACTTTTTGCCCCGTAAGCGCTGAAATATCTTTGTGTTTAATGCGTGAAATGGCGGAGGGCGAGAATGACGCAAAGCGCTCAAGACAAGTCTGCCAACGCACCCGAGGGTGCGGGCGAAGTGACAGAACTGAAGAAGTACGCACTCATAGCAGGCCAGCGCGTGGCGCTGCCTGTGGATGCGCGTTTCTATTTTCAGGATAAGCGTGGGCTCTGGTTCTGGTCCTCGCGCAAACCCCGTATCCGCCAGGGCGATTGGTCGGCCAACAAGGAGCCGGTCCAGATTGACACGGAGGAGGGGCACCGCCGCTGTTTGCAGACTTCATTAGATAATCGCCACAGTAGTAACTGGCGGGCGACAGTGATGCAGGCCGTAGACCTCGATGTAGAACCGCTTTCATCCGCCCCGGAGTTGGACGAACTATTGGCCGCTATGGGCGGCTGATTCAGGGGCTCAGGGCTGTTTCAGGCGCTCAGGGCTGTCTCAGGCGCTCAGGGCTGTCTCAGGCGCTCACGGGAGTCAGTTCCTGCTGCTCCCTGATCCACACAGCCACTTCCTTGCGTGCTTTTACCAGTGCTTTCACAACGCGCAGTGCAAAGGTGCGGTATAGCGTGTCCCATTCCTCACGAGCCAGGAACAAGGCAACTGCCCTTTTGGCATCTATATCTGCCGGTAGCCCGGCAGGGTCGCAAACTTCACCTTTCAGCCCACAGGTCAATAACTCCTGCGCCATCGCGTTCTGTGCGTTTTCCTGAATGGTTTGTTCCATCTGAACCAGCGCTTTCTCAAGCCTGGCGCGACCTGGAAATTCCGGGTCGCGAATAATATTTTGCAGAAAGACAGGAAACAGGAACTCGATAACGCGTTGTGCCTGGTTGTCAGACGCCGTTTCGAGGTTCAGGCTTACCCGGGGCAATACCGGGCCACTGCTGCTCAAGGCATTGACTGAGCCCAGGTCGCGAAACATGTCCATGCGCGTGCAGACCAATGCGCGATGGGTTAGTGGATAGCTTGAGTAACTCACGCCAACCTCCTAATAAAGTCTGAATGTCACGGGGATCATGACCACGTAGTGTTCACCGTCTGCGGCCAGGAATTCCTCCTGCGCAACGTCGGTAAGCTCGGGAAACGGGGCGGCTTTTTTGACCGCTTCCTCTGCGGCGCGATCTAACAGCGCGACGCCCGAGGGTTTGTCCAGCACAACATCGATTAGCTGCCCTGCATCATCTAGCGTGGCCAGCAACTCGACCTTGCCCTGCTTGCCGCGATTAATGGCGCGGCTTGGGTAACGTACGGCGCCAAATACTTGCCCCATAACCTCGCCGATATATTCCCTCAGTTGTCGCTGATATTCGCGATCGTCCATGATAGGTTCAGGCAGTTTTTCGCGGCCGATAGCAATAGGCTGCAGGCTCGCAACCGTCATCAAGGGCGACGGTGTCGGCGCTGGTGCAGCCTGCTCAACTATAGACTCCGGCACCGCCACTGGCGCGGGCGTTGGCTCGGGTTCAGCAATGGGCTCAGGTGGCTGAAGCCATGCCACGACCAGTTGCTGGCGCTCACCGCTTGGCACCAGTTCTTCGAACCTGACCCTGGTGCTGCGTTAGAGTTTGTTGGAGAGGAGGGTGTCCCTAAGCAAAGTTGAACTACTTTCTCCTACCCAGCCGGCGAAGAAGAAATCAAAGATTTCACCGTCAGTGACCGTCATCAGCTCGCTGCCATTCAGGTGGAAGCTGGTAGCGTCGTCCTCGCTCAACATGATCTGGAACTGGTCGCCGTAGACCAGGGCACCCTGAATCTTCTGTTTCAGGTCTGCAATGGTTGTGATCACCTGTTCAGGTGCGCGCTCTCCAGAGCCCAGTTCTGCTTGCAGTAGTAGCGTACCGAAGAACCCGCGTACGCTAATGCGACGGGTCGCGATACGGTAATCCATGGCTTTTGGGCCCGGCGCAAGATAGACGTTGTCCAGTGTGGTGCCCTCTGGCAGAGACATGCCGGCCAGGTAAATATCCCGGGCGGTCTCTGTGTATACCGCCAGCCCCCTCAATTCCAGGCTGGCTGCCCTGCCGTTTGATTCAAGACCCGCCAGCAGGATCATCAGAACAACGCCTGTTGCCTTATGCAGCTTGCTTGAGATAGCCATTTTCCTCTCCGTGTCGCAACAATGTTTTAGCGATAAATTGCCTCAGGCGTGACCTGCTCTCAAGAAAATAAAACCGGTAAACGCTGTATATATAGTGTTTTGGTGCTGCTGGCGCAGTTATGTTGCGGTGAGCCCGGAGTTGCTGCAAGTAACTTGCGCCGGTGACACCTTTTTGCATGAAAACGGGTTTTCCGCATTCACTTTCAGCGGACTTGAGTCGAATACTGAGCACGTGGCAATCGATGCGCTAGTACAGGAGATGCAATTCAAATGTCCCAAAATCAAAACGCAAGCAAGGGTCGTGTCCTGTTGGTCGACGATGACAAGATCATCCGCATAAAGGCAGGCAAGATGCTGGAACAATACGGTTGTGAAGTGGTAACCGCTGAAAATGGTTGGGATGCGGTCACGCAGCTTGAAGATGTGAAGCCGGATCTGATTCTGCTCGATATCACTATGGAGCCTATGGACGGATTCAAGACACTGACTCTGATCCGTGCCAGCCGTGGTGAGTTCAAGGATACGCCGGTGGTAATGCTCAGTTCACATGACGACGTGTTCACCATGGGCAAATCAAAGGATCGTGGGTGTTCCGCCTATCTTGAAAAACCGCTGGAGCCCGAGGCCTTGCGGCACATCCTGCGGGAATTCCTCGAAGTCAGGGAAGCGTCCTGATGCAAACCGAAGATTTTGAACGCTTGCTGACGTTGCGTGACGCGGTTCGCGATCGAGGTGCACCCGTGCCTGTTGCCGAGAAGTATGTGGAGTACTGGCATGGTGCGGCGTTCAGGGTGCTGGACACTGTCTGCGTCGCCAGTATGCGCGAGGCACGCAAGATCGTGGATCTGACGCCGACCATACCTGTGCCAGGCGTCCAGCACTGGGTGCGTGGCATCGCCAATATTGGCGGCAGGGTTCTGTCGATCGCCGATCTAGGGTCATTTCTCAGCAGTGGCGTGCGAGGATCGCGGGGAAAGCAGGCGCTGGTGATAAGCGGGCGCGGTATCCAAGCGGGCCTGGTGCTGGATGAAAGCCTGGGCGGCGTCCGTTTTTCAGCGGAACAGTTACGCACAGATATCCCCGTGGAAGAACATTTGGCTCCGTTTGCCGACGGGGTATTCCGGTCCGAAACAGGCGATTTTGTTCTGTTCTCGATCGACAAGTTACTCAATGACAGTCGCTTCAGCCATGCAGCGGTTGCCAATGCTCAATAGGGAGAGATAAATATGATTCCTTCAAGGACAAAACAACGCGGCCGAATCGATTCGATTGGGGTGCTGTCGGGGGTAGGGCTGCTGTTGGCTCTTGCGGCGCTTGCATACAATCTGTGGCAGATGTCCATTGCCGCAAACTGGGATGAGCGCTACCGGGTTATCGCCTCCGATATTCGTCAGCTATCCCAGGAGATTAATGTCGCCGGTGGTGAAGCGACTTCGGGCCAGGAGGCTGGATTCAAGCGTCTGGCTGAATCCCAGGCCCGGGTGCCATCGCAGATCACTGCCTTGCGCGAGGGAGAGTTAGGACTGCCGGCTCCTGGTCCGTCCATGAACGTGTACTTGGCACGACTGGATACTGAGTGGGGACGGCTCAGTCCGAACATTGATACCTTGATATCCGCGCGCGAGCGAATCATGTTTATTCGCCAGGTGTCGGCTGAGTTGAACAGCAACATTAAGACTATCCAGGCTCACTATGCAGACCTTGTGGATATCCTGTTGGACCAGCCTGTGTCGAAGACAACCCTGCTGGCGGGCCAACAGCAGTTGTGGTTGATTGAGCGCATCGGCCGGAACATCGATCGCATTCTGCAGGGTGGCGCCAATGCTCAGACCGCCGCCGAGGAGTTCAAGCAGGACGCATTGCGGTTCCAGCTGAACATGGAAGGCATGCGCGATGGTGATCGGTCCAGGGATATCGATGCCCTGGCCGATGCCGATGCTATTGCCAGCCTGGAACTCGCCGATGCGCTGTATCAGAGCGTCAACGGTTCGGTTGAGGAAATCTATAACGCCTACCCGGAAATGATTGCGGCGACAGAAGCGGCCACTGTTATAACCGAGTCGGCGCCTTTGCTGGCGGTAGTGGCGGGTGATGCCCTGTCGCATGTGGACCAACTGGCCAGTGAGCGCCCTTTAACCAGCACCACGGCGACATACGCCGGTGGCATCGCTTCGTTGTTGCTGCTGTTGATACTGTTTCGGATGAATGGAACGCGCAACCAAGAGCGTCAGGCTCAGGCTCAGGCAGACCTGAACGAGGCAGAAGTGGCGCAGAAAGTGCTGGAAATTGAACCTCTGGCTGAGGGCAACCTATCCCAGGACCTGAGCGAGACCGATGGGATCACTCAGCCTATTGCGGTTGCGATTAACCAGTTGTTGGCCTGGATGCGGGAAGTGGTGACATCAGTCAACAATTCCAGCCACGAGGTTAACGAGGCGGTGGAGGAATCTGCCCAGGCATCCGGCGAAGTGAAGTCCAGCCTTGAGGAAGTGGGGAGCATTGTTGCCGACACAGCTTCAACTTCCAGTGAGTTGAGCCTGATCAATAACCATATGGCCGAGTTGGCACAGACAACTGACCAGGCTTCGGATCAGGCGGTATCAGCGGCTCGTCAAGGGGGCGACGGTATTCAAACCCTGATGGTCAGTGTCGAGGAGATTCGGGACAGCCAGCAGACAGTCGCTAAGACCAGTAAGCGCCTCGGAGACGACATTGAAATTGTTGCGGACCTGCTGTTCAAGATTCGTGAGGTGGCCAACGCTATTTCTACCCTTGCCATGAACACCCGGATTGAAGCTGCTTCATATTCGGGTGAAGGTGGTCAGCGCTTTGCAGGTATTGCTGATGAGACCGGCAAGCTCGCCAACCAGACCAACGATATCGTACAGGAAGCAGACCGGGCGATTCGCTCGGTGAGTAACCGCATGGCCGAATCCAACCGCAATATGGAGGGCGCCACGCAGTCCTTGGTGAAACTTACCGACATTGCCTCGGATGTTAGCGAGCACTTCGAGAAGATTCTCTCTCTGAGCGAAAACACCCGGAAGTATATGGGTGATATGCGTCAGCAAATTCAGCAGTCCAGCCAGTCATCTGGGAGGGTCACCGAGTCAGTCAGCGATATTCTGGAAAAGACGCTGGCAACCCAGCGCGCGGCCGGCCGGATGGATTCTGCCACCGATGAACTGCGCATGCTGTTTGACCGTCTGAGAGATGACACGGGCCGCTTCATGTTGGAGCAGAACACCAGCGAGTTGACCGAGGAAGACAAGATAGCTGTTTATCCTTTCCACGCCGATGCCACGGCAGACGAGGAAGCAGATGACACCGATATGATTCCTGAACTGGAGCAGAAGGCAGGTTGATGAGCGTGGAGTATCCCATGATCAGCGATGAGGAACTGCCCTTGTGGGAATCCTGGATTGAGGCGTTTACCGGGATCAACCTGCACGGGCGTAAGCGGGTGCTTGAACGTGGTATCTACCCGCGCCTGCTGGCCTGCGGTGTTAGCACATTGGCCGAGTACCAGACGCTGATGCGCAGTGAGGCTGGTCAGGCAGAGCGAGCAGCGCTGATCGATGAACTGACAGTTAAAGATTCGAGTTTTTTCGCTGTCAGTCGTCTATGGAAGCGGTAGGGGAGTTCCTGCACCGGAAATCACAACTGACCGAACCCGGTGAGACGCTGTCCATTTGGTCTGTGGGTTGTGCGATGGGTCAGGAGGCCTATTCGCTAGCCATGGTTGCTTTGGAGTCACTGCAGCACACAACACATGATTGGTCTGTGCTTGGCACTGATATAAGCCCAAGCGCCATGATGTATGCCAACCGCGGCAGCTTTACCGACAAGCAGGTGCACGGGGTCAATACTCGTCGCATGGCCTGTTTTTTTCAGTGGGAACAGGGTGGCTGGCAGGTACAGCCGTCACTGCGGGAGCACACCCGATTCGGGGTGAGTAACCTGAAAAATCTCGAAACCTGTCCCTATGACGGGTTCGACGTGATCTATTGCCAGAACGTGCTGATTTACTTCCGTACGGAAATGGTCAGGACCATCGTTGAGCAACTGCGCAAGCGGTTGAAGCCGGGTGGTTTGCTGGTTCTGGGCGCGGGAGAGGCCTGCGGCTGGGAGCCTGACAATGCCAGCCGCTGGCGTCCGCAAGAGTTGAATGCCTACTGGGCAGCGTGAGGAAGAAATGATGACACAACACTTTGATTTTGTGGCCCTCGGTTGGGTGGAAAAGTACCTTCGGGAAGAGATGGACCAGGCACTGGCATGTCTGAAGAAGGCGGTACGGGAACCAGGTCAGCCTGGCCATCTGACGGAGGCTTTGCAGAACGTGCATTCCGCAACTGGTGTCCTGCGTCTGTGTACGCTTGACCCCGCCGCACTGCTCACTGAGGAGATTGAGCGGACATTGGGTCAGATGCTGGATCAGAAAATCCAGGGTGAAGCGCGCAAGCTGGCACTAACAGAGGTGGTAGCTGCGATTGAATCACTGCCTGCTTACCTGGCCAATGTGCGTGCCAAACGCGAGGTATCCGCTACTGTCATTGCCTCGACGATCAATGATCTGCGCCGCTTCAGCAATCGGCCTTCACTCCCTGACTCTATGTTCTTCAGCCCTCGGATCAGCCTGGCAGCGGGTATCACCAATGGTGCCGAACCCTCGCCAGAAGACAAGATTGAAGAGTATGGCCGCAAGGCAGCTCGCATCTGTTACGAACATTCACAGGCTGCACTTAAAAGAGAGCACGAGGCGCTCAAGAAACTCTACGCAGTTGGCAAACTGGGGGCCACCACGCTGGCCGGGACGCCTATGGAGGCCTACTTTCGCTGTTACATGGGCTTGATCGAGGTTCTGGCGCAGCCTGGCACCAGCGCTGATGAAGTGATTGTGGATGTCTTCAAGCACTGCTTCGTGTTCCTGAAGTCGCTCGCCCACAACAGCAATCATGCCCTGGTCGAGGCTGACCCAGAGCCATATGTCAGGAAGATGTTGTACTACATCGCCCGCTCGCCATCGCCTACAAGCCTGCAACAAACCCTGCGTGATACGTTCAATGTGCATGAAGTGGGTGAAGTGCGTCTGGGCAGCGAGCGGCTGATCCAGGAAGATGACCTGTTGGAGGCGCTGCGACAGACTTTGTCACAGTTGCTGGAAGTTATGCTCTTCATGAGCACCGACGGCGAAGAGATTTGCAGTAGCAATTCCCAGCTTTCAGAAACCATTGTGCCTCGCCTGCGACAGGTGGGTCTGCAGTTGAAAGCACTGGGGCTGGATAGTTACTCGGAAATCATACTGGCCCAACATGGCCACTTGGCGGCGCTAGCCGATAGGGAAGAGCCCGCTAATGCCGTTGAGTTAATAGATTTCGGTGGTGCGTTGGTAGCAGTTAAGGAAGGCCTTGAGCACAAACTGAAACACGGACTTTCTGCGCGTGGCGGCAGTAGCAGCCATGAGTTGGATATAGCCATCGCAGAGCAGACAGTTCGCTGCCTGAATGACATGAAGTCCAGCATCAACCGCGAGTTTGTACGCGGCGAATTGCTGGCCTTTAAACAGGAGCTGGCGCTGGATACAGCATATACCCGGGCTGAACTGCGCCCGCTGTACAGGGCGCAGACGCTTATCCAGAAGGAAGACACTCTGGCCGGGCTGCGCGGCCTTGACTCGGGCGATGTGCCCGAAGCCGCCACCTTGCTGGTGCTGACTGACCAGTGTTTGCAGGAATTGCCTGATCGCGGTTATGCCCAAAAAGCGATTGCGGATATGGAGCAGGTGCTGTCCGTGCTGGGGTTGGTGGAGGGGCGCGAAGCCCAGGTCTCTGTCTTGCGGAAATGCTGTGATTACATTGTCGCCTCAATCGAGCTGGGTGGCCTGGTACAGGATGCCGGCATGGCTTGTTTTGCCGAAGCGGTTGCGGCTCTCGAACACTACCTGGAGCGCAACGCCGAGGATCCGCTTGGCAATGCCGATGAGCACTTGTGTCGCGCCGAGGCGCGTGCAGGCATGTTGTCCGGCTTTATAGAACAGCGCCAGGCCACATTTGAAGATCACTCTGAGCTCTGTATTGATGCACCCACTTTTGAAGAGCCTGTGCCGGAGCGGGTTGATAACGTGGTTCCGTTGGAGCGAGCGCCCAGCCGTGCATCCGATGTGTTCTGGCGCGACGCGCTGGAAACCTGGGGCCTCGATACCATCCAGCGGGGCGCTGATGCACCGCTGGAGGATCCCGATGCGGACATCGACGAAGAATTGGTCGAGTGTTTTGTCGAAGAGTCCCGTAAATACTTGCGGCGCCTTGAAGAGGCGCAACCACGATTCGCCAATGAACTCACCGACGAATCAGCGATTCTGGAGATTCGCGCCGTATTCCACACCATGAAGGGCAGCGCCCGTACTATCGAGCTGTTCGAATTCGGCGAATTCATGTACCAGATGGAAAAACTGTTCAATGCACTGCGTGACGGTTACGTCGAGGGAGCCCCCGAGATGGCAGAACTGGTGCAGGTAGTACTGCACAGGTTGCCGGGCTTCGTAGAAATGATGTCGGAAGGTATCCCGATCTACAGCGCAGATTTCGCGGTACCCGGCATGATCGCGGACAGTATGTGTTCAAAAAGTTTTGATTCTGCGTCAACCCGTATCGACTTCGATGGTGGCGCCATATCAATAGCGGAATCTGTGGCCCCGTCAGCAGATTCTGAGCAAGAGCAGGCCCAGCCGGTAGTCACCGCGGTTGAGGGTAACCCGATCGAGGAAGTCGCGGCTGAGGTGGTTTCGGTCGACCTTGATGAGTTGTGGTCCAGGGAAAATGCAGTCGACATTCTCGACGGGTTGATAGAACTTTTCGAAAACACCGCTCCGCGTGATGACATGGGCAATGTCTGCGGGCGCGCCCTAATCCTGTTACGTGCGCTGGTGCCCGCTCTGGTGGAGTTGCGCAACGGCGACCTGCTTGAAATGGACCGATCGGTACTCTCGCATTTCCTGGATCTTCCAGTGATCGAGCAATTGGCCAGTAATGCGGTATTTGGACTGGTCGACAATGGTCACGGTGAATTTTTCAAGTTTCCACTGTCAGCCGATGTGGTACAGGAACTGGGGCGCTATCTGGAAACCCTGCTGGAAGAAGACCTTGAATCTGATACCGACAGCGCCGCTGCGATCCATCGGGATGTGCGTGAATTCATCCAGATGACTCTGCAGTTGCCTGAAGTAACAGTACGTCCAGAACAGGGTCTGGGCGAAATGCCGGTCAGTGAACTGATGCAGTTCGAGGTGACGGCTGAACGACCAGGTTATGAACTCGCTGAAGTTGAGTTTAACCCGGACCTGCTGGAGGCATCGGAGACACAGGACGAAGGGGAAGAGGAGCCAGAAGAGACGGGGCAAGAATTCACGGAGGAACCTCCCGAACAATCGCCCGCACCGTTAGCGGAGGTACTCCACTACCCAAAGTCTGGACCTGAACATACCCCAGAACAACTTCTGGGCCTGGGAGAACGCGCGCCGGAGAGCCAGGCGGTGACCTCAGCGGTTGAGGAAATTGACCAGGAGTTGCTGGACCTGTTTTTGGAAACGCTGCCTGAATATCTGGAGGCTATGGATACCTCGGCCAGCGAGCTGGCGGATAGGCAGGAATCGGCACTGCAGTCACTGCGAAACACTCTACATACCATGAAAGGTGGCGCCAATTCCGTTGGTGTACACACGTTCGGCGGTCTGGTTCACGATGTTGAATCGCGTCTCGAGCCCATTGAGATGAAGAGCCTGGATGATGCGGCACTCGAGTTGGTCTACCAGGTTGTCAGTGAACTTCACGAGGCAAGTGCAGCCATGCTCGCCAGCCGCAGTGACTGGGGTCCTGAGCAGGCGGAGGCAGAGGATAATCAGGCGCAGGAGGAGCTCCCCGAACAGGATGCGCCGGAGCGGGTCGATAATATAAGGGTTGCTACGGGCCGAATTGACCGCCTGCTGGATACGGGGCTGGAAGTCTCTATGGGCAACGTGCGTTGTCGCAGGTCACTCGACCGGGGCGCCCAGGGCCAGCAACAAGTGATGGGGCTGGCGCGGCGTGTACAGGACCTGGTCGACAAACTGTCCTTACAACTCGATACCGAAATCCAGACCAGGACTGAGGAAATTTCCGATACGGAGCAATTTGATCCGCTGGAAATGGACCGTCTCACTGAGAAACAAAGCCTTGCCGCCATCCTGCGGGAAGCAGCCTTTGACCTGCACGAAGAGGCGCGTGAGCTGGGAGAATATATTGGCCTGGCCATGGGCGAGGCGATGGGTTTGTCCAGGTTGATTGAGAACAGCCAGTCGGAATTGCGGCTGCTGCGCCTGGTAAGCTTTTCCAAGCTGGGCCCGGGTTTTCACCGACTGGTGCATCAAGTCAGCCGCCAGCTTGGCAGGCAGGTCGAGTTTGAGATCACCTGCGAGGAAGGGGGACTAGATGTCACCGTTTTTGAGCAGCTGCGAGTTGCGCTGGAGCACATGCTGCGCAACAGTGTGGACCATGGCATTGGTACGCCAGCCGAGCGACGGGCTGCCGGTAAAAGTGAAACCGGCAAAATATCACTAGTGATCTTTCGTCGCGGATCGGAGTTTATTATTCGCCTGATCGACGATGGTCACGGCCTGGATCCCGAGCGGCTGCGCGAGAAGGCCGAGCAGTCTGATCTTGTGCAGGGTGCAGACAAGCTCAGTGATGAAGAGGCAATGCGGCTTATTTTTCGAAGTGGGTTGTCTACTGCCGAGCAGGTGACCGAGATATCCGGACGCGGTGTTGGTATGGACGCGGTGTACCAGTCTGTCCTGCAGATGGGCGGTAATATCGATGTCCAGTCCAAACCCGGCTTCTACACCCAGTTCGATATTTGTGTGCCAGCCAGCATTATGGTGAATGGCGCGCTACTGGCGAGCATTGGTGAGGAGGAGATTGCAGTGCCGCTGACTTCACTGGATGGATCTGATTTTCGACATCGCGATGAAGTACATCGGCAGGCCCGGTTGCCGCGCGGCGTCCTGTCTTTCCGCGACGAGGATTACGAATTGCATTACCTCGGTGTTGTGCGCGGAACACTGCCGGCACTGCGGGTGGTTGAAATGCCGGAATTCGTGCCGGTGTTGTTTGCGCATCACGGCGCGCGCCGCGTGGCCTTCTACGTAGATTCAGTGACCAATGCGGAGGAGTTGGTTATTCGCAGTCTTGGCGCACAGTTCAGCGGAGTGCCCGGTATAGCCGGCGGCTCACTGAAACCTGATGGCCAGCCGGTTTTGGCGCTTGACCTCAACGAGCTGATTCGCCAGTTGAACTACCAGGAATCCGTGTCGGAAGCGACCAGTGTCGAGGCTGACGACAACACCTTGATTCTCTGTGTTGACGACTCGGTGATGATGCGGAAAACCTATGAGAAGCGACTGCGCAGTATGGGTTACGAAGTGATTACAGCGATCGATGGTGAAGAGGCGCTTGATTTCCTTTCTGAAACCACCCGTTTACCGGACTTTATCTTCACGGATCTGGAAATGCCGAATATGAATGGCTTCGATTTTATCGCCAACCTGAGGCGGGCGCCGGTGCTGGAGGATATTCCCACGGTGGTGGTGTCATCCCGTGACGGCGAAAAGCATCGCAACGAGGCCCAGCGCGTGGGCGCCACTGATTTTATGGCCAAGGGCTCTAACAGTGCTGAGGGTATGCGGGCTGTGATTGAACAGTACCTGGGCCAGGTAGCAATGGCCGGTTAAAGGAGACATTCAAATGACAGGACAAAACTCGGAAGAACATCTGGACATTGCACTGCTGCCGCTGGCCGACGGTCGACGGGTCGTGCTACCCCTGGAGTTACTGGCAGAGGTGCGTGTGTTGGAGCAGGAGCCGGAGAGTCCGCCTCAGGAGCTGAGCTGGCGCGGGCATGCTTTATCGCTGGATTCGCTCGAGGGTTTCTGTGGCCTGCCTGTTCTGCAGCCTGAGCAGTGGAAGTCGGTGGCAGTGTGTCGCGCCGCTGCCTACTGTGACCCCGCTTTCAGGGCACTGGCATTTGACGGCATTGGTGAACACCGGCGGGTGAGCGCCGCTGACCTGGAAGAACTGGATGGTGCAACCTGGTTTAGTGAGTTCGAACGACTCTATGCCAGTGCTTGAGCATTTTTAATGATTTACCCGGCCTCGCGCTGATTACGAGTGCGTTCACCCAGGGCCCGAATGTAGGCAATACGGGCGGGGTAAAGCCGCTGCATCAACTCCGCGATTCTGGCCAGGTTTAAAACACCCGACTGTATGACCACGTAACGGCCGGCAGTGCGGTCGTAATTGATAATGACACCGTCATCTTTGCTGAGCCTTTTCTTCACGTAGTGCAGGGTGCGTTCGCTGCAGTCGGCTGCGTCACAGAGTACCGTGGCGTCGTCCGTTTCTACCAGGTGCATGACCAGTAATACCATGTACTTGCGATGGGGGCTCTTGGCTGGAATCGCTTCAAGGCCAGCCTTGCTGAGCTGGTGGTATGTAGTCTGTTGCCCGTTAGCGGGTTGCGTTGCCTGCACGGCAGCACCTGTGTCGCGTGATCTGTCTCTAACATAGCGCCGAATTTGGACCGCCTAAACCACTTGTGAACGGTTTAGTGACTCATGTCCCAAAATGAGAACTGCTTCACAATACTAGCGGTAGATTTCCAGTAGGGCTTGGGCCAATTCGCGCGGTGATCCCTGCCGGGAGAGGCGCGCATGCTGTTGTGCCGCATTGGGCATGGAGGGTGCCACGGCACTCTGTGGAGACTGGCTCCATAGGCGTGTACCCCTTGGCGCAAGGGCTGCCATACCTCGCGCGCCATCTTCCCCGGCGCCGCTGAACAGAATGACGCCATCCAGGGGCCTGGGTAAGCCGGACAGGATGGCCATCAATGCATTCAGGTCCGGCTTTGCCAGGCCGGGCCATGCTTCGCGGGTGCTGAATATCTCACCACCGGTTGCAAAACCGACCTGGCAGCTGGCGGGTATCACATACACGCGGAAGGGATTGAGCCATTGCCGACCAAGCAACAAGCCGCCGCTATATTGGGGGTTAGCCCGTGCTACGGTGGCGAGCATGGCCTGGTGGGCTTCATCTATATGCTGTGCATATAGAAAGGCCAGGGGTGGAGAGGGTTGCAGCTCGTTCAGGAACTCGGCTACAGCCTCTGTGGCGCCGGTGGAGCCTGCCAGCAGCCAGCTAATTCCGCAAAGCCTTCTGGTGTGGTGTCACTGTCGGTAGATTCCTGCCACAGGTCGGCACACCATTTGTCCAGTTGCCGCAAAACCCGCTGGCACCACTCCCGGTAGGGCGCAGTGGCCGCGTGGGCGGGTCGGTTACTGAGCACAAGCAGGGGTTCGAGTTCTGCCACTATCTCTGCCACCGGATCGGGATCCGTGCAATCCAGCACCCAAGCTGCGATATCCTCATCGCTCTGTGGCGGCAGCTGATCGGTCGGGAAGTGTACCGCCACATAACCGGCCTGCTCCAATATGCCTGCCAATATTGCGCTGGGATTGTCGCTGATAATTCCAATTTTGATCACCGGATGAACATATCAGAATGCAGTTTTCAGATTGCGGCAATGATCAGCTTTGTGACCTGGGTTCGGCGATGCTCGCCATGCTCAGCAGGGCTTAGCTGCGAACCCTCTATTAGCGGAAATCTCTCTCGCGTTTTGGCTGGCCTGGAGGGGTGAAAGTCACTTGATCCGCCAACTGCCCGCATAAACTGGGATAAATAGGTCTACACTTACGGCAGTGTGTTGAGGATGTAACCAATGAAGAATGCCTGCTTATGCCTCTTTTTTTTGATGCTCGGAACAGTCTCTTTGGCATCAGATGTTCCAGACGTAGAAATGATAGACAGCACCAATTGTTTAATGCCCCAGAACCCGACACAACAGCTGTTGCGTGTCGGTCTTGCCACGCCGGGTTCAGGCGATTGGCTCAGCGATTTTATTCCTGGATACGAATCACAATTTGACAAAAGTCCCGTCAATCTGAAGATGACGATCACAATTCTCCCTAACTCGCCCGAGCCTGCTAGTCAGGACCGCAGCGATATTCTTCGTGAAATGGCAATAAAGAAGTGCAATGATCCCGCATGGGCCGCCCAAGACGTAGTTGTGTGGGTCGTTGGTACTATTGATGGTAGTCCAGCGGGTGTCGCCTGGCCTGGGCCTATTGTCTACATCTCTCCTACGCATGCAGTCGCCGCAGTGGAGATGGCACACATCGGTGCTATCACGCATGAGATAGCGCATTTGCTGGGCGCCCATCACATCTGCGAAGGTGAATGCAGTATTTGCGATGGCTCGGTGAGCCAGCCCGTTATGTGCCCCAGATGTGGTGACGATCAGTGCGCGGATACAGGGGGGCTCACCGCTCTCTCTTTGTGTGAAATATCCAAGGGACTAAGCAGGCTTTAGTTTTTCCTGCAGCCCAATAGCTGCACGTAGGCTGGCGTGGCCGAAGACAGGGTCGTGCCCCCGCTGAACTTTGCATAGTTGCCACTAGCGCCTAATTTCACACCAGTCTTACCATTCCATGCGGTCACGTTTTGCGCGGGAAAGTTTATCGTATCAGAGGAGGCGCCGTGTTCGTGGCTCCGCGTTTCGAGGTCATCCAAATGCTTGCCGCCGTAAGCGATGCCCGGCTTGCCGTCATCCGGCAGTCCGATCAAAAAGCGGTTCGTCATAGTGACAACCTCTGTCCAACCAACCGGACAGGCAGTGGCTTCAAAGAATACGATCATATTGGATGGAGGCAGTGCTTTACTGGATGGCGCTGAAAGTTTCTTGCACAAACCGTATGAGGCGGCTGGAATGCGCAGCATATCTTCTCCGATGCCATCTCCATTACCCCCAACCTCCGCATTGCATGTGAAGTCGTAGTTGCCGGCTTTGGCGTATTTAGTCGAGCATGTGGAACCGGAAACTAGAATAAACTGAGTGTCATTCACGGTTACGGATCCTGACATGCTGTGTGCGTGAACCGCAGAGTACTCAAGAGTTGCGTCCGCTTGATCACCTGCTATGCCTGGAATGGTTTGTGTACTATCGACTGCGACGATGGTCCGTCGAGCATAGTCCGCCAGTGCCTGCCAGCCGCTTGGGCAAGACGCCGAGTTCATGTAGGAAATTGTGCCCTTTGGTAGATTGTCCGTCGCGGTGCCACTGTACTCACAGGCCGGCAGCTGCATAAAGGGCAGATCTGCATCGGCATCGTCTGTAACACCGATAACGGCGAACGTGCCTGATTTCATGCCTGATTCATTGGTGCCTGGCAAGCCGCACAGGCCATCTTCGTCCGTCGAAAAAGTCGATCGAAAGCAGTGGTTATGTGTTGGCACGCCTCCATCTCCTAAAGGTGGAAGGCCGTTATCCAGACCGATCGAGAAACCAGTTGGATTACCATAGGAGCCGACAACAAGCATCCTCCCTTGGGCTTGTGGTGGCTGTGACCAGTTCGCAGGGCAACTGGATGCGTCAAAGAACGCCACCATACCCGGTGGTGAGGCAAGACTTAGGACAGGGAAGACGAATAAAGTTGCCAGAAGCAAGTGTCTGCGCATGTTGGTGTCTACCTTTTGAATATAACAGGGGAGTTTCGTAATTCTTATGGCTTAGTAGTTATAGACCATTAACAGCAATGAATCATTTTCTCCAAGCCCCACCGTTGAGAGCATGAAGTGCACGTGTAGTGGATGGCGCGATGATCCAACGTTCACAAAAACTCAGTTATGCTGCTGGTCGCAGATTAGCTTACCTTAAGCCGCTATTCTCGATTAGAAAGGCCTGTAAGCTTTTGATATTTAGTGCAAATTCTGATTTTTGAGGTGGTAGCTACGGGTGGACTTGAACCACCGACCCCAGCATTATGAATGCTGTGCTCTAACCAGCTGAGCTACGTAGCCACATCATTTGGACAGTTCGCGGCAGTGCGCGAAAGGCGCGCATTTTGCTGAAAATAGCCTCTCAAGTCAAGGCAGAGCAATATCGATCCGCTTTAGCATCTAGCGCTGTATGCTCATTTGTTGGGACATTCCAATATCTGGTGCCGCCACCCCAAATCTGCCAGCTTTTAGAACGCATACCAACCCCGAGGGGAGGTTGGATTCCATGCCTGTGCGGGCGCTACAGGACCGCTTACATGACTAGTTACTGGGAAGCTGTATTGTCTTCTTGTTCGTCTTTTACAGACTTTGGCCTAAGTGTCAGTACACTGCCATCCAAACTGAGATTTTGAATGCCCTGGAGCTCATTGTCTGAGCTCACTAACGTGGCAGATTCTGCGCTAGTGAGGCCTAGAGATTTGATCTTTGCAGAAGAGCCTTGAAGGCATAACTCTCCAACGCTGACTGCTGATTTGGCGGTTAGCAGCGCGGTTTGATCGCGCGATACGATCGTTAATTTATTGCTAACGGTCATTTCTCCGCTCCTCGGCCGCACCTGGGCCGCGCCGCCAGCCAGAACCGTCAGATTGTCCAATTGTAGAGGGACGTTCTTTTCTCCCTGCACCCTGACTGAGCAGGGGCTGATGATCTCGACATCATTCTCTGGCGTAAAACGAACGCGCAAATTCTTAAGGATGCCGTCGCCCACATTGCCGTATCCCCCACTCATATAGGCGTCCAGGTCGGCTTGAGATTTGGCATCGACGCGACCCGCCTTGTTGAAGTCTGCGCACTGGTAAATGTTACTTTCCTGGAATTCTGGCTCCGAAGGTAGCTCAATGCTGCCGCACTCGGCTACTTCAGTGGTGACCCGTTCCAACGACTGCAGTTTGCCAAAGATGCGGTACTCCGAATTGTTGCTGTCTGTGGCCCTTAGATCAATCTCATGGCCGGGTATAGGTGTGGGAAAGTCATAGTCTTCCTGCAGGCCTATGCCACCTATCTGCGACGAGGCATAGAACAAGCGTAGCCACATGTAATCGACCGTTAGCCCAGGAATATTGATTGTTGAACCTGCGCCACCTTCGAAAGACACAACGTCATTTCCAGATGCTCGATCGAAGACCCTCACAGTCAAACTGCCGGCATCAGCCTCCCATTGAATGCCGTTGCTCTGCGGAACAAACATGCCAGCATTGAACCCGGTTTGTGCGTAGGGCGTTATGTCTCCCGTAGTGGTGCCTGCTGGCGCAGAGGTGTCATAGGAGACTATGCCCGTAATCGTTTCGCCCGCGATTGGCACCAATGCGTCGATAGCACTGTCCTGTCCCAGATAGCGCGCCTGGTCGATCTCAAAGGTGAACTGATAGGACACTTCCTCCGCAGCTGTAAAGGGGCTAGCTAGTGCTGCAAAGAAAGGGACAAGCAATGCAAAACGGGTGAAAGTCATAACACTCTCCTGAAAATGACGTCCTTGTTGAGCTGAGTGTAAAATCGGCTCGCTTCTGGAAAGTTAGTACTTAAATACCTTTTGTCAAATAGGAAGCTTTATATTGCTGTAGCCACAAATAGACTCCTCCAGACACGCCCATACGGGTGTTGTCTTTAAATCGACTAAGCAAGAAGAATACTGAACGCTGTACTCAAACCAGTAGAGCTGGGTAGCCACTACCTTTGGAATCTTCCCGCGAATGCGCGAGAGGCGAGCGCTTTTTGAATATGACCTCCAAGTCAAGGCGACTTCTGCTCGGCGTCCCGCACTTTGACAACGCCGCCCATATGGCCCACATAAGCGGTACCATCAGGGGTGATACTGATGGAGCCGTAGTGGTTGTTCCACTGCCAGCCCACTCCGGTAAGTGCTTTAAAGACGATCTCACCCGTATGAAAATCTACGCCCGTGAAGTACCAGGCGTGCATATCCTCTGGATTTGCTTCATCGCGTGTATAGAGATAAATCAGGCCATTTGCCAGAGATACTTTGGGCACGGCGGAGGGTGAAGTGACTGCCAGGTTCTCCCAGGCCAGGCTGCAGCCGCTGCCGTCTGGGTTTACGTCTACCCGGGCCAGCCCAGGTTCCGATTTCGGCACATTCTTGGGCCCTGAATAACCCAAATTGTTCTCAGCAATCAAGCTATAGCCCACGACCGCCAGACTGTTTTCGGTAGTGCCTTTATCGGCTGGGAAGATAGGTTGCTTGCAGGCCACTGATCCGTCTTTCTGGTTATACACCATCACATTGACTTGTCCGTCAGCATTGTCCGTAACAGCGACGAAATCATTCAGTATGAGCGATGGCGTGGTGCCTGAGCCCCAGCCCATTGTGCCGGGTTTCGGTGCGCTACCGCGATCATAGGGGCTGCGCCAGGTTTGTCTTATTTGGCCTGTTGCGTCCAGATTAAAGCGGTACATGGCGTGATTTGATACCAGAAATACGCCTTCTGGGCCGACTGCCAGCGCATTGTCGATGCCTTCCGCTCTGTCTATGCCCAGAGCAAAGGCCTGCCCATTGCTTCCGTCTCGCCCAATCATGCCGACGATGCCGGCGCGAGTGATGAACCAATAATTACCCTGCCAGTCTGGCATGACATCAATGACGTGATGCTGTTCCCGACGGGCGCGATTGAGTGTGTCTGCGATTGAGATGGACTCAAATAGCACCCATTCCAGTTCATTGCCTGCATCGACGAGTTCCCAGCGCTGTACTTCAAGATTGTTGCTTGCGAGTAAAATGCGATCTTCATGATCCAGATGAAAATACACTCCGCCGCTGAACTTCTCGCCAATGGGTAGCCAGCGGGTGATGACCTGGCGAGCCAGAATTTCCAGGCTGTCAGGATCTCTTGCGACGAGTGTCACCCCAAAAGGGCTCACACAGGTGCCTAATAACCGGCCTTTGCTGTCTAGAGACTGTGCAACACAGCTACCGGTGATGCGATGAAAACGGCGATTTAAAACTTCAATCTCTTTTCCCAGTGGTCCAGCCCACGTGTAGGTGTCAGTCTGACCGGCATCGTTGTGCATGCTGTTGCGGCCAGTTGCGGCGAGAAAGGGGTGCTGTTCCGCTCTGGTAACCTGTACGGGTTTTGGCTCGGCCGGCGAGCCAATGAACCCCGGAGCTTTCTCCCCGTTGCGGGGCAAGGCATCGCCAGGATCAGACTCCAGATATAGCCAGCTTGCACAAACCATCAATATCAAGGTGGCTAGCAGGTAGACAGTTCTTTTCATGCGAGAAATTATAGGTGATGTTCAGGGTTCACTTTAAGGGATAACCACGCTTGCTTGTTAGCGCTGCCCTGTCTGGAATCGTGATCGACGGATTATTGGGCTGATTTATTTAGTGGTGGCCACAAATACACCGTCCCAATCGTCTCCTGGAGGGTCGGCGATGAACGCTGCCACCCGCTCCAGGTAAAGCTCGTATAACACACCGGGGTTGGCCGCTTGCAAGGATTCAAACACGGTTTGGGCGTCATGTCATTCCTGCTTGCGATAGTGTGCCAGTCCCACGTGAAACTGGTCGATCTCGGCCACCAGTTCCTGGCTGGCATCTTCCTCGCGGCATACCGGCTCAAAGATGGTAATCGGTTGCAGCTTGCCTTTTACTCGCAGGGTATCCAGTTCTCGAGTTGTATAGCCACTGATCATGGCATGGGTTTCCTCAGAGACAATGAGATTGGCACCATACATCTTAGTCATACCCTCCAGCCGCGAACCGAGATTAACGGTGTCGCCCATCACCGTGTAGGCCATGCGGAAGGTAGAGCCCATATTGCCCACGTTCATTGGCCCGGACGCGATACCGATACCGACTTTAATCGGCGGCCAATCTTTGGCGGCGAACTCCTCTGTCACGATTTTCATTTCTTCAATCATTTCCAGCGCAGCGTCGACTGCGTTGGTGGCGTGGTTTTCATCCCGCAGCGGGGCGCCCCAAAAGGCCATGACGGCATCACCCATATATTTGTCTATGGTGCCACGGCTGTCGTGAATGATGCGTGTGATTGGTGTGAGAAACTCGTTCATCAATTGGGTTAGAACGATTGGGTCTAAGCCTTCGGAGATAGTGGTGAAACCACGTACGTCCGAGAACAACACTGACATCTCCCGGTTCTCGCCCTCCAGGCTCAGCTCCTCCCCTGAAGCATCAATTTCTTCAACCAGTTCTACGGGTATGTATTGGCCGAACAGGCGTCCAAGGCGCTCCTTGCGTCTACTCTCGATAAAGTAGTCGAAGCTGATCTGTAAGAAGGCCATAAACCCTATAAGAATAAGGTTCGATGCCAATGGCAAAATAAGCTGCTGCGCGTTCCAGAAGTAAAAGTTCAGAGCTACGTTGACAACCAACATGGCCAGAATGGCTATGGCCGCCCATGCCGCCGAGAGCAGCGGTATCAGCACAGCCAGTAGCAACACATTGGTGAGCAGTTGCAGTAGTTCAATGCCCAGGGCATAAGGCGGGCTGCTCATGAAACGTTCGTCGAGAATAGCGGACGCGATATTGGCATGCACTTCTGCGCCAATATAGGCTTCCCCAACCGGTGTGGCCCTAAGGTCCAGAAGGCCGGCGGCACTGGTACCCAGCATAACCAGCTTGTCTTCCAGTCGTTCCAGGCTCACTCTGCGGTTTAATACGTCGGTAGCCGACACGTAGGGGAAACTGCCTTGCACGCCCCTGCCTGGGATATAGGCCTGCGTTTTTTCGTCAACAGGAATGCGCCTGTCCCCAACGCGCAGTGCCTCCAGGTTGAGGCCAGTTTTTTTAGTGGTACCTTCTGCAAATTCAAAAACAATCGGCGGATTTCCCAGGTAAAGCCTCGCCATAGCCAGGCCCAAGGATTCATAGATATTGCCGTCGTATTCCTGCAAAAGCGGGCTAATGCGGGTTACATCGTCCAGGCGAGGGTAAGAGAAAAAGGCGCCGAACTCAGTGGCATTCTGTAGTTCATCAAAGGCGCCCACATAGCCTTTGGCCTCGTAAAAAGGAATATCAATGCTTTCGGCTTCGAGCTGCTCTCTGAAAATTGTAGGGATTGGCAGAGTGCCAGATGTGGCAGGTTCGTCCTCAGGCACAAACTGCTTGAACACAAAACCCATGATGACGTCACGGGCGATGACAGCTTCCGCGAACTGACTATCCGTCTGCCACTGGTACTCCAGCTCGTCCCAATCTACCGATAGGCTGTCAGCGTTGGCGTGGTTGCGCAGCTGATCAATTACCGAAATCGCAGAGGCTTCATCAGTCTCGGCGAATAGAACGTCGAACGCGAAGACTCGTACGTAGTACTCATCAAACAATATGTTGACCAGGTCTGCCAGCTTATCTCGAGTCCATGGCCAGTGTCCTTGTTCACCCAAACTGCGTTCGTCCAGGTCAATGACCACGATACGATCATCCACGGTGTTGGGCATGGTATAGCGCAAGCGAGCGTCGTAGACATATTCCTCCACTTCCTCTATCAGAGGCATGGGCAGCTGACGGCTGGCGTGCAACGCCATAAGCAGAAACAACAGGGCGCCCGCACCCAAGTGAAACCAGTGCTTCTTCATGTTGTAAATACTAGCATCGCGTCGAGTGTTTGTACTGATTGGGGCGTGCTAAAGTCCGGGTATGATTTACCATTTCAAAAAAATGATACCTGTTCAGTTGTGCGATCAGATCCTGGCGCAGCTTGCAGAAGAGAATTTTGTAGATGGCAATGTCACAGCTAGTTCCAACGAACCTGATTTAAAAACAACTTGCAATTACCGCGTAATGAATCTAGTGGAGCTTTATCCCAGCAACTTCTACAGTGTTTGACCTCTGAACGAGAGTTTTTGCAGGCTTCACAGATGCGCCAGATCTTGCCGCCTCGTTTTAGTCGCTACGATGTTGGCATGTACTACCGGCCGCACTTGGACGCGGTGACGATGCCGGCACGCAATGGCAAATTGCGCACTGATTTGTCACTGACAATCTGTCTGAATGACGCATCCGAATTTGATGGCGGCGAATTGGTGATAGAGACCGAGAGTGGCGTGCATCAATTCAAGGGGGGCAGGGCGATGTCTTGCTTTACCCTGGTAGTTATATTCACGAGGTCACTGAGATTACCCGCGGTTCAAGGCTGGTCGCGATCACATGGATTGAAAGCAGCGTTCGAGATTCAGCTCAGAGGGATATCCTGATGGATTTAAATCGCACACTGCGAGCGTTGGAGCAGACCAACGCACTGACACGTGAAGATCGTCTGCGTCTTAAGCACGCACAGGCCCGATTGCTGCGCATGTGGATGGAGCCGGGTTAAATCGCTCAGCGGTTTATAGCAATACTATTTCTCCGAAGATGCCAGTGCTGTAAAAGAGGTTGCCAGCCAGTCCACTGCCGGCTCCGGGCATTTTTGCAATCGTCGTGATCGTTTTGATTTCACCAATGGTAATTTGATTGCGGGAGCCTTCAATAATCCCGTCTTCGTCGGTGCCGGTGAAAAAACCATCGTTCCCGTTGACGATGTGGGCCATTAATAAGCGCGTGTCTGTTCCACCGGTGTTATTCACCAGGGCAAAAGCAATAAACCTTGCCGTAGTTGTTCGATTAACAATGTAGTAAGTACCTTCGGAATACGTACGGGTCTCAATCGACATTCGCGTGGGTGCGAATAGGCCGGTCAGAAAATCCCTGAAGACAGATTTGTACCTCAACTCCAGCTTGGTACCGCCGGCCCTGGTTGCGAGTGTGTTGTTGATGATTGGCAGGGTTTGTTCGAAGTCGATTCTGGTGAAATTGGCTACTGTTAGTGGCCCAGCACCAACCAAGCTGGGTGCCGCTTCTGGCGTTGCGTGGTTTATCGCGACTAGCTCCGCGTCGACATTGCTGGCGTTTAGTACAAACAGATAAGCGCCGGAAGAAGTCGCTTCCTCAGTCAGTGTCCAGTCGACGAAAAGCGGAGACCGTTCTCCCGGTGAGCTGGAAAAATCTGCCAGATAGCTGGCGGCGATGCTAACCTGATCCTCAGTGCCGTTAAAGTCAGTAATAACATCGGTTTCCGAGCCGTCGCGGTATGTAAATGTAAAAATATCTTCGCCGAGGCCGCCGGTGAGTGTGTCGTTTCCCTGGCCGCCATCCAGTTGGTCGTTGCCGGCGTCACCGAAAAGCACGTCGTCGTCGTACTTGCCAGAGAGAAAGTCGTCATCATTACCGCCCATCAGGGTGTCGTTATCGTCGCCACCCTCAAGCATGTCATTGCCAGCACCGCCGCTAAGTGTGTCCATCCCGTCTGATCCATATAGATCATCGTCACCGCCATCACCCTCCAGTAGATCGTTGTCACTGCCACCGCTTAGGTCGTCAGCTCCGGCGCCACCACTTAATGTGTCATCGCCATAGCTGCCATATAAATCATCCTCACCCTCTCCTCCCAGCAGGCTATCGTTACCCTCACCGCCGTAGAGATCGTCATTGCCACCTTCTCCATCAAGGCTGTCGTTGCCATCACTGCCATAGAGATCGTCGCTGCCGGCTCCGCCGCTTAGAGTGTCATCGCCATACTCGCCGTAAAGCTGATCAAGGCCTTCTCCACCATCCAGCGAGTCATCACCGTATTCGCCGTATAGATAGTCGTCGTCGCTGCCTCCCTCAAGCGTGTCGTTGCCCTCTCCACCATAGAGGTAGTCAAAGCCGGCATCGCCATTTAGATTGTCGTCTCCAAATTCTCCGTATAAGTAGTCGTCTCCTATGCCGCCTGCCAAGGAATCGTTGCCGTCACCGCCATATAGGTAGTCCCGACCTAAGTCGCCATATAGGACGTCGTGATCAAATTTGCCATAGAGATAGTCGTCACCATCACCGCCGAACAAAGTGTCTGCGCCACCGTCGACTGCGCTAGCACTCGCTGAGTTGTAATCGCCAAAGAGGTAGTCGTTGCCATTCTCACCGTGTATTTCATCCGTGCCGGCTTGACCATAAACCCAGTCATTACCCAGTCCGCCGCGCAATGTGTCTGCGCCGGCCCCGCCGTAAATGTCATCATTACCGCCACCCCCGAAACGCTGTCATCGCCGTGCTCGCCGTCGAGCTCGTCATCGCCTTCGCCGCCGTCTATGGTGTCGCTATCGGTGCTGCTGCCGGGAATGGCAATGCCATCCCAGTTGCCTGAGATCAAATCGTTGCCGTCTCCGCCGCTGAGCAGGTCATCGCCCCAGCCGCCGATTAAAATGTCATCGCCATTGTCGCCGAACAAGGTGTCGCCGCCGTCAAAGCCGTAAAACAGATCGTCATAGCTACTGCCGCTGCGCGTGTCGTTGGCTGCAGTGCCCTCAAAAAAATCACCCGGTTCAGCGTCACGCTCCAGCACAAAGGCATCTCGATCACTGGCCGTGCCTTCTTGCTGGTCCAACCAAATTTGATGAAGTTCATTGGCGGGGCCAAAAAGCTTCACCGAATCAAACCGAAACAGCTCCGAATCTGGAATGCGGCTGGTATTTAGGTAGTCATCCCAGCTGATTTCATCCTGCGCCGGTATCCCATAAAAATCGTAGACGTCGAGCTCTGTGGCGATGCTGTTGGGTGTCAGCACGGAAAACTCTGCGATGCCATCATAGCCGTAGCTGTCAAAAGTAAGCAGGCCATCAAAATCAATCTGGGAACTGGTGGAGTCGTATATTTGGATATCCACCCGCGCATTGCCATTCACCGAAGGGTTGGTATTGCCGCCCAGCACAGCGCCGCTGGAGATAAAGCTGAAATCCTGGCTTATAGGAGTTTCCGGTTCGTAGGTATAGATGCCGGTTGCGCTGCTCACGTCGATGGCGTCAGCGCCAGGCTCAAAAATATTGCCAGCGACATTACCCAAACTGAATATGTTGCTAGGAGCCGTGAGATCATCGAAGAAGTAGATATCGATCCAGTCATCCGCACCGGAGAACAGGGTGACATTGTCGTCGATAGTGTTTACAGCGTGGGTATAGGATGCTTGATAGCCATAAATGGTGCTGCCGAGAATGCCGCTGTTGGCGACTGAGTTTGCGGTGATGGTCGTGGCATCGTCTTCAACCTCAATGTCGACGATTCCATAACTGCCCTCGGTCACAAAGTTGGACAGTGCAATCGGTAAAGCGGTGTTATTGATCTCGGCGAAATCGCCGTAGATTTCTAGTTTTGCGTCTTCCGCATCTGTCCCCTCCAGTTTGATATTGATGCCCAGGGCCAGAAATTCAGCAACGGACAACTTGAGTTTGCCGGAGGTCATTACCCATTCGGTGACCAGGTCTAGCACCTGAGAAGATGCATTGCTGTCAGGGCCAGTGAAGAACTCTAGATCGTCATTATTGCCGATCAGCACGATACTGCTGAAATTGCTGTAGTCCAGGCTGCTGTCAAATTGGTTGATAACGAGGTTGAACGTACCACCCTCTGGAATTAAAGGCGTAGCGACGTTCACCAGTTCGCTGTCTGTCTCGGCGATCTGAGCCAGCTTGGAGGGATCCTGTTCATCCAGAATCACTTTGACATTTCCCCCTCCGGGAAAAAATTCAGCCAGGGAAATGCCTTACAGCTGTAACGCAGCGCCAAGGTTTAATAGGTCGTCACCGTCTACCTGCAATTCCAGAGTAGCGCTGGGTCCTATGTCGATACGCAAGTTTTCATTGCTCGACAGGGCCAATGCGAGGCTGGTGGCAAATCCTCCGCTCATAACGACTTCGCCACTGTTGATGGCGAATACGTCGTCTTCAAATAGCTCCTCACGGAAGTGTGTTGTCAGCGTTCTTCTGCTTTGATTGACGCTGACAACACCTGTATCAATTGAGGCGACCATAGGCCCTCTCCTGCGCGGTAAGAGTTTTTTGAATGGAAGATAGAATCAGGCCGCTTCGACTTGCAGCCATAGCGTTGCAGGGGCCCTGACTGATGAGGGCTGCACCAATAGTATTAGTGATGGCTAAAAATGTGGATGGCGCCAGCGTGGGCACGTGCCGAGCTTTGTCGGCAGGAAAGTGAGTTGCCAGGGCACGACCGGTCGGTGGGTGGCTGATCGTGCCGGAGTACAAGGCAGGCCTAAGCCCACCCCCTCAGCTCTCGCTGTTTACATGTGAACTATTCTGGTGGCGGCGTTGGCGTTATAGCCTCCAGAGCCGCGGCACCACTAACAGTGCGTCCTGCAGAATTTCTCATGAAATAACTCATACCCGCTGCGCCGGGAGCGCCATTCGGGCCGTCTCCGAAATTGGTAAAGAAGCCAGTGAAGGCACCATCACCTGTGCCTCCGTTCACATTCAGTGTGCCATTGAACTCTGGATTCAAGATTCTGCCGCTGCCGGTGCCGTTAAAGTTGTTGCCGTTAACGTTGACATCAATGCTAGTGTTCACAGTCATGTTGTCAAAGTTTGCCGACATACTCATGCTGCCTACGCTGCCAACATAGCCCTGGTCATCGGTGGGTAGGGTGCCGTTGTGATAGCTATAGCTGGCCGAACCTGTTGTGGGCAATGTGGGGGTCGTGCTGGTGCGCAACGCGGTTTCCCTGATCCAATGAAAGAAGCTAAGACCATCGCCTGGGCTCACCGAGAGTGGCTTGTTTTCCTGGCCATCATAGAACTCCGCACCCCAGCGGCCCCACTGCAGGTTGTAGCTGGAGGAAGTATCCACATCGTGCTCTGTTGTGGATGTGGTCTTGGCCACCGGGTTGCTCGCGTCGTCACTGAAGCGAATCGGTGCTGTGAAGCCCTGCAAGCCCTGAGTGCTGGAATCGTCAGTGATCGAGCTTCCGGTATCCTGCTCCACAAAGACGAAACCGTCGTTGGCATAGGCCAGACTTCCATAAGTGGTTGTAGGCACCACAACCACCGGTGGCGCGCCGCCACCGCCGGAACCATCGCCTTCACCATCAGTCGAGCCATCGCCTTCACCATCGGTGGGCTCCTCACCATCCGTCGGTTCTTCACTATCGGTTGGCTCTTCCGGTTCCGCAGGCTCCTCCGGAGTGGTTGGTTCCTCTGGCTGAGTAGGTTCTTCAGGTTCTGTAGGTTCCTCAGGTGTTACTGGTTCCTCCGGCTCCGTAGGCTCCTCTGGCTCAGTGGGTTCTTCTGGTTCCGTGGGTTCCTCTGGTGTGGTTGGCTCCTCGGGTTGTGCAGGCTCTTCAGGCGTCGAGGGTTCTTCCGGTTGTTGCTGCTCTTCAACTTCCTCGGCCAGTTCCTCGGCGCTGCTGCCATCCAGTGCGAGGGTAGCTTCCTCGGTGGAGTCTTCTGTTGTAGAGGCTTGGGTCTCAAGTTCCGGCGCTTCGAGATCGGATTCCGGAACGTTGCGCTCATTTTCGGGGTTATTGGCCTCTGATGAGCTCGCCTGCTGGGCTATTGCGTTGGTTCGAACATTGAAAACCTGATCGTTGGCTTCTTCGCTGCCGGAACCAGAGTCGTCAGAGCTTGTCTCGCCGGATGTATCAGTGGCGCCGGTATCCACCGTATCGCCCGAGGCAGAGTCCCCGCTGTCGCCAGAATCTGAATCGGAGGAATCACCGGATTCGCTATCGGCTGAATCACCGGACTCTGAACTCTCCTGAGCGTCACCCTCGTCGCCAGCGTCATCGCTCTGGGAATCGCTGTCATCGCCGGCATCTTCACCCTCATCACTGCCGCTATCTGAGCCGCCGCCGTCACTTTCTTCGGATTCTTCCTCCTCCTCTGACTCTTCATTGGCATCGTCATGGTCAGCGAAAGCGTCAGCCGCATTATCAATCGGCGTGGGTGGTGTTTCTGCGTTCGCACTGTAGGCTGCCTGCCCCGCGCCAATTTCGGTCTGCTGACCGCCGGATTCCTGGGTCACAGTGCCGCTGTTGGTTTGTGTATAGGTGCCATCTGGTAATGGATTACCGTCTCCATCGAGACAGTCACCCGCGCAGCTCTGAGTGTCGAAGTCGGTACCTCGAATACCGAGTGTCGCTACTGGCGTTCGCATGGTTTAGTCATCTTCATCGGCTTTGCCGATAGCGCCGGTAATAGTCCGCAAACCGCCTTTAAGCAAATTCAGGCTTACCTCGCCTTCTGCGCCGGCGGTGGCCGATATGCTGCCGGCGCTAGGCTGATCTAGTGCGTAGGCTGCTACCTCGAGCCGGGAGTTTGCACGGATAGAAATACGGGCACCATCTATCATAAGTAGCTGCGCGCGTGAGCGCTGGCCGGTGATGATGATATCGCCTTCTTGCAGAATGTCTCCCTTAGTCAGTGTCACGAGTTCGTCGCGTTCAACACTCACTTTACCGGCAGCGTAAAGGACACGACCGGCGTTGGCTTGCACCAGCATCGGCGTCATCAACAGCAGACTGATGAGAATGTACTTAGTGCTCATTGCTCTCACGTTGGTGTCCTCTTAATGAAAGGAGCGGTAGAAGGAAAGCCCCACTTCTACGCGATCATAGGTGTACAGGTCTACCGTAGAATCGACATCGCTGTACTTTAGTTCCATGGCGGTACGCCAGCCCGGCCCAGGCCATTCAAACCAATTGAGGATGGCCGACGCTCGAAACTCGTCGTCATCTCTTGCCACGCCGATCAAATTGCCGTTTTCATCCAAGCCGGGAAAGCCAGCGCCTTCATATTCAACTTCACGATAACGGGCGCTGAGCCCCAGCAACATATTGCGGGCTACCAGGCGGCTGCCATCCAGCTGAACCTGCCAGTGATCGTTGCCAAAAATTGATTCTGAGTCTTTAACTTCGTCAGTGCCGGCAAGAGCGACCAGTGAAATCGTAGCTCCGGTGGCCGAATTGAGGTAATGCTCGAAGCCAAAACGGACATCGTAGATGTCAACATCGCGTATCTTCAGTGCGCCGTCATAACGGTGTGCGACAGCGGTGCCGCCAACAAGCAGACGCCAGTCTTCATTGACTGCGTGGTTGACCAGCAAATCGCCCCCAATGCGGCCAAGGTTTTCTCACCGTCCAGCCAATTGTAGGATGCCAGCAATGTAGGGTAGACCTTGGTGTCGCCGCTGTTGTACTCGAAACCTACATTGGCGTTGAGATTGGTCGCATCCACAAAGCTGGCGTCCGGGAAGTTACGTTGACCGAGTGCCCCGTTAACGATTAGCCGCCAATCCTTACCAAGGGGCCTGCTATAAAAGTCGGCTATCGTAGCGTAGTAATAAGGAGACTCGGTCTCGATGTTGCGATCGTCGAGGAAGAAAAACAGGAAGCGGTTATCGCCTGTAGAGGCATTGGCATTGGTATCGTAACCGAACCCGGCTGCGATCTGAGGAATATGGATGGCCTCAAAATCGCCGGCAATACGATCAATGTTGCGCAGGTAGCTCGTGATCACCTGTTGTACAGCGGGGGGTGGGTTCTGGGCCAGCAGGTATTCGAAGTGATAGCGAGCCTTGCTGGTATTGCCGATCTCATAATAAGCACGCGCCAGTTCTACCCGGGCTCCGGCGAAAGCTGGGTTGATTTCCAGCACGCGTTCGAGCGTGAATACGGCTAAATCTGCTCTACCGGAGTCGACCGCGGCAGTGCCAAACAGGTAATCATAATCCTCATTACCAGCCAGTTGAATCTCGTGGGGCGCAAGCAGGTCATAGGCTTGCTGCATTTCGCCGTCGATAATCAGTTGGCGCGCATCCCGCAAGAGAGTGTTAACAGCGGATTCGGAGAGGTCCTGTGACAGGGCGGTATTACTGAAAAAAATCATCGCCGCTAGAGTGAATAACGCCCCGATTCGAGTCAGTCTGCTATTGGCTTCCACACGCTGCATGATCTGCGTCCTGATGAATTGATGTTAGTTAATGCTAGGGTTTAAGCATCCCTCAGCAGAATGTAGTTGGCAAGTCTGCTTTCCTAATTATAGGTGGCCACTGAAACCCATCAAGGCGCAATTTTCCTATCATCAGAACTGATCCTATGCCTGCTTCTTGGGCCTGACAATGTACAGTTGGTCAGAATTTGACCAGGCTGTGCGCCAGTTCACGTTTTAGTTTTCAAGGGGTCAGATAACATGAAACAAATTTCAAGTTATCTGACCCCTTGATGGGAGGCTAGACGTTGAAGCGGAAATGGATCACGTCACCGTCGGCAACGATGTAATCCTTGCCCTCAAGACGCCAGCGCCCAGCATCTTTTGCGCCTTGTTCGCCGTTATTGTCGATAAAATCATCGAAACCGACGACTTCTGCGCGAATAAAGCCTTTCTGGAAGTCGGTGTGAATGACGCCGGCGGCTTCCGGCGCAGTGGCGCCGACTTGCACGGTCCAGGCCCTGACTTCCTTGGGGCCGGCAGTGAAGTAGGTGTGCAGGCCCAGCAGGTCGTAGCCGGCGCGAATCACGCGGTCCAGGCCGGCTTCCTCGAGACCCATATCGGCCAGGAATTCATCTCTTTCTTCATCCTCGAGCTCTGCAATCTCGGCTTCCAGTTTGTTGCAGATCACCACCACGATCGCGTTTTCCGATTCGGCGATAGCGCGCAGTTGCTCTACCTGGGGATTGCCGTCGAGTCCGTCTTCATCGACATTGGCGATGTACATGGTGGGTTTCACGGTGAGCAGATGCAGGGTTTTCACCAATGCCCATTCTTCCGGGCTCAGGTCCAGGCCGCGGACTGGCTTTGCCTCATTTAGCTGGGGCAGCAGTTTGTCTTCCAACAAGGCCTTGATGGCGATGGCTTCCTTGTCGCCACCTTTGGCAGTGCGTATCACTTTCTGTAGCTGTTTTTCGCAGCTTTCCAAATCGGCCAGAGCCAGCTCAGTGTTGATGACTTCTGCATCATGGGAGGGGTCGATCTTGTTGTCCACGTGAATGACGTTGTCGTCTTCAAAGCAGCGCACTACGTGGGCGATGGCGTCGGTCTCGCGAATATTGGCCAGAAACTGGTTGCCCAGTCCCTCACCCTTGGAGGCACCTTCCACCAGCCCGGCGATGTCGACAAACTCCATGGTCGTCGCAATTTCTTTTTCCGGCTTTACGATCGCCGAAATCTGGCTCTGGCGCGGGTCAGGTACTGGTACCACGCCGGCATTAGGCTCAATGGTGCAGAATGGAAAGTTCTCCGCATCGATGCCGGCTTTGGTCAGTGCATTAAAGAGTGTCGATTTGCCCACGTTGGGCAGGCCGACAATACCGCATTTAAATCCCATAACTCAGTCCTTAGCTGGCAGCGCTGGCGCTGTGTAATTGTGTGGTAGCGCGTCCCCAGTCACCCGCAATCAACAGGGGGAGGGCGCGCAAACTGTCATCGATGCTGGCTTCAATCAGGTCGCGATCACTGCGTGAGGCCTGTTTCAATACATAGTTACTGACATCCCGGGCATTGCCGGGGTGGCCAATGCCGAGGCGCAGGCGCAAGTAGTTGTCGCCACAGGCCTTGCTGATATCACGCAGACCGTTGTGGCCGCCATGGCCGCCGCTATCTTTGAAGCGCGCCACGCCTGGCTCAAAGTCGAGCTCGTCGTGTGCCACCAGGATATTGGCAGTATCGATCTTGAAGAACTTGGCCATCGCAGATACGGCCTGCCCGCTGCGATTCATAAACGTGGTGGGTACCAGCAGGCGCACGTCATGGCCGTCCACAGTAACGCGAGCGGTCAGGCCGAAAAATTTGGATTCGGGAGTGAGACTGGCGCCCTGTTGGCGCGCCAGTTCATGAACGAAGTCGGCACCTGCATTGTGCCGGGTCCCGGCGTATTCCGCGCCGGGATTGCCCAGGCCAGCAATCAGCTTGATGGGCTCAGACAATGCAGGTACCTCAGGTACGCGGTAAGGAGATTACTCCTCGTCGCCGCCCTCGGCTTCAGCAGCGGAACCATCCGCTGCGGCTGCGCCGTCTTCAGCAGCTGCTTCAGCCGCTTCCTCTTCCTCGTCACTGCCACCTTTCGGCGCCAGTACGCTGGCGATCGCCAGGTCGTGGTCGTCGCCCAGGTTCAGCGCGGTAGATTCAACGCCGCTCGGCAGGGTGATATCAGACAGGTGGACGATCTGGCCCACGGCCACTTCCAGCATATCGACTTCGATGTACTCGGGAATGTCGGCCGGCAGACACAGAACTTCGATTTCCGTGGCCTGGTGCTGGATCATGCCGCCTTCCATTTTAACGCCAACGCAGGTGTCTTCGTTTACGAAGTGAACCGGTACGTTCACCTTGAGCTTGACGTTGTCGCTCACACGCATGAAGTCAGCGTGCATGACGCGGTCTTTTGCGGGGTGGCGTTGCAGGTCTTTCAGAATGGCTTTCTCTGCACTGCCGCCAACATTAATGGTCAGAACGTGAGAGTAGAAGGCCTCGTTTTCCAGCGCGTGCTCCAGATCCTTGCGGATCAGGGTCAGAGGCGTGGGCTCCTTATCGCCACCGTAAATGATGGCAGGGATTTGATCGGCCAGGCGACGCAGGCGGCGGCTCGCACCTTTCCCTTTGTCGTCCCGTACCTCGGCATTGAGTTCAAATGCTTCAGACATGGTCTGTGCTCCTTTGAATGTTCATCACGGGGCCTGCGACCGGCTACCCGAGATGGGTTTAAAAAACGCTGCTCGGTTAGTCGAACAGCGCGCTAATGGATTCCTCGTTGCTCACACGTCGCATGGACTCGGCCAGTAGGTCGGCGATGGTCAGCTGGCGAATATTTCCGCACTGTTGCGCTGCCTCGCTGAGAGGAATCGTATCTGTCACCACCAGCTCATCGAGGGTGGAGTTGTTCAAATTGTCGATGGCTTTGCCAGACAGCACCGCGTGGGTACAGTAGGCCACCACCTTGGTGGCGCCGTTTTCTTTCAGCGCCTCTGCTGCTTTACACAGCGTGCCAGCGGTATCGACCATGTCGTCTACCAACAGGCAGGTGCGTCCACTGACGTCACCGATAATGTTCATCACCTGGGCCTCATTGGCCTGGGGGCGCCGCTTGTCGATGATGGCCAGTTCCGCGTCGTCCAACTGCTTGGCGATGGCGCGAGCCCTGACCACACCGCCGATATCCGGCGATACCACCATCAAGTCGCTATAGCGACAGCGCTCAATGTCGTCGTTCAAAACCGGTGAGGCATAAATATTGTCCACCGGGCAGGCAAAAAAGCCCTGAATCTGTTCTGCGTGCAGGTCGACCGTCAGTACCCGGTCGACACCCACACCCACCATCATATCTGCCACCACCTTGGCGCTGATGGGTACCCTCGAGGAACGCACCCGGCGATCCTGGCGCGAGTAGCCGAAGTAGGGCACGACTGCGGTGATTCTTGTGGCCGATGCCCGGCGCAGGGCGTCGATCATGACAATCAGTTCCATCAGATTGTCGTTGGTGGGTGCGCAGGTCGATTGCAGAACAAAAACATCTTTACCGCGTACGTTCTCGTTAATCTCAACCGCCACTTCGCCGTCACTGAACTTGCTGACGTCGGCGTTGCCGAGTGGAATATGCAGCCTGCTGGCGACTTTCTGGGCCAACGCCGGGTTAGCGTTGCCGGTGAACACCATCATTTTTGCAGACACTGTCTTTTCCTTTTGCAGCTACGGGCGAATATATGGCTGGGGTGACAGGATTCGAACCTGCGAATGCCGGGATCAAAACCCGGTGCCTTGCCGCTTGGCGACACCCCAGTAATTCTTTGGTGGACTACTCCAACGCACCCAGCACTGGAGAACTATTTATGCCCTTTGCTACAAAACCCTGCCACTGGGCCGGTTTCTGCGCAATCACCGCCTGCGCTTCTGCCTTTTCTTCCACCGCAATAAACACGCAAGCGCCTGTGCCCGTCATTCGGGCCTGGCCAAAATTATTCAGCCAAATCAACGCTTTATCTACTTCGGGATACAGTGCTCTGACCACGTTCTCGCAGTCGTTTACACACCCCCCCTCAAAAAAGGCGGCTATTGTCGTTGCTGGTGTGTTCCGTGTCAATTCCCGGTGAGAAAAAACTTCTGCCGTGGAGACCGCGCAGTTCGGGGCGATCACGGCAAAATGCTGTTCAGGCAGGTCTACCTCGGTCAGTCGTTCGCCAACACCTTCAGCCCAGGCGGAATGACCGCGGATAAAAACCGGGACATCTGCCCCCAGTTGCAGGCCGATCTCACACAACTGGGAGCTGTCCAGGCCCAACTCCCAGAGTGTGTTCAGGCCCAGCAGGATCGTGGCTGCATTGGAGCTGCCTCCGCCAAGACCGCCACCAGCGGGCAGATGTTTTTCTATGGCGATCCGGCAGCCCACTGGCTTATCAGTCGCGATTTGCAGTGCGTTGGCTGCACGGTAAACCAGATTATCCTGTGCAGGGATGTCTAGCCCCGGGCAGCTGACCTCAATATCGCCCTCGGGCCGGCTTTCCAGCGTCAGCCAGTCGCCGTAATTCAGCAGCTGAAATAGCGTTTGCAGCTCGTGGTAGCCATCCTCGCGCTGCCCAGTAATGTGCAGGAACAGGTTGAGCTTGGCTGGGGCTGGTAAGCGCAGGCGCATGGCCGTCAATCCAGCTGCCAATCTTTTAACAGCAGCTTGCCCTCAGTCTGTGGTCCACTGAAACTGAGGCGGCGAGGCAGGGTCAGCGCGTTCGCGTTCTGGAATGCGGTATAGCTGACCTGCCAGCGATCGTTTTGGTAGCTTTTCACCATCCCCGTTGCGTCGTAACTGGTCTGGTCGGGGCCGCAATCTGTGCACAAGCCCAGCAGCCAGTCAGACAGTTGCGCCATGGGCAGCGTTTGTAAACGATTGGCTATGGCCTGACGTTCAGCGTCGTCGAGCTTATCAAAGCCTTCGGTCAGTCGAGTTTCTCCGCTGTCGAGATTGTAGGCGAGTTGGTAGCGGCCCCAGCCGATGGGTCCGCTCAGAGTCAGGGTTGCCAGCTCGCGGTTCTGTTGCCAGTAAAACCCCAGTTGTTCGGCGCGTCCGTCCAGGGTCAGGGCCGCTCGCCCGCGCACAGTCCATTGTTGCAGTGCAGCCAGTGCCTGTTGATTGGCGGCCAGGTCTGTGGGTATAGCGGGCTGGGGATTGCTGGCACAGGCGGAGATCACTAGCAGCGCCGGAAAGAGCAGGGCGCGCAGCGAGCTGTTCACGGCTCAGTCGCCTCGGCGCCCAATCTGTTCATGGTTTCCAGAACCACCTCGCTGTCAGGATCTTTTTGCAGTGCGCTCTGCCAAATGGCAAGAGCATCTGCCTGTTCGCCCATGACCCACAACACTTCTCCGAGGTGTGCGGCGACTTCCGGGTCGGGAAACGCCTGATAGGCGCGTCGCAGGTAATCCAGAGCCGTCTGATAGTCACCCAGGTGAAAGCGCACCCAGCCATAGCTGTCGAGGATGGCCGGCTCATTGGGATCCAGCTCCAATGCCTGCAGTATCAGCTGCTCGGCTTCCTGGTAGCGTTCGGTGCGATTGGCCAGGGTATACCCCAGGGCGTTCAACACCGTGGCGTTGTCCGGCTCGCGGGTGAGAATGTCGCGCAGGTCTCTCTCCATGGCGCCGATATCGCCCAGCTTTTCATAAGCCATGGCGCGCATGTATTGCAGGCTGGTGTCGGCGGGGAAATCCACCAGTGCCTTGTCCAGTACGGCGACCGTTTCGTTCTGGAGCTGCTGCCGATTCAGGCTTTCAACTTCAACCGCATACAGCTGCAGTTTCAGAGAAGGGATGCGCTGACGCAATTGCTCGAAATAGCGCGCGTGCTCCTGACGGCGCCCGGCGAGCAGCAAAATATTGGACAGGCGTCGCGCGGCGTTTACAAAGTCGCGGCCCGGTTTTACCTGCATGTAATGCATTAACGCGTCTTCCCAGCGTTGTTCCTGTTCTGCAATACGCCCCAGGTAGTAATGGGCCTCGTCTTTGCGCTCCCCGATCCCGACCAGTTTTTCCAGCTTGTCGCGGGCCACCGCCAGGTCGCCCATTTCACGCTGAATGAGTGCCAGGGAAAAAAGAATCTCGGGATCGTTTGGGGAATCGTCCAGCAGCATCTGAAACTGTCGGCGAGCCGCGGCTATATCGGTTCGAGTGAGCAGGCGTGCATACTGCATGCGCAAGCGGCTGTTACCTGGCTGTTCACGCAGAATATCCTCGATGCGCTGGTAAACCCCTTCAACCTGCCCCAGATCCTGTTGTAGCTTTGCTTCCAGCACAATGGCCTGGAGCTGGTCGGGGTTGTGCTTAAAAACCAGTTGCAGGGCGTCCAGTGCCGCTCGGGTTTGACCCATAGATTCCAGCATCAGGGCTTTGCAAATCAGCAGCTGGCTGTTTGCCGGGTATTCCCGGTGCAGCGCGTCAACGTCGGCCAGGAGCTCGCCTTGTGCGGTGGGGTCGAGTTGGCTGAAGCCATTGGCCAGGGCGGTGAAGTTGGCAACACCGCCGGCGCGGACAATGACAGCCATGTGCGGCAGGGCTTCCTGTCCGCGGCCCTGGCGTGCCAGCAAATTGGCGAGGCTGAGACGGGCTTCCAGGTTGTCGGGTTCTACCTCTACCCAGAGTGTGGATGCTTCTATCGCAGCGTCATCTTTTTTGAGGTACTGGGCCAGCCGCGAGGTGTGGGCACTAACGCCGCGATCGCGAAGCTGCGGTGCCTGCTCCATATAGTTCGTCAGCGCAGTGTCATAGTCCTGACGGCGCAGGGCAAACTCCGCTACCAGCAGTTGGTAGAAGCTATCCTCGGGAAAGGCCCGTTGTGGCGGGGGTGCTGGCTCGGGCTCAGGGGCTGGATCTGGCTCGACCACCGCTTCTTCGGTCGTGCTGGATACTTCGGCGTCAGGTTGTGGTGGCGGCGTAGCGCAGGCGCTCAACCACAACAGCGCCATTAACGTCGTCAGGAACTTATGCATCAGGTCATAATGACACAGCTGGGGGTATTCGCCTACAGCCGCTCGCCAGCACTGCATTCGCGCACGTAACTTGTTAAAATCGCGGCCTTTTTCCGGCTGGTACCGGGATTTGGGTTTCGGTACCTTTAGTTTATTTCGCGGCGGGCACTATGGGCCTTACGGCTTTGGGCATCAACCACAACTCAGCCATACTCGACTTGCGCGAGCAGGTGGCCTTTGCGCCGGAGCAACTGGTGGAGGCACATCGGCGCGCGTGCGCTGAAGCGGGGCTGGAAGAAGTCGTGATTTTGTCCACCTGCAATCGTACAGAATTGTTCTTCGAAGCGCCGGATGATCCCCACGCCAGTGGTCAACAGCTGGCGCTGTCCTGGTTGGCGAACTACCACGGTATAGCGGAACAGGATCTGGCACCCAGTTGCTATATACACGACGGTGAGGGTGCTCTGCGCCACATGATCAAAGTGGCGAGCGGCCTGGATTCCATGGTCCTGGGTGAACCGCAAATCCTTGGCCAGATGAAATCGGCATTAGCAGTAGCGCAGGAAGCCGAAACCGTTGGTGCTGGACTCGGTCGAGTCTTCAGAAGCGTGCTTACTGTGGCCAAGCGCGTCCGTACTGACACGGCTATTGGCGAGAATCCCGTCTCGGTGGCCTACGCTGCGGTGGATCTGGCCGGGCGGATTTTCAGCGATTTCAGGGATACCCGCGCCTTGCTGGTCGGGGCTGGTGAAACCATTGAGCTGGCAGCCAGGCATCTGGTGGATAACGGCATTGGCAGTGTGGTGGTGGCCAACCGTACCCTGGGTCGAGCCAGTGACCTGGCGGAGCGCTTCGGCGCGGAGGCGGTGTTGCTTGCGGATATTCCCGATCAGTTGCCAGAGACAGATATCGTGATCACCTCGACCGCCAGCCAGTTGCCGATACTGGGCAAAGGCGCGGTAGAGCGCGCGCTCAGGCTGCGCAAGCATCGGCCCATGCTGATGATTGATATCGCAGTGCCGCGTGATATTGAACCCCAGGTTGGCGAGCTCAGCGATGTTTACCTCTACAGCATTGATGACTTGCGCGATATCGTCGATGAGAACCTGCGTTCGCGTCAGGACGAAGCCCGCAAAGCCGACGAAATCGTCGATGCCGGGGTCGCTGAGTTTGCTCGTGAACAGCGAGCACTGAGGGCAGTGGATTCAGTGAAAGCCCTGCGTGCCAATGCTGAAGCAACCCGCGATGGCGAAGTTGATCGCGCCCTGCGCGCCCTGTCCCGCGGAGAGTCGCCGGAACAGGTGATCGAAGCGCTTGGGCGCAACCTGACAAACAAGTTAATGCACACTCCAACCGCAGAAATGAAGCGAGCCAGTGCCGAGGGCGAGAATGATATTCTGGCCGCGGCCCGGCGCCTGCTTGGGCTGGACCAGGCAGACTAAAGACAACGGAAGGCCATGAAAGAATCACTGTTAGGCAAGCTGGATACATTGAGCGATCGCTACGAGGAAGTCGGGGCGCTGCTCAGTGACAGTGACATTATCAATGACCAGAACCGCTATCGTGAGCTGTCGCGGGAATACTCCGAGCTGGAAACCGTGGTGCGTTGTTACGAGCGCTATCGCCAGGTGCAGGCAGATCTGTCTGAGGCGCGAACCATGCTGGAAGAAGATGATGCGGAATTGAAAGAGCTGGCCGAGGAAGAGCTCAGCAGCGGCCAGGCCGAGCAGGAAGAGCTCGAGATTGAACTGCAGAAATTGCTGTTGCCACGGGATCCCAACGACGCCAATAACGTCTTTCTTGAGATCCGAGCCGGTACCGGCGGCGACGAGGCGGCTATTTTTTCCGGCGACCTGTTTCGTATGTATTCCCGCTATGCGGAGAGCCAGCGTTGGCAGATCGAAGTGATCAGTGAACGCCCCGGCGAGCATGGGGGTTACAAAGAGATCATCACCCGGGTGGCCGGTCAGGATGTTTACGCGCACCTCAAATTTGAATCCGGTGCACATCGCGTGCAGCGGGTGCCGGAAACAGAATCCCAGGGGCGTATCCACACCTCCGCCTGTACCGTGGCGGTCTTGCCCGAGGCAGACGAAGTCGACGATATTGAGATCAATAAAGCTGATTTGCGCATTGATACCTTTCGGGCCTCAGGTGCGGGTGGCCAGCACGTCAATAAAACCGATTCTGCTGTGCGCATTACCCATCTGCCTTCCGGTATCGTGGTGGAATGTCAGGATGAGCGCTCGCAGCACAAGAATAAGGCCCGTGCCATGTCACTGTTGCAGGCCAAGCTATTGTCCGGCGCCCAGGACAAGCAGGCTGCAGAGCAGGCGGAAGAACGTCGCAACCTGGTGGGTACCGGCGATCGCAGCGATCGCATAAGAACCTACAACTTCCCCCAGGGGCGTATCACCGACCACCGCATTAACTTGACGCTGTATAAACTCGCGGAGGTGATGGAAGGTGAGTTGGGCGCTGTTGTTGAGCCCCTGCGCCAGGAACATCAGGCTGATCAGCTGGCAGCGCTGGCCGACGAGAACTGATGCAGACGGTTGCAGAGCTGTTACAGCAACAGACCAAACCGACACAGGTCGAGCGCCTCGACAAAGAACTACTGCTGGCACACTGCCTGGGTAAATCGCGAGGCTGGCTGTTTGCCTATCCCGAAGCGGAGGTGGGCGCTGATACAACTCAGCAATACATTGCATTGTTGCAGCGGCGCCAAGCCGGTGAGCCCGTCGCCTATATTCTCGGTGAACAGGAGTTCTGGTCGCTGCCCTTGCGGGTCACCGCAGACACGCTGGTGCCTCGGGCAGATACTGAAGTCCTGGTGGAATGGGCGCTGGAGCTGCCAATGCCCGAGCAGGCCGCAGTGCTGGATCTTGGCACGGGTAGCGGCGCCATTGCCCTTGCGTTGTCAAAGGAGCGCCCCAGTTGGCAGGTCACTGCCCTGGATCGCAGTGAATCCGCGCTGTCTGTCGCTCAAGCGAATGCCATGGCTCTAGGCCTTAAAGTCGCATGTGTGGTATCACACTGGTTTGAAGCGATAGGGAGCCAGCGTTTTTCCCTGTTGATATCCAATCCGCCTTATGTGGCCGCTGAAGACCCACATTTGCAGGGTGATGGTGTGCAGTTTGAACCACTGCAGGCGCTGGTCTCCGGTGAAGATGGGCTGGATGATATTCGTATTATCGTCGAGCGCGCGCCGACGTATCTCGAGCCCGGCGGCGTATTATTGCTTGAGCACGGTTGGAATCAGGGGCGCGCTGTGCGCAGTTTGCTGGAGAGCGCTGGTTTTGGTGCGGTGCAGACCAGGCAGGATCTCGGCGGGCAGGATCGGGTCAGCGGCGGACGCTGGCCCGGCTGATGGATAACAGGATGAACGACGAACAATTGCTGCGCTACTCCAGGCAGTTGATGCTCAAGGACTTTGACGTAGCCGGGCAGGAGCGCCTGCTCGCCTCCAGCGTGCTGGTGGTTGGTCTGGGTGGCCTGGGCAGTCCGGTTGCTCTCTATCTGGCGGCAGCAGGCGTCGGTGAACTGATACTGGCTGACGACGATAGTGTTGAGCCCAGTAATCTGCAGCGACAGATCGCTCATGGCGAAGCCGATTTAGGTATCAACAAGGCGGAATCGGCAGCGGCGTCGGTGCGCGCTCTCAATCCCGATTGCCGGGTGCAGGTGTTGGCCCTGCGTCTGCAAGCGGAACAGCTGGCCGATGTCGTGGCCGGAGTGAATCTGGTGGTGGATGCCACCGACAATTTCAGCAGCCGTTTCGCTATTAACCGTGCCTCTGTTGCAGCAGGCGTACCACTGGTCTCCGGTGCCGCCATTCGCAGTGAAGGGCAGGTGGGTGTGTTTGATCCCGCACGGGGCGGGCCCTGCTATCAGTGTTTGTATCAGGACGATGCCAGCGATGAGGATCTCAGCTGTTCGGAAAGCGGCGTGCTGGCCCCGGTGGTGGGTGTCATTGGCAGTCTGCAGGCTCTGGAGGCCGTCAAGGTATTGGCCGAATACGGTGAGCCACTGCGGGGTGCTATTCTCATTGTCGATGCCTGGTCGATGCAAATCCGTCGCCTGACCGTCAACGCCAGGAGTGATTGCCCGGTGTGCGGGTGAACTTTTCTGTTCTGTTCAAGTCCTAGCCTTAATACAAATGGTAGGGGAAGTCAGACATGAATGCGCTGGTCGCACACTATTACTCACTCCATAACGCGCTGTTTGGGCGCCTCAAATACCTGGACGGTCTAGCGCCTTTGGCACTGCGTCTGTACCTGGTACCGGTATTCTGGATGGCTGGTACCACCAAAATAAAGGGCATTGACGACACCATTGCCTGGTTTGGCAACCCCGACTGGGGGCTGGGCTTACCCTATCCCGAGCTGCTGGCATACCTGGCTGCTTACACGGAGGCGATTGGCGCGATCCTGCTGGCCCTGGGGCTGGCGACTCGCTGGATCTCGATCCCGTTGATTATCACCATGCTGGTCGCGATCTTTGCAGTGCACTGGGAGCACGGGTGGGCGGCCATTGCCGATTCCAATGCCCAGGACGTCGCAGTGCGCCTGTCACGGGCCCGGGAAATCCTGCAGGAGCACAGTAATTACAGTTGGCTGACCGAGAAGGGCGGCTTCGTCATTCTCAATAATGGCATCGAATTCGCGGTGACTTACCTGGTGATGCTGCTGAGTCTCTTATTTACCGGGGGTGGACGCTTTGTGAGCCTGGATTACTGGTTTCACCATGTGTTCGGTGGCCAAAGCCGGGATTAATACCGCTCCCCGCACTGGGCTATTAAAAGTGATAGAATGCCCCGCTTTTTTCAGGTGGGTAACCCAGTGTGAGCAAACATCAGCAACAGAATCAGGCGGATGGTAACTGGTCGTTAGATCAGTTCCCGGTGCCAGAGAAAGAGGGTGAAACGCGCTTTCACGACCTCGATCTGCACGACACTATCATGCATGGTGTGGCCGACCTTGGTTTCCAGTATTGCTCACCGATTCAGGCAGCGATCCTGCCCCATACCACCCAGGGGCACGATGCCATTGGCAAGGCCCAGACCGGTACGGGTAAAACTGCCGCCTTCCTGATTACTATTCTCAATGATCTGCTCAACCATCCGATCGATGGTGAGCGCTTCGTGGGCGAGCCCCGCGCCCTGGTGATCGCGCCGACTCGCGAGCTGGTGATGCAGATTGCGGCTGACGCTGAAGACCTGGCGAAATACACCGGCATCAAGATCGCCACCTTGATCGGCGGCATGGATTACCAGAAACAACTGAATCGCCTGCAGCGGGATGTTGTGGATATCGTGGTGGCCACACCGGGTCGACTGCTGGATTTTATGGGCCGCCGCGACCTGTTTCTGGATCGGGTTGAGATCCTGGTGCTGGATGAGGCTGATCGCATGCTGGATATGGGTTTTATTCCCCAGGTGAAGCGCATAGTACGTGCTACGCCTGCCAAGTCGCACCGTCAGACCCTGTTGTTCAGTGCCACGTTTACCCAGGACATTATCAACCTGTCGCAGCAGTGGACTTACGAGCCGGTGCATGTGGAGATCGAGCCGGAGCACGTGGCCACGGATACGGTGGACCAGAAGGTCTATATGGTCAGCAGCGACCAGCGCTACCGCATCCTCTCCAACCTGCTGCGCAGCGATGAGGCCCAGAGCGTCATTGTATTTGCCAATCGACGCGATCAGGTCAGACGCTTGTATGAACGCCTGCGCAATGGCGGCTTCCGCTGTGGCGTGCTGTCGGGGGAAGTGCCCCAGAACAAACGCACCAAAACCCTCGAACAGTTCAAGTCAGGCAGTATCAAAGTGCTGGTAGCCACCGATGTGGCCGGACGCGGTATTCATGTGGATGGCGTTAGCCATGTGGTGAATTTCAATCTACCTGAAGACCCGGAAGACTACGTGCACCGCATTGGTCGTACCGGGCGTGCAGGTGCCACGGGTACATCCATTAGCTTCGCCAGTGAAGACGATGCCTTCCTGTTGCCGGATATTGAAACCCTGCTCGGCGACAAGCTGAAATGCGAATTGCCACCGCCTGAGCTTCTCGATACTAGTCGCTGAAGCGCAGTTCCTCGCACCAGAACAAGGTAGCGCCCACTACCGCAGCGGGCACGATCACAAAGTTGACTACCGGGATGCTGGCGGTCAAGGCCACCAGCCCCCCAAAACCCAGACTGCTGAGGCGCCGCTCGCGCAGAACTTGCTTGAGCTCGGCAAAGCTGGTCATGTGGTTGTCCATGGGATAGTCCACATACTGCACCGCCATCATCCAGGCCCCCAGAACAAACCACAACAGCGGTGCCAGTACGGTCAGTAGCCAACTGGCGACAAACACTGCCAGCAGCAGCGGCAGATAATAGAGGAACTTGCGAAACTCTCGTGCCAGGGCTCTTGGGAACAGCGCCAGCGCTCCCATAATGCCTTCCGGGCCCTGCACCGGTTCGCCGGTAATCAGCTCCTCGGCTTTTTCAGCCAGCAGGCCGTTGAAGGGTGACGCGATCAGCAATGCCACTGCGGTGAAGAAATAGCCACTCACCAGGCCCATCAACAGGTAAACCAGTGGCCAGACAATCCAACTGAGGAATGACAACCAATCCGGGATAGCGCCGATCCAGCTGTCGATCGTGCCGGTGATGGCGCTGAGGGTGTAGTACAACAGGCTGGCGAAGATGATGATGTTGATCGTCAGCGGGATCAGCACAAATGGCAGTAGCTTTGGGTGCTTGAGCATTTTGACGCCCCGCACTAGGTAACCGGCGCCGTCTGCAATATTACCGCCCATGAATGCTTCCCCCCGCCTTGACCAGGCACTGTTGGCAAATGCAGCGCGCCGGCTCTGCCAGACTGGCCAGTTCGCTTTTCAATGGCTGGGGAAAGTCCGCTGTCATGCACCAGCACGTGCCCTGCTGGGCATTATCCGCCGCCATTTGGCACTGGTTTTCCCCTTCACAAAGTGGACAGCGCTGCATGCTGTTGTTCACCGCCTTGTTCATTCTCATATAATACGTGTCGCTATGAACGATGACGAGAATTTCCTGTTTGAAGACGCCATGTCCGACGTGCAACCCCTGAAGCGGGAGGCCCGGGTGAACCTCAAGAAAGAGGGGGTCAGCAGTGGCAGCATGAAAGCGCGCCGGGATTCCGCCGCCGCGGAAGAGGCGGTGGTGAACCCATTATCTGATGAAGGGATCGAAGCCCGCGATCCTTATTACGTGCTCAGCTTTAAGCGCCCGGGGGTACAAAACGGCGTGTTTCGCAAGCTGAAGCAGGGCCGCTATGAAGCGGAGGCGCGACTAAACCTGCATCGCATGGGTTTCGAGCGCGCCCGACGTGAGATTTTTGAATTTGTGGCCCAGGCGCGGGAGCTTGGCATGCGCAGTGTGATGATCGTGCATGGCAAGGGTGAAAACAGTGCCGAGGCAGAGCAGCAGTCCATCATCAAGGGTGGCGTAGAGCGCTGGCTGATTGAGCTGGAGCCTGTGCAGGCCTACCACAGTGCCCGGCCCCAGCACGGTGGTACCGGGGCGGTCTATATATTGCTCAGCAAAAACGAGCGCCAGAAAGAAAAGAATCGTGAGCGCTTCTTGGGTGGCCGCGGCCGCGAGTAAACGCGGACCGGGTGAGTGTTTCAGGCAGCGCCAGCTGCCTTGAGTAAGTCAGCATACTCCGCGGAGCGGCGGTGCTGTTGCACAATGCTCAGTACTGATTGCCCGTCGCCGTCGGTGGCATTCAGGTCGTGGCCTGCTTCCAGGAAGTAGTTGATGAACTTGCCAAAGTCCTCTGCACGCATGCTCTGGTAGGCCTTCAATAACATGTGAAAATCGCGGTTGGTGTCGTCGAATGACTGGATATCGAGAAAACCTCGCACCCGTTCGTCGGTCCAAGCCTCGTCCAGTACCTTTTCCTTGTCTTTTTTCATGGCTTGCTCACACCAGTTTCTTCAATAGTAGTTCGTTGACCATCTGCGGGTTGGCCTGGCCCTTGGAGGCTTTCATGATCTGCCCCACGAAAAAGCCAAGCAGTTTCTTACGCTTGCCTTCATCGGCTGCCAGGTACTGTTGCACCTGGGCGTCGTTGCCCGCAATCACCTCATCGACCATGGCTTCCAACTCGCCGCTGTCGCTGACCTGCTTGAGGCCTTTGGCTTCGATGATGGCATCGGCGCTGCCCTCGCCATTCCACATGGCCTCAAACACCTGCTTGGCGATCTTGCCAGAGATGCTGTTGTCCAGAATGCGCTGAATGAGTTCGCCCAGCATCACGGCGCTGACCGGGCTGTCGGCCAACTCCAGTTCAGATTTGTTGAGCTGACCGAGCAGTTCAACCTGCACCCAGTTGGCTGCCAACTTGGCATCGCCGGCCTGCTCAACCACGGCTTCGTAGTAGTCGGCCAGCTCACGAGACCCAGACAGCACACTGGCATCATAGGTGCTGAGCTTGTGTTCGCTGACAAATCGCTCACGTTTTTCCCGGGGTAACTCTGGCAATGCATCCCTCAACTGGCCGATGTAGGCGTCGTCAATTACCACCGGCAATAGGTCTGGCTCGGGGAAGTAACGGTAGTCGTTGGCCACTTCCTTGCTGCGCATGGAGCGCGTTTCATTGCGGTCCGCATCGTAGAGGCGGGTTTCCTGGGTGATGCTGCCGCCGTCTTCTAGAATGTCCATTTGCCGCTCGGTCTCAACCTGGATGGCCTTCTCGACAAAGCGGAATGAATTCACGTTCTTGATCTCGGTGCGGGTGCCATACTCTTCCTGGCCAACGGGGCGTAGTGACAGGTTGACGTCGCAGCGCATGGAACCTTCGGCCATATTGCCGTCGGATACGCCGAGGTATGTCACCAGCGAGTGGATGGTTTTCAGGTAGGCCACCGCTTCTTCCGCGGAACGAATGTCTGGCTCGGACACAATTTCCAGCAGCGGTGTGCCAGCACGATTGAGGTCGATGCCTGATTGTCCGTGAAAGTCCTCATGTAAAGACTTGCCCGCATCTTCTTCCAGATGGGCCCGAGTGACTTCAATCCATTTGCTACTGCCATCGGAGAGCTGGATTTCAACCTTGCCCTTGCCGACGATCGGATGGTCCATCTGTGAGATCTGGTAGCCCTTGGGCAGGTCGGGATAAAAGTAGTTTTTGCGGTCAAACACCGAGCGCTGGCCTATGTCGGCATCGATGCCGAGGCCAAACATCACTGCCAGTCGAACGGCCTCTTCATTGAGTACCGGCAGCATGCCGGGCATGGCCAGATCTACAGCGCAGGCCTGACTGTTCGGTTCGGCGCCAAAGCGAGTAGCTGCACCAGAAAATATCTTGGACTGGGTAGCCAGCTGTACGTGCACTTCCAGGCCGATCACGGTTTCCCATTGCATGGCGTTTACTCTCCCTTGCCCGATTGTTGCAGGTGCCAGTCTGTTTGCTGCTGGTACTGGTGGGCGGTATTGAGCAGGCGGTTCTCGCCAAAGTAATTACCGATCAGCTGCAGTCCTACAGGCAGTCCTTCGCTGAATCCAGCGGGCACGGACATGCCGGGTAGGCCGGCCAGGTTGACGCCCAGGGTATAGATGTCTTCCAGGTACATGGCCACCGGCTCATCACTCTTTGCGCCCAATTGCCAGGCCGGATGGGGCGTGGTCGGGCCAGCTATGATGTCCACTTTCTCAAAGGCCGCCACGAAATCCTGCTGAATCAGGCGACGAATTTGCTGGGCCTTGCGGTAATAAGCATCGTAGAAGCCCGCCGAGAGGGCGTAGGTGCCTACGAGGATGCGGCGTTTTACCTCTGCACCAAAACCTTCCTCGCGAGTGCGGGTATAGAGGTCGTGCAGGTCCTGTGGATCTTCACAGCGATGTCCATAACGTACGCCATCGTAGCGAGACAGGTTGGTGGATGCCTCAGCTGGTGCAATGACGTAATAGGCAGGCACCGACAGCTCCGTATGGGGCAGGTCGATGTCCACCAATTGCGCCCCGAGCGCCTCGAGCTGCTGCAAACTGGCCTGAATGGTGTCGCCGATGCCAGCGTCCAACTCGGCACTGAAATACTGTTTGGGGACGCCCACGTGCAAGCCATCCAGGGACTGGTTCAGCTGTTCTGAATAGTCTTCAGTGGGGCGGTCTATCGAGGTTGAATCTGCCGGGTCAAAGCCAGACATTGCCGACAGCAGAAGTGCGCAATCCTCGGCGGTAGTGGCCATGGGGCCGCCCTGGTCGAGGCTGGAGGCGAAAGCAATCATGCCCAGTCGGGATACTCGTCCATAGGTCGGTTTAATGCCGGTAATGCCGCACAGGGCTGCCGGCTGGCGAATGGAACCGCCAGTATCGGTGCCGGTAGCGGCCGGGCACATTCCGGCAGCGACAGCGGCTGCAGAACCACCGGAAGAGCCGCCGGGTACACGGGTGGTATCCCAGGGGTTTAATGTGGGGCCGTAAAAGCTGGATTCGCTGGAAGAGCCCATGGCGAACTCGTCCATATTGGTTTTACCCAGGCTCACCACGCCCGCTTCAGCCAAACGGCTGACCGCTGTCGCAGTATAGGGTGGCACAAAATTGTCGAGCATCTTCGAGGCGCAGGACGTGCGCACGCCCTCGGTGCAGAAGATATCCTTGTGGGCGACTGGAATGCCCAGCAGCGGGGCACTTTCGCCAGTGGCACGGCGTTCATCGGCCGCTCTGGCCGCAGCTGTCGCCCCTTCCTTGTCGACGCTGATAAAGGCGTTCAGATCGCCGTCGTGTGCTTCAATGCGCGCGAGATAGTCTGCGGTGATTTCGACACTGGAAAACGTGCCTTGATCTAACCCATCGAGCAGCTGTCGAATCGAATAGCGTTTCATATCAGTCGATCACCTTGGGCACCAGATAGAGGTCACTCTCAACCTGGGGTGCAATGTTCTGAAACTGGGTGCGTTGGTCTGTTTCTGTCACCGCATCGGCACGCAAGCGCTGGCTTGCGTCCAGTGGGTTGGCCATGGGCTCCAGCTCGCTGGTGTCCACGGCCTGCATCTGGTCGACCATGTCGAGGATGCCAGCAATGCGCTGGGTCAGCTCGGGCATGTCTTCCGCGGCAACGCGAATTCTCGCCAGTTCGGCGATTTTTTCAATTTCTGCTTGTTCGACAGACATATTGGGTCCGTATTTGGCTGTATTTCCGGGGGCTTCCCGGCGCGGGGACGCAAACTTAACATATTTGCGCCTTGCCCAAAATCCCCGTGATTGGTAGAGTTTCCGCACTAGGGGGGAACGCGGTCTATAACAACATTTCAAGTGACGCGGCGTTTGCCATTCGTACTGCGGGAACCGGTCGACTGCGCCAGGGTTTCACAGGTCGGTCGGGGTTGTGGCAGCGCGGATGTCCTGGCCCGGCATGCAAATTGAAGGTTCAAAAATAAGTTCATGCTGAAAAATTTACGTGGAATGTTTTCCAACGATCTGTCCATTGACCTGGGGACGGCCAACACGCTCATATACGTGCGTGATCAGGGCATTGTGCTGGATGAGCCATCGGTGGTGGCGATCCGTGTTCACAATGGCCAGAAAACTATCGAAGCCGTGGGTATGGATGCCAAGCGTATGCTGGGCCGTACGCCCGGCAATATCACAGCTATCCGGCCACTGAAAGACGGTGTCATCGCCGATTTTCAGGTGACCGAGAAGATGCTGCAGCATTTTATTGCCAAAGTGCACGAACACAGCTTTATTCGTCCCAGCCCGCGCGTACTGATCTGCGTGCCCTGTATGTCAACGCAGGTGGAACGGCGCGCCATTCGCGAATCGGCGCTCTCTGCCGGTGCCCGCGAGGTCCGTTTGATTGAAGAGCCCATGGCTGCGGCTATTGGTGCCGGTCTTGCGGTCGAGGAGGCCAATGGTTCCATGGTGGTCGATGTGGGCGGTGGTACCACCGAGATCGCTATTATTTCCCTCAACGGTGTCGTTTACCGGGAGTCAGCCCGGGTTGGGGGCGATCGCTTTGATGAAGCCATTATTTCCCACGTGCGTCGTCGCTACGGCAGCCTGATTGGTGACGCCACGGCCGAGCGTATCAAGCAGGAAGTGGGTTGTGCCTTTGCCGGCAGTGAGTTGCGCGAAATTGACGTGCGTGGCCGTAACCTGGCTGAAGGGGTACCCCGGGCCTTTACGCTGAATTCAGACGAAATTCTCGAAGCCCTGCAGGAGCCGCTGGCGCAGATTGTGCAGGCGGTTAAAACTGCGCTGGAACAGTCTCCACCTGAACTGGCCGCGGACATCGCAGAAAGCGGTATCGTGCTGACCGGCGGCGGCGCGCTGCTTCGTGATCTGGATAAGCTCATTGCAGAGGAAACCGGCCTGCCAGTGATCGTGGCCGATGATCCACTGACCTGTGTTGCCCGCGGCGGCGGCAAGGCTATGGAGTTGATGGACCGTCATACCATCGACCTGCTTTCAACTGAGTAGGTTTTTCCGCGATACTGTCCGGCAGACATAGACGCAGGGCACTGGTATCAAACCGCTATTTGTCAAAGAACCCTCCTTAATCGCTCGGGTGGCGCTGGCCGGTGTGTTGGCGCTGCTGCTGATTGTGGCGGACCTGCGTTTTAACCAGCTGGCCACAACCCGCTCCGTGTTGTCCGGGCTGGCGCTGCCCTTTTACTGGGTTGCTGACGTGCCCGCACGGATTGGTGCCTGGGGCAAAGAGAACTTTGTGACCCGCAGCAGCCTGCTGGAGGAAAATGCCAGCCTGCGCAGTGAAAGCCTGCTGCTGAAAAGCCAGCTGCAGCAGATGGCAGCATTGCGAGCAGAAAACGGGCGTTTGCGCGAATTGCTCAACTCCTCAGCCCTTGTGCAGGATGATGTACTGGTGGCGGAACTGATTGGCATCTCTCCCGACCCGGTTCGGCACCAGGTGGTATTGAATAAAGGGGAAGGAGACGGTGTGTATATGGGGCAACCCCTGTTGGATGCTTCCGGACTGATGGGGCAGGTGGTCCAGGTAGGCGCCGGCAGCGCCAGGGTGTTACTGATCACTGATGCCACTCACGCGGTACCCGTGCAGGTCAATCGCAACGGTGTGCGCGCCATTGCCGAGGGTGTCGGACGCCTGGATCAGCTGGAGTTGCGCCACGTGGCAGCCACCACCGATATTGAGGCGGGTGACCTGTTGGTGACCTCGGGCCTGGGCCAGCGTTTCCCCGAAGGGTACCCGGTGGCCGAGGTTGTCTCAGTCGAACGTGATCCTGGCCAGGCTTTTGCCCGGGTCGTGGCGCGGCCGATGGCACAACTGAATCGAAGCCGTCACGTGCTCCTGGTTTATCACCGTGAATGAGGCTCGAGCCAGCGGGGCCTGGGTTATATTCGCGACTTTCATCTGCGCTTATCTGCTGGCGGTATTGCCGTTTCCACTATGGGCTGAGTGGGCGCGACCTGAATGGGTGGCGCTGGTGCTGATTTACTGGGTTGTCGCTTTGCCACAACGGGTGGGAATTGTCGTTGCCTTTAGCGCCGGCCTGATGCTGGACCTGATTGAAGGGGCGGTGCTTGGTCAGAATGCCTTTTCACTCTCTGTGGTCGCTTGTCTGGCCTTGGTCATGTACCAGCGTTTGAGGGTCTTCAACCTTTGGCAGCAGGCTGGAGTGGTGTTTATGTTGTTGGGTATTCACCAGATGCTGTGTCAGTGGATCCAAAATCTCACCAGCGCCGGTGCCCAGAGCCTGTTGTTTCTCCTGCCTGCTCTGGTGGGCGCCGCACTCTGGCCCGGAGTGCTCCTGTTTTTGCGTCACTTGCGTCGAAGCCTGCATGTGCACTGATCTGGTATTGGCCTCTCAATCGAGTCGCCGGGCTGACCTGTTGCGCCAGCTCGGTGTGCGATTTGAGCAGAACGCGGCGAATATCGATGAGCAGGTGCTGCGAGGAGAGTGTCCCGAGGATTACGTGGAGCGCATGGCACGGGAAAAGGCACTGCACGGCCTCGTTGGAGCCACTCAGGGCTTGCCCGTGCTCGGTGCTGATACCTGCGTGGTGCTGGATGACCAGATACTGGGCAAGCCCGAAGAGCACATGGATGGTTTGGCCATGCTGGCGCGGCTCAGTGGGCGTCAGCATCGGGTACTGACCGGCGTCAGCATTTGTACGGCTGAGCGTCAGGAATACCGGCTTAGTGAAACTGCCGTTCAGTTTTTAACGCTGGAGCGGGAACAGATCGAAGCTTATCTGCATACCGGTGATGCCTTTGATAAGGCCGGAGCCTACGGCATCCAGGGCCTCGCTGGCGCCTTTGTGCAAAGCATTGAGGGCAGTTATACCGGTGTGGTGGGATTACCCCTGGCGGAAACCTGGGAGCTATTACAGCTCTTTGCTGTGCCCTGTGGGCTGAGCAGCCCGCAAATGTGAGGAATTACCGCCAATTTAGCCGCAAAACTCAACAGAATTGCTCCCTTGCCATGCATCCCGGGGAACACTTCGACATAATACCCGTCTAAGTCCCGAAAGCGCGGAATCCCTCTTGAGAGAGCAACTCCTGTATAAGCTGAGCTACCTGCTCTGGTCGGCCATTACGCTGACCATTGTCGGTCTTGCTTTGTATGTGAGTATGGGGCGCTTCCTGATGGGCAATGTCGCTCCTTTCCAGCAGGATATCCTACGTGAGCTCAATGCTCGTCTTAACTTCGTCATAGAAGCGGACAGGCTCAGTGGTCGCTGGGAGTCACTAACACCCTATCTGGAACTTGAAGGTGTGCGGGTACTTGGGGATCTGCCTGAGGAACCGGGTGTGTCTATTAGCAGCGTTAAGCTAGGGCTCGATATGCTCAGTTCCCTGCGAAGCCTTGGGCCACAGCTGTACGCCCTGGAGTTAGGTGAAGTCACCCTGCTCGGTGATATCGACCGCGATGGCAAATTCTCAATTCCCGGTATACCAGCGAGCGATGGCGTCCTTCTAGACCGTGTGCTTGATTTCGTGCTCAACACTGAGCGGCTTACGCTGGATCGCTTTAGTCTCTTATTGCGGCGTTATAGCGATAAGCAAGAGCAGCAAATTGAAGAGCAGGTATTTAGCGAGCTACAGCTGCTTCGTGACGGAAATTTTCGTCGCCTCAATGCCTCTGCTTTTAACCCTGAAGAGCGCTCATGGATACGTATTATGGGTGAAGCAACGGGCGATCCAAGGCGTAGCAACGCGCTTAATGCAGACCTTCATATGCAAGTATCGATTACCGATGCAGAAAGCTACACCGACCTGGCCAGGCTGGCGGGGTTTAGCCTGCAGTGTGGTGAATTGCGCGGGCAGTTCTGGTTAAGTTCCCGCCGCGGTGTATTGCGGACGGCTGCAGATTTTGTCGCCACCGACCTGGCGCTTACCCAGTTGAATGAAGGGGCCGAGCAAATCGTTTTCGATGCACTATCCGCTCGTTTCCGAGCCGATCGCAGGCGTGATGTATGGTCTTTTGGCGCCAGTGAAATCGAAGCTAAAGGCAGCACCGAGAGTTTTGAACTGGCTGGCATTAGCGGCGAGCTGGAAGAGGGCGTGCTTACGCTCCAGGTAGCCAATATCGATGTTGAAAGCCTGGTGGACTACGCGCTTGAGGAGAAACTGCTGCCCGCTGGCGCCGGTGACCTGTTTGAAGTGCTGTCACCCTCGGGTCACTTCACCCGTCTGCAAACCACCGTGACAGATCTCAACGATATGGCCAACAGCTGGCAGCTGCAGGCCAATTTTGAGGATCTGGCGGTGGAGTCCTGGAAGGGCGCGCCGAAGATTCGCAATGGCACTGGCTATCTCAGCATGAGCCGCGATCGGGGCCTGATTCAAATCGATACCCAGGATTTCTCCATGGGTTATCCCACCGTCTATAAGCATGACCTGACTTATCGAGCCTTTCAGGCTGAACTGGCGTTTAAACTGGAGGAAGACCGGTTTGATCTATGGAGCGGTCATTTTAAGGGCAATGCCGAAGAGGGTGAAGTGCATGGCCTGTTCGCGCTGACCGTGCCGATTGGCGAGTCACTCGCCGGTCTGGAGATGGATTTGCTGGTGGGCATTGAAGACGCCCACCCCAGGCATCGCAACAAATACCTGCCCTATACATTGCCTGAGGGCTTGTTGAATTGGCTGGAACAGAGCATTGGTGACGGTCATCTGGATGAGGCCGGTTTTATATTTCGAGGCAGCCTCAAGCGCGGTGGCGGTGCCTATCGCAGTATTCAGGCTTATTCGCAGGTGGCAAGAGCCGAGCTCGACTACCACCCGGACTGGCCGGCACTGAGTGATGTGTATGCCACCCTGTTCGTCGACAATACCCATGTCGACGTTTTTGCTCAGCGAGCCAAGGTATACGCGTCGCAGGTAGAAAATGCCGAGGTGCGTCTTCGTCCTAACCCGGAGAAAGAGCTGATTCTCAGCCTACGGGGTGAGCTGGAGGGTCGTGCCCAGGATGGCCTTGATCTGGTTAACAACTCCCCGCTCAAACAATTAGTTGGCGATGCCTTTGCTCAATGGACGCTTGACGGTTCTCTCAGTGCCAATCTGGCGCTTGAGCTCAACCTGACAGATTTAGAGGCTGAGCAGGGCGTACAGCTGGACGCTCGTCTCAATCAGGTAGATCTGCTCACCGGAGAGCTCAACCTGCCTGTCACTGACATTGCCGGCGAGTTCAGTTATCGCACTGATACTGGTTTTGATGGAGAACAGATTGTTGGCAGGCTATGGGGCGAGCCCCTGACGGCAAGCCTGCGCCAGGGTCGCGGTGAGCAGGGTCTGAATGATCTGGATGTGCAGGTCAATGGCCGGGTTGCCAGTGCTGCAGTGAGAGACTGGCTCCAGGTCGATATGCTGCGTTTGGCTGAGGGTAGTGCTGAGGCGGAGCTGCACATCATCGTTCCACCCGGCGAGACGGCGCGCATTGAATTAACCACTGACCTGCAGGGTGTGGCCCTGGATCTGCCCGAGCAGTTTGCCAAGCCCGCTGAACAGGCGACATCCCTGCGTCTCGGGATGCCGATTGCGGCGGATATTCAGGACATCACACTGCAATTGGAAGACAGGGCCTGGCTGAATCTATTGATCGATGATCGGGGGCTGAGTGCTGCTGGGCTGGGTTTTGGCAAGCTGGTTGCAGCTGATTCTGATCAACGGCTGGTGGTGGGAGGGCATCTCGACCGTCTCAGCTGGGATCCCTGGATGGCTTTTGTCGATGAATATGTGATTACCGGCGAGGCCGATTCCCCAGAGGCAGAGAGCGGAGATTTCGCCATGCTGGTGGTGGCGCGTGACCTCTATGTGGAAGAACTGGCGCTGCTTGGTCAAACCCTGAATGAGGTCGAGATCGATGCCCGACAGCTCAGTAGCGCCTGGGAAGTAGACCTTGGTACCAGCTGGGTGCGCGGTAGCTTCGCGTTTCCCGAAGAGTTGACCACGATGTCTGTGGATATCGATTATCTCGACCTCGATCGTTTGCCCGACAGTCTCATGGCATCACTGCAGGGAGAGAATGAAGCGGATGACGAGGGCTTTGTCGAGTGGCTGCGGCTCACTGTAGATGCTGAGGGTATCCAGCAAGGGGGTAGCGAGCTGGGTGAAGTTGAGTTTGAGTTCGCTCAGGATGGAGAGGTTTATCACTTCACCAATATCAAGGGTGACTTCCGGGGCATGTTGCTGGGCGGCGACGAGCCCATGCACTTGCGCTGGGACCGCAGTCCGGGCCGGGTCAATACCCGATTGGTGGGCCCCCTGCGATTTGTGGATTTTGGCGAGGTGCTGGAAGGCTTTGGTTACGAGCGCATTATCGAAACTAATAGCGGGCAGTTTGACGTCGACGCTGGCTGGGCTGGCGCGCCTGCTGACTTCAGTATCGAAACCCTTCGTGGTCGGCTTGGGGTGGCGGTTGATCAGGGTGCTTTCCTGAAAACCTCGGCGGCCGCCGAAGGCACCTTGAAGGTCATGGGTATCCTGAACCTGGCTGAGTTCGTACGCCGCTTGTCCTTTGATATGAATTACCTGTTCAAGTCCGGCATACACTTCGACTCCATTACCGGTGAGTTACTGATGGAGGACGGGCTGGTGGATGTGCCGCGCATGGATGTATTGGGTGCGTCCAGTCGTTTTCAGTTTGTCGGTTTGGTAGATACCAATACCGCCAGTATTGACGGAGAGTTGGTAGCGACCCTGCCCGTGGCCAGCAATTTGCCCTGGATCGCAGCCCTGATCGGAGGCCTGCCTGCGGCCGCGGGTGTTTATGTGGTCAGCAAGGTGTTTACCAAACAGGTCGATCGTTTTTCCAGTGGCGTGTACAGCATCAATGGCCCCTGGGTCGATCCCAAGGTGAAGTTTGAGCGCATTTTCGACAATACCACCTCTCATCAGCAGGTGGTGGCGCAGCGCGTCGGCGAAGAACCGGATCTGCCTGAGACACCGGCTGAGAGTGCTGCCGTTACTGAATCGGAAGCTGCCTCTGAAACCACCGCTGAAGCGAATTAGCTATCAGCGAGCTCGCGCAGGTAACGAAACAGTTTGCGGCTCGCTGCGGGTGGTTTTTGCTGGGACACCTCTTTCTGGTGCTGTTTGATGAGTTGCCGCAAGTGCTGGCGATCAGCGGTGGGATATTTTTCGATCACCAACTGGATGGCTGAGTCACCCTCTGCCAACAGCTGATCGCGCAACGCTTCAATCTCGTGGAAGGCCTCGGTGGCTTGCTGGTGTTGCTGATGCAGTTCATCCAGCGCCCGTTGAATAGGCGCGGTATCGACGCGGCGCATGAGCTTGCCAATGTACTGCAACTGACGTTTTCGGGCGCTGTTTGAGCGAATCCTGCGCCCCTGATCGATCGCCGCTGCCAGTTTTTCATCGTCAATCGGAATCTGCTTTAACTGCCCTTCACTGAGCTCGACCAGAGTGGCTCCCAGCTTCTGCAGCGCGGTCATTTCTCGCTTGACGGCACTCTTGCTGACGTACTCCAGCTCTTCCTCATCATTGTCTGGTGAATGATCAGGCATAGAACAGGGTGGCCAGGCCGAGAAAAGAGAGAAAGCCGACAACATCGGTAATGGTGGTGAGCACAACACCACCGGCCAGCGCCGGGTCGATGCTGAATCGCCGCAGCACCAGTGGAATGACTGCGCCCGCAACACCTGCGGTCACCAGGTTGATGACCATGGCCGCCGCAATGATCAGGCCTATCTGGGCATCGTCGAACCACAGCGAGGCGGCAATGGCGACCACCACTGACCATAGAATGCCATTGATCAGGCCCACCACCAGCTCGCGATTGACCAGCCAGAACTGGTTGCTACGACCAACCTGGCCAAGAGCTATACCACGAATCATGACGGTGAGTGTTTGGGTGCCGGCGATCCCGCCCATACTGGCAACGATGGGCATAAGCACCGCCAGGGCCACCACCTTGTCGATGGTATCCTGGAACATATTGATCACCGATGCGGCAATAAATGCGGTAATCAGGTTGATGCCCAGCCAGACGGCGCGACGCGGTGTGGTCTTGTGAATGGGTGAAAAAGTATCCTCGTCATCGCCCAGACCGACCATGCTCAACAACGAGTGCTCAGCATCTTCGCGAATTACGTCTACCACGTCATCAATGGTGATTCGTCCGAGCAATTTGCCGTTTTCATCAACCACCGGCGCGGACACCCAGTCATTGCGCTCAAACAGCGCCGCCACTTCGGCGTCTGGCATGTCTGCGGGAATGGCTTCCACGTCGGTCTGCATCATCTCCCGCACCGTGGCGGTTGGGTCTGCCACCAACAGGGTGCGCAGTGGCAGCAGGCCAATGAACAGATCGGCGCGATTTACCACAATGAGGTTGTCGGTCATTTCCGGTATTTCGTCATGCCTGCGCAGGTACCGCAGAACCACATCCATGGTGTGCCTCGCCCGCACCGTGATGGTGTCGGTATTCATCAGGCCGCCAGCGGTGTCGTCGGGATAGGTGAGGATCTGCTCCAGTCGGGTGCGATCCTGCTGGTCCATGGGTTTCAGGACCTCGTGTACCAGCTTCTCAGGCAGCTGCTGAAGGATGTCTGCCACTTCGTCGGGTTCGAGACCTTCGGTGGCGGCTGCTACCTCTCTGGCGTCCATGCGACGCAGAAACTGTGCCTGCAGATCGTCGGCTAGCTCGTGGAGGATTTCGCCTTCTTCGGCTTCGTCAACCAGTTGCCACAACACGTGCCGGGTCGGCGGCGGGGAGGACTCCAGCAGGTGGGCAATGTCAGCGGCAGACAGTGAGCGCAGCATGCGTCTGGCTTCGATAAATGTGCCGCTATCGAGTGCGCTGTTGAGCTCGTCCAGCTGCTCCTGGGTATCGATCGCTTCCGCTTGCTTGGCCAAGATTACTCGTCCTCGTCAAATCGGTTTTCGATCAGGCTAACCAGCGCCTCCAGCGCGTCTTGTTCATCACTGCCATCGATATGCAGTTTTAGGACTGTCCCTTTGGCTGCGGCGAGCATCATAATCGACATAATACTTTTGCCGTCCACCATCCCATCGGCGGGACCGATTTCAATTTTGCTGGCAAAGCCTGCAGCGCAGCTGACAAACTTTGCAGCCGCCCGGGCGTGAAGCCCCAGCTTGTTAATTATTGTTATTTCCTGCTGGATCATGATGCCTAAGGCGATTCCTACAGTTCCCGATGGCGCAGGCTCAGTGGTTGGTGGACTTCACTGAGCTCACGGTGCAAGCGTTCAGCCAAGTATACTGACCGATGTTGGCCGCCGGTACAACCAAGCGCCACGCACAGGTAACGGCGGCCGCTGTCCCGATAGGCCGGTAGCCAGCGGCCAAGGAAGTCGAAGAGCTCCTGGCTCAGTGCGTTTACCGGGTCCTGGTCTTGCAGGAAGTCTACTACCGGCTGGTCACGGCCCGTCAGATTACGCAATTCTCGCTGCCAGTGAGGATTGGGCAGCATGCGCAGGTCGAATACGAGATCGGCATCACCGGGCACGCCATGCTTGAAACCAAAAGACATGAGCTGCACGGAAAGCTGTCCGCCGCCGGCGCCCACCACGCGTTCCGAAATGGTTCTGCGCAGCTGGTGCGCAGTCAGCTTACTGCTATCGATGGTCAGGTCTGCGTCAGCGGCAATCGGTGCCAGTGCTGTCTGCTCCTGGGCAATGGCTTCATCCAGTGAGCCAGCCTGGTCCGACAGTGGATGGCGGCGCCGCGTCTCGCTGAAACGACGTACAAGGACATCATGGCCGGCATCGAAATACAGAATCTCTGTGCTGACATCCTCTGGCAGCACATCGAGCAGCTGTTGTACCTTGTCCAGCTCGGTGCTGGTGTGTGTGTCGATGCATACAGCCAGGCCGTGTTCGATCACCGCCGGGTTGCCGCGACTGGCTTCAACGAGGTTGCTCAGTAAGGGGGTGGGCAGGTTGTCGACACAGTAGAAGCCTTCATCTTCCAACTGGTTGAGAGCAGTGGTTTTTCCAGAGCCCGCGCGGCCGCTGATGATAATCAGTCGCATGGGCTGCGCACTTCTCAGGTTTTAAACCGGGTTGCGACGTCAAACAACTGCGCGGCATCGCCGGCACTGCGCAACTGACTGCAGAAGTCATTCTGGCTGAGCAGTCCCGCCAAACCGGCGAGTATGTCCAGATGCTCTTGGTGTCCCTGTTCTGGAACCAGCAGTACAAAAAGAATGTCTACTGCTTGTTGATCGGGGGCCTCAAAGTCTATGGGGTCTGCCAAGGTAATCAGGGCGCCTAGCGCACTGTTGCAGTCCGGTAGCCTGCAGTGGGGAATGGCAATGCCGTGGCCCAGGGCAGTGCTGCCCAGCTTTTCCCGCGCCAGCAGGCTGGCGTAGATAACATCTGCAGCCAGCTGCGGCTGGTCCTGGCTGACCAGTTCGGAAGCAGCCTCGAAAAAGCGCTTTTTACTGACAAGTGGCGCCCTGCACAGACTGCGTGCAGGGCTGAGGATGCTGTTGAGATCTAGCATGTTACCTCTATGGGGAATGGCTGGCCCTAGTGGCCGCGGTTTTTCTCTTTGTGTTTGATCAATTGCCGGTCGAGCTTGTCGACCAGTTGGTCAATGGCTGCGTACATGTCCTCTGATTCGGCGTTGGCAAAGATGTCAGCGCCGCTGACATGAATGGTGGCCTCTGCTTTCTGTACCAGCTTTTCGACGACTAGGGTGACGTCAGTGTTAGTGATGTTGTCAAAATGGCGTTGTAGTCGCTCCATTTTGGTGTGCACATATTCCCGCAATGGAGTGGTAACTTCGACATGATGACCGCTAACCGTAATTTGCATACATAGCTCCTTATGCGCTGAACCCAGGCTATACCAGCTGCTTGCGTTCGTTTGATGGCGGGATCATTAATGATTCCCGGTATTTCGCGATTGTTCTGCGCGCGACGTTAATGCCCTGATCTTCGAGCAGGGCCGTGATCTTGTTGTCGCTGAGTGGCTTGCGCGGATTCTCCGCAGCCACCAGCTTTTTGATGAGCGCCCGAATGGCGGTTGACGAACACTCACCACCAGCGGCAGTGCTGACATGACTGGAAAAGAAGTACTTGAGTTCGTAGATGCCACGTGGGGTGTGCATGTACTTCTGGGTAGTGACTCGTGACACCGTTGATTCGTGCATCTCGATGGCTTCTGCAATATCGTGTAGAACCAGCGGCTTCATGGCTTCTTCACCGTGTTCCAGAAAGCCCTGCTGTAGCTCAACAATTTTACTGGCCACCTTCATCAGGGTTTCATTGCGACTTTGCAGGCTTTTGAGGAACCAGCGCGCCTCCTGCAGATTGTCCCGCAGGTAATTGTTGTCATTGCTGTTGTTGGCCCGTTTCACCAGGCCGGCATATTCCGCGTTGATACGCAGTCGCGGCGCGATATCAGGATTCAGCTCGACCGCCCAGGTGCCCTGCTTTTTGCGCACGAATACATCCGGCACAACATATTCGGTGTTATCCGCAGCCAGTTGGTGACCCGGGTTGGGGGACAAGGTCTGAATCAGTTCTAAGGCGCCTTTTAGCTCCGGTTCACGCATCTTGCTTCTGCGCATGATCTGGGCGTAGTCGCGGTTACCGAGCAGGTCGATGTGCCGTTTGACCAGCAGGATAGCCCTGGCCAGGTTTGGGGTATCTTCAGGCAGCTGTCGCAGTTGCACGAGAAGGCACTCGCGCAGGTCGTGAGCGCAGACGCCGGGGGGGTCAAACTGCTGCAGGCGATGCAGCACGGCCATCACTTCGTCCAGCTCTATCTCAAGCTCGGGGTCAAAAGACTCCCAGATTTCTTCAGCGCTCAGACTGAGTCTGCCATTGTCGTCGGTGGCATCAAGAATCGCCATGGCGATGGCCCGATCGACATCGGAGAAGCGGGTCAGGTTGAGTTGCCAGAGCAGATGTTCCTGCAGCGATTCCTGGGTGCCGTAGCGACTCTCCATGTCATAGTCGCCACCCTCTGCAACACCGCTGCTTACCGGGAGGGTAGGGGGTTGATAGACATCGTCCCACTGGCTGTCTACAGGCAATTCATCCGGTATGTTGTCGTCCCACTGGCCTGCCTCGACGGCATCTTCCCCATAGTCGCCCGCGCCATCGTCGAGTTCGGCGCCGGCTGTCTCGCTGTCTTTACTCGCGAGGTTTTCGTGGTTGGCGCCTTCTTCCGTTGGGGCTGCCTCGTTGTTCTCCTCGATTTCCAGCATCGGGTTATTCTCCAGCGTTTGCTGGATTTCCTGCTGCAGATCTAGGGTGGACAGCTGCAATAGCTTAATGGCCTGTTGCAGCTGCGGAGTCATCGTCAGCTGCTGACCAAGTTTAAGCTGGAGGGATTGTTTCATTACTTCGAAGTAGCCCCCGAGGTGACGCTGATCAGGTCAAAATTAAACATATTTCAGGACCTGAACTGAGTGTAGCTCCGGCCTCGCGGTGAAGCAACTGACATAAGGCAAATTTGGCACGAAAATGGCATGCCGCGGTGTTCCCGGGGAGGCTCTTGGCTTAGAGGCGGAAATCTTCGCCCAGGTAGATGCTGCGTACTTTCTCGTCCGCGAGAATGTCGTCGGCTGTGCCGGCGGCGATAATATGGCCCTCACCGACAATATAGGCTTTTTCGCAGATGTCGAGGGTGTCGCGCACGTTGTGATCGGTGATTAGTACGCCGATGCCGCGCTCCTGCAAATGACGAACAATGTGCTTGATATCGTTCACGGAGATCGGGTCAACGCCGGCGAAGGGCTCGTCCAGCAGGATGAAATCCGGGTCTGTGGCCAGCGCCCGGGCGATCTCTACCCGGCGCCTTTCACCGCCAGACAGCGCCATGCCGGCGCTGGCAGCAATGTGGGTGATATTAAACTCTTCCAGCAATTGCTGAACCTTTTCCTCCTGCTGTTTCTTGTTCAGGTCGGCACGGGTCTGCAGGATAGAGAGAATGTTGTCGGTCACCGACAGCTTGCGAAATATTGAAGCCTCCTGGGGCAGGTAGCCGATGCCCATGCGGGCGCGACCGTGCATGGGCAGTGCCGTTAAATCTTCACCATCGATACTGACCTGGCCTTTGTCTGCCGGCACAATGCCCACAATCATGTAAAAGCAGGTGGTTTTGCCACAGCCATTGGGGCCCAGCAAACCGACGACCTGGCCGCTCTCCACTTCCAGGGAGGCATCGATGACAATTTGCCGGCCGCCGTAACTTTTGGCCAGGTTATTGGCGCTCAGCTTGCCCACTCAGTTAGCTCCCCGCGTCATCGCTGCTGTCTTCGGCTTCCAGTCTACTTGGGGGTATGACCACACGCACACGGCCCGACTCCTCGCTGTTGATACCTTCGTCGGCAGCCGCCTTCACCAGCTCCTGGTTGATGTAGTACTCGATGGAATCAGAGCGCACTGTAGACCCGTCCTGTTCCAGCTTGGCGTTGTTGCGGATATGAACCCGCTCCTCGTCCTTATAATACTCGATGATCTCACCTTCAGCGTGAATGGGCTCGCTCTCAAGGTCTCGTCGCTGCTGCATGCGGGCGGGCTGACCCTCGGCGACGATTTTGTCGGCGTCGGACTGGATATGAAACAGAGTCACTACATCAGCTGCGATGCGCATGCTGCCCTGGCGAATTTTGACATTGCCCCGGTAAAAGGTGAGTCCGGTTTTCTCGTCCCTAACTGCTTCATTCGCTTCAATGTGGATGGGCTGGTTCTTGTCATCAGGCAAAGCCACAGCCGGGAGCGGGGCCAGGAAAACTGCCGCCAGCATGGCACTCACTGTGGCGAGACGTGTAATCATGCGTGGTAAGCCTCCCGTAGACTGTTTAATTCACCGCGGGCCTGAAGTATGTATTCGCAGGCTTCCCGCACCGCGCCTTGGCCGCCACCAGCCTGGCTGACCCAATCCGCATGTTCGCGAACATAGCTATCACCATCTGCGACGGTCATGCCCAAACCAACGGCCTGAATGGCCCCTAGATCAGGCAGATCATCGCCCATATAGGCGATTTCGGCCAGTGACACTGACTTGTCGTCCGCCAGTGCCCGCAACGCGACCAGCTTATCCTCGCGACCCTGTACCAACTCTTCAATGCCCAGCTCTGCGGCCCTACGTTCGACAATGCGGGAGCTGCGCCCAGTGATAATGGCTACTTCGACGCCGGCACTTTGCAGCAGTTTGATACCCAGGCCGTCTGCGATGTTGAAGGTTTTAATTTCTTCGCCGCTGTTGCCGTAGTAGAGCAGGCCATTGGACAGCACACCGTCGACATCGAGCACCAGCATGCGCACAGCTGCGGCAATGCTTTCCAGACTCATGCCACCCCGGCCTTAAGCAGATCGTGGAGATGTATTGCGCCCACCGGTGTTTGCTTGTCTTCCTCGACCACCACCAGTGCAGAGATCTTGTGCTCATCCATGATGTGCAGGGCCTCGGCGGCGAGGATATCTGCATGAATGGTGATGCAGTTGCGCGTCATGATCTGGTCAATGGGCGTGCTGTGGATATTGATCTCATCATCCAGGGTGCGGCGCAGGTCGCCGTCTGTGAAGACGCCGACGAGTTTGCCGTCTTTATCCAGCACGCTGGTCATGCCCAGGCCTTTGCTACTGATTTCGAGCAGAGCGTTGTCCAGGGTGGTGCCACTGGCTACGGCGGGTAGCGCATCGCCGCTATGCATAATATCGTCCACCTTGAGCAGCAACCGCCTGCCGAGCGCACCCCCCGGATGCGAAAAGGCGAAATCTTCTGCTGAAAAGCCTCGTGCTTCCATCAGAGCAATAGCGAGGGCGTCCCCGGCTACCAGCGATACCGTGGTACTGGAGGTGGGGGCAAGGTCCAGCGAACAGGCTTCCTCTCGCACACTGGTATCTATGTTGACCTCGGCCGCTTGTGCCAATACTGAGTCGGCTACGCCGGTCATGGTAATCAGTGGTACGTCCATCCGTTTTAGAAGCGGCAACAGCGTGACCACTTCACTGGTTGTTCCACTGTTGGACAGCGCGATCACCGTGTCGTTCGGGGTAATCATGCCGAGATCTCCGTGGGACGCCTCGCCGGGATGAACAAACTGCGCAGGGGTGCCGGTACTGGCGAGGGTGGCGGCAATCTTGGTCCCAATATGGCCTGATTTGCCCATGCCGGTAACGACTACGCGGCCCTTGGTCTTGATGAGAAGTTCACAGGCGCGAACAAATGATTCGTCCATGCGTTCGAGCAGGTCTGTGACGGCGTCGCGCTCCATGCGAACGGTGCGCATGGCCGAGGCGAGATAATCGGGATTTTCAACGAGTGACACGTTGTTGTCCTGTCTGGGTTGTGGGTCAGGCTGTCAGGTATAACCAATAATAATACAGGCCGTAAGAGAGCAGTAACAGGCCTCCAATACTGCGCCCCAGGCGCACTTGTCCTATACCTTTTCGATAGCTTGGCCTGAATACGCTGGCGTAGAGCGCCAGCGCCAAAAGCAGTGTGATCCCCATCATACTGCCGTAATCGCGATGCAGGACCTGGGAGTCCAGTACCTGGGTGGAGAACAGGCCCGGCAGTGACATCACGCCTAGCAAGTTGAACAGGTTGGAACCCATCACATTGCCGAGTGCGATTTCGCCATGACCTTTCATGGCGCTTGCCAGGGAGGCGGCAAGTTCAGGCAAGCTGGTGCCTATGGCGACGATGGTCAACCCGATTACCAGCGGGCTAACGCCCAGCTCCAGTGCAATTCGGCTGGCGCCCCAGACCAGCAATTTGGAGCTGGCGCTGAGCAGAATCAAACCAATGGCGAAACTGGCCCATGCTCTTAAGGGGGGCATGTGGGGCAACTCTTCAACATTTGCTTCTTCGGCGGCGTTGGGATCGTGGGACTGACTACTGATCATTTCCACCAGGATAAAAGTCAGTGCAGCCAGCATTAGCAGGCCGTCTACCACATCCAGTTCATTTTCCAAGAGCAACAAGCCGCAACCCAGAGTAACGGCAAGTAAGGTCGGCATCTCACGTTTGAGTCGATTGCGATGCACCGGCAGAGGCGCAATCAGGGCTGTAATACCGAGCACCAGCCCCACATTGGCCAGGTTGCTACCGATCGCATTCCCGATCGCCAGTTCGCCGGTACCAATCATGGCGGCATTAATAGAAACCAACACTTCCGGTGCGGAAGTGCCCAGGGAGACGATAGTGAGGCCGATCAGTATGGGTGACATACCCATGTTTTCCGCAATGGCAGCGGCCCCGGCGACAAATAGGTCTGCGCTCCAGACTAAAACAATAAAGCCCACCAAAATGGCGGCTGAAGCGATCAGCATAAGTTGTTCAATCCTGTTACAGTATGCGCTGCCTGAGACATGGAACTCGCCTGCAATGGCTGGGTCTCAGTCACGAGGGCCGACGATATCACGATATGGGTCGGCTTTGGTACAGCCGAACTGATTAAGATTCCCAAGGATTAAACATGGCGCACGCTTTTTGGAAACGCAGCTTTTATTTCGCCCTGCTATGGGCGGCACTCATGCTGGTCGTCACCGGGCCTGCGCGGGCAGAGACGCCTGCCAATGCCTACGATGTTGTCGAAAACGCCACGCAGCGCATTATGGCGGTGGTGGGGCAGGCGCCCGACTATATCGATGAAGATCCTGAGCGCTACTACAACGAGCTGCAGGTTATTTTGGATGAAGTAGTCGACTTTTCCGGATTTGCCCGCGGGGTGATGGGACCTTTTGCCAGCAAAGGCTATTACGCATCCCTCGATGCGGATGGCAAACAGGCATTGCGAGATCAGGCGGCGCGCTTCACCGAGGTCATGCGTGTTGGTCTGGTGAGGACTTACGGCAAAGGCTTGCTGGCATTCGGGGGCTCCAAAGTCGAGGTGCAGCGTCCACCGACGATTGATACCACCAGCAACAAAGAATCGATCGTCCAGCTGATCTACAGCGACAGCGAAGAGCCCTATGTCATCCATTATCAGATGCGTCGCAGCAAGTCGGGACAATGGAAGTTGCGTAACCTGATTGTCGAGTCCATCAATCTGGGTCAGGTTTATCGCAATCAGTTTCAGGCCGCAGCCCGGGACGCCAAAGGCGACCTCGATCAGGTTGTCGACAATTGGTCTACCGCAGAAGTGCAATAATTACAGGCGGCCTCATGGCGGGTGATATCGTCCTCAATATCACCTAAAATGCCGCCTTTTCTGACTGCGGTCCTGACAGGATTTTCTTATGCAAACCGACGACATCAAAGCGCTGCTGGCGCAGGAGTTCACGGAGTGTGACATCACCGTAAGCGGTGAGGGTAATCACTACGACGTGCTGATCGTGGGTGAGGTGTTTGCCGGTTTGCGTCCCGTCAAAAAACAGCAAATGGTCTATGCCGTGCTGGGTGATCTGATCGCTGATGGCACCATGCATGCAGTCAATATTCGCACCTTTACGCCCGCCGAGTGGCAGGATCAGTAGCAGGTGCGGCTATGTCTTCCAAACTGACTCTCGCCCTGACCAAGGGGCGCATACTCAAAGAAACACTGCCGCTGCTGGCGCGGGCGGGCATTGAGCCTGCAGAAGATATCGATCGCAGTCGCAAGCTGGTTTTTGACACCACCGTCGACGACCTGCAGCTCGTTATCATACGCGGCACCGACGTGCCCACTTATGTCCGCCAGGGTGCTGCTGATATCGGTGTGGTGGGTAAAGATATTTTGCTGGAGCAGGGCGGCGAGGGAATGTACGAGCCGCTGGATCTGGGCATTGCCCGCTGCCGTTTGATGACCGCAGCACCGGTGGGTTGGCAGCCCGGTAGTACGCGGGTTCGCGTGGCCACCAAATTTACCGGTATTGCCCGTCGATTTTTTGCCGAGCAGGGTGTGCATGCCGACATCATCAAGCTCTATGGTGCCATGGAACTGGCGCCAATCATGGGGTTGGCAGATATGATTGTCGACATTGTAGATACTGGCAACACTCTGCGCGCGAATGGCATGGAGCCGGTCGACCTGATCGCTGATGTCAGCTCGCGACTGGTGGTGAACAAGGCATCTATGCGGGCCAAGCACCAACGCATTCAGGCCCTCGTTGCCGCCCTGGCTGAGGCTGTGGCAGCACCATCATGATGCGGCGTCTGGACAGCACTGACAGTAACTTTTCAAAGCAGCTGCGCGATCTCACCAGCTGGCAGGACAGCCAGGATCGTGAAGTAGTGCGGGTGGTCGACGAGATTGTGGATGACGTGGTGGCACGCGGCGACGCTGCACTGGTCGACTACTGTCATCGTTTCGACGGTCTATCGGTAAGCAGCGCTGCTGAACTTGAGTTTCCCTCCGCCCGCCTGCAGGCAGCATTGGCTGAAATTGGCGATGACTTGCGCGAAGCCCTGGAACAAGCTGCCGAGCGTATACGCAGCTATCACGAGCATCAGGTGCAGGCATCCTGGCAGTATGAGGATCAACAGGGCTCGCTGTTAGGCCAGCAGATAACGCCACTGGACCGCGTAGGCATTTATGTGCCCGGCGGCAAGGCCAGCTATCCCTCTTCAGTGTTGATGAATGCTATCCCCGCTAAAGTGGCCGGTGTGGGCGAGGTCATCATGGTCGTACCCACCCCCACGGGTAATGTCAGCGATATGGTATTGGCCGCTGCTGCCGTCGCAGGTGTGGATAGGGTGTTTAGCATTGGCGGTGCCCAGGCGGTGGCCGCATTGGCATATGGCACTGAGACCGTTCCAGCGGTCGACAAAATTGTCGGCCCCGGCAACATTTACGTGGCCACTGCCAAGCGTCGCGTGTTCGGCCAGGTGGGCATTGATATGGTGGCTGGTCCCTCCGAAATCCTGGTGGTGAGCGACAGCAACAGCAATCCAGACTGGATCGCGATGGACCTGTTTTCCCAGGCTGAACACGATGAAAATGCCCAGTCCATTTTGATTTCTGACGATGCAGAATTTTTAGCTCGGGTGGAGACCGCCATCGAGCGTCTGCTGCCGGAGCTGGAGCGCCGTGAAATCGCAGAGGAATCGTTGCGCTCAAGAGGTGCGATGATTCTGGTACGGAATCTCGATGAGGCCTTTGAACTGGTTAATACAGTGGCGCCTGAGCACCTGGAGTTGGCGCTGGATGATGCTGAGCAGTACCTGCCGCGTATCCGCCACGCCGGTGCCATATTCCTCGGCCGCCACACACCTGAAGCTTTTGGTGACTACTGTGCCGGCCCCAATCACGTATTGCCAACTTCGGGTACTGCGAGATTTTCTTCGCCGCTGGGTGTGTACGATTTCATCAAACGCAGTTCGGTGATTCGAGCCTCTGCGCAGGGTGCGGCTTTGATGGCGCCGCTGGCGGAGACGCTGGCGCGTTCTGAGTCACTGCAGGCCCACGCATTGTCAGCGGCCTATCGCAGCGATAATTCCGAGTAGAGCGCCCGAAAACCTGGCTACTGTTCCGGGCGCTGGCCTACCACCGCCTGCAGGTTCATTTCTTCACCGCTGCGCAGCAGAGTGACGTCGATGGCGTTGCCCGGTCGCAGCAAAGCAATTTGTTGCATGGTTGAGCGCCCGTCTACCACTGCCTGCATGTTGATGTGGGTAATAATGTCGCCGTTTTGTATGCCGGCCTTCGCGGCCGGGCTGCCCGGCGCGGTGGCGATTACCTGCAGGCTTTGCCGGTTATTGGCGCCATAGAGCGGCTGTACCTCCAGACCGACCCAGCCCCTGATAACGCGGCCGTAGGCCTGGAGGTCGCGGGAAACCTGCATAGCCAGGTCGTTGGGAATGGCCAGGCCAATACCCACCGAGTCGCCAGAGCGGAAAAATATCGCCGTATTGATACCGATCAGCTGCCCGCGTGTGTTGATGAGTGCGCCCCCGGAGTTGCCCTGGTTTACCGCGGCGTCGGTCTGTATGTAATCCTCATAGGTGCTCAGGTTGAGGCCGTACCTGCCCAGCGCCGAGATGATGCCCTGGCTGACTGAATGGCCAAAACCGTAAGGGTTGCCGATAGCCATCACCACGTCTCCGACGCGTAACTGATCGGCCTGACCCTGGGGTATGGCCTGCAGGTCCGGCAGTTCAATCTGCAGCAGGGCCAGGTCGGTATCGGTATCTGTGCCTACCACCTGGGCCAGCGCCTCGCGCCCGTCCTGTAGGGAAACCAGGATTTCATCGGCGCCGGCGATGACGTGGGCATTGGTCATGATGAGCCCATCCTGGGCAATGATGACCCCTGAACCCAGGGATCGCTGCAGACGCTCGCGGCGGTTATTGTTGCGCATAAAACGGCGAAAGAACGGATCATCTGCTAGTGGATGCCGGCGTTCGCGAATGCGTTTACTGGTGTAGATGTTCACCACCGAGGGTGCGGCCCTTTGTACCGCATCGGCAAAGCTGATGGCGCCGAGCTGATAGCTGGCGGCCGGTGCCGGCCGTTGCAGTGCCTGCCATTGCATAATCACTATCGCGGCCAGGACTCCGGCCACGGCGGGCCAGGTGATAAACTTGACCAGTTGTTTGAGCAAAGGGATTCTCCCGGTCGGACAAGGGAAGAATTATAACCACTGAAAGCCAGCTTGGAGAGTAAGACATGAGCGTGTCCCGCACGGAGATGGAGACCTATCTGGCGGAGTTGTTGGAGCCAGCGAAGTTTCGAGATTATTGTCCCAATGGCTTGCAGGTCGAGGGCAGGTCAACCATTGGCAGATTGGTCACCGGAGTCACCGCCTGTCAGGCCCTGATTGATGCAGCCATTGAGTGCGATGCCGATGCGATTCTGGTCCATCATGGCTATTTCTGGCGGGGTGAGGACGAGCGCATTCGCGGCATGAAGAAGCGGCGTCTGCACAGTTTGCTGGTTCATGACATTAGCCTTTTTGCTTACCATCTGCCGCTGGATGCGCATTACGAGCTTGGAAATAACGCCACTCTTGCGCGCCTATTGGGGTTCGAAACCAAGGCCGGCCTCGATGCTGACGACCCTCGATCAGTGGGTAATGTAGGCAGGCTGGCGTCGCCCATGTCGATTGAGGGTCTGCTCGCGCTTATTGAGCAAAAACTAGGGCGCACACCCCAGCATATTGGTGAGCCGGGGGTGACTGTGGAACGCATCGCTTGGTGCACCGGCGGGGCACAGTCGTACATCGAGCAGGCGGTCGCAGCTGACGTTGAGGTTTACTTGACGGGCGAAATATCAGAGCCCACCGTGCATACAGCACGGGAAGAGGGCATCCACTTTATTGCCGCCGGTCATCACGCCACCGAGCGCTATGGCGTGCAAGCGGTAGGTGAGCACCTGGCTGAGAAGTGGGGCATCGAGCATCGTTTTATCGATATCGACAACCCTGTTTGATCAGGAGCGCTGACTGACTTCCTCAAGCGGCGGTACGTCCGGGATAAGTTCCCCGAGTTCGGCGACCTCAGCCTCCGGTGAGGGGACTTTCTCCAGGCCGAATTCCTCGTTGAGAGTGCCCGTTTCGTGCGGTGAGGTTTTGGGCGCGTAATCCAGCGGCTGTTGTACCTGTGCCGGCTCTGGCTCACTGCTGAGTCGTGCCAGGTTACCCTCGGGCAGCGGTTGCAGGGCTGCCTGGGTATTGGCATCGGTCAGTTTATTGGCACCAGCGGCCAGATGGTTGTGTACGTCACGATAGCTTTCTGACAGCTTATTCAGCAGTTTTGCGGTGTCTGCGAAGTGCTCTTCGACATCGTGCTGGTACTCTTCCTGTTGCTGTGACAGCCGTTCGAGGCTGCGCTCCAGATCACGCTGACGGCGCGTATCGGGGGACATGCGACGACTGGTAAGCAGGCCGACAACGGCGCCGACCAGCAGCGCACTGACGATGGCAAGGATCAATACTTCCAAACTGTACACAGAGATTCTCCGCTGTAGCTGTGTTGGCATTATACCGTGATCTGGGTACAGTGTGCCCCCAATTCTGAGCCCGCAGGGCAGGCATGATCACACCGCTACAACGATACCAACAAAACCTTGAGGCACAGGGTTTTCAGCCTGATCCGGCCCAGCGGGCTGCGGTGGAGGCTCTGGATGCTCTTTTTCACGAGCTGGTGGCGGCGGAGCAGGCTGAACGTGAAGCCGGGCTACTCAGTCGGCTGAAGCAGCTCTGGCAGAAGCAGGCACCGGAGCCTGTGGTTGGATTGTATCTGTGGGGTGGCGTTGGCCGGGGTAAAACATGGCTGGTCGACACATTTTATGACTGTCTGCCCTTCGAGCGCAAAATGCGCATTCACTTTCACCGTTTTATGCAGCGGGTTCACAACGAGCTGACGCGTTTGGAGGGCACCCCTGATCCGCTGCTCACGGTGGCTGACACCCTGGCCGCTGAGGCCCGGGTGGTGTGCTTTGACGAGTTCTTTGTGTCAGACATTACCGACGCCATGATCCTGGGCGGACTGATGGAGGCCCTTTTCGAGCGTGGTGTCAGCCTGGTGGCTACCTCTAACATCGTGCCCGATGAACTCTTCAAGGATGGCTTGCAGCGGCAGCGTTTTTTGCCCGCTATTGAGCTGGTTAAGCGCTATACGCGGGTGCTGAATGTGGATGCAGGCATCGACTACCGGCTGCGGGCGCTGGAGCAGGCAGAGCTTTATCATTGGCCACTCGATGAGGCAGCCGACGAAAGTCTTAAGCGCAGCTTTGACAGCCTTGCACCCGAGGCGGGTATGCGCTGGGAAAAGCTGGAGATCAATGGACGTTATCTGAGTTCCAACTATCTCGCGGACGACGTGGTCTGGTTCGAGTTTAGTGAACTTTGCGATGGCCCCCGCAGCCAGAACGACTACATCGAACTGGCCCGCATCTACCACGCAGTGCTGATCGGCAATGTGCCCCAGATGGGACGTGAGACCGACGACCAGGCCCGCCGTTTCGTGAACCTGGTGGACGAGTTTTACGATCGCAATGTCAAACTGGTGCTGTCGGCAGAAGTGCCTCTGCTGGACCTGTACAGGGGTGGCGGCCTCGACTTTGTGTTTGAGCGGACGATTTCGCGCTTACAGGAGATGCAGAGTCACGAGTATCTGGCTCGGTCTCACAAGCCTTGAGTGAAAATGCCCCACTCGGCGCAATCCTTCGTTAAAAATAGCTTTAAAATACTCATGTACGGCCGTGTACACTCTGCTTTCTCAGCTGTTTTTGCCTCGACTTGCATCCGACTGGAATATTTTCAGGGATCTTGGTTCACGCGCAGGTCTACTGTGATTCAGCGTTCTTTGGCCAGCGCCGTTTAAGACACATCCACTGTTCAGGCGTTTCCCTGATCCAGTCCTCAAAATGGCGATTAATCTCGCGGGTCATGGAAATGGCCTGGCTGTTGATATCGGCTTCAGGCTCACTGCTTTCAATCGGCGCGTGGACTCGAATGCAGAACCTGCCAACACCTGTTCGCTCCGCGCGGATAGGGACCAGCGCAGCGCCGCTGCGCAAAGCCAGCCTTGCTGCAGTGATATTAGTCAGCGCGGGGCGGCCGAAAAACTCGATGGGTTCGCCACTGTCCAGCCGCGTGTCCATGGCCAGACCAATACTGTTGCCGTCGTTCAGTTCCCTCAGCAGCGGCCGCACGCCAGCCTCAGAGGGTAGCAGCTTGACGCCAAAGGCATCCCGCAAACCCAGAAACAGCTCATGCATGGCGGGATTTGATTCGGCGGCATAGACCGTGGTGATGGTCAGCCCCTGATGCAGCGAAATCAAATTGGTCAGCTGCCAGGCACCGACGTGGGCAGTGACAAAGACAGTGGGTTTGTTACCGTCCAGGTGTTGCTGCGCTGCAGGATCAATATCAAAGCGGATGCGCTGCTCGCGTTCGTCCCAGATCTGGCCCATCTTGATCAGTTCAGCGGCTGCTACGCCCAGGTAGCCGAACAGCTCACGGCTGATCTCGCGTAACTGTTGCTCGTCGTGATCGGGATAAATCACTTTCAGGTTGCGGCGCACCGCTTTGGTCTTGTTGCTATAGGGCCCCAGCAGCGAAAACAGGCGCTTGGTCAGGCCTGCGGCCCGCTCCGGAGACAGCAGGCCGAGCAACCAGAAGGAACTGCGCAGTAGCGCGGCTTCCAGCTTTTGGGCAATGGTGCCCAGCGCTGGCACCGCTCGCGCCAGGCGCTTGGGAACCAGGTAGTACTCGGCCATGGTTTAGCCCTGGCGAGAGCTGCCCATGGTGCCAAATACGTAGTCCCAGATCGGCGAACTCACGCCGTAACGGGCCTCTTCACCGGCAAAGTGGTGTTTGAGGTGGTAGTGCTTGAGGTACTTGGCCACTTTATTCTTCATCGGGAAGTGGTGCGTGGCGTAGTGAATATAGTCGTACACCAGGTAGCTGATGATGAAGAAACCCATGAACGGCAGGATCCACGGTGCAGGCACCAGCTGTGCAAACAGGTAGTACAGTGCCGCCATAATCGGAATGGATCCACCCAGTGGCATCACCAGTCGGGTTTTGTCTTTCGGGTCATGGTGGTGATTGCCGTGAAACAGGAACACGATCCACTTGCCAACCTTGCTGCGCGCCGGGTAGTGAAAGGCATAGCGATGCAGGAAATACTCGGTGAACGTCCAGATCACGGCAGCGGCCACTGCGCTAAGCAGGATGCCACCTGCAGCCAGGTTTTCGACGAAGACGGATTGCCACAGTAAATAGGCGGCAATCGGTGACCAGAACACCAGCGGAACGACAGGGTGCACATGGGTCAGGCTTTCCAGAAAATCATTCTCAAACAGTCGAATCGACTCGTGCTTGGCCTCATGCTGCATGATTGTTCTCCTCTTCTTTTCTGGCCGCTTGCTTGGGCCAGATACGCTTGGAGCAGAACCAGTGCTCCGGCTCTTCCCGTATCCATTGTTCGAACAGGCTGTGAAGCTGGGTCATCATGTCCAGGGCCTGTTCATTTTCATCTGTGGCTTGTGACTGTATCGGTTCCAGCATTTGTACGCGGAACTCGGCATCCCGCAAGCGCTGCACTCTCACCGGAAACAGCGGCAAGTTGAACTTCAGTGCCAGTTTGGCCGGCAGCATGCTGGTGGGTTTGGGGATGCCAAAGAAGGGCACATCCGGGCCGCCATCGATGCGCCTGTCTACAATCAGGCCAGCACTGCGACCAGCTTTAATGTGGCGCACCATGTCTCTTGCTGCGACCTCCTTGGAAACCAGCTCACAGCCCAACTGCCTGCGTGAGTCCAGCAGCAACTGGTTGAGAAACGGATTTGTCGGAGCACTGTAGAGCGCGGCGTATTCCTGCCCGGCCCGACTCACGGCGGTGGCAGAGATCTCCCAGTTACTCTGGTGTGCAGTTGCAATGATGACCGGCTTACCCGCGGCCATGTATTCGTCGAACAACTCACAGGTCTCTATATGCAGGCGTTCGCGATCCTTGCTGGCATGAATTTTGTGCAGGTGGCCGTATTCACCCAGAATGCGTCCGGCCTCTCCCCAGCTGCGAACAATCAGCGCTTCAATCTCACTGTCGCTGGCATCCGGAAATGCGCGTCGGAAATTTTCCCGGTACATTTCTGTTTTACGTTTCAGGCGCGGCCCGATCAGTGTGCCGAGTCGCTGGCCCATCCGCGAGGAAAAGTCTGTCGGCAGCAGTGCAAACAGTTTGGTCAGCAGCCACACCATGGCGAAATCAATACGCCACAGGAGCTTCTGCAAGCCCTGGTGCTTCTCGGCGGTTTTGCCGAGTCGATTGCCAAGTATGAACTGTGCCACTGTCTGTTCCGATCCTCTGTATTGTTTGAATCCCGTGGGATTCGGTCGCCGCCATTATACCGCAGCAACGCTGGCCCACGGCGCCAAACTCATGCCCTAAAGCGCCAGATTGCGCAGCCCCTGTTCCAGTGAAATGCTGGCTCGCCAGTCACAGGCAGCTTCCAGCTCGCGATTGTCGATGACCCAGTTGTGTCTCAGTTCGCGTAGTTTCGGAGGCGTCAGCATGGGGGCATAACCGAGCAGCCTGGCCAGGCTTAAATTGGTGCGGGCCACCAGGTTGGTCAGTAATTGCGGCAATCGCAATATACGCACACGGCGCTGCCAGACCGAGCCGGCGAGCTCTGCCAGCTCAAACCAGTTGTACCCGCCCTCGTGGCCATCACAAATGTTCATGGCCTTGCCGGGCAGCCTGTCTGCCTTCAACAATGCCAGTATCGCCGCCACCACGTCATCCACGTGCACCACGCAGACCCGATTCTCTGGCTGGCCGGGCACCGGAGCGATGCCCCGCGCCATCAGTTGGAAGATGGGCACCATTTCCTTGTCACCGGGGCCGTAGACCGCAGCCGGTCGCAGTACAGCCCAGCCCAGCGATCCGGGGTTTTCGGTGAGCAACTGTTCAGCGCGGAATTTGCTGTTGGCGTACCAGGACAGGCCCGGTTCAATGGCAGCCATGGAAGACAACAGAATGATGTTGGTATCCGGGCTGTGTTGTTTCAGCACGGCCAGCAGATTGGCTGTGCCTTCGACATTGGTGCGATCAAAATCTGCCTGACAGGCACCTCTAACAGAACCAGCGCAGTGCACGACGGCGTTTGTACCCTGAAGCAAAGATTTTAGCGCCCCGGTGTTGGCCAGATCGCCCTCGATCAGTTCCACGCCGGTGTCGGCCAGGTTGGCGGCGCTGTCCGGTTGCCGCACCAGGGCTTTGACAGTCCACCCGGACTGGCGCAGTCGCGCACAAAGTGCCTGGCCAATAAATCCGGTAGCGCCGGTTACGGCAACAACTCGGTTTGAGGAAGCCATGGACTACATGCCCACGGGATCAGGCTGAAGCAACCCTCAGCTTCACCTCTTCGGTAACCTCGCTGAGGCGCTCATCGTCGTGAGCGGCAATAAAGTCCAGACGCGCTTTGGCGCGGGACAGCTTGCCGGAAGACGTTTTCGGCAGAGAGTTATTGGGAGCCAGTTCGACGTAGCAATCCAGACCCAGTTCCATGCGAACCAGAGCCGTCAGACGACGCACCAGATTGTTGCGCTTGGCGGGATCGGTTTCACGACACTGAACCATCAGTACGCACATTTCCTCACTGTCTGCATTGGGTGCAGAGAAGGCCAGGGCGTCGCCAACGCGCACTTCAGGCTGTGTCTCAGCCACGTGCTCGAGATCCTGCGGCCAGATGTTGCGGCCGTGGATGATAATCAGGTCTTTTTTGCGGCCGGTAATCGTCAGCGTGCCGTCAACCATGTAACCAATGTCACCGGTGTTCAGCCAGTTGTCCTCGCAAAGGGCCTCACTGGTTTCTTCCGGCAGATTGTAATAACCGGACATGACGCTAGGGCCACGCACGTAGACAACACCGCTGTGCCAGTCTTCCAGGCGGTTGCCGTCGTCATCGCGAATTTCCATCTCGAAGCTGGGCAGGGGTTTGCCGCAGTTTACAAAGTGACGGCCGCGGCCGGTGCTTTCGGACTCGTCCAGCAGCTCAACCTTGTGGTGGTCTGCAAGATGGTCGCTGTCCACATAGTGGGTGCTGTAGGTCTCATTCAGCGGAGAGAAGCTGACACCCAGGGTGCACTCCGCCATGCCGTAGCAAGCGGTAAAAGCGCGGGCGTCAAAGCCGGCGGGGGCCAGCACTTCGGCGAAGTGATCCAGCGTCTGGGGGCGAATCATCTCGGCGCCAATGCCGGCGACGCGCCAGTTGCTGAGATCATACAATTCAATGTCTTTTTCGCGCAGGCGACGGGCAACCAGGTCGTAACCAAAGGAGGGCGCGAAGGAGATCGTCGCCTTGCTTTGAGTCATCAGGTTCAGCCACTGGCGCGGACGCATGGCGAATTCACGGGTATCGAGAAAATCGACAGAAATCTGTGCGGCAACCGGGGTCAGTACAAAACCCACCAGACCCATATCGTGGTAGAAGGGCAGCCAGGACACCAGACGATCATCGGCAGTAATGTTCAGGCCGTCGTTGATAATGCCCTGCAGGTTCGCCATCACCGTGTGGTGTTTGATGATCGTGCCGCGGGGGAAACGAGTGCTGCCAGAGGTGTACTGGATATAGGAAATATCGTCACTGCCCAATTCGGGCAGCTCAACCTCACCTACTGGCAGGTCATAGAATGCAGCGGGCTGGTCCGCCATGCGCAGGGTCAGATCTTCGGAGGCTTCCTGCAGATAGGGCAGATAACCCTCGGAGGCAACTGCAATTGCGGCATCGCTGGCTTCCAGCAGGCGACGCAACTGCGCGACGTAAATACTGTGCGCGCCCATTTTGACGGTGGCCGGCAGGGTTACAGGAATCAGGCCCGCGTACTGGCAGGCGTAGAAGAACTTCATGAAGTCGGGGGTGGTTTCCGCGACCAGGGCGACCCGCTCGCCTTTTTCTGCGCCCAGGGTCAGCAGCTGTTGGGCCAGTTTGACCGCGTCACTGCGCAATTCACTGAAGGGCAGGCTGGTGGCGAGCTTGCCACGGCCGGTGTAGAAGTTGGCGCCGGTTTCACCTTGCGCTGCGTAGTCCAGTGCGTCTGCCAGAGTAGCAAAATCGGCAGCCCGGAAATTCAGGTTGTGCTTGGTTGGAGTGGCATTCACTTGCAAAACTATTTCCCCGCTTTTGTTGACGCAATATCCCGTCAAAAAAATCAAAAATACCGGCCTTGCCGGTATACTTGTCCCAACCTGTTTGTGATTGGGCCCGCTTCCAACTGCGGGTGCCCTACCTGCGTACTGACGCTCATGTGACGTTGTCGTCGGTACTGCTGAGCGTGTTGCGGGCTGTTTTTTGTGTAGTTTTATGTTGTCGTGCCCGTCGGAAAAAATATTATCAAAATCAAATCAGACACTTATAGGTAATAATACCAATAGATCGCAGAAACTTTGGGAATTTGTTGAGGTCTTTTGCGGCTCATTCGTCTTGAAAATGGTAGCGTGTTGCATGAAGCAGTTAATCTGCGCTCTTATCTCCTCTATCCCATTGTTTTCAAAAGAAAAATATTTTTCCCGAGAATGGCCGGATTTGACTGGCTATTTCCCGGTGCAGTTGTTCGTGCGCTGGCGCGCCGTTATACTGCCTCGCTTTCGGCCTGCGGGCCCCTTGCTGGAGTGAGCTGCACCGATGCTACTCGACCCTGAAACCCATCATTTGTCGGCCATTGTGCTGGCTGGCGACCGGACCAAGGAAGATTCCCTGATAAATCATTCTGAGGCCGACTGTAAGGCACTGATTGATATTGATGGCATCCCCATGGTGCGCCGCGTCATCACCGCCCTGAAGAATTCCCAGGTCGTGGAAAGTGTGTTGTTGTCAGGGCCGCAAAAGGACGAGCTGGTTACCGATAAACCGCTCGCGCGATGGGTAGAACAGGGTGATGTGGACTGGAATCCACCCCAGGCCACCCCTAGTACCAGTGCCTATGAAGCCATGCAGAGCCTGCCTCCGAACCAGCCGGTCCTGCTGACCACCGCCGATCACCCACTGCTGACCCCTGAAATTGTCGATGCCTTTGGTCGCCAGAGTCTGGCCGATGATGTGGATGTGACTGTCGGTCTGGCGCCCCATGCCCTGGTTCAGGAAGCCCATCCGCAGATGAAGAAAACCGTATTGCGCTTCAGCGACGGTGAGTTCTGCGGCTGCAACCTGTTCGCGTTTCTCACCCCCGAAGGCCGGCGTTTGGCCAACTACTGGCGCAAGATTGAGCAACAGCGCAAGAAGCCACTGATAGTGATTGGCCTGCTGGGTTGGTGGGCAGTGCTGCGTTACCGCTTCGGTATGTTGTCCCTCGAAGAGGCGCTGGCCAAGCTGAGTAAACGGCTAGGTCTGCGTCTGCGCGTGGTGATCCTGCCCTATGCCAATGCGGCGGTAGACGTGGATTCCATTTCTGATCTGGTACTGGTGCGTGGCTCTTTCGAGAAGCTGGCGCAGGAAGATCTCTAGCCTTCCGATCCTTCGCCGACTCGGCGAATATTGGCACCCAGGGCTGCCAGCTTTTCATCGATATTGGCGTAGCCACGATCCAGGTGGTACACCCGGTCGATGCTGCTTTTCCCGTCGGCTGCCAGTGCCGCGATAATCAGTGATGCCGAGGCCCTCAGATCGGTGGCCATAACCGGCGCCGCCTGCAGGCGCTCGCGACCATTGATCACCGCTGTGTGGCCCTGTAGCTCGATATCCGCACCCATGCGCTGCAGCTCGGCCACGTGCATAAATCGGTTCTCGAAAATATTCTCCACCACCGTCGCCGTGCCCCTGGCCAGCGCATTCAGCGCTACAAACTGGGCCTGCATGTCGGTGGGAAAAGCGGGATAGGGTGCAGTGGAAATGCTCACAGCCTTGGGCCGGCGACCATTGGATTGCAGGCGAATCCAGTCGTCCCCCATGCTGAGCTCAACACCCGTTGCCTCCAGCTTGTCGAGCACAAAACCGAGGTGAGCGGGCTGGGTGTTGCGAATAGTCACATCGCCGCGGGTGGCGGCAGCGGCAGCCAGGAAGGTACCGCTCTCAATGCGATCCGGCGGCACCCGATGCCTGGCACCGCTAAGGTGTTCGCGACCGCGAATCACCACCTGATTGGTGCCTGCCCCCGTGACTTCGGCGCCCATCGCACGCAGCATGATGCCCAGGTCTTCAACCTCCGGTTCCATCGCCGCGTTTTCGATAACGGTTTCACCCTCTGCCAGCGCAGCTGCCATCATCAGGTTTTCAGTGGCTGTCACTGAGGGCATATCCAGCGGAATGCGCGCACCTTTGAGCCGTGTGCACTTGGCCTTGATGTAACCGGCGTCAATCTGGATTTCAGCGCCCATGCGCTCCAGCCCGGTAATGTGTTCGTTGACCGGACGCGAGCCAATGGCACAGCCGCCGGGCAGTGACACATCCGCTTCGCCAAATCGCGCCAGCAGTGGACCCAGCAGCAAAATTGAACCGCGCATGGTGCGCACCAGTTCATAGGGCGCGCACACCGAGTGCACCCCGGCGCTGGCAACAGTGAGTTCGTCGCCACTCCGCTCGACCTCGCAGCCAAGCAACTTTAACAATTCGATGGTGGTGCCAATGTCCCGAACGTCCGGCACATTGGTCACGGTGACGGGCTCCGGGCTAAGCAGGGTAGCGGCGATACAGGGCAGTGCGGCATTCTTTGCACCGGCAATAGCTACTTCGCCCTGCAGCGGGCCATTGCCTGAAATCAGCAGTTTTTCCATTAAGCGACTTGCTTGGCGTGAACCAACCCCGAGTTGATCAGACCGGTGTAGGCACCGATGATGTGATCAATCTGCTCTCTCGAGTGTGCCGCACTGACACTGCAGCGCAGCAGGAAATTAGTGGAGGGCGATGCGGGCGGCACCACCAGGTTCACGTAGACGCCGGCCTCCATCAGTGCATTCCAGCAGCGAATCGCCTGGTCGCGGTCTTCCAACTCCACAGCAACAACCGGGCTGATCGTTGGGCCGACCGGAAGGCCAAGATTCTGCAGGCTGTTGTAGAGGTGCGTGGCGTTGTCCCAGAGCTTGTCTTTCAGTTCCGGTTGCTCGCGCAGAATCTTCAGTGCCTCCCGAGTGGAGGCCACCACTGAGGGCGATGATGAGGCCGTGAAGATATAGGAACGGATGCAGTAGCGCACAATCTCCAGGTCGGCGTGCTGGCTGACGCAGTAGCCGCCGGTGGCGCCCAGGCTCTTGGAGAAGGTGCCGACAAAAAAGTCGACGTCGTCTTCAACGCCACAGGCTTCTGCAGCACCGCGGCCCGTAGCGCCAAGCACACCCATTGAGTGCGCCTCGTCCACCATCAGATACCCGCCGTATTCACGTTTCACTTCGGCGAACTCCTGCATGGGAGCCGTATCGCCCAGCATGCTGTAAATACCTTCCACCACGATCAAGGTGTTCTCTGCGCGATCACCCAGGCGACGCAGGCGCTTGGCCAGATCATCGGGGTTACTGTGTTTAAAGCGAATAACATCGGCACCGCTGAGTTGTACACCTGCGTAGATACTGGCGTGACTGTCGGCGTCCAGCAAAATCACATCCCCAGGGTCCGCCAATGTGGCGCACATGCCCATGGTCGCAGAGAAGCCAGTGGTAAAGCTGATCGCATGGCCCACGCCATAGAAGTCAGCCAGCTCTTGCTCAAGCATTTCATGTTCTATAAATGAGCCATTGGCCAGGCGCGAACCAGTGGTGCCCGTGCCCCATTTCTCGGCTGCGGCCTGCGCGGCGGCGATGCAGCGTGGGTCGTAAGCCAGGCCAAGATAATTGTTGGTGCCAGCGAGAATCACCTCGTAGCCACCGACGATACCAGTGGTCGGGCTCAAGAATTTTTCGGTAACCGCCCCAAAGGGCTTTACCTGTTTTGCGGCGAGTTCTTTTTGGAACTCGACCATATCCTGAAATTTGTCGAACAACATGGGTCTTAGTCTTCCAGTTCTTCCAGCTTGCCTGCCAGCTGCCCGAGGGTGCTGATATCAGGCAGGATATTGAGCGGTATGGAAATATCGAACTCGTCTTCAACCTGTTCAATAAATTCCATCACCTCCAGAGAGCTCATACCGACATCGGCCACCAGCTCAGTAGATTCAGACACCGTCAGGCCCAGCTTGTTCAGCTTTTCCAGTTCGCTGAACATGAAGTCGAGAAATTGCTGTTTGTCTGCCATGAGGGAATTCCTGTGTCGGAGAATACTGATCTGACTTTGCGCTATCAGTCTTGCGCTGCCAGAACGGAGCCGCTAGATTCGAGAGCTTGGACTATACCGATGGAACTATACCAATGCCAGTCGTCTGGGTGATCGAACCCTATCGCGCGGGAGAGCGCAACCAGGTGCTGGCGCTAGCAGATTCGCTGCTCTGGCCCTATGAGGTAAAACGGCTGAATTACCGGAAATATGAATTTTTAACAAACATTTTTCGGGGTAGTGACCTGCGTGGCATTGATGTTGAGGCCTCAGACACTATGGCCGCTCCGTGGCCGGACCTGGTCATGTCTTCCGGTATGCGCAACGAGGCAGTCTGCCGATGGATTCAGGTGCAGTCCGGTGGGCGCACCAAAATTGTCCATGTTGGTAATCCCTGGGCAGATCCTGATCGCTTCGACCTGGTAGTCACCACGCCCCAGTACCGCATTCCCGATCGACCCAATGTGCTACAGAACAGCCTCACGCTGAATACGGTATCCAAGGCGAGCCTTGCTCGGTCGGCTGAAGAATGGGGGTCTCGTTTACGGGGGTTGCCCGAGCCCGTGTTGGGCGTTGTTATTGGCGGCGAGAGTGGGCCGTTCACCTTCGGTAGAAAGGCGGCCACCAGGCTGGCACAGGCGGTGAACAGCAAGCTGGCTGATGGTGGGTCCGCGCTGGTGACGACCAGTTCCCGCACCAGCCCTGAGGCGGCGCGTCTGTTTGAATCCTGGTTGTCGGTTCCCCATCAGATGTATCACTGGCAAGCGAATGAACCCGACAACCCTTACATGGGTTTACTGGCACTGGCTGATGAGCTGGTGGTCACCGGTGACAGTATCTCCATGCTGTCTGAAGCCTGCGCGACAGAGAAGCCGGTGTATATGTTTGACCTGGGTCAGGGCTCGCTGGCCATGGAAGAGAGTGCCGATGGCCAGTTCCTCGACAATGATTTTAGGTTTGGCGGCGTGATGTATCGCTTTTTGATGCGCTTCATCTGGGAAAAAGTAAGCCGGGATATTCGCCTGGTGCACCGTCGCCTGATCGCCGAAGGCCGTGCCGCCTGGCTCGGTCAAGCGGCGCCTGCAAAGCCGGGCCCCAGCAAGGACTTAGACAACGCCGTTGAAAGAGTGCTGGCCCTGTTTGAGGCGGAGCGCCCCTCTACTTAAGCGAACTGGCGCTGGCAGCGCTGTCGAGTTGTTCTGCACCACCATTGCCAAGCTGGTAAACCCGGTCGGCGGCATCCACCATCGATTGATTATGACTGATGGCCAGGATGGTGAGTTGCCCCTTGAGTTGCTCCATAGTCTGTCGGATGGCGGCCTCACTGTCGCTGTCCAGTGCGCTGGTGGCTTCATCCAGTATCAGCAAGCGTGGCTCATTGATGAGCGCGCGGGCAATTACGATCCGTTGGCGTTGTCCGCCAGAGAGCTTACCGCCACGCTCGCCAACCACCGTATCCATGCCTTCGGGCATCGCAGCCACAAACTCCCAGGCGCCGGCGGCGCGCAACGCTCTTTCAACATCCGCGCTACCAAGCTCAGGGTCGCCCAGTGTGACATTGGCTTCGATGCTGTCATGCAACAGGATAGTGTCCTGAGGTACATAGCCGATCTGGGCGCGCCAGGCGCGAATGTCTGTCTCCTGCAGGGGCTTGCCGTCGAGCAGGACGTCGCCATGTTCCGGTCGCAGCAGGCCAATAGTCAGGTCGATAATCGTGGTTTTACCAGCGCCCGACGGTCCCACCAGGGTTGTTATCTTGCCGGCTTCAATGTTCAGGTTGAGACCGTCGAATACCTTGTGCCGGTCATAGCTGAAACCAACGTCACTAAACACGATGCCAGCGCTAAACAGTGGGCTGTCGCCAGCGCCCAGCTGCTCTTCCGCCTTCTCAGCATCATCGATGGAGTCCAGCATGGCCCAGTGCGCGCTCTCACCCTGGGCGAGCTTCTGATACTGTTTTTGCACCTTGCCCAAAAAGGAAAATGCGCGCCCCAGCGTGATGACCAACACCATCACCGTAGGCAGGTCCATGGCCACCACTTCCAGCATCACGTAGATGCCCAGCGCAATAAATACGGCAAACAGCAGTTCCTGCACGCCGTCCAGTACCGCGCCAGCCAGCACGGCCTTGCGTAGGGCTTTATTGAGGCGGTGGGTGTCGCCTGCCAGGGCGTGGTCTGCCAGGTGTTCGCGCGCCATCGCCTTTAGAGGCTTTACCGATTGCAGTGTATCGGTCATGTTTGACATGAGGGCGGTGAGAATTTTGGTCTGTCGTTTGCCAGCGCGCCGGGTAATGCGCACCAGGAAGTGAGAGGTGATCATCACTACAGCGCCGGCAGCAATGGCGCCGAGGCTGGCAGTCCAGGATACGGCAAAGGCGATGCCGCCGTAGACGAAGGCCTGCAGCAAGTAGGTGAGGGCAGTGGCACCGTGCACAAACGAGGTGGACGAGCGCTGCGCCTCGGTGGCCAGTGCATTGGTCAGCTTGCCAATCGGCTGGTGCAGAAAGTACTCCCACTTGCTGCGCATAATTGCGCGCAGCATTCGCAGGCGCATATCTGTGGCCACCTGAGCCGCCGTATAGCCCACCTGACGATTGGCGATGATCAGCAGGATACTTTTAAGCAGCACCATGACCACAATGATGAGCAACAGGTTCACCAAGGTCGGAGCGATCTCCAGCCAGGCTAATACTTCCAGCACTTTCTGCTCAAAACCGCTTTGCATCTCGGCGTCGGGTAGCTCAAGGCCCGTGGCCTCGGCGCCGGTACCCAGGGCCACGTTCAGCAGCGGCAATACCGCAGACAGCCCCAGCCCTTCCATCAGTCCGGACAGCAGCAGTGCCACCAGCATCAATACAGTCTGCAGCGGGTAGGCTGCGAAAAAGTTAAGCATCAACCGCATTGGGCTACCATCGCATGCGTTTGATCATGTAAACACTGCAGGCAAACACCGCTGCAGCGGGCAGCAACGTGGTCAGCACCGGGCTGAGCCCCAGCATCTGTCCAACGGCGTAGGTGATCTGGGTGCCCAGGAAAAAGAAGATGCCGATGAGCGCCCCGAGGGCCATGTTGGTGCCGAAATTGGCGTTGCGTCGTGAGCCGATTCCCGCACTCACGGGTGTGGCGAGCAGCACCATAGCGCCCACCGTAATGGGCAGGGTCAGCCTCTGCCAGAATGTCATTTCATAATTCTTGTAGGGCTGCTGATTTTCGCGCAGATAGTGGGAGTAGTCCCATAACACTGACAGCCGCATGCTTTGGCTGGTCAGTGACAAGGTCGGTAACTCTGCTTTCGACCACAAATTACCGATCTCGACTTCCTTCACCCGGCTGGTATTGAGCTCTCCCGCCAGCAGCTCTTTTTGCTTTACTTTTTGAAAGTGCCAGCGGCGATCGCCACTGACTTTTGCCGTTTCGGCATCAAGCGCCAGCAGCAGTTCTCCGTCGTCAGCAAAACGATAAAGGCTGATATCGCCCGGCCTTTTGGACTTGTGCATTTCCCCCAGGTGGATGAATCGATTGCCCTGGCGCGACCAGACGCCGCCGTTGGGAATGCGATCCGGGTTGTCATTACGCGCAGCCGCTTTCATCTGTTGGGCCTGTTGGTACAGGGGTGCTGACACAAACTCCAGCAACGTCCAAAGGCCCACCATCAGCACCACGGTTGGTATGGCAACGGCTTTGAGCAGCGACTTAATAGGTACCCCTGCGCAACAGACAATGGTGAGCTCGTTGTGTCTGTCCAGACCTGCCAGCGCCACGATGGTGCCCAGCAACACGATCACTGGCGCCAGTTCCAGCAATTGGGTGGGCAGTGACATCAGGGTAAATTGAATCACCTGCCAGACCCCGTAATTGTTATGGGTGCGATCGAGCTCATCGATCAGGCCGACCAGGCCAAAAACGGTACCCAGTACCAGCAGTACAGTCAGCCATCCCTGTATAAGATTGAGAGCAATATAGCGATCCAGAATATTCATGAGCGTTTCGGCCTCGGCTGGCGCAGCAGCCACAACAACGCGATAAAGACGCCAACATAGGCAATCCAGATACCCGGGAACGCGCCAATGCGACCCTGCTCAACAAAGGTTCGGGTCACACTGGTTGCCCCAAAAATCCCGACATAGACTGCAATGGCGACAAAAAAACTGCGAAAGCGCGACTCCCGCGGTTCCGACTTGCCCAGCGGTACGGCCATCAGAGCCAGTAACAGGGTGGCTAGCGGTGTCGATATGCGCCACTGAAACTCGGCGATGTCTTTTGGCTCCCCCGATTGCCCCAGCTGACTCGTGGTTTCTGCCTTGCGTCGATAACTCTGGGCGGCCTCGCTGTTTTCGAGGTTAATGGTGAGCTGACCAAATCGCATGGTGACATCTTGCGACTTTCTCTGGTCCAGCAGGTAGTGATAGCCGTCATAAAAGTGGGCGTTCAGCGCCGCATCGGGATTCAGCGCAGGCAGTGAGGCTTCTCTGGCGACGATGATCTCGGTGCGTCCTTCAGCCCGGTGCTTTTTATGCAGGAAGACGTTCTTATGCATTCCCCGTTCGATATCCACATCGTCGGCGATAAAAATGTAGTCGCTCTTGCCCATGTTGACGAACTCACCGGTCGCCATTTTCTTGAGGTCGAATTCCGCCAGGGCCTCTGCCTCCAGTCGGTAGACTTCCCGATACGCCCAGGGGCGGCCCTCGATGGAGATATAGCCGGTAATCCCTGCCACGACCACGGCGAGTTTAAACACAGATTCGATGATTCTTAGCCGGCTCACGCCGGAGGCAAAAAAGATAGTCATCTCGGCATCGCGGTACATTCGGCTGATGGCAGCCAGCACCGAAAAAAACAATGCAGAGGGCATCAGGATCTCGAGCGTGATGAGCGTGTTCAGGGCAATCAGCTTGAAGGCTGAACTCAGTGGCATTTGGCCCTGTGCCGCTAGATTGAGTTGCAGTGTCGCCGAGTAGCCCACAAATACCAGGACCAACAGACCCAGCCCCCCAATAAAGGGGCGCAGAACTTCTGAGCTGATGTAACGATCAATGATCAAAGGGGCTGTCCCTTCCTGTTCGCTTCACTATTGTAACCCAGTGACTACTGATCTGGTTATTTTCAAAACCTTGCCACATACTTTGACCATGTCTCATCCCGTGACCTGGATTGTTGTCAGCGACAAACGCGGTGATAACGGGCAGGTAGAAACCCTTGCGGATGCCTTGCCCTGGCCCTGCGAAACCCGCTATGTACATATGCTGCCGGATTATGTGCAGGGCAAGCCGCGCTTCTCTGCTTCGCTGCACCACATCGATCTGGCGCAATCTGACCCGCTGGAAGCCCCCTGGCCTGACCTCATCCTCACCGTCGGGCGCCGTCCATCTATGGTGTCGTTGTGGATCAAAGAGCAATCCGGTGGGCACAGCAAGGTGGTTCTGGTAGGTAAGCCCACCGGGCGCATGATGGACTTTGACCTGATCGTTTGCAGCGCGGAAAAGCATATGCCGCCCATGCCCAACTGCGTGCCCATTACGCTGCCACTGATGCGGGTGGACGAGAAAGCAGTTGATGATGAAAAACCGGTTTGGCAGACGCGTTGGGACGCTTTGCCGCGACCACTGGTCGGGTTTCTGATCGGTGGTGCAACCAGCCCCTATGCGATGGATGAAAGGGTAGGCAAGCGCCTCATTGAACTGTCGAAATGGGTGGTTGAGGATCTTGGTGGTACGCCATACTTCACCACCTCGCGGCGCACTAATCCAAAAGTGGTGGCGCAGTTGCGAGAGGAACTGCCCCAGCAGGCCCAGCTGTTTGAATGGTCTGCAGATGCCACCGATAACCCCTATCGCGGCTTGCTCGGGCTGGCGGACGGGCTGATTGTGACCGGCGACAGTATTTCCATGATGGTCGAAGTGGTTTACCTGCGCCGGCCTCTGGCTATCCTGGATCTACCCTATGGCCCACTGGGGCGCCTCGACCAGTATCGGCGTTCCTTTGCCCGCTGGCTGTTTAACCCGCGCCTCGACGGTTCGGGAGATAAGTTGAGGCATCTGCTGGCCCGGTTGGTGTTTCATTTGGATGTATTTACCCTGCTGTCTTCCACACGCGATTTTCGCGCGTTTCACCAGCTGCTGATTGATCATGGTCTGGCAGTGCGTGCCGGTGAAGATTTTCAGCTGCCGGAAACCGCTTTGCCGGACGACATACCTCGTGCAACCAGCAAAATCAGGGCACTTTTTGGCACGGATTGATGTGCAAAGTTGGTATTTTCCGCTGCTGTGGACGGCTGGCTTTTGCTATATGATTTCGCGCCCTTTGTGAGCACGGGGAAGGCTTTATGCTGCCCAAGTTGCAGATGATCCGCCAATTCTTCCAGACCGCCTGGCGCAAGCTGTCGCGGCGCCTGTTGCACCTGCGTATGCGCGGTCGCCCTGAAGCCGAAGTGCTGGCTGCTGAACGCTGCCTGCGCGGCAAAGACCAGCTGAAGCTCCTGCAAAAAGCAGATGTTGTGGTGGTGTCCTTCGGCAAGAGCGGTCGTACCTGGGTTCGGGTGATGCTGTCTCACCTGTTTCGAGTGCTCTATGGCCTGCCTGACAATGCCCTGCTGGGCTTCGACAATTTCCACAATATGGATCGTCGGGTACCACGCATCTTCTTTACCCACGATAACTACATCAAGGACTTCACCGGCGACGCCCTGAGTAAGAAGCCCTTCTACGGCAAGCGGGTGGTGCTGGTGGCACGCGACCCGCGCGACGTTGCGGTGTCCCAGTTTTTTCAGTGGAAACACCGGCTCAAGCCCGGCAAGGTGGCGATCAACAACTACCCGCCGCGGGATGCTGACATTGAACTGTATGACTTTGTGACCGGCGACAACGGCGGCAGTATTTCTGCAGTGTGTGACTATCTAAATTTGTGGGCGAGTGAAGCAGGCGCAATTGAGAGTTTCATGATGGTTCGCTACGAAGACTTGCGCGCGGATCCCCACAAACACCTGTCCGAGATGCTCCAGTTCATGGGTGTCGACCCTGAGGCAGAAGCGGTAGCGACCGCGGTGGAGCAGAGTTCGGTCGAGAATATGCGAAAGCAGGAAAGCTCAGGCCGCTTTCGCCTGGCTGGTGCGCGCATGGTACCCGGGGATAAAAGCAATCCCGACAGCTACAAGGTCCGTCGCGCCAAAGTGGGTGGTTACCGCGACTATTTCGAAGACGATCAGGTCGAGAATATTGATCGCGAGTTGGCACAACAATTAGATCCCATCTACGGCTACGCACACCAGCAGGTGAGTGGTGGCTAACCCCCGCACCTGGCTGCTGCTTGGGCGCAAGGCCGGGGATAACACCCAGGTGCGTGCACTGGGCGCGAGCCTGGGCTGGCAGTGCGAAGAAAAACAGGTATTGGCACAGCCCTGGGAGCTGCTGACTCACTTAACCCTCGGTGCGACTTTGGCAGGCATTGATCGTCGAGCCTCCTCCGAGCTCGCTGCCCCCTGGCCGGATCTGGTGATCAGCGCAGGGCGCCGCAATGAGCCGGTAGCGCGCTGGATTCGGCAGCAAAGCGGTGGTCGTACCCGGTTGGTGCATCTGGGTCGGCCCTGGGCGCATCCCGATCATTACGACCTGGTGATTACCACTCCTCAGTACTTTCTGCCTGATTCGGGCAGTATCCTTCACAACCAGTTACCTCTTCACGATTTACGTCGCGCTGATCTGCAGCAGGACGCAGCGTCGCTGCAGGCGCAGCTGTCGAATCTGCCCGCTCCTTACACAGCTTTATTGGTTGGAGGCGACAGTGGCCCCTTTGTGTTTACCCCGGACAAGGCACGCTCGCTGGCGCAGCAGACTCAGGCCCTCGCGCAAGACACGGGCGGGTCATTACTAATCACAAACAGTGCCCGCACCCCAGAAGCGGCCTGGCAGGCTTTGCAGCAGGCGATCACTATGCCGCATTTTTGCTATTCAGCTGGAGAGGCGGGTGGCAATCCCTATCGGGGCATGCTGGGTCTCGCGGATCAGTTTGTCGTGACTGGCGAGAGTATGTCCATGATCGGCGAGGCGCTGGCGATGCAGCGTCCGGTTCATTTGTTTGATTTGTCAGATCGTTCGGGTGCCTGGTGGCGTCATGGGCACAATTGGCGCTACAAACCTGTCAGTCATCATCTCGCCATGGGTCTGGCGCCCCGCCGCATGCGACGAGACATCAGCCGAATTCAAAACGCGCTGGTTGATGGGGGGCTGGCTCAGTGGTTGGGCGATAGCACAACGCAGGCCTCTGTCGAGTGTGTCGCCAATGTCAGTGAGTTGGAGCTCGCTGAAAGCGCGAATCGGGTAAAGGCGCTGATGCAGTTGAGTTAGGCTGCGCTGCCCAGGCTACTGGCCAGCGGGTGCTGGGGTGCTGGAAGCACTGAAGGCACTTTGTCCAGCACTTCAAATGCGTCGTGGCGAACGTGGTTGCGTTCCATCTCTTCGCGCAGGAATTCTTCGCTGATCTTGCCCTGTTCCAGACATTCCTTGAGCAAGCCGAAAAAGAAGTCTTCCTGATTCTTGTCCGGGTGCGCTTTATAGTTGCCAAGGAAAGCATATTCACCAAAAATCTTGCGGCGCGCACGCATAATCCATGCTGCGGGTGGAAACAGCCGAAAGCGTTCAGCCGGGCGCCAGTCGGTGGGCAGGCCCGTCTTCCAGGGTTGGGTCTTGCGGCGAGTGGTGTGTAGCATCTTGGTCTCGACCGTGAACTTGTCAAAGTCGTTCCACTCGGGCTCGAAGTATTCAATGCTGTCGCGGGGTTCTTCTTTCAGGCAGACCCAGGGTTGATAGTCCTGTTCAAATTCGAACATGGCATTGAAGTTCTTCTCGGCATCCCAGTGGGCCAGTTTTTCGCAGTCCAGCAGCATGACGCTGCTGGCAAAGCAGCGATCTACCAGTCCTTTTGGGCCGGAGCGCATGCGACACATGATGGCCTTGCCCTGCATGTCGCGATTGAGCAGTTCCCAGATGTCGTTGGTGGCGAAAATGTCTGGGTCGATAACCACCGCGCGGCCTTCATAGCCCATCAACTTGGGTGGCATGAAGCGGGTGGGGGTGAACGACTGCAGGTCGTCGTTGAGCCAGGTGCGGCGAACCCCGTCGCGCAGGTACTCCTGACCCTCGCGAGCCTCAAACATAGGGTGATCACGGGTATCCATGATCTTTACGTCAAACTTTTCGTTGTTGCTGGAGTAGCGGCGCAGGGCATGCTCGGCGACGATCGCACCGGTGATCTGCTTGTGATTGGTTTGGATAAATACGCAGTGTTTCATGGCCTACCGACTCGTTGACTGGGTGAAAAACGCCTGTAAAGGCGCGTCGCAAACTATAATTGATCGCCTGCTTATTTACTACGACTGCTCGCCGCGGGCGTAGTAGTTGAACGCCTGTTTGGCGCTCAGGGCATGCAACACACCGGCGCATTTACCGAGGCGGTAAAGGTGATGCAGCATCAAAGGGCGGTGTACCAGGGTCAGGGGCAGGGTGAGTGCGACCAGGACAATTTTAACAGCGGCTTTGCTGATCATGACGACGCGCTTGCCCAGGCTGCCGTAGGTCCTCGCCATCACGGCCTGTGAACAACCGCCTTTGAAACCCCGGCGCAGCAGGCCTTTTGCCTCGAAGCGCTCGGCCTCATAACTCAGGTCGATGATCGAGTCATCGGCGCTGGCCAGCGTTGCGCCGGACTCGCGGGCGCGAATAAAAAAGTCCTTATCCTCACCACCACTGAGTCGAAAACGGTGGTCGAACACGTCGCCCTGGCTGTCCAGTTTTTCAAGGATCCGCCGGCTGGCCATCACGTTGCAGGTAGATGCGCAGTTGGGTAGACCATAACGACCCGCACCGCCCAGTGCCTTGAACCTGGATGGGTCCCGGAAAATGCCGGCCCGCAAGGCCCATTCCGGCGTGTCCGCAGCAGGTCGCCAGCTGCCGAAGACCAGGTCGGCGCCGGTGGCGGATTGCTGTTCCAACAAGCGCAGCAGCCAGTCGGGCCTGGGTATGTCGTCGTCGTCGATGAAAGCCAGAAAGTCTGCACCCCACGCGAGTGCAGCAGCCGCGGCGTGATTGCGCGCGTAAGTAACGCCGCTATTAGCTTCTTCCCGGTACTCGATGGTGAAGGGCAGCGCGCCGTTGGCGCGCTCGCAAATCGCGGCGTTTTCCGCTTGCGGGTCATTGTCGATAACAAAAATGCGCAATTGATCTGCCGGGATATCTCCCAGATCAAGCTGTTGCAGCGCCAGCATCAGACGCTCGAGTTGCCTGGGGCGATGGTAGGTGCAGATGCCAACGGCGACCCTGCTGCTCATTTGAATACTCCCTGTCGGTACAGGCCCCAGAAAAAGCCCCATGCGAACAGCAGGGGATAGCGTCGCACCCGGTCAGGAATAATCACGGTTTGGCCGGAATGGCGTTCCAACTTCCAGGCGATATAGTCCAGCCCTCCGGCGAAAGTAAACAGTGCTTTGACCAGGCGCATAACCGAACGCAGCTTGCCGTGCACTCTTCGCAGTGGCCAGGCCAGGCCAGACAGAACTCGTCGCAATTTGCTGCAGGCAAAACGATAGCGTTGTCGATCCTGGTCAATGCTCAGGCCTTTGATACTGATTGCACTGACCAGATCGGCGAAGTGTTCCCTGGCGTAGTCCGCCAGCTCATCGCTGCGACCGGCCCGTTCAGTGCGCAGTTCACTGCTGTAGCTTAAAGCCAGGGCATCAGCCCACATCTGGTTAATCTCGCCCTCAGCCGGAAGAACCGGCAGGCTCACCCGCAGCAGCTGCTGAGCAGCAGCGGTCATCACGGATTGCAGCTGTTGTTCAATGTTGTCATCGCGTAGCCAGACAAAGCCTATTGGCTGAGCGAAGCGACCCCAGAAGTAGGATTCGAAACTACCCTGGCCGTTGTGGCTGGTAAAGTCTGACATCGAGACTACCGCATACTTGCAGCGCAGCACGCGCTCGCCCTGGTCTACCTGCGCGTAGTACACATTGGGGGGCAGTAGCCAGTTTGCCGCAGCGCTCAGGCTGCTGTTGTGGGCGCTTTGGTAGTCGTCCACGATCAGATACAAATCAAGCAGACCCTCAAAAATCTCACCGCTGCGCACGCACGAACCATAGGCCAGTACTGCGCTGACCGCCTGATGGTGGCGGGCACGCAGATTGTCTGTCAGGGTCTCCAGGGCCGTGGCATCGGCCTCGGGAAGACCTGCGCTCAGCAGCTGAGAGGTCATAGTCGGATAAAGCTAAGGGTTTGGCTGGCGCTAATTTTAACAGCTCCGGCAGCAGCAGAACTTGTGAGTATTTCACCATCCAAATTGAGCATTGCGTCCATTGACAGGCTCAACTCATCGCAGCGATAGCTGAAGTAACCGTTTTCTGGCTGCGCATGGCGATTGGCCTTGCCGCGGGCGATGGAGAAAAAAGTGGTGAGAAACCGGCTGCAACCGGACTCTATAATTGATAGCTGCAGCCCTCCTTGCTGAGTGCCCCAGAAGGGTTTCATACCCAGAAACAATCTTTCCAGGCTGCTCACAGCCAGGATCAGGCAGTCGTGATGGGATTGCAATTGCAGGGAGGGCATGTCCAGATTCAAGGGTACGGGTCGGGTGAACTCCTCCTCGCCCCGAACCAGGCCCCACACTGTGCGCAGGGCGCCGAGTCCGACACTGAAATCGTCGCGCAGGCCTCGCGAATGGATTTCACGGTGGGCGTACTCGGTGCCCTGAATCACCGCACCGGCTCCCAGGAACATGCCGTAGTGCACGCCGTCGCCAGGCACGTCTACCCGCATCAGATTGCGATGAACCCGCATGCCGCCCTGTTGGTCGCTGGCCCAGCGCTGCAACTTGCTCACCGCTCTGGCCAGTTTACCCTTGATGCCCACGTCGCCGGCGGTCATGTTGGCGGTACCACCGGGCAGAATCAGGATCTGTGGAAACTGATCGAACAGCCGATGTTCGAGGGCATGACCCAGCACGGCCGAGACAGTGCCGTCGCCACCGTTTATAACCAGGTAGCGGCACTTGAGCGCATTGAGTTGCGTAAGCGCAGGACCAATATCCTCGGCCGACTGAGTGCGCAGGTGAGTGGCACCGGGCAGTTGATCCAGTTGCCTGGAGAGTTGCTCAAATTGATCGCGGTTATGGCCGCTGGCGGCATTGCTGATGATGCCGATCAACGAATTGCCCCGGTCAGGTCCAGATACGTGTCTCCCAGACGCGGCGCCGTACCCATAATACGCAGTGGTAAACGGGTAGCCGGATCAACCAGGAAGCGGACATCGCCCCTCAGGCCTAACACCTCAAAATCAGGACGCGATGGTTCGCTGACCGGCGTTACAGACAAAGTAATCAGGTCGGCACTGGCCTTTTTGCTTTTTACTTTCTCGCTGCTGTCGCCCTGCTGTAACTGGTAGTTGACCCTGATTTGCTCCTCACCGGTTTTTTGCAGTCGTACTCGATAGAAATTGTAATCGGTATGTACGATGACCTCCTTGTAATGATTTGGGTCTGCCAGTGCGGGATCGGAGACCGCCACGAACAGCGGGTAGGGCGTGGTGATAATCTCTTCTGCATCGAGCTTCGGAAGGCCAATATTTTGCAGGTCTATCCCGGTCCACTGGTCTGGCGCCAGTTTTTCCTCGTGGTCATTCGCGGGATCGCGACGCTCGCGGCTGATTTGCTTGCCTCTGTAGTCAAAGGCTTTAAAGCGCTGAGCCCGCTGACCTCGGCTGTAGCGTGCTTTGCTGATAACGTCTGCCCGGGCTTCGCTCAACAGAAGGTCTACCCTTTCTTCATTATTGTTCCCAACCCTGGTTTGCACCGTGAGCGCCCAGCGGTCAGCTTCTGTTTCGACGTCAGCCAGCCTGAGCTGTGCTTCTACCGATCCCCAGAAAGATTTGCGCTGGTAATCGAGCTGCTGCCAGGGTAATTGCTCGCTCGCCTGCGCGGCCCCTATAGGACTTTGCAGCAACATGACAATCAATAGGGTTCGCATCATGCAGTGGCACTCCGGTAGCGAATCTGACCAGGGTCCTGCCTATACGGATAAAGTGCCATAACGAAAGCAATGGGCAGCCAGAAAAACAGGTATAGCTCGCGGGGTGCCAGCAATATTCTGTCAAAGTCCATGGTAACGCAGGTCATGCCATATAAGATCATTGCCAGATAAAAACGTTCCCTGCGTTCGCGTAGCAGCCGCGACGACCACAATATCGCCAGTGCCAAAATTGCCAGCATCATTGCTAATCCAATAACTCCGCCATCGCGAAGGCTGGCAATATAGCTATTGTGTGCGTGATTGAATACTTTGTCATAAGCGGCCACGCTGGTTTCGCTGACAAAGCCATGACCCAGCCACCAGTGTCCGGCCATATCTTCGATTTGTTGTTCCCAGATGCCAGGTCGAAAAGAGAACTCAGATACCCGATGCCACCAGTCCTTAGGGTTAGAAGCGATTAGCAGCCAGCTGACCCCTAGACCCCCCAATATAGCCCCGATGGCGCGCCAGCCAGCCATCACCAGCAGACCAGCACAGACAGCCGCCAGTGCAGTCCGGGATTGGGTTAGCAATATTAGCGACAGCAGTATTGTCGCAAGCACAACATATAACGCGCGATTGTCCCGCCCACGCTCATTGAGTATGTAATGGGTGCAGAACATTAGTGCTACGCCATAGGCGCAGGCGGACTTGTTGGGGTGGTGCATCACGCCGAGGGGTTCAAGGCGAGCCTCCGGGAAGGGATTGGCCGCATACCAGACCAGGATCGAGCTACTCGCTGCCAGCGCCGCCAGCCATACTCCACGATGAGCAAGCTGGTCCATGCGCCTGGGGTAATGTACCCAGAGGTACCCGCTTAGCATGCAAAACGGTATGACCGCCAAGGCGCCCCAGACTGCCTCCAAAATGATGGATGGGTTTGGGTCTGGGCTCCAACTGAGCGTAAACAGTATGTAAATTGTATAGGCGCAAAGCAGATGAAATAGCGCGTTGCCACGGTAAAAGTCACGCAGTTCACGCCAGAGCAGCAAGCAGGCAGGAAGTACCAAAATATAAAACAGGCGTCGATGCCCCGAGGCCATTGGCATCAGGAAATAGCCCGCAATAAAGATTGTGTAGATATGGACGATGCCTCGATCGAGAAGGTAACGCCGCCATTTTCTCAGGTCCATGGCGCATTCATACCACAACCTTGAGAATGGAGCGATCATCTTATAATCTGCGGCTGGTTTGGCGCCGCCCAGGCGCTCTAAAGGTCGGAGACAGTTCTTGCAAAAACGCGTCTACATTCACACCAATGAACGCCAGTGGCTCGGTGCACTGGTAGCCGAGCACGCACTCAAGCGCAATTCCGCCACGCCGGAGGCCTTTGAGGTTGGTTTTTTGCATACCCGAGACTTTGGCTATCTGCACCAAAAGGACGGCAAGGATTACTTGCGCGCCGGTAATCCGCGAACCTGGCGAATGGATGATCTGCAGTCATTTACGCCGCTGCGTTTTCAGCCGCCCAAACTGATGGGCTACCAGGGCAGGGCAGTGGTGATCGATCCCGATATCTTCGCTGTGGGTGATATCTGCGAACTGCTGGATCGGGATATGCAGGGTGCCGGTGTGATGGGTCGCCATCGCTCTGCCAAAGCGGAGAAGGCTCGCAATGTGGCCACCAGTGTGATGCTGATGGATTGCGAGAAACTGTCGCACTGGGACCCGGAAAAAGAGTTCAACGAACTATTCAGTTTTGAGCGTGACTATAAAGAATGGATGGTCCTGGGGCACGAGCAGCCCGAGAACGTCGGGTTCCTTGAAGATGCCTGGAACGATTTCGATCATTTGGACGAAAATACCCGCATGCTGCACAACACCAAGCGGCGCACGCAGCCCTGGAAAACCGGCTTGCATGTAGATTTCACTCCTGCCGACAAGTTCAAGCGTCAACCGCTGCTGCGCGCACTCAACCGTTTGCGGGCCAATGTACTCGGCGAGTACGCTTTGCTGGGTCGCTATAAGCAGCATCCCGACATTGAGCAGCAGCACTTCTTCTTCGGTCTGCTGAAAGAGTGCCTGGACTCCGGTCAGGTCACTGAAGGGCTGGTACAAGACGAGATCGCAAGAAAGCATATTCGGCCCGACGCCATGGATGTGCTGGCAAAGACCCCCGACCTGGTGCATTAATGTTGACCCGGCCCGGTCCGGATGAGGTACACCTGTGGGTTGCCGAGCCCGGGGCAGGGCGGGACGGATTTCTGCAGGCCTGCCTGTCCCTATATCTGACAGAGCCACCAGCTGACTGGGTGATTGAGTCTTCAGCTGACGGCAAACCGGGGCTGGTTTCCCCCTCAAACCGGCTGCAGTTCAACCTCAGTCACTGTGGCGACCAGCTGCTGCTGGCGGTCAGTGGTGCCGGACAGGCGGTGGGGGTGGACATAGAATCGGTGCGTCCGCGCCGCTTTCTCAGGCTGGCAAAGCGTTATTTCAGTGAAACTGAATATCTGTCCTTGTCGGCAATGCCTCCCAGGGCCCAGCCCATGGGCTTTTACCAGATCTGGACTCTCAAAGAGGCCTGGCTTAAGGGATTGGGAACCGGGCTGCGCCTGCCGCTTAACAGTTTCAGCTTTCAGGTGACCGCTGCCGGGCGGCTCAATCTGGTGGCTGAGCCGGCCCTATCTGCCTTTCAGGGCTGGTCACTACAGCTCGAAACGGGCCATATCGTAGCTGTGGCAGCGGCCAACCTGGCTCAAGGTGCGCAATTGAGGCTGTTCCGGGCAGAGTCAGAGGCCATTGAAGGGCCGGTTTGTGCTCATTTTCTAGCTGCCAGCGCCGGACTGCTGATGCCCGCTTAAGCATGTGAGAAATAAGCATTTTTGCCCTTGTCATAGCCGGGGCGGATATGTAGAATTCGCGCTCTTGAAATTGGAGGCCTCGCTGAGGCGATAAGCTATGAAAACCTACAGCGCGAAAGCGGAAGAAGTTCAGCGTGACTGGTACGTGGTAGATGCGGAGGAAAAAACTCTGGGTCGCCTGGCTGCCGAGATCGCTCATCGTCTGCGTGGCAAGCACAAGGCTGAGTACACGCCGCACGTTGATACCGGTGATTACATCGTTGTGATCAACGCTGAAAAAGTGAAGGTAACTGGCAAGAAAGCTACCGACAAGATTTACCACAGCCACAGTGGCTACCCTGGTGGTCTGAAATCCATTTCTTTTGAAAAGCTGATCGACAAGGCACCTGAGCGTGTGCTGCAGAGCGCTGTTAAAGGCATGCTGCCCCGCAACCCTCTGGGTCGTGCCATGTTCAGAAAACTGAAAGTGTACGCGGGCAGCGAGCATCCCCATGCTGCGCAGCAGCCGCAGACGCTGAATATCTGAGGTCAATCATCCATGTCTAACACTCAGTACTACGGCACCGGCCGACGCAAGACTTCCACGGCGCGCGTGTTCCTGACCAACGGCGAAGGCAGCATCACTGTTAACAGCCGTCCCCTCGACCAGTACTTCGGCCGTGAAGTTGCGCGCATGATCGTGCGTCAGCCGCTGGAGCTGGTTGAACTGGCAGAAAAGTTTGACATCAACGTCACCGTTTCCGGTGGCGGCAGCTTCGGCCAGGCCGGTGCGATTCGTCACGGTATTACCCGGGCCCTGCTGCAATATGATGAATCTCTGCGTGGCACCCTGCGTCCGGCGGGCTTTGTCACTCGCGATGCCCGTGAGGTAGAGCGTAAGAAAGTGGGTCTGCGTAAGGCGCGTAAGCGTCCTCAGTACTCCAAGCGTTAATTTGGATGCCGCAGCAGCGGCTCCGGTCAGAAAGCGTCCAGTTTTACCACAAATCTGGGCGCTTTTTTTTGTTGGTCGAAAACTGCGAAATGCTTGATTTAGCTTGAACTTTCAAGGGTCTCAGCTTGTAAAAATCGGGCAAAGTCATTAGTATTTGCGCGGTTTTGTTCAGTCCCCTCGACGCGTGTTCTGCGTCGTTGTCAGATACGGGAGAAAATAATGGGTAGTGACGGCGTAAACACCGGTCGCAGACGCTTTTTGACGGCTGCCACAACGGCAGTCGGTGCAGCGGGCGTAGTCGGTGTGGCTGTACCGTTTGTTCAGTCCTGGAACCCCAGCGCCAAGGCCAAGGCCGCAGGCGCACCAGTCAAGTTTGATGTCAGCAAGGTCGAGCCGGGCCAGATGGTCACCGTTGAGTGGCGCGGTAAGCCGGTATTCGTTATGCGCCGCTCCGAGCAGCAGGTGGCCGACCTGGAGAAGCTGGATGGCGATCTCAAAGATCCAGCCTCCGAGATTTCAGTGCAGCCCGAATATATCGAAGGGCGTGGACGTTCGATCAAGCCGGAAATCCTGGTCCTGGTCGGCTTGTGCACTCATCTGGGTTGTGCGCCTCAGTTCCGCCCGGAAGTGGGCGCCGCTGACCTCGGTGGCGACGAGTGGCTGGGTGGTTTCTTCTGTCCTTGTCACGGTTCCAAGTTTGACCTGGCCGGTCGTGTTTATGCCGGCGTGCCGGCCTCGGCCAATCTCGATGTACCTCCGTATTTTTATGAGACCGACGATGTCATTGTCATTGGCGAAGACGGGGAGGCCGCGTAATGGGTAATTTCCTGATTGGTTTCCGCGACTGGGTCGATGCGCGCCTGCCGATAGTTCGCGCATGGAACACCCACATGGGCCAGTATTACGCGCCCAAAAACTTTAACTTCTGGTACTTCTTTGGTGTCCTGTCACTGCTGGTGCTGGTTAATCAGCTGCTGACTGGTATCTGGCTCACCATGAGCTATGTGCCCAGTGCTGAAGCGGCTTTCGCCTCGGTCGAGTACATCATGCGTGATGTCGACGGCGGTTGGATACTGCGCTACATGCATTCCACCGGTGCTTCGGCCTTCTTTGTGGTGGTCTACCTGCACATGTTCCGGGCGTTGATCTACGGTTCATACCAGAAGCCCCGAGAGTTGATCTGGATCTTCGGCATGCTCATCTTCGTGGTGCTCATGGCAGAAGCCTTCTTCGGTTATGTGCTGCCCTGGGGACAAATGTCCTACTGGGGTGCCCAGGTGATTATCTCGCTGGTGGGTGCGATTCCCGTCATCGGTGAAGACCTGGTGACCTGGGTGCGTGGTGACTTCCTGATATCCGGTATCACCCTGAACCGCTTCTTTGCCCTGCACGTGGTAGCGCTGCCTATTATTCTGCTGGCGCTGGTGGTTTTGCACTTGCTGGCCCTGCACGAAGTCGGTTCCAATAACCCCGATGGCGTAGATATCAAAAAGCACAAGGACGAGAACGGCATTCCGCTGGACGGTGTGGCCTTCCACCCCTACTACGTGGTGCACGACCTGCAAGCTATCGCAGTGTTCCTGTTTGTGTTCTGCACGGTGTTGTTTTTCTTCCCTGAAATGGGCGGGCTGTTCCTCGAATATCCTAACTTCGAGCAGGCCAATTCGCTGAAGACGCCCGAGCATATTGCGCCGGTTTGGTATTTCACCCCCTACTACTCGGTATTGCGTGCAGTACCTGACAAGTTCTGGGGCTTTGTGGCTTTCGCCGCATCTGTAGCGATACCGTTCCTGCTGCCCTGGCTGGACCGCAGCCCGGTCAAATCCTGGCGCTATAAAGGCAATATCACCAAGGTGATGCTGGTACTGTTTGTGTCGTCCTTCATCATCCTGGGTGTGCTGGGTATCAAGGCGCCGACGCCTGCCCGTACCCTGCTGGCGCAGATCTGTTCAGTGATCTACTTTGCCTTCTTCCTGCTGATGCCGATCTGGACCTCCATGGAGAAAACCAAGCTGGTACCTGAACGTACCACCGACAATGGTGGCATCGGGTTCTGGGGTTCCATGGCTGGCCTGGCACTGATTCTGGTCCTGGCCTTCCTACCGCTGAAAGCGGTGGGTGCTGGTGGCCCTGCGGTGCCCCTGGACAAGATGAACCCTGATCTGGCTGACCAGAGTTCCCTGCAGTCGGGTGCCCAAACGTATATGAACTACTGCTTTGCCTGTCACTCTCTGCAGTATTCACGCTACGAGCGTGTGGCTGATGACCTGGGTATTCCCCATGATCTGATGGAGCAGCACCTCAAGTTCGATCCGGGCGTAAAGATCGGTGAGTTGATGGAAAACGCCATGGATGACGCCGACGCCAAGCGCTGGTTTGGCGTGACGCCGCCTGACCTGACCCTGGTAGCCCGCGCACGCGGTACTGACTGGCTCTACACGTACCTGCGCACGTTTTATGCAGACCCTTCCCGCCCCTACGGCGTGAACAATAAGGTCTTCCCGGATGTGGGTATGCCCCACGCGTTGCTAGAGCTTCAGGGCCTGCAGGAGTGCAGCATGGGGCCGGTCGCAGCAGCTAACGGTGGTGTCAAGCGTGACCCCCTCACAGGTGAGGACATCCTCGCCGAACCCTGTGGCCAGTTCACACTGGCACAGGAAGGCACCCAAACAGCGGAAGAATTCGACAAGACCATTTATAATCTCGTCAACTTCCTGGCCTATGTGGGTGAGCCTGCAGCACTCAAGCGTGAGCGTATTGGCTACTACGTACTGCTGTTCATTGCATTGTTCTTCGTCTTTGCCTGGTTGCTGAACCGGGAATACTGGAAAGACGTTCACTAAGAAAGAATCAAGACTCGAGGAATCTCCATGGGAGTTGTGGCAAAACGGTCTTCAATGACTTTCTTCTCTGACGGTAACAGTCACTACAGTCATCGCGTACGTATTGTGCTCGCTGAAAAAGGTGTCACCGTTGACGTCGTAGAAGCCGATGAGGCGCATCCGCCGGCTGAACTGTCCGAGCTGAACCCATACAATTCCCTGCCCACGCTGGTGGACCGCGACCTGGTGCTGTACGAATCAAAGGTCATGATGGAGTACCTCGACGAGCGTTTCCCGCACCCGCCGCTGTTGCCGGTGTACCCGGTCGCTCGTGCCGAGAGCCGTCTGTATATCCATCGCATCGAGAAAGACTGGTGTGCGCTGGTGGATGCCATTCAGCACACCCGCTCTGAAAATGTCATCGAAAAGTCGACCAAGGAACTGCGCGAGAGCCTGTTGGCGATTGCTCCGATTTTTGCCGACAAGCCCTTCTTCATGAGCGAAGAATTCACCTTGGTCGACTGCTGTATCGCGCCGATCCTGTGGCGCCTGCCGTCTCTGGGTATTGAATACCGCGCTTCCAAGCAGTCCAAGCCGCTGTTGGCTTACATGGATCGCCTGTTCAACCGCGAATCCTTCCAGGCCAGCCTGTCCGAGCAAGAGCGGGAGATGCGGCTATAATCGCTGCCGATACCCCTGCCGGAGGAATCCATGACTGATAAAGTCAGCATGAGCTCGAGTCGGCCCTACATGATGCGCGCGCTCTACGATTGGATTCTGGAGAATGGATGCACCCCCTATGTTCTGGTCAATGCCATGTACAGAGGCGTTGAAGTGCCCGAGCAGTACGTGAAAGACGGCCAGATCGTGCTGAATATCTCGCCGGTCTCCGTGATTAAGCTCGAAATCAGTAACGAGATGATGAGCTTCAACGGGCGCTTCGGCGGCGTGCCCACTGACGTCTTCGTGCCGACACCGGCGGTGATAGGTATCTACGCTCGGGAAAATGGGCGGGGCATGGTGTTTGAAGATGACCCCGATCTTCCCGACACCGAACCGCCTGCACCCGAAACCCCCACTCCGGGTGGCAAACCCTCTCTCAAAGTCGTCAAGTAGACCGCTGGCCCGTCGAGGCTATTCTGTGTGACACTTAATCCCTGTCCTGAGCGACCTGAGGAAGTCCATGGCGGGGTCAACAAGAAGAAAATTCCTGCGTGATATAGCTGCCGTGTCTGGCGGGGCGGCGGGCCTAGGCCTTGCTGATCGCGGTCACGCCCAGGGGTTCGCCGGTGCTGACTACGATGCCGTGATTATTGGGGCGGGGATTGCCGGGCTGACTGCAGTGCGCCTGCTCAGTCGCGAAGGGCCCGGTTTGAAAGTGCTGATCCTGGAAGCCAGAGATCGAGTGGGCGGGCGGATCTACACCCACCCCGATCGAGAGATGGTGCCTCACGGCGTGGAAATGGGCGCGCAAATGGTTCACGGCTCAAAGGTGGCCACCTGGGACCTGATTCGCGAGTTTGGTATCCAGACCCGACCGATACCTGGTTGGGGGGCGAAAGACAGCCTGGTGTTTAATCGCGGCTCACGTGCCGGCAAGCTGGATGAGGCAATGTTGGAGGGCCTGTACGGTAAGCTGGAATCAGCAATGACCAGTTTTGAGGGCATGGACATGTCCTGGGCTGCGTTCCTGCAGACTCTGTCCCTGACACCCGAAGAAACCCAATATCTTACCGCTGTTTCCCAGGAGTTCTCGGCGGAGGCTGAAGACATCAGCCTGCTGTCGGTGCTGCATTATGAGACCGCCTGGGCCGAAGTGATGGACCAGAATTTCCAGGTCGTCGGTGGCTATAGCCAGATCATCAAGAAAATGGCGGAGTCCCTGACCGGCAAGATCGAACTATCGAGTGAAGTGAACGGGGTATTCTGGCGGCCCGGATTGGCGGGTGTGTCCTATCGCAGCAATGGCCAGACCCAGACCCTGACCACCCAGCGCCTGATTATCACCGTGCCCGTTGGCGTCCTGCAGAGTGGCGCCTTGCCGATTGAACCGGCGCTGCCCGACTGGAAACAGGAGGCGATTGATTCACTGCAGATGGGTAGCGCGGTGGTGGCCAACATGCTGTTCAAGCTCGATGGTGGCAAAGCCCTGTTCGAAGATTCCATGGCGTACCACACCCCTGGAGACCGAGTTGTGTTTCTGTCTCCCCACGGACCCAAAGGCGAGGTGCAGGCGATCAAGGCCTGGATCAGTGGCGCGGCTGCACAGGAGATCAGCCAGCTCGGGGAAGAGGCAGGGGTTGCCCAGCTTATTAGCTGGCTTGAATCGGCCACTGGCCAACCGGATTTGGCGGGGCGATTGCACTGGAGCCAGTACAAAGATTGGATCACGGACCCCTACAGTCGTGGCTCCTACTCTTTTACCCGCCCCGGGGGGCTGGGTCAGCGCAAGCTGCTGGCAAGACCAGTGGAGGGCACGCTGTATTTTGCCGGCGAAGCCTGCGCAGAGTCACCGAACTACCAGACCGTTCATGGCGCTTACCTCAGTGGTAAGCGGGTGGCTGAAGACGTCGCAGCCTCGCTGGATATCTACCAGGATGCCCCGATCATCGAACTGTTCTAGTCAATGTACTCGAACAGGGTGACGACTTTTTCAACGCCCTGAACTGCGCTGGCCTGGTCTTTGACGCGCTCCGCCTCTGCCTGGGTGGCCAACCCCATCAGGTAGACAACGCCGTCCTCGGTAACCACTTTGACTCGCATGCCCTCGGTTTCTGAGTTGGTCAGCAGGCCTGTTTTTACTTTGGCTGTAATCCAGGTATCGCTGGTGCGGGTCATCATTGAGCTGTTACCGGCAATTGCCAGCTCGTTGTAAATACGGCGTACATCGCGAATTTCTTTCACAATGCCGCTCACCTGGTCTTTGGTAGCCTGATCCGGCACCTGACCCACGATCAGCACAAAGCCGTTGTAAGAGATGACGTTGATGTGGGCTGCCTTGAGCGCCTCGCTGGCTTTATCGATATTGACCTTGGCCCTTGTCTCAATAGTTTGGTCGTCGACCTGTGCGCCCATGCTGCGCTCGCCCGGATCGTGCTCCAATTTCTCGTCGCTGGTGGAAGACATGATGGCACTACAGCCGGACAGGCCCAGCTGCATAAGTATTAACAGGGTGGCTAGGGTGAGGGGGCGATTGATACCTCTCATGGGTAGTAACTTCCAAACAGTGACTGGTCAATTTGTTCGCACAGACAGTTGATCAACATGGTCTGCATTTCAATGATACGGGGTGAGCGATCGCTGTTCACATGCAACTGGCAGTCCTCAGGTAACAGCAGGCTGGAAACGTCTCGGCACTCGCCGCCGCTGAGCAGCACCACCGTCATTTCTCTGTCGTGGGCGGCACGAATAGCCTGGATGATGCTGCCATTGCCCTCGCCACTGGCGATGCCCAGCAGAACATCACCAGACTGACCGATTGCGCGTACCTGTTTAGCATAGACCTCACCGCCGGAGCTGTCGGCAGCAATGGCCGACATGGTGATAGGGTCATTGCTCAGCGCCATAGCCGGCAGCGCCGGTCTCTCCTGCTCGTAGCGGTGTAATAGCTGGGTGCAGAATATTTGCGCGAGCGCGGCGCCAGCGCCATTGCCGCAAGCGAGTAATTTACGCTCACCGAGAAGTGCCTGGCTGAATATCTGGCCTGCTTCTCGGAGATGCGGCAGCCATTCGTCCACCGACATCGAGACGAGTTCGATGGTTTCCTGGAAACCGGAGGTAATGGCCTTGTAGTCGTCCATGAAGTCAGCTTGTGAATGCGTCGGGCAGCCATTGTACACAATCTTTCCCGTTTTCCGTCGCGCCCATGGCCAGCACATCAAAGCGACAGGGCCAATGCTGGTAGCTCGGATGCCTGACCAGGAATAGCTGCGCCGTGCGTAAAATACGGGCTCTCTTGCGCGCTGTGATTGATGCCAGGGCACCCCCGTAGACTTGACTGCGTCGATAGCGAACTTCAATGAATACCAGGCAGTCGCGGTCTTCGGCTATCAGGTCGATCTCGCCGAATCGGCAGCGATAATTACGGTGGATAATTGAGAGCCCCTGTTGGACCAGATAACGCTCGGCCCGGCGCTCTGATTGCTCGCCAGTCTTGTTCATGTACAAACCTCCCTGTCTGTACCTGATTCATCTTGGTGCCTATTGCGCTTGTGGCGCTCCGCGTCTAAATACCGCGGGCTTGAGGCTGCGGTGTAATCGTCCCTGCGCATCCATGCTCAACAGGCCGGTGTATCCTCTCACCCGCAGTCTGGGGTCCGCCTGTAGCGCGATTAATTGCCAGTGTAGCAAAAAGCTATCTGCACCCAGGGCATGCATGGGTGCCAGTCCGGGGGGCTGCTCGCTGTTGCGAACACTGTCCACAATCTGGTCGCCACCCATCAGGGTCCAGGGCAGGCTCAGCACCTGCAGGCCGTTAAGATCTGAATCTCTCTGCGAGTCAAAATTATCCGAGATGACATAAGAGCTGGCATACACCGGCAAATCGCCGGCATAGTGAAAGGCCAGCAGTGGTTTTACTGCGCGCGCGTCCTGCGGTTCGCTGGCCAGCAGGATCACGCTGTCGATATCCTGTCGGCGGCGGGGGTAAAACTCGATGCGCGTATCCATGACCTGGCGCAGGCGTGTCGCGCGTTGGTTGCTGTCAGCTAAATTGAGCGCTGTTTCGATGGTCTTGGAATACTCGCTGGGGTCACTGTAGCTGGCCAGGGCAGACAATTCGCCGTTGCTTTGCTGCCAGGTCTGGCTGAACTGCTCGTACATGTTGTCGCCGAAACTGCCATCGGGTCGAATCACCATGGCCTTTCGAGCCCCCTGGCCGTGCGCCAATCGAGCCAATTGTTCTGCCTCGTCCTCCGGTGCCAGGCCGAACTGGTAGAGCATGCCAGAACCGCTTGCTGCAGATTGCAGCCAGTTCAGTGCCAGCATCGGTACCTCGCTACCAAGGGGTTGGCGCCACTGTGCCAGCCGTTCCCGGCTCAGAGGCCCGATGACGATCTCAGCGCCGTTATCCGCGGCTGCCTGGTAGGCCTCTGTCAGCGTTTGGAAGTCGGCAACATCAATCAGCTGCAGAGACTGCTGCGGCCAGCCCTGCTGCTGGGCACCCAGCATGGCCGCCATATAACCATCTGCCACCGCCATGCCAGCTTCGCGCAGTGGACCACTCAGGGGCAACAGCAGTGCAACCCGAGCGGGCACTTCGGTCACCCACTGGCTGGCGCTGCTGATATTAGCCGCGGGGTGCTCGGGGTAGCGGGTTTCCCAATTCTGCCAGCGGCTGAGCTGTTGGGGCAGGGGTGAGGGCAGGACATTATCGAGCAGGCTGCGTTCCAGCCATCCTCGCCATTGGGTATCCCGGGTGGACGACAATTCGTTTTGCAAATCACTACGATTGCATTGCAACAAATCCAGCCAGATCTGATCTCGCAGCAGCGCCTGCTCCTGTTCGCCTTGCCAATAAGGCAGCCGGCTCGCGCCCAGTCGTGCAGCCTGCAGGAGGTTACCTTGTTCCCGCATCAAGCGCAGTTGCCAGCCTTGCAACTGCTGCCGTAATACGGGGTTGATTTGATCGGTCCGTTCCAGGCCGGCTGCCAGTAGGGTGTTCGTGCCCTGGATGTCGCCCTGGCTGTAGAGGATGTTCAATTTCAAAAGCAGGTACTGGGCATACTCATCGTCGGTAAGAGCATTGGGATCCAGCTCGGCCAGTTCAGCGGCTGCCGGTACCAGGGCGCGCTGGGCCAGTAAGTCAGTGGCACGCAGCAAATGTTCATTGTCCGCCTGCACCGGCGCTGAAGGCAGTTCCAGCCCGGATGGTTCTTCAATGGGCTGTGCATCAACTGTGGGTGCCTGGCGCTGAGTGTCAGTCGGAGCACTGCCGCAGGCGCTGAGCAGCAGAAGCAGTGTCAGGCCGAGAGCATGGTGTAGTATGAGAACGTTTTTCATTGCAGGGCAGGCTTGGTTTGAATCCGTCTAATGCACTTTATGTGGTGGCAACACCCATCGGAAATCTGGGTGACATGGTACCGCGTGCACTGGAAATTCTGAAATCCGCGGACGTGGTCGCTGCCGAGGACACTCGTCACAGTCGTACTATGCTCACTCATTTTGGCATTGAGCGTCCGCTGCAGTCCTACCACGATCACAGTTCTGACAGGGAGTTGGAAGCGTTGCTCGCCCGTTTGGAAGCCGGTGAATCAGTGGCTCTGATTTCTGATGCCGGCACACCACTGATCAGCGATCCCGGTTATCGCCTGGTGCGCCTGGCGCATGAGCGCGGCATCACCGTGGTACCGATACCCGGCGCCAGTGCATTGATAGCGGCTTTGTCGGTCTCCGGCCTCGCCACCGATCGCTTTCGCTTTGAGGGCTTTCTGCCCGCCAAAACCGCCGCCCGTAGCAAGCGGCTTGAGGCGCTGGTTAATGTGGAGCGCACCCTGGTGTTCTATGAGGCACCCCATCGACTGCTGGATACGCTTGAAGACATGGTGTCCTGTTTTGGTGGTGAACGGCGGGCGGTCCTGGCGCGGGAGCTCACAAAGGCCTTTGAAACGGTCATCAATGCGCCGCTGGCAGACTTACTCATTCAGGTGGCAGAAGATCCCAACCAGCGCCGCGGAGAAATTGTGCTGTTGCTGGAAGGCGCTGATAAGCCTGCTGCGTCGGAGTTTGGGCCTGAGCTGGAGCAGTTACTGACCTTGTTGGCGGCAGAGCTGCCGCCGAAGAAAGCAGCGGCGATTGTTGCGGCGTACTCTGGCGTCGACAAGAAAACGCTCTACAACTGGTTGGTGCGCTGAGCCGGATCGCTCATAAAAGTTCACTAATGCAACTCATTTTGCAATTGCTCATACGATCAACTAAGGTGCGCCCAATACGCACAGGAAACCCTGGTTCCTCCGGATTCGTTTGAATGGTTAAGAAATCTTTTGCCGACATTCCCTGCTCGCTGGCGCAGGCACTCGATGTGATTGGAGAGTGGTGGACGCTGCTGATTGTCAGGGATTTTTTTCTTGGTAATGGCACACGCAGGTTTGAGCAGTTGCGCGACAGCCTGGGTATTTCCCGTAACATCCTCACAGAGCGACTCAAAACGCTCACCGACGAGGGGGTGATCGAGCGGATTCCCCTGCAGGAGGGCGGCAAGCGCTGTGCTTACCAGCTCACTCCCAAGGGGCGGGACCTGTTGCCAGTATTGGTCAGCATCATGCAGTGGCAAGAGCGCTGGGAGAACAAGGATGAAAGTACAGCGGGCTATGTCGGTGTCTGTGATCGCGGCACCGGCGAAGCTATTGCCCCTATCGAGTTGCGCAACCGCGAGGGGCGTGCTCTGGACCTGTCTGACCTGTACCTGACGGTGAGCACCCCGAGCGGCGAATTCAGGGTGCTGGAGTGGCCCATCAAGTCTGCAGAACACGTTGACGACATCGAGAGGGCTTCGTCATGACAGTAAAGCGTGCAGTGTTCTTTGATTTTGGTGGTGTATTTACCTACTCACCCTTTACTGCGGTGGATGAAGTTGGCATTAGCCGGGGTGCCCAACCCGGCCAGTTTGCAGACATTATGTTTGGCTCCTACCACGTGGATGGTGACCATCCCTGGCACCAGCTGGAGCGCGGCGAGATCACCATGGAGGATGCCCGACTGGCCATTATCGAGCTTGGTCGCGCCGAGGGTCTGGAGGTGGATCTTTATGATGTTTTTGCCAGTCTGCCTCGCGATGGTGGCCTGCGCACTGAGCTCGTCGACAAAGTGACAGCGCTCAAAGCCCAGGCCGTGCCCATGGCCATTATTACCAATAATGTGCGCGAAATTTCAGACAGCTGGCGATCACTGTTTCCCGTTGATGAGCTGTTTGATGAGATTGTCGACTCCAGCTTTGAAGGTGTGCGCAAACCCAACCCGGCGATCTTCGAGCTGGCGCTGGAGCGTATGGGCGGCCTGTCACCAGCGCAGGTTTTGTTTCTTGATGATCACCCCGCCAACGTGGCAGCGGCTGAAGCACTGGGCCTTAATGCGGTGCTGGTAGCCGACGATATGCAGGCAGTCATCAGCGCGATCGACGGCCATCTGAATAGTTAAGCAAACCACATCTTGTAAAATTTCTGCGTGCCGGCAGCGTGTGCCGGGTTAACCGCTATTATTAACGATCAGCAAATACACAGAGGTTTGTTATGTCTGATCGTTTGAGCGGTAAGGTGGCGCTTGTTACCGGTGCCAGCAACGGCGTTGGTGAGGCAACCGCCCGTTTGTTCGCCTCCGAGGGCGCAAAGGTGGTGCTGTGTTCACGCCGGCAGGCGTTGCTGGATGCCATCGTGGCAGACATCACCAAAGCCGGCGGTGAGGCACTGGCAGTGTGCGCAGATATTACCGATGAGACCTCTGCGACTACTGTAGTGGAGCAGGCCGTATCCCATTTCGGCAAGCTCGATATCCTGGTGAACAATGCCAATGCACTGGTACCGGGTATGCTCGCCGATCACAGCCTGACAGACTGGCGCGCCAGCTTTGCCATCGCCGTTGATGCGCCCATGTTGTTGATGCGTGAGGCTTATTCTCAGCTGGTGGCGAATGGCGGGTCTGTGGTGAACGTGTCCTCGGTGTGTGGTGACCTGGCCACGCCTGGTGTAGCGGCGTACAGCGCGGCCAAGGCCGGTTTGCAATCCCTCACTCGAAATGCGGCCATCGAATGGGCCAAGCAGGGCGTCAGGGTCAATGCCATTGTGATCGGCATTATGATGACTCCGGCTACCGAAACCGCCATTCCCGATGAAGCGGGTCAGCAGTACACCGGGCGTACCGTACCGCTTGGTCGTATCGGCGAACCGCGAGAAGCCGCCCAGGCGATTCTGTTCCTGGCCAGCGATGAAGCCTCCTACATCACCGGTGTTGAGTTGAATGTAGACGGCGGCCGCGCGGTTGAACTAAGCACCGGCAGCGCGGACTGGGAAGAATGAGTATGAGTGATCTTGAAGCGAGAATTGATCGCCTGGAGTCCCTGGACGAAATTCGTCAGCTGGCCGCCAAGTATTCCTTGTCGCTGGATATGCGCGACCTGGATGCCCATGTGAACCTGTTTGCCCACGATATTCGAGTGAGCCGCGAACTGAGCGGAAGGGCTAACCTCAAGCGCTGGCTGGACGATACCCTGCGGCTGCAGTTCACCGGTACCTCGCACCACATTGGCAACCACATTATTGAGTTTGATGACCCGGATCATGCCCATGGCGTGGTGTATTCCAAGAATGAACATGAGACGCCGTGTGAAAATGGGGATACCGAGTGGGTGATCATGCAAATGATGTACTGGGACAATTACGAGCGCCTTGAGGGGCGCTGGTATTTCCGGCGGCGCCTGCCCTGTTACTGGTATGCCACTGACCTGAATAAGCCCCCGGTGGGCGAGAACAAAATGCGCTGGCCCGATCGGGACAGTTACGAGGGTGCCTACCACGAGCTCTGGCCCAGCTGGAAAGAGTTCTGGGCCAACCCGCCCGGTGATGAAGCGGCCGAAGTGGCTGAACCGGCTCCATTGGAAGAATTCTTGAATCGTATGCGTCGGGGAGAGCCCGACCCGAAGATAAGGGTGCGCTGATGACAAATATTGCCCAACCCTGGCTGCGTCGCTACGAAGCCATAGACGAGTTTTACCTGAGTACCGATGTGGTGATTGTGGGCTACGGCGGCGCCGGTGCCTCGGCAGCACTGGAAGCGAGGCGTGCTGGAGCTGATGTGGTGGTTCTGGAGCGGGCCAGTGGGGGTGGTGGTTCAACCCAGATGTCCAGTTGCGAGATGTACCTGGGTGGCAGTGGTGGCACGGCCCTGCACAAAGCCCTGGGCATGGAAGACAGCACTGAGAATATGCTGGCCTACCTGACTGAGGCCCTGGGGCCACACGGGGATCCAGAAAAAATGCGGCTGTATGCCGAAGGTGCCGCAGATCATTTTGACTGGGCCGAATCACTGGGTGTGCCCTACAAACGGGCCGTGGTGATGGAGCGCACAGTGGTACCCTTTACAGACGAATCCCTGCTGTTTACCGGTAATGAGCGGGCTCACCCCTTTAACAAGATTGCCGAGCCCATTCCCAGGGGGCACGTCCCCTCCAAGGAAGGAGACGAAGGTGGTCGCATCTTCATGCAAGCCCTGATGAAAACCGTGGAGGACGAAGGCAGTATCATCCAGCCAGATGCGCGGGTGGTGGGCATTATTCAGGACGAGTCTGGCCGGGTTCGCGGCGTGGCCGCAAAATTGGACGGAGAAGAGCGCTATTTCGAGGCGACCCGTGGCGTGATTCTGACCGCTGGCGGCTTTGTGATGAACCGGGAAATGCTGGAGCGACACTGTTCTCATGTGCTGCCTTTTGGTGAGCCCTACGGCAACCAATGGGATATGGGTGACGGTATCCAGATGGGGCTGGCGGCTGGCGGCAATGCCATCAATATGGATGAGTGCTTTTTGTCATTTGCCATGTACCCGCCGGCGAAGCTGACTTACGGCATTCTGGTGAACAAGCATGGCCAGCGTTTTGTGAATGAAGACAGCTACCTTGCACGGCTAGGTCACTACGCCGGTTTGCAAACGGACCACGAGGTTTACCTGGTGGTTCAGAACGAAGACTTTGAACTGTCCCATTACATGGAGAACACGCCCATCGTCGGCACCGGTGACACCATTGCCGAGGCGGAAGCTGAAGCCGGTTTGCCGGAAGGGGCCCTGCAGGCCACGGTGGCATACTACAACCAGCATGCGGCTCAGGGTGAAGATCCCCTGTTTCATAAGCATGGCGATTGGCTCAAGCCCATCGACAAACCGCCTTACGCCATCGTCAGTTATCACCCCAGCGAGGTGAAGTACGCGCTCGGTGAAGACACCGGTTACCTGATGTTTACCCTGGGCGGTCTGGAAACCCGTCCGAGCGGTGAGGTACTGAACAGCGCCGGTGAGCCTATTCCCGGGCTCTATGCCGCCGGCCGCACCAGCGCCGGTTTGCCGCGTACTGCCAAGGGCTACGCCAGCGGTATGTCGGTGGGGGATGCGACTTTTTTTGGCCGGCGTGCCGGTAAAAGCGCCGCAGCTAACACTCAGTGATTGCAGGCAGGGTTTGGTAGACGACCCTTTCCGAATCTGTCATTGTCTCAGGCCCAAAAATAACGGAGCAGTAGTATGCGCATTGGAGTAATGGCCGGGGCGACTCCCGGAACCAACGGCATCATGGATGTTGTGGAGTATGCCAAGGATGTCGAAACACGGGGTTTTGACAGTGTTTGGCTGGCCAACATTTTTGGCCTGGATGCCATCGGCACCGCAGCCATTGCCGGCTGGGAAACCGAGCGCATTGAATTTGGTACAGCAGTGACACCTACCTATCCGCGTCATCCCGGCGCTATCGCGCAACAGGCGCTGACTACTAGCGTCGCTTGTGGCGGCCGCTTTAGCCTTGGCATCGGTTTGTCACACCAGATTGTGATTGAAGGCATGTTTGGCATGTCCTACGACAAGCCTGCGGCTCACATGAAGGAATACCTGCAAATCCTGGCGCCCCTGCTGAAGGATGGCAAAGTGGAATTTGAAGGTGAGCAACTGACCGGCAAGCTGGCGCTTGATATTCCCGGTGCCAGCGATGTGCCGCTGATCGTCGCGGCACTCGGCCCGGCCATGTTAAAGCTGGCAGGCAAGTATGCAGATGGCACCATCACCTGGATGACCGGCCCGAAAACCATTGAGAGCCATATTTTGCCCAACATTGCTGCAGCCGCTTCTGAAGCGGGCCGCGCGGCACCGCGCATTATTTGTGGCCTGCCTATTGCGCTGACGAATGACGTGGCTGGCGCCCGTGAAGCCATTGGTAAGCAGCTGGCCATGTACGGCATGCTGCCTTCGTATCGAGCCATGCTTGATCTCGAAGGGGTAGAAGGTCCGGCGGAGTTATCGCTGGTTGGCGATGAAGCTCAACTGCGCGCTGACATACAGCGCCTACGGGATGCGGGGGTCACGGACTTTAACGCCGCTATTATGCCGCTGGAAGAGGGCACTATGGACGCCACCCTCGACCTCTTGCAGTCTGAACTGAGTTAGGCTGCCCTCAATCTGCCACGCCCGAGAAGGCAAACACCTTGTTCGGGCGTACTCTCACCAACAATTCACCTTCAACAGCATTGCGGCGGCCAAAGGCCTCCGCCTGTTCGGCGGGTACATAGCGCGCGGCGATTTTGGTGGCCCATGGGAGTAGCTCTTCGGGTGTGAGTTGTTCCAGCGTGGCCTCGCCCTCAATGCTGGCGAAGCCATAGGGAAACTCGTCGTCTTCAACACACAATGCGATTCTGGGATCGCGCGCAAGCACCCGTCCTTTCAGGCTGGTGTTCATCGTGTTGAAAAGCAGGTCATCACCATCCATCACAAACCACACTGGCGCCACGGTGCAGCTGCCATCCTTGCGGGCGATAGCCACCTTGGCTGTGCGCGTGCCCTGAGAAAGAAACGCCTTTAGTGTGTCGCCTTCAAGTGGTTTCGCCATGCTTGCCTCCAGGTTGGAAGGGGTACCAGAGCTGTTTCAGCGGTGCGCGATTTTCCGGGTAGTCGGGGTTGTCATTGCCGATCTGGTCGATAGGAAGTTTGGCACTGCCGTGCCCGCGTTCTGGCCAGAGGAAGGTGCCGAACACCAGGTCCCAGAAAATGAAGTTGGAGCCGTAGTTGTGGTTGGAGACCTCGGCTTCGAAATTATGGTGCCAGCGATGCAACTCAGCTCCGGACACGATGTAGTTGAGCCAGCCAAGCTTCTGTTCGGTATTGCCGTGTTGCCAATAGCCGTGGAATGCAGCAAACAGAGTGGACCAGAGAACGACGACCTCGCCGGCCCCGAACAGCAGCAACGGAATCGTTGAGGCGGCCTGCTGCATGGTGACGTCGATGTAATGGAAACGGGTGGCATTCAGCCAGTAAAGACGCGCCGGGCTGTGGTGCAGTTGATGAAAACGCCACAGCAGGGGTAATTCATGGGCGGCGCGGTGCCACCAGTAACTGCCGAATTCCGCCAGGATCAGGCCGAGGGGCACCTGTATCCAAATGGGCCAATGATGCGGCCAGATTTCAAATCCGCCGCCAGCCAGGGACACGGCGAAGGCGGCAATGGCCAGCTGTAGCAAAGAGCTTTGCAGCAATAGATTGTTGAGGACAAAGAAAAAGCTATCTGGTGCGTAGTCGTCTTTTAGTGTCGCACGCCAATGATCGCGAAAGGGCTTGAGCCACTCGCCAATGAGCGCGAAGCTGACGCTGGTTAACGCAGCCAGGGCGATGATCACCAGCGGACCGACGCCCACGGCGAGGCACCAGGAGGTGATTGCAATAACAGTCACCAGGCACAGGGGATAGCCGAGGCGGGCCCAGGTCAGTTGCATTCAGGTAACCCAGCCACCGGAGAACGCGATGCTCTGGCCGGCAAAGAAGTTCACCTCGCTGGCGGCCAGGAATACCGCGAACTGGGCGTCTTCCTCAGGCGTGGCCAGTCGACCCAGCGGCACATCCCGCTGCAGGCGTTCCTGGAACTTGGGGTTTTCCTGGATCTCTGGTGGATAGTAGGTCGGGTTCTCGACAAAGTTCTGGGCAATCAAATTCACCTGCACATTGTGCCTGGCGACTTCGGTGCCCACCGAGCGCACATAGCTGACCAGGGCGCCTCGGGCCGCACTGTAAGTCGACGTCAACGGCATGCCGCGCAGTGCCGATGCAGAACCCATCACCACAATTTTGCCTGCCTTGCGCTCTATCATTTGCGGCAAGACGGTGCCCACCAGCCGGGGCAGAGGGTCGCACAAGTGCGAGAACACGTGCTGCCATTCCTCATCCTGTACATCGGTTGCTGCGGTGCGCGGAGCCGGCACGGCGAGGTTGGCGACCAATACATCGATATGCCCGCTGTCGTTAATCAGCTGCTCTGCCAGCCCCGGTTTTGCCAGGGGCTGAGGGTCGGCCAGTACATCGGCGCCATAGCCCTCAAAAGCACTGGCCAGTACCGGCCCTATAAATTCTTCAGACTGGGTAATGAGTACCCGTTTACCCTCAAGGCTGTCTCCGATCTTCTGCATGTGCTGGCTCTCCTGCGTCACAGCCATCATTGTGCCTGTAACACACTGTAGAACAAATCTTGAGCCAATGGCTTATAGCTGCAGTAGTGCGTTAACCAGAACGGCCACGGCCAAAAGGATCAGTATAACGCCCAGGCTGCGCTCCACCGCGGTGGCGTATTGGCGCAGCCAGTCCAGAATTCGTGAACTTGACAGCATGATGGCCAGGAAACCGTACCAGAGGCTGTCGGTGGTGATCACGGTCACTACCATGATGCCCTTGTGTAGATTGCTGCTGTCGGCACTGAGAAACTGTGCAAACAGGGCGAGCATAAACAGGGCGACCTTGGGATTGAGGATCGCGATCATTGCGCCCTCCATAGCAGCGGAATGATGGCTGGCTGTGCCTTCATCAGCTTCCAGTTGAAGCTGGTTGTTCCGGCTGTTTACCGACCCAATGCCAAGGCGCAGCAGGTATAGGGCGCCTGCGATTTGAAGGCCCTGAAAGAGTAGTGGGGATTGGGTAATCAGCAGCACCAGGCCGGTGACGGTGAGCAGCGCATAGGCGCCAACAGCCAGGCCGTGGCTAATCGCTGCGACCAGTCCTGCTGTGCGGCCACCGCGCAGAGTGATTGAGATGATCCGGGCCACGCTGGGCCCGGGAGACATGGCCCCGAGTAGGCAAACCAGGGCCAGTGCTGACCAGGTGGCCAGGCTCAAGGCTGATACCTATGGGGGCTCAGGGCTATTTCTTAACGATGACCGAGGAGCCGTGACCGAACAGGCCTTGATTGGCAGTAATACCAACCTTGGCGCCTTCAACCTGACGACCCCCGGCTTCGCCGCGCAGCTGCCAGGTCAGTTCACAAACCTGGGCCAGTGCCTGGGCCGGTACCGCTTCACCAAAACAGGCCAGACCGCCGGAGGCATTCACCGGAATTTTGCCGCCGACACTGGTGTCGCCATCGCGCAAGAGTTTGGCTGCATCGCCGCGCTCGCACAGCTGCAGGTCTTCGATCCAGTCCAGCTCCAGTGCGGTTGACAGATCGTAAACCTCTGCGAGGCTGACGTCCTCTGGGCCAATGCCCGCTTCTTCGTAGGCCTTGACCGGCAAGGAAGCTCGGAAATTGGTAGGGTCGACCCCATCTGCGGCCGCCGAGTCAGTGGCGATGTCGGGCATTTCGACCACACTGCTGGCAAAGGTTGGTGTCACGGTAGAAATAGCGGCAACCCGAGGTGCATCCCCTTTGCCGATTTTCTTGGCGTATTCCAAGCTGGATACAATCAGTGCCGCACCGCCATCACTGGTGGCACAGATGTCCATCAGGCGCAGTGGATCGGCGACCATGGCCGAGTTGGCCACGTCTTCCAGGCTGAACTCCTTTTTATAGCGCGCGCGCGGGTTGTGCATGCCGATCTTGGCATTCTTAACCTTCACCGCTGCAAAGTCTTCCAAAGTGTCCCCGTAAAGATCCATGCGGCGACGGGCATACAGGCCGAAATAGGTGGGGTTGGTGACGCCCAGATAAAAGCGCACCCAGTCCGGATCTTCCGGGCGATAACCCTTGGCGGGCGCCAGGAACCCTTTGGGGGTGGTATCTGCACCGACGACCAGCGCAACATCGCAGGCACCGGACAGAATCTTGCTGCGTGCAGCAGCCAGGGCCTGAGAACCTGAGGCGCAGGCCGCGTAAGAGGTATTGACCTCTGCGCCTTGCCAACCCAGTGCCTGGGCCATGGTGGCACCGGCGACATAACCGGGGTAACCGCAGCGAATGGTGGCACCACCGGACACGAACTGAACGTCCTGCCAGGGCACACCCGCGTCTGCGAGGGCTTCGCGGGCCGCGTGTACACCGTATTCAACAAAGTTTTTTCCCCATTTGCCCCAGGGGTGCATGCCTGCACCGAGGATGGCAATTTCATTCGACATTGTGCTTTCTCCTCAGGCTGCGGCGGGACGCCATTTCCAGGTGACTTTGGTGTCTTCTTCGTCTTCGTGCAGGGTTTCCAGCACCAACTCCATGGGCATACCCACTTTGAGGTCTTCCACGCCAACACCTTCTACAACCTGGCCCAGAATGGTCATCTGTTCTTTTTCCAGGGTGACAGCTGCCAGTGCATAGGGCACGAACGGGTCCGGAGCGACAAAGGGCTCCGGCGGCTTATAGCAGGCATTGGTGTAGCTCCAGACCGTGCCGGTTCTGCTCAGCTCTACTTCTTCGAACTCGGTGCTGTCGCAATCGGGGTTTTTGCAGAAGCCGGACTGCTTGGGGAATGAGTAGGTGCCGCACTTCACGCAACGCGTGCCAATCAAATGGGGTTGATCCATGTCCATGGTGTGCCAGCCTTCAATGGCGGGCGCCAGGGGCTTGTCGCTCATGGGGATTCTCCGCAGGAAAAAACGGCGGCCAGAATACCGTTGCAGCTGTCTGACGGCAAGAAACCAGGGGCCTTGGACGGGACCAGTTCAGCATGGCGTACCCGGTCAGAATGTCCAACTTTGATCGTATTTGTCAGTGCCAACTGACAGCTTTCACTATTGAGAGAGATTTACCCGTCAGTACTATGTTGATCACGGTATAAACCAGTGAGATGAGATGCCATGAAAGTTGAATTTACCCCGCAACAGTCGGCTTTGCGCGAGGAACTGCGCGCTTACTTTACGGATTTGATGACCCCGGAACTGGCGGACGAATGTGCCCGTGACATGGGTGAGGGCGGTGGTCCACTATGGCGCGAGGCGCTGCGCAAGATGGGTGCTGATGGCTGGATCGGCCTGGGCTGGCCTGAGGAACTGGGCGGCAAGGGCCTGAGCCCCATTGAGCAGTTTATTTTTGTTGAAGAGATCATGCGTGCCGGTTATCCCTTCCCTTTCCTGACCACGGAATCTGTCGGCCCACAGCTGGCGGAACACGGCAACGACTGGCAGAAGAACGAACTGGTGCCACGGATTCTTGCCGGTGACCTGCTGGTGTCGATTGGTTACTCGGAACCGGGCGCAGGCACCGACCTGGCAGCGTTGAAAACCAGTGCGGTCAAAGACGGCGATGACTGGGTGATCAACGGCCAGAAGATGTGGACCAGCCTGGCCCACTTTTGCGATTACACCTGGCTGGCGGTGCGTACTGATCAGAATGCACCGAAAAAGCACAAGGGCATCTCGGTATTCCTGGTGCCCCATGATGATCCCGGCTGGAGCTTCTCGCCGGTGCATACCCTCGGCGGCGTTCGCACCAATGCAACCTATTACGACAATATCCGGGTCAGTGAGGAGCACCTGGTGGGCGAACTGAATGCGGGCTGGAAGCTGGTGACCGGCCAGCTCAACCGCGAGCGCTTGAGCCTGGTGAACGTTGGCCCAACCTCCGTGATGTTCAACGATATTGTGGATTGGGCCAAGACCACCGAGTTGGGTACCGGCGGCTACGTGATCGACCAACCCTGGGTACAGATGAACCTGGCGCGGGTGCGTGCGGGCATCGAGGCCCTGAAGCTGGTGGTATACAAGCAGGCCTGGGCCATGACCGAAGGCACGCTGGATATGGCGGATGCCTCCGCTGCGAAGGTGTATGGCTCGGAGTTCTTTATTGAGGTGTATCGCGCCCTCGGTGAGATCGTCGGCCAGTCTTCGCTGGTTAAAGACAAAGAAGGCGCCGGTCGTACCCTGCAGGGACGCCTGGAACGCCTGTACCGCACCGCTTCCATCATTACCTTTGGCGGCGGTACCAATGAAATTCAACGAGACATTATTTCGGCGGCCGGGCTGTGGATGCCCCGGGCCAGTCGCTAGGAGGACGCTGACATGGATTTTGGATTTTCAGAAGAGCAGCGCGAAGTGCAAACCCTGGCGCGCCAGATTTTGTCGGAAGAAGTCACCCCTGAGAAGCTTGCAGCTTTTGATGAGTTTCAGCAGGAGCGTTTTGATGCCGACCTGTGGCAGCAGCTGGTAGAGGCGGGCTTGCTCGGCGTGGCGGTCGAAGAAGCCTACGGTGGCATGGGTTTTGGGTTTACCGAGTTGGCCCTGTTCGTGGAGGAGCTGGGACGCAGTATTGCGCCGGTGCCGGTGATTCCCCATTCGGTGACCGCAGCGCTGACCATACAGCAGTTTGGCAGTAATGATTTGAAAGAACGCCTGCTGCCCGCGGTCGTTAATGGCAGCGGCCTGCTCAGTGCCGCGCTGGTGGAGCCCAATAATGAAAACCCCAGTGCGCCAACTACGACCGCGGTCGCTGAGGGTGATAGCTATCGCCTGAGTGGCGTGAAAACCTGTGTGCCTTTCGCCAGTAGCGCCAGTGGTGTGCTGGTGGGCGCGGCCAGCGACGATGGCGTGATTCTCGCCCTGGTGGATCCCAAAGCTGATGGCGTGAGTCTGGAAGTGTTGGAGTACACCACCTATGAACCACAGTTTGAAATGACGCTCGACAATGTGCTGGTCAGTGCTGCTGACATTATTGCAGGCCCGGCGGATGGCGCGGCTGCGCTGCAGTCTGCTGCCGAGCACACCAGCGCGGCCCTGTGTGCCCACCAGGTTGGCGTAACCGACCAGGCCATGCGCATGACCGCCTCATACACCAGTGAGCGCAAGCAGTTTGAGGTGCCTGTGGCCACCTTTCAGGCGGTGGGACATCGCGCGGCCAATATGTTCATTGATATTGAGTGTTTGCGCCTCAACACCTATCAGGCGGTGAGCCTGCTGGACAGCGGTACCGAGGCAACGACGGAGGTTCAGATCGCCAAGTTCTGGGCCGGTGACGTCGGGCATCGGGTCAGCTACGCGGCACAGCACCTGCATGGTGGTACCGGTATTGACCGCGATTACCCGCTCTGGCGCCTGTGCCTGTGGGCGCGGCATAATGAAACCATGCTGGGTGGATCCGTGCGTCAACTGGCCGCCCTCGGTGAACGAATTGTTGCGGGCGAGGCCTATTGCGCCTGATACCCGCCCGGGAATCAGGAGAGCACTATTAATAATAAATGGCTCCTTGGGCTCGCCCTTGCGGCGAGCCTGTCAGCATGTTCTAACGACCCCATCATTGATGCCAGTGAGTGCATCAATCAGCTGACTGAGGCTGAGCAGGCTGCCGGTTGGCAGCTGCTGTTTGACGGTGACACGCTCAATGGCTGGCGCAGCTACCAGGAAGAAACCGCCAATGATGGCTGGGGGGTGGAGAACGGTTGCCTGACCCGCCTCGGCTGGGGCGGCGACCTGATCTCTGAAAGCCAGTACGGCGATTTTGAGTTAAAGCTGGAATGGCGGATCAGCGAGGCCGGCAACAGCGGTATTTTTATTCGCGGGGACGAAAGCGGCAAAAGCATCCACCACACCGGCTATGAAATGCAGGTGCTGGACAACGTGGGTCACAGCGACAATGAAGACCCCACCCATCGCGCCGGTGCCTAATACGACATGATTGCGCCGGATCACGATACCACGCAACCCGTGGGCTACTGGAACCGTGTGCATATTATTGCCAAGGGCCCGGCGGTGGAGTTCTGGCTCAATGAGCGGCAAACCGCCAGCTTTGTGCAGGGTAGCCCCGAGTGGCAGGCACTGTATGCAAACAGCAAGTTTACCGACAGACCGGCCTACGGCACTTTGCTGAAAGGCCATATTGGTTTCCAAGACCACTTTGACAAGGTCTGGTATCGGAACATTCGTATTCTCTCTCTGGACGAGTAGCCACGTATGAACCAGGACGCCAAAAAGCTCGATCCCTGTTCACCCATTCAGGTGGGTGATGTGCCCGAATGGCATCTTGAAGCCGATGTGATCGTGGTAGGTTTTGGCGGAGCCGGTTCCTGCGCGGCACTGGCCGCTGCCGAAGAGGGCGCGAATGTAATCTTATTGGAGGCAGCCAGCGCCAGCGGTGGCACCACAGCGTTGGCTGGTGGCCAGATTTATCTGGGGGGCGGCACCCCTATACAAACTGCCTGCGGCTTTGAAGACAGTGTCGAGGACATGCAGGCCTATCTGACCCTGGCGGCGGGTGAGAATGTAGACCCTGAACGGATCGAACTGTATTGCCGCGACAGTGTGGCCCACTACGAATGGCTGGTGGCCCAGGGAGTAGAATTTAACCCCGAGTTCTATGGGGGCAAGCACACCAACACCCCTGAGTATCAAAGCCTGTGTTATTCCGGTAACGAGAAGGGGTTTGCGGAATCAAAAGTGGCCCGCCCCGCGCCACGAGCGCACAAGCCCAAATCGTTCTGGGAAGACGGTGGTTCAACCCTGATGGAAGCCTTAACCCAGGCCGTGGAGCAAACCGATATCAAGGTTTACTACGACACCCGAGTGCTGACCCTGGTTCTGGATGGCAATGAGGTGGTCGGCCTGGCCTGCCGCCAGGATGGCGAGATTCGCTACCTGAAAGCAAACCGAGGTGTGGTGTTGTGTGCCGGTGGCTTTGTGATGAACCAGGAGATGGCAGCCCGTCACGTGCCGGTGCTTCAGCAGGCCACTCCCATTGGCAATCCCAATGACAACGGCAGTGGCATATTAATGGGCACGGGGGCCGGTGGTGCGACCCTGAACATGGGCGAAGCTTTTATCTCCATGTGCTGGTATCCCTCTGGCGAGTTCTGTAAGGGCGTGTTTGTGAATGAGCAGGGCAATCGCTTTGTGAATGAAGATTGCTACCACGCCCGTGGTGCCCATCGTATCCTTAACCAGACCCATCGCAAGGTCTAAATGGTGGTGGATTCCGGCATATACGAGAAGCCACCGCTTTATGCCGAGGCACCCGTGGTCGAAGTGGGGGAAACCTTTGAAGAGCTGGAGCGGGATGCTGGCTTTCCGGCCGGTACCCTGAGCCAGACTATGACCACCTACAACAGTTATGCGGCCAAGGGTGATGACCCTTTGTTCCACAAGCAGGCGGAATTTCTCAGGCCGTTGGATCAGCCACCTTATGCGCTGCTGGATTTCTCCATCGATACCGGCATTTTCTACCCGTCGTTTACCTTTGGCGGGTTGGATACCAGCGTGGACGGCGAGGTGAGAACGGCCTCTGGCGGTGTTGTTGCGGGTTTGTATGCTGCGGGGCGCAATACTGCCGGCCTGCCCCGCAGTGGTGACGGCTATGCCAGTGGTATGTCGATTGGTGATGCCACTTTCTTCGGTCGTCGGGCGGGCAGGGCTGCTGCCGCGCGGGGCTAAATCCCGTATAATCGCCGCCCGTTTCCTATTATCCAGAAGGTCATTGCTCCATGACGGTTCGCACCCGCGTTGCCCCCTCACCCACAGGTGATCCCCACGTTGGCACCGCCTATATCGCCCTGTTTAACCTCTGCTTCGCGCGGGCCCATGGCGGCCAGTTTTTGCTTCGCATTGAGGACACCGACCAGGCCCGCAGCACCCCTGAGTCAGAACAGGCAATTCTGGACAGTTTGCGTTGGCTGGGCCTGGACTGGGATGAAGGCTCCGACGTCGGCGGAGACTCTGGCCCCTATCGCCAGAGCGAGCGTATGGATATCTATGCGGAGTACGCTGAGCGACTGGTGAGTGAAGGCAAGGCCTTTTACTGTTATCGCACCCCGGAAGAACTTAACGAATTGCGTGAAGCGCGCCGCGAAGCGGGTAATTCCACCGCACTGAAACCTGCCGATCTGATGCTGTCGGAGGACGAACAGGCCAAGCGCAAGGCCGACGGCGTACCTGCGGTGATTCGCATGATGGTGCCCGATGAGGAGGGCGCCTGTGTGGTAAACGATATGTTGCGCGGCGATATCGAGTTGGATTGGTCGATGGTGGATGCCCAGATTCTGCTGAAATCAGACGGCATGCCCACCTACCACCTCGCCAATGTGGTGGATGATCATCTGATGGGCATTACTCATGTTTTGCGTGGTGAGGAATGGATTAACTCTGCGCCCAAGCACAAGTTGCTCTATGACTATTTTGGATGGGACATGCCCCAGTTGTGCCACTTGCCGCTGCTGCGTAACCCCGACAAGAGCAAGCTGAGCAAGCGCAAGAACCCAACCAGCATCCTGTATTACCAGCGCATGGGCTTTCTACCGGAAGCCTTGCTGAATTACCTGGGTCGCATGGGTTGGTCCATGCCCGACGAACGCGAAAAGTTCTCGCTGGGCGATATGCTGGCCAGCTTTGATATCCAGCGGGTATCTCTCGGTGGCCCCATTTTCGATGTGGAAAAGCTCAGCTGGCTGAATGGTCTGTGGATTCGCGAAAACCACACCGACGAAGAATTAGCTGAGCGCTTGGTGGAATGGGCCTTCAACAAAGACAAGCTGTATGAAGTGCTGCCTCATGCTCGCCAGCGCATGGAAACCCTCAGTGATTTTGCACCCCTGGTGAGTTTCCTGGTGTCCGGGACCTTGCCGCTGACGGAGGACGACTTCGAGAGCTGTAAGGGTGAGCGAGAAGACATTGTGAAAGCCCTGCAGCTGACCCTCTGGCACCTGGAAGCCCTGCGCAGCTGGCAGCGTGACGACGTGTTCAATGCGGTGAAGCAAATCGCCGATGCGCTGGACGTGAAGATGAAGGATTTTCTGGCGCCGTTCTTTATCGCTGTGGCGGGCTCAACGGCCAGTTTCTCAGTCTTTGATGCCATGGTGCTGCTGGGTCCGGACATGAGCCGGGCCCGCATTCGCCATGCCATTGATGTGCTGGGCGGCGTATCCAAGAAGGGTATGAAGAAGCTGGAAAAAGAGTACGCCAAACTCGCCAGCTAGTATTTGACAGAGGGGGGTGGCATCACTAAAATGCGCTCCTCTTTTGGGGCTATAGCTCAGCTGGGAGAGCGCAACACTGGCAGTGTTGAGGTCAGCGGTTCGATCCCGCTTAGCTCCACCAAACATCAAACCCTCGACCGCACGGTCGGGGGTTTTTTGTTTGGGTGTTTAATGGATCGAGCCGCTGAAAGTGCCGGGGTCGCGCTCGACTTTGAGACCGCTGGGGCGCGCAGATCAGGATTTGGCGCAGGCCACCCGAATCCGCTCAGCCGGCACCCCAAGCTCTTTGCGCAGATAGGTTTTGAGTGATTCGGGGTAGGGTTGCTCCTCCAGCGCCTCCTGCATGCAGTTGAGCCACATGTCACGCTCCTCAACACCGATGTCCAGATGGGAGTGCACAACCGGGATGCGAATGCTGCCGTATTTTTCCTGGTACCTGCGCGGGCCACCCATCCATCCGCACAAAAAGCGGGAAAGCTTGTCTCGCGCAGTGTCGCCGTCAGGATGCCAGTCGAAGATCTTACGATAGGCGGGGTTCTCCGCCATGATGCGGTAGAAGCAATCCACCAGCCGGGCAATGCCTTCTTCGCCGCCCGCGGCCTGGAAAGTGGCATCTTCTACGCCATAAGTGACCTGCGCGTCCTGCCCCATAACTCTGCTGGTATCCCTATCGAGTCAAGCGATCGATGATGGTATCGATGGCGTTGAAGTTATAGCTGTCGAAATATGAATCAGCGGAGGTCGGTTGTGATGACTGCTTAATCACCGCGACTTTGCGTTCCACATCCAGGTAAATCCACTGCCCGTGGATGCCCAGCGCCATAAAGGCTTCGCGACCGGGCGTATGACGCACCCACCATTGGGCACGATAGCTCCAGTTGCCATCAGTCATGGGAGCATCTTTGCCGTTGGGGCCTTTACTGAAGGCGCTGCGACTGCCGCCGTCCGCGAGCTTCTGAATGGTCTCTGGCTGAACCACCTGTTGGCCGTTGAATTTCCCATCGTTGATCATCATTGCACCAAAGCGTGCAAGATCGTAGGGCGTGGCGTTCAGGCCTCCGCCGGCGAAGAGGGTGCCGTTTTTGTCCAATACAACGTAGGTTTCACCATCCGTACCTAACTGGGACCAGAGAGCATCGTACATCGCGTCCTGGAACGACCTGCCGCTAATGCGATTAGTCACCCAGTTCACCACATCTGTTTTTGGCGTCTGGTAATGAAACACCTGGCCGTGGCGGTGGCTTTTATCGATCATCAGTGTTGGCAGGTACTCATAGATGCTATTGGCGTAGCTTCGCCCTTCAACCGCGGGCATCAACCCCAACACCACGCCGTAATGGCGGATGCCGCTGTCGGGGTCGTCATAGATCTCGGTGAAGTCCATGGAGTTAGTCATGTCCAGCACCTCGCCAAAGCTGGCATCAGCCCAGGCAGTACCGTCAGCCAACTCCGGCACATAGTCGGTGACATCGTCTCGCTCGCTGGCAAGGCCTGCCTCTACGGCCATCAGGCCCAACAAGCCCGCGAATGACTTGGTCACAGACATCATCTGGTGGGGTTGGTGGGAATCCATACCATTGAGGAAGCGCTCGTAAACGATTCGTTCGCCATGCACGACCACCAGGGCATCGGTGTAGGTTTCCTTCAGCCAGGTCTCCATGTCGGCTTTGCCGCCGTCATTGGGGCGTTGCACCATCAGGCGCTCAATGCCACCGTCGATTTGTTTCCCCAGGTGCACCGGCTGGTTGGCGTTGGGAATGTTTGCGGTGGGGTAAAGCGTACGCATATTCTGGTACAGCCAGCGATTCCCCGGACCGCTAAGCAGGCTGCTGCCATCCACCCGTTTATCTGGCGCGGGAGGAAAACCCTGCATCAGCCCCAGTTCGTCGGCGGTGGCGTATTTGGCGTCGTCATGGCCGTCAGCCAGTGTGGCTATCGGGGTAAGCAAGCTGGCGGACAGCAAACTGTGTAGCGCGAGTTTTTTCACAACAGTATCTCCCTGAATCCCTACATGGGCATCGGACTGAAAACCTAGCCAGTATAGATGGCTTGCTGGCAGAGTCTACGGCACAGGTTTGGTAAAACGCTCCAATGAGGCCAAGCCAGCAATAAATACTGGTCGGATGTTGTGTTTGCGCCTGATGTGGCATTCCTGATTAACTGCGCTCCCAGCTGTACAACAACACTAGGTAGCAACCACCATGAAATCACCTGCACTGGTCTTTATCGGCCTGCTTCTTCTGCCATGCCTGGGAAGCGCTGCTTCACTGGACGCTTGCCGCGCCCTCGACGCTGACCTTGAGCGTCTGGCCTGCTACGACGCCGCCGTCGGTCGCGATCTGGTGGAGACTGCGACCGTAGAGGCAGAAGTCACGCAACTGCCACTGGATGAGCTGACTGCAGAAGAGGCGCCCTTCAGCAATCGTGTAGCCGAGGAAGGTAAGCTAAACGAGAGCCCCTATGCGATTCTGCCGCACCGCCGCAACTATCTGTTGCCTGTTACTTATAACAGCAAGATCAATCGTGAGCCCTTTGAGGCGGTTAATCCGGATGTGGTGATGGACGAATTCGAGGCCAAGTTCCAGATCAGCTTCAAGGCCCGCATGCTCAAGGATATTCTCGGCGGTGGTGACCTTTGGGCGGCCTACACCCAACAGAGCTGGTGGCAGGTTTACAACGACATTGAGTCCGCGCCATTCCGTGAAACCAACTACGAGCCTGAGATCATGATGGTGTGGCAAACCGGTGCCAAGCTGGGCAGCTTCACTAACGGCATCTGGACCCTGGGCCTGAATCATCAGTCCAATGGGCAAGGCAACCTGTTTTCACGCAGCTGGAACCGGATTATTGCGGGCACCACTTTTGAGCGGGATAACTTTGTGATTGCGGCGCGTGCCTGGTATCGGCTGCCCGAGGACAAGGACTCAGACGACAACCCCAATATGGATGACTACTACGGCCACGGTGATCTGAAGTTTATCTACCAGCTCGAGGACATGGAGTTCGCCGCAACGGTGCGCAATAACCTCAAGGGTAGCGGCGACAATAAAGGCGCCATTGAGCTGGAGTGGACCAAGCCGGTGAATCGGCGCTTTAAATGGTATGTCCAGTATTTCTACGGTTACGGCGAAAGCCTGATCGATTACAACGTTAAAACCAACCGCATCGGGGTTGGTTTTGCATTGAACAACCTGATCTAGTTACTTACGGCCTTTGGCCTGGGCGAAGGCCTGGGCCATGGCGCCGTTACCTGCAGGCTTCTCGTTGCGTGGTTTGCGTGGGGAAGGCGTATTGCGGCGTGATGGCCCGGTTTTGCTGCTGCGGCTGTCCTCCCTGGCCTTGTCGTCCATGCGCATACTGAGGCCAATGCGCTTGCGCTGAATATCTACATCCATCACCTTCACCTGCACGATATCGCCGGCTTTGACCACGTCGCGGGGTCCTTCACAAACTTGTGGGCGAGGGCAGAGATGTGCACCAGGCCGTCCTGATGCACGCCGATGTCGACAAAGGCGCCAAAGTTGGTGACATTGGTGACCGTGCCCTCCAGCACCATGTCTGGCGCCAGGTCGGCCATCGTGTTCACGCCATCTTTTAGTTTCGCCATTTTGAATTCGGGTCGCGGATCGCGCCCTGGCTTGGCCAATTCGCTAATGATGTCCTGCACTGTGAGTAGGCCGACCTTGTCGTTGGTGTAATCCGATGGGTTTAATGATTTCAGGAAGCTGCTGTCTCCAATCCAGTCGTTGGCGGCCTGGCCCTGTTTTTCAGCGATCGCTTCGACTACGGGGTAGGATTCAGGGTGTACCGCCGAGGCGTCCAGCGGGTTGTCGCCGTTCATGATGCGCAGGAAACCAGCCGCCTGTTCAAAGCTTTTGTCACCCAGCCCGCGACCATCTCTGAGCTGTTGGCGATTCATATACGGGCCGCGTTCTTCTCGCAGGCTCACCACATTGCCTGCCACGGTTTGGCTGAGGCCAGCGACACGGGCCAGCAGTGGCGCCGAGGCAGTGTTTACATCAACGCCGACGTTGTTAACGCAGTCTTCGACCACCGCATCCAGTTGGCGCGACAACTGAAACTGGTTGACGTCGTGCTGGTACTGGCCCACTCCGATGGACTTGGGGTCTATTTTTACCAGCTCTGCCAGTGGGTCTTGCAGACGACGTGCAATGGAGATCGCACCGCGTATGGTTACATCCAGATCCGGAAACTCTTTTGCGGCGAGTTCCGAGGCGGAGTAAATGGAAGCGCCCGACTCGCTGACAATAATTTTGCTAACGTGGCTGGCCTTCAGGTTTGCCAATGCCTCTCCCACAAATTGGTCGGTCTCGCGGCTGGCGGTACCGTTGCCAATGGCGATCAGTTCAATGCGGTGTTGCTCAATCATGCGACCCACAATCGCCTCGGCCTCACGGGTTTTGTGCTGTGGTGCATTGGGGAAGATGGCGCCGTGGTCCAATACCTTGCCGGTGGCATCCACGACCGCCAGCTTCACACCCGTACGCAGCCCCGGATCCATGCCCAGGGTGACTTTCGCGTCGGCGGGTGCTGCTAACAGTAGATCGGAGAGGTTACTGGCAAACACGTCGATCGCCGATTGTTCCGCCTGTTCACGCAGTTGCGAGAATAAGTCGGTTTGCAGATGCGTGAGCAGCTTAACCCGCCAGGACCAGCGCACAACGCCTTGTAACCAGGTGTCCGCGGGGCGGCCCTGGTCAGTGATGGTGAAGTGAGAGGCAATCATTGCTTCACAGGGGTGCGCTGATACTGCGTCCTCTTCGGCGCTCATTTGGATGTTGAGGTAAAGCATGCCCTCGTTGCGGCCCCGGAACATGGCCAGGCAGCGGTGGGAGGGTACCTTTGAGAGGGGTTCGTGATGCTCAAAATAGTCGCTGTACTTGGCGCCTTCTTTCTCTTTCTCTGGTGCGACCTTGGAGACCAGTAAACCTTCCTGCCACAGGAAGTCGCGCAGCTTTGCCAGCAGGTCTGCATCTTCCGCGAAGCGCTCCATCAGGATTTGCTTGGCGCCATCGAGTGCAGCGTCGGCGTCGTTAATATCTGCTTCCGGATTCAGGAATTTCTCTGCCTCTGTCTCCGGGTTGAGTGTGGGGTCGTTAAACAGAGCATCGGCCAGTGGCTCAAGGCCGGCTTCGCGGGCAATCTGGGCCTTGGTGCGGCGCTTGGGCTTGTAAGGCAGGTACAGGTCTTCCAGCCGGGTTTTGGTGTCTGCACCAGTAATGGCCTTTTGTAGCTCATCGCTAAGCTTGCCTTGTTCTTCAATACTGGCAAGCACCACCTGGCGCCTGTCCTCCAGTTCCCGCAGGTAGAGGAGTCGCTCCGATAGCTGGCGCAGTTGGGTATCATCGAGGCTGCCAGTGATTTCCTTACGGTAGCGCGCGATAAACGGCACCGTGGCGCCTTCATCCAGCAGTGTGATGGCGGCTTCGACTTGTTTTGCAGAGATGGAAAGTTCGGTGGCGATTCGATCAGAAATGGCGGGCAGCATAGCGGGGTACAGCGGAGTCCTCGGTACAAAAGCTCGCGATTATGGAGCCATGTTGTAAGGAAAGCGAGACTTGACGCGAGCAACTGACCAATGTCCGGCTCTGGCCTATACTGGAATCCCGTTTAACAGTAACAATAAAAACAGGGACAATAATGGCAACGCGAGTGATTCAGTGGTCCAGCGGTAATGTCGGCAAAGGTATTCTCAAGGCTATGGCGCGACGTCCATCCCTTGAACTGGTGGGTTTGTATGTTTATTCCGACAGTAAGTCGGGCGAGGACGCTGGTGAAATCGCGGGCATAGACGCTATCGGCATTAAGGCCAGCAACAAGCTGGAAGAGATGCTCGCGCTGGAGGCGGATGTGGTGCTGCATACACCCTTGCCCTCCCTGGTGTATGGCGACAACCCCGATGAGGACATCGATACTATTTGCGCGTTACTGGCCTCGGGCAAAAACGTGATCACTACCGTGGGTTATATGTATCCCAAGGTGTATGGCCCTGAATTGGTGGGGCGCCTGGAGCAGGCCTGCGCCAAGGGCAATAGCAGCTTTCATTCCACCGGGCTCAATCCCGGCTGGCTGGGAGATGCGTTGCCACTGACCATGTCGATGCTGTCCAGTCGCATCGACCAGGTTTACGTGCGCGAGATAACCAATTTCGAGTTTTATCCCTCGCCCGAGATTATGTTCGGGATGATGGGCTTCGGCAAAACCGAGGCGGAGTTTGAAAAGAGCATAGAGCGCTACAAGCACTGGCTGGTGCACCTGTTTCGGGAGAACATTCAGCTCATCGCCGATGGTCTGGGCATGGAATTGGATGAGATCGTGGATACCACCGAGCGTGCCAATGCGCCGGCCGACCTCGACACGGCTGCCGGCGTGGTCAAGGCGGACACCATTGCGGGGCAGCACTGGGAGTGGGCTGGCATGAAGGATGGCAACAAACTGATCGTGCACGAGACCGTCTGGCGCATGCACAACAGCGTAGCACCCGACTGGCCCCAGGGGGATCATTCCATCACCATCAAGGGCAGGCCGCGTATGCACGTGAATTTTGAGCACAACTGGATCAGCGACGGCCTGCTGGCCACTGGCATGAATGCGCTCAACGCAGTGCCTTATGTTGTGGACGCGGAGCCTGGTATTCAGACGGTGTTGGATCTACCGAGAATGTTTGGCCGCGAGCTAGTCTGAGGCTTCAGGTGGGTCTTCTAGTTCCGTAGAGCAGATAAACAGGCCCTCGGCGCTGGCGGTGACTTCGCCGTTGTGGCGCATTTCAGCGATGCTGGTTTGTTTGCGCCCTTCGCTGCGATCGTTTCTGCTCCACAACTCGATGGGTTCGCCCAAAGGTGTTTTCTTGTGGTACCGGATCGTGAGCGTGCCGGTAAAGCCTGCTCTGCCACTCACCACGTTGGCCATCGATAACAACTCCTCAAAAACCGCCGCAATAATGCCGCCGTGCACCGTATCAGGCGGGCCGGCGTAGGTCGGCGAAAAGATAGCCTCGCCGCTCACTTCTCTGTCAGCGCTCTTCCACATTTTAATCGGGGGTGCGACCGGATTGCGCTTGCCCGAGATCGGGCTGTACGGCATGCATGCGGTCAGGTCTTCTTCATCCCACGCAAGCCCGGGGGTGTCGCTGGCAATAGAAATGGTTGACCAGCCTTCACCCTGCTGCAGGCTGGGTGCCAGAACTTCCAGTGCCTTCTGGATGTGCTGGCTGGCCTCAAGGATGATGTCCATGGGGGCGTGGCTGCTGCGCAGGTGTTCAATGAGTCGAGCTGCGTCTTGGTTGATGTCTTCCAGTAGCTGGATGTGACCGGTTTCCGCTGTCTTCATAGTTCTTATCGGTTCGGGCAAAACGGCAGTTTACAACGATTCTTCCATATAGAAGTGCAGCGGGCGTGGTTTGGTACTGCTGGTATGAATTTCTAATCGTTTCCCAGTAGGTGCTTGGATTTCATCTGTTACGCGCACTCAATCACTGTTTACAATCCCAGAAACTGGGTTTAAAAGGTATTCAATGCCGCTGTGGTCGTACTATTCTGTCGCTATGGATAGCCTTGAATAAAACAATCTCTACTGATAACAACGTGGCGGGCGCGTTATAAAAACCAGTGAGATGCAGGAGTAGGGCACAGTGGTAAAACGAGTCATGATTCTGGGCGCCGGTGGGCGCGTCGGTATGCATATAGCGGCTGAACTGTGTCGCGCGCGGATAGATTTGGTGCTGGTAGATATTGTTGAAGAGTCTTTGCTGCGCCAGAAGATCAACCGCGTGCTGAGTGATACACGGATCTCCCAGGGCATGTGTGATAGCCGCATCAGTGTCTATGGCGCCGTAGACGCGTTGGACCGAGAATCCATCGTTGCCATACTGGCGAAAGAAAAGCCCCACCTGGTGATTAACTACGCGATTCCCATCACCTGGGATGCGACCAAGCGCCTGCCCAATTATAGCCGCGTCAGCGCGGCCGGTTTGGGTGCTTTCACGCCGATTCAGGTGGCGGCACCGCTGACGGTAAGTCGTGCCATTGTGGATGCCGGTCTGGATGCCGGTCTGATGGTCGGCAATCTACCGGACATTACTGCCCCGGTTATCGCCGCTGCAGCTGCAACTGGCAGTGCGCGCGCCTCTGTGTGGTGCGGGCAATGTAGGCCTGATCCAGGCGGCGATTCGAGCCCAGGTCGCGATGGATCAAAAGGTCGGTTTTGAAGAGATCGATGTGAACCTGGCGGCCCACCATGTGCACTGGGTCGCCCCCAGGGAGCCGGGCTATTCCAATGAGGGGCCGTTTAAGGTTCAGCTCATGGAGAACGGAAAGGACATTGGTGAACGATACAGTGATTTGCGGATGCTGATGAACCAGTCGATTCAGAACCATTACGAGGCCGATGCCTCCTTTTCATCCACGACCGGCTTTTTAGCCGCACAACTGGCCATGGCGCTGCTCGATAACTCCGGCAAAGAACATCAGTTGCATGCCCCGGCACCTAATGGCCTGCCGGGCGGTTATCCCGTGACGATCAGTCATGGCGCTATTGAGTTACGCCTGGCCGAGGGATGGTCGCTGGATGCACTGCGCTCCATGATGGAAACCTGCCACACGCTAGATGGCGTTGCTGGGATAGATGCAGACGGGTCGGTTCGATTCAGCGATAGCGCCCGCGATATCTTGCAGCAGGAGATGGCTTTTGAGCTGCCTGCACAGATGAAGCTGGATGATGTTGAAGAGGTTGCCCAGGCCCAGATTGCAGTTCTGAATCGACAGTTTGCCCTCTACGCTTGAGCGTCCGCTAACGGGAACACATCGGGAAACTCCGACAGTAGCTGGCCGTCTTCAGGGTCGTAGTTATAAAGGCCGATGGGATCCGGTATGACCTGGCTGCGCCGGTGTAGATAGTGCACATCGGGGCCAGCCCACAGCGATGCATGGGCGCGGCGTGAGTGAGACATGGTGTGGCCGCCGCGGGCCGCATGCACCACATGCCCGTGAAACAGCAGGATATCGCCGGGTTCGAAATCCCAATTGAGAATATCGAAGGAATCCCGGTTGGCCTCAACGTCAGGCAACGGCGGCAGGCTGTGATCAGAAATGGAATCGAAGTAGGTCCACTGTTGATGAGCCTCGCGCCCAATCAGGCGCTCGCCGCGGGCATGCGCTGCTTCCAACTGCTCTGTCGCCTGTGCATCGGCAGCCGGATCAACGCCCACAGGTGGACGGTAGGTCACGTTCCACAGGTGTGAGCCCCGCAGCACCTCGATGCTTGCCTCTCTGGGTACCGGGTCGACACTGACCCAGGCGCGAATGAGTTGTGAGCCGGCGACATTGTAGTAACAGGTATCCTGGTGCCAGCCGCTGGCGCTGACCTTGCCCGCCGGTTTATAAAACATCTGATCCATGTAGAAGCGCACCGGAGCGCCCAGTACTTGCTGTACGATGCCTGCAACCGGAGAGGTTTCGATGAACTGTTTCAGGGCAGGGGTGCGTTCTGCCGGAAACTGATCGATTCTCAGTGGCTGGCCCACGCCGCCTGACATACCGTCGGGTTGATCTACTGCCTGGTCCAGTCCGCTAGCCAGCAGATCGAGCCATTCCTGGCTTAGCTGCTGCTTGAGAAGCAGAGCGCCGTCGCGATGAAAGTTTGCCGCGCTGTGTGCGTCCAAGTCACTCATAACAACAAAACCCGCTTCACAAAATGCGCCATCAGGGCATTGGAGTGGGGCGTTTCAACGCTGTTATCCAGCACTTCCTGCAGATGATCATCGCCGTCCGTGTAGGATTCTTTATAGATCGTAAGTCGAGAGATCAGGGTAGCCAGGTCCACTTCGGGATGAAACTGGCAGGCCCAGAAGGGCTTGTCGATGACTTTGAAGGCGTGGCAGCAGGGTTCGGTATAGGCCAGCTCGACAGCTCCCGGCGGACAGTCCACCGACCGCTCCCGGTGCACGGCAATGGCATGAAACCCGTTGGGTACGTCTCTGAACAATGGATCGTTGGCGGCGGCATCCGTCAGCGAAATCGGTATGCTGCCCATCTCGTAGCCGCTTTCATCGCGAATAATCTCGCCGCCCAGCGCCAAAACCGCCAACTGAAAACCAAAGCACGAGGCGAAGACAGGAAAGCTGATGTCTGCGCAGTGCCGCAGCAGGTCAATGCAGTAGGGAACAAAGGGATAGTTGTTTGGCTCCAGTACGCTGGCCTCACTGGCGCCGCCGACCAACAGGGCCTGGTAGCCTTGGAGAATATCGGCATTGAAAACCGATTGCTCGAATACATTGTGTACATCTATCTGGGAGGCCTCGACCTCGCAGTAGCGAATAAAGCTGGCCAGCTCTTCTGCGGCGACGGATGGGTCCTGCCTGATTTGCAGGAGCAGTAATTTGGGTTGTGTTTGAGTCATGAACTTCTTAACGTAGCTGCACTTTAAGAAAAATAAAAGAGAGCAGCATATGTCCAAATGGCAGATTGGTGACGTAACCATCACCAAAATTGTAGAACTGGAAACCGTCGGTGGCGCCGGTTGGATCTTGCCCGACGCCAAGCCTGAACTTTGTCGAGAAATAGAGTGGCTCAAGCCCGAGTTTATGGACGACGAGGGTGAGCTCAAGTTCAGCGTGCACGCGCTGGTGGTAGAAGCACCCGGTTGCAAGATCGTTGTCGATACCTGTGTGGGCAATGAAAAAGAGCGCATGCCATACAAAGACTGGCACATGCTGCAAACCGCATTCCTGGATGATTTTTCTGCAGCGGGCTTTGACCGCCACAGCATTGACCGGGTGTTGTGCACTCATCTGCACGTGGATCACGTGGGCTGGAATACCATGTTGGTCGATGGGAAATGGCAGCCTACTTTTCCCAATGCCCGCTACCTGATCGCCAAGGATGAATACGATCACTACAGCGACCCCGGTATCGAAGAGTTCAACAGGCGAGTGGTGGCAGACTCAGTGACCCCGGTGATGGAAGCGGGCCTAATGGATCTGGTGGATACCAGCCATCAGGTGTGTGAGGAAGTCGACCTGGTGCCGACTTTGGGCCATACCCCGGGTCATGTGAGTATCCGCATACGCTCACAGGGTAAGGAAGCGCTGATTACTGGTGACTTTGTGCATCATCCCTGCCAGATGGCCCGCCTGGCCTGGGGTAGTTCGGCGGATAATGACCCCCCAGCAGCTGATGCCACTCGGCGACGTGTTTTTGAAGAGTACTGCGGGCAGCCAACGCTCATCATTGGCACCCACTTTGCCGGCGTGACCGCCGGGCATATTGTTCGAGACGGGGATGCCTATAAGCTTGAGTGGTAGCCCTTATGCGCCGCTCCGCCATCTATGGCTCTCGCGGCATACTTTACGTCCCTGTAAAAGCATCGCTCCGGACATCCTGTCCTCTCGCGATGTACAGCACATCCTGTGCATAAAAAAGCCCGCACGGGGGCGGGCTAAGGGTATAGAAACCTGGATGGTGTCTGATTAGGCAGCTTTTGCCGGAGTCAGACGCTCCTTGATGTCTTCAACAGCTTCTTCAACACGGTCCTGAACCTTGTTGAAACGAGCTTTTGCATCTTCGACAGCATTGTCGAAGTCAAAGTCGAACTCGGGGGTGTCGATGCTGTCGACGCGCTTTTCCAGTTCTTTACGCAGCTTAACGCCACGCTTTTCCAGATCCTTCATGCGCTTGTCGTTTTCCTTACGGGCGGTAGCGATGTTCTCTTCTACCATGTCCAGACCTTTGCCGATCATGCCCAGGTAAACGTTTACAGCTTTTTCAGCAGACGCTTTCAGAGAAAACTCTTCTACTTTCTTGGCGGCAGCCTTGGGGGCCGCTTTCTTGGCCGCAGCCTTCTTGGCGGGAGCCTTACGCTTAGCAGGTGCTTTCTTTGCAGTTGCCATGTTACTTCTCCTCGGTTTTTCAACCATGTTTGAAAGTGGGGCGCTGCGCTATTGCAGTCACTGAGCGCAAAGATACGGATAATTTTTAGAATGCTCTGCCTAAAAACGGCTATTTTTATTAAAAAACCGTCATTAACAGGCGCAAGCTGGTTTAAACCCTCATGAATACTGGGATTGGGGCAGCCAGCAGGGGCAAATTCAGGCAGTCAGAAGCCTGTTTATGGCTATAATCCGGCGCCTTAAAACAGTAAGCGGGGGGTAAGGGAATGTTAAAAAAGGCATCTATTGTGGGCGTGGCCCTGTTGTGGGGAACGCTGGTCCAGGCACAAGACTACGAGCGGCCCTATCCTATTACCGAAGAGCGTGAGCCCTGCAGCAATTACGACCCGCTAAAGCGCCCGCATTTCGGTGATACCCACGTCCACACCAGCTTCTCGTTCGATGCCAACTCGCAGGATACCCGCAATAATCCTGGCGATGCCTACCATTTCGCCAAGGGCGGCAGGATGGGTATTCAACCCTACGATGAGGACGGTAATCCCCTGCGGCACATTCAGCTGGACCGGCCGCTGGATTTCACCGCAGTCACTGACCATGCTGAATTCATGGGTGAGGTGCGCGTGTGCGAAACGCCGGGTCTGGACGGCTATTACCACCCGGTTTGCATCATCAACCGCATCTGGCCAGACATGATGTACTTAACCCTGGCGGGCTATGGCCTGACGGCGAAGAAGCGCTGGGGCATTTGTGGCGACGACCTGTCCAATTGCGACGATGTGATTAAAACCGTGTGGGAAGAGGTACAGCAGCACACTGAAGAGGTCTACGATCGTAGCAGCGACTGCAGTTTCACCAGTTTTGTGGGCTATGAGTGGACCGGCACGGTCGGTACCGGACAAAACCTTCACCACAATGTGGTGTTCCGCAATGCCAATGTACCTCCCTATCCGCTGAGCTGGATTGAATCGCCCTCATCGGTCGCCCTGTGGGACTACCTCGAGCAGGAGTGTGTCGAGAACACGCCCGGTTGCGATGCGGTCTTTATTCCGCATAACTCAAATCTCAGTGGCGGGTTGATGTTTGAGACCTCTCGCGTGGGTTCTACAGAGGTACCACCGGAGCCTGTAACAGCTGAAGAGGCCGCACGCCGCGCACGTTGGGAGCCGCTGTTCGAGATCATGCAGCACAAGGGTGACTCCGAATGTGACAACCGCAATGGCTGGGAAGGGGATGAATTCTGTGCCTTTGAAAAAATGGGTTACGACAGTTTCGGTGGCAAGAACACCGGCATGATGGCAGAAGGCTCCATGGACTGGGTTGAGATCTTTCTGGGCGACGATATGGTCGCAGAGACTAAGCTGCCTGATCCCAACAACTATATGCGCTGGGCATTGGCGGAGGGTCTGAAACAGCAGGCTGACCTTGGCGTAAACAGTTTCAAATTTGGCGTCATTGGCAGCACCGATACCCATATTGCTGCGCCGGGCCTGACCGCTGAGCGCAATCACCCCGGTCACGGCGGTGCCGGCATGGGGTCGCGTGACGGTGTGCCCAAGGGTTTGCCCGATGAGCTGGAATACAGCCCTGGCGGGCTGGCGGTCTTGTGGGCAGAAGAGAATACCCGCGACTCCCTGTTTGCGGCCATGCAGCGCCGTGAGGCCTATGGCACCAGCGGCACCCGCCCTGTTGTGCGTTTCTTTGGGAGCTGGGATTACGCCGATAATGCCTGCGATGCACCGGATATGGTGGCCCAGGGATACGCCCGCGGCGTGCCGATGGGTAGTGACTTGAAAGCACGCCCAGCCGATGCCGAGGGTGGCCCGAAATTCATCCTGTCAGCCTCGCAGGACCCAGGCAGCCCCAATGAGCCGGGCACGCCGTTACAGCGCATCCAGGTGATCAAAGGCTGGTATGAAGATGGAGAACTCAAGGAGCAGGTGCTGGATGTGGCCGGTGGGCCCAATTCAGCCAGCGTGGATATCAGCACCTGTGAACAATCAGGTGCCGGGCACCAGAATCTGTGCACCGTATGGGAAGACAAAGATTTTAATCCGGACTCGCAAACGTTCTATTACAGTCGCGTGCTGGAAAATCCCAGCTGCCGCTGGAGTCAGCACATTTGCGTCGCCGCCAAAGTACAGTGCGACGACCCCTCTACGATTGGTGAGGGGCTAGAAGGCTGCTGTGCACCTGAACACCGCCCGGTGCAACAGGAACGGGCCTGGACCTCGCCGATCTGGTATACGCCTGCCAGCTAGAGTTTGCTGATGGTGTCCCCGGTACTCACGCTGCCGGGGGTCACTACCTTGGCATTAATGCCTCGCAGGTTCAGCGACTTGCCCAGCTCCGAGTTCACAAACTCCATAGCGTCGCGGCCAAAGCGTTCGGTGAACTTCTTGCAGCCCAGGTGCGGCTCGGCGGTCACCTCGAGTACTGCGGTTCCAATCTGCAGGCGGGTGCCCGGTGGCAGGTTGGCATCGCTTAGATCCAAATTGACGAAAAACTGATCCCCTGCGGGCGGCCAGGCTGTCTTGTCGTCACCAGCAATCGCGCGAATGCTGCGCGCATTCATGATGTTGATCTGCATATCAGGGTGTGGCCCGCCATCGGGTGACTTTCTAAAGGGCTTTCGTGACCAGTTGTCACCCACCACCCCTTCGTTGCAGCTGAGTTCGCAGCTCGCCAATACTTCGCGGGCGTTGTCCCGCGGACGACGCACAATCAGTTCGACCGCACCGCTGTCGGCTGGGGCACCCTGTATATCAGTCAGTGCCGCGTCCAACTGCTCGCGACTGCGGTGGTCGTTTAACAGGTCACTCATGATGTTCTTCCTCCATGCCAGCGCCCATGGTGACATAGTCGCAACGATTTCACAGGCGCGCGTTTGCTGGCTCTGCAATATGCACAAAAAAAGCCCCAGCCAAAACCGGCCAGGGCTATGGGCAGGACTCATGGGGGAAGAAAATGTCCTGCCCTTGTTATGACTGCGTCGGCGCTAGAAAGTTCACCCAAATGTCTTATTGTGTCCGAGTGGCAAATTGCATAATCTGCACCAAAACCATAAGAAATCGAGGTACTTATGAAACGCGCTCCCCTTTTTGCGGCTATCGCCGTATTCGGTATGCCCATCGTTCCACAGTATGTGCTTGCCCAGGACGGCATTTTGGAGGAAGTCATTGTTACCGCCCGTAAGCGGGAAGAAAGCTTACAGGAGGCTCCCGTAGCGGTTTCGGCTATGAGCGGAGACATGCTGACAGAGATGGGCGCCAGGGATGTCAGTGACCTGCGCAAGGTCATTCCCAACCTGGATGTGTATGACGGCAACGGTACCGGCGGTGCGGGCAACTTCTTTATTCGCGGTGTTGGCGCACGTAATACCGGGGTTAACTTTGACTCCGGTGTGGGCATCTATTTTGACGGGGTCTATGTCTCGCGGCCTGACGGCGCGCTGCTGCACATCACCGATGTGCAGAGCATTCAGGTGCTGCGTGGGCCGCAAGGTACCCTGTTTGGCAAGAACACCACCGGTGGTGCCATTCTCTATACCATGAACAAGCCCAATGAAGAGTGGGAGGGCTCGGTGCAGGTTACCGCCGGTAACTACAACCGCCTGGATGGTAAAGCGGTGGTGAATGTTCCTTTCTCTGATAGCGTGTGGGGGCGTTTTGCCCTTTCCAGCGTTAACCGGGATGGCTATGTTGAAAATGTGGTCACCGGTGAGGACTACACCGATACTGATCGTCAGTCCGGTATGGCGCAACTGCGCTGGTTGCCTTCAGATACTGTCACCGTGGATTTCAGTGTCAGTGGTTCCAAAACTCGGCAGAAGGCCAGGGCGCTGAAATGCATTGTGGTTGACGACATACCTAGCGCCGGCTGGCAGGCAGCCCTGCAGGATCCCTCGATTGTCATTCCCTCCACTGGACAGTCGATTGCGGAGCACTGTGCTGATTCTGAAGAGCTGGATCGCGACGAAGTTATTCTTGACCTGGACAACAACAATTATGAGGTTGATGTGCTTACTGGTGCTGCCACGGTAGAGTGGGAGATCAGTGACAACGTCAGCCTGAAGAGTATCACCGCATGGCGGGAGACGGATGCGGGGCAGAGCGACGAGCTCGACGCGATTGGTATTACCCTGTTGTCACGCTCTAATTTTGATGCCCCAATTTCGGAAAATCGCGTGACTGAACAGTTCAGCCAGGAACTGCAGTTTGCCGGCAGCGCCTTTGATGACAGGGTGGAGTATGTAGTGGGAGCCTTTGCTTTCGCTGAAGAAAGCACAGCGGGTATTGCCAATGGCCGCACGGGTCCCTTCTTTGGTTCGCTGGGTGCACCTAATATCGCCTTTTTTCTCAATAATGCCACTGAGCTGAAAAGTGATAATGTTTCGGCTTCTGCTTTTAGCCAGGTAGACTGGAACTTCACCGAGAACTGGCGCCTGACTCTGGGCCTGCGCTACACCTGGGAAGAGCGAGAGCTGGAGCGCAATGTGTTTGTGCCAGATGAGTCTACCCTTGCCGTTGCAGGCGCGGCGCCTGCAACTGAGCTTTTCTCTTCATTCTATGATTTCCCCGATGGCCCAGACAGCTACAACCCCAATCACCTGCATTTGTTGGACACTGATCCCATCAGTCAGCAGGCGGCAAAAGTGGACGATTCGCGCTGGACCCCCATGGCCAGCATCCAGTACCTGTTCGATGGCACTGGCGCAATTGACAGCGGCACGGTGTTCTTCACTTATTCTGAGGGTTTCCTGTCTGGCGGTCTGTCCGAGAGCCTGGATATTTTCACCCTGACCATTCCCACCTATGAGCCCGAGTTGGTGACCAACTATGAACTCGGCTTCAAGATGGATGGTTTCGATCGGCGTTTGCGTCTGAACACGGCCCTGTTCCACATGGAATACACCGATCGCCAGCTGACCAGCGTGCGGGTGAACCCCCAGACCGGGCAGATTGCAGGCACGACGATTAACGCGGCGGAGTCCACTATTTCAGGTTTCGAACTGGAAACCACGATTTTACCCACGCCGAACCTGGAGCTGACATTTAACGCCGCCTATAACAAGGGCGAGATTGATGAGTACGATGATGTCAGGCTCGTGATTCCCGGTTCGCTGCCGGATTCCGCCTGTCAGTTTGTGCCATCGCCCGGCGTCGATGTCTGCGCGGTGGATCGCTCGGATGAAGATCTGCCAAGACTGCCGGAGCAGACCTATTTCGCGGCCATCCAATACACCTTTCAAACCGGCATCGGCAATATTGTGCCGCGGCTTCAGTATTCTTTCCGCAAGGATGTGGACAACTGCTTTGACCGCGCCAGTTGCCTGAGCGGTCTGTACAAAGTGGATCAGGAAGACTGGTCAGTGCGCCTTACATGGATGTCCACCGAGAATAACTGGCGGGTCACTCTGTGGGGTGACAACCTCACCGATGAGCGTTACATCACTGGTGGCGTTCCGCTGGTGGATGTGACCGAGACGGCAGGTGTGATTTACAACATGCCCCGCACCTACGGTCTGGAAGCGAGCTTCGCCTGGTAATCAGGCGAATTCTTCTGAGGTATACAGCGACACCTTGATGGTGTCGCTCCAGCCTTCCCGGGGCAAACCGGCTTTGGCGCGCAGTTCGCTGATAAATTGCTCGGGATAGGGTAATTGTTCCCACACTGAGGGCAGGTAGGTCGATCGGTGATTGCCGTCCTCAAGAATAAGCCCGTGCACGCCCGGTTGTAACAGGGCAATCAGCTCAGCGCGGGAGCTGACCGGTGTCTCCACCGGGGCACTGAGCACAGAGATATGCACGTCGACAGCGGCGTACTCGGCACTGCTCAGCGGTTTGAATCGATGATCCTTGAAGGCCGCAGACATGGCGTTGTGTGCCACATCCAGCAGCATGGGCCGCTGTGCCTGCAAACTGCCAATGCAGCCTCTTAAGCGGCCTGCTATCTTCAGTGTGACGAAACTGGCGCCAGGATTCTGTAGCACCGCGCTGAACTGGTTTACAGCCAGGTCAAACTTGTCGTTGCCGTTCAGGCGCTCGACAATGGCTTTTCGCGCGATATAGAGAAGTTGCTGACGTTCTGCGAGGCCAAGCTGCTGAGTGATTACTTGATCGCTGACGGCATAAGCCCCGTAGCCGACGACCCGTTCCGGGTCCCCAGCGGTATCGCCGGAATTAAGAAGCCCCAGCTCAGAGACCTCCAGGTCTTTTTCGCGCAATACCTGCATAAAGCCGTTGAGGGGCTGACAACCACAGGTCTGCTCGCCGGTAAGCTCGCTGCTGCGTGACACAATCAGATCTGAGGTGTTGCGGTCCTTCTCGATGGCCTGTTCATAGTTAAGAAAGTGGCTCAGGTCTGAGCTGATGACGATCAGTGTTTCCTCACCGCCCCAGAGCGTATTGAGTACCCTGGCGACATCGCCGGGCGCGCATTGTCCTACCACGATGGGAACCAGCGTGAAGGCTTTAAGGCAGCGTTGCAAAAACGGCAGGTGCACTTCCAGGCTGTGTTCCTCGGCGTGAGCCTGATCAAGATTTCCCACCGCTGGTAGAGAACGAATGCTGTCGATGGCCGCCTTGTCGATGGGCACCTGGCCAAGAGGGGTGGCGTAAAAATCAGCACCCGACAGTGCCATACCGCGAAAGCCGACCCTGTGTGCAGGGCCCATTAGGATCACACGGCTGATTCGATCAACGCCATTGGCAACCTGTGCATAGGCTTTTGCCGCGATGCTCCCGGAATAGATATAGCCGGCGTGCGGTGCAATCACCGCTTTGGGGCAGGGGACATCGCTGCTTGCCTCCTGCAAATAGGCATCAACAGCTTGCTGTAGTTCAGCAGCCTGGCCAGGGTAAAACTGGCCTGCGACCGCGGGGGGTCTGACCGTACTCATGGCGCTATACTACTGCCATGAACGCAGTGGTTCCAACCCGCTACTGGCATCGTCTTGAAGACGGTCGTACCCAATGCGATCTGTGCCCCCGCGCCTGCAAGCTGCGAGACGGCCAGCAGGGCCTTTGCTTTGTGCGAGAGTGTCGCAATGGTGAGATTGTCCTCAATACCTATGGCCGCTCCTCGGGCTTTGCGGTGGATCCTATCGAAAAGAAGCCCCTGAAGCATTTCTTGCCCGGGACCCCCGTGCTGTCTTTTGGTACGGCCGGTTGCAACCTGGCCTGCAAGTTCTGCCAGAACTGGGATATGAGCAAGTCGCGGCAGATGGATACTCTCGCCGAGCAGGCTTCACCAGAGGCCCTTGCCAGTGCCTGCGCCGAACTGGGTTGCCGAAGCATTGCCTATACCTATAACGATCCGGTGATCTTTCATGAATATGCGCTGGATGTAGCCGCCGCCTGCGCTGAACGCGACATCAAGTCGGTGGCGGTCACTGCGGGATATGTGTGCGAGGAGCCGCGTCGGGAATTTTTTGCCGCCATGGATGCGGCTAACATCGATCTCAAGGCATTCACAGACGATTTCTACTACAAGATCTGCGGTGCTCATCTGCAGGAGGTGCTGGAGACCCTGCAGTATGTTTACCGCGAAACCGATGTCTGGTTAGAGCTGACAACCTTATTGATTCCCGGTGAAAACGATTCCCGCCAGGAGCTGGAGCGCATGTGTCAGTGGGTTGTTGAACACCTGGGTCCGGATGTACCCCATCATTTCACGGCTTTCCATCCCGACTGGAAGATGCGCAACGTACCGGCTACACCTGCCTCGTCGCTGCAGCTTGCGCGCACTGTGGCGAAAGAGGCGGGTATTCGCTACGCCTATACCGGCAACGTGCACGACGCGATTGGTAACTCTACCTGGTGTCATCACTGCGGGGAGCGGCTGATAGAGCGAGACTGGTACGAGATGGGTGAGTGGAACCTGAATGAGCAGGGCGCCTGCCCGCGCTGCGATACGCCTCTGGCTGGCGTGTTTGAGGCCCAGCCCGGTCAATGGGGTTCGCAGCGCAAGCGCGTCAGGTTTGTGACGCAGTCAAAACAACAATAAGACGGAGGCCTTATGCACAGGCGAACACTGTTAAAAGCGGGTGGGGTGGGCTTACTGGGTGCCACGGGTGTGGGCCTGGTGGGTTGCAGCCGTGAAGAGCCGTATAAGTTTTGGCATACCGGCAATTACCCACCGGTGGCAGAAGAAATTACTGAAACACTGCTTGAGGTGGTGGGTGCCATACCGCCGGAACTGAATGGCTTGTACGTGCGCAATGGTCCCAATGAGCATACCGGCCCCAGTGATCATTTCTTCGGCGGAGACGGTATGCTGCATGGCGTGCGCCTGAGTCAGGGCAAGGCGTTGTGGTATCGCAACCGTTATGTCGATACGCCGGTGTACCGTGAGGAAGAGGGTGGCATGGGGCCGCCCAAGCTGACCCATACCACCAGCGCGGTGTCGCTGATCCATCACGGCGGTCGTTTACTGTCCCTTGGCGAGTTCGGCTACCCCTATGAAATCGATCCCGAGACACTCTCGACCGTGGGCGCCTATAACTACGATGGCCATCTGCAAACCAATATGACCGCCCATCCCAAGGTAGACCCTGTCACCGGCGAGCTGATTCTGTTCGGTTATAACGTGATGGAACCCTACCTCACCTATATGCGGGTGAATGCCGCCGGCGAGATGGTGCAGGTCGAGGGTATTACCACCCAGGGTCCGGCGATGATGCATGACTTTGCAGTCACCGAGAATTACGTGATTTTCATGGAAATGCCGATCATCTTCTCGATGCTACTGGCGTTGAGTGGCGACGGTCTGCCGTTTCTGTGGGATGACGCGGCACCCTGCCGGTTCGGCGTGATGCCGCGCAACGGCGGCGATGCGGATGTGCGCTGGTTCGACGTGAACCCCTGCTTTATCTTCCATACCATGAATGCCTTCGAGCAGGGTGACGAGATACACCTGGACGCATCCCGCTACGAGCGACTTTGGGTCAAGGATTCGCACGATTTTAACCATCCCGCTTACCTGACCCGATTTAGCCTCAACTTGAAAAGTGGCGCAGTGAGCGAGGCGCGGCTCGACGATGTGTCCATGGAGTTCCCGCAAATACATCGCGGCAATTGGACCCGGCCCTATCGCTACGGCTATGCCCTGGCCACGCCGGAGTCTGGTGGCGAAATGGCTTATGAGGGTGCGACCGGGTTCATGCGCTACGACCTGCAAACCGGCGGCAGGGACGATCATCAGCTGCAGCCGCACTTTGCTCCCAATGAAGCTTTCTTTGTGCCCGCGGGTACCCGTGAAGAAGAGGGCTATCTGATGAGCTTTATTTACGATCGGCGAGTGCATCGCAGTGCTTTGTGGATACTGGATGCCACCAACCTCAAGGCACCGCCGGTAGCGCAAATTCAGCTACCGGTGAGAGTGCCCCAGGGTTTTCATGGGGACTGGGTCTCCGAGGAAAAATTCGCTTAGGTCAACAGCTCAGGCTGTTCGGTGATGATGGTCTGATACAGGGGCTGAAAGTTGAACCAGCCCGCAATGGGGGTGCCCACGGTTTTGTAGGTAATCGCCGCGTGCTCCGGCGGAATCAACTTGGGCGTGCCGGCGGCTTCGGCCAGTAATTGCGCCTGGCAGCTGCGTTCCATGGTGATAAACCACCATGCGGCTGCATCGATGGTATCGCCACAGGTGAGCAGTCCGTGATTCTCGAGGATTGCCGCTTTTTTGGTGCCGATTGCTTCAGCGATCCGATCGCCTTCACTGTTGTCCAGCACCACCCCGGTAAAGCCTTCAAAGACAACGTGGTCGTCCCAGAAAGCACAGGCGTCCTGGGTGAGCGGGTCCAACTGGCGGCCCAGGCTGGACCAGGCCTTGCCATAGATAGAGTGTGAGTGGGCGGCGGCAATGACGTCAGGACGGGCCTTATGCACAGCGGAGTGTATCGTGAACGCGGCGCCATTCAGCATGCCCTGGCCCTCAACCACGTTGCCGGCGTGATCGACAAGAATCAGGTCTGACATGGTCATCAGTTTGAACGACTTGCCCATTGGGTTTACCCAGAAGTGGTCTGTCAGCTCTGGGTCGCGCACCGTAATGTGGCCGGCTACGCCTTCGTCAAAGCCAAATTTGCCAAACAGGCGCAGGGCCGCTGCCAGCTTCTGTTTGCGATCGAGGCGAATCTCCTCGGTGGTTTCCGGACGCTTGAGCATCTCTTCGCCCGCTTCCCGGTTCATGATGATGTCGTTTGCTGCTTCGCTCATGTTGGTGCTCCAATTTCGATAAGTTCATCGCCACAGTGCAGGCACTGGTAGCGAGCCTTCCGGCGCCGGACGTTGTTGTGGCGACGGGTGGACAATTCGTGGATTCGACACCCGCAAGTATAGTCAAAACGGCGCTGTTTTCGCTGCGGAATGCCTTCCATGTCAAAGTTACAGGTCACCGTTGGATCTGCATCAAAAAAGGCCATGATTTCCAGCCACTGGGGCCCGTGGGGACGCAGACGGCGGCGCGGGTACAGGCAGTGCACAATGTAGTGGGCAACCTCGTGAGGTACGGTACCGTCCAGGTTTTCCTGGTAGAACTTGCTGAACAGCCAGGGGTTGTAGCGGATGTGGCAATGCTCACCATCCACCCTGAACATACCTACTGAGCTGCCGCTGAGATCAAAACGAATGTCGATTGGCGCAAAGTCTCGCTGGTAGTGTACAGCTGCGCGCCTGACATAATCGTTGCTGAGTTCGGTGACCTCGTGTTGCTGCTCGGGTCCGATGGGCTCAATCATCGCGTACCTTGCCTCGCAGTGATTTAATTTTGCCGCGCTGGCTTTTGCGATCCATGCGCTTCTTTTGGGAGCTGCGGGTAGGGCGGGTCGCTCGCCGTTTCTTCTGCACGACACCGGCCTGGTCTACCAGGGCTTGCAGGCGTTGCAGGGCCTCGGCACGGTTTTTGTCCTGGCTGCGATGGGTCTGGGCCTTGATGATGATCACACCCTCCTTGCTGATGCGGCGGTCCGGCGGTGCGTTTAACTTCTGCTTGATATGGGCGGGAAGCGATGAGCCGTGGATATCAAAGCGCAGGTGTACAGCAGACGAGACTTTGTTGACGTTCTGGCCGCCAGCACCCTGGGCGCGAATCGCGCTCCACTCCACATCGTCTTCGTTGATTATGAATCGCGACATAGCTGTAACCACTCTTCCAGGCTGTGGCTGCGATATTTCTGTCGATGCAGAATCAGGCTGAACTGACGGCTGAAGTCCCTGTGCGGAATATTCAAGGGCACCAGCGAGCCGCGGGAGAAGGCGTCCTGCAAGCAGATGCGCGACAGGCAGCCGACCCCCAGTCCCTCTTCCACGGCACGTTTAATGGCCTCGGTGTGCTGCAGTTCCAGCGTGATATCCAGCTCTGACAGCAAGCCGTGCATGGCCCGATCGAAGGTCTGCCGGGTTCCCGAGCCGGTTTCACGCACCACCCATTCAAGACCGAGCAGTTGTTCGTCTGACAATTCAGGTAGCTTTGCCAGTGGATGATTGGGGGAGGCAAATGCCACCAGTTCGTCGTCGCGCCAGTGCATCACGTCCAGCTCGGGATGACGCAGTTCACCCTCAATGAGGCCCGCATCCAGTTCATAGCTGGCCACTTTTCGGGCGATGGTTTCGGTATTGGCAACCGTGAGTCCAACGCGGGCACCGGGATGATGCTGCCTGAACTCGGCAATCATGCTGACGGCGAGGTAATTGCCAATGGTGAGTGTGGCGCCAATGCTGAGGTCGCCCAGAGCCGGCTGGCCGTCAATTGCTTTTTCAAATTCCTGGGCCTGCATCAGCAGGGCTTCGGCCTGGGGCCGCAGGGACTGGCCCAGGTCGTTGAGACGCAGGCGTTTCCCGACGCGGTCGAACAGCTGCACATCAAACTGCTGTTCCAGGTCCCGGAGGGCACCGCTGGCGGCAGACTGGGACATCGACAGGGCATCAGCCGCGCGGGTGACGGTCTGGTGCTGGGCAGTGGCCAGGAATATCTCAAGCTGACGCAGTGTGAAATGCATGGTCGTTGGCCTCGCTGGTGCGACGTGTTCTTATATCGAAAATGCCGGTTTATTATATAGAAATTATCTGATTTACCAATATCAGGATGATCTTTATTCTGTGCATCAGCAATCATAGGAGACAGCGCATGGCACAGTTAATGACCGCAGAGGTGACCAAGGTCCATCACTGGACGGATACCCTGTTCAGCTTCAAAACCACCCGTGATCCCGGTTTTCGCTTCAAGAGTGGCCACTTCACTATGATCGGTCTTGAGCAAGAGGGCAGGCCGCTGCTGCGGGCATACAGTATGGCCAGCGCCAACTATGAAGATGAGCTGGAGTTTTTCAGCATCAAGGTGCCCGATGGGCCACTGACATCGCAGTTGCAGCACTTGCAGGTCGGGGATGAGATCCTGGTGAACAGCAAGTCCACCGGCACGCTGATTCAGGATAATCTGCTGCCGGGACGGCATCTTTACCTCATTGCCACTGGCACTGGCCTTGCGCCGTTTCTGAGCATCATTCGCGACCCGGAGATCTACGAGCATTACGACAAAGTGGTGCTGGCCCACGGCTGTCGCTTTGTCGATGAGCTGGCCTACCAGGACATCATTACCGAGCATTTGCCCAACAACGAGTACTTCGGAGACGTGGTTCGCGAAAAGCTGGTGTACTACCCCTCGGTGACCCGGGAGAAATACAGCACCAACGGCCGCCTTACTGATCTCCTGCAACTGGGCCGTCTGGCCAGTGACAACGACTTGCCGCCCATGAATGCGGAAGACGACCGTTTCATGATTTGCGGCAGCCCCTCCATGCTTAAGGATTTCACCGGCCTGTTGGATTCAGCGGGCTTCCGTGAAACCCGCAACGGTGAGATTGGCCACTACGTGGTAGAGTGTGCCTTCGTAGAATAAGCAGTCGCTGCGACTACGCCGCCTTGAGGCTCTTGTAGGTGCTCAGCATCTGCTTGCAGCTCTCGGCTGCTTCGCGACCTTTGATGACAAAATGGGAGCGGAAGAACTCAGGCCTGCCTTCGCTGGTGAAATCGTGGGGTGTCAGCACGCCACTGAACACGGGTACCCCGTGATCCAGCTGCACGCGCATCAAGCCATCAATCACCGCACTGGCGACAAAGTCGTGACGGTAAATGCCGCCATCCACAACCAGCGCGGTTGCCACGACGGCTGCGTAGTCACCACTGCTGGCCAGCTGTTGAGCCAATAGGGGTATCTCGTAAGCACCAGGCACGTCGTAGACCGATACCGCTCGGCTATCCAGCGCATTAAAGTTCTCGATAAACGAGCGGGTAAATTCATCCACGATATCGCTGTGCCAGCGTGCCTGGATCAGTGCCACTCTGGGCAGGTTTGCGATTGCATGGGTATTGGGATTGGAAGATTTCATCTGTTGTTTCCTCAAGTTCAGGTAAAAAACAACAGGGCAACAAGGACGTGCACTGGCTCACTATGTAACCAGCGTATCAACACACCTCATTCTCATAACCAGACTGTGACTGTCGGCTCCGGAATCTAACCGGATCTGCTGTCCTCCCGTGTTGACAGGAGCGCCCGCGGGCTACGCATATAAGCGATTACCGCCGGTGGGGACTTTCACCCCGCCCTGAGAAAGCGCCGACCCAAAAGGCCGACGAGCGGGCATTATATGCTATTCGATGCCCCCCGTCTCCGGGGCTGGGCGTGCGCGCTGGTTGTATAACAGCTTTCTGATGCGCGCTTTTTCCTCTTCGGGAATCTGGTCATAAGACTGGGTCAGGTCCGACCCCACTGCCATGCCGCGTTGCAGGGCAGGGCGCTCGCTGAGCTCTTCGAACCAGCGGCGGAAGTACTTGAACTCGTTGATATCGATGCCCTGCGCCTCCCAGCCCACCGTCCAGGGGTAGGCGGCCATGTCGGCGATGGTGTAATCGTCGCCTGCCAGGTAGCGGCGGTTATAGAGGCGGTTGTTGAGCACGCCATAAAGTCGGTGCAATTCATCGTCGAAGCGACGCATGGCGTAACTCTGGTCGCCCTGACTGTCTTTGAGACGGGCGAAGTGGCCGCGCTCACCGGTCTTCGGACCCTGGTTGGCCATTTGCCACATCACCCACTGGTAAATCTCCCATTTTTCTCGCTCATTGTGGCCGCCGAACTGGCCACTTTTTTCAGCGAGATACATCATGCAGGCGCCTGATTCGAAAACGGACAGGGTTTCACCGCCGTCGGCGGGGGCATGATCAACGATGGCAGGCATGCGGTTGTTAGGGCTGATTTGCAAAAACTCATCGCTGAACTGGTCACCCGTTCCAATACTGCAGTACACAACATTGTATTCCATGCCGGCCTCTTCCAGTTGGACGGTCAGCTTTTTACCGTTGGGAGTGGGCCAATAGTGAACGTCGATCATTCCAGGTCACCTCGGGTGTTGTAGATCGGCAGTGTTTCCTGGGCAGACAAATGTGCTTCTATCTGTTCGAGGGTAAACGGCGTGTCCTGTCGCAGGATGGCGTGCTCGGTTTGTGATTCCCACATTGCCATCTTGTTGCCATTGAGGGTGAGGCACTGGCCATTCCAGTGAGCGCTTGCGTCGCTGGCCAGCCAGACCAGCCCAAGGGCCACGTCTTCCGGTTCTCCAAATCCCAGTTCTGCTGCGGATTTTTCCATCTTGTCGATCAGTGGCTGTGTCATATCAGTGCGTGCTACCGGCCACATCGCGTTGCAGCGAATATTGTACTTAGCCAGTTCTTTCACTGCGGTATACATCATGCCCATCAGGCCCGCCTTGGCGGCGGCGTAGTTGGTCTGCCCAAAATTGCCGACCAGGCCAGATGCTGAGGTAATGTGGATGATCTGGCCGCCGGATTCCTGCTCCTTCATGACGCGCGCCGCTTCACGCATGCAGACAAAAGGGGCGCGAAGGTCTACCGCGATCACCTCGTCAAACTCCTCGTCACTCATCTTGAGCATGCTGCGGTCACGCACGATGCCGGCGTTGTTGACCATAATATCGATACCACCAAACTGCGCCACGCAGGTGTCGACAAGGGCCTTGCAGACGCTGCTGTCGGCAACAGACCCGGGTACTGAGTGCACGGGCGCTCCGAGTGCTTCCAGCTCAGCCTGGGTTGCCGCGAGGGCGCCCTCACTGGTGCCATTAAGAATCACCGAAGCGCCTTCTCTGGCCACGGCCAATGCGAAGTGGCGCCCCAGGCTTCGGGAAGAGCCAGTAATAACAATACGTTTACCTTGCAGACGGGCCATGCTGATTCCTTTTTTATGTCAATTCGAAGTACTGCACGCTAAACCATTCTTGTGCATCGCTCCAGTAGCCTCGGTTTACAAAACCAGCCCCAGCCGCCAGGTCGGCAAAATCCTGTCGTGAGTATTTGCAGGAATACTCCGTGTGAATACTGTCACCGGGTGCGAACTTTAACTGTCCGCCGTTGAAGCTCACTTGCTGTTCAACGCGGCTGACCAGGTGCATTTCGATGCGGCGGTGATCGGTGTTGTAGAAAGCCCGGTGTTCAAACTGCTCCGGATTGAAGTCAGCATGGAGTATGCGATTAGCGTGCAGGAGTATATTGCGATTGAAAGCCGCAGTGACGCCCTCGGCGTCGTTATAGGCCGCATTGAGTGTGGCACTGTCTTTATGCAGATCAACGCCAATCAGTAAGCCGCCACCGCTATCCATGTCGCGGGCACAGTCCTGCAGAAATGCCAGGGCTTGTTCCGGGGTGAAATTGCCGATGGTCGAGCCGGGATAAAACAGAAGCGCTTTGCCCGGGCGCGAGGCCGCCGGCAAGCTGAAGTCATCGCTGAAGTCGGCGGCGACAGGCACCACATCCAACTGGGGATATTCTTCACCCAGTTGATTCGCCGCCTGTTGCAGAAAATCTGCGGACACATCGATGGGCACATAGCGGCCCGGTTGCAATGCGTCCAGTAGCAGTCGCACTTTCTCGCAACTGCCGGCGCCAGGCTCAACCACCACGTCCACCGGGCCCACACAGGCAGCAATGTCATCCCTGCAGTCAGTCAGAATCGATTTTTCGGTGCGGGTTGGGTAGTACTCGGGTAACTCACAAATGCGATTGAACAATTGTGAGCCGACCTCGTCGTAAAAAAACTTGGGGCTGATGGCGCGGTGCTCGGCGGTCAATCCTTCAATCAGCTCCTGCCGCTGTTGGTCAAACTCAAAACCGCTGTCTCTGGATTCGACTACAGCCATTTAGCCATCCTTATGCCGGTGAACTGCCAGCGATCTGGCGGGTAAAAAAAGTTGCGGTAGCTGGCGCGGATATGGTCCCCCGCGGAAACGCAGGAGCCGCCGCGAAGGACCAGCTGATTCGCCATAAACTTACCGTTGTACTCGCCGACTGCTCCCGGATCGGCCCTGAAACCGGGGTAGGGGCCATAGGCGCTGCTGGTCCACTGCCAGGCACTGCCGAATAATTGCCCGGGTGTGTTATGCCAGGGATGGACGATGTCCTGCTCCAGCAATTGACCCCCAAAGGTAGCCTCCTGGGCGGCTCGCTCCCATTCGAATTCGGTGGGCAGGCGACAGTCCGCCCAGCGGCAATAGGCATCTGCCTCGTAGCCAGAAATATGAGTCACAGGTCGATTAAGATCCAGTGGAATTAAGCCGTAGAGGGTAAATTCAAACCATTCGCCGTCCACTTGATGCCAGTAGAGTGGGTGCTGCCACCGCTGATCTTGCACTGTGGCCCAGCCGTCCGCGAGCCACAGTTCCGGGCGTCGATAGCCATCGTCTGTCATGAATTGCAGGTACTGGCCATTGCTCACCAGCTGTGACGCGATGGCAAAATCCTGTAACAGTACCTTGTGTCCTGGTGTCTCGTTGTCGAAGCAAAAACCTTCGCCGTTGTGCCCCATGCTGGCTTCGCCGCCCCCATACTCAAGCCATTCGTGGGTTAGCGAATTGTCGGCGGATTCGGGACGGTCACTGCGATAGGCAGGCCAGGTCGGATTGCGCGAAAAGTTGTACTTCAGATCGGTAAAGAACAGCTCCTGATGCTGGCGCTCGTGGTGTAAGCCCAGTTCAGTCAGCCTGGCGACCTCTTCATCGCCTTCTTGCAACAAGTCCAGCATACGATTGGTGATGTCGGCGCGATAGTTGAGTACGTCACGCACGGTTGGCCTGGACAATAGTCCCCGCTCAGCCCTGGGGTGCTGTTCGCCAATGCTGTTGTAGTAGGAATTGAACAGTACCTCGAAGCCCGGCCACTGACTGGTGTAGTTGGAATTAAACGCTTTGATGATGAAGGTTTCGAAAAACCAACTGGTGTGGGCCAGGTGCCATTTGGCTGGGCTGGTTTCGGGCATCGCTTGCAGGCCGAAGTCCTCGACCTCCAGCGATTCGCAAAACTGTTCCGACTGGCTGCGAACCTGCTTAAACCGATCTTCCAATGACTGATTCATGATCCTTGTTGCCTGAGGTGCCCGGGCACTATTTTTCTTTCCAACCATTCAAACAAAAATTCGGTGAGGATGGCCAGCGCGGCGGCGGGCAGGGCACCCTGCAGAATCAGTTGGTAGTTGTTCAGCGTCAGTCCGGTCATGATGGGTTCGCCGAGTCCACCGGCGCCGACAAAGGCTGCGAGCGTGGCTGTGCCGATGCTGATGATCCCCGCAGTCTTAACGCCTGCCAGCAGGGTGGGCATGGCCAGCGGTAGTTCGATCTGCCAGAAACGCTGGCTGGCAGTTAATCCCATGCCGTCAGCCACTTGCTTTAGCAGCGGGTCGACGGACTGCAGCCCGGTCAGGGTGTTGCGCAATATGGGTAGTAGCGAATACGTGAACAATACGGCAATAGCGGTTGGCTGGCCCAGTCCCAGCAGGGGGATCAGCAGTGCCAGCAACGCGAGCGAGGGAATGGTTTGCAGCAGTCCAGCCAGGTAAAGGGCCGCAGCCGCCTGGCGCGGCCGATCAGCCAGGAGTACTGCCGTAGGTATGGCCACCAGGCAGGCCATGCCCAATGCCATCAGTGTCAGCTTGATATGTGTGAGTACATTGTCCAGTAAAGGTGCATAGCCAGCATCTGCGCCTGTGCTGAGCGGGCGAATAAGGCCCTTCTCTGCAAGAAACTCTCGCGCCACCGCAGCAGGTGAACGCTCAGCGGCCGCCGCGTTCAGCTCTCGCGCGGTGTTCTCGTCCAGCAGGTTTTGTAAGGACATCAGCGCGGTCTTTACGCTCTTAGATAAACCCTTGCGAGCAACCAGGACGGCGTCGTAGCGGGGGAAAAATTGACCGTCGTCCACCAGCAGGGTGAGCGGATAGCGCAGCAACTCTCCATCGGTGGTGTAGGCATCGGTCAGGTCGGCTTGCCCACTGCTCAGTGCGGAGTAGGCCAGTGCGTGTTCAATACCTCTCACCTGCTGGGTGAGTTGGTAGAACTGACTGAGTGATGGCCAGCCGTCGTGTCTTTCAAGAAACTCCAGGGAAAAGGCCGGCCTGAGTTGTGAATGATTCGCCAGGTCACTGATCTGTTTTATGTCGAGTTCGCTGGCAAGCCTGGCGGGCATGGCCAATGCGTAGCTGTTGTTAAAACCCAGAGCCAATACAATCTCAAGCTGTTGATCTGCCAATGCCTGCTGTAATTCTGCCGGCGAGGCATCGTGAGTCTGTAAGAGATTCTGTGACAGGGTGCCGGTGTAATCCGGGTAAATGCTGATGTCACCGCTTTTGAGCGCATTCATCACCAGGGTGGAACCACCCAGGCCTTGCTTATGCTCGGCGCTTTGTCCGGCTTCGATCAACAGGGCCGATACCATTTCTGCCAACAGGTAGCTCTCGGTGAACTGCTTGGAGGCAATCACTGTAGCATGCGCCGGAACAGCGCATAGCAGACATAGGCAGATCATCAGACGAGCCATCATTGTTCTCGCTCCAATAACTTGAGCAACAGCAGGTCAGGGTCGGCCTCGTTCTGCTCTGATCGCAGTGCCTCGGTGCTGGTGTGAGTAATGATCCTGCCCTGTCCCATGACCAGGATATGGTCAGCGAGCCGCATGGCCTCGCCCATGTCGTGTGTAACCAGCAGACAGGTTCGCGGTGAATGCTGCTGTATGGCCAGCATTTGCTGCTGGATCTCTATGCGATTGAGTGGGTCTACTGCGGCGAAGGGCTCGTCCAGCAACAAAAACGGCGGATTCAGGAACAAGGCCCGACAAAGCCCAACACGTTGTTGCTGGCCACCACTGAGTTGATAGGGGAATCGCGGTAAGAGTTCTGGCGACAGCTGCATCATTTGCAGCAGTTCATGCAGCCGGTTTTCGATGTCTGCGGCAGGCTGCTGGTTGAGTCGTGCCAGCAGCGTGATGTTGTCGGCGACGCTGAGGTGGGGAAACAGCCCGGTGCCCTGTACTGCGTAACCCATGTCGCGGCGCAGCTCGGGCAACGCGTCATAGTCGATGGATTGACCATTGATCAAAACGCTGCCCCTGTCCGGGCGCAGCAAACCGTTTACGAGTTTGATGAGAGTCGATTTGCCGCAACCGCTGCGGCCGACGATGGCGGTGAGTTGCCGGCCGGGAAGGTCGAGATCAAGCTTGTCTAGAACCGATGTGGCTCCATAACTGAGGCTGACGCTGCGCAGTGAGATCGCATTTTGCTGATCGGCTGCCATCAGTTAGTGTATGCAGATGTCGATTATAAAAACAACACGATGAACGGTTTAGCATGCGCCGTCTTTTCCTGCTGATACTGCTGCTCGTATTGCCTGGAGCTCCTGCACAGGCAGCCGGCGGCGTCGTCGGTGAGGCCGGTAGCTGCATGATGGAGATCGGCATATATACGGCGCATTTCAGTATCTATCAGCCGGAAGATCACGGCGAAGACCTGTTCTGTGAAGACCTGCCTACTGCCGGGCTCACACTGTTTGTGCTCGATTACCTGCACGGCAGTCTCAGTGAGGTACCCGTGGATTTCCGCATCATTCGCGATCTCGATGGTCTTGGTATTTTCGCGCGCTGGGAGCATGTGGCAGCCATGGATGATATTGATGAGCGCACGGTGTTTTACCAGAGTCCCCGGGTTAAGGCTGATCAGCAGTTGCAGGTAGAGCATCGCTTTCTCCAGGCGGGTGATTACATTGGCATTGTCACGGCCCCGCATCCCAGTAAAGACATTGTTTATCGCTCGGTCTTTCCATTTAAAGTCGCGGCTTGGAACAGCTGGTGGCTATTGCTGATCCCCACGGTGATCTACCTTGTGTGGCAACTGCGGAGGAAAAAAAGTGACTAGGCGATGGTTGTGGTGCCTTGTTGTCTTGCTAATGCTGCTGGCAGTGCCGGGCCAGTGGTATCCGCAAGCTGTGCGAGTGCAGTTGAGTCAGTGGTTTGGTGCCTCCTCATGGCAGCCCCTGCCTGACACTGAGGAGATGTCGCTGGAGGCAGCCGAAGCATACTGTCCCGAGGATGCACTCGGCTGGCGCGAAGCGCAGCGCATTGACGGGGTTGATGTAGAGGCGAGTGAATCCTGTGTCGCCGACAACCCCTACGCGGTGGCGGCCTTTGTGCGTGGCACCAATAATGTCGGCCATCACACCTTGATGCGTAGCGGCCTGACCGCCGACGCAGTTGAAAAGGGTCGCGATCTCGACGGCGACGGCGATCCTGATGAAATTCACATTCGCCTGGAAGTTGCAGAGCTCAATGGCAGCTCTGCCGAACAGCAGGAGCCGGTCACCGCTTATGCACTGGCACCCGGAATTACTCCGGGCATGTGGGTGTTTGCACCCAAGCTGGCCGGCATGGCCACGGAGAATTTTGAATCCAACCAGGCGCGGCCCCAGCTGCGTTTACCCTCGCCGGCGCTGCGCATCGAGCAGGGTGATCGGGTCAGCCTGACCCTGGAAAATACTCACTACATGCCTCATACCCTGCATCTTCACGGTTCTGATCATGCGTTTATCCTGGCGGATGGCCAGGGCAATGACGGCGTGCCGATTACCAGTGAAAAGCCGGTCATGCCCGGTGGCGCAAGAACCTATCATTTAGCGCCACGCAAGGCCGGCACCACCTTCTATCACTGCCATGTGCAGCCGCATGTGCACGTGATGATGGGCCTGCAGGGCATGTTGATTGTGGAGGAGAATCGGCCCAACAACTGGCTGCAGACCATGAACCCCGGCGCCGGTAAAGTGCGTGTGCCCTCTGCAGCGGTGCGGGAGCACTACCAGCAGGAATACGATTTGCACTACATGGACCTGGACCGCGAGCTGAGCGAGGGCATCCAGCGCTTTGCCGACCCTCGCCTGGTGACCCGTTACATGCATCGCGACTATGACATTACCGACAGTACCGTGGATTATTTCACCCTCAATGGCCGTTCTTTTCCCTATACCTTTCGCGAGTCGCTGGTCGTGGCAGATGCGGGTGAGCGAGTGAAGTTGAGGGTGCTTAACGGCGGCAGCAAAGGCATCGCCGTGCATACCCATGGCCACAAGTTCACCGCTACCCATCGGGACGGCGTTGCGCTACCGGACGCGGTGCGCAGTCCACAGGATGTGATCTGGCTGGCGACCGCCCAGCGATTTGACCTGGAACTGCTGACGGTCAGCGATGGGCTACACGCCTACGGGCCGGGGATCTGGCCTTTTCATGACCACCAGAACCGTGGGGTGACTAATGATGGTATTGGTCCCGGCGGCAATATCAGTGCCATTGTTTACCGGGAGTATCTCCAGCAAAACGGTTGGCCGGCAACGCGCGGAGTCAGCTGGGACAACTATTTTCGTGCCGCCTATTACCGTCGGGAGATACCGGTCTGGCAAAGCTATGCGCCGCGTTTGCTGGGCGACCCCGGGGTTGATTACCCCATGTTGATACGACTGTTATTGCTGGCCCTCGCCGCCGGTGTGGCCGTGGCGCTGTTGCTGCGCAGGCGGCCGTGATGGCGCATATCGCGTTCTTGTTGCCGCTGGCCCTCCTGGCTGGTTTGGCGCAGGCGCAGCATCACCATATGCACATGGATGCCAGTGGCATGGTCATGAATGCGAACAGCAGTGAGCTGCCGCGCGGTTGTGCCGAGATCAGTGCCGATGTCGCAGTTACGGTTCGCGCTGGTCGGGAGTACGCCCGGGATATCCCCGGTCACATCTTCGGTATGAGTGCGCACGAACTGCGGGTGCCTCCCTGTGCCCGGGTGACGGTTGAATTTCATAATGATGACAGCGTCAGGCACCAGTGGATGGTGCACGGACTGCCCACTTATCTCTACCCACAGGGCATGTTTCATATGGAAGCCAGTGCAGGGGCCAGCCAGACGGGCAGCTTTATTGTGCCTGCCGATGATCGAACTTACCTGATTCATTGCGACATGGCCCAGCATATGGAGAAAGGTATGAAGGGGCAGTTGGTGGTCGGTGCAGGTAGCGGAAACTTATGGAGCGTGCCCGACTCGGGCCGTGCATACACGCGCGCCTATTATCTGCCGGACACAATCATCTGGTGGATAGCAGCCTCGCTGGCAGCGGGATTCGGGCTGGTGCTTATACGAGATCGTTTCGGCTGAATTCCTGTTCGATCTGTTTCTGCAGCTCAACCCTGGCTGTGCCCTTGAGCGAAAGCGATTCATTCAAGCGCTGCTGGCGCCGGTTTTTGCGATAGAAGTTGACCATTTCTGTAAAGAAATCCTGGTGCACTTCGCCGGCAATCAACTTTTCAATCAGGTCTATATCGATGCCCATGCGGTAGGCGATACGGCTGGGACGGATGCGATGCACATAAAATTCCGCCACGATGCGGATTTGCTGCTCCACCGGCAGGTGACATTCCCGGGAGTAGCCATAGGGCGGTGAGGGGGTGCGTGTGTCCGCTGTCATCTGCTGCTACCAATCCTGATCTGGAAAATAATCATCATGTATCCCTACTTAACGAGCCCAGTGTAGTTGGGTATGCTGACAGCGTAAATACGAGGGACAGAGAGTGTTGGATTTGAGGATCATTAAGGCAGCCCTGGCGCTGCTGTTGCTGCTGACGCCGGTGATGCTGAAGGCCGAGACGGACAATCGCTGGTTTGTCAGCGCCTTTGGCGGAGCTGAAAGCCACAAGGTGGATAACAAGGTCCGCGAAGGTGACGTGGAATTGTTGTTTGATCCCAAGGATAACGGCAGCGTACTGGGCCTGAACCTGGGCTATCGCATCAGTCCGCGCTGGTTTCTGACGCTCGACTATAGTCATGCCGATGCCGACGATACGGTGGTGGACAACCTCTATGGCAGCGCCAATGTGCGCTTTCCTGTGGGCTCGGGCAAAGCCGCTTTTTATCTTGGCGTGCTGGGCGGCTACAGCGAGTTGGAATGGCAGGAGGCCCCGGTGGATGTGCCCGCCGAGAAACCCACCTCGGAACAGTGGTTTATCGGTGGTCAGGCCGGGTTTGAGTACCAGTTTAACCCGCGGTTCAGTGGCACCATCAGGTATCAGTATCACGGTACCGAACACGGCTCTACGGTGACGTCGACAACGGGACGTTCGAGAATTGTCCATGACCGTTATCAATACCTGCTGCTGGGCCTGCGCCTGCACTGGTAGTTATGTCCTAATTCCCTGCATTGGGCCAGTATTTTGGCCTGCATGGTCATTACCTTGCTGAGCTAATTGGCGATAATGTCGCTCGAACTTCTGCGATAGCTAAGAGAACGAGGCGACCCGACATGTCAGCAAAATCTACACCCACCCAGCCGCGGCATGCCCGCGATGTTCAGGAATGGCACATTGAGACAGATGTGGCCGTTGTGGGTTTCGGTGGTGCTGGTGGTTGTGCGGCCATTGAGGCCGCCGACGCTGGTGCACAAGTGACGATTTTTGAAGTGGCCAGCGCCAGCGGCGGCTCAACAGCTATGTCCAGTGCTGAAATTTACATGGGTGGCAACGGCGGTACCCGGGTTCAGCGCGCCTCTGGCTTTGAAGACTCTACTGAAGACATGATCACTTACATGATGATGTGTGCCGGCCCCCAGGCGGACGAAGCCAAGATCCGCAACTACTGTGAGCATTCGCTGGAACACTTCAACTGGCTGGTAGACATTGGTGTGCCCTTCAAGGACAGTTTTCACGAAACACGGGCCATTATGTGCCTGACCGACGACGGTTTGCTGTATACGGGCAGTGAAAAGGCCTATCCCTTTTGCGAGCAGGCCAAACCAGCCGCCCGTGGACACAACCTGTACATTGAGGGCGACAACGGCGGTCCGTTGTTTATGAAGATTGTCACCGAGAACGTCGACAAGCGAGACGCCATTAAGGTCGAGTACGAAGTACGAGCCCTGACCCTGATTGTGGACGAAAGCGACGAAGTGATTGGCCTGGTGGTGCGTAAGGACCAGCAGGAGCTGAACGTGCGTGCCCATGGTGGCGTCATTCTGTGTGCCGGTGGCTTTGTGATGAATGAAGACATGCTGCAAAAGTACGCCCCCAAGTTGTCCCACGGTAACAATGCCATCGGAAACCCCGGCGACACGGGCAGCGGCATCCTCATGGGTATGGGTGTGGGCGCGGCTGCCATCAATATGCATGAGGGCTTTATCAGCCTGCCGTACTATCCGCCAGCTTCGATCACCGGCGGCATCCTGGTGAATGACAAGGGGCAGCGCTTTATCAACGAAGATGTATATCACTCGCGTTTGGGCAATGCGATTCTCGAGAACCCGGGCGAGCGTTTCTACTTCATTGTGACCGTCGATCAGTACGGTGATTATGAAAAGATGAACTTCATGGGTGCCGAGGTTTGCGGCACTGGCGAAACGGTCGCTGAACTGGAAGAGGAACTGCAACTTCCGGAAGGTTCACTGCAGCACACTGTCAGCTACTACAACCAGATGGCAGAGCAGGGCAAGGATCCGCTGTTCCATAAGCAATCGGAATGGCTCGAGCAACTTGAATGCCCGCTGGTGGCGCTTGATGTCACACCGGGGCGCGGTTCTTTCTGGCCCTACTTCACGCTTGGCGGCCTGGATACGCGTCCCACCGGCGAAGTACTGACTGCAGATGGTCGTGAGATCGCAGGTCTCTACGCTGCCGGTCGAACCGCCTGCGGTGTGGTGCGCCGTGCTGAGGGGTATTCAAGCGGTATGTCTGTTGGCGATGCCACTTTCAGTGGTCGATTGGCCGGCAAGGCAGCGGCGGCTCGAACCGCAGCATAATCGCCACTGAATGTGCCTGCACTTGACCGACATCAAGGGCAGGCAAGGCTCGCGCCGCTAACACGGCTGCACCAATAAGCCATTAGGGGGCACACACATGTTAAGCACGAGCAAGAAACTTTCCGCACTTTCCATTCCGGCTTTGGCTGCGGTGCTGGCTGCGCCGGTACAGGCTGACCAGGGTGACTGGATCATCCGCTTTGGTCTCGCCAATGTAGACCCGGACGTCAGTAGCGACCCCATCGATATCGCTGGCCTGGTCACCCTGGATGGCGTTGATGTGGACGATGATACCCAGCTCGGTATCACCGGTACCTATATGTTCCGCGATAAGTGGGGGATTTCACTGCTCGCAGCCACGCCTTTCGAGCATGACATCACCGTCAAGGGCGTCGATATAGCCGCAGGCTCCACCAAGCATCTACCGCCGACAATCACTGTCCAGTGGTACCCGCGCGGTGGTTCTGATGGCTGGCAGCCCTACCTGGGGCTGGGTGTGAACTACACCGGCTTCTTTGACGAAGATGTGGATCCTGAACTGGAAGCCGCCCTGGGTATCATCACCGAGCCGGTGACCGGTTCCACTGACCCGGTGCCTGCCAGTCTCGATCTCAAGGATTCATGGGGGTTGGCTGTACAGGCGGGCGTGGATATTCCCGTCAGCGAGAAGTGGGCAGTCAACGCAGGCATCTGGTGGATCGACATTGGTACCACCGCGACCATCGGCACCGCATTGGGTGATGTTAAGTTCGACGTGGACCTGGATCCCTGGGTCTACATGCTGGGTGTCGCCTACAAGTTCTAGTAGGCAGCCACCGTGCCATCCTTGCGCATCTCTGTTGCACCGGTGTACACGCCGGTCTCGGGATTGCGCAGGATTGCCTGGTAACCACCAAATACCCCGCCATCATCTTGTACTTCAGGCTGGCGGCCCATTTTTTTCAGGCGTTTGACAGTTTCCTGAGGTACGCCCGGTTCCAGGTAGAGAGTGCCGAGTGCGTCCTCATCAATGCTGGTGGGCTGACGACCGCCGGAATGCATAAACCGCGCCGCGTCACCGGCCTGCTGCAGATTCATGCCGTAGTCGATAATGTTGACCAGCACCTGCACATGCCCTTGGGGTTGCATGGCACCTCCCATCAGGCCAAAACTCATCAGCGGCTTGCCGTCTTTCATGACAAAGGCTGGAATAATGGTATGAAAAGGGCGTTTGCCCGGTTCATAGCTATTGGGATGTGCCGGATCCAGCGAAAACAGTTCACCGCGGTCCTGTAACATGAAACCCAGCCCGTCCGGTACCAGGCCGCTGCCCATACCCCGGTAGTTGGATTGAATCAGTGACACCATCATGCCTTCGCTGTCTGCCACGGTCAGGTAAGTGGTGTCGCCAGACTTCTCAATCAGGGTGTCCCTGGGTTCCAGTTTTTTGCTGGCCTTCCTCGGGTTAATTTGCGCGAAGCGCTTTTTGCCGTACTCATCGCTGAGTAACAGCTCATAGTCCAGATCGACGAATGCCGGGTCGGCATAGAAGCGAGCCACGTCTTCAAAGGCCAGCCGTTTAGCCTCTACCATGTAGTGAAAGACCTCGGCGGAGCCGCGCGACCATTGGGTGAGATCCACATGTTTGAGCATGTTCAGCATCTGCAGGGCCGCGAACCCCTGCCCATTGGGCGGCAGTTCAAACACCTCGTAGCCGCGGTAGTTGACGCTGCCCGGTTCAACCCACTCGCCCTGGTGTGCAGCCAGGTCCTCGTAGCGCAGGCCGCCATGAATACGCTGCATGTAGGCATCGATAGTTTTAGCGATCTCGCCCTTGTAAAAAGCGTCGCGTCCCTCTTTACCAATCAGCTCTAGGGTGTCAGCGAGGTCAGGGTTCCGAAAGATGTCCCCCGCGGCAGGTGCGCCTTTGCTGAACCAGGTGGCACGGGCATTGTCGAACTCTTCCATCATGCCCTGGAAACGTTCAAAAGCGGCGAGGTTGCGTTGAAATGCGGCGGCGATGACGGGGGTGACGGGATGTCCTTCCCTGGCGTAGACCACGGTGGGCTTAAGCACCTGGCCCATGCTGAGCTTGCCATAGCGTTCATGCATGGCGAACCAGCCATCCACCGTGCCAGGCACAGTGACCGGCAGGCTGCCCAGAGGTGGAATACCCTCAAAATCTTTCGGTAGCTGCCCCGTAGCTTTCATGTCCTCTATACGTTCCAGCAGCTGCTGGCGGGTTCGCCCAAGGGGTGATCGGCCAGAGCCGTTATAGCCGACGAGTTCCTTTTTCTCCGGATCCCAAATAATGGCGAACAGGTCGCCGCCGATACCATTGCCAACCGGCTCCATCAGACCGAGGGCGGCATTGGCGGCGATGGCTGCATCGACGGCACTGCCGCCCTGCTTGAGAATGTCAATGGCGACCTGGCTGGCTAATGGGTGCGCAGTGGCAGCGATACCGTTGCGCCCATACACCGGGCTGCGCGACCAGTTGGCATCGACGGGTCTGCCGCCGGGGCCCAGGTCCAGCTCATTGGCCGCAATTGAAGAGGGGGTGGACAAGCTAGTGGCTACCAGCAAAAGCGCGGGCAGCAAGGAAGATCGAAACATAGAAATGCCATACAGAAAGCTTTATTGCACCTGCAACCATAGACTACTGCCGAGCCACTAGCCAGTCCCTCAGCACTGCCATTATGATGGTGTGATGTTCAAGAAACTGAAAAGCCTGTTCCATACAGCCGAGGCGATTGTCGAACAATCCAAAGAGCCGTCCGCACCTGCGTCAACCGGCAATGTACAAAGAGAGATAGAGCGACTGTCCCGCTCCGCCCAGCAGTTCGAGACAGAAGAGGACTGGCAGGGCGCGGCTGATTTGTACCGGCGTCTTTACAAGCTCGAGCCGGACAATATTCGCTGGCTGAAGGACGAGGGCTTCGTGCTGTCGGAGGATGAGGACTGGGACGCCTCTATCTCGGTTTATGAACAGGTGCTCGAGCAACTGCCTGAAGATGCCAATGCGTTTTGTAATATTGGGCGTATGCGACTGGAGCAAATGCAGCTGCAGGTCGCTGAACAAGCCCTTCAGGAGGCGCTAACCCTTGATGCCGATCATGTTCAGGCTCTGTTTTATATGGGTATGGTGCACCAAAAGCTGCGCCGGTACCCTGAATCGCTGGAGCTCTTTGCGCGCAGCGCAGATCGGGATCCGAATTTTCATTTTGCCTGGTTTAATGCCGCCATCAGCCATGTCGCAATGGGAGATCATGAACAGGCCGCTGAGGCTCTGCGGCGCTGCCGGGAGATTCTCCACGGCGATGGCGTGCAGTTGCCCGTGGCTATGCCGCCGCACAAGTTTGTGCACGATGCGGAGCAACTGGCCTGGTTGGCAGAGAATGGTCATGAGGGTATTTCCGGCGTCGCAGAAGATTGGCGCGGCATGGTCGATTCGCATGAGCTGCAAACGCTGCGAGACAGCGAGGCCTGGCTGCAGGGTCAGCTGGTGATTGATGAAAAGTCACCAGCCGGAGTGCAGCACGCGGCCTTTCAGCCTTTGATTCGTCACGAAGAGCCCCGGCTCGAGAGGGTGCTCAACCCAGACCTGGATTTCGCGGCCATTGAAGCCGAATTTTTTGAGGGGCCTTTGCCAGTGGTTGCGATTGATTCCGTCATGACCGCGGAAGCGCTGCAGGCGGTGCGCCGCTTTTGCCGCAGCAACACCTTTTGGTACAACCTGAAACCGGGTTACCTGGGCGCCTATCTGCAGGACGGATTTTATTGCCCGCTGCTGTTCCAACTGGCCATCGAGATGAAGGAAGCGCTGCCACGTATCCTGGGTGGACATGTGTGGCGCAATATGTGGGGCTACTCCCACGATCGCCATCACGGGGGTATCAAGCTGCATGCCGATACTGCGGCGGTAAACGTCAACTATTGGCTAAGCCCTGATGCGGCGAACCTGCAGCCCGAGTCCGGCGGCCTGTTGGTGTGGGACAAAACGCCGCCGGTGGATTGGAACTTTCGCAAGCTCAACACCGACGAGGCGGCGATTCGTGACTTCCTCGACAGCAGCGGTGCACGGCCAGTGCGTTTTCCTTTCCGTAAGAATCGTGCCCTGGTGTTCCGATCCGATCTGTTTCATCGCACTGACGATATCGATTTTGCCGAAGGTTTTGAAAATCGGCGTCTCAACCTGACCATGCTCTATGGCCAGCGAGAGGATATTACCTCGCCCTGAGGGCGCGCTTCCCAGCCAAATTCCGCCTCCCATGTGGTTATCCACTGTCTTCTGCTTGTAACAGTTTCTTCACAAGCGAGTCACTTATTGTTCATATTGCGTCTCTAGTATCGGCCTCGTTACAGGTTCTTCCGAACGACTTTACAAGGCCCATACACCATGAAGATAGCCACTCGGCTCTTACCCATTCCCCTGTCATTGATGCTGGCGCAGGCAGCGTATGCAGAGGATGAACTTCTGCTTTATGTGTTTAAAGACGGATCCGCGGTAGCCGGCGCAAGCGTGAGTGTCGATGGTGTCGATGTGGGCACGACCCGCGCCGATGGCTCACTGTTTGCAGACCTTGCGGGTGGCTCTCATGTGGTCCAGATTACCGGCCCCACCGGGTTCAGCAGCGTTGCGCGCTTCTCATCCGGGTCAGGTCAGTTGGTTAATGTCATCGCCGATCTGGCGAGCGCTGCATCACCGCGAGTGGATGTGCACGCAGCCGCTCAAACCGCCATAGACAGGCGCAATGCACCCAAAGGCAAACTGGAAATTTCAGTGCGCCGAGGCAACACACCCGCTGCCAACCAGGTGGTCACTATATCCGGTGGTGCCGGTGCGATTTCCACCAATGCGGAAGGCCTGGCCGAGGCGGAGCTGCCTAGAGGTGAATACAGTATCTCTGTGGGGGATGTGTCTACACGGGTCCGCGTGGTCGGTGGCGTCACTCGCGGCACCGCGCTGGTACTGCCTGCGGTTGAGGGTGGTGTGGCGATCCAATCCCCCCAGATCGAAGAAGTTTTCGTGATGGCCACCTTTGATCCCAGTGATCTTGAAGTGAGTGAACGCGATACCAGCAATATCGTGGACACCATGGATGTTGAGATGCTGGCACGATTCTCGGATTCCGATGTGGCCGCGACAGTCGTACGAATCCCGGGTATTTCGGTTCAGGATGACAAGTTTGTCTTTATTCGTGGGCTTGGCGGTCGCTATATCTCCTCAACGCTGAACAATGCGACCATGCCGTCGACCAATCCGTCGCGGCGAACCGTACCCCTGGATCTGTTTCCATCCAACTTTGTAAACCAGTTGGACGTGAAAAAAACCTTTTTGCCCTGCATGCCCGGTGAGTCCACTGGCGGCAACCTGGTCATTAACACCAAGACATTTCCCGATGAGCGCGCGGGGCGCATCACTTTCGCGCTGGGTTACGTGACCGATCTCACAGGGGAAGACGTGGCGGTTGACCCGATTGATGGCGACTTTGACTTCATAGGCTGGGATGACGGTTCCCGCAAAGAAGATATCTCGGTCAAGACCATCGCAGAGGCCCTGGACGCCGGCTTTATTGAAGATGGGGCCACCGGTGAGATTGTTCCTATTGACACCAATATTGCAGGCCAGTTGACTCGTCTCGGCGGCATCCTGATCAAAGATGACTTCGACCTGGATATCGAACAGGCCACCCCGAACGTGCGTCTTGGCGGTGACTACGGCGACCTGTTTTACGTTGGCGAACACGAAGTGGGCTTTTATGCGGCGGTGAACTACCGCAACAAGTGGAGCCAGCGCACAAATGGTGAGCGCAACTCATACACGCCAACCTCCCAGCTTCTCGACAATTTTGTCTTCAACCAGGCCACCAACGAGGTGCTGTTGAATGGTTTACTGTCTGTGGGCTGGAACTTCGGTAATAACACGATCGAGTGGAACAACATGGTGTCCCGTGTCACCGAGGACACCACCGAGCGATCTGTAGGTGAGGAGGGCGACGAGCGCCAGTCAGTGGTGCGTCAAACCACCCAATGGGAAGAGCGCCAGTTTGCATCTTCCCAGCTGCTGGGATCGCACTTCCTGAATGAAGACGGCACCCTTTTTGGTGAATGGCAGATCACAGTCAGTCGCGCCGATCGCTATGCCCCTGATCGCCGCGAGATGGAGTTTCGCGCCTCTCAATCCCAGACCAATGCCCAGGAGCTGAAAGACGGTTTCGACTTCGGGGAGACCAATGATCAGCAGAGTATTCCGCTGGAAGGCTTCTTCATCGAGCCGGGTGTGATCCTGCGTCGTTATGACGACCTGCAGGATGATAACTACGATGGCTCCTTCGACCTGACCTGGGATTTCTTCGACAACGGCGACTCCTTTGCCAAAGTTCAGGCCGGTGTGCAGCTGATTTACAGGGAGCGTGATTCTGAAAGTGTGACTTACGGCTTCAACGTTAACCAGTCACTGACGGATATCCTGGCTACCCCAAACCTGCTGGCTTCCGATGTGCTGTATGTCTGCGGAGAAGGCGAGGGGACTGTGCAGGGCCCGCAGTGCGAAAAGGTGATTACTGAGCTGCCCGATGGCAGTGTGGTGGAGGCGCCTCCTGGTGGTGGTATTACCGATAGCTCCAATACCGGCTTTACCTTCCAGAGCAAGACCCTCGCTTCAGACAGCTATGATGCCGACCTCAAGTACAACAGCGTCTATGCCATGTACGAACACACCTTCAACGCCACCTGGCAACTGGTGGGTGGTGTGCGCTACGAGACCTACGACCAAACCACGAACACATTCTCGTTGCAGGGCGAGCAGGGTCCGGTTACTTCCAATATTGATGAAGACAGTATCCTCCCGGCATTGGGTATCAACTGGTTTTACTCGGATAACCAGCAACTGCGCTTCGCGGTGTCACAAACGGTGGCACGACCTGACTTCAAGGAGGCGGCCAACGCGACCTTCTATGACAACGAGTTCAACTTTCGCGTAAGGGGTAACCCGTTCCTCGAAATCTCGGACATCTTTAACGTCGACCTGCGCTGGGAGTGGTACTTCGGTGACAACGAAACCGACAATCTCTCGATTGCTGCCTTCTATAAAGACATGGATAAGCCCATTGAGCGGGTGGTACAGCCCGCTTCAGGCACCGCTGGCAACTCCAGAACATTTCGCAACGCCGAGTCCGCTGAATTGATGGGTGTTGAAGTAGAAGGGCGCAAGGAATTCATTCTGACGGATGACTACAGCCAGTCGCTGTTTGTCACCTTTAACGCGGCCTATATCGACTCCGAGGTTATTCAGGAGAACGATGACCCGCGTGAGCTACAGGGCCAGCCTGAATACACTGCCAACGTGGTGCTGGGTTATGACAACGACGCGTCTGGCCATCAGCTGACATTGCTGTTTAACCAGACCGGCAAATCCATTGCGGATGTCGGTGTATCCGGTGCGCCGGATGTGATTCAGGAGCCCCGTGGCGAAATCAATCTGGTGTATCGCTACAGCATCAACGATCACGTGCAGATCAACGCAAAAATCGAAAACATTCTGGATGAGGCGGTGGAGTACACGCAGGGTGGACTCACCTTCCAGAAGTACGACAAAGGCACCACTTTCCGAGTCGGGTTCGACTGGAAATTTTAAGAGCAAACCGACCCGCTCGGGTCATCATTCTACTTAGGGAGTAGAGACAATGAACAAGCAGTTTTTATGGGCGCTCATCGCGACCGGGGCGCTGGTAGGCCTGGGCGGTTGCTCTGAGGGCGATGAGTCTGTCATCAATATTGATGCCTCGACTAATGTAGACGGTGGCGGTGGCACCGATCCCGGCCCGGGTCCCGGTCCTGAGCCGGAGGAATGCCCCGATGGCACTACCGAAATCACCGAGGGCCAGTGTGCCCTGCCGGCGACCATCTCCGATGATCTGACCCTGGTGGCTGGTCCGGTTTACATCATGGACGGTACCGTGACGGTCGGTAACGGGAATGGTGAGTTGGGTGAAGACGGTAACCTGCTCGACGGTAGCCCGTTGCAGAATGTCACGCTGACGATCGAAGCTGGTGTTGAAGTGCAGGGCGTGACCGGCACCTTTGCCAATATGATCGTAACGCGTGGTAGCCGAATTCTCGCCAACGGCACTGCTGCCGCGCCGATCATCTTCAGCTCGGACGATGAAGGCTACGACGGCTCCGGCGAGTGGGGTGGCCTGCAGATCGGTGGCTTTGGTCCCCATAATGAATGTGACCCCAATGGGCTGGTATGTAACATCGATGGCGAAGGCGAATCCGGCTTTTTCGGTGGTTACGATGCCAACGATGACAGCGGCAGCTTGCGCTACGTGATCATCGCCGAGGGCGGTTTCGAATTCGCGCCTGGCGACGAGATTAACGGCCTGTCACTGCATGGTGTGGGTGCCGGAACCAACATCGAGTACCTGCAGATCGAAGGTAACTCTGACGACGGTATCGAGTTCTACGGCGGTACGGTGAACCTCAAGTACGGTGTGTTTACCAACAACCTTGATGACTCGGTGGACTGGGACGAAGGTTACCAGGGCAACCTGCAGTACATTCTGGTCTCCCAGTCACCTGAAGGGTCGGGCGAAGCCTTTGAAATGGACACCCAGGGCACAGACCTGTTCCTGTCCAAGCCGACACTGGCCAACGTGACGGTGATTGCTGACAAGCGTGCTGACGATGACGAGTACATCATGCGCTTCAAGGCCGGCTCCGGCGGCTTTTTCCACAACACTGTGATCACGGTGCCAGAAGACAATGTCACCCCGCTGAGTGCCTGTGTGGAAGTGGATGGCGCTGACTCTGAGGCACTCGTGGGTACGGCGCTGGTTCTTAACAACTGGATCCAGGACTGTGCCGCCGGCGCAGGTGACCAGGGCGTACTTTCAGGCGCAAATGTAGACCTGCATAACGGCACCATTGCAGCAGTTTTTGCGGATCTGGATTCTACCGCTGCTTCCCAGGCAGACGAGGCCTCTGGTCTTGCTCCGCTGGACTGGGCCGCCATCAACGCCGCTCTGCCTGAGTCTGTGGCGGATGCAAGCTTCCTGGACAGCACCACCTTTATCGGTGCGGTAAATCCTGATGGCAGCGATCCCTGGTGGGCGAGCTGGACCTTGCCGGGCACAGTCAACGTGCCTGAAGGCACGCCGGTTGTCGGTTGCCCTGAGGGCACCACGGAGCTGAGTGAAGGTGTGTGTCAGTTGCCCGGTACGATCGATGCTGACATGAACCTGACCAACAATAACGAGTACATCATGGAAGGTACCGTGACGGTTGGTAACGGCAACGGTCAGATCGGTGAAGACGGCAATCTTCTGGACGGCACGCCGGTTCAGAACGTGACCCTCACGATTCAGCCTGGTACTGAAATCAAGGGGGTGACCGGTACTTTCGCCAATATGATCATCACCCGCGGCAGCACCATCGAAGCCAATGGTACCGCTTCTGCACCGATCATCTTCAGCTCTGACGATGATGGCTATGACGGCTCCGGTGAGTGGGGCGGCCTGCAGATTGGTGGTTTTGCGCCGCACAACGAATGCCCTGAGAACGGCACTGTTTGTAACATCGACGGTGAAGGTGAATCGGGCTTCTTTGGTGGCTACGATCCGCTGGATGCCAGTGGCAACCTGCGCTACGTGATCATCGCTGAAGGCGGCTTCGAATTTACGCCGGGTGACGAAATCAATGGTCTGTCCCTGCATGGCGTAGGCGCTGGTACCAACATCAGCTTCCTGCAGATTGAGGGCAACTCTGACGACGGTATCGAGTTCTACGGCGGTACTGCCAACGTCAAGTACGGTGTATTCACCAACAATCTGGACGACTCCGTGGATTGGGATGAAGGCTACCAGGGCAACCTGCAGTACATCATCGTCAAGCAATCTCCGGAAGGCAGCGGTGAAGCCTTCGAAATGGATACCCAGGGTACCGACCTGTTTCTGTCCAAACCGACGGTGGCTAACCTGACCATCATCGCTGACAAGCGTGAAGCTGATGATAACTACATCATCAACTTCAAGGCTGGCTCTGGCGGTTTCTTCCACCGCGCAGTGGTAACCGTCGCCGACGGCAACAACACGCCGCTGGATACCTGCGTGAACGTCGATGGCGAAGACTCCATCTCCTTGATTGGTACTGCTCTGGTTCTGAACGACTGGATCCAGGATTGTGCAGAAGGGGCAGGTAACCACGGCAGCCTGTCCACGGTTGACCTGACAGCAGGAGCGATCAACGTGCTTGAGGAAGATGCGGCGCTGGATGACATCCTGGCATCTCAAGCGGCTGGCGCCTCCGGTCTGGCTCCCATCGACTGGGTTGAGGTGAACGGCACTCTGCCTGAGTCCGTGGCTGATCCTGAGTTCCTGGACAGCACTGACTTCTCCGGCGCGGTCGACCCGGATGGCAGCAACCCCTGGTGCGCTGGCTGGACACTGCCAGGTACTCTGAACTAGTTGTTGACTGGCAAAAGCATGAAACCCCGGCCCTGCCGGGGTTTTTTTTGCCCGCACAAAAGGGCGCAAATGTTACAAGATGACAGTGTTTTGACTGGCCATATATGACCCATTACTACGCCTTGACCTGGCAATTGCCGTAAAAACCAATAAAAACAGTGACATAAACACGAATCTGACGGCTCTTATATGAAATTTATATGACAATTGGGTGACTACGATAGACAGCTTTCATCTGGCTTGATTATTATTTGCTCAGCGCTTGCAGTCGTGTGCTGCGAGAAAATGTTTCCCCGTGAGGGGTAGGCCGGGGGCGTAACCCTGGCATGAATCAGGAGCAATACAATGAAGTTACTGATGAAGTCTCTGGTATTGGCAGCATTTCCAGCTATCGCCCTCAACGCCCAGGCAGAGGTCAGCCAGGATTGTATTCTTGAAGGCGAGGTCAATCAGAAGAAGGCGGCTGCCATGCAGCAGAACGCATATGTCCGTTTTTATTCCGCGACCGATGGTAGTACCGAGGTCGGATGCAACATGCGCAAGGGCAAGCGCATTGTGTTTAAGCAAGCCAAGGAAGATGGTATCCAGAACCTGCCAGACGGCGCTGTAGTGACTTACCACTACACTGAAGGCCCTGATCAACAGGCTCAGTGGCGTTTGCTGGACGTTCAGGCGGATTGATTCCCAACCACCCGCCCTGCCGGGGCGGGTGGGGTTTTCCCCATAACCCCTCCCTGTAGCGCAATTCACCGGCGCTTATAATTCACAGAACTGACATCCCGCTGCAACGCATCCGTCATCTTGCGAGACGACACTGTGCGCATGAGACTACTGGCCTCCCTGCAGCAAGCAGATACCAGACTGTTCTCCTGGTGTTTCCAACACGGAGAGCGCAGGCTACTCATCCCCTTCGCAAAAGTGATCTCCCACTCTGGTGACGGTTATCTACACCTCGCTGTGGCTCTGTTAATAATGGCTCTCGAGCCTGCACTGGGCTGGCGGTTTTGCCAGGTTTTGTTGTTCGCCCTGACCCTGGAAAGGCCACTCTACTGGGTACTTAAAAATTCGCTAAAGCGTCGACGCCCGGCGGAATTTGATGCTGGCTTCAGGGCCCTCATTGTTGCGTCTGATCGCTTTAGTTTTCCCTCAGGGCACAGCTCCTGCGCTTTTTTACTGGCCACCACCGTATGCCTGGTCATCGGTGGATTGAGCACTGTACTCATGTTGTGGGCCTTTGCCGTTGCCTTTTCGCGCGTTGTGTTAGGCGTGCATTTCCCCGGCGATACTCTTGCCGGCGCCATTATGGGTTCTTGTCTGGCGATGATTGCTGCCAGTCTGATTGGAGTGATTTGATGAAAATTCTCTATGGCGTGCAGGGCACAGGGCAGGGGCATATCAGTCGTGCCCGGGCGATGGCGGCAGCACTGGCGGATTATCCTGTGCAGGTGGATTGGCTGTTTAGCGGCAGGGACAAGCGCGACTTGTTCGATATGGAGCCTTTTGCTGAGTTCCTTCATCGCCATGGATTGACCTTTGCCACACAGGGTGGGCGCATCCGTTACCGGCGGACTGTCATGAACAGCCGGCCACTGCAGTTCCTGAGTGATATTCGTGATCTCGACTTGTCGCACTATGACCTGGTTGTGACCGATTTTGAGTCGGTGACGGCCTGGGCGGCGCGCTTACAGGGCGTGCCGTCGGTCGGTATTGGTCATCAGTACGCCTTTGGTGGCAATGCACCGGTCACAGGAGACTCGATGATGTCGCGCGGTCTGATGCGCCATTTTGCGCCGGTTCAGCGCGGCCTGGGTTTGCACTGGTTTCCCTATGATCCAGGTATTTTGCCACCCATCCTGGACCTGACCGAACAGGGCAACGATAGTGGTGATTTCTTTCAGGTCTATTTGCCCTTTGAAGATCAGCAGGAAGTGACTTGCTGGCTGAATCAGTTCGGCAACTATCGTTTCCACCAGTATTCGGCACAGGTCGAGGATGGCGCGGTAGGCAATGTTCTTCTCCGAAAAGCCAATATCAAGGGATTCAAAAAAGACCTGGCGGCCTGTCGCGGCGTGATCTGCAACAGCGGCTTCGAATTGCTGTCGGAATGCCTGCAACTGGGTAAAGCTGCACTGACGAAGCCGTTGGCAGGGCAAATGGAACAGCTGTCGAATGCGCTGGCACTGGAAAAGCTGGGCTACGCGCAGACCATGCCGGGATTAGACAGCGCGTTGCTGGATCAGTGGTTGCGCTAACCGGTGCGCCCCCCTGAGGCCTGTTACCCTGATGTGGCTGCTGAGCTGGCGCGCTGGCTCGCCAGTGGTGCCGCCGACAATACAGGCCAGCTTAGCCTACGTCTCTGGGATAGCACCGCTTCCTTCAGTTCGGCGTCAGACGAAATTGCTGCGCCGTTTCGCGATCTGGCTGCGTGATTGGCAGTAGATCGCCGCTTAGCCAGGCGGGCAATTGGTCGCAGTAATGCTCACTGAGAGGATGACCCGACTGACCGCCAGGGATGATTGACGAGGCTTTGATGCCTGACCCCAATTCAGCGACCACTCTGACGGTAGCACCGTGACTGACTTCAAAAGGGCGCGTGTATTTGTAGTTGGCTCGACCTACTGCCGCGGGGCTACCACCCCAGGGTTTGCGTGAGCAGGCGAACCACTCGCTGAATACCGGCAACTCTTTGCCGACCTGATGCTCGAGTGCCACACTCTGTAGTTGATCAAGACGCCAGCTGGTGATGTCCGGGCCGAGTATGCGGCCAAGGGATTCTATGCTGCGATTCAAGGTACGACTCAGTACCCGCTCTCTGTTGTCTGGCCACCAGCCGCGAATGGTGTCATCGAGAATCAGGCTGTCCAGGGCCTGGTTGAGTACGTAGTTCTTTCCCAGCAGCCGCTGGTAGATGTCTTCGCCCAAGGCTGGCTCGAAAACATCGCGTGCCAGGGTCAGATACCAGTGTTGGAAGATGATCGCGGCGGCGCTGTCGCGCGTGGCGACAGGTTGCGCCTGCCACTCGAGCAACAAGCCAGTGGCGTAGCTGGCGCTATCTGACAGGGTGGTGATATCCAGGTCTCGCAGCATAGTTGGCAGCAGCATGGCCGCCTGACTGTCGTACCAGTCCATCTGTAGTTGCTGCATATCATCCAGAGTGAGCTTGTCGGTGCCAGACAGAACACTTTGCAGTCGCGCAATTCGGTAAGGTGCGGCATTGTCGGCCGAGACGAGCGGGCCGCTGTCGGCAGCATTCACGCCGGCGTTAGCGGCTGCAATATAAGCTTGCGGTGGATTTAATAGTCGCGGCATCTCTTCGGCGGGTACCGTGCCTTGCCAGCGATTCTCCGGTTTGTCGCCCCGCAGTGGAAACAGGCCATTGCCGGCGCCGCGCAGCGGCAGCCTGCCGGCGGTGCGAAACCCGATATTGCCGTCGATATCGGCGTAGGTCGCGTTCAGCAGCGGGGCAGGAAAATCATCCAGCGCGGCATTGAACTCTTGCCAATTACGTGCGGTATTGAAATCGATCATGCTGTCCAGGCCCTGCTGGTCCAGCTGGTGGACTGTCCAGGCCAGTGCCAGTGGTGGGTCTTCGCTGATCAGTGGTCCGTTGCGCGTCGTGATGATGGTGAGCTCGTGTTCGCTGCCATCTCTGATGGGGATCAGAACAGTTTCCGTGTCAGCTGTGTACCATTCCTCACCGTCCAGGTAGCGAAGGCGGTCGTCGGGGTCTCGTTTCTCCAGAAACAGGTCCTGGGAATCGCCGATATTGGTAAAACCCCAGGCTATGCGTTCGTTATAGCCGTTGATAACACCTGGCAGTCCAGGCACAGACCAGCCGTTGAGCTCGCGACCGTCCCCATAACTCAGGTGTACCTGATAGAACAGATTTGGCACCCCCAGTTCATCGTGGGAATCAAAGGCGAACAGGGCCTGTCTACTTGCGCTGCGCTCCGGGCCCACCACCCAACCGTTGCTGCCAAAGCCCAGTCGAGGCATGAGTGGATTCTCCGCTGGATCAAGCAGGTTCCGCAGGCCTTCGGGTGTACCGCTGGGGGTGGACAGACTCAGTGACTGGTCGATCCTCGCGCTTGTTCCGGCCAGGATATAGGGGTAATCCATGATGGCTCTGTGATCGCGAAGGAACAGGCTGAATTGCTTGCCACCCAGCACATTTAGCAGATCCAGGCGCAGTAGCTCGTTGCTGAGATTGTTTGCCGATTGCGACGCCATCAGAGCGCCAAGCGCAAATACATCGGCTCGTTTCCAAGGTTTGGGTCTGTGTGACAGCAGTAAGAATTCGGGTGGCGATGGCTTGTGGTAGGCCATGCTTGCATTGACGCCGGCCAGGTAGACATCAATGTCGGTTAGCAGGGACGCACCGGCGTTTTGCTCAAGTCGTTGCGCCAGCTGCGGCACGCCGCTTCGCCAAAGCTGAATGTCCGTATCCAGCAAGTCGCCGCCGAGCAGTTCAGCCAGGCGACCCGAGCCGGCTCGTCTCAGCATTTCCATTTGCCAGAGCCTCTCGGAGGCATGCAGCCATCCCTCGGCAAAAAATGCATCCTGAAGATTGTCGGCTGTAACAAAAGGACGATGATAGCTGTCGAAGCTGATGTCCACCGCGGCGGTTATCGCAGGGACCTTCTCGGTGCCGTAATTGCGGGGCAGGGAACCTCGAGTCAGGTATGAGCTGATAACGGTAATAAGGACTAGGGCTGCGATGGTGGCACTGACGGCGCCGATCAGTCTGCGCAGGCTTTGCTCTGTCATGCCCGTGGTAATCCCATGACCCAGCCCAGCTGGCGTCGAATCAATCGATGTACCTGTTGCTGTTGCAGGGGCGAGTGAACCCGGTTGAGGCTTTGGCATTCGAGCTGGCTAAGGCTGTCGAGCAACAGTTCTGCGTCCACTTCGGGATCCTGACGGTTGAACATAGCACAGAACGCCTGCAGAGGTTTAAGCAGATTGCTTCGATGGTTGTCAGCCAATACCTGCAGCGCGCTGCTAAGACGAGTTTCAGTAAACAGGCATTGCTCAACCGCCAGCCCGACGGGTTTGTCTTTGACCTGTTGCATCAGGTACTGACTGGCCATGCGGCTTAACTGTTCGCAGAGTTCCAGCCGAGTGGTTTTGCTGCGAAGCTCTGCTTTACTGAAACGCTGGATTTCCTCATTGATCTCCTGCCAAAGGCTCTCATAGCCCGGTCGCGCCGACTCACAGAAGTGAGTGAATGCTGCCTCTATCAGCTCGCCGATATCTTTAAAGTAGTAAGTGGTCAGCGAGAGCTGTATGCCAGCCTGGCTCGCTATTGCGCGATGGGTCGCGCCACGCAGCCCCTGTTCTGCGATGACAGTCAGCGTGGCTTCAAGTATCTGCTGGCGCCGGCGTTCACCCTTGCTCAGGGTTTCAGGTTCTGGCTTTGCACTGGCGGTTTGCTTCATGGCCCGACTTGAAAAAATTGTACATATGTGCAAAATTATGCCACTTCTTAATGAGGCTGAAAAGCCAGCCCAGTCCAATAGCGAGAATTGCCATGAAATTCCCACAGCAGGGCCGTAGCCCCGACGATATCCTCGATCAGCTTGGCGGTATGAAATCCAACGACGTGCCCTGGGCCGAGGGTCGTGTGTTTGCCTATATCTACGATGCTGGCGAAGAAGCCAAGCAATTGCTGATGGATGCCTTCAATCTCTACTTCATGGAGAACGGACTGGATCCCACATCCTTCCCCAGCTGTATGGAGTTGGAGAAGGATGTGATCGGTATGGCCATCGACCTGGTTAACGGCGGTGACGATGCCACGGGTACCTTCACCTCTGGTGGGACAGAGAGCATTCTGCTGTCACTGAAAACGGTTCGCGATTACTACCGCGATATCAAGCCGGAAATTACCGAGCCTGAAATTCTCATGCCCAAGACGGCGCATCCGGCCTTTCACAAAGCCTGCGCCTATTTCGATTTGAAAGCTGTCACCGTAGAGGTAGACGATAACTTCTGCGCTATTCCAGAGTTAATGGAAGCCGCGATTACTCCCAATACCATTCTGATGGTCGGCTCCGCGCCATCCTATGCGCACGGTGCCATTGACCCTATCCGTGAAATGGGCGAGATCGCCCTGCGCCACGAGCTGCGCTTTCATGTGGACTGTTGTGTGGGCGGCATGTACCTGCCTTTCGCCAAGGAGCTGGGTTACGACATCCCCGACTTTGATATGTCTGTGCCTGGCGTGACCCAGTTGAGCATGGATTTTCACAAGTGGGGTTACGCGGCCAAGGGCGCCTCCTGCATTCTCTATAAAGACCGTGCGATTCGCCGTTACCAGATTTTCTCCTACGCCAACTGGACCGGCTACGCGGTGATAAACCCCGGGGTTACCTCCACCAAGGGTGGTGGTCCGATAGCGGCCTGTTGGGCCATTCTCAACCATATCGGGCGCGAGGGTTACCTGCGTTTGGTGGAAGCCGCCCAGGAGGCCTCGCGTAAAATCTGTGAAGGTGTGGCAGAAATTGAGGGCCTTGAGGTCATGGGTGAGGGCAAGATTAATATGCTGGCCCTGCGAGCTACCGATTTCGATATCTTCCCCCTCTCTGACGAGATGAAAGATCGGGGCTGGTTTATTCAGCCGCAGTTTGGCTTTGCCAACTCCAGTGAAAATATGCATCTGTCAGTGGGATACCACAATGCCCACCAGGTGGATGCCTTTGTCGCTGACCTGAAGGAAGTCACCGCCAAGGTGCGTACCGAGCAGCAGGGCAAAGAAGCCTTCGTTATGCCGGAGGAATTCAAACAGTTCATTGCCGACACCGGCCCGGATGTTCTCGATCAGCTGGGCGATATTCTCGGCAGTGATGGTTCCGAGTTGCCGGGGCGCATGGAAGAGATCAACAATATGCTCAATCAGCTGGATGCTGACAGTCGGGAAATGTTGCTGGGGGAATTTGTAAACCGGCTGTATAACCCCGAATAGAAGTATTAGCCGCAACGAATCCTGCGACAGGCGTTGGCCTATCGTGAGAGGGGAGTGGGAACAGGGAGCGCGATGCGCTCCCTGAAAAGCATCAAACGGCTGTGACGTTTTCCGCTTGCGGACCTTTCTGGCCCTGGGTCACGTTGAACTCAACCTTCTGTCCTTCCGCGAGGGTTTTGAAGCCGTCGCCCTGGATAGCGGAAAAGTGAACGAATACATCCGGACCGTTTTCTTGTTCGATAAAGCCAAAGCCCTTGGTTTCGTTAAACCACTTAACCGTACCTGTAGTAGTGCTCATATAAATCTATACCTTGTTCAAATAAAAACTGCGCCCGAAGGTCGCGGCGCTGGGGACAACTTGTACTTATGATTAACGAAACGAGGTACTCAGAAAGACTTCGGCTTGTTGCGCATAAATTCGTGCTGGTCCTAGCTCTTCAAGTCTAGCCCTGCTTTGTGACAGTACACAACGGGTACGACGTAAATAGTTGGCAAAAAGTGCCGATATGGGCGTCAGGCGGCGTTTTTTCGACCGGATTGACCCCGATTCCTGCGGCGAGGGCGCTTGTTGCCGTTGCGATTGCCATTGTTTCGAGAGTCAGGGCGCCCGCCGGATCGGGGTTTATTGCGGCGCGGTTGTTGCGGCGCACTCTCGGGCAGATGGTGTTCTGTCTCAAATCCGTCTATTTCTTCTCGAGGCAGTTGCTTGCGAATCAGTCGTTCGATGCCGCTGAGCTGCTTGATCTCGTCAGCGCTCACCAGCGAATAAGCGCGACCGCTGGCACCGGCACGACCGGTACGACCAATGCGGTGCACATAATCTTCCGCCACGTTGGGCAGGTCAAAGTTCACCACCTGTGGCAGCTGGTTAATGTCCAGGCCACGCGCCGCGATGTCGGTGGCGACCAGGGCGCGAACTTTGCCCTGCTTAAAACCGGCCAGTGCGCGGGTGCGTGCCCCCTGGCTTTTGTTACCGTGAATGGCGGCTGCGTTAATGCCATCGCGTTCCAGCTTTTGTGCGAGGCGGTTGGCGCCGTGCTTGGTGCGGGTAAAGATCAGTACCTGCTCCCAGCCGTTGCTGTGAATCAGGTGGCTAAGCAAATCCCCTTTGCGTTTTTTGTCTACAGGGTAGACCCATTGCTGCACTGTATCGGCGGTGGCGTTGGGGGGCGCCACATCAACCTCGGTTGGCTTGTGCAGGAAACTTTTGGCGAGCTGGCGAATCTCGCCAGAGAAGGTTGCTGAGAACATCAGGGTTTGACGCTTCTCCGGCAACAGCTTCATCACTTTGCGAATGTCGTGAATAAAACCCATGTCGAGCATGCGATCAGCTTCGTCCAGCACCAGGATGTCGAGGGCCCGAAAATCCAGTGCACCTTGCTGATGCAGGTCCAGCAGACGGCCGGGGGTGACCACCAGAATATCGACGCCTTTTTTCAGGCGGGCAATTTGAGGGTTGATCTTGACCCCGCCGAAGACCACAGCAGAGTTGATCTCCAGATACTTGCTGTAGGTGTCGACGCTTTCCTCGACCTGTGCGGCCAGTTCCCGTGTTGGGGTAATAATCAGTACCTTGCACTGTCGCGCTGCGGCTGGCTCGCGGTTTTGCAGCAGCTGCAGGATGGGTAGGGTAAAGCCGGCAGTTTTTCCGGTGCCGGTCTGCGCAGCGGCCATCACGTCGCCACCGTTCAGTACCGGGGGAATAGCCTTGGCCTGGATGGGAGAGGGCTTACTGTAGCCCTTGTCATCAATTGCGCGCAGCAGGTACTCGGACAGGCCGAGTTCAGCGAATGTCGTCATCAGATTCTCTCAGTGAATGCTGACGAAGATAAGCACTGTCAGCGAGTGCGAAAGGCGCGCATCATACGGCAATGCCCGCCATTTGCAAGCATCTCTACAGGGCCAGGATCGCCTGCACGCGGCGCATTACACCTTCTACACCGAGGGGCTTGTGAGCCACAAAGTTGGCCCCGTGGTCCTCAAGGAATTTGTCGATGGAGGTGTCGCCCTCGGGTAATACCAGCAGCGCCGGCAAACCGGACCAGTCAAAAGCGGAGCGCAGTTTGGCCAGGAATTCCCTGGGGCTGGCCGTGGCATGCTCCACATCGAGAATCAGCAGGTCGATGCCGCGATTCGCCCGGAGTGTGGTGTCTGCCTCTTCTATGGAGCTGGCGACCAGAACCTCATAGCGTTCGCTCAATGCAGGACGAACGCCATTGATGGCTTCCTCATCAGCGCTGACAACCATCAGGCAGGCCCGGCTGAGTTCACCATCGCCGGCGGTCTCGCCGAGATTAAGATTAATCTCGACATTTTCCTCAGCGGCAATGTCCATCCAGAAGCGGTAACCCAGGGTTCGGTGAACCTCCTGAACAGAAGTGGTGCCCGCCTGCAGTAGACCTCGGGCCCGACTGCCGAGGGTGTGATAACTGGCGCTGAGGATGTCCTCGAGTTGGTCAGCCCGGAACGCATTGTCCATGAGCATCTCGCGGATATGCCGGTTCATCTCCAGAATTTCCAGCACGGCAGTACGACCTTTGTAGCCGGTGTAACTGCAGTGTTCACAGCCAACTGGCCGACGCGCCGGTGGAACGCCCTGGTTGATTTGGGCAAACAGTGACTCTATCTCATTGAGTGGTTCTTCCACTGGCACAGCGCAGTGATCACAGAGCTTGCGCACCAGGCGCTGGGCGACAACGCCCAGCAGTGTTTCGCCCAACACTGGCTGGCTGATGCCCAGATCGAGCAGTCGCGAAATAGAGTTACGCGCATCCATGGTATGCAGGGTCGAGAACAGCAGGTGCCCGGTCGGGGCCGCGCGGGTAGCGATGGTCGCTGTCTGTTCATCGCGAATTTCACCGACCAGCACTATGTCAGGGTCCTGCCGCAATACTGCACGCAATGAGTTCTCAAAGGTCAGTCCCCGCTCAGGATCAATATCAACCTGCGAGATCCCTGACAGCTCGTATTCCACAGGATTCTCCAGGGTGATGATATTGGTGCCCTCATCATTTAGTGAGGACAGCAGGCCGTACAGGCTGGTGGTTTTTCCCGAGCCGGTGGGGCCAGTGAACAGGATCATGCCCTGGCTGAAACTGGTCATGCGCCTCAGCACATGAAGTTCATGCGGCGGGAAGTACATGCTGTCCATGGAGAACACGCGCCCCTGATCCAGCAGTCGTATCACCAGCCGGTTGCCGCCCCGGTTGGGGAGGGTGGAGATGCGAAGGTCAATACGGCGATTGCCGACAAACAGCGTGCCGGCACCATCCTGTGGCGTCATGGCGTGCGAGGTGTCCATATCGCCCATCACCATGAAGTAGCGAATCACCCGCAGCATGACTTCGGAGGTAATCGAGGTGGAGCGGCGCAAGACGCCGTCGATCCTGAATCGAATTTGTCCGCCGCCCATGTAGGGCTGTATATGCAGGTCCGAGGCACCCAGTGTGTAAGCCTGGTAGAGCAGCTTGCGGGCAAAGATCACGACCGGGTGATGCTGCATTTCGCTGTCGGACAGCGGACTCCCATCCTCTTTCAGCCTGATGTGGCTCTTCAGGTCTTCACCGACATCCGCTAAATAGAGCTGGTTGATGTGTTGCTCAATTTGACTGGGTGAGGCGATGGTGCACTTTATAGGACGGCCGGAGGCAAACTTGGCCTGTTGCAGGGTGTTTTCGTCGCCTGGATTGCTGACCGCTACCACCAGCGTGCCGTTGTCCTCAAGATCCAGTGGCGCTATCAGACGCTCTTTAGCCAGCTTATGCGGGATATAGCGGCTCATGGTGTTTTTGGCTTGACCGAAGTCACTCACCGGTAAACCGAAGGCGTCTGCGACGCGCTGGGTAAAAGCCGTCTCGTCGAGATGGCACTGCTTGGCCGCTTGTTTCCAGGCCTGGTTCGGATTGGCGGGCATCGATTGCTCGGTATAGTCGCCCTTGACCTGCTGGCGTATTACGGTGTTGAGCCAGCTGTTATCAGTCATCAAGGTGCTCCTTTACCTGCACGCTGTAAAGGCCCTGTTCCATGGTCAGGATATAGCCGTCGCCGATTCGCTCGTAGTCGATGTAGGCTCGGGCCGCAGGGTTCGGCAGCTCCTCAGGGTAGCGACCGTGCGCCTGTTTATAGCGTTCCAATGGGTCCTGGGTGTACTGCAGCGCTTTCAGCATATCTGCCTTGATTTCCTGGCCGCTGCGTTCGGCGCTGTCAGAAAACAGGGCGCGGCCGCCGAAAGCATTCAGGAATAGCAGGCAACTGATTGCAATCAGCGACCAGGACAGCCAGCGTGGCGGCTGGGGCATTGCAGTCACCGTTTTTGGCTGGATGGTGGTGTTGCGCTCTGCCTCCAGGCGTTCGTCGATGGCAGCAGCCGCTGAATCAAGATCTTTGTTCATTGGGTGAACTATTGCATACCGTGCGCAGCTGTCAGCCATGTAGATCGGTCAGGCGGCAGCAGGCCCTGGCCGCTGCTGAGACAGTTTTGGCCAGTGCAGCAGTAACTGCACTGAAGGTCGTAGCCTGCGTTTTTCGCTGCAGTCATTGGATCCTGAGGATCGCGACACAAATCATTACCAGAGCTGGATTGCCACCATTGTGCGGAACATGTGTCGGTGTCGGCGCATTGACGGCTGAATGTCGAGGTCTTGGTGTCACGATCGTAACTCATGGTCTGCATGCCCCAGGGTTTGTCCTCGGGGCAGACCGCACCGGGATTGTAGCTATTGTCACCAACGGTTTGCTTCATGGTACAGCCTATCAGGCCCTTGCAGAGGTCCTGAGTGCGGGCCGACACGTCCGGTATGGGTACTGTGCTTGCCTGCACAGTGACAGAACTGGTGGTTACTGGCTGGGGTGTCTGGTCGCTATGACTCCCGGCGGGCAGGGTATGACGCCTGATGCGGCAGGGGTCCTGTACGAGGCCGTCGCCCAATACAAGGAAATATGCGACCAGTCGTTCACTGACGATGGCGTAGGGGCCCACTCTCCCGGTCGGCTGCATGACAGCCAGTATCTCCTTGGCAATCTGCACGCCATCGTGTCCTTGCTCCTTGGGTGAGGCAGAGATACTCAATACGGGCTGGTGGTAGTTGTTAGGAAGAGTGCTGTCAAAGTGCGCGTGCATAATCTCGAGCCGGACATAGCGGCTGGAGATGGGGTGATTGTCGACGATGGCCTGAAACTGTGAGCAGCTCACATCCTGGTTATTGGTTTCGATGGCAATGTATTCCCGCGCCTCATCGTACTGGGCGATGACTTCGCTGGCCTTGGCACGCAGGGTGTAGTTGCGATACTGGGGTACTGCCAGCGTCACCAGAATGCCCAGAATGAGGAGAACCACTGCGATCTGTAGCAGGGTATAGCCGTGTTGCCGTTTCATGCGCTTTCCTGTCTCATTGTTTCCAGAAAAGCATAGCATCAGCAGCTGAGGCTGCCGGAGAAAATTCAGGGTGTAGCGGCGCGCTTCCTCGGCTGAGCTTTTTTGTCGATGATTTGTTTTGCCCTGGCGCTGCGCTTTTTCTTCGCCTTGGCAGGTTTGCGGCGACGCGGATCAGAGGCCTTGTCTGACTCCAGTGCCGCATCTGTTTGGGGTGCCGTGGCCAGCCAGTGTGCCTCGTCGACCTCAAAAGCGTGCAAAATATTGTCCAGGGTGCGCCCAATTCGGGTGGTGTTGGCAATCTGAGGCACCTTCGGCCAGGTGGTGCGCTCTCCGGCTTTAATCAGGTCTGCCATTTCTTCCTTGCTCATCAAGCGCATAATGCGACCCAGGCTGTTGATGCCGCGCTCGGGAATGATATTGATGTCGCCGACAAAGCGCTGTTCCAGCAGGGCATTCACTGTATTCATTGTTGCTGCGGCGCGGGGGCCTACGCCTTTGTTACGCTGCAACCAGTCCAGGTAGCCGCGTACAATTTGCTTGATGGTGGCCACGCTGGCGTCTGAAGCAATTTTGCCCAACCCCGGGCGACGATTGTCCTCTTTACCCAGCCCCGGCATCACCTGGCTGACTATGTAGTGATTCACACCGTACATGCGGGCCAGACGCTTGGCGGGCAAGTCTTGCGAAAAGGTGCCGTCGATCCAGCGGCGATGGGGCAGGTAAGGTTGTATAACGCCATCGGCGTTGCGCGCCTCGAGCACCACGGAAGGAAATACTCCGGGGATTGCGGAACTGGCCAGTACTGCTGAGCGCAGGGTGACGTTGGGTGAGGCGATATGGTTGAGCAGCCTGGAGGTTTGTTTAGGCTCAGCCGGTGACACGCTTATATTGATGCTGCGGCCGGTTTTTTCATAGGCCTCGGCAAAGGTCATGTCGGGGATCAGGCGGGCCATCTCTTTCTTGATGGCTTTCATTTCGTCGCTGTTAAATTTGCGGAACCCCAGTTTGATGTTGTCGTTGTTCTGGGTGAGTGCTTCGGCCAGCCCGTCATTTTCAAACAGCGCCAGAAACTCTTCATCGCTGCGGCTGCCAACCACTGCTGCCACAAACTCGCCAGCCGAGGCCCCCGATATCACTACTGGGCACAGCTTTTGTTCAATTAACACCCGAAGTACGCCCAGATGAAAGTAGCCCAGGCTGCCGCCACCGCTGAGCATTAATGCAGAGCGGCCGTAACAGTGACTGGCACGCTAGAAGAACTCGATGCGCTCGCCCCAGAGAATACCTTTGAAGCGGCGCGGTGAGAGGTACTCCAGGGCGGCGCAAATTTCTGCCACGTAGTCTTCAATCAGGTGCTTGGTGCCATTCATGGCCTTGCGGTATAGCGCCGGGTTACCCATACCGGCCATATTGCCGTGAATACCCTCGTTCAGCGCAAACAGCAGGCCCTTATCGTCCCCCTTTTTGCGCAGCCGGCGCAGGCGCGCCAGACGCGTTGAGATACTACGGCTATCGTAGGCATTGGAGTCCTGTCGCTGGCGCCACAGATCGGCACCGGTCTCGACATCGTGAGCGTGGGCCAGGTCCAACCAGTCGTCGTAGTCTTCGGCCTGGGACATTTGCAGTTCAAGGTTCTTTAGGTTTCGGGAGGGACGCGCTGCCATGGAGAAGAATGCTCCGAATATTAGAATTTCTATCTTACCGGGGAGCCCTCAGGCTGTGAAGATTGACGTGGATAGCAGTCTGAGTAGGTCGGCCTGGTCTGAATTTTCATCCCCGTTGAGGGGTGCATGACAGCAAAAAATTTTCAGTGGGCACGGCTTGTTTTGTGAGTCCGCACAGGCTTAAGCTGCGTACTAATAGCTATTAGTGAATAGTAAGCGCAGCAATGAGGGCACCAGTGTGAGTCTGAGCTTTAATCCCGTGGCATCGGCAGACGCCGAATATATGAAGGCGAAAAACTGCACCGAGTTGGATCATATACCCGGCGGCGGTGGGCTGCCGTTTCTGGGCCATTTGCCAAAAATCATGTCCGATGTGCTCGGATTCCAACGGCGCCAGATCGAGCGCTATGGGCAGTTGTCGCGTATTAACCTGGGTATCTATCAGGGTGTCATGGTGACTCACCCGGATCATTTGCAGCAGGTTTTTCTCGACAATGGCGAGAACTTCTCCTCCCAGATGGGTTATGAGGGCAACGTCAACCATCTCTATGGCGGTTCGATCATTTCCCAGGATTTTGGTGATCATAAGGCGACCCGGAGGGTTTTCCAGGCTGCATTCAAGCGCTCTGCCCTCGAGGGGTATGTGGATATTATGAACCCCACGATTGCCAGCAATATTTCCGATTGGGCGGAGCAGGACGACTTTCGCTACGTCACCGGTGCACGCAATATCCTGATCGATGTAGGTGCCCGAGTATTTTTCGGCTTACAGCCCGGCGCAGATGAAATTGCGGAGATGACCCACTGTTTTTATGAGATGAACCATGTCGGGCTAATGGCCATCATGCACAAAAATATACCCGGCACGAAACACTGGCGTGGCCAGCGCGGCAAACGCCGCATGGAAGCCCTGATCACCAAGATTGTCGAAGAGCGACGGCGCAATCCTGGCACTGACCTAACCAGCGTTCTAGCGAACGAGCGCGATGACCAGGGAAATTTGTGGCCTGTTGCAACCCTGCTGCCGCATTTAAGCGTGCTGTTGTTTGCTGCCCACGACACCACTGCCGGCGCGACCAGTCACATGATGATGTACCTGGCCAAGCCAGAGCACCAGGCACTGCAGGAAAAACTGCGGGAGCAGTGTTTTGCGCTTGGGAAGGAGAATCCCAGCATGGCCGATCTGGATGCCTATACCGATCTGGAGAATGCGGTACTGGAGGCAACACGTTTGCACCCGGCGGTGACGACGATCCAGCGGCGGACGACGCGCGATGTGCGTATTGGCGATCGTGACATTCCTGCCCACACGATGCTAATGAACATGTCTCAATGGGTGCACCACAGCCCGGAATTCTGGACCGACCCCGACCGCTATGACCCTGACCGCTTCAGTGACGATCGCCGTGAACACAAAGGTCACTCCTTCCAGTTCCTGCCCTTCGGGGGTGGTGCGCATAAGTGCATCGGCATGCATGTGGCCATCATGAATGCCAAGTTGATGTTTCACCACATGTTGCGGCGCTATCGTTTTGAACTGGTGCCGGGATACGACTGCAAATGCCAGGTACTGCCGCTGCCATTCCCCAATAAGGAATTACCCTTGAAAGTAAGCCGACTCTGAACAGGCGGCTTATACCGGCCCTGGTTAACCAGCACCGTCGAACCATTCTTTGAGCCCGTAGGGCGCCCAAGGGCCAATGTTCATCTGCTCGAGGACGCCGTAACCTACTTCATCGCCGCAGCGCGCCTCCATCACCTGCTGGATGTGGATGTTTTCCAGCGCTAGTGGGTCTACCTCGTCGGCTTTCCAGCTCTCACCGCCGATTTCCAGCTCGCCTTTCCACTTGCCGTGGCCCCATTCGGGGTGCTGGTAACCCATGCCCTTGAACCGACACAGCAGCACTGGCTTGAGGGTGATTTCCAGGTGTTCGCCTGATTTGTCATTTATTCGAATGGTGGCGCCAGTGGCGCGGCGGGTGCCGGCTTCCCACTCCAGCTTGTGGCCGACTTTGCCGTCCCAGCTAATGGCGTTAGGGTCCTGAACAGGCGGTTGACTGTCGGGCGAATCAAAGTTGGGGTTGTGGGTGGGCAAAATACCCTGATCGGTATGCCACTGGTGGCCTTCGCCATCTTCAAACAGGCCGGCCAGCGTGCAGCGGTCCTGCCAGTGAATCGGCGCCCACAGAAAATGGGTGGCCTGGAATGCATCCATGGGCGCGCCACCGTTATAGGATTCGCCGACCGGGCGAATGCCCCAGGAGCGGTCTTTCAATCCGTAGGTGCTGCGGCCATCTACTTTCAGCTCTTTGCCATCGTAGCGAATCACACCCTGCCAGTAGCCAAATTGATCGAGGCGGGTGGCGTCCATAACGATATGTCGAGCGTTGCGCAGGGTTTGGCGGCCCTCCTGCATGACGGCGGTGCGCGGCGCAAAGACCAGATCGCATTCTATTCCTGTTTCGTTGGGCCCAATCACTAGTCGGTGTCGGCCCATGGGTTCCAGGATCTGCAGGTCAAACGGACCTACGGTCAGCTCGGTGGGTTCATCGGGTGCGCGGCGTGAGCCGTGAAAGGCGTATTGATGGCCGTCGATGGCCAGGGTGAAACCACAGTCCTGAACGCCCAGATTGGGATAACGGCCCATCGCCACGCCGAAGTAAAAAGAGCTATCCTTTGCATGACCGTTGTACCAGAACCGGTCATAGGTAAAGCGGTCGCTGGAAGCGGTATGGGCCACCGGCTCCGGGGTCTGGTGAATCGGGTAGTCGTCGAGTTTGGTAATCATCCTGGCCGCCGTGTATTGGTTGAGGTGGCCAAGATTATCATGTCATAGTGACATCGTGCGGCCCCGTGCTGTTCTCGCACTGTGTCGAATAGGAGGGGAGTGACCATGGCTGACGAAGACAAGCGCACCCATGAAGCGGACGTTGACTGGGATGATGAGCCTCAGGAATCTATCGATTGGGCCGCTGATCCGGATGATGATGCCGGCGTTAGGGACGGGCGGTCGCGCGATCCCGAAGATGACCTCGACGATGAAGAGCTGCCGCTGGACGATGACTTCCTCGAAGAGCCTGAGTTTGCCCAGGACGACGAGTATGAGGAGGACGACAGCTACGAAGAGGCTGAGTCCTACCAACAACAGTCAAACCCGGGTGCGGCGTCCTACATTGTGCCGGGTGCCATTGCTGTTCTGACGGCGTTGCTGTTGGTCGCGATATACATGGGCGACGCCAGGCTGGTCGAATTGGAGGCAAACGCATCGAGGGCGCCAGCGCCAGCCGCTCAAGTCATTGCTGCAGAGTCTGACTATGCGGCGCTGGATCACAGCCACAGCACAGCCGATCTTGAAGCTCTGGCATCGGAAGTACGCGAGTTGCGCCGCAACCTGGTTGAGCTGGAACAGCGCATTCAGGAACAGCCTCAGCCAGCCCCAGTGGAAGCACCGGAGACTGTTGCGAGTACTGCTTCTGTTGGTGATCAAGTCAACAACACGGCGGCCGGGTTCAAGCCGTTATGGTATTTGAACCTCAGCAGTTTCGCTGAGAAAGCCCGCGCCAATGCCTGGCTCGAAAGTCATGGAGGCGCCGCCTCAGGGCTCTCGGTGATAGAGGCTGCCAGTGGCAGCCGCAGGATCTATCGAGTGCGAATGGGGCCCTTTGACACTCGGGCTGAAGCGGTTGACCAGATTCCTGTGGTCGCCGCCAGGTGGTCTGTCGAGGGTGCCTGGGTTCAGGTTGAGTAGGGCCTGGTAGCGTGAACTAGCTGCATGCAATAGCTGGTGTTGGTCTATTATCTGGCTATTGTTAATCATTGCCGAATACGGAGTCTGAACCACATGAAAACAGTATCACGCCAAACTTTGCTCGATTTTGCTCGCGGTTATGTAGAGCTTTGGAATGCCGGAGAGAAGGAAGCATGGATCGAGAACTGGCGCACAATCGGTACTGGCGAGTTTCTGATGTACGACCCGGTGGGTACGCCGCCAAAAAAAGGCTTCGAAGAAGTTGCGGTGAGCCCCTGGGACCTGTTTCAGCCCACCCTAAAGCTTCATATCAATCCTGACCTGATGTACATCTGTGGTAACGAGATGTGCTGGGTGATGGAGAACACGTTCACCAATGAGGAAGGTGAGAGCAGCCTGCTGCGCAGCGTGAAGATCTTCAAATTCGACGGCGAGGGCAATGTGGAGATCCTCACTTATTACGATGTACCTGAGGCGGATGACCCGGTGAAAGGTGATTTGTTTTCGGAGTACCTGCCAGAGGATGGCGCATAGTACCTGGCAGGCAGCGCCAGTTTTATTGCGTTAGCTTTTGGGCGGTCCGGCCTGTGTAAAGCGAGTCCCGGGAGGGTCGATCGCCCAGTCAGCGCCGTTGTCCCATTCATCCTGAAAAACCAGTTCTTGCAAGGGCCGGCGCCTGACCGGCCCATGCTTGCCCTGGGGTTTGCCGAGGGTGACCGTCGCGCCGATAAACACCTGCTCGGGAATGTTCAGCAATTGCTTGAGCTCTTCTTCCACAAAACCGTGAAAACCGGTGATGACGCCGCCATAGCCCAGCCCTCTGGCCGCAAGCAGCAGGTTTTGTACTGCCGGATACAGTGACGCGCCCTCCATGGGGTTGGGGTCGCGATAGCGCACCAGGCAGGGCAGGATCAGGCAGGGCACCTCGGCAAAATTGTCCACATAGGCCTGCATGGTGGCAGCCATCCGGGATTTGGGGGAATCGGGACGGGTGCCGCTGCCCTCATCGTATTTCTCATTGCTGCGCTTGAAGTCCCAGATCTTTGCAGCCGATTCAGCGATTAACTGCTTGGCCTGTTGTGCTTTGTCACTGTCGGTGAGCACCATGAAGCGAAAGGGCTGGCGGTTGGAACCGCTGGGTGCGCGACTGGCGACGAACATAATATCCCGCAGCACCTGTGCCGGGATGGGCTCGTCGGTGTAGCGACGAATCGCGCGGGTGCTGCACAGGCCTTCCAACAATCCTAGTTCGTCAGGGGCCAGCGGGGTGTCGGCAAGTGACATGGTTTACTCCTTGGGTGTGTCGGTCGCGGGCAGCTTTAGCTGCAGCAATCGCGACTGCGCGTTTTCAGTATTGGGATTGATCATGGCAGCTCGATTCCAGTCTGCCTGGGCCCGAGCTTCCTCGCCGAGCTGGTGCCAGGCCACGCCACTCAGTAGCAGCGCCTGAACATGATTGGGGTCAACGGCCAGTGCCCGATCGAGGTATTCACGAGCCTGCGCGGGATCGCCGCCATGTTTTGGTAAGGCAAACAAAGGACGTCTGGCCTGGCTGACCCAGGCATCAGTGTTCTGTTCGTCCAGCTCCAGCGCTCGGTTCAGTGCTTCTTCAACTTTTGGTTGCAGCTTCATGCCCCGAAAATTGCTTCGAATCATGGTGGTCGTCAGGTCGGCCTCCAGGCGATAGCGCTCAGACAACTCCGACACTGGCGCGAGTGACTTGATGGCAGACTTGGCGATCACGTCTATGGCCTTGCCGGCCTGGCGTCTCGCCTTTTTGTCTTGTTGCAGGCTCTCGTACTCGCCGCGTTTTAGTTCAGCCACCAGCAGCGCTGCGCGAGCATAGGCCAGTATATCGGCCTCGGACTGGCTGGCAGTAGCGCGAGCTTCAAATTCCGGCAGCAGTGTCTCGGCCAGGGCAAGGTCAAACCGGAAGGCTGCGTCTTCAAACTGCGCGTCCAGGGTTTGTGCGCCCAGTGAGCTCTGCATCATCAGCATGCATATCGAAGCGAGCAGCAACTTAAGCATAGGGATTGTCCCTTTCCAGCGGTGACAACGAAATCATAGCCGGCAGTAATAGCAGGTTGGCGACCAGTGCCGCCAGTACCGCGCTGCCCGAGAGCAAACCCAGGTTACTGATGGGTTCAAAAGCAGAGGGCAGCAGGGCATAGAAACCAATGCATGCGGTAGCGGTGGTGATGGTAATACTGGGGCCAACTTGGAAGATAGTGGACTCGCAGGCCTCCATCGCGGCTTCCCCTTGTTGTCTCTGGCGCCTGAAGCGCGTGAGCACATGCACGGTATTGTCCACCGCAATACCCAGAGAAATGCTGGCCACCATAACCGTTGCCGTGTTGAGGGCGATCTCAAAACTGGCCATCAGGCCGAAGATCACCAGCATGGGTATGACATTCGGCAAGATACTGAGCAGCGGCAAATGACGTGAGCGAAGGCCCAGCCCAATGGTGGAGAAGATGAGTAAAAAGGCCAGACCGTAACTGGTGAGCTGGGTGGTCAACAGGCCTTCCCCGAGGCTGCGCATCTGCACAGAAATACCGGTGCTGTGTGCTCGCATCGATTCTGGCAGTCGTGCTATCACAGTATCGATTTGATCGATCAGTTCTGATGTGGCGGTGTCTCCCTGGAGATCGGCCAGCACAGAGATGCGAACGCGATCGCCGTCGGGGGCAGCGTAGGCACTGAGCTGGTCGGCATTTTGATCATCAAGCAGAATGATTAGCTCATCGGCAGTGGGCTGGTCATTGGGCAGGCGGTAATTCTCGGCATCGCCGCCCTGGTACCACTGGTGCATTTTTTTAAGGATATCGAGCGGGCCATAGACCCGGCGCGTGGTTTCGATGTCACGCAGTTCCGATGTCAACTGCTCCAACGCGGGCCAGTTTTCGCGACTGAGCCAACCACCTGGCACATCGACCACCACCTCTACCGCCGTCAGGCCGGTAAGATGTTCAGAGACAAAACGGTGTGACTCGGTCAGTGGGTGACCTTTGGGCAGGAACTGCATGCCGTCACCGGATGAAGACAGCTTACTGAGGCCGTAAACACCCCAGACTGCAATCAGGGCAAAGGCCGCAATAAAATGCCAGGGTTTGCGCATGGCGACATCTGTTCGCTGGCGTAGCCATGTCCCGAGTTTTGCGCCGGCACCGCTGGCTGCGGGAACTGGCAGATTGACCAATAACCACGCGCCGATGGTGAAGTTGGTGAGCAGTGAAAACAGGATGCCCAGTGACATGTAAACACCCATCTGGGAGATCGCGTCCAGGTCGGCCACCATGAGGGACAGAAAACCCAGTGCAGTAGTGAGGGACGACAACAGGCAGGACATGCCCAGCTGCCGGAGAGTGTGATCCATGGCTGCGGCGCGATCAGGTATGTCGTGCAAGCTGCGCTGGAAACGACTGGCCACGTGAATGCCATTGGCAATGGCCAGCACGAACAGCACCAATGGCAGGGAGGTGGTGATCAGATTCATGCTCCAGCCGATGATGCTGACCACGGCCATGGTGTAGAGCAGTGACAATCCACCGCAGATCAATACAGCCAGTGCCGCGGCGACGGAGCGCAGCAGGAACAGCAGGATCAGCAAGGCCGCGATTCCCGCTATTGGAAAGGTACGTCCGGTTTCGGTGGAGGTGATGCGGTTGATAGCGACCGAGAACATGGGTTGCCCAACAAGGTCGACCCGGAATCCCAGATCTTCAGCAGCAGCTGCAACCTGCTCTACGGCCTCCACCAGTTCGCCGCGCTCGGCGACTGACTGCAATTCGCGCAACTGCAGCATCAAGCCTGCTACAGCATGGTCATCAGAGATCAGCAGATTGCGATAGAACGGGGTGCTGGTCATCTCCTCAAACAGGGCTTCGGGGTCTTCGGCACCAAAAAGATCGCGATAGATGACGGGCAATCCGTTGACGCTGGCTACCTGGGGTATCTGTTCCAATGACTCGGCAATATCCAGCAGTTCGTCGAGTACGTCTTCGTCGAACAGGTCGTGTCCAGAGAGGGCCACGATGACAAATTCATCGTGGCCAAAATCCTGTTTGAACTGCTGGTAGAGTCGCGCCGCCTCACCCGACTGGTTCACCAGTTTTTCCTGCCGGTTGTCGATGGTCAGTTGGCTGATCAGGTAGGCAGAGGGCGGAATGCATGCCAGCAGAAGCAGGGCGATCACGCGTAGGTGCCTGTAAAACAATAGGTTTCCCCCTGTGTCGGTGGCACAATAATACATTGGGGGTTCCCTGTTGGGGAGGTGTTTTGATTACAGCCGTACAGGTGCTGGCATTTCTTGCAGTCGGCCCGCTCGCGCTTGAAGAAGTGATCGTCACCGTAAAACGACGCGAAACCAGTATTCTGGAGGCGCCCATCTCGGTGACTGCCTTTTCGAATGCCGAGCTGGAACAGATACGGGTAGACACCGTCGCGGACATTGCACCTCAGACGCCCAATCTCACTGTCGCAGAAAGCCTGTTTGGTAACGCCACACCACTGATCAGTATTCGCGGTATCACCAACCTCGATATCTCCAACTTCGCTAAAGACTGCCCGGTGGGTTACTACGTGGATGGCGTCATTGTCGGCCGGGCATCAGGTAGCTTGCTGGACCTGTTTGAGGTGGAACGTATCGAAGTGCTGCGCGGCCCCCAGGGCACGCTGTACGGGCGCAATACCATCGGTGGTGCCATCAGTATTGTCACCAAAAAGCCCACCGGCCAATGGGGCTTTAAGCAGGAGCTGGGCATTGGTAATCGCAACCTGTTCCAATCCAAAACTCACCTTAGCCTGCCTGAGTATGCTCATGTCAGTTTGAAGGGTTCCTATGTCACCGGGCAGGTCGATGGCCCGGTCGACAACAGCTTTTCTGGCCCGGCTACCAATGCGCTTGGACCCGGTGTCAGCGGTAGGGATGTGGTGGATACCCTGGGCGGACACGATACTGAGGCCTGGCGCGTCGCATTGCGCTGGAGTCCCAGCGAACGCTTTCTGCTCGACTATTCCTTTGAGCGCAATCGCTATCGCGGCACCGTGGTGCCCATGCAACTGGTATACGGAGACCCGAGCGGACCGCTGGCCTGGGCGCTTACCGAGCCGGGAAATGACGATCGACGCGGCAGGCTCACGCTCAATAATGCGGAGGAAAGCCGCAATGACGTCGACGGTCACAACCTCACCATGCAATGGGATTTCGATGGCTTCCGGCTTAAATCAATCACCGGCTATCGCACGCTGGACCAATACGGTGCCAAGGATCTGGACGGCGGCGATCATCTGATCCCTTTTCTGGAATCTGCCCAGACCCCACAGGATCAGGAACAATTTACCCAGGAACTTCAGGGCCTGGGCACGGGCTTCCAGGGTCGGGTGGACTACGTGGCAGGCCTCTACTACTTCAATGAAAAGGGCACCAGTCACAACGATGCTATAGCTACTGTGTTCTATTTTCCCGATGTGCTGGATATCGAAAATACCTCGGCTGCGTTTTACGGCGAGGCGACCGTGCCTTTCGCCAGTACCGAGGATCGTCTCAGCCTGACACTAGGCCTCCGCTATACCTGGGATGAACGGGAGGCTGATATCAGCAGGGTACTGATTCCTGAAAGTGCTTCCTATGCTGCCAGCGGCGCGGAGGACTGGTCCAATTTTGACTGGAGCGCCACCGCCAACTACCGGGTGGAAGACAGGGTGCACACGTACCTGCGAGTGGCGACTGCCTATAAAAGCGGTGGCTTCAATGCCCGGGCGGACTCCGCCGAGCGTTTTAACAACACGTTCGACCCGGAAGAGGTGCTGGCGCTTGAGGTGGGTGTAAAAGCCGAATGGCTGCAGCGTCGGTTCCGCACCAATGTGGCGGTGTTTTACAACGATTACAGCGATCTGCAAATTGATCAGACGGATTTGTCGGTGGGATCGTTTAATCTGGTGACAGCCAATGCCGGCTCAGCCACTACCTGGGGTACTGAGATCGAACTGATTGCCCTGGCAGCCCGGGGTTTGACTCTGACAGCGGCATACGGTTATTTCGAAGGTGACTACAGCGACTACGTGGCGGTATTCGAAGGGGAAGAGGACGTCTCAGATGCCGCTCGATTTCCCCTCGCGCCACAACACAGCCTGAGTGTGACGGGCCTGTATGAGTTTCCCGCTTCCAGCCTTGGGCAGTTCAGTGCCTGGGCGTCATGGGCCTATACTGATCGGCAGTATTTCGCCTATGCAGAAGGGCGCGCCGGAGAGCTTGGTCTGCACAATGGCAGCCACAGTTACAGCTTGCTCAATGCACGACTGACACTGGGGCAAATGCCATGGATCAAAGCGGGCGATCTGCGTCTGGCGCTCTGGGGCAAGAATTTGACCGACGAAGAATACAAAGTGTTTGGCTCCGACCTGCTCGGTAGTTTGGGCACCCTGACCGCCAGTTACGCAGCAACCCGTTCCTATGGGGTGGATATCATTTATGAGTATCAGTGAGCCGGGTCTGCCCGGTGCCATTCACGTCATCAGCTGCCATGCCGAAGGCGAGGTCGGGGATGTGATTGTGGACGGCGTAGCGCCGCCGCCCGGCAAAACCCTGTGGGAGCAGTCGCGCTGGATCGCCAGCGATGATCGTCTCCGGCAATTCCTGTTGAACGAGCCCCGCGGCGGCGTATTTCGCCACGTTAATCTGCTGGTGCCAGCGCAGCATCCGAAGGCGGATATGGGCTGGATTATCATGGAACCCGAAGACACGCCGCCGATGTCCGGTTCCAACAGTATTTGCGTTACCACGGTTTTGCTTGAAGCTGCCATTTTGCCGATGACCGAGCCTGTCACTGAGTTGGTTCTGGAGGCGCCCGGCGGCCTGGTGCGGGTGCAGGCCGATTGCGAGAATGGCAAAGTGCAGCGAGTCACTGTGTGCAACGTGCCGTCTTTCGTGGACCGGCTTGAGGCAAGGCTGGAGCTCGAGGGTTTCGGTAGCCTGCCGGTGGCGACAGCCTACGGTGGCGATTCTTTTGTCATCGTCGATGCTGAGCAGCTGGGTTTTGAACTGGTGCCCGATGAGGCGCGGGAGCTGGCCGAGGCCGGTATTCGGATCACCAATGCTGCCAATGAGCAGCTCGGGTTTCATCATCCCGATAATCCTGATTGGCGGCATATTTCTTTTTGCCAGATTACCGGGCCATTAACGCGCGAAGGCGATGTGCTGACTGGTCGTAATGCGGTTGCTATTCAGCCGGGCAAGATAGATCGCAGCCCCACGGGTACCGGTTGCTGTGCGCGCATGGCGCTCTTGCATGCGCGCGGTGAAATGTCTGTCGGTGAGCGCTATTGCGCAGAATCCCTCATCGGCTCGCAATTTCATTGCCAGATATTGCAGGAGAGCTCTGTCGGCGAGCGCCTGGCTATACTGCCGCAGTTGAGTGGTCGGGCCTGGGTGACCGGCTGTCATCAACATACGCTGGACCCGGCAGATCCCTGGCCGCTGGGTTACAGGCTGGCCGATACCTGGCCGAGGATAGGCAGCTGATGCAGCTGGTCTCTGCTGAGCAGGTGCAGCAGCTGTTACCCATGGCGGACGCGATTGAAGTCATGGATGCCGCAATGCGGGCTTTCTCACAGAGCGAAGTGGCCATGCCGGCAAGAATATTCGAAAGGATTGAAGGCAGTGGTGGCGACTACGGCCTCATGCCCGCATCCAGTGCCGAACTGGGTTTTACAGCGATCAAGCAGCTGAGTCTTTACCCGTCGAATCCTAGCCGAGGATTGCCCAGCGTGCAGGGGCTGGTCAGTCTGTTTGGTTTTGAGGATGGTCGCCCACTGGCAGTGCTTGATGCAGCCAGTATTACGGCGGTACGCACGGCAGCGGCATCTGGTCTGGCAACCCGGGAACTCGCTCGAGAGAATGCCAGCACCCTGGGTATTTTGGGAACCGGTGTGCAAATGCCGGTGCATATCGATGCTGTTAGGGCGGTTCGTGGCATAGACACTGTATTGATCTGCGGCCGCGATACAGAGCGGACTCGCCAGTTGGCTCGCCGTGAGGCAGTGCGCACCGGTCTTGAGGTACATGCGGCAGGGCCGCAAGAAGCCGCCGCCTGTGATGTGATTTGTACCCTGACTGCTTCTGCTGAACCGGTTCTCAGCGGTGCCTGGGTGCAACCGGGTGCCCATATCAATCTGGTTGGTGCGCATACGCTGACAACGCGCGAATGTGATTCAGAGCTGGTACGCGATGCCAGGTTGTATATGGATTCACACGCCAGCTGCCTGGCGGAAGGGGGCGACCTTATGATTCCCCTGCAAGAGGGAGTGATCACTGAGGCTGCCCTGCTGGGTGAAATTGGCGAGGTCTTGCTCGGTGCTGTTGAGGGCCGGCACACCCCAGAGGATGTCACCATCTACAATTCGCTGGGTATCGCAGCAGAGGACTTGTTCGCGGCGGCAGAGATTTATCGGCGACTAACGGTGGGTTAGCAGATGGCCGCCACGCCTCCTCTGAGTTACTGTTTCAGGTACTGATCCAGCGTCATATGAAAGCGCCTGATGCGCGCTTCCTGATAGTTGCCGAGGGTGAGGCCTTTGCCGGCAGTTTTTAAACCCTGTTGTTGCAGTGCCAGGTTGCCGGTGTCCTCGTCGTAGACGGGGGCCAGCCAGCTCAGCGCCTCAACCTGGGTATATGAGTCATCAACAACCAGGTAAATCGGCGCCGGCGGTATCGGGTGCGCCTGGTTTTCAGGCAAGGGCGCCATGATCATCAGGTCGAACAGGCAGCTGTCGACATCCTGGCCCAGCGGTCGAAAGCGATAAACCATGGGGACGTTGATGCCCGGAAACAGGAACATATTGGGGAACAGGTGGTATTCAATGGAGTCCAGCATCAGGCTGTCGCTGTAGTGACTGACATCAACACCCTCATCAGCCAGAGTGTCGCGCATGGCCTGTGCCGCTACAGAGCGCGCAGTTTCACCGGCCTGAAGCGCACGATCGCTGATGCCCATTTGCGCCAGCAATTCCTCCTCGGTCAGCACCGGGTCACGCCACTTTTTGCCCGGGTAATCGGCCAGAGACTCGGGGCTGTAGCTGCCGATGTTGTGAATAAATCGGCTGACATGCTCGCCCAATAAATCGTACTGGGCGTTGGCCCCGTTGGGAGAATGATGGGTGTGGAAGTTGTGGTATGCCTCCAGGAACGCCTCCTGCGCGGCTTTCCAGTTGGCTGGCAGCTCTTTTTGAACGTGTAGTTTGATACGTCGCTTTTCCATCGGCGTGCTGGCAAAGTGCCGGGGAAGCACCTCCAGCTGTTGCTGCAGATCGGCCGCTTCTGTGTCCAGGTTGATGAATACGAAGCCACCCCAGGTCTCGCAGCGCACGGATACCAGGTCATGACTGCTGCCTTCTATCATCGGAAAATCCCAGCGCCCGGGCACCGGTTTCAGCGCGCCGTTCAGCTGCCAGCTCCAGCCGTGGAATGGGCAGCTCAGGTGTGGTCGGTGCCCTGGGCCCTCGGCAGCAATCAGGCGGGTGCCGCGATGGGTGCAACTGTTGCGGAAGGCCTGGATATCACCATTGTCTGTGCGGGTGACAATCACCGAGTTGTCGCCAATGTCATAAACCCAGTAATCACCATGCTGCTGCAGGTGTTCCTCGCGACAGGCCCACTGCCAGCAACGAGACCACATCTGCGTCATCTCGCGCTTAAAGAAATCCTTACTGGTGTAGCGGGAAGGTTCGAGATCGGTATCACCCAGAAACTCATAGTGCTCTTCGAGCAGCGTGGCTTCGCCGGGCCTCGCATCTGAGAGCAGTGTGTCTGTTACCGCCGGGCCGGGTGCGCGAGCCTCTCCGGGGCCGTTAGGTTTCCGTTCACTCATGACATAGACTCTAAACCGATCTGCCATAACTGCCAATGAGGAAATCCCATGTCCGACAGAGAGCGTCAGCTGGATGAGCTGTTAGCGAAACAGGCCATTTCTGAACTGAGTTGCCGGTATATGCGCGGACTGGATCGCCTGGATCGGGCGCTACTCGAGTCCGTGTTCTGGGAGGATGCCTGGTGTGAGTATGGTTTTATCAACGCCAGCCCCGTCGTATTTATCGACTATGCCCTCGGGGCCCTGGAGGCGCACAAGGCTAACCACCACATGATCGGCAATACGCTGATCGAGATGGCGGGGGAGCAGGCCTTTGGCGAAGTGTATTTCAATGCCTACCACAAAGTACCGTCGGAGAACGGCTTTGACGATGTCATCATAGCTGGCCGCTATCTCGACCGTTACGAACAGCGCGGCGGTGAATGGCGGTTTGCCTATCGCTCAGAGGTTGTGGACTTTAGTCATACTCGCCCCTGCTGCGATCCCTACTTTGAGATGGCACCGGATTCGCTGGTGGGCGGGCGTCAGGATGATGCTGTATATGATTTGGCCAGGCGCAGTGCAGCACATAAATAAAAAACAGTCTTGACGGTTTTTGTTGGCTTGGGTACGGTCTGTTTCTTTCGCCTATTGAACTCCGGAGCCCATTTCCATGGATAACCAGAAAGTCGTACTTCTCAGCTACCCCGAAGGTTTGCCTGAGGCCGAGCATTTCGAGCTACAAACTGAACCTGCCCGTGAACCTGCAGAGGGCGAGGTTATGGTGGCAGTTGAATGTCTGTCTATCGATGCCTGGATTCGAACCACCCTCAGCCCTGGCTGGGCCCACCAGATGATAGACCTGGGCAACACCGTACCCGCGCTGGGGGTAGGCCGTGTGCTACAAAGCAATTGCGAGGGCTTTGCCGAGGGTGATGCGGTATTTGGTCCGCTCAGTGCACAATCTCACGCGACTCTTCCCGGCGCAGCCTGCCAGAAGGTCGATGACCAACTGGCGCCCCTGTCTGCTTATCTCGGTTTGTTGAGCAGCACGACGGGGCTCACGGCGTACTTTGGCATTCGAGATATCTGCCAGATAAAAGACGGCGAAACTGTTGTGGTTTCTGCAGCTGCTGGGGCAGTGGGTTCCGCAGCTGGGCAAATGGCGCGCATTGAAGGTGCAGGCAAGGTGATTGGCATTGCTGGCGGCCCTGACAAAGTAAAATTCCTGACCGAGAAAATGGGCTTTGACGCGGGTATTGATTACAAAAATGAAGACATTGACGCCCGCTTGAAAGAGCTGGCGCCAGAGGGAGTGGATGTGTTTTTCGATAACGTGGGCGGTGAAATGCTGGATACCGTGCTCGACAATATTCGCGACCGGGCGCGGGTTTGTATTTGCGGTGCGATCTCCCAGTACGATGACAACAACAACGTTTACGGCCCCAAACTGTATCTGCGTTTGGCAGAGCGCTACTCCCGCATGGAAGGCTTCACAGTGATGCATTTTGCCGAGCGCTATTGCGAGGGCATGCAGGAAATCGCCGGCTGGATGCAGGCGGGTAAAATTGGTTTGCACGAGCAGTACGAGGAAGGACTCGGCAGCTTTCCCGGTGCACTCAAAATGTTGTTCACCGGCGGGAACACAGGCAAGTTACTGGTCCGCGTTGCGGGCTAGTCCAGCGGTTTTACCCGCCAGTAGGTGCCGCGCCTGTCGGTGATGGTCGCCAGCGTACTGCGCTCGGCGGCACCCAGGCGCTCGTGCAACAGTTTATTGATGTCTGCCTGGGTAGCGCCGCTGTCACGGTGGGCGGAATGGCCGTTAAATACGGACACCACGTCACTGAGATCGATGGTTTCAACGGGCGGTGCAATATAGAGTTGGTCCCTGGAATCCCCAAGCCGCGGATAACGGCTGATTCGCCTGGAAGCCTGTAGTGGTACGTCGTGATCTGACACGTAGAGACTCAAGCGTGTATTCAGCTTGAGCAAATGGGGAAGCACCCGCTCGCTGAAGGTGTCGGTGTCGTAATCGGGCGCCATCATGATGATTTCACCCAGCTTGTCCTGCGCCAGGAATTCCTGGTCCGTGGAAAGCTCTGCCAGTGAGCTGAACATGATGCGATGGCCCATGCTATGCGCCATGATATGAATATTTCCAACATCCTCGCGCTGTGACAGCTCCCTCAGCAATTGGGTGAACTTGGTCGCGGACCAGTCAGCAGTGACCAGATCTGTTGCATAACCGGTGGCGGTGCCGCGGGAAGGCCAACTGTAGAGCACGCTGGTACCCCGATAGTTCATCTCATAGGACATCAATGCTGCGTTGCGCGCCACGGTTTTAAAGGTCTTCGAGTAGCCGTGCAGGTATACCAGCACGTCATTGATATCCGCATTGGCGATGGCTCGCCCCAGAGCGTCCCGATAGCCAGTATCCGTCATCGGATTAACCGCCAGCAGCCGATGTCCCTTTTTAATCTCCTGGTCCCTAATCAGTGGCCAGCGATTGAGGTCTATTACCGGTGAGTCCACCTTGTCTTTGAGGTCTACCGCCACATCTACTGTGCCGTAGCTCAATACGGCGCGGTCGTGGCCAAAATACTTGTCGGGATCGCTGGGCTTGTCGACGGCGCGATCGGTAGCGTAGATCACTGGCACAAGGATATGGTGGGGTTCTTTAGCCATGGTCAGGGCTGAAAAGCTCGAGCCCAGTGTCAGGCAGAGTAAGGCCAATAGACCATGTCTCCGGGTCTTGAAAAGCGCTGTCTGCATCCCCATATACCTTGTATTGATGTTCTAAAGCTGTTCGGCCCCGAACTTGATCGCCCGGGTCCGGCTGTACGTAGTATGATCAGTTAACGCAATATAGGAAGTATCCAAAGCGCATGGAAGAGTTAAAGGCCAGATTTTCTATCGGACAGGTGGTCCATCACCGCTTTTTCGATTTTCGGGGCGTCATTTTTGATGTCGATCCACGCTTTGATAATGCCGAGGAGTGGTGGCTTTCCATTCCGGAGGAGATCCGGCCGCACAAAGATCAGCCCTTCTATCATCTACTGGCAGAGAACAACGAGTACGCCTACGAGGCTTACGTATCAGAGCAAAACTTGTTGCCGGACGAGACCGGCAAGCCGGTGCAGCATCCCATGGTTGCGGATATGTTTGGCGCCTTTCGAGGCAGTTTCTATGAAGCCCTGGAGCACCAGGCACATTAATACATGGGTTTACAGGCCACGCAGTCGCTGCTGAATATCCTCAGTCAGCAGCGGCAACACTTCCAGTGCTGTCAGATTCTCCTCCAACTGCTCAATTTTGGACGCCCCCAGAATCACTGTGGACACATTGGGATTGAGCAGGCACCAGGCAATGGCCAGTTTACTCATCGAAACTCCCAGCTGGTCAGCCACCAGTTTCATTTCCGACACGCGGGCCATGCGCTCCTGGCCACGGTCAGATTCCACCATGCGTTCTTTCAATCACTCGTAGCCCGGAAGGGTGGCCCTTGAGCCAGCGGGAATGCCATCCAGGTATTTGCCTGTTAGCGCCCCCGATGCCAATGGCGACCATGTTGTTGTACCCAGGCCATACTTTTCGTAGAGCGGCGCATATTCCACCTCAAAGCGCTGCCGGTCGAGCAGGTTGTACTGGGGTTGCTCCATAGTTGGCGGTGTCAGGTGGTTTGCGGCCGCGAATTCATAGGCTTCTGCGATTTCCCCCGCCGTCCACTCGGAGGTACCCCAGTAGAGCACCTTGCCCTGGGTGATCAAGTTGTGCATCGCCCACACAGTTTCCCCGATGGGGGTGTCCGGGTCCGCCCGGTGGCAGAAAAACAGGTCCAGGTAATCGACCTGCAGCCGTTGCAGCGCCTGGTGACAGGCCTCGGTCATGTGTTTTCGACTCAGGCCCATCTGGGTGGGCTGGGGTGGACGGGCCGAGCCAAAAAATACCTTGGATGACACACAGTAACTATCCCTTGGTCGGTTCAGTTTCTTTAGAGCCTGCCCCATGACGACTTCCGATTCGCCGGCCTCGTAACCTTCGGCGTTGTCGAAAAAGTTGATACCGGCGTCGAAGCAGGTTCCAAAGAGCCTCTCGGCTGCGGTGCTATCCACCTGTTTGTTGAACGTGACCCAGGAGCCAAAAGAAAGCTCAGATAGTTTCAGTCCGCTGTGGCCGAGTTTGCGATAGTTCATGCTGGTCTTCTCCCTGTTGATCAAACCAGCCTAGCCTGCTTTAGCAAATTGGCTAGTCCCCGCTCCTTGAAGTGAGTTTCGTTTGCACCTGAGGGTCGCTTTCCAGGGTTCGGTGAACGGGGCATTTGTCTGCAATTTCGAGCAGTCGCTGACGTTCTGCATCGCTCAGGTTTCCTACTAATTCAATGCGTCGCTCCAGCACCTCGATACGACTGTTAGTATTCTCACAGTTTTCGCAGTCGTCGCGATGCTGGCGACTGTGGGACAGCTCGACAACAACGTCATCCAGCGGCAGAAGCTTGCGTGACGCGTACATGCGCAGGGTCATCGCCGTGCAACTGCCCAGTGCGGCCAGCAGGTGCTCGTAGGGATCAGGGCCGCTATCTGCTCCGCCTACCTTGCGGGGTTCGTCGGCCAGCCAGTGGTGAGTGTCACTGTAGACGTTCAGGGCAAAGCGATGGTCTTTTTCTTCAATGCGGACTTCGCCACCGATCACTTCCGATCTGGGTTGTGCAGATAGCGGGCTGAGGTAGCGATCGGCCCATGCCGCGATGACGCCTGCGGCATAGTTGGAATCGTCTTTATTGCTGAGCAGGTGATCGGCCCTGTCCAGGCTGACGAAGCTTTTCGGATGGCGGGCCGCCACATAAATCTTTTCTGCCTCAGCTATATCCACCGTGGTGTCCAATGGCGAGTGCATGACCAGCATGGCCTTTCCAAGCTTTGCCAACTCAGTGGGATTAATTGCTTCGAGGTCCTGCAAAAATTGCTGTTTGATCACAAATTCCCGGCCAGCCAGCGAGACTCTGGCTTCACCGTGCTCTTTGATTTCACCGAGTTGCGCGGAAAAATTGTGCACGACGTGATCAGCCTGGTGTGGCGCGGCGAGTGTGACCACGGCCCTGGCCTCCGGCACCTGCGCGGCCATTGCCAGCACTGCGGCGCCGCCTAGGCTGTGACCAATAAGCAGCTCGGGAGCCTGGTAGCTCTGCCGGAGGAAATCGGTAGCCGCCAGTAAATCCTGAAGGTTGGAGGAAAAATTGGTATTGGCAAAATCACCGTCGCTGTTGCCCAGGCCGGTGAAGTCGAAGCGCAGTACCGCGATGCCCATGCCAGACAGAGCCCTGGTGATGCGGGAAGCGGCGGCGACGTCTTTGCCGCAGGTGAAGCAATGAGCGAACATGGCATAGCAGCGGATGTCTCCCGACGGTATTTCCAGAGCTCCGCTAAGAGTGATCCCCTGGCTCTCAAAACTGATCTTCTTACGCATGGCAATGGCTCCCCTTTGTCCTCTCGTCAGCTTAGTCCAAATTTGTTGCTGAACATGGCTTAGGTACAATGAATGACAAATCTGGATTCCTGGAAACATCTGTATGAATACAACCCATGCGTACCGGCCTCGTCGGTCCTGCTTGTATATGCCCGGCGCGAATGAGCGCGCCCTGGAGAAGGCCTGTTCGCTTCCCGCGGATATGGTGATTCTTGATCTTGAGGATTCAGTAGCGCCTGATTTGAAAGCCACAGCGCGAGCCAATATTCACACTGCAGTCAGCAACAAGGGCTTCGGTAGTCGCGAAGTGGTGATTCGCAGCAACAGCCTCGACTCTGAGTGGGGTCGCGATGATTTACTGATGGCTGTGTCTGCCGCTCCAGATGGCGTGCTGGTGCCCAAGGTGTGCAGTGCCGAGGATATTGTCAGTATCGATGCCTTGCTCAGCGAAGCTGGTGCGCCCGCCGATCTGGCGCTGTGGGTGATGATAGAAATGCCCCTGGCTATATTGAATATTCAGGCCATTGCAGCAACATCTGCGAGTACGCGCCTTACCGGGTTTATGATGGGAACCAATGACCTGGCCAAGGAAATGCGTGCACAGGCAACGCCGGAGCGCGAAGCCTTTCAGCTGGCCCTGGTGTCTGCGGTAACAGCCGCGCGCGCCTATGACCTGGTCGCCCTCGACAGCGTGTATAACGACATTAAAAACGAAGCGGGTTTGCGTGCAGAGTGTGAGCAGGGCCGGGTGCTGGGTTTTGATGGCAAGTGCCTGATTCACCCAGCCCAGCTGGATATCACCAATGAGGTGTTCTCGCCGGATCCCGAAGCTATCGCCCAGGCTCGAGCGATCATTGATGCCTTTGCGCAGCCTGAAAATCAGGGTAAGGGTGTCATCACTGTCGAGGGTCGCATGACAGAACGCCTGCATTTGGAACAGGCGGAACAACTGGTGGCAGTGCAGGAAGCGATCCTGGCGGCACAAAGCGAGGTGTGAACATGATTGACTACAACGGACAGACCGTACTGGTAACTGGCGCAGCCTCAGGTATTGGTGAAGAGTTAGCGCGCCAGCTCGGTGCCCGCGGCGCCAGGGTGCTGTGTGCCGATGTGCAAGCGGACAAGGTTCAGCAGCTGGCTGACCAACTTGGTCATGACTCCCGGGCATTCATCTGCGACCTGTCTGACCCGGCAGGGGCAGCTCAGTTGTTTGCTGAGGCGATAGAACTGGCCGGATCACTGGACCTGATTTGCTCCAATGCGGGTATTGGTTTTAGTGGTCACGTGGCAGATATTGAATTCGATGACGCTATGGCAAAGATGTTCGAAGTGAATTTCTTTGCGGGCATGAAGCTGGCTCGTGCTTATACACAACACCTGCAGGAACACGGAGGCACCGGTCGCTTTTTGGTGACTGCCTCGGAGAATTCGCTCAGCCTGCCCACTGCGGTCAGTGGTGGTCGTATGGCTTACTATGGCGCCACCAAACACGCCTTGCTGATCGCCATGGAGTGGTTTCAGATTGAACAAGAGGAAGGCCCACTGGATCTGCACGTGCTAATGCCCGGCGCGGTGTATACGCCTCTTGTTTCCGCTGTACTGCCAGATCCTTCGCTGGCGCCCCCCGAGCTGGAACTGATTATGCCGGCTGACTGTGCTGAGCGGGCGCTGCGCGGTATGGATCTGAGCCTGTTTTATATTCCCACCCAGGCTCACCTGCACGAGGACATGCAGCCTCGTAACGCAGCGATTGCAGCGTCTTTGCGTGCGTTGGGTGTAGAGCGAACTTACTGAGTGCTTTCAGGCAGGCGGGCCACAAGCAGGCCCTGTTCTTCGTGTAACTGTGGCGCAGGTGAGAGCTTGCAGGCTGCGTTGCCGGGTTCCAGGCACGCGCCGTTGTCGAGGCTGAAGCGATAGCCGTGCCAGGGGCAGGTAAGCTGACCCTGGCTGAGGTCAGCATCCTGTAAAGGCCCAAGCAAGTGCGGGCAAATGGTCGCGTGGCACAGCAGTTGCCCCTGATGTTCGCGCAATTGAAACTCACGCCGGCCCAGCTCAAACAGAACGGTTTCGCCACTGGCCAGGCGATTCATTAGAATCCTGGGTTCACCCAGTACAGTTTCCCTATCGTCGCTGCGCCGTTGATCCAGTCGACGTTGTCGCTCCTGCATCATGGCTTCATCTTCGTCCCACAGCTGCATGTAGAGAGCCAGCATCAGCTCCCCCATACGCGCCGCGGACTCCTCGGGCACATCGGGCAGGTGGAATTCCACCTCAATATCGGTCGTCGCACCGAATGGCTTCAGCCTGGTCCAGATCTCGGTTTGTTGTTGCCCGCCCTGATAGCCGCGCGCCACATAGCTGTGCTCACTGGCAACACACAGCTCTATGTGGCCGCTGTGGTCCTGGCTCGACCAGGTGCGCCAGCCCCAGTCGCCGGCATCGTCCAGCTCTATATAGTCAAATGAGCTCGCATGCAGGTGGGGCAGATGTTCCCAGTCGTGTACGTTCTCCCAGACTCTTTCCAGCGTGGCATCGATGCGCCGCTGATAGCTGGCGACGCAGCTCAGTGCCAACTGATTGGGATTAAAGCTTCGTGCATTGGTTTGTAAAGCAGCCATCAAGCTATTGTAGCCTGATCACCGAGCCGGTCCGAATGGGGGCTATCGCGATAACCAGCTAGCACCTATGCTGGTTGTGATAACAAGTAAAAACAGGAAGACGATTCCATGCCTAGATTGAAACAAGTCGCCCGGGCCGAAGCCGACCCGATTGCCACCATGATGTACGACATGCTGTTTGGCGAGCGAGATCCGGTTGAAGACCCCGGTACTGAGACCGGCACGCCAGGCAACTGGTGGACGGTGTTTGCACTGGTGCCCGACTGCCTGAAGCATGCTATCGAAGGCTTCCAGTTTTATCGCGATCCCAATCGCAAACTGGACCCGGTGCTGAGAGAGCTGGGCATGACCCGGGCGGGATACACGCGCCAGTCGCAGTTCGTATATTCCCAACACTGTAAGTCCTGCCGCTCGGTCGGCATGACCGAAAAAAAGATTAAGGCCATTGCTCATTGGCAGCTCAGTGACCAGTTCAGCGACCTCGAACGTGCCGTGCTGGCCTACACGGATGCACTGGTGCTCGAGGGGGGGCGAGTCAGTGACGAAGTGTTTGCGGTGTTGAAGGCGGGTCTCTCTGACGAGGAAGTGTTGGAATTGACCTACTGCACAGCGCTGTACGAAATGCATGCGGTGATGAGCAGGGCATTGCGACTAGAGTACGACGATATTGACGAACGCATTGTAGAGATCGCTGCACCCGCGGGCAGCTCCTATGATGTCATGAATATGGTAGATACCGACGAGGAGGGCCGTTGATATGGGTTATCACCACCTGGCGCTGGCAACACACGACATCCAGGCCATCCACAACTTCTACGAAGGCGTGATGGGTTTTGAATTGGTTAAGGTTGAGATTGGACCTGTGCAGGAAGGAGGCTGGGCCAAGCATTTCTTCTATCGCATGGAGGATGATTCCAAATTCATAGCGTTTTGGGAGTTGCACGATGTGCCCGGCACCGAAAATTTTGAAAGCAATATCTCGCGCGGTGCCGGTTTGCCCGACGTCATTAATCACATTTCATTTGATGTAAAGGATCGCGCTGAGCTTGAGCGGCGCAAGCAGGACTGGCTGGATGCCGGTCTGGATGTACTGGAGATTGACCACAACTGGTGCCATTCCATTTACACCCGCGACCCCAATGAGAACATGGTGGAATTCTGCCTGACCACCGGTGAGTTTTCAGAGGACGATCGTGCAACCGCGTTGCGTGCACTGAGCGCTGTCGAGCCCGAGTTTTCGCCGCCGCCGGGTAACATTGAGATACATAAAGCGACATAAAAAAGGGGCCTTGCGGCCCCTCAAGTTCACTCGCAAACTGCTTAGAAGTTAACGGCAAACTCCACGCCGTAGTTCTCACCCTGGTTCCAGTTGCCCCAGGTCACCAGGCCCGGAATCCGCACTACAATCTGCTCGCGCTCGTCAGTCACGTTGCGTCCGTAGGCCGTAACGCGATAGCGCCCGTCCTGCCAGCTGTAGTTGAGGGTCAGGTCCAGGTTGTGAATAGGATCGAGGCTGCCCAGAGGGTCGTTATTGGCGATGACCTCGATTTCATCACGCCAGCGCCATGCCGCGTAACCCATCAGCTCGCCCGGGCCCACCTGCCAGGTGTAGGTGGTGGTCACGCCCACGGTGTTTTCAGGCGTGTTGCGCGGACGCAGGTTTGAGTTGTCGGTGATCATGCCGTCGCCGTTGATATCGGCCAGGAAGTCCTTGTATTTGGCGTCCATGTAGCCGTAGTGTGCACGCAGATTCCAGGCCTCGGTAATCTGGAACTGAAGCTCCAGCTCGGCACCGAGAATCTCAAGGGTTGATGCGTTACGCACGACCGTGGCGACATTGCTGAGATCGATAGGGATCAGCACTTCTTCCTGCTTGTCTTCGTAGTCGTTATAAAACAGGGTTGGGTTGAAGATCATTCGACCACCCATCCAGGTGCTCTTCATGCCCAGCTCGTAGGAGGTGACATATTCCGGGTCATAGGTGGGGTCGATGTCGAAATTGGCCTGGCGGCCGAAGAAGCCACCACTCTTGAAGCCCTCAGAGTAGGAGGCAAAGAACATCATGTCGTCGTTGGCCGTATAGCGCAGACCCACTTTTGGCGTGAATTCACCCCAGTCATCATCAAAGGCGGTAAAGTTCAATGGTGGACGCGGCTCACCCTCCATGTAGTAGGTGCCGTCTGCGCCGATAAACTCTTTTTCTTCATAGGTGTAACGACCACCCACGGTCAGCGTCCACTGCTCACTGAGATTGAAATCGCCGGTCAGGAACACCGCCCAGGATTTGGTTTCCTGGTTCTGGCCATTATGGTTAAGCGAGTTCGGTCCCAGGCTGCCGGGCGGGTCGGCAGGTACGGCGCCGATCAGGTCAAGCGTATAGTTGAGTTGGCCCACATCCCATCGCTGCTCGTAGTCGACCTCCCACCAGTACAGACCGCCGACCAGTTCAAAATTGTCGGAATTCTGCGTGGTAAAGCGCAGTTCCTGGCTGAACTGTTCCCACTCGTTAAAGTAATCCAGGTACAACAAGCGCGCCGGCGAAGCATCAAAGCCGGACAGGTAGTGCTCGTCGATGTCCCGTTGGCCGGTGATGGAGGTTAAAAGGACAGGGCCCAGATCCCAATTCATGGTGAGTATATAGGTGTCGTACTCACTGTCGTTGGTGTTTCGAATCTCGTTAGAGACGTGATCTTCGTCACTGCCTGGATCGTTGGTGGCACAGCCAGCCTGCCATAAAATCCCGGATAGGATACAGTTCAAATCGTCGGGCTGGTTCATATTGGCGTAAGCGCCAGTATCCGTCTGGTCTTTGTCTTTCTGATAGTGGAACTTGATGTCGAAGTTTTCGTTAGGCTCCCACTGCCAGGCAAAACCATACTGCTCCTTATCGTCGCCGAACACGTCTTCGTTCAGAGTGGTGTTCTCAATCCAGCCGTCGCTTTCGATCTTTGCAGCGAACAATTTGATGCCCATGTCATCTTTGATAATCGGCACATTCAGCACACCTTTGAGATCCTGGCGGCCGTCGTCACCCACGGTCACGATGCCTTCACCACCCCAGTTGGCGGTGACGTCACCACGAATCACATTGAGAACGCCGCCGGTCGTGTTTTTGCCAAACAGGGCACCCTGCGGTCCACGCAGAACCTCTATGCGCTGGGTATCAAAGTTGGTCAGCAGTGCGCCGCTGGCGGTACCCAGGTAAAGGCCGTCCATGACCACGCCGATGGACGGATCCAGGGTTTTATCGGTTTCCTGGTAGGACACCCCGCGGATACTGATGGCTGCACCACCGGGTATTGCGCTGGTGTTGCGGATATACACGTTGGGTGTAAACGATTGCACGTCGTCAAGGCGGCGCAGGGTGGCCTCCTTTAATTCTCGCCCGATGGATGTCACAGAGACCGGAACATCCTGAATCGATTCCTCCCGTTTTCGAGCGGTGACGATGATTTCCTCAAGTACCAGACCCGCCTCCTGGGCGACTGCGGCCGGTGTGTTGACTGCGCTGATGGCGAGAGCCATTGCACTTAATGGCAGAGCCATTTTGGTGTTGCGATAAATCCGGGTGTACTTATTCATATTATTCCCTCGGTGTTTTGCGTTGTGGTTTATGCGATCAGTTGTTCCTCAGATATTTCAGTCAGGCTGTCCAGCCTGGTTTTGAATTCCTGGTGGCGAGCCTGCAGCCAGGTCTGGCACTGCGGTTCGCACAGACTCATCAGAGTCAGGCAGTAGCTTATCGTTAACTGCAGACTCAGGGTTTCCAGTGTCATGATGTCTCGTTCCCACATCAGCACCAGGCCCCACTGATGGGCACACAGCATGTCGGCCAGGGCCTCCGTATCTGTGTGCTCGGGTAACTCACCCATTTCAACGGCTTCAACAATGCAGCGGTGAATCAGCCCCCGCACCTGGGTGATCAGGTCATCGACCGTTGACTGTTTGTCCTGTACACGCAACAGAATGCCTACCACCAGGCTGGAGAACTCTGGCTCTTTAGCGAACATGCGCATGGCGCCCTCGGCATAGGCCAGCAGGCGGGGAATGCCCTTATTACTGCGGGCAATGGCGGCGGAGTAGGGCAGGCGGCTCAAGCCTTCGGTGGCCACCCGTAACAGCAGCAGGTCGCGATTGCCGAAGATGTTGTAGAGGGTCTTGAGAGAGACATCCGACGCTTCTGCCACCGAGCGCATAGTGAGCTGGCTGAGGCCGTGATGCTGTAATTCGAGACTGGCGGCACGCAGAATCCTCTGGCGGCGCTGGCGCTGCCGGTCGGATTGATATGGGCCGCGTTTAGCCTGCATAGGAGGCCTCTGCTCGACGGTGATGAGCCAATATTACACGTTTGTGTAATTTTGGGAACCCCCCCAGGGTTGCCCAGGCATGCGCAATGGCGCGGAAACTGCCAGACGATTGGCGGCCCCCCAGATTATTTACTGATGTGTCGAGAGTGCTGGCGTTAGTTCGCAGGTACCAGTCGCACCAGGGCACCGCCGTTCTCGTGCTCTATCAGTAGATAGACGAGACCGTCATAGCCCATCTCCACATCGCGAATGCGGCCGAGGTCGGTGATGAGTTTTTCGTTCTCAACGACCACGCCGGCTTTCACTCGCACGCGGTACAGGGTCTTCGCGCGCAGGCTGCTGACCAACAGGTCATCTCGCCAATGAGGAAACTGTTCGCCGTTGTGAAAAGTGATATTGGATAAGGCCGGGGCAGGGGTGTAATCCACCACCGGTGCAATGGTGTCTGCTTCGCTGAATGACAGGCCCAGGTCTTCGCCCATGGTGATGGGCTCGCCGTTGTAGTCGATCCCCTTTGTATACAGTGGCCAGCCGTAGTTGCCTCCTGCCAGCAGCAGGTTTAACTCGTCACCACCACGGGGGCCCATCTCGCTGTTCCAGATGGCGCCGGTCTGCGGATGGCCCGCCAGGCCCTGCGATGTGCGGTGCCCATAGCTCCAGACGGTGTGGCGGGTGGATGTGGGGTCACGCTGGTTCGGTGGTGCCCAGAACGGGTTGTCCTCCGGAATGTCGCCATTGTCTTTGACCCGGTGAATCTTGCCGAAGGGCGTGTCCAGTTTGTGCAGGTTGGAATAGGAGGCCTTGCCGCCTACAGATACATAAACATGACCTGTGTTATCAAAGGCGAGACGCCCGCAGGCTACACCATCGGGAACGACTGTGTAGTGATCGTGATGCACGGACCATATTTCTTCTTCGTCGACCCAGGCGTTATCACGAATGCGTCCCCGCACCACGCGCACCATGGTTTGCGGTACCAGGGAGTTGCAATCCAGTTGGCAGCGATCGCTGTGTGACAGGTAAATCCAGCCATTGCGCTCGTAATCCGGATGCAACTCCACGTCCAGCATCATGCCCAGGCCCAGGTAGCTTCCTCTGACCTGGGCGATCGCGCCCCAGGTTCTGGGTGTCGCTTCGATCAATTCTCCCTGGCTGCCATCGGTATCGATAATGGACAGGCCTCGTACTTTCTCCACCACCAGAATGCGGCCGTCCGGAAGGGGCGCCATGGAGTAGGGTCCGCTTTGCAGTTCCGTAACATGTTCCACCCGGAAGCTGTGATGGCGAGTGTCTACCTGTTCCTGCAGTACCTGGAATTTTTGCGATTCAAAGACGGTGGGGAACTGCTGCCGCTGTTCGCTCACAAACAGAGCCAGGGCCTTGATCATGGTGTCGGAGTAGGTGTCGTTCCAGTTGCCCAGCAGATCCTGCGCATGCGCGGCATTCATGTCTGCCAGAATGGTGCCAACATCAGTTTGCAGGTTTTGTGCAGTGCCGATCAGGGGTGAGCCTTCAGCAGTGCCGGCCAGGTCTGCTCCGTGACAACTGGCACAGCTGTCATTAAAGGCCAACCGGGATACTTCCCGGGAATCGTAACCGCTCAGAAACCAGTAGGCTCCAAGTCCGCCAAGCAGTGCCAGCAACAACGCAGCGATCAATAGCTTCTTCAGCATAAGCGCCTCATTCCACTCGTGCATACATCATGGCATTCTAACGTCCGGATTACACGCCAGAGGCAACCACCATGATTACCCTGCACGGATTTTCTTCCAGCAACTATTACAACGCCGTTAAGCATGTGCTGCTTTATAAGGAGCTAACCTTTGAAGAGCATCTGATCTACGGGGGTGGGGATGAATGGCTGGCGATCAGCCCGGTGGGGAAAATCCCCGCCTTGACCACTGAAGATGGCGAGCTCCTCTCTGAAACAACCGTGATCTGTGACTATCTCGAAGACACTTACCCCGATAAGCCTCTGTACCCTTCAGATGCTGCAGGGCGGGCGAAAGTGCGCCAGATCATGAAGGTGGCGGAGCTTTACCTCGAGCTGCCTAACCGTCGAATGCTGTCCTATGTGTTCTCTGGCAATCCGGCGCCGGAGGTTGTGAAGGGCGAGATTAACCATGTGATGAATCGGGGCATCGAGGCTATGAACCGCCTGTGCCAGTTTAGCCCCTGGATTGCCGGAGATACGTTCACCATGGCTGATATCTATGTGCATTACGTCAACGCGGTGGCTGCATGGATCAGCGGCGAGCACCTGGGTCGCAACCTGTTTACCGAAATCGAGGGTATGAAAGACTGGGCCGCGACCATGAAGAGTTCGGAGATTGCCCAGCGTATCGAGGCAGATCGCAACGCCAACATGCCCGAGTTCATGGAGTACATCCAGAACTACATGGCAGGCCAGAAATAACTGACCTGCCGTTTTCGGTAATCCCTAGAGCGTATTTTTGTAGATCACTCCGTCCTTCATGATGATCAGGATGCCCGGGGGCTGTCAGGCGGTGTGGGCGCATCAAACCACTTGGGGTGCGCACCGATCACGCTCAGATCTTCCAGGGGGTTGCCGTCTATCAGCAATATATCCGCATAGGCGCCTTCCTCAATCACGCCCAGCTTCCCGTCGGGGTAGGGGTTCATAAAATCGCCGGTCATCGCGGCGATCTCACCACCCACAGAGGTCACCACCACCAGGGCAGTGTGATTGTCGAAAAATTCGCCGTTCAGGTACTGCTCGTGATGGATCTGTTTATTGCAGGATTCAAGGCCACCCACGCAGTCAGTTTGAAATCCTCGTTTGGCTGGGCACTTGCGCATGTTGTCTAGATAGTCTGAGAACGCAGCTTGGGCGGACTTGGCCTTGCGGAAGCTGGAGGGCACGTTCTTCACGGCGGGTATATCCAGCAACCCTGGAATAAAGGCTGTAAGGTTGGTCGTGATGTAAGCGTTCTTCTCTTCCATCAGCTCGCCGATCTCACAGTCGTACATAAAGCCGTGCTCAATCGAGCGCACGCCAGACTCCAATGCTGCGATAATCGATTCGCGCCGATAAGAGTGGGCCATGACATAGGTACCATACTGGTTCGCCACGGTGACTGCTGCTTTGATCTCGTCAGCGGTGCGGCCATCCATCTGCCAGGGGTCAAACGCTGAGACTATGCCGCCGGACTGCATCACCTTGAGCTGGCTTGCACCCATACGGAAATTGTTTCGACCCGCTTTGAGCACGGCGTCTTCCCCATCGGCGTCGATGGCCATGTTAAGGCGAGACATGTTGGTGCTCTGATCGGGTGGTGCGGTGTAGTTGGCAAAGTCGGCGTGGCCGCCGCGTCCGCCAATAAATGCTGCCGAGGGGTAGAAGCGTGGACCAACGATGGTGCCACTATCGATAGCTCGCTGCAGCCCTCCGTTGGCGCCGCCGGCATCCCGAACGGTGGTGAAACCCTGCATCAGGTAAAGCTCGGCCATTTTGGTGGCATGGATAGCAAAGTCTTCCCAGGTGGTGTTTGCTTCCATCGCCGGCAGAGAGGGGCCCATCAGGGCGAGATGCGCGTGATTCTCGATCATGCCGGGCATCAGGGTGCGGCCCTTGCCGTCGATGACCATGGCATCGTTGTCTGCTTTCAGGTTTTTGCCGATCCTGGCGATCTTGTTGCCATCCACCAGCACATCGGTTTTCTTCGATAACTTTTTGCTGGTGCCATCGAACACCATCACATTTTTAAACAGGGTTTGCGTTGCATGGGCCGACGAAATACCCAGGGAAATACTGCAAAACAGAAGGGTGAGGACACCGAGGCTCAGGCGGTGAAAGGGCTTCATGTTTCTCTCCAGGACGTTATTTCTTATAGCTAGAATTGTAGGACATAAAAGCAGATTTTTAAGTCAGACCATCACCTTTCGTCTAAATCTTTCCGACTTTGGTTGATACGATATAACGTCGCGCGACTGGCCCCGGGGCCAGGCTCCGTAATCAATTCTGCCCACTGAAGTGCGTGTCCGTCGCTGCCAACCGGGGCCAGTGCCGCGAAGTGTTGGCCGCTGTTGCGATCCGCTAGCAGGATGGGTTCTTTGCCAGGGCCAAACTGCCAGGTGTTGCTCCATTGGATAATGGCTGCAAAGACAGGCATCAGCGCGCGCCCTTTCTCGGTCAGGTGATAGGCATAGCGGGTGCCCCGTTCCCCCACGTTGACTCGCTCAAGTACCTCCTCTTCGACCAGCCTGGCCAGGCGGTCGCTCAACAGGTTTTTGGCAATACCGGTGTTTTTCTGGATGTGGCTGAAACGAGTAGCTCCATAGAATGCTTCTCGCAGAATCAGCAGGGTCCAGCTGTCGCCGAACAGGTTGAGAAATTCGGCAATTGAACAGGTTTGTGTATGTGGTTTGGCTATTGCTGGGCTCCTGCTGAATAATGGTTGCAAAAAGCAACTATTAACATTATGGTTTAATTTTAAAACCAAATTAACAGGAAGCCAAGTATGTCTACCGTCGACTTTTACTACGATATCGCCAGCCCCAACTGCTACATGGCCAACCGCGCCCTGCCGGGCATCCTCGAGCGGCACGGGGCTGAGGTGAACTATGTGCCCATCCTCCTGGGCGGCATTTTTAAGTCCACCAATAACCAGGCTCCTTTTGTGGCCTTTGGTGAAATCCCTTTAAAGCTGAATTACATGCAGGTAGAGATGCAGCGCTTCACCCGTCGCTACGGGCTGGACAAGTTCAAAATGAATCCGCACTTCCCGCTGAATACCTTGCCCATCATGCGCGGTGCCGTGGCTGCCCAACAGCAGGGCATACTGCCCCAGTACATCGAGGCAGCAGAAGTGCTGGTGTGGGAAGAGGGTGTCAACCTGCCCGACCCGGAGGTGTTTGTCGCTGGATTTACCGCCCAGGGCCTGGACGGTGCAGCCCTGTTAGAGGCCACCCAGGATCCTGCGGTGAAGCAGGGCCTGATCGACAACACTAACGCAGCGGTAGAGCGCGGTGTCTTCGGTCTGCCTACACTGTTTTTGGGCGATGAGCTGTTTTTTGGCAAAGATAGCCTCGACGATCTCAACTGGCTGCTGGGCCAGGGCGCATAAGGGAGAACAACGATGAAACCTGTCTGTCTGGTATTGGGTGCCGGAGCCGGAATCGGCGGCACCACTGGCAAGCTGTTTGCCGCCGAGGGCTATCACTCGGTGCTGTGTCGCCGTAGTGACGAGGAGGGGCTCAACAAATTGGTGGCTGACATTCGTGATGACGGTGGCGATGCTACAGGCTATTTATTGAACGCCGCTGACCCGGACGTCATTGAAGAGCGCGTCGCCGACATCGAGGCCAGCATCGGGCCGATCGAGGTTGTACTGTTCAATCTCGGTGCGCAGATTGGCAACCGCGATTTGGCCGACACCAGTTACAAGGCGTTTGAGCTGGGTTGGCGTATCGCTACATTCGCGCTATTTCGGGTGGCGTCTGCGCTCATGCCGCTAATGGAAGAGCGTGGTAAAGGCACTTTTATTGTAACCTCGGCCACGGCTGCAGTGCGCGGTAATGCCGGCCAGCATTCTCATGCCGCTGCGATGGGCGGGCGGCGAATGCTCTGCCAAACGCTCAACGCCGAGTTTTCGCCCAAGGGTATACATGTCGCCCACGTGTTGATTGATGGCGCCGTGGATGCACCGGACACGCTGGGCAAAATGCTGGGCGCTGAAACCTTTGAGAAGCTTCGCGAGACAGTAGGTCGCGACAATGATGGCCTGATGTTGCCAGAGAAAATTGCCGAGACCTATCTGCATCTGGTGCGGCAGCATCGATCGACATGGACACACGAGATGGATCTGCGTGCGTTCACCGATTTGGCCTGGTGGAACCACAAATAGAGCACTATCCCGGCCCGCGCTGAGTGCTGTTACACTGCGGTCTCTCGATCACGATAGGCCGCATATGAAGTACCTGATATACCTGTTTCTCAGCCTGTCACTGGCGGCCTGCTCGGCTTCCAGTGATGCTCCTCCATCAGTTTCTAAAGCCTGGGCCCATGGCGCTATGGCGGCCACCGCCAATCCTCATGCCACCGATGCCGCGATGGCGATGCTGGAACAGGGCGGTCACGCTGTTGATGCTGCGATTGCCGCCCACGCCGTACTGAGCCTGGTGGAACCCCAGAGTTCTGGTATTGGGGGTGGGGCGTTTGTGCTGGTGTATGAGCGCGAAAGCAATAGCCTGGTGTTTCATGACGGTCGCGAAGAGGCACCCCTGACAGCCACGGCGGATATGTTTATGCGCGATGGCGAGGCGATGGGCTTTTTTGAGGCCTGGCAGAGTGGGCTGGCGATTGGTGTGCCCGGCTCTATTGCTGTGTATGCAGCGGCACATGCCGAGCACGGTCAACTGCCCTGGGCGGAGCTGTTCAAACCCGCCATTCGCCTGGCAGAGGAAGGCTTTGCAGTCTCGCCGCGACTAGCCGGATTTTTGCCTCGCATGGCAAAGTACACGCAGATCGATGAAAACCCGATTACCGCGGCCTATTTTTTCCCTGATGGCGAGCCACTCCAGGCTGGTGCGCTACTGAAAAATCCTGACTACGCACTAACACTCATTCGCATCGCGAAGGAGGGCCCGTCAGCGTTCTACACTGGTGACATCGCCGAAAAGATAGTGGCCGCTGCGAGTGCCGAGCCCAACCCGGGCAGGTTGAGTCTGGCCGATATGGCTGACTACAAAGCAGTGCGTCGTCAGGCGATTTGCGGCCCCTTCAGGCAGCTTTCGGTGTGTGCGCCGACGCCGCCGTCCTCTGGAGGCGTGCAGTTGATGTTCGCTGGTATCTATGACCATCTGGTTAGTGATACCGATGACATGGAAGATCGCATCACTGCCTTTGTCGATGCCCAGCGTCTGGCCTATGCCGACCGCGATTACTATTTTGGTGATCCCGATGTCATCAGCGTGCCCTTAGAAGCCCTGGTGGATCCCGCTTATCTGGAGTACCGGGCCGGCCAGCGCTTTGCGCCCTCAGCCGTGCCTGTGCATGGCGATCCCGTTGCTTTCATGAATCGGCAGGCCGGCGTAAGCCCCTGGTCTCTCGATACCACTGAGGATGTGGCCGGCACCACTCATCTCTCGATCATCGATGGGCAGGGTAATGCCGTGTCGATGACTGCCAGTGTTGAGGCACCCTTCGGCACGTCCCGCATGGTGGGCGGGTTTTTGCTCAACAACCAGCTCACCGATTTCGCGCGCGAGGTGGCCGCTGATGGAAAGCCGCAAGCCAATGCGGTGGGTCCGGGTAAGCGCCCGCGCTCTTCAATGACACCCACCATGGTATTTGATGACCGGGGCGAACTGCTGATGGTTGCTGGTTCCCCGGGTGGCAATTCAATTCCGGCTTACACGGCCAAGAGTATTCTGGGTGTGTTGGATTGGGGGCTCAGTGTGCAGGCAGCGGTGGATTTTCCCAATATTGTGGCCCGCGGTGAAAAAGTGCGCGTAGAAATCTCAGCGGAAGGTGGTCAGGCCATAGCCGATAACCTGAAGTCTCGCGGCTACACTGTAGAGGAGCGGGAGGGTGAGAACTCAGGGCTGCATATCATCCTGGTGACACCCGATGGGCTGGAGGGTGCCGCCGACCCGCGCCGTGAAGGAACTGTAAGGAGCATTCAATGAGTCATCCTGAATCACAACTGTTGCTGGACGCCGTCTATGACTGGGAGGCGCGTGAACCAGAGCGCATCTATATGACGCAACCCACCGGTGATGGCGGCGTGATTGACTACAGTTGGGCCGAAACCCTGGATCAGGCACGGCGCATGGCCGCTCACCTGCAGTCGCTGGATATTCCTGCGGGCAGCCAGATCGCGATGATCTCCAAGAACAGTGCTCACTTTATTATTGCGGAGCTGGCCATCTGGATGGCGGGGCATGCCAGTGTGGCGCTCTATCCCACCTTGAATGCGGACTCGGTCAGCTACATTCTTGAGCACTCTGAAGCGAAGCTGGTTTTTATCGGCAAGCTGGATGACTGGGATGATATGAAAGCCGGCATTCCTTCGGATATGCCCGGCATTGAAATGCCACTGGCCCCGAGCACCGATTATCCCAAATGGAACGACATCACCGCGGCTACAGGGCCGCTGGCGGGTAATCCATCACGTAGCCCCGAAGAGTTGGCCCTGATTTGTTATACCTCCGGCAGCACCGGGCGGCCCAAAGGAGTGATGCATTCTTTTGCCTCAATTTCCAATCCGGCCCACCTGGCCCTGGGTGAATTGGAAATTCACTCCGATGACCGCATTCTGTCCTATCTGCCCCTGGCCCATGTGATGGAGCGCATGATGGTCGAGTGCTGCTCGTTCTATAGCGGCACGCACATCTACTTTGCCGATAAGCTCGATACCTTTGTTGAGGACCTGCGCCGGGCCCGCCCGACACTGTTTATCTCGGTGCCGCGCCTGTGGCTCAAATTTCAGGGCGGGGTGTTGCAGAAGTTTCCGGAGCAGCGCCTGCGTCTGTTGCTCAAGATTCCTGTTGTCGGTGGCATTATCAAAGGTAAGATTCTCGACACCCTGGGTTTGTCTCATGTGCGTTTAGCGGGCAGCGGTTCAGCCCCCCTGCCGGCTGAAATTATCGAGTGGTATGACCAGTTGGGTCTGCACATCACCGAGGGTTATGGCATGAGTGAGGATTTTGCCTACTCACACCTGTCCACGGTGGATCGACGTCGTCCCGGGTACGTGGGCTTTCCCAGCAATGGTGTGCTGTCGCGCATCAGCGAGAGCGGCGAAATCGAAATCAAATCCCCCGGCAATATGATGGGCTACTTCAAAGAACCGGAGATGACCGCCGAGTGCTATACCGAAGACGGCTATTTTAAAACCGGTGATCGCGGTCAATATGCCGATGATGGCCTGCTCAGGATTACCGGCCGGGTCAAAGAGCTGTTTAAAACCAGCAAGGGCAAGTATGTCGCGCCGGTACCCATCGAGAATCTGTTGAACTCCGAGGGAGTCATCGAGCAGAGCTGTGTCTCCGGTCCTGGTCGCCCCGCCTGCTATGCCACCCTGCAGCTGGCTGAAGACTTGCGACCCCGGCAGAACGATGCAGCCTTCCAGGACGAGCTGACACCGCGGCTGGAGGCATTACTGGCCGAGGTCAACAGCCAGGTCGAAGCCTTTGAAAAGCTGCAGTTCCTTGTTGTGGTGCAGGACGAGTGGGCAGTGGCTAATGACTTCCTGACCCCAACCCTCAAGATTAAGCGCAACGTGATTGAGGCTGCCTATGAACCCGAGCTGGATGGCTGGTACGCCAGCGGCAGCAAAGTCATCTGGCAATAGTTTCAATGGAATCAGAGTACCTTGATTAGCAAAGTACTCTGACCCCATTGATCTAGTCTGTAGGTCGGAGGTCGTCCAGCCAGGCCAGGGTGTCGATGTAGAGACTGAACTGGTGCAGGTATTGCGGCGACAGTTTGGCCATCATCAACAGGGAGTGAGTGGCCAACCGCTGCGGGTTTAACGGCCCGGTATCTTTGGGCAGGTGTTCGATGGCCTGCTGCAGCAACTGCTCGGTTCTGTCCTGTGCCCACTGCTCTCTGAGTTTGTTGGCGGCTTGCAGGCCAGCCGGTTCCATGGCGCGACTGATCGACTCATCCTGATTGCTGATGGCCTGGGCGATCGGTTCTTCGCGCAAGCTTTCAACGCCGGCTGCGGTCAGGCTATTGCTTGTTTTCCACTGCTGGCTCTTTCTCAACTCGCGGCGCTTTAGCTGGCAGTGCAGCTCATGCAGTCGGCCCTCATCCAGCAGAGTTTGCCACTGTTCCCGCTCGTCCTCATTGGGCTGCTGCGCAGACAGGCGGCGCTGGAGATCGGCTCTTCGTTCATCCAGCAATGACTCAAGTTCCGTTAGCCCCCGGTCCAGCTTGTCCCAAAGTGTTGCAGTCGAGTCTCGCTGCTGCAGTCTGACAAGCAGTTGTTCAATGTAGGTCAGCTGGCCGGGCCAGAACTGGGCAGCGCCCTGATCGCGCAAGCGTGCGGCCTGCTGTTGAAGCGGCGTCAGCACATTGCTGATGTGAACTTTATCGTCCATCTGCCTGACTGTTGCCGGCGCGAGGTACTGGTGCAATCTCTACCCTGCGGTTACTTGAGCGGCCTTCCGCATCTGCATTGCTGGCCACCGGTTGTTCAGCACCAAAGGCGGCGGCAAACACCATTGAAGAGGGTAGTCCCGCATTGATCAGTGCGCGTGTCACGTTAAGCGCGCGCTCCGCCGACAGCTCCCAGTTGTCCGCGTAGTGCAGATTATCCGCCTGAATCGGCAAGTCATCGGTAAAACCCGATACCATCAACAGCTCATCGCGGCTGCCGAGGTAGACCTGTAGTGGGGCCACCAGGCTCTGCAGAAGCTCCATGCCCTCCGGCTGCACGTCACTGGAGTTGAGCTCAAACAGCACTTTGCCGCTGATGCCGATGCGCCCGGATTCCAGTGTGATGCGGCCTTCTGCCAGCGGTTGTGCGAGAGCTGACTCCAGTACAACCCGTCGTTCCTGCTCGGCCTGGCGGCGTTCGGTTTCCTGTTCCAGATTCAGTGCCAGCTCTACCTGATAGCCCAGCGTCCACACCAACAACAGAATAAAAATGCCCAGCAGCGCGGCCATCAGGTCGCCAAAGATTGGCCAGATCGGTGTTTGCTCGATCTCAGCCTGCTCCAGGCTGCCATTCATGCGGCGGGCACCTCTTCGTTATCATTGGCGGCGTCACCGCTGCAGCAACTCCTGCTGTGCCAGCAGGTTGTGGTCAATGATTTCCCGGGCCTGCTCCAGGTAGAAGTTCATGTGTTCGTCATTGCGCTGCCCGGCTTGCTCGAGCGCCGCCTCAATACCCAATAAACCGTCTGTCAGCGCCTGATTGCTGGATTGCTGTTGGGTGACCGCAGCCGCGAATGCTTCACCAAGGCTGGACAGGTCCACAGCGCTATCAGACAGCCCGGCAACTAGTTCCTGCAGTCGGTCGGATTGCTCACCCATTTGGATTGCCAAATTGTCACCGGCGCTGCTTAGTGAGGCGCCAGCGCGCTGTTCGAGGTTTTCCAGCAAGCCCTGGAACTGTTCGCGCTCGGCATAAGCCTGGGCCAATTGGCTTTCGTGTTGGGCCACCAGCTCCTGAAGCTGGGTGGCTATGCCCTGCATGCGTTCGGCGATGCTGCTGTTGATGCTGTCCAGTTGGTTTTGATGATGCTCCGCCAGCTCCTGCAAGCGCGCACTGCTGACCTCAACCTGCTGGTTCAAACCTTTGCTCATGCGCTCTGTCTGGTCCTGTTGTTGAGCGCTGAGCGTTTCCAACTGCTGCGCCATAGCAGCCAGCTGTGATTCGAAGCCTTTGTTTAACTGCTGCAAGTGCTCCTGTGCCGTTTTACCAAGCTGCTGCTGGGTGTTTGTGGCCTGTTCGCCAATGGATGCCAACAAACCATTGAGCAGGGGTTCAAAGTTCTCCGCGGCCCGATCAGCGCTCTGTTCCAGGCCTGACAGAAGTGACTCGCTTACGGATTGGGTCAGAGTTGTACCCAATTCATCCATCCGTTGAGCGATCGCTTGCTGCTGACTGGCGTGATTGTCATTGAGTGATGCTTCCAGATTCTTCAGCTGGGTCACGAGTTCACCTGTGAGCTCACTCTGGCCTTGCTGCAGCGATTGGGCCGTTTGGGTCAGGGCACTGTTTGTCTCAGTGCTGCTGGTTTTTAAATGGTCTGCCAGCTCGCACATTTGGCGAACCAGTTCGGGCCAGGCTTCTGCCTGAGACTGCAGCGCCTGAAAGGCCTGGTCGCGACTGGCGTCTCGGGAGTAGCCCGCAAAAGCATGATTGATGTATTGATCCAGAGTGCGTGATGCCGCGAGTCGCTCGCGGCGGGCCAATGTTGTGGCCAGGCCCAACATGGCGGATGCGGCAACCCCGGCCACCGAGGTGCCAAAGGCCACGCCCAGGCCCTGAATCGGGGCCGCCAGCCCATCCCGTATAGCGCTGAGTTCTGTATTGCCCTGCAGCGCTGCCACCGCGCCCTGCAGGGTATCGACCATCCCCACGAAGGTGCCAAGCAAACCCAACATCACTAGCAGGCCAGTGAAATAGGGCGTGAATACTGGCGCTGGCAGGGGTGCAGAAAAACCGGCAATGCGCTGGTTAATGGCGCCATGCAGGTTGCCGTGTACCTGCGCCAGCAGATTTTCCGGTTTGTCAGGTTCCTGCCCAATGGCAGCATTGAGTCCACGTGTCTCGAGCCGAATCTGGCGCAATTCCGCAAGCCCCAGCACATAAACCACGCCGATGATCAGCGTGATGCTGAGGGCCAGGGCGTTGTTATCGATAAATGTGGTGGCTGTCCAGGCGATCGCGAGCAAACCTACCAGTGCCGCGCCGTAGAAAAGTGTTCTAGTCATTGTGTTCCGTCTGGTGGTGTTGTTCGATGGCTTCAACCAGGCCCAGTATGGGCAGAAGCCGGGTTTCTATCTCGGCCAGCAGCATGGCCTTCATATTTCGAAACAGCCTGGGGTAGGCCTGTTCCGGGCTACTGTCTGCAATCAGCTCCTGGAGATGTCTGCCCAGGTGTTCCGCCAGGCTGTTGTAGGCCAGGCGAGCGTGTCCGGTCATCACTTTCTGCAGGGTTTTATCCAGTCTAACCAGCTGACGCAGCTCCGGGGAACAGTCGCTGGCAGCCGCCCGAACCCGCTCCAACAGGCCGCTGATTCGAAAATCCATCTCCCGCTGTTGCGCGCGATAAAAACGTTGATAAGGCTCGACACCTTTGGCTGGCTCGGCACTGTAATCGGGTTGCGGGAGCCGAGTGCGCACATAGCCGCTGCCCGGATGGAAGCTCTGCTGCACTGAGCGCAGCAAGGCTGCGCGCACATCCAGGAAGTCGGCACGCACCGCGCTCAGGTCGACCGGGATGGCCTCAAAATCGAGCCCCGGATCCGCCAGCTGTGCGGCGGAAACCCGTATGGAGTCAGACAAATCGATCATGCCCGCCAGACGCTGTTCAGCAGCAATTGGGGCCTGCTGGGCCTCGGCCAGGCCCGTTGCGGCGAGAGCGCGCACTAGTCTGGAGCTGCTGAATCGAGCACTGGAGAGGGTTTGCGCCATAAAACTGATAGACGGCTCACTCAGTGCCGCTTGCTGATTCTCGCTTGTGGTTTACAGGTGAAAACGGAGGGCGAATTACTGCGATTCATTATCTGTATTCTGGGGTCAGAAGCAAGCTTGGGAGCGCTTCTCTTATATTGACATAAAGTGTGTCGGAATATAGCGTGGGCGGATGAAAAAGATAATGATCGGCGCCCTGATTGCCATGATAGTCCTGTTCTGTGCATTGTTCTGGCTGGCTCTCCTATCTCCGCGCCCGCCCCTCACGACTGATCCGGCGACACTTGCCGGGGATGGTAGTGGGCTGAACTACTGTGAGTTGCCGGTTTTGGATGGCGGCGGCAAAATGGCGGCGGATATTCCCAAGGGCAACACCCCGGGTTGCGCTTATGACCATTTTCCCCTGCCGATCCTGCGAGAATGTACCGAGCCATTGGTAGCGGGAGCGGATGATATCCGTGGTTTGTGGCGGGGTGTATCAGGTGGCCACGTGGGTCATGTGGAACGCGTTGAACAGTGTGGTTCCAGAGTGGTGGTGACCGCCGCAGGTATCATTCACGACTATGGCCCTAACAGCACAGCAGGCCTGAATACCGATGATACCGAGGGTGCCGTTATGTTCATTGCCGGTGGGCGGGAGTTCTGTCCGCGGACTTCCGCTTCCATGATATGGGAAGAGGGCATCCTCAATTTCTATGTGTTCGGCTGGGGGCCGCAGGTAGTGCGTCGCTATCTGGATGGCGATGAACTGATCTGGGAATATGCGGATGGTAGCACCACCCGAATGGAGCGTTTGTGCACCTTGCCCGATGAGCACAAGAAACCGGGACCACGAGGGCCCCGGTTCGAGCTGTTTTAATCAGGCCGCTTCGTTGGAGCTGGCCGCCTCCGGATCAAAGGTGATCCTCATCTCCTTGATGCCGTTGACCAGGCTGCCGCGGGTATAACGTACGGGTGCGGCAAACTTCGGGTTGCGCATTCTGGGAATAATTTCTTCCATCATGATGCGCAGTTCCAGCCGGGCCAGGTGTGTACCCAGGCAGAAGTGCTGACCGATACCGAAGGCGCGGTGCTCTTTGTACAGGCTGGGCATGCGTTCGGCGCGGGTCACGTCGAACTGCATGGCGTCGTCGCCAAAAATCGATTCGTCATGATTCACTGTGTGATAGTGCATGATCAGCTTGTCGCCTTTCTTCAGCTGGTGGCCTCCAAGCTCCTGATCTTCCATTACCGTGCGGCGCATCATGATAAACGCCGTGTTGTAGCGCAGCATTTCCTCGCACGCGCCTGGGATTTTGTCTGGGTTGTCCACCAGGTATTGCAGCTGGTCTGGGTTTTCCATCAACAGTCGCATGCCATGGCTGGTGACGGTGCGGGTCGACTCGTTGCCGGCTGAAATCAGCATCAGGAAAAACCAGACAAACTCATCCTGGTTAAAGCCTTTTTCATCCTTGGTGCCTTCCAGCAGAGCGCCGATGATGTCTTTCTTGGGGTTCTCTTCGTGCTGGGCGGCCAGTTTCATCGCGTATTCAATCACGTGTACCGAGGCCATCTGCGCCACTTCCTGGCTCGCGGCCATTTCCGGATCCTCGTTGAACATCATCGCATTGGTCCAGTCGAAGAAATCGTGTCGATCTTCCGGTGGAATACCACACAGTTCCAGAATGGCCAGCAGCGGCAGTTCAGCGGCAACCTCTTCTACAAATTCACACTCGCCGCGATTCGCTACGCGATCGATGATGTTTTTGGCGTGTTGGCGAAAGCGTTCCTCATAGGCATCAATTGCTCTGGGTGTGAACACCGAGCGCAAAATGCCACGATTTTCAAGATGGCGGGGCGGGTCCATATTAATGGTCATATGGCGATGAATGTTTTCCATCTCCTCCTCGCTCCATTCCTCCACCAGCACACTTCTGGCTTCTGAGGAGAACAGGGCAGGGTTCTTGGAGATAAAGTCGATCTCTTCGCGGCCGGTCACCAGCCAGTGGGGCACGCCGCGGGTGGGATCATCCATCCAGTGCACAGGGCCTGAATCGCGAATCTTTTTCAGTTCGTCGTAGGGCATGCCCTCGGCGTGGGTATCCGGGTCGACCATATTTTTAAAGTTGGCAAAGGGGCATCCACTCATATCAGATCCTCCAGCAATCACTGGGCTTACTATAGACTAATAACAATTAGTCTAGCAAGAGAGCGGCAGCCGTTTTGTCCAGGTCGACCCTCAGGACGGTAGGATGGGATCGAGAATATGGAAAAGCGGGTTAGAGCTGTCGGGATTAGTGCCCGCGAGGATCATAGACAGACGCAGGGTGCGTCTATGCATGGCCTGCACCCAGGCGGTATCCGCATCTGCGCTGTTGCTGCTGATGACGCCCATGGCCGCCTTATCAGCTTCAGCGAGAGTCGCGTAGCTACCGCCCGTGAGCCCCTCTATGTCCTGTCGAGCAGTGCCTTCAAGCCAATCGCGATAGCGGCTGTAGTTCAGCAAGAACTCAGGAATCGCATGCAGCAGGTCTCGTTCCCAGGGCTCAAACCTGGATGAAGTCTCCAGCATGCCAATATCTACCATCAACTTGCGTAGGCCTGAGTCCTCCCAGGGGCGAGTGACAGGTTCCGGCAGCTCGAGCGCGTAGTTCAGCTCAATGCCCTGTAACTCGGCAATGGCCTCAAAGGCGCGGCGGGTGATACTGGCGTACTCCAACATTCCTTCAATCCAGTTGCCGCCGTGAGCTTCCGGCATGCCAAAGAAGGTGGCGCCAATGGCAGATAGCTGCAGAAAGGCCACGGTGTGGTAAGACACCACTTCGAGATCGACCGCTTTACCACTGGCCTGCTCATAGCGTTTATACAGTGCGGGTATATCACCCATATTCTCGTAGGGATGCCGCCCGCGAAAGCAGGCCAGATCCCAGTGAGTGTCGCCGATCGTGGCAATTTCAAAGTCCAGCAGCGCCAGGACATCTGTACCTGCCGACATGAACTGCCCGGCATCGCCAGCAATAAATGAGGCTTCAATGCGGTGTTCAGGTACGTTGCGGCGTAGCCACTGCTGCAGGAATTCCAGCGGTGGGTCGATATGGCCCATCATGCTGCCGCCCTGGTACATGCGTTCGGTGGCATGCAGGGCGATCTGGGTGGGTGTTTCCGGTGGGGTACCCAGGCGTCTGATATGGGTGAATTCGCTGACGGGCACCTCGTGCACCCGGGCCAGTTCATCCATATAGTGCAGCATGGCCTGCCAGCGCTCATCGCTCATAGTGCTGGGGTTCTCAATGGCTGTGTGCAACATGCCCGGGGCGCGGTCTTCGGTGTCGATCCAGGCCATGACAAAGGCTTTGGGCTCGTCACACCAGCCGTAGATATGTGGCACCTTAATGTCGTTTTTCTCCAGCGCCTCCATCACGTCCATTTCGAAACGCAGGTCACTCTTGCCTGCGACAGCGCGATCTCCCCGGAACAGGACAGCCTGATCTTTGTCGTCGGCGCGAAAACTGACTTTCCACTGAGGGCGCCAGCGTTCCAGACGCACAATATTGGTCACCTCGCCGTTGAGCTGTTCGGCAACCCAGCGCCGAATGCCGTCGTGGCACTGGGCTTCGAATTCATCCAGGTTGGCCTGGGCTGTTTGGCCACTGTTGTTATTCATAGCATGGTCCTTGCGCGGAATGTCGATACCGTCAGCATAGGAGTGCTTCATTGACCCTGCAATGGGTTTTGGGTCAATGAGCTAGCGAGAGATGCCGCTCAGGAAAATGTCGATCGCCATTTCAATGGTCTTCCGATCATGGCGGGTAGCACTGCCCCTGACCATGGCGCCGGTCATCAGCGCTCCCTGCAGTTCGTGAAATATGGCAGCGAGCCGAGCCGGGTCCTGCCCCGATTGAATACTGTTCTCTGTGATGCCGCGTTTGATGATGCCCAGTACCCGCTTGCGCCACTGAATATTGCGTCGCTCGATGTCTGACTGGTAGGCCTCCAGCATGGGCTCATCGCGGCGTTGAAACAGCCGCAGCACGGGGTTGTTGTCCAGGTAGTCAAACGAGGCGAGGTAAATGGCCCTGAGTTCCTCGCGGGCGTCGTCGCACTTGCCACTGACCTGGTAGTCAATTAGGGCTGACCAGCGCACCAGGCAGTCTTCCAGTACCGCCTCAAACAGTCGTTCCTTGTTGCCGAAAAAGTGGAACACCAGTCCTTTCGAGACGCCGGCCTGTTCGGCAATGTCGCTGACCCTGCTGGCGCTGTAACCCCGGCGGGCAAATTGGTGGCCAGCAACTTTCAGGATGGCGAGTCGCTTGCGTTCTGATTGCTGCAAGCGGTTCGACTGATAGGCAGATTGCGATCCCATTGCTCCGCGCTCAGGGGTAGATGAACAGGCCCTCAGCTTAGCATGCAGTTTGCGTGAACATCCTGGCCACGCTTAAGCGATGGCAGCATCCACGGTCTGGTTAAACTGGGTCAGCGCACCTTCAAAGCGCCCGAAGTTAAGGTGTGGATTGGCGCCGCTGCCCATACCTTTTTGGATGCCCTCACCGAGTACGAAGTCCTCATCCAGGGCGACCCGGGTGAGGGTGTGATGTTTGCGCCAGTAGCTCATCTTATCTGCGATCATGTCTTTGTTGGGTACCATGGTGGCCAGCCGCAGACGGGTCAGGTCGGGGGCCAGGGCCTGTGCCTGGATCCAGACAAAATGGTCCTCCTGCACCAGGAATTGTGAGCCGGGAAACAGGGTGTACAACACGTTGGCGTGCTTGGCGATGTCCCAATGACTTTTATTTTCCTCACCCAGTTCCGTCAGCGTACTGCGGGGCAATACCGAGCGCATATGACAAGCCCCCAGTTGCCGGTAGGAAGACAGGTTGTCCAGGAAGAGAGGGGCGATGGTGTTTTTGTGGGCAACCCGGAAGTGATAGGCCTCGATACCGCCTTCCACCAGTATTTTCCAGTTGGCCTTTATATCCAGCACGTCACTGTCAAAGACAGCGTGATCAGCCGCAGCCATGGCCAGTATGTCGGAGGTCATATCACCGAGGTATTCCTCAACTGTGGGCTGGTCTTCACCCAGTGCAATCCAGATCCAGCCCGCAAACTCTTCACATTGCACACTGTGCAAGCCGAATTCACTGCGATCCAGCCCGGGAAAGCCGGTTTTCTCATGGGGCACTGCAATCAGGTCACCGGCATTGTTCCAGGTCCAGGCGTGATAGGGGCAACTGAAGCGGTACTGGCAGCCTGATTCCTGTCCGACCAGTTGGGCGCCACGATGACGGCACACGTTATAAAACGCCCGTGCCACCCCGTCTTCGCCACGAACCAGCAGCAGGGGGCGCCCGGCGGATTCCATGGTCAAAAAACTGCCGGGTTCAGGCAGCTCCGAGGCATGTGCGGCAATATGGGGGCGGCTTCGGAAGATTCGCTCTTGCTCCCGGGCGAATCGTTGCGGGCAGGTATAGCGCTCCAGGTCGGGTTTCTCCCAATGCTCATCCAGAAACGGCGATTTGTTGTTGTGCAGTTCCAGCAGCTCATTCAGCAGTTCGGTTTGCAGTTGTTGTTCCATGACCTGTGCCTCGCGCTCGTTGGTGGATGGCTTGCGCTTACCGCTTGGTAAGTTTTCACTCAATCTACTTACCAACTGGTAAGTTGTCAAGCCTTGCCGTACACTGGCCGCGTTTCCTGGAGTTCAGTCATGAGCACAACCACACGAGAGCAATTTATAGCGGCGGCCCGGCATTTATTTGCCGAGCGGGGCTTTTACGGCGTCAGCATTGCCGCGGTTGCCGAGGCCTTGGGATTGACCAAGCAGGCGTTGCTGCATCACTTCGGCAACAAAGAGAAGCTGTACGGTGAAGTGTTGCAGAGTATTTCGGGTCCTTTGCAGGAACAGGCACAGGGCCTGCTGGACCGGACCCCGGAGCCACAGCAGCAACTGGTGGAACTGGTACTGCTGCAGTATCGCAGTCAGTCGGATGACGCGGATTCTGCGCGACTGATCATGCGCGAGTTGCTCGACAATGAACAGCGGGCTGAAAAGGCCGGCAACTGGTATTTAGCGCCTTACCTCAACATGCTGGTGGATGCGCTGCTGGCTGTTGACGGTGCTGCGCACCTGACACGCGACCAGGCGCTGGCTGTGATTTACCAGTGGTTGGGCGCTGCCCATTATTTCGCAGTGTCCCAGCCTACACTGGCCAGCATTTTTGGCGCTCGCGCCTACGCCAAAACCGAGGCCTGTTTCGAAGACGAGTTACGCCAGTTGATCCTGGCGCGCCTGCAGGCTCTGTGAGTAAGTCTTACCTGAGCAACGCCCAACTGCTGTGGCTGGCTGTCGCCAGTGCTGTGGTGACGGCCAATGCCTATTACATTCATCCCATCATTGCCCGGGTCGCGGCGGATTTTGACGTGGCGGCAGGCTCTATCGGTCTTGTGCCGGCGCTGAATCAGATGGCCCTGGCGCTTGGCATATTCCTGTTACTCCCGCTGGGCGATCGGTTTAGCAATCGACGCCTGGTGGGGATCTTTGTCTGTGGCCAGTTTTTCTCTATTTCTGTGATGGCAGTGGCGCCGGATATTCGCTGGTTTGCGCTGGGCTCCACTGTGTTGGGCTTCTGCACCATTGCGCCCTATCTGCTGCCTGCTTATGTCTCACATCGGGTGCCACCGGAAAAGCTGGGGCAGGTGACTGCGATGCTGGCCACGGGGGTGATCATGGGCATCCTGCTGGCCCGCACCGGTTCCGGAGTGGTGGCGGAGTACTTTGGCTGGCGAGTGGTCTACTACATTGCCGCCATTCTTATGCTGGTCATGACCCTGGTGTTACCCATGATCATGGAAGAAGAATCTCCACCTGACAGCGGTGGGCGATTCAGCTACTTGAGTCTGCTGTTGTCCATGGGGCCGATGATTCGCCAGTATCCCGAGATACTGGTATCGGGTTCAATCCAGGCACTCAACTTCGGGGTATTCCTCGCCACCTGGATGGGGCTGGGTTTGCATTTGACCGGGCCTGAAATGGGTTACGGCGTGGATGTGGTGGGTTACCTGGCACTGATTTCACTGATCAATCTGGTGTCCACGCCGCGCATGGGTCGACTCGCCGACCGCATGGGTGCGCGCCGGGCTCGTGTGCTGTTCGCTGTGCTGCAGGCGCTGGCGATGTGGCTGCTGTTTCCGTTCGGGTACGACATCTGGTTGCTGATGTTGCCCCTGCTGATGATGAATCTGGTTGGGCCGCCCATTGATGTTGCCGGGCGCATGCTGTTTCTGAGTCAGGAGGCGGGTATTCGCACGCGCCTGTCGACGGTCTACATCATGCTGATGTTTATCGGGGGTGGATTGGCCAGTTGGGCAGGTACCGCCGCCTACGCCTGGGGCGGCTGGTCGGCCAATGCCACATTGGCGGTCGGTATGACCTCGGTCACCGTGGTGCTGTCCCTGTTCGCGCTCTGGCAATTTGAATCCAGAAGCTAGCCTGTACTATGCTGTGGCCAGCTTGTAGAGGTGTCACAATGAGAACAGGAACCAAGCTTGGCTTCGCCGCCCTGCTGCTGGCAGTGGGCACAACCGTTTTTTGGTTTTACCAGACCCGGCAGGTCGACCTGCCTGGCAATCGACTGTTTTTCGTCGCAAGCTGGCTCACTGCTGCGGTGCTGGCTGTATCTGCCTATATCAAAGGCACGCACTGGTCTGGTGGCATTGTGGCTGTACCGGCACTCATCATCGGTTTGTTTCTACCTTTTACCGTCTCCATCAGCCCCCAGGGTCTTGAAAGTGGCCACATAGAAGTGGGTGACAAACTGCCGGAGTTCAGCGCGCCGGATATGAATGGTCAGCTTGTTCATTCCGATACATTGGCCGGCAATATTCTGTTAATCAAATTCTTCAGGGCCCATTGGTGACCCTACTGTGTCGGCGAGTTGCGTCGCTGGCAGGAACTCCGGTCGGAGTTCGACAAACGAGGCATACAGGTCGTTACCGTCAGCGCCGATCACCCTGAGGAGATCAAGGAATACCGGGGTGAACACGGGCTCGATGCGATCATGCTGTCAGACGTGGGCCTGGAGGTGACCGACGCCTTTGGCTTGCGCAATACGGAGTTCAACTCTGCGCCGCCCAATGATGATTCACCCGCTCTACCGGTACCCACGACCTTACTGGTTGATGCCGATGGTCGAGTTTTGTGGATGGATATATCCACCGACTACCAACGCCGTTCGCCGCCCTCTGTGATGCTGGAAGCCATACAGACCTATCTCGACGGCTGATCCCAATCGCTAACGGGAACTGGCCCATCCGGTCATTGTTCCCGTAGCGGTTTGCCCACACACTGCTCACCATTACAGATGATTCTGGAGATGTGTCATGCAAACTGATTTTTGTAAGGAACTGGGCATTGAAGTGCCCATCTTCGCTTTTACTCATTGCCGCGATGTTGTGGTTGCCGTCAGCAAGGCCGGCGGTATTGGTGTGCTGGGTGCCGTGGGTTTTTCCCCGGAGCAGCTGAAAGAAGAGCTGGATTGGATTGACGAGCACATCGGCGACCATATCTACGGTGTCGACACCGCCATTCCCCAGAAGTACGAGGGTATGGATGAGATGGATGCGGATAAACTGGTGGAAATGATTATGGCCGCCATTCCGGATGGCCATCGCGAGTTTGCCGACAAGCTGCTGAAGGATCACGGCGTGCCGGAATGGCCGGAAGGCGACGACGATGTGACCCTGAGTTTTTCCCTCGCCCAGGCCCAGGCCCTGGTGGATGAAGCCCTGACTCGTCCTAACTGCCGCATGATTGTCAATGCGCTGGGCACACCGCCCCCTGAAATTGTTGAGCAGGTTCACGAATCAGGTCGATTGATTGGCGCCCTGGCTGGTCGCTTGAAGCACGGCAAGGCCCATAAAGATGCCGGCCTGGATTTTATTGTGTGCCAGGGCAGTGAAGGTGGTGGTCATGCCGGTGAGGTCACCTCCATGGTGCTGTGGCCGCAGATGGTCGAAGCTGTTGCGCCGCTGCCGGTATTGGCGGCGGGTGGTATTGGCAGTGGCCAGCAGATCATGGCTGCCATGGCGATGGGTGCCCAGGGTGTCTGGATGGGTTCCATGTGGTTGAACTCAACCGAAGCGCACGCCGAACCCGCCCAGCGTGAGTCATATATGAATGCCACCTCGGAAGATACGATCCGGTCCCGTTCCTTTACCGGTAAGACAGCACGTATGTTGAAGAATGAGTGGACCGAAGCCTGGGATCGTCCGGATACGCCCGACCCTCTGCCTATGCCCTTGCAGGGTTACCTGACCTTTGATGCCACTCGCCGTACTCACCGCTACGCCGGTGCCGGTGAGACCCAAAAAGTGGCCTTCAATCCGATTGGTCAGGTGGTAGGGCAGATTAACGAGATTGAGTCATGCCGCGACATCATGATGCGGCTGATGACAGAGTACAGTGAGGCTTACGATCGGATAAATTGCCTGATGCCCGAGTAGGGGGGGGAAGGAAGTCCGGGCACCAGGCGGGGAACGACGGGCTTAGCCCATCAGTGTTGAAATAAACCAGGCGCCGCCCAGCACAATGCCAAGACTGCTCATGGTGATCACAGAGGCCGCAATCACCGAGTTCATTGGATCTTCGATGGTCTCGAAGAACTGCTGAGCGCGGGTCATTGGTATGGCTTGTGCGACGGCTCCGCCGTCGTGGTGTTGCTGCTGTTTACTCATGGTCTTTCTCCTTTTCTGAGTCGGTGAACTAATTCGAATGTGCTGAGCCTATTCCTGGCTGCCAAGGGCAGTGAACAGGTGCAGCAGGCTGGTGAACAGATTGAACAGGGCCACATACAGCGTGACGGTGGCCATGATGTAGTTGGTTTCTCCGCCGTTAATGATGTTGCTGGTCTCGTAAAGGATGAGACCAGACATTAGTAGGACGAACATGGCAGATACCGTCAGAGACACGGCGGGCATGCTGAATACAATGGCAGCAATGCCGGTGATGAAGGCCACCAGAATGCCCACCATCAGAAAGTTGCCCATAAAGCTGAAGTCCTTGCGGCTCGTCAGCGCGTAGGCAGACAGGCCGAAAAACACCAGCGCGGTGCTGCCCAGTGCCATCACCAGGTTTTGACTACCGCTGGCCGTTCCCAGATAGGCATTGAGAATGGGACCCAGCGTGGCGCCCATGAAGCCGGTGAGCGCAAACACCGCCACGATTCCCCAACCTGAGTTACGCAGCTTGGTGACAGCGAAGAGCAGCCCAAAGTAGCCCACCAGGGTGAGCAACAGGCCTGGATGTGGCAGTTGCATCGCCATCGAAAGTCCGGCTGTGCCAGCACTGAACAACAGTGTCATGGCCAGCAGGGCATAGGTATTGCGCAGCACCTTGTTGGTGCTGGCGACATTGAGTTTGGAAGTAGCGATCATGGTATCAGTCGTCATGGCATTACTCTCCGTTCGTTTACATCTATTGCTCTGTACTCAGGCCGGTATGGGCAGGGCGCCAGTTTGATGCCGCGCCTGCTTTTTCACTCGCCTGACCACCGTGTTTTTTGCTCGCTCGGTAGCGCGGCTAATAGCCTCGTACATATCCTTGCGTGTCTCATGAATGAGCACATCTCGCATGCTGGGCAAGCTGATACGAATGACGCATCGCTTGTCCTGGCCTCCGCGAGGCCCATTGATGTCGCTCAGCCGCACCTGAATCGCGTCGACCTTCCCAGAGTGACCGCCGACGGCTGAGTTGACTCGCTTCCTGATGAAGCGTCTAAGCGCCCAGGTCAGGCGGAAGTTGCTGGCTTGCATATCTATCTTCATAACCTTTCCTCTGTTTTTGGGTTTTGCTTCAGTGCTAAGAGTAGGGGTTTGCCAAACATCTGAAAATTCGAATTTACGATGACATCGCTGCGGAAAAATCGAATCGGGAACGGGAACTTTTGTTCCGCTAACCCATTCGCGCCACAGCGGTTGGCCAACTACACTGAAGGCAGTTGTCACAGGGAGTTTTAGATGTCTGTATTCAAGAAAACGCCATTCAAAATGGGTGCGGCGGCCATTGCTCTTGGCTTGTCTTCTTCGCTGCTGGCTGCGGATGCCGGTGTGCCTACCGCGGAGCAGGCCAGCAAGCTGTATCCGGGCAAGGCCTATTCACCCTATGCGGATCGCAGTTTTCCCAGCCAGGTCTATTGGGGTGACACGCATTTGCACACCGGGCTGTCACTGGATGCCGGCCTGTTCGGTAATGTGCTGACCCACGAAGATGCCTATCGGCTGGCGCGTGGCGAGCAAATCACTTCCTCCACTGGTCTGCCGGTCAAACTTGGTCGCCCGCTGGACTGGCTGGTGGTGACCGATCACTCAGACATGATGGGCATCGCTACCGATATCCAGACGGGTGCGCCCAATATTGTCAAAATCCCCGAGGGCAAGCGCTGGCACGAAGCCTTCAAGCAGGGTGGCCAGGCGGCTGCCAAAGCGGCTTTTGAACTGATTACGGCCTTTTCATAGTTCAAGGTGCCGGAACAGATGGTGACTGATTATTCGCCCGGTTCGGCCCAGTACGCGAGTATCTGGGAGGATATCGCCAGGTCTGCCGACCAGTTTAATGATCCCGGTCAGTTCACTGCGTTCATTGGCTATGAATGGACCTCGGTGCCCAAGGGCTTCAACCTGCACAGAAACGTGGTGCTGCGTGATGATGCTAGTCGTGCTACCCAGGTGGTGCCTCTGACGACCCAGCCCCCGGTGGGCACGACTGATCCGCTGGATCTGTATCAGTGGTTGCAGGACTATGAAGACAAGACCGGTGGCCAGGCACTGGCTATCTCCCACAACGGCAACCTGTCCAATGGCTGGATGTTCCCCATGGATCGCACCTATGCCGGCGGTCGGGTCAACAAAGAGTATGTGACGCTCAGGGCGGAGTGGGAGCCCCTGTACGAGGTGACCCAGATCAAGGGCGATGGCGAGACGCACTCTTACCTGTCACCCAATGACGAGTTTGCCGATTACGGTACCTGGGATATAGGTAACCTTGACCTGACCCAGCTCAAAAAGCCGGAGATGCTCGCTGGCGAATACGCTCGCGAAGCACTGAAAAATGGGCTGGTTCTGGAGGACAAGTTGGGCACCAATCCCTACAAGTTCGGTATGGTGGGTGCAACGGATAGCCATACTGCATTGGCCACAGCCGAAGAAGATAATTTTTTCAGCAAGTCAGTGAGCGTCGAACCCTCGAAAGAGCGCATCGAACATCCGTTTGTCTCATCGGACCTTGGAACCATTGAGGGTCATATGCTGGTCTCGTCTGGCTACCAGGGGATCTGGGCCACGGAGAACACGCGTGAAGCCCTGTTTGATGCAATGATGCGCAAGGAAACCTATGCCACCACCGGGCCACGCATGATGGTGCGCTTTTTTGGTGGTTGGGAGTTCACCGAAAACGATTTACGCAGCCGCTCGCCGGCCTTTGCCGGTTACGAGAAGGGTGTGCCTATGGGCGGAGATTTGTATAAGGCCCCCAAAGGCAAGGCACCGACCTTTATGGCCTATGTCCTGCGCGATCCTGTGGGAGCCAATCTCGACCGCCTTCAAATCGTAAAGGGCTGGGTCGATCGCAAGGGCAAGACCCACGAGAAAGTTTACGACGTGGCCTGGTCTGGTGATCGCAAAATCGGCGCCGATGGCAAGCTGCCAGCAGTGGGCAATACGGTAGAGGTGGAAGCGGCCAACTGGACCAACACGATTGGTGCCTCGGAGCTGACGGTGGTTTGGACTGACCCCGATTTTGACCCTGAACAGGATGCCTTCTATTACGTGCGAGTTTTGGAAATACCCACACCGCTCTGGTACCTGTACGACAAGGTCAGGCTGGGTGCTGAGATTCCGGAAGGTATCGCCCTGTCGCACCAGGAGCGCGCCTATACCTCACCGATCTGGTACAACGCCGAGTAATCCGGGCCCGATAGGTCGCCGGTTTTTTTACCCTTATCTACAGCTTAAGAGAGTAGTAATGCCGCGTCACAGTGAAGTCATCCGTGAAGTAGAAGCGTCAGATGAAGGTCCGCAGGTTGGCGCCTTTTTTGATTTCGACGGTACCGTTATCTACGGGTACTCCGCACTCGCCATGATTCGCGAACAGGTCAAGCGAGGTGACCTGTCGCCCCGGGAGTTTGTCGAGCTGGCGGCTGCCATGACCAGTTTTGGTATGGGCAACAGTGGCTTCTCCGCCATGATGGTTGCCAGCTCCCAGTTCATGCGGGGTATCAACGAGCAGAGCTACTGGGAATTTGGCCAGGAACTTTATGAGAAACACCTCGCCAAGCTGATCTACCCTGAATCGCGTGCTTTGATCGAAGCACATCAGCGCAAGGGCCACACGGTGGCTATGATTTCCTCGGCCACCCCCTATCAGATCGTGCCGGCGGCGCGTGACCTGGATATCGAGCACATTATGTGCACGCACCTGGAAGTGGAGAACGGTGAGTTTACGGGCGGCGTGGAGCGTCCGACCTGCTTTGGCCCAGGTAAGGTCGCGGCTGCCGAGCAGCTGGCGGACGAGCATGGTGTTGATTTGGAACGTACCTTCTTCTACTCCGACAGCGATGACGATATCGAGTTGCTGGAGCGGGTGGGTAAGCCTCGACCGCTTAACCCAAATCGCAAGCTAACCTCCATCGCCGAGCGCAAGCGCTGGCCGGTGCAGCGATTCCGTAGTCGTGGTCGCCGGGGCATCACCGACTGGGTTCGTTCCGTGGCTGCTACCGGCAGCCTGGTCACGTCTTTCGCCGCGGGATTGCCCATTATGGCGCTCACGGGTTCCCGTCGTGAGGCCCAGAACTTTTCCTTCTCGCTGTTTGCCGACACAGCGGCAGCCTTGATCGGGCTGAACCTCAATGTAAAAGGTGAGGAGCACCTGTGGTCAGATCGACCCTGTGTGTTTGTCTTTAACCACCAGAGTAAGGCCGATGTGGTTATCATGGCCAAACTTCTGCGTCGCGATATTGCGGGGGTGGGTAAGAAAGAGATCAAGGAAATGCCTGTGATTGGGCAGGTGATGGAAATGGGTGGCGTGGTGCTGATCGACCGCGAGAACGCCTCCAGCGCCATTGAAGCCATGCAACCCCTGGTCGATGCCATGCGGGTTGAGGGTAAATGCGTGGTGTTGTCGCCCGAAGGAACGCGCACGGTGTCTCCCAAGCTGGCACCTTTTAAGAAAGGCGCTTTTCACCTGGCGATGCAGGCCGGCGTACCCATGGTACCCATCGTGATTCACAACGCCCTTGATGTCGCACCCAAGGGAGAGTTTGTTTTTCGCTCGGCTACCGTTGAGGTGGAGGTATTAGAGCCTGTGGATACCTCCCAGTGGCAGGTGTCTACCCTGAATGATCACGTCGCAGAGGTCCGCGGCCTGTTTTTGGAGGCGCTGGGTCAGGCAGAACCCGCACAGAGTGGTCAGAAGCGGAAGGCCGGCAAGAAAACGGCTGCCAAGCCCAAGGCTAAAACCAAAACTAAAGCCAAAGCCAAAGCCAAAGCCAAAGCCAAAGCAGCACCGAAGCCAAAGGCGAAATCCAAAACAAAATCTAAAGCCCAGGCCAAACCAAAAGCCAAGGCTAAACCGAGAACTAAAGCTAAAGCCAAAAGGAAATCCAGTTAATGTCTGAATCGCCCTGGCCGAGGCAGGCGGCTAACGCGGTATTGTTCGTGCTCGATGCCGGGCACCGGGTAGAAGAAGACATACTCAGGGCATGGCTGGATGACAACGCGCCGCTCGACGGCACCGCCGATGTTGTCGTTACGCCGATCTCCCGCAACCAGGAAAATATAGCCGCCCAGGGCTTACAACGCGCGCTTGGCCAAAATGAAGATCCACTGATCTGTCCCTTGCGAGTGGTCTGGGAAACCTCCCTTGAGGCCAAGGGCAGGGCGCCGCGTTTTCGAGACCTGGTATTTGGTAACCAACGCCGACCTTCGGCCTGGATGGCACGACGCTCTCATCGCCGGCATCCGGAGCGTACCGCGACTGTTGCAGCAGAGCCGGCCACTCTTGGCGAGCTTCGCCTTCGCTACAAGCAGCGCCGTGGAGAGGACCCTGACGCTGCCCAGTTGGCAGATTACGTGGCTGGGCAGGCAGGGCTTGCGCTGGATCTGGCCGAGCGACGCTTGCGCGGCAGTCGCTACAAGGTGCCCCGACGCGTTGCCGAGAACCTGTCGGCGCGGCCGCGTTTCAAAGATGCGGTAAAGTGTATTAGCGAAGAAACGGGGCGGGATGTTCCCGATCTGCAGCGGGAGTCTGCGGAGATCATGAAGGAGCTGATATCGATTCCGCGCACCTTCTGGATTGACGTAATGGGTGTGTTTAATCGCTACATGATCAATCTGGGTTATGACACGGAGATGGTCATCGATCAGGAGCGGCTCGATCAAGTGCGGCAAATGACTCGGCAACATCCCTCGGCGCTTTTGTGGACGCACAAAACCCATGTCGATGGCTTTGCCATGCATTCCGTGTTTCTGGAGAACGATTTCCCCGCACCTCATATTCTCGGTGGCGTAAATATGGCGTTCGGGGGCCTTGGTTACATGGCCCGTCGCGCCGGCGCGATATTCATCCGCCGCAGTTTTCAGGACAACCCCCTCTACAAGATGATCCTGAGGCAGTACATAGGCTACCTGTTGGAGAAACGGTTTCCGCTAACCTGGGCGTTCGAGGGTACCCGCTCACGGGTCGGCAAGTTGATGCCCCCGCGCTACGGATTGCTGAAGTACGTGGTAGAGGCTGCCTACACCGGTGATGCGGAAAATCTGCATATCATTCCGGTTGCCATCAATTATGACCTGATCGGTGACGTTAGCGACTACGCCACTGAGCAGGCCGGTGCCACCAAGCAGCCGGAGAGCCTGCGCTGGTTTCTGGGTTACTTGCGAGGTTTGCGCCAACCGCTGGGTCAGATCTACGTGGATATCGGTGAGCCGGTGGTTCTGCCTCGCGCGCCGCACCCCGACGACACGCTAGCGCTGCAGAAGATCGCTTTTCAGGTCGGTGTTGAGGTGAACAAAGTCACTCCCATTACCCTCACCTCCCTGGCCACGATGATTCTGCTGGGGGCCGCGCCACGCGCACTGACCCGTGACGAGCTGCGTGACGAGATGTTTCGCTACCTGGATTGGGCCAGGGAGCGAGACATTCTGGTGACCAGTACCACCAACCTTGATGACCTCGAATACATACGCTGGGCGGCCCAGATCATGGTGGATAACGGCCTGCTGACGCGTTATGACGGTGGCCCGGAACTTGTTTACGCCATCAGTGCTGAGAATCACGGCGTCGCCAATTATTATCGCAACACGACGATTCATCATTTTGTGAACAAGGCCATCGCCGAGCTGGCGCTGATGTACGTGGCGACACAACCCAAGGACGGCAGTGCTGCCTTCTGGGCTGAGGCTGAACGCCTGCGGGACTTGTTCAAGTTTGAGTTTTTCTACGCGCCAACGGATGAGTTTCGTGACCAGATGCGCTGGGAGATGAATCGGTACAACGACCAGTGGGAGCAAAAACTGGATGCTGATACTGCTTATGCACAGCAGTATTTGGCCACCATGCTGCCTCTGGTTTCACATGCGACCCTGTTGTCATTTGTAGAGGCCTACCGAATTGTAGCGGACGTGCTGGCGCGAAAATCTGCCGGCGATGAGCTGGAGGAGAAAGACGTCGTCAACGAATGCCTGGCCTATGGCCGGCAGGCGTTATTGCAGCGCAGAATTACCAGCGAAGCATCAATCGGCAAGCTGCTGTTCCAGAATGGGTTCAAGTTGATGGTGAACCAGGGACTGAACAATACCAGTGACACCGACCTGCAGGAGAAGCGATTGCAAATGAGTCAGTCACTGCGGGAGTTGGCGCATCGCATTGATATTGTCAGAACCATCGCCCTGCCGCGCTAGTTTGATCAAGAGGACATACCCATGAACTTAAAAGTTGGTCTGCTTGGTGGAGGCTCCTGGGGTACGACCGTAGCAGCGCTGGTGGCACGCAATACCGAGGTCAAGATCTGGGCTCGCGATGCAGCCACCGTCACAGAGATCAATGAGCAGCACAGCAACAGCAAGTACCTGCCCGATGCGGTGCTGCCCAACAATTTGCGCGCGGTGGCGTCTCTTGAAGAGGCGGTCAGCGATATCGATGTCCTGGTGATGGGCATACCCTCGCAGGGTTTTTGCGGCGTGTTGGAGCAGGTGCGTCCACACCTGAGAGCCTGGGTTCCTGTGATCAGCCTGACCAAAGGGTTGGAGCTGGATACCCGCATGCGTATGACCCAGATCGTTGAAGAAGTGCTGCCCGGGCATCCGGTGGGTGTGCTGACCGGGCCAAACCTTGCGCGAGAGATCATGGCGGGGCAGGCGGCCGCCAGTGTCATCGCGATGGAGGATGAAATTATCGTGCGCGAGCTGCAGGCGCTGTTTAGCAGCGGCTTATTCCGCGTCTATACCAATCACGATGTGATCGGCTGTGAACTGGGTGGTGTCCTGAAAAACATCATTGCCATTGCAGTGGGTATGGGTGATGGGCAGGGCGCCGGTGACAACACGCGTTCCGCACTCATTACTCGCGGCCTGGCCGAGGTGACAAGGCTCGGTGTCGCCATGGGTGGCAAGGCCAAGACATTTGCCGGGCTGGCAGGTATGGGTGACATGATTGCCACCTGCACCAGTCCCCAGAGTCGCAACCGCCACGTGGGGGTGGAGCTGGGTAAGGGTCGCTCTATCGACGCCATCATCGAGGATATGGTGATGGTGGCAGAGGGTGTAAAGAGTGCGCCAGCCGTTATTGCGCTGGCAGAAGAGCACGATATCGAAATGCCCATCGCTCGCGATGTTTACCGGGTGGTGAAAGAGGGCGGTACTGCTCGGCAGGCCTTCCGCGGCCTGCTGAAAGTACAGCCGGGTGCAGAATCGGAGCCGGGATGATGCAGCATACTGAAAATACATTCGCCGGCAGCGGCGGCATGATCTACTACCAGTACTGGACGCCGGAGAAATCGCCAAGGGGCCTGGTTTTGATTGCTCACGGAGCCGCTGAGCACGGTGGTCGTTACCAGCACCTGGCCGATTACCTGTGTGAACGGGCTTTGGCGGTGGCGGCGGTTGATCATCTGGGCCACGGTCGCTCAGAGGGTAAGCGCTGCTGCCTGACAAGCTTTGAGCAGCATGTGGAAAACCTGCGTAGTGTTCAGCAGATCCTGCAGGCGGAATTCAAAGATGTGCCGCAGGTGCTACTGGGGCACAGCATGGGTGGACTGATTGTAGCGCAGTATTTGCTGCGGCATCAGGCTGAGCTTAGTGCCTGTGCGCTGTCTGGCCCTGCCATCATGACTGAGTTGGTGCCGCCATGGTGGCAGTTTCAGATGATTCGTCTGTTCTCGGCCATTCTTCCGGATATGGGAGTGCTGCAGCTGGATGCTAGCGGCGTTAGCCGTGACCCGGCTGAGGTTGAACGCTACCAGCAGGACCCGCTGAACTATGGTGGCAAATTGACGGCGCGAATGGTGAGAGAAATGTTTCGCGCCATGAATGAAGTTCATGATCGTGCGGCGGAAATTTCTATACCCCTAATGCTCATGCACGGTGGTGCCGATAGTATGACGGCGCCCAAGGGCTCCGAGTTTCTACACGGCGCAGTGGCGTCCAGTGACAAGGAGCTGCATATCTACCCGGGCCTTTATCATGAGATCTTTAACGAGCCAGAGCGACAGGCCATCTTTGAGCAGCTGGCCAGCTGGCTAGACAGGCAGCTTCCATCTCAGCCATAGCTATAACTGGACTGCAGGCCGAGGGGTAAACCCAGCCACCAGTACAGCAGCAGGTAAATCGTCCAGGCCACAATAAAGCACACTGAATAGGGCAGCATCATCGCAGTGACGGTGCCGATGCCTGTGTGTTTGATATAGCGCTGGCAATACACCACCACCAGCGGGAAGTAGGGCATGAGTGGCGTGATGATGTTAGTGGTGGAGTCACCCACCCGATAGGCGGCCTGACTCAGGTCTGGTGAAATGCCGAGCTCCATCAGCATGGGTACAAATATCGGCGCCAGTAGTGCCCACTTCGCCGAGGCGGACCCGACAAACAGGTTGAGCAAGCCCGTCAGCAGTACGATACCGGTAATGGTGAGTGCCGAAGGTAACCCGAGTGTCTTGAGGATTTCAGCACCCTCAAGGGCCATCAGCACGCCAAGGTTGGACTGGCCGAAGGCGTAAATAAACTGTGCGATGAAGAACATAATGACCAGGTAATAGGCCATGGTGCGCATGGTTTCTGTCATGCCGTCGATGATGTCTTTGCTGCTGTTCACCGTACCGGCTCGAATCCCGTAGACCACGCCCGGTAACAGAAATAGCAAAAAGATAAGCGGTACAATTGAGGCCATGAGTGGCGCACCCAACTCGGTCAGTGAGCCGCCGGCGCCGCGCCAGGCTGAATCCGCCGGCCAGGCAGAAGCGACCAACAGGGCAATGCCGATGCCCATCGCCCACAATGCACTTCGCAAACCCCGGGCTTCATCTTCGGATAATTCCGCCATGCTATCGGGGGCGTCGATATCATTATCCACTGGCTGTTTGTTCAGGCGCGGTTCCACGTAACGATCTGTGATCAGCCAGCCCAGCCCGATAATCAGCAGGGAAGACGATGCGGTGAAGAAATAATTATTCAGTGGATTGAGCGTGACAGACGGGTCGAGAATGTGCGCGCCCGACTGGGAAATACCCTGCAGCATCGGATCAATCGCTGAAGGAATAAAGTTGGCTGAGAAGCCACCTGATACACCGGCGAAAGCCGCTGCAATTCCCGCCAGGGGGTGCCGTCCCGCGGCATAGAAAATCACCCCGCCCAGCGGAATCACAAGCACGTAGCCAGCATCTGCGGCCGTGTGACTGACAATGCCCACTGCGATAATCATCGGGGTCAGCAGCCAGCCGGCAGTGACCCGCAACATGGCGCGCAGGGCAGAGTTGATAAAGCCGGTGTGCTCGGCTACACCAATACCCAGCATCGCCACCAGTACCACACCGATGGGATGAAAGTGAGCAAAGTTCTTCACCATGCTGGCGGTAAATTGAGTCATGGCAGAGCCGGATAGTTGATTTACCACCTGTAGTGGCTCGCCCGAGCGCGGGTCGATGGTGTCGAATTCGAACAAGGAGAAAACGGCGGATAGCAACCACACTGCCACCAGCAGGCCAATAAACAGGAGCGCTGGGTCAGGCAGTCGATTGCCGATTCTTTCAATAGTGGCGAGGATACCGGTGTTGCCAGTCTCGTTTGGATTCTCGGTCATGCTTTGCTGCGGCTTGTCTTATTGTTGTATCCATCATAACCCCGTTGCGCTTCCACACCTACCGGTAGGCGCCTATACTTGGCACTCCTACTACGGAGGCAGCATGATCGAGTATCACATTCCCCAGGCAAGCGTCGGGGTTGAAAACAGGGCGTACGATTTGACCGCTGAGCTCAGCGGGGCAGAGTCCACCGCAGTCGGTTTTCTTGCCAACGGCTTTCCGGACTCGGAGGAATTTCTGGCCGCGCTTTCAGATGCCATGCACCAGTTGCTGCCCGGTCTCTCTGTGTTTGCCTACAACAAGGGTAATGCGTCTATTCCTGCACCTGCTGAGCTTCTCGACGAAGCCGAGAGGGAATGCGCAGCCGTCGTGGCCGCGTACGGCCATTGAGGCTCCTGCACTACCGGCACCGTGCGTGACGGAATAAATTTAGCCGACAGAGGCATCCCCGCAGTGGCACTGGTCACTGAGGAATTTTGGGCGCAGGGCGATTTTGTAGCGGAGTCCCTGGGTATGCCCGATGTACCCCGTGTGAAATTACCCCATCCAGTTGCCGGCACTGGCAGCGATAGCATGCGCGCGATTGCAGAGGCAGTAGCGCCTCATGTGATTGCCGCACTGGAGCAGCGCGGTGACTGAGTTGCTCTCTGCGATTGATGAGTATGCAGCGCTGGAGTCCTTGCATGTCAGCGGTTGCACTGATGGTCTGCCCGTCGTTGTGCCCACCCCTGAGCGAGTGCAGCGCATGGTGCTGGCTTGTGGTCAGGATGCCGATATGGTTTTGGGCACCATGGGGCCCGGGCACGGCATTGCCACCATTGAAAATATTGCAGTGAGCGCAGTGATGGCGGGCTGCTTGCTAGAGTACATGCCAGTGGTGCTGGCCGCCGCCAAAGCGGTGATCGACCCGGTTTTTGACTTGACCGAAATGCAGGCCACTACCCACTGTACTGCGCCTTTGATCATTGTGAACGGGCCAGTGCGCCACAGTTGCGGTATTGCCAGTGGTTACGGTGCCCTCGGCCCAGGCCATCGCGCCAATGCCTCAATAGGTTGTGCCCTGCGTCTGGCCATGATCAACATCGGCAAAGCCCAGCCGGGCAGTTCCGATATGGCCCTGCTCGGCCATCCGGGCAAGTTCACCTACTGCCTTGCCGAGGATGAAGAAAACAGCCCGTTCCCACCCCTGCACACATCACTGGGCTTTGACCTGGAGCAAAGCGTGGTGACAGTGATTGGTGCTGAAGCACCGCACTCGGTGTTATTCGCAGGGGATGGCAATGACCCGGAAGCCTATAAGGCACTACTGGAAATGCTGTCCATCGCCATTGCCAATCCCGCCACTAACAATGCCATTCTCACGGGAGGTGCCGCTGTGGTGGTGCTGAACCCAGAGCACGCGGCGATATTTGAAAAGGCCGGTTTAAGCCGAGAAGACATTGCCGCTGCGATTTGTGATCAGAGTGTGATGACTCAGGCCCAACTGCAGCGCTTTGCCAAGGGATTTACTGGCCCGGACGAAACCGAAAGAAGAGCATTCAAGGGGCCGGAGCAGGTGCTGGTGATGATGGCTGGTGGCAGCGGGCTATACTCCATGGTCATGCCCAGCTGGTGTGCCGGCGAGCACCGTAACTCCGCATCATCCGTGGTCGTGGAAGACGACTTTTTCTGCGAGCTGCCCAGTGCCGGCTGATTTATTTGGCGCGTTCTGCGAAGCTTTTCATCGCACCAAAGGGTTCCCAGATTTTCAGCATGTCAGTGCGTGCGAGGGTCCGGTCCTCACCCAAAAACTGGACGCGATAGCGGTACATAAATGCTGAGACCCCTGCATTGGCGGCGCAGTGAACCCAAAGCTTGTTTTTTGTGTCCGCCTGCATAGCGTTGCAGAACGCTTCAAAATCCTGCTCAGTCGGGTTGTAAAAATCTACCGGTATGTGGATGTACTCGATGCCGAGTTGACGAAGTAGCGCAGCCTCGTCTTCAAGCGAGTTCTCAACAAAACTGCTGGGCGCAAGGTTAATGACTCGTCTGAAACCGGCTTCGCTAATTTGATGAAACTGTGCTGCGGTCGGTTGGCCGGAGGTAGAGAGCCTTTCGTTTAAAGGCAGGTAATTGTAGATATCATTTAATGAATCGCCGGAAAGCCGCACCGGCGTGCGCCGTTCCAGAACTGCTTTGAGATAGCCCCACAGGGTGTTCAGAGTATTAGAGTGCATCGCTTCCTCCGCTGGTTGTTCTGGTGAAGCCTAAGGCTTACCGCGGTGGGAAGGTCAAGCGGGGTTGTCTCTGTAATTACGTACCTCACCGCGCGCTACTGCAGCCATGAATTGAGACACCTCACGCTTCACTTCCGGCGCGAAGAAGTACAGCCCCAGTATGTTGGGCACGGATATCAGGAAGGCCATGGCGTCTGAGAAATCCAGCACCGCTTTCAGCTGAATCATGCAACCGATGGCCAGAAAGGCACAAAAGATAAGCTTAAACAGGTTTTCGCTGGCCCGGTTTTCGCCAAACAGGTAGGTCCAGGCTTTAAGACCATAGTAGGACCAGGAAACCGCGGTAGAGAATGCAAACAGCAGTGCCGCGATAGCCAGGGGATAAGGTGCCCAGCTGAAATGATGCTCAAATGCGGCGGATGTTAGCGCGATGCCCTCCAGTCCCTGGTCCATTAGCCCCGCCGGGTAAGCTGTGACCACAATCACCAGGGAGCTCAGCGTACAGATCACGACGGTGTCGATAAATGGCTCCAGCACCGAGACCAGCCCCTCCGACGCGGGGTGCTTGGTCTGTACTGCAGAGTGGGCGATTGAGGCCGAGCCCAGCCCCGCCTCATTGGAAAACAGGGCGCGTTGAAAGCCGATAATAATCGCGCCCACCATGCCACCGGTGGCGCTTTCCACTGTGAATGCGCTGCTCAGGATGAGATTGACTGCTGCGGGAATATGCTCGGCGCTCATGAGGATGATGACCAGTGCTGAGCAGGTGTACAGAACAGCCATAAAAGGAACAATCTTGCTGGCAACATTAGCGATAGAACGAATGCCGCCAATGATCACTGCACCAACCAGGGCGGCTATGGCGAGGCCGAACAGCCAGCCCTTGTCCGCGAAGAAGCTGGCTTCACCGCCGGTAATGGTCACGAACTGCACATAAGCCTGGTTGGACTGGAACATGTTGCCGATGCCGAGGCAGCCGATCACCAGGGACAGGGCATAAAACTTACCCAGGCCCTTACCTGCCAACGGAAAATTGCGCGCAGTCAGCCAGTGCTCCAGGTAGTACATGGGGCCGCCGGAGACCGAGCCGTCTGGGTTTTGTTTTCTATATTTAACGCCCAGTGTGCACTCCACCAGCTTGGTGGACATGGACAGGAATCCGGCCACGATCAGCCAGAACGCTGCCCCGGGGCCGCCCAGAACAATAGCAACTGCCACGCCGCCGATGTTGCCTACGCCCACGGTGCCGGACACGGCCGTGGCTACAGCCTTAAAGTGAGAGATTTCACCGGGGGCTTTGGGATCGTGAAAGTCTCCGCGTACCAGCCTGAGAGCGAGCCCAAACCCGCGCACGTTGATGAAGCCAAGGTAGAGCGTGAAAAAGCTGGCAGCGATCGCCAGCCACAAAACGATCCAAGGTACGTCATAACCAAACAGTGGCAGTTTGTAGAACACAAACGCAGACAAGGCAGCCGAGAACGGCGCCATGAACGCTTCTACTGCCTGGTCAATGCTGGCGTTGGCCGAGTGGCTGAAGACCAAAAAGGCGACCAAGAGCGATGTAGGTCGCCAACCAGAGATATGCTGCATGCCACTCCCGAGCCTGCGGTGGGCAGGCCTTGTCATTATCAGTCCTAGACCATACCCGCTGGGACAGCACAATGACAGAGCTTTGACGGAGTCATGCCGTGAGCTCTCGGGAGACGAAGGCTTGCTGGCATTATGAATAAATTACGCTGAACTGATTAGTTTGACCAGTAGATGTATTCATCGCCGGCCTCGTAGGGCGCACTGAGGTCTTTGTCTATCAAAGTTGGTGCCGTGAGCTGACTGGGCCAGCTCGGCGCAGCTTGTGCGTCGTTGTGTCGCTTCAGGGCTGCCTTTAACTCGGCGAGCTTTTCGGGATGGCTCTGGGAGAGATCATTTTGTTCAGTTGGGTCCTCTCTCAGGTTAAATAGCCATTCCCGACCGGGCGGGTCGCTGATGTTGAGTTTCCAGTCATCAACGAGTGCTGATTGTGAGGTGCCACTGCGCCAAAACAATTCGCGGTGTGGCACGCCCTCGGCCTCGCCTCTTGCAAAGGGCGTGAGATCAACGCCATCAATAATGCGATCGCCAGGTAAAGGCGCGCCTGCCGCAGCGGCTGCGGTTGCGTACAGGTCAAAGTGGTGAACAGGGTCACTGATCACAGTGCCAGGTTTGATGCGAGCGGGCCACTTGGCAAAGAAAGGCACGTGAATGCCACCTTCGAACATGCTGATCTTCCAGCCGCGATAGGGGCTGTTCACGTCGGGCAAACCGATATAGCCTGCGCCACCATTGTCTGAGGTAAACATGAGCAGGGTGTTGTCATCCAGGTCGTGTTTTTCAAGTGCAGCCAGCACCTGGCCCACACCGCGATCCAGGCTCCTGATCATGCCAGCGTAAACGCGCTCCCGGTGAAGCTCGATATGGCCTAGTGCCTCGTAATCTTCTTTTGTAGCCTGCAGCGGTGTATGTGGTGCCCAGTGAGCCAGATAGAGGAAAAAGGGTCGATCCTTGTTGGCTTCAATGGCCTTCACCGCTTCTTCTGTGTAGTAGTCGGTGATATAACCCCCAGGTTCAAAATCAACTTGCTGTTTTGTTTGAGGGGTACTGTAGGCCGCTGCATAGCGCATGGCAGCCCACAGAAATCGGTCAATCGGATCAAAGTCCTGTTTGGCATTCACCACGTTGGGGTGATCTTCCGGCAGATACATACCGCTGGACATTAACAGGCTCTCGTCAAAACCCTGGTGCTGAGGTGCCATGCCGTTATCAAGGCCAATGTGCCATTTGCCGATATGGACATTGTGATAGTCCTGTTCTTTTAACAGCTCGGCCAGGCTGATCTCGGATGCCGGCATACCCATTTCTTCGTAGGGCACGCTATGTGCTGATTCGTTGCGGAAGGGCTGTGGGGCCGAGGGGTCGCGTTCGTTCAGCATAGACATCATGCTCATCATGCCCGGCGGTGTAGGCGTGAATTCGAACCCGAAGCGGGTTCCGTAGCGACCGGACATGATGGCCGCCCTTGACGGCGCGCAAGTGGCGTTGGCCGCATAACCGTTTACAAAATTCACACCCTGATGCGCAATCGAGTCGATATTGGGAGTAGGCACGGTACCGCCCGCAACGCCACCGTTGATGGTCAGATCATTCCAGCCCAGGTCATCGGCCAGTATCAAAATAACATTGGGGGGGCGATCTTCGGGTGCGCGGTTATGAGGGTCTTTACCTGTTTGCCACTGAATCTCCTGATTGGACCGATGTCGGAGCGTTGCGCCATCATGAAATTGATGCCCGCCAAGGCGATATCTGCTCGATTGATGTAGGCAGCTACAACGAGCACAGCAATAGAGAAAAACCCTATAAGCACCTTGTTCATAACATTGACTCCGAACTACTTGTTAAAACCCAATGCTTCAGCCTCCTGCGCCAGCACTTTGGCGACAGGTTCCTGTTGTTTGACTCGCGCGATCAGGCCAGCGAATTTCGGCCAGCGCTCAGCGTCTACTTCATAACCCGCGTATGCTGCGTTAATAAACGGGCTGATCATGGCCAGGTCGGCCATCTGGAATTCGCCAAATACAAACCCGTCTTCCGGTGACTGACTATCCAGGTAGTCGAGCATTGGAGGTAACTGCTTGTCGGTGATCTTTGATACCAGCTCTTCGTCCGGTTCCTGGTTAAACGCGAAGGGACGCATAAAGCGCTGGAAGAAAATGCCCGCGGCCATTGCCGCCACATCGCCACCGCAAAGGTCTTCATACCAGTTGGCCATGGCACGCTGCTTGCTTTCTTTGGGGTAGAGAGCCGGCTCGGGGTAGGCGTCCTCCAGGTAGTGGCAGATCACTTTGGAATCGCCAAGGGTAAGGTCGCCATCCTGGATGGTGGGTACCTTGCCCAGTGGGTTAATCTTTCGGTATTCCTGGTCGCCGGAGAATGGCATGGTTGGAACCACCTCAAACTCGATACCTTTAATGTCCAGTGCGACAAAGACTTTGCGAACAAATGGCGAGCCGTGAACGCCGTACAACTTGATCATGGAATTATCTCCTAGCTGCTCGATTTATTGACATAAAGTCTGTCAATAAATGCCGCGAGTGGCAAGTGAGATTGTGGTAATGGCTTTTTTGGGAGGGGTAAAAACTAAACGGGGGATGAAATCCGAAGACGTCATCCCCCTGGTTCAGTCGGCTTCCCACATCGCCCTTGGTTTGACCCGTCGGCTCCGCTTTCCGCCTTGACTCGGTCTCCGCTTCGTCCTCGCTGCGCAAGCGCACCTCAAACTCTGCTTCTACCGGCCCGGGAATCGAGATTCCCTATATTTTGTGACGCTTGGCAACGTCCACCCGCTTTAGCGTTCGCGTATCGCTGTCACGAGTTCGCGCAGTTCCCACTTCCTCACCATTCCTGCCCGAAGGCTTTCCTGGCTGCCTCCGTCCCCTCGCGGGTCCTTCAGCACGGCAGCTTTCCCTGCCCGTTGATCACTATTGGCTGTGATCCCATCCCCGGCCAATCGGGGTTTGGCTCTTTCGGAACCGAAGCTCCGTGGCCATGGATTTAGAATCTCAGAATCGCTGAGCCCTGTATAGGCATAAGGCTGTGGATAAAATGTGTAAATACTGTGGGATGCGAAATTTCTAAAATCTATTTGGAATCAACGACTTGTCCTTTATGCTGTGCGGAAATAAAAACTAGCTAAGCGTTTGATTTTGCAGCTTTTGTTGCGGTGTGCAATGTGACGAACAAGATCGACCGGGGAGGGCGACATGTTTAGATGGCAGTACCTGGGGCTGGCCATTGTGTTTATCTGGTTCATAGTAGGGGGCATTACTCACTTCACCGATCCAGACTTCTACATCAATATCATGCCTCCCTATATCGGCTGGCACCTGGAGCTTGTCTATATAAGCGGGGGGCTGGAAATTCTGGGGGCCATTGGCATTTTGCTGCCTGCAACCCGTCAGCTGGCGGGCAACTGTCTGATCGCACTGACGGTTGCCGTCACACCCGCTAACATCCATATGTGGCTCAACCCGGATTTGTTTCCCGATGTGCCCGAAGCCTTTCTCAGCATTCGCCTGGTGATTCAGCTGCTGCTGTTAGCCTGTATCTGGTGGTCAACGCGGATGCCGAAGCCAGCGTCTGATTAGGCCTTACTGTGGTGTGGCCAGTCGAGCCTCAATGCCGCCATCAACAGGTAAGACCACGCCATTGATAAAACTCGCGTAATCAGACGCAAGGAAGATCGCCGCGTTGGCAATTTCCTCCGCGCTGCCAACCCGACCCATGGGTTGTGCATCTGCGAAGCCTTCGCGCCCCTCGGGGAGCGTGTCCAGGTAGGCCAGCATATTGGGGGAGGCCGCTGACGGGGCAATGGCATTAGCGCGAATACCTTTTTTGCCAAATTCGATGGCGATACTGCGGGTCAGGCTGTTTACCCCTGCTTTGGCGGCGCCGTAAGCGGCGAGGCCATTCACAGCCAGCGTGCCTGCCGCGGATGTGGTATTGATGATGACGCCTCCGCCATTTGCAACCATACTGGGCAGCGCCCGGTAACAGGCCTGGTAGACCGCTTCAAAATTTACACTGAGTACCTCTTCATAGGCAGCTCGGTCCACCTCCAGCAGGGGTGTAGGCATCATGCCGCCAGCATTGTTGAACAGCACGTCGATCTGCCCGCAATACTGCAGGGCTGCATCTATCATGGCATCCACTTGTTCTGGAGCCGTTAGATCAGCCGCCACAGTGTGGATATTGCCGCCGGACTGGGTGATCGAATTAACCAGTGATTGCAGGCTCTCCTCGGTGATGCCTGAAGCGATGACGGTGGCACCCAAGCTGGCAAACTGAAGTGCACTGGCACTGCCTATATAACCACCAGCGCCAGTGACCAACACAGATTTACCGGAATAATCGATATTCATACTGTTCTCCTTGAAGAGTGCCGATGCTTCGGCCTAGTGCATAAAGGCGCCGCCACTGATGCTGATCATCTGCCCGGTAATGTAGCCGGCGCAATCTGATGACAGGAACATGGCGCAGTTGGCAATGTCATCCGGGCGTCCCAGTTTGGGCATGGGAAGGCCGCTCATATTAAAGAGAGTGCCTTCTTCGAGTGCCTTTTGCATTTGCTCTGGGTTGCCCATCATGTCGAAGCCAAATTTGCGCCAGAAGCTGCCTTCGCCGACGGCTTCTTCGGTTTCCGGCACAATCCATCCTGGGCAGATATTGTTCACGCGAACGCCCTTGGGTGCCCACTCCCAGGCAAGACCTTTACTGAAGGAGTTCACAAAGCCTTTGACGCCGCCATAGTGAATCAAGTGTGCTGCTGCCTCGCCGAGCAGGGAGGAATTAGAGGAGATGTTAACTACAGAACCTTTGCCGCGGCTGAGCATGTCTTCGGCCACCGCCTGGCAGCAATTCACTACGCCGTCGATGTTCAGCTTGATTTCGAACTCCCGACTTTCGTTCTCCAGACCAGTGAATTCAGCAGGATGTGACGCACCGCCAGCGTTGTTCACCAGGATGTCGACCAGACCGAATTCCTTGTGGCAGATTTCCACCATGGCATCAACAGAGGCGCGATCGGTGACATCAGTGGCCACCGCCAGGATTTTTCCCTGGTAACCTGCTTCTGCAGCCTGTTGAGTCAGTTTTTCCCCGCTCTTGGCGTCGCGGGATGCGCTGATCACATTGATACCTTCGCGCGCGAAAGCGAGCACCATACCCTGGCCAATACCGCCAGATCCGCCCGTGATAATTGCTGTTTTGCCTTTCAGTCCCAGATCCATGTTCCTCTCCTGTTTACTGCCTGCGCCCAGGCAGGGCGTCTATTAAGTGATCGATTTCGGCCAGCAAGAATTTACGCTGGCCCAGCTGTTGATTGTGCAGGGCGGCTATCGAAAGGCCTGTGGTTGTGGCGACCAGGCGTCGACCTGCATTGTCCGTATCCGTGCCGGCAGGTAGTTCGCCGTCCTGTACTGCTTCTTTAAAGTGTTGTGCGAATTGCTGAGCAGCCATTTTGAGACGTTTGGCTTGCTGTTTCTTGAGCTCGGCATCGACGGCGGCCATTGACCAGAAAATCAGTCGTACCCGCCATTCCTTTTTCTGCTCCTCTGACAGGGGCAGAGTGGCTTGTAGCCGCTGCTGAATTGCCGAGATTCCGCGCAGCCCGTCAATGCATCGTTCGGCGCGAGCGTTGTAGTTGCCGTTTAACAGTGCCAGCGCGGCGCTGATAATCGCTTCCTTGTTGTCAAAATAGTGCTCGACCACGCCTTTGGAGTAACCACAGGCGCTGGCAATTTCCCTGATCGTGGCAGCTTCCATGCCCCCGCGGGCAATGATGTCGATAGCGACCTCGGTAATCTCACGCCGGCGTGTCTCGTGATTTACGACTTTGGGCATTGTTTAGGATCCGAAGCGTCTAATGACACCGCGACGACGTCCGGCCAGTTGCGCTTTTCGCTCATCGGCATTCAGCCTGTTACCGCCCCGCGGGAGCATCGCGTCTAGTTGATCCAGTTTGATCTGTATGGCTTCGGGTACCGGGTAATGGTCTGCGCCGATCCAGCGCACGGTGACATAACCCTCTTCATGTCCTGATGGGTCCAGCCAGTTGGGATGTCCCGGATCGTTATGGGCAATCACAAGAATGAGTTCGCCGTCGTCCTCCAGCTCTGCGTAGTGGCAGTTGGTGTTTGTGAGGCGGCGACGATAGTCCATGGTTTCCCACCAGTAATTGCCAAACTCCACCGCCCAATATTCCGCCTGGGGTGGGGTGACGCGAACCACAATGGCTTCGTCTTGTGGCAACTGCCAGTAGCTGATGAGTGGTGCCCCACCTGGGGTGAAGTCAATCTTGTTGTCTTCCAGCTGGCCGTAGGAGAGGAACTTGTTGGGCTGCACTTTCCACTTGTCCAGCATGTCTGCCCAGTACAGGGTGGAGTCCTTTACCCAGCTGGCCGTATCGGCCAGACCTTTACCAATGTCGTCGATATTGGTGAGCGGCTCCTCACCCACGTCATTCAGCCGTTCAATAAACGCGCGCATGGGCTCTTCGTTCTCCCAATCGGCAAAAAACTCCCGGAAAGTCAGGCGCCAGGCGCCGGGGGTGGTTTGTATCCAGTTGCCAGAGCCACCCGGGTCCGGGTCGGGGCTGACGATAAGCTCAAAATTGCCGTCCTCATCTACGATTACGTCATCGTTGATCAGGTTACTGGTAACGCCACCGCCCCAGGGTGTATTGCCATCTTCCAGTACCGTAATCGCAAAGTATTTGGCAGTGCCGCGCTTGCCTGTGATTCGATAGGTATTGGTCCCGTTGATGGGCGCACCCGAGTAGTAGGCGTCTGTGTTATCGCCACCTTGCTTACGAATGGGGTCGAAGTAGTGAATGATCTCCGGGAAGTCCGGGTCGGCGTTATCAAGTTGGAACTGCAGACCCAGGGAGATGTTACGTGCCAGCAGGCGCAGGCCTTTGGCCCGGTCAATGTCTGCAGAGGGAGTGGTGTCTCTGAAAATCAGGTCACCCGATGATTTGAGCGTGTCGCAGAAATTGTCCCAAATCGCTTTGAGCTCTTCATCACGTGGGTTATCGCCATACATGTACTCGTTCCTATTCGGTCGAATCAAGTTTTATAATAGGACGGATGTCCTATATTAACAATTGGAGTGGTTTAAATAGTCGGTGTATTGCAGTCTGCGTTGCTCGGCGTTGAGTGAGCTCAGCCTCGCGTAGACTATGATGACTGCGTCTGCCGGGCCGCTGTTCTATTTCCCAGTAGAAAATATAAAGACTGTAAGACCGAGGTAAATGAATGGAAGAGAAGGGACTCACCGACTGGACCCAGCCGCCTCGCCCCGACTGGGTGCAGGCGATTAACCGGGAAGGCTCCTATCTTGATGTAGAAGAAGTGGTGCCCCTGGACGAAAACTCACTGATTGATGGCGCCTGTGCAAACAAAGGTTTGACAGATTTTGGCAGTGACGACTGGCGTGAGCCCTTTGAAATTATGTTGCAGGCGCTGCAGGATGAGGCGCAGCTCAACCTGATGGGTAGGATCATGGCCCGCAGTGACATTATCATCTGGTTGAGCACGCGACTGCAGGTCGTCGATGAGCTGAAGCGACATCCTGAGATTCTCGAACAGGAAGTTGAGGCGCCTATGGTCATCGTGGGCTTACCTCGCTCGGGCACATCCATTCTGTTCGAATTGCTTGCTCAAGACCCTGTGGTGCGCGTGCCGGAGTGCTGGGAGGCCATGTTTCCGTGCCCGCCGCCCGAGCCTGAGACCTACGCCACTGACCCGCGCATTGAGCAGGCCGACTTATTGGTTACTCAGTGGTCCAGGGTGGTGCCCGAGTTCGCAACGATTCATGAAATGCGCGGACAGATCCCAGCCGAATGTGGCCAGATCATGGCGGGTAGCTTTGTCAGTGACCTGATCGCCGCTTTACACCAGATACCGAGTTACAGCGCCTGGTGTGCCGAGGCGGATTACCTGCCCGCTTATCAATATCACAAACAGGTCTTGCAGATTTTGCAGTGGAAGATGCCCGGAGAGCGTTGGCTGCTGAAGGCGCCGGAGCATCAGCAGCACCTTGAGACACTTCTGGCGGTGTACCCGGACGCCCGTATCGTGCAAACCCATCGAGATCCGATTAAATGCATGTCATCCAGTGTCAGCCTGATGGGGGCGCTGTATTACATGCGCAGCGACCAGCCATTTAATGCGGAGGTGTTTGAGAATATTGTGCTGGGTGAACCCACTGCGCAACGCCTGGAAAAGGTGATGCAACAGCGCGACAGCGGGAGGGTGCCCGAGGCCAATATTACTGATTCTCGCTACCAGGACTTAATGGATGATCCCATGGGCTGTATTTCCGGTATTTACGACTACTTTGGAATAGATCTCACTGACACTGCAAAGTCGCGAATGCTGGCCTACCTTGAATCCAAACCCAAGGGTAAGTTTGGCGTGCACAAATACACAGTGGATGCGCGGCGCAGTAAGGACCGCCCGCTGTTCAAGCGTTATCAGGAGCGATATGGCGTTGTCGACGAGATGTAAGCCGCTGCTTGTTCGCCATTCGACTTAGCAGGACAACGTTGTATGCTGGTGAGCTGAGCAAACAGATATCAGGAGACTTATCATGGCTGAAGCCGTCATCATCGACGCCTGCCGTACCCCTCGTGGCATTGGAAAGCCCGGTAAAGGTGCGTTGGCTCATATCCACCCGCAAAGATTAGGCTCAACCGTGCTCAAGGCCATTGCCGAGCGCAATTCGCTGGATACCTCCGCAGTAGATGACATCGTTTGGGGCACCAGCGCCCAGATGGGCCCACAGGCCGGTGATCTCGGTCGCATGTGTGCCCTGGATGCAGGCTACGATATCAAGTCCAGCGCCATGACGCTGGACCGGTTTTGTGGCTCAGGCATCACGGCAGTGAATATTGCCGCAGCCAATATTATGTCTGGCATGGAAGACATGACCATTGGCGGCGGCACTGAGATGATGTCTCTGAGTGGCCAGTTTGATCGATTCCCGGTCATGGATCAGGGCAATACACATTTACGCCAGCTTCACCCCCAGACCCACCAGGGTTTGTGTGCGGACACCATTGCGACTCTTGAGGGTATTCCCCGTGAAGACCTGGATGCACTGGCGCTGGTCTCTCAGGCGCGGGCGGACTACGCCATAAAGAATGGCCACTTCGAGAAAGCTCTCGTGCCGGTACATAATGAAGATGGTTCTTTGGCCCTCGATCACGAGGAATTCCCACGTCCGCAGACTACAGCAGAGGGGCTTGCAGAACTGAAACCTTCGTTTGCTGCACTCGCTGATTATCCCCTGGATGAGAATGGCATGACCTTTCGCAGCCTCATGCTGCAGAAATACCCTGATGTCGATATCCAGCATGTGCACCACGCAGGTAACTCATCGGGTGTTGTGGATGGCGCTGCTGCTGTGCTGCTGGCTTCAACTGATTATGCCAGGGCTCATGGACTCAAGCCGCGCGCCCGCATCGTGGCCATGACGAATATGGGTGACGATCCGACCTTGATGCTAAATGCTCCCGTGCCAGCAGCTCGCAAGGTGCTGGACAGGGCAGGCCTGACTCTCGAGGATATCGACCTGTTCGAGATCAACGAGGCTTTTGCGGTAGTGGCCGAAAAGTTCATTCGTGATCTGGAGCTGGATCGCGATACAGTGAACGTGAATGGCGGTGCCATGGCGCTCGGTCATCCGATTGGAGCGACGGGCTCTATTCTTATCGGTACTATGCTTGATGAGTTGGAGCGTCGGGACTTGCAGCGGGGACTAGTGACGATGTGTGCCGGTGGTGGTATGGCACCGGCGATTATCATAGAGAGGGTCTGATCTGATAGCTGATGGCGTTGCCGTTATACTGGCGGCGCCCTCAATATCAACTACAGGTACTTGTCGTAAAATGCCGCGTAGCTGTCGAGCTGAAATCCCATTCCATCCTTACCAATGTCTCTGTCTGCAGCGAACATCTCGAAGGCGTGGAAGCAGCCAGGATATTCTTTGTAGGCGACGTCTACGTTGGCTGCCCGAAGCGCCTCCACATACGAACGCGTCTCCCAAAAGAATGGTTCCTTGTCGCCGACAAACGTAATCGTGGGTGGAAAGCCACTGTAATCTGAGTTGCGGGCCGGAGCGGCCTCCGCAGGTATCTCCGCACCTTGTTTGTTCAATTCTGAGAGGTAGGCACCCCATCCCTTGCGATTCGTCGTGGTATTCCACACGGGCGTTTCGATCGCGCGAGCAGCATCGTCGGGTTGGGTGTCGTCAATCATCGGGTAGATCGGCATCTGGAACGAGATCTTCACGTCACCCTGATTGCGGGCTCGCAATGTCACCGCAGCGGTTAATCCGCCGCCTGCGCTATGGCCGCCAACAATGATCTTGCTCGGATCAATATTCAGTTCAGCGGCGTTCTCGATCGCCCAAAGTAAACAGTCATAGCAATCATCAAGGCCTGCGGGGAAGGGTTTGGTCCAGGCTTTTCTGTAATCGGGAGCAACGATCACGCAGGGCCGCTTCGCAATAAATTGCTTATACAGGTCTCCCGTCATTTCAGGCGCACCCATGATATAACCGCCGCCGTGTATATATAGAAACAGCGGTAGCTTGCCCTGCTGATTCTCCGGGCGATAAATGCGGGTGCGGATTTGTGTCTCTCCATCGGGAGAAGGTACTTCCTCTGTCCCACAATCCAGACCCTCAACATCTTTTCCACGCGTTGAGCCCATCGACAGTTTGTCGACGAGTTTCACCATTGGGGAAAATCCGAGTAGAAAGGTAAAGATGCGCGTGGGCCAATAGAAGCTTTGCAGATCAGGGTGAAGATCCTGTTTGTTCACTTTCATATTGCTGACCTCATCATCTCTGATTGCCATCCGCTCTTTATTTCCAAAATGGAAATCCTCCTGCGATGCGTAGCGATGTTCTCGAACAGGAACGGAGAATAACACGCAGGCTAATTCTTGCTCAGGTATACTCCGGGTTAGCTCGCCGTTCCGTGATGCTATCCAAAATACGATGATGCTCTTCACGCGACAGTGTGTAGTTGCGCAGGATCAGCATCGCCAATAGCCAGAACGTGACGATGGTGCCGGCCACTGTCATCCCAAGAGAGAAGAGGTTTTCTGCACCGACCTGGGAGGCATCCACGCCTGTTGGGAATTTCACAAGGTCCAGGGTGATCCCTGCTACAAAGCCTCCGATGCCGGAGGTGGCTTTGAGCGAAAATGTGTAGGCCGAGGTAAACATGGCTTCCTGGCGGCGGCCAGTCATTAATTCGTTGTAGTCGATGGTGTCGGCCACCATCGAAGCAAACACTATGGTCATCGTCACTGCGGCGTATACAACAACGGTAGAGTTGATCAGCATGATGATCAGAATCGCCGGATCGTCATTGTCTGGCAGTACACCCAGTAGCCTCAAAGTAATCCAGCCGGGATATCCCAGTGCCAAAATGGCAACGGTCACCACGGCGACGGGTCGCTTGTCGTACTTCTTTGAAAGAATCGGGGCGCTGATAAACGCGGCGATGGTGCCAACCAAAGACGCCAGTGACAACAATGCAAGCTGGTCTGTGCTGAGGCCCCAGAAGTAAGTCAGCATATAGAGGCTGATGGCTTGGTCAAAACCAATAGCGGAAGAGGCGATCAGGATAAAGCCCACCAGAATTCGAAAGGGTGGATTGGCAAACATATTGACCAGGTCTTGCTTAAGGCCCAGGGAATCGGCGGAGCCTTCTGAGACTTTCTTGAGGTGCGGAATCAGATGGTGGGTACCCAGTGCGCACAGCAAGATGCCGATGATGATAATGCTGGCACCCAACAGTCCAAAGTCCTGGTATGCCGCGGGATTGAGTTGTCCGTCTTCAAACTGCTCGGTGGGCGCAAAGAACACCAGGTAACCCATGGTGGCGAAGCTGAGTCCGCCCAACCAGCCCAGAAGTACCCTGAAGCCCGACAGGGAGGTGCGCTCATCGTAGTCCTGTGTCATCTCCGCGGTCAGGGCCGAGGAGGGCACCATGTAGAACGTCATGGCGAAACGCGTCAGCACAGCCCACATAAGCATCCAGCTGAACAAGGTGGTTTGATCACCCTGTGGAGGGTTAAACAGAAAGAAGAACGACACGCCCATTGGAATGGCCGAGAAATACATAAAGGGGTGGCGTCGTCCCCAGCCGGATTTTAGGCGATCCGACCAGTACCCAACTAAAGGATCGCTGACAGCATCCAGCACCAGCGCAATCAGAATGGCAGTGCCTGCCAATGAGCCCGACAGCCCGGCCACCTGGGTGTAGAAGAACAGCAGAAACACATTGAAGGAGGTGTCCTTGACGCCCTGTGCGAGAGAACCACTGCCGTAGAGTATTTTGGTGCGTAAGGGAATGCGTCCATCTGGAGTCATGGGTGACCTCGATGATGCTTTTTATTGTCAATTAAATGATCGGGCAAGCTTAGAGTAGGGCGGAAACAAGGGTCGATGGCAGATTGCGCCACTGTGTTGATAGATTGGGCCGTAAAGGCCTGTCGGCACAAGCGGTCAGATATTATGGGCGCGCCACTTCGATGGAGTCTGCTGGTGATGGGCAGTAAAGGCGCGGGTAAACGCCGCAGGGTCTGAATAACCCATGCGATACGCGACCTGGGAGATCGTGAGCTTTGAGTCCGCCAGTAGGTTGCGGGCCCTTTCAGATTGCACCTGGGCAAATAACTCGTTGTAGCTGGTACCGGCTTCGCTCAATTGGCGGGTGAGGCTGCGCACGGATACACCCAGCAGTTTTGCAATTTCGTCTTTCTTCATGGGCGGGGTATAGGCCCACAGCCAGCGACTAACCTGTTCGGCGATGGTGATGTCCTCGCCCAGAATCGCACTTTCTTTTTGCAGCAGCTGGGTCGCCATTTTAAAGCTGATGGCATTCGCGTGGCGGGGGACCTGGCTGAGCAGGCCCGGCTGGAAAACCAGTGCCGCGCGCTCGGCACCGAAATCCACTGCGTAGGGTAGTGTGTTCTCGATCAGACCCCAGTCGAAGGGTTGCGGAAACGGCAGTTCAACACGAACCAGCAATCTGCGATTGCGGGTAATGTCGCGGACGATCGCTGCGGTGGCCACAATATCCAGCAGCAGCGCATAACGGTAGGTGGCCTCCGCATCTTCGGCGCTGTCAAAATGAGCGCGCACACGCTCTAACTTGTGTTCGACATAGACACCTTCTTCATCTGCCGTCAGCGACATCTGCGTGCGACCCCAATTCATTTGCGGGTAGGCCACCGACACTTCAACCACATCCCGAATTGTGGGTGCGCACTGCCAGGCCAAGCCTAGTAGACCGAACATAGGTACCTTGAGGTAATGATACATATTGAACATACCCACCTCCATTGAGGCGTTGGTCCACATATGCTTGCGGATCTCGTTGAGAATCTCGAAATCCTGCTTCGGTGAGATAGGGAAACTGGGGTCGTCGTACGCCTGCGCGGGTAATCCTGAACCCATTAGAATGCGGACGCCCTGCTCGCGATCCAGCTCCATCGTATTGAGCTGTCCCAGCAGTCCACCAATGGTTCGGATGCCGGTGGCATGATCGCTGTTGGCAACCAGTTTAGCTGCCTGAGGTTTAGTGTTGAGAGCCATGTTGGCCTAATTTATCAAAACACTGGCGCAATCTGCAATCGAAAGGGCCGGTCTGATTCACCTAAGATTTTCTGCTCATAAAACATACAGAATATTATTTGGATTCGCGGGTGAGTGAAGTCGAACACTTCGATGTGGTTATGGTGGGTGCCGGTATATCCGGTTTGGTTATTGCCCACCACCTGAAAGAGCAGTGCCCCCACCTGAATTTCATCATGCTGGAAGACAAGGCCAGCCACGGCGGTACCTGGTTGACCCACACATACCCCGGCATCCGCTCCGATAGCGATCTCTACACCTTTGGCTACCGCTTCAAGCCCTGGTCTGGGGCGCCCATTGCTGAAGGCCAGCTAATTCTCGATTACATGGCTGAGGTGATCGAAGACGACCATCTGGATGACAATATTCGTTACCAGCACCGGATTCAGGCCGCACACTGGTCCAGCGAGAGCAAGCGCTGGACGCTGGATGTACTGCAGAAAGAAACGGGCGAGACCATTCAGGTCAGCAGCAACTTCTTTATCTGGACCGGCGGCTACTACGATCACGACAAAGGCTATACGCCGGACTGGGAAGGGTTTTCGGATTATCAAGGCGAGGTGATCCATCCACAGACCTGGCCAGAGGATACAGACTTGTCGGGTAAGAAAGTTGTGGTGATCGGCTCCGGTGCCACAGCGGCCACCCTGATTCCGAATATCGCTGATGACTGTGAGCACGTCACCATGCTGCAGCGCTCGCCCACGTATTTCTGGACCGCGCCCAATCGGAATGAACTGGCTGACCGGCTGCGACTACTGGAAGTGCCCGAGGATCAGGTACACGAAATCGTGCGCCGTGACCTGCTGCAAACCGGTAAGGAAATTCAGCTGGCCGCTGCAGAGTATCCGGAGTACATCAAAGAAGAACTGTTGAAAGAGGTTCGTGGTTTTATCGGTGATGAGCTCACTGAGAAACACTTCACCCCCAGCTACCGACCCTGGCAGCAACGCCTGGCCTATTTACCTGATGGCGACATGTTCAAGGCTGTCAATGAAGGTAAGGCCAGTGTGGTCACCGACCATATCGAGCGTTTTACCGAAAGCGGTATTTTGCTGAAATCTGGCGAACAACTGCAAGCTGATGTGGTCATTACTGCGACTGGCTTCAATACGCTTGCCATTGGCGGTATTCCCTACACCTTTGATGGGGAACCGTTGGACCCGGCGAACTCATTCAGCTATCGCGGTTTGATGTTGTCGGACTTCCCAAACCTGGCACTCATGTTTGGCTACCTGCGCACCAGTTGGACGATGCGGGTCGATCTAGTCGGTGACTATATTTGTCGCCTGCTGAATCCCATGACCGACAAAAACCTTTCGGTAGTGACTCCTACATTGCGGCCCGAAGACGAGGATATGCCTCGCAATCGATGGATCTCAGCAGAGGAATTTAACCCAGGTTACCTGGGGCGTCGCGAGCACCTGATGCCCAAGAGTGGTGATCGTGAACCCTGGAACTTTTCCCCTGACTACTACGAAGAGAAAGAGCAGATGCCGCTGTTTGATCTCGAAGAAGAAGTCCTGGTTTACGAGTAGGTTGCTGCCCATGGATGTTGCAGGAAAAACAATCATTGTCACTGGCGCCGCGTCCGGTATTGGCCGCGCGCTGGGGTTGGAATGTCTTCGCCGCGGCGCCTCGGTGGCGCTGGCAGATATGAATGAAGAGGGCGTCAGTGAAACCCTGCGCCTGGCCGGGGAGTTGGCCAATGGCAGCCTGAGGGTTACTGCTCATAAGCTGGATGTATCGAATCTGGAGGCCTGGCGATCGTTTCGAGATGAGGTGTTGGCAGAACACGAACACGTAGACGGCATTATCAACAATGCCGGAATCAGTTTTTCCGGTAGCGTCGAAGACATGGGCTACGACCACTTGGAGTCAGTAATGTCTGTGAACTTCATGGGCATGGTTTATGGCACCAAGGAATTTTTGACTGAATTCAAACAAAGGCCTGAAGCGGTCGTTGCCAATGTCTCCAGCGTGTTTGGCCTGTTCCCAATGAAGAACCAGTCTGCCTATTGTGCCTCCAAATTTACTATTCGCGGTTTTACAGAAGTGCTGGAGCAGGAACTCAAGTCCACGGAGATTACTGTCTGCAGTATTCACCCGGGTCACATTGGCACCAATATTGTTCGCAATGCTAACGAGCAGGGCAATGTTGTGGGTGGCGTGGGTGCAGACATGACTGAGGAACAAAAAGAGCAGTTTCTCAAGGCCTTTGAGGTCTTTGGGCTCGCACCGGAAAAAGCCGCCGTGATCATACTCGACGGCATTAGTAAGAAGCAGCGTCGCATTATGGTCGGCAAAGACGCCGTGCACGCCGAGCGCATGACCCGACTGGCACCCGCCTGGTTTTCTGATAAGACCAACCAGGCGGCAATGTAGTGTTTTAAACCGCAGTACCACTATCCCAATAAAATATTAGAGAGGGGAAACCAATGAAAACCACTCAAACCAACATGCTGAAGCCGATGGCATGCGCTGTAGCGCTGGCAGCTTCCCAGACAGCCGTGGCTCAATCATCGGTGCTGGAAGAGGTCATCGTGACTGCCGAGAAGCGTGCGGTATCCTTGCAGGACGTCGCTGTGGCGGTGACTGCATTCGATCGCGACATGCGTGACGAGCTGGGTATTCTCAGCAACGCTGAGCTTGCCAACTTCACGCCCAGTACCACTTTCAACACCAACCCCAACCGTGTGTTTATACGCGGTGTGGGCAGGGTAGAAAATTCCCTGGGTTCGGAGCCGGGTGTGGCGGTGTATCGAGACGGTGTCTACACCAATGAGATCGGCGGCATTCCCGATTCATCATTCTTCACCGAGCGTGTTGAGGTATTGCGTGGCCCGCAGGGCACGCTGTATGGCAAAAATGCTGTCGGCGGTGCTGCCAATTTTATCTCCAAGCGCCCTGATGATGAGTTTGGTGGTGAGGTGCGTGCCGGCGTTTACAGTAACAAAGGTCAACAGTTGGGTCTGCGATTGTCCGGGCCTGCAGGTGATCGCTTCCGTTATCTGGTTGGTGCTGAAATGGACAAGAACGACGGCTGGGTCGAGAACATTGCCGGCGATGATGTAAACGACAGGGATATCGCACGTGGCATTATTGCCTTCGATTTTGATCTCACCGATAAACTGAATGTGTGGATGCAGTATGAGCGTCAGGAGTGGGACCAGAACCGCACTGGTGCTTACCTGATTTCACCGTACAACACAGAATCACCCGGCCCTCTGGTGGGTGACTTCTTCACTGATTTTGAGCAGTTGGTACCCAATGCCCAGTTTGGTTATGAAGAAGCCAACCCGGGCGCCGATGACATCCACAAGGTGAACTGGGATAACGCGGGTTACATCGAGCAGAAGACTGATCTTTTTACCGCCCATGTCAGCTATGAGTTCGAGAAAGCCACACTGAGGTACATCTACGGGTATACCGACTACACCTTTGATTTTGGTGAAGACCTGGATAAAACCAGCCGCGATGACATTCAGTATGAAACTTACCTGGGTCAGTATGAGCAGTCAGATCAGCATGAGCTGCAGCTGATCTCAAATCTGGGTGGCAAGGTAGAGTTTATTGCCGGGCTGTTCTACTGGAAGAGCGAGAACGAGCAGCCTCTGCAGGCCTTTGTGCCGGGCAGTACTCTTTTCCCAACGCCAGTGATAGCCGATCCAGCGGGAGATTTTTGTTACTGCGTAATTGATGCGCCCGCCAATCCAAACTCTTCTTACTACGAGCAAAACGGTATCCTGGAAACCAAATCCCAAGCAGTCTATGGGCAGGTTGATTTCTATCCGACAGAGAAGTGGCACCTGTCATTGGGTCTGCGTTATTCCGAAGACGAGAAAGAGGCCTTCGAGTATGGCCGCGCCATCCTGGACGACCAGGGTGTCTACTCACAATTGTTTACTTTGATCGGCATGTCCTGGCTGAACACCGAAACCCCGACGCCGGGTCCCCAGAGCCGTATAGCCTGGGATATCACCGCAGGTGGAGGCACTGCCGAGCATGAAGATGACTGGTCCTCCACAGATTGGTCAGTGGGCCTGGATTACACCTTTGATAACGAAACCATGCTCTACGGCAAGATCTCTACCGGTTATAAAGCTGGCGGATACATCCTTGGTAACCTGCAGCCAGACAATGCGGTGGATGAAGAGTCCGTGGTCGCATATGAGCTGGGTGTTAAGAGCCAGAGCGAGCGTGTTCGTACTAACGCTGCCTTGTACTACTACGACTACACTGACATGCAGGTACCGGTTAATGTGTTCAATAATGGCGTGACGACCCGCCGATTCGAGAACGCGGAAGAAGCGGAAGTTTGGGGTGCCGAGCTGGAGCTTCAGTGGGCAGCGACTGACTCTCTCATGTTCTATGGCAGCTACTCTTACATGGACACTGAGATCAAGACGATGGGTCAGGAGGTTTTCGATTCCACGGAGGCTATTCCTGAGTTCAGTGATCTTGCAGGCAATGAGCTGATTCAGTCACCTGAGCATCATTTCTCATTGATCGGTGATTACACCTGGAGTCTTGAACCCGGCGATATCAAGTTCGTGGTCAGCTACGCGTACAAGGACAAGCAGTGGTCTTCCATCTTTAATCGAGAAGATACACAGGTTGAATCCTTTGATCGCACCGATCTGCGTTTGAACTTCCTCTCCAGCAAGTACGACTTGCGCGTGACTGCTTATGTGCAGAACGTGTTCGATGAAGACATCATCGAGAGCAAGACTCGTAGCAGTGCTTACACCAATAACCAGATCTCGGCGTCCATCCAGCCGCCGCGCATCTGCGGTTTGCAGGTGAACTATGGCTTCTAAGGTCACAGCGCCGGCTGGAGCTTATCAGGGCCTCGAGGAGGCTGGCTTGCGCAAGTTCCTGGGTATTCGATATGCCGCTGCTCCCATCGGGGCGGCGCGTTTTCAGCCGCCACAGCCTTGTGAGAAGGCTGAGGAAGTGATTGATGCTACTCAGTACGGCAATCGTCACTTTCAGGTCAACTGGCCTGAGGAAGTGCTTACCGGTCTGGAGTGGCAGGGCGAGGAAAGCGAAGACAGCCTGTTTCTGAATGTCTTTGCGCCTGAACACTGCGACGAGCCCAAGGCTGTGTTGGTCTGGATTCATGGCGGCGCATTCATGTGCGGCTCAGGCAACGATTACGACGCTAGTCGAATCGTTCGCGATAACGATGTGGTGGTCGTCACCATCAACTATCGGCTGGGTATTTTTGGTTTTCTCAACCTCACTAGCTTGGGTTCTGACTACGCTGGCAGTGCCAACCTGGGCATACAGGATCAGGTTGCCGCTCTGACTTGGGTGCGTCACAACATTGGTGCTTTTGGCGGCGATGCGTCTAACGTGACGATCTGGGGTGAGAGTGCGGGTGCAGCTTCTGTATTGTCGCTAATGGGTACACCAGCTGCTGAAGGGCTGTTTCATAAGGCCATTGTCTTCAGTGGCGGTGAAACGCTTGCTCCTGCGACGGATCAGCTGGCGCAGATTAAGCCAGTGCTGGGTTGCGATAGCGATCAGGCGTGTCTCGAGCAGTTGCTGGCCATGCCGGCTGAAGAGTTATCTCAACTGCAGCAACAGTCTGGTATTTACGTCGGCCCTTCTTTGGATGGCGTGGTGGTTACCCGGCCGACCTGTGAAGCCATTCAGGATGGCGGTTCGGCGGGTATTCCCGTTATTGCTGGTTCCTGCAGGGACGAAGGCTCTTTCCTCGGCCCTTCCTTTATGCCAACCCAGGAAATTGGGATAGCTATGGTGTGGGCATTGTCCATGTCTATTGGCAGAGACGATGGCGCATCTTACCGGGAGTTCCTGCAGGCTGAAGTTGGCGACGATGTGCAGGCACAAATCATCCGCGCATGGTTTGATACTTTTCGCGCCAGTGCCGTACGCGTTGCCGCGACTGCGGCGGCTCATGGTGCCGGGGGCTGGGTATATAACTTTGAGGTAGAGACAGACCACGAGCTGGGTATTACTCACTTCGCCGATGTACCGTTTACCTTTAACTGGATGGAAGTGGGTAACCCCGGCCTGTTTGTGCATCCGCCCACCGAAATCAACAAACAGCTGGCGGAGCAGTGGTCGCGGACCATGATGGCCTTTGCCAAGACCGGTGATCCCAATGGCGAGGGCTTGCCAGAATGGCCCCAGTATCAGGAGGATAACTATGAGTGTCTGTGGTTGAGCCAGGAGCCGAAGCTTGTATCTAATCCCGATGGTGACATGCTGGAGATCTATAAGGTTCTTTAGTCATCAGACAGGCAGCTTATGAGTAGTGATGTTGTGCTTTGCCAGGGGCGGCGCACGCCATTTGGCGATTTTGGAAAGTCTCTGGCGGGAATCGCCGGTACCGATCTCGGGACCCATGCAGCCAAAGCCAGTCTGGCCGCAGCCAACTTGCAGGCGGATGCCGTGGATCACCTGGTCTGCGGCAATGTAGTGCCGGTTGATCAGGGGGCCTATTTTGCCAGCCGTGTGATTGCGCTCAATGCCGGTATGCGCGAGGACAGCTGTGCCCTGAACGTCTCTCGTGCCTGCGGCTCAGGTACCCAGGCTATTGTTTCCGCCGCTGAGCAAATTATTACCGGTCACAGCCGCATCGCCCTGGCCGGTGGTTACGAAAATACCTCGCGGGCACCTTACGCTATGACGGATGCCCGCTGGGGTATAAAACGCGGCAATAGCACCGTCGTGGATACGATCGATTACGCCTATCGTGATCCCTTTGATCACAGCCTTATGGGTGAAACCGCCGAGAACCTGACCGACGATTTTGGGTATACCCGGGAAGCCATGGATGAGTACGCGTTGAGCAGTCAGCAGCGCGCAGCAGCTGCGATTGAAACCGGGTTTCTGGCCCAACAGATCGCACCGATCGACATCAAGGAGCGAAAAGGCACTCGGCTGTTTGAAGTCGATGAGTTTCCCCGCCAAACCAGCCTGGAAAAGCTGGCCAGCCTGAAACCGGTGTTTCGCGACGGCGGGCGGGTAACAGCAGGTAATGCCAGCGGTATGACTGACGGGGCCGCTTTTATGGTGGTGGCCAGCGAGCAGGCTGCGGTAGAGCAAGGTCTGGTCGCGCAGGCGAAATTGCTGGATTGGGAAGTGGTGGGTGTACCGCCTCGCATAATGGGTTGTGGTCCAGTGCCTGCTATTAATCGTCTGTTGCGGCGCAGAGGGTTGTCGGTCGCCGACATCGATTATTTTGAAATCAACGAAGCCTTTGCTGTGGTCAATCTGCACGCGGAGGCCGAGCTTGGTATCCCTCGCGAAAAATGCAATTTGTATGGGGGCGGCATTTCTATCGGTCATCCTCCGGGGGCTACAGGGGTGCGCATGGCACTGACAGCGATTGATCATCTCCATGCCACCGATGGCCAGTTCGCAATTCTGTCTATGTGCCTGGGTGCGGGACAGGGTATGGCGGTACTGATCGAAACTGTCTAGCAGAGCCTAAATTGGATCGATCTATATAATCGATCAATTTTTACATATATATCAATTATACGAATTCATGCTTCCTTCCTAGACTGGCAACAGGCTACGGGAACGAGGGGGATCGTCCCGTTTCTGATCCCTTATTAACGAGAGGTAGGAGCAATGAATTACAAACACCGATTATCAACCAGTGGCGTGCTGGCTGCTGCGCTGGCGTTTTCCACGCTGGCGCCGACAGCCCTCGCCGATAACCACAGCAGTAAACCCAAGGGTGCTATGGGCAGCGGCATGGCAGAAGCTGGCCAGGCCAAGTCAAACCAGTTCTGGTGGCCGGACCAGCTGAGCCTGGCACCCCTGCGTGATCACGACGCCAGGTCTAATCCGCTGGGTGCAGACTTTGACTACACCGAGGCAGTGTCCGAATTGGACTATGACGCGGTCAAGGCGGATGTCGTCGCTGTACTGACTGACTCCAAAGACTGGTGGCCAGCAGACTGGGGTAACTATGGTCCGCTGTTTATTCGTCTGTCCTGGCACAGCGCCGGTACCTACCGCACCCTGGACGGTCGCGGTGGTGGCGATGGCGGCCAGATGCGATTTGATCCTCTCAATAGCTGGCCCGATAACGGCAATCTCGACAAAGCCCGGCGTCTACTCTGGCCGGTGAAGCAAAAGTATGGAGCCGCCCTGTCCTGGGGTGACCTGATGGTGTTGGCAGGTACCGTGGGCATGGAAAGCATGGGCTTTAAGACCTATGGCTTTGCCTTCGGCCGTGCCGATGATTGGGAGCCCGACCTGGTGTACTGGGGTCCTGAAGTGGAGATGCTGGCCAGTGATCGCCGCGGCAAAGACGGCAAGTTGCAACGCCCTTTGGGTGCAACGCACATGGGTCTGATTTATGTAAATCCCGAAGGCCCCATGGGCAAGCCTGATCCTGCTGGATCTGCGAAGAACATTCGCGTGGCTTTCGGTCGCATGGCCATGAACGATGAAGAGACTGTTGCACTGATTGCCGGTGGCCACACCTTTGGCAAAATGCACGGTGCTCACAAAGCCGGTAAGTGCGTTGGCCCCGAACCTGGTGGCGCCAGCATTGAAGAGCAGGGCCTCGGCTGGAAAAACAAATGCGGCAAAGGTCATTCGGAAGATACGGTGACCAGTGGCCTGGAAGGGGCCTGGACTCAGGCGCCGACCCAGTGGACCACACTGTACCTGCAAAACCTGCTGGGTTTTGAGTGGGAGCAGACTCGTAGCCCTGCCGGCGCCATCATCTGGGTGCCCACCGACAAGGCCGCGCACAAATCAGTGCCCGATGCGCACATTGAGGGTAAGTTCAATCCGCCCGTAATGACCACCGCAGACCTGGCGCTGAAGTACGACCCGGAGTATCGCAAGATATCTGAGCGTTTCCTGGCCGATCCTGAAGAGTTCCGTCTGGCTTTTGCCAAGGCCTGGTTCAAACTGACCCATCGCGATATGGGACCGCGCGCTCGCTACGTGGGTAACGAGATTCCCCAGGAAGCATTGATGTGGCAGGACCCTGTCGCAGAGCCCGGTTACGACCGAATTCGCTCGCGTGATATCCGCAAGATCAAGGAAGCGATCAATGAGTCTGGTTTGAGCGTGGCAGAACTGGTACGTGTGGCCTGGGCGTCTGCTGGTAGCTACCGCGCCAGTGACATGCGCGGCGGCACGAACGGTGCACGCGTCATCCTGGCTCCCCAGAGCACCTGGGCTGCCAATGATCCCGCCGAGCTCCAGAAGGTCATAGGCAAGCTCAGCGAGATTCGCTCTGACATCGGTGAGAAGCGCATATCCATGGCTGACCTCATCGTACTGGCCGGCGCCACTGCGATTGAGAAAGCTGCCGCTGATGCCGGTGTAGAAGTGGAAGTACCCTTTATGCCGGGTCGCGGTGATGCCACGCAAGCGCAAACGGACATTGTTTCTTTTGGCTTGCTGGAACCTCGCGCTGATGCCTTCCGCAACTATTTCGATGCTGACAAGGCGTATCGTTCACCGACTGAAATGCTGGTCGATCGTGCAGATCAGTTGAGCCTGACAGCGCCTGAAATGACGGTGCTGTTGGGCGGTATGCGTGCCCTGGGTGCGAATACCGGTGGCGCCGAGCACGGTGTACTGACCGATCGCGCTGGAACGCTGAGCAATGACTTCTTCGTCAATCTGCTGAGCATGGACACGGTTTGGCAGAAAGCCGAGGAAGCCGGCGTGTATGAAGGCTTCGATCGCGCCTCTGGTGACAAGAAGTACACTGCCACTTCCGTGGATCTTATCTTCGGCTCCAACTCTGAGCTGAGAGCAGTGGCTGAAGTCTATGCCTATGACAACGCACAGGAGCGGTTTGTGAATGACTTTGTCGCTGCCTGGACCAAGGTGATGAACCTGGGTCGTTACTAAACTCAATCCCCCTGAGTATTGGCCCGGGCCGAGAGGTCCGGGCTTTTTTGTGCCTGAATATTGGCTGTCCAGCGAATGGCATTGAGTACCAGCTGTTGGGCGTTGGCATCATCCCAATTGGCATGAAAGTGGCCGCCGGTGTAGCCAAAGCCGCGACCACCATCTTCTCGTTGATACGCCCAAGCAGTGACTTGCGGTACTTTTTTTGCCACAAGCTCTCTCACTGCATCATTGCCGCTGTGTGGGCCGTTGCCTCGCTCCATGGTTGAGTCTGGGGCAATCGCGCTGAGGATCGGTGTAACACCCTGCATATCCTCTACAAAGCGCATGTTGAAATACCACTCGTCCAGCATGGTGAAGGGTTCAACCCCTCTGGTAATGGGATGTGCTGGCAGAGCTGGGAAGTTGGCGGTCCAATGCGGATTGACTGACCAGTGAGTTTCAAAATAGCCGCCGATGGCGCGCAGCATGGCTTCGGCGGATGGGCTGCCTTTTGGAACCTCAACACCGTAGTGCAGTGCTACAACGCCTACCTGTCGATCCAGCAATCTATTGAAGTGGGGCAGATTATCATTGATTAGATGGCCTTTGCCGCCGTCACAATAGATCACCACGCTGTCGATCTCTGTAAAAACGGATGGGTCCTCAGGCCAGCCACCGTACACATTAATCACTTCTATGCTTGGATCTTGTTGTTGCAAGGCATCCGCCAGTAACTCCGAGCCAGCCTGATGCTCGTGTGCTTTCGGGCCGTGGCTGTCCTGTCCGGCGAGGAACAGCACCGTGCCGGTTTTTTTGACGAGGGCGGGCTTTCGGTCCACTGAAATATCAATAGGGCCACAGGCGATGAGTCCCAGGCACAGACTGATGCTATAGAGGAATGAGGACGTTATTCTCAAGCTGTTTTCCCTCGGCTAACCGTTTTGGTCCGCTTAGTTTAAGCGTGTTTCTTTCTTAGAGCATGGTTTCCCTTTTATAGCTATAGGGGGCGCGATGAGGGTTGATTTCCAACGCGGACGCCAGTTATCCAGTGCCTGTGCTGGGGCAACACAAAGTGATATAACGAAATACGTATTACGCTTTACGTAGTACGAACAGCGTAATATACTGTCTGCATGATTCAGGGTTTCCGTTGCAAAGATACCGAGCGTTTGTTCGCTGGTGTCTGTTGTGCTCGTTTTCGTTCCTTTAGAGGAGCTGCAGAACGCAAGCTAATCCTGCTGGATAGTGCTGAAACTATCGATTTTCTTCGGTCCCCACCGGGCAATCAGTTAGAGCGCTTGCGGGGTGACAGAAAAGGCCAGTGGAGCATTCGCATCAACAAGCAGTGGAGACTGTGTTTTCGATTTAATAACAGAGGCGCTTACGACGTGGAGATAGTGGATTATCACTAGGAAATTTATGAGCAGAAACCAGATGAGACCGATCCACCCGGGAGAAGTTATTCGTGAGGATTATCTAAAGCCCCTGGATATGAGCGTTAACTCGCTGGCGCAACGATTAAGAGTGCCCGCTACTCGCATGCATGAAATTGTTAAGGAACGTCGTTCTGTTACTGCTGATACGGCCTTGAGACTCGCGCAGCTCTTCGGGGGAGATGCACAAAGCTGGCTGAATCTGCAGGCGGCATATGATTTGAGGGTTGCAGAGATCAATACCGCAGCGGAGATTCTAGAGGAGGTGCGCCCCTACGAAATTTCCTGACGAGACAAGCCGGAGTCGCTAGTGGGCTCTTGTCGAAGCTGCGGCACCATCAGCCAGCGGTCCATTACTGAATAAGCCACTGGTACAACCAGAAGTGTGAGCAGGGTAGAGCTGATCACGCCGCCGACCACGGCGACAGCCAACGGACCATACTGACCGGCACCCTCACCAATTCCCAATGCGGCGGGCATCATCGCCAATACGATGGTGAGTGAGGTCATCAGTACCGGGCGCATGCGGCGAGGGCAGGCTTCCCGGATTGCAGTGCCGGTGTCCATGCCTTCCGCTCTATACCGGTTGATCAGGTCGACTAGCAAAATCGAGTTCTTGGAAACCAGCCCAACCAGCAGCACCATGCCGATCATGGAATATATGTTGAGAGTGTGACCGACTGCCCACAGGGCGAAGATGCCGCCGACAATGGCCAAAGGCTGCGCCAGCATCACCAGTGCAGGTTGCAGGAAGGAGTTGAACTGACTGGCCAATACCATATAAACCAGGATGAGGCCGGTGGTGAACACGAACAGAATGGCATCTACAGACTTACCAAGCTCTTCTGCCTGTCCCGCCAGGGCGACGCCATAGCCGGGTGGCAGTAGCTCGTTCCCCAGGCGTTTGAATATGGCAACGGCCTCACTGAGATCGCTTGCCGGAGTTGAGCTGAATGCTGCGCCAAAGGAGAGATCGCGCCTCTCTACCGCGGCAGGACCAAGTGATTCACGAACCTCTACTACCGCATCCAGTGGCACCAGATCGCCACTGGGGGCTTGCAGATACACACTCTCCAGGTCGCGTGCGGCGCTCATATTGTCCCGGCTGGCAGCAAGGCGGATATCGTAGCGCTCGCCATCTCCGGGTAGTTCGTTGAATTTGGCAATATCGGCACCGCCCCCTAACACCCTCACGGTATCGCCAATCTGCTGTGTGCTCAGGCCAAGAGCCTGGGCGCGATTGCGATCGATATCAAAGTACAGCTGCGGGCGATTCATCTTCAGGTCCATACGCACAGCGCCCATGGCGGGCTCTTCGCGCAGCCGTTCCTCCATCAGCTTGGCGAATTCAGCGACGCGGTACAGATCAGGGCCCACCACGTATCCATTGAACGGTTCGCCGGCTGCATCGCCGAAGAATGGGTAGGAGCTTACAAACGTCTGGATGCCAATGATTTGCGCGACCTCTTCTCGCACGTCTTGCATGATGGCGCTCCGACTGCGCTCTCTATCGTCTATGCCAAGCAGGATGACGTTTAGCGTTGCCTCGTTGACTTCGCCGCGCTCGCCTGAGCCCACGGTGCCCAATATTCGTTTGACCTCTGGTACGCGGTTGAGGACAGCCTCGATTTCGTCAACTTTCTGTTCGGTGTGCTCAATGGAACTGCCCAAGGGGGCTTTTATCCTGACCAGAAACCTGGATTCGTCATCCTCTGGGAAAAATTCACCGCCGAGTTGCCCCATAAACCAGCTGGTAGACCAGACCAGCAGCGCGGTTGCGATCAATACCGGTGCCCGGTGATTCAGACCAAATTCGAGTACCCAGCGATAGCTGTTATCCATGCGGGTATGCATATTGGAGATCCAGGCGTTGATGCCTCGTTTCGGTTTATGGGTATGCGCCAGGAAGCGGGCACAGAGCGCTGGGGTAAGACTAAGGGACACAAACAGTGATGCGATCACACCTACCGTTACCACCACGGCAAAGGAGCGCATGAACACGCCGACCATGCCCTGCATAAAAATGACTGTGGCGAAGATCACCACCAGGGTTAGGGAAGCCGCTAGAACTGCGAACACCACTTCATTGGTGCCAGTGATCGCGGCCTGTTCGCGATCGGTTTCGCCGGCCTCAAGATGGCGATGGATATTTTCCAGAACGACGATGGCGTCATCGACGACAACGCCGATCAACAGCAAAAGCCCGCTCAGCGTCATAATGTTGAAGGTGTACCCGCCAAAAAACATGACCACCACGGCGCCAGCCAGTGATACGGGGATTGCTGTGGTGATGATCAGGGTGGCCGGTACGTTCAGCAGGAACAACCACACCACTACCGCGGCGAGCAGGGTGCCCTCAATGATGTGGTTGGTCAGTGCGGTCGCGGTGCCAGAGATAATGCCGGCTTCATCCGTGGCAATGAGCAGTTCCACGCCGTCTGGCAGTCCCGGTATGACTGATTCTTCCAGTCGCCTTTCGACCTCCCTGACAATGGCAACTGTATTGGCGTTGCGAACCTTGCGGATGGCAATGGCCAGTGCTTCCTCACCGTTAAAGCGGGCCACACTGCGTTTGTCATCCAGACCGTGGCTGACGGTAGAGATGTCTCCCAGCTTCACGGGGACCTGATCGCGCCATTTCACAACCAGTTCGGAGAGTTCTTCAGTGCTGTGATATTCGAGATCCAGGTGCAGCAACTTTTCGAGCATGCCGCCCACCAGAAAGCCGCCGGGAAGCTGGACGTGCTCGCGGCCAAAGGCACCAATCACGTCCTGGGCCGTAATGCCCAGGGCAGCCATGCGCTGAAGATCGAGGTCTACCCGAATTTTGCGCTCACGCCCGCCGCCGATGCTGACACCCCCGACGCCATTGATATTTTCAAGCTGTCGCTTGATGCGTGTTCGTGCCAGTTGGTTTAGTTCGCTTGCAGGGCGATCCCCCTTCAGGACCAACCAAACAGCAGGTTCTGCATTGAGATCCATCTTGGCCACAATGGGGGTTTCCACCTCGCGCGGCAGGTCGTTTATGACCTGGTTTACCTTGGCCTGTACTTCATTAAACGCCACATCGGGGTCTTTGGTGGCTTCGAACTCAACCCAGACCTCCGAAAGGCCCGGAGTAGAGATCGACTGGATATGCTCTATATTCGCCACCGAATTTACATAGGATTCGATAACAGAGCTGACACTGGCGTCCATGACCTCGGGGCTGGCACCGGGATTCAGTGTGGTGATGGTAATCATGGGTGGCTCAACGTTGGGTAGGCGATCGAGCCCCACTCCTGTTACACCAATGATGCCAAACAGCAGCATGGCGGCACTGAGCATATAGGCCAGCACCCGGCGCCTGACAAACAGCTCGATAAAGTTCACTGCACTGAACTCCTGAGATTAACCAGGCTGCCATCGCTGAGCATGGCAGATCCTTCCACAACAATTCGCTGATTGGTCGTTAGGCCACGCGTGATTTCAACCCAGTCCCCCTCACGCCAGCCAGTACGCACCGCTTGGGCGCGCACTTTGTCTTGCTCGATGACAAAAACCACGTCTTCCCCGTTGCGTCGATTGATGGCCAGTACAGGCACGGTCAATGCTTGCGATCGCTGCTCGACAATCAGGGTGGCATCGATACTGGCGCCCGGTTTCCAATTGCCGGGATTGTCGAATTCCACCGTCACCTCAACGGCGCGATTATGGGTCTTGATTTGTGGATTAACCGCGGTGACCTCGCCGATGGCCGTTTCACCAGGGGCGGCTGGGCTGTTGAGTTGCACCAGCTTGCCCACCTGAATGCGTGCAGCTTCGTGCTCAGGGAATGCAATACGGGCCCGCAAGCGGTCGATGCTGACCAGGTCAAATAACGGTTGGCCATAGGCCACATAATCGCCTCGTGACACATGGCGGCGGGTGACCAGCCCCGCAATAGGTGCTGTCACGCGAGTTTTTGATTCCATGTGCAGCGCTTGCTCCCACTGTTTCTTGGCCACGTCGCGCTGGGCCTTTAATATTTCCAGCTGTGCCTGCTGGTCTTCCAACTGATCCTGCGACACCGACTGGGTTTCGCTCAAACGGGTTAGGCGGCGGACTTCTTTCTCCTGGTTGTCCAACAGCACTTCGGCACGTCGGTTTTCAGCTTCGGCCTTGGCAGTATCGATACTGTGCAGGGTGGCATCCAGTGCGACTAACAGCTGACCCTCTGTGACCTCATCGCCTTCGCGCACGGCCAGCTCTTTCACCTGGCCGGAAGTTTCAGCAGACACGGTGGGATCGCTGATGCTCTCGACACTGCCCAGCGCAGTTAACACGTAGTCGATATCCCTCTGTTGGGGATGTGCAGCGATAACCGGTGTTACACGCTCACTGTTGCCTTTAGAGCCTTCCTGGCTGTTGTCTCCGCAAGCGCTCAGCAGGGCGACTGCGATGAATATTGATAGCTGTTTCACTGGGGAAGGGCTCCGTTGAGAAAAAGGGTGGTGACGTGGCGAGACAATGTGTTGATGTCTTGTTGTTCTGGCGATATGTCGCGCGAACGGGGATGACCTTTGCGCGCCTGCAGATGATGAAACACGAGCCCTATGAGAGACAGCATCAGCAGGTAGCTGTCCATGTGTGGCGCCAGTCTCTGCATCAGTTTGGTAAATGCCGCGTCCACTTCCGGAAAGGCCTGCTGAGACAAGAGGTCGAGGCCGTCGCTCTCGCCATCGAGTAATTCACGGAAGTAGATGGAATGCAGGGCGGGTCGCTCATCCAGAAGCGTCATTAAGCGGTTCACCACAAGGGCCACCTGTTTCTCGGCTGGGGCATTGTCACCCAGGTCGGATACGAGCTCGCGCATATTGTCGCCGTAAACGTGTTCCACCGCGGCAATATAGAGCTCCTGCTTGTTCTCGAAATGGTGATAGATAGCGGCCTGGGTGAGGTCGGCACTGCGGCCAATCTGGCGCATGGAAACCCCGGCAAAGCCTTGATCGGCAAATAATTGGGCTGCGATACCCAGCAGTTTGTCCTGCGTGGATTCCATGATGCGACCTTACTGAACGTTCGTTTAGTAGCTTAGAGCGACACTATACCGACGTCAAGCGGCACAAAGCATGCGGGTGCTGTACGCGATCTTTGATGCTAAACAAACTAGATGTCGCCTTATTTCTCCTATACTTCCCTCACAATAACGAGGATATGTAGGAGTCCCCATGAACGCGATTACCCGTTTATCAGTGATCTGTTGTTTGATGCTGGGCGTTGCCAGCGCCACCGCAGAGCAGGCCCGTCCGCTGCCGGTTTCTGATGCCACCTTCGAATGCATTCGGGGTATGACCCCGGTAAGAGGGTTTTATGTCGACAACATCGCCGGCGATCTGGCGGGGACGCTGATGGTTGCCAATAATCCCGATGGCGGAACCTATCCCGCGGGATCTGTGGTGCAACTGGTGCCCGGAGAGGCGATGATCAAGCACCCTGCAGGCACCAGCCCTGCTACCGCGGACTGGGAGTTTTTTGAGCTCGATACATCGTCTGCCGGTACTTCGATTCGCAAACGCGGCTACGCAGACGTCGTAAATCGTTTTGGAGGCAACTGCCTGGCCTGTCACGCCAAAGCCAACCCGGGTCGGGATATGATCTGCGAGACTGGGCACGGTTGTGATCCCATTCCCCTGACGCGTGATATTTTGGTTTTGCTGCAGAACACCGACCCACGCTGCAAGAACAACCCGCCCCTAAGCCCCGAGGATATGAAGAAACTGCAGGCGCTGCAGCAGGCTCTCGCCGCAAACCGGTAGGTAGTCGGGCAACCACCGTGGTACTTTTGAATTTAATCGGTTTTCGTTCCCCCGCGTATTCAATTATCAGTACACTGTGCCCCGATCTTTGATGGAGGTAGGCATGAGCACCACAGGTAAACAGTTATTCAGTACTTTGTCCGACGGTAAGTTGACCGTAGAGGTTGTCGAAACGGAGTTTCCGGCCCCGATGGGCAATCAGATTCTTGTCCAAATGGAGGCCGCTCCCATCAACCCCTCAGATCTTGCGATTCTGACGGGCGCAGCGGGTCTGGAGAATGCTGATTATTCCCCCGGCAAGTTCGTCGCCGATATGCCTGAGCCTTTTTACAGCGCTCAGAAGGCCCGCCATGGACAGCGCTTGCCTGTGGGTAATGAAGGGGCCGGTCTTGTCATTGCCGCAGGGGAACAGGAGCAGGCGCAAGCTCTCGTGGGTCAGCGGGTAGCTTGCGTGCCCGGGCATGCCTATTCGCAGTACTGCATCGCTGATGCGGGGATGAGTCTTCGTCTGGGTGACGTCTCTTCTGAGGATGGTGCTTCTTCGTTTGTTAACCCGATGACCGCGCTCGGCTTTGTCGAGACCGCGCGCATGGAAGGGCAGAGTGCCATTATCCATACGGCGGCGGCCTCAAATCTCGGCCAGATGCTGGTCAAGATCTGTCAGGAAGACAAGCTGCCTCTTGTGAACATTGTGCGCAAGGCAGAACACGTGGATCTGCTGAAAGGCCTGGGTGCGACCCACATAGTAAACTCTTCAGATGATGATTTTATGGCCCAGTTGCGCGCTGCTATCGATGAGACCGGCGCCTATTGTGGCTTTGACCCAATTGGTGGTGGCGATATGGTCGATGCATGCTTCAAAGCCATGGAGCAGGTTGCGGCGGGCAAGATGGGTGAATACTCCCGTTATGGGTCTGAGCAGGCCAAGAAGATGTATATCTACGGCCGCCTCGATCTCGGGCCCACGATCCTGACACCTGCTTACGGCTTTGGCTGGACACTGTCAGGCTGGTTGCTGACTCCGTTCCTGCAGCAAGCTGGCTTTGAGGTTATTGTTCGCATGCGCCAGCGCGTGCTGGAGGGGCTCACCTCCACTTTTGCCAGCTCCTATAAGGCCAGGGTGTCGCTGGATGAGATGCTCACTCGCGATGCGGTTTTGGATTATCGTCAAATGAAAACCGGTGAAAAGTACCTGGTTATGCCGCAGACCTGAGTTTTACAGCCCCCTCATTTTTACCTGACCCGCCTGTTTCCCCCGCAGGCGGGTCATGGATTGGCGCTTACGCGTGTCATCTGCTGGCCAAAACATATAGTGCTGACTATTATTTAACCAGGTGATTTGGCCTTCGGGGGGAGCTTCCATGTCCAAGAATAAAGCTAACAAGAACAATAAGCCCACCAACGGTGATGACACGCTGCTGGGTGGAAATGGTCTGGATTTTATTGATGGTCGCAAAGGCGATGACCATATAAGTGGTGGCCCCAGCGCAGATTTACTGGCCGGTAACAAAGGCTTCGACCGCCTCTATGGCGAGGATGGTAATGATCTGTTGGTGGGAGAGAGTGGTTCTGACACCCTGTATGGCGGTATGGGTGAAGACACTCTGTTTGGCGATGGCGCGCTCACAGGTTCCGGGTCCGGTAAGGCATGGCGTAAACATGGCGGCAGCGGTAAAAAATCTGGCTGGGAGAACTGGCTTAAGCAGGGCAGTGGCTCTGGCGCAAAAGCCTCGAATAGCGGCGATGACTATCTAGATGGTGGAGCTGGTAACGATCTGGTTGTTGGTGGTTTAGGTGATGATGAACTAATCGGTGGAGATGGCGATGATGTGCTCTACGGTGGCCAATTCCCCGATAAGCCAGCCAAGGGCTCCGGTAGTGGCAAAGGCTCTGGCAGTGGCAAAGGCTCTGGCAGTGGCAAAGGCTCTGGCAGTGGCAAGGGTTCCGGCAGCGGCAAGGGCTCCGGCGGAAAGAAGGAAGACCGGGCAGGCGACAATGATTATCTTTCTGGTGGAGCTGGCAGCGACGAATTGTATGCGGGCGCTGGCGACGATTTAGCGCGATATCAGCCCGCTATCAATGTGGGAGCTGCTGATATCTACGCTGGCGAGGCTGGCGTAGACACACTGGAACTTTATCTCACGCTCGATGAGTGGCTCGACCCGGTTTTACAGTCCGACGTGGCAGACTATTTACAGTTTCTCGACGCGCAGACTGCAGGTGGAGGCGAGGCGGGTCAAGAAGTATTCGAGTTCAATGCGTTCGATTTACGTGCTGCCGGGTTTGAACAGCTGGCGGTGCTTGTGGATAGCGAGAGCATTGACCCCGTTGATGAGCCGGTAGTCGCGGCCGATGATGAGCTGGCTCTCGATGAAGATCAGCGCTATTTGGGTAATTTGTTGGCTGACAACGGGAACGGCGACGACTCGATTCCAGATCTACTCAGTAATGTAACGCTGGTGACTGCGCCCAATGGTCAATTGACACTGCTTACAAGTGGCAACTTTGAATACTCTGCCGGTGATTATTACCAGTCTCTCGCCCAAGGCCAGACGGCAGAAGACCGTTTTGTCTACCAGTTGGAAGATGCTGATGGTGATACCAGTCAGGCCGAAGTACTGATCACCATAACCGGCAGTAATGATGCGCCGACCGTATCTGGTGATATTGGTGGCGCAGTTTCCATTCTGGACGTAGCACTTGCAAGTGGTCAGCTTGTAGCCAGTGATGTTGACGCGGGGGCCAGTGTGGCCAGTTGGGGCGTTGCTGACGGCGGTGTCGGTTTATATGGTGAATTGACCGTAGATGCTGATGGCGCATGGAATTACGAGCTGAATATAGACTCTGAGGCTATTCTCGCCATTCCTGCTGGTGGGGTGGCCTTCGATGAAGTCATTGTGCAGGTCATCGATGATCAGGGTGCAGTCACGAATCAACCCGTTACGATTGAGGTAGCAGGTCAAAATGATGCGCCTGACGCTCAGGCCGATCAGTATCTGGTACCAGCGTCCGCCACACTTACCTTGGATGTTCTGGCGAATGATAGCGATGTGGATGGCGATGCTGTCAGTATCACTGACGTTGGCGCTTCTGCGCTCGGTTCATTGTCCGTTGATGCGAGTGGCTCAAGCATAGAATTTGTTGCCGGTGGCGAGCCTGGTGTCGAGCTGGTGGAATATACCCTTACTGATTCAAACGGAGCTTCTGCAGAGGGGTAGGTCGCTATTTTGGTCAAGCCTGCGCGCGAGGAGCTTGGTTCGGCGGGCGACGACAAGCTGGATTTTTCTGCGATTGATGAGGCACTCAGCATCACAGCGGAAGGTGGTGATGACGATATTACCGGCGGCAGTGGTGATGACCTGATCATCTGGCAACCAGGGGATGGAAATGACACCATCGATGGTGGTGAGGGCTTCGATCATGTGTTCGTCCAGCTCGAGGATGACGAGACTGAAGCCAATATTTCTTCCCAAGACGGTATTGTTACGATCACTGGGAGCGACTTTGTACTGACGCTTGATGGAATCGAAGACATCACCATTAACGGTGGTAACCAGGATGTGACCCTTGGTGTGGGAGCCATCGCAGGCACCGATATTTCCGATGAAACGATTTACCTCAATGGCGGTAGTGGCAATGATCGACTGATCAGTCAACAAGATTTTTACATCTCCAGTGTGGTCATCAACGGCAATGCCGGCAATGACCTTTTAATTGGTGACTGGGCTGACGATCGGCTCTATGGCGGGCCTGGCAGGGACATCCTTGATGGTGGCGAAGGTAATGACCTCATCGATGGTGGTTCTGGCTATGATTTCGTCTACCTGAAAAACCTCTATGGACCGGCTTTTTCGGCACCAATAACCGTGGACCTCGCAATTTCGGGGCCACAAGTCACTGGGATAAGCAGTGGTACCGATACTCTGCGAAATATCGAGGGTGTGATCGCCAGCAACCTCAGTAACGACGAGCTCAAGGGAAACGCTTCTAATAACACACTCGATGGCCGTGCCGGCAATGACATCCTTGAGGGGCGTGGTGGCCATGATGTACTGGTTGGCGGCGCTGGCTTTGATATTGCCAGCTATGAATCCGCACCGGGCGGCGTCTACGTCACCCTCTCCACAAGCCGGTGGCAGAACACCCAAAGCGTCGGTTACGACAGGCTGATTTCTATAGAGGGTACGATCGGTTCTGCCTATAACGATCGGCTTTGGGGTAATGACGGCAGCAACCATATACGAGCTGGCGCAGGGAGCGATATAGTTGATGCCCGCGGGGGCAATGACCTGGTTGACGGTGGTGACGGCTCGGATCGGCTGATCGGCGGTAGTGGGATTGATACGGTCTCTTACCTGGATGCCAGTGGCCTGGTTTGGGTGGACCTTGCGAAAACCGGGCAACAAAACACTCGCGGCGGTGGCAATGACCTGTTAAGTGGTTTCGAGCGCCTTACCGGATCCAATTTCGACGATCGTCTATGGGGCACGGACGACAGTAACCTGCTTAAGGGCGCGGGTGGCAACGATATTCTGGCTGGCCGGGATGGAGATGATCAACTTTTAGGAGAGGCTGGCGACGATACCGTCTATGGGGAAGATGGTCAGGACTTTGTGTCCGGTGGCGATGGTAACGATACGCTGGATGGGGGCGCAGGCAATGACACCATTAGTGGTGGCGCTGGCATTGATACCGTCAGCTACTTACGCGAGAGTGCGGGTGTCAGCGTTAGCCTTGAAGAGCGATTTACCCGCCGTGATCAGCCCGTCCCGCAGGATACGGGTGGCGCTGGCGTCGATTCGATTTTCTTCAGCGTAGAGAATCTTACGGGTTCCAATCATAGCGACCGACTCTGGGGCAATGAAGAGGTCAACCATATCCAGGCTGCCAATGGTAATGACATTGTTGCCGCGCGTGGCGGTGACGACCTTATAGAAGGGGGGGTGGAAACGATCGCCTGATTGGTGACTCTGGAGACGATACTCTCGATGGCGGTCTTGGAGACGATGCACTAGAGGGTGGCAGCGGTACCGATACCGCCAGCTATCAGTCCTCTGAAGTAGGCGTCTGGGCTGATTTGTCCTGGACAGTGAATACCGAGACGAACGGTGCTGGCCTTGATCGTTACGACTCCATTGAAAACCTGCTGGGATCAAATCATAACGATCGACTTTGGGGTGATGACAACACCAATCTTATCGAAGGCAGTGAGGGTGATGATCGTATTGCCGCTCGAGGTGGTAATGACATTCTTTATGGTGGCTTAGGTAATGATGAGCTGAACGGCGATGACGGACGAGATCGCTTGTTCGGTCAAGAAGGCAATGACACTCTTAGCGGCGGTGACAGCCACGACACTCTCGATGGTGGTGCAGGTAATGACCGTCTGGATGGCGGTTCTGGCGCCGACTTTGTAACGTATCAAAACGCCAGTGGCGGCGTTTATGCCAGCCTTGAGATCACAGGCGCACAGGATACTCGTAGTGCTGGCGTGGATACTTTTGTTGGTATCGAAAACCTTCATGGTTCCGACTTCAATGACCGCTTATGGGGGGATGATGGCAATAACGTCATTATCGCTAGCTACGGAAATGACATCGTGGCTGCGCGCGCGGGGGATGATACCGTCTATGGCGGGCGCGGCGCCGACCGCCTGATTGGCGAAGCTGGTGATGATGTTTTCTACCCCGGTGACACGAGTTACCGGGCCAATGACACTATCGAAGGAGGAGCCGGTAGCGATACGGTGGATTACTCTGCCACCACGCTGGCTGTCCGCGTGGATCTCAGTCAGTCAACAGGAAGAACAAGAGAAGGTGCTGGTTTCGACGTATTAATAGATGTCGAAAATATCATTGGTAGTGATGCCACGGATAGATTTAGCTTCAATGGCGATCGGCTGGTTGGCAGCGCCGCGAACAACTTTCTTGATGGGCGTGGCCAGGGTGACTATCTGGACGGCAGAGCTGGCGACGATACCATAATGGCTGGTAGCGGAAACGATACCGTTTACGGAGGTGATGGCAACGATTCGCTCAACAGTGGTAGTGGTGAAGACTGGATGGATGGTGGTGCCGGCAACGACTATTTGCTCGGGAAGGATGCAGATCTTTGGGGCGGCAGTGGAGATGACGTTATTGTCAGCCTTGGCAGGGGCCTTCTGGCAGGTGAGGATGGCAATGACCTGCTGGTGTCGCGAGGTGCGTTTGATGTCGCTCATGGTGGTAATCACGACGATCGATTTATTATCGAAGGGTTTGGTGACTTTTTCGGTGAGCATGGCGATGATGTGTTTCAGCCGTCGGGCTTTGGCCAGGGCAATATCCGGGGGGGCGATGGCTCTGATACGGTCGACTACAGTCAAGACAGCATACCGGTAGAGATCGACCTCGGTGGTGGTACTGCTGTCCGTTCTCCGACAGCGGATGACTTTGATGATATCTCTGACAGTCTGGGGAGTATCGAAAATGCGGTTGGATCTAAGTCCGCCGATTCAATTGTAGGCAGTTCTGCATCTAACTACCTGTCGGGCTCCTCAGGCAATGACACCATAAGTGCTGGCAGTGGCGATGATACTGTTCGTGGTGGCCCAGGTAATGATGTTTTAGACGGCGGTGGGGGGGTCGATACAGTAGATTATTCGGATGTGCCCCAGGGCATCAGTGCGCGATTGTATGTCGACGGTCCGCAGAACGCTGGCCTGGCGGGTGTCGACACGCTCATCGGGTTCGAGAACATTCAGGGTTCCAATCATGACGATCGGTTGTGGGGTACGTCCGGTTCCAACATTCTTAATGGGGGTGCAGGAGATGATGTTTTTGACGGTCAGGCGGGTAGCGACACCTTCAATGGTGGTGACGGACTGGATACCGTTAGTTATCTGTCTGAGTCTTCTGGCGTCAATGTAAACCTGCAGATCACTGGTGCGCAACAAATCAACGCCGGCGGAGATCTCGATATGTTGACAAGCATCGAAGGTGTTTGGGGCAGTGCTTTTGCTGATGAGCTTATTGGCGATGGCAATGGAAATCGCTTACTGGGCTATGGTGGTGATGATCGTATCCTGGTAAGTGCTGGTTTCAGCACGATCTTGGGTGGGGAAGGTAATGACAGTGTCAGCATTCTTGCTCAAACCGAGGGTCGGATTTCTGGTGATGCGGGTACCGACACGCTGTCTGTTTACCTGGACGGTGCTTCTGCTGATCCTGCTTTCACTCAAGACCTTGGTGCGCTTATCAAGTTCGTAGATCAGCAAACCGACGAGGTTACCGGTGTTGCCGATGAAGACGTGTTTGTCTTCAGTATCCTTGACCTGCAAATCAAAGCATTCGAGTCGGTTGCGGTATATGTTGATGATCAGCTCAACACAGCGCCCGTGTTACTGCCCGTCGGTGACCTTTCGGTGTCTGAAGGTGTATTGCAGGTTGGTGCGGTTGCAGCGAGTGACGAACAGGGTCACGTTATTCGTTATGCGGTTGTCGGTGGTGACGACAGTGATGAGCTCAGTGTTGATCCCATTAGTGGACAAATTAGCTTTAATCAGGCTCCAAGCTACGATAATCCATCGGACAGTGATGGTGACAATGTCTATGAATTGCGCATCACTGCCAGTTATCCGTACGGTGGTGTCAGCGCGGCTGATTACATTGTGGCTGTGACTGAAGTAAATGCTGCACCGGAGTTTGATGGCGCTGGTGAATTTCAGGTCAACGAGAATCAGATCGCAGTAGGCGCTGTTAGCGCCAGCGATTCAGACGGAGACTCGATCACTTATAGTTTGAGCGGCGATGATCAGGGTCTATTCAGTATTGATTCTGACACCGGAGTGCTGACTTTTATATCGGCTCCGGATTTTGAGTCGCCGGCAGACGCTGATGGAGACAATGTCTACGACGTGTTAGTTAGTGCAACGGACACCAAGAGTGCTGAGAGTAGCCTGGCGGTTCGTATCGCCGTGGTTGACGTCGACGAGAACATTGCCCCGGAAATTACTACTGCGGCTGCCTTTTTCGCCGCGGAGAACCAGACGCTAGCTGCGACAGTCCAGGCCACTGATGCTGACGGCGACGCTATCTCCTATTCGATTGTCGGCGGGAGTGACGCGGCGTTGTTCAGTTTGGGAAGCAATAGCGGTGAGCTTCGATTTGCCGCAGCACCTAATTTTGAAGCACCAGGCGATTCGGGTGCTGACAATAATTATCAGCTTAGAATCGCTGCGCAAGACAGTAGCGGTGCCAGAGTGGAGCAGGATATTCAGATTACTGTGACCGATGTCGACGAAACGCCACCGAACCAGGCCCCTGTTATTGGATTTGGAGGCAACGTCAACTTGCAGACAGAGCAGGATACTGGTCTGACAGTGACTCAGATCAGTGTCTCTGACACAGATGCCAGCAATGATCCGTTAGCGATTACCTTGTCAGCCTCAAGTGGTTCGCTGACCTTGAGTAATGTCTCTGGACTGGTCGCGATTGATGGCGAGGGTAGCGATGGCACGCTGGCGTACTCAGGTTCGCAAGCGGCGATCAACGACGCGTTTGTAGCCGGACTCAGTTATGTCCCGACTGCAGGCTACTCGGGGAGTGATACCCTCACGGTGAGCGTGAGTGACCAGGGTAATAACGGCACTGGTGGGGCAAAGTCGGCGCAGTTGTCTTTGCCCGTAACTATTACCGGTGTACCTGCGGGCAACACATTTGTCATTGAAAACCTGGCCACCAATGGCTCCTTTGAAAATCCGGTGGTGGGAAGTGGCTGGCAAACGCTTGCGGCACCGGTCTACCCAAACCTTTTGGCCCAGGGTGATTTTGAGTCAACAACAGGGATCGACGTTTATTGGGCTCCTGGCACCAATATCTGGGGTGGTGAAAGTGCGACCGTGGCTGGTGCCGTCAACGGTATCGTCCCCTTCGGTAACCAAATGCTCCAGGTCAATCACGCCGGTGGCGGATCCAATTCGCAGGTGCACCAGATGCTTGAGGGCCCCTTTGTGGCTGGTACTGAAGTCACTTTTGAAGTCAAAATGAACACGGTGCAGGCCGGGGTAGAGGTATCTGTCGATATCGAAATGCGCAGTGCGCTCAATGCCCCTGGCGAGCGCATTTCTAGTGACAAGATTATTCTTGATACTGACCCGAATACCTGGGAGACAGTCTCGGTTACGACAACACTCGGTAGTGATGTCAATATTCTTGCGCCAGAGATCATAGTGTTCCACAGCTTCCCAGGAGGCTTTGGTAGCCTCGGCGCCTACGTTGATGGCGCGGTTTTGACCGCCGCTGCTCCGGGAGTGCCTCCCAGCGGCTTGCCGGGATGGGATATTCGAGAGGGCAGTATCGAGGTGATCGGTACATTTTGGCAGGCTGCTGAAGGCAACCAGTCCCTGGATATGAACGGCAATGAGCCGGGCAGGATTGTCCAATTGCTAGATACCGAAGCCGGCAGCAATTATCACGTGAGCTTTAACCTGTCTAAAAACGAGTACAGCGGTATTGCAGCTTTAACCGCGACAGTGGAAGCTTCGGCGGGTAGTAGCATTCAGCGTTTTGATTTTAGTGACACGGTCAGCCTGTCTGATATGAAGTGGGCGCAGCATATGTTTACGTTTACCGCAAATCATGGTGTTACTCCGTTGCAGTTTGAAAGTCTGGCGCCTGCTGGAGCTAGCGGCCCTGCGCTTGATAATGTCGTGGTTGTAGAGCATCAGACGATCACTGGATTTAGCGCTAGTGGTGATATTCTGGATTTTTCGCAGCTACTTGAATCAATTGGTGCGCCGCGCGACAACACGGTCTTCTCGATGGGGTGGTTGGAATTTGATAGCAACTCAAGTGGCACCGTGATCAGCGTCGATACAGATGGTGGTGGTGATAACCTGATGCCCGTAGTGACATTGGTTGGTGTTGTACTCAATCAGACTGATGCTGACAATTATGTGCTGTAGCGCGATTTAGTTCATCTGGTGGCAGCCTACGGATGTTAAATTGAGTAAACTCGTGCTCTGGGTCTTGCGGTAAACAGGGAATCATCCATGGGTTCAAATCGTCGCTCTAAAAATATCACCGAGGGGTACCAGCGTGCTCCCAACCGGTCCATGTTCTATGGCATGGGCTATGAAGCCGCGGATTTCGATAAGCCGATGATCGGCGTGGCGAATTCTTACTCAACCATTACTCCTTGCAACTCGGGCATGCAGCCTTTGGTGGATGCCGCAGTTGGGGGTCTGGCAGCTGCCGGTGCCAATTCGCAGATCTTTGGCACCCCTACCATAAGCGATGGCATGGCCATGGGCACTGAGGGCATGAAATATAGTCTGGTGTCTCGCGAGGTGATTGCCGACTGTATCGAGACCTGCGTTGGTGGCCAGTGGATGGATGGCGTGCTGGTCACCGGTGGCTGCGACAAGAATATGCCTGGCGGCATGATGGGTATGCTGCGCGCCAATGTGCCGGCCATCTTTGTTTATGGCGGTACCATATTGCCTGGTCGCCTGGATGGTCGTGACCTTAATATTGTTAGTGTCTTTGAGGCAGTCGGAGAGTACAGCGCAGGCCAGATTGACGATGAACAGCTGCTGGCGGTAGAGCGCAATGCGATTCCCGGTACGGGGTCTTGTGGTGGCATGTACACAGCCAACACCATGAGTTCTGCCTTTGAAGCATTGGGTATGAGCCTGCCCTATTCGTCGACCATGGCCAATGTGGAGGATGAAAAGCGGGCCAGCGCCTTGGAGAGTGCCCAGGTACTGGTGCAGGCCGTGCAAGCGGACCTGAAGCCGCGGGATATTGTGACTCGTGAGGCGATTGAGAACGCGGTGGCTGTGGTCATGGCCACTGGGGGGTCTACCAATGCTGTACTGCATTTTCTGGCCATTGCCCACGCTGCTGGCGTGCAGTGGGATATCGACGACTTCGAACGTGTGCGTCGCAAAGTGCCCGTGATCTGTGATCTCAAGCCCAGCGGCAACTATATGGCCATTGATCTGCACCGCGCCGGCGGTATCCCCAGGGTGATGAAAGTGCTGCTGGACGCCGGGCTGTTGCATGGCGATTGCATGACTATCACGGGCAAAACGGTTGCTGAGAATCTGGCCGACCTTGAACCCGGTGTGCCGGATGGTCAGGATGTTATCCGCCCGATCGACAAGCCACTCTATGTAGAGGGTCATCTGGCTGTGTTGCGTGGCAATCTCGCCGAGGAAGGCGCTATCGCCAAGATTACCGGGCTTAAGAATCCCTCCATCACCGGGCCTGCACGCGTCTTTGATGACGAGCAGTCTGCGCTGGATTCAATTCTGGCAGGCAATATTAACCATGGTGATGTGGTGGTTCTGCGTTACCTGGGTCCTAAAGGCGGTCCGGGGATGCCAGAAATGCTCGCACCCACCGGTGCACTGGTGGGTCAGGGCTTGGGTGAAACGGTTGGTTTGATCACCGACGGACGTTTCTCCGGCGGCACCTGGGGCATGGTGGTAGGGCATGTAGCACCTGAAGCCTACGTGGGCGGTACCATCGCCTTGGTCGAAGAGGGTGACAGTATCACCATAGACGCCCACACACAGCTACTGGAGCTGCACGTGGAAGATGCTGAACTGGATCGTCGCCGCGCCGCATGGACTCAGCCAGAGCCCCGCTATACCCGCGGTGTATTGGCCAAGTTCAGTCGCAATACTGCCAGCGCCAGCTTTGGTGCGGTGCTGGATCTGGCGGACTAGATCTCAGGCGTGGGCGACCTGCTGCTCCAGGTGGTTGGTCAGTTCAGAGGGCAGCTCAAGGACGAAAGCCAGCGCGTTAAGATAGCGCCTGCCTTCTCCGCAATTGCTATCCAGCGCCAGTGTTGAGGCCAGGTAAACTTCAACCGCGGTTTCCTGGTCCCGCACCTGCATGGCGATCTCTTTGACTCCCGCCGGATTCTCCAGTGCATCCAGCAGCATTGCCCGTTCTTCACGGCTTATGCCCAGCTCATTGACGTGATCAAAGATGCGCTGCCTTTCCGCGGCGTCAATGTGCCCGTCGGCGTTGGCGGCAGCAATCATGGCTTGTATCAGCAGCCACGACCGAATCTGCCCCTGGGTGCTGGTGCTGTCGATTTCGAAACCCTCTCGCTCCAGTTTCGGGGCCGGTGTCGGCACCGTCAACGCGGCATCATTTGCAGCGAGCGCGGTCTGCTGCTGACTGTTCTGCTGGTAATGATCGTAAGCTTTCCAGGCGAGACCGCCGAGCGCGGCTATACCTCCAACCTTGGCCACGCTGCCCAGGGTTTTGCGTCCCTTCTTGTGCATCAATAGGCTGGTGATCGCGCCGCCGGCTACGCCGCCCAGCAAGCCCCCGCCGAGGCCACCCAATCCGGAAGATTTACCCTTCACCTGCAGCTTGTCCAGCATGCTTGTTACTTCGTTCATCGCCATCATCTCTCTCCGGTCATTACGGTTCACTCATTGCGATAGTGTTGGGAAATGTGGGTGAAAAACAGCGGATATTTTCTGACTAATTATCAGGGATAACCGATGTGAGCCGACTTTGTATCAGATATATGCGAAGTCACCATTGAGACCCTACAGTCTCTTTATTTACGCGGTGTAAAAGTGAAATCTTCCCAGCGCGGTTTTGAGCGATCGTAAATGACCCTGGATACAGCGTGAGGATGATTGGCGATTACATGACCGTTGTCGAGTTTATACCAGCTTTTACAACTGCCAGCCCAGACGGTTTTCTGAAGGTCCGCCTGCAGCGCTTCGTTGTAACTCTGCTGAGCGTCCTGCTGGGGTTCAACCAAAAACTCTCCACTAGCTCTGCGAATTACCTGAATGTTGTAATTTGCAGCCGCCTCGAGATGAATGATAAAGGAGCCAATAAAGCCACTGTTGGGACCCGACATCAGGTGTAGATTTGGAAAGCCTTGAACCATCATGCCTTCGTAAGCGCTGGGTACTTCTGCCCATTCCTCGGCCATTGACAGACCCCCGCGGCCCTCAACTGGGAAGGGCACGTCGGCGAGGTCGTAGCCGGTGGCCATGACGATGATGTCGTATTGTCGCTCTGCGCCTTCACTGCTAAGAATCCCCGCAGCGGTGAGCCGTTCAATGCCCTCGGTGATCACATCGACATTGTCCCGGTTCAGGCTGGGATAGAAGTGCTGTGTGACCAGCGGGCGTTTGCAGCCGAATTCATAGTCCGGGATAAGCTTTGGCACTAAATCCTGATCTTTGACCGTTGCTGCGATGTAACTTTTCAGCTGTTCCTCAACACGGGGCCTGATTGTGGAATCGAGCGGGAAGGTGGCTCTAAAGCCAATCTCGGCTGACGCGGCATTGCGCAGACGCTGCATTTTAAAGGCCATGGGTACATATTCATTCACCCACTGGCGCAGGGCTGTTACCTCTCGGTTATCCTGTGGTGCGACCCAGTTGGGGGTGCGCTGGTACATATCGACTTGCGCCGCTACCTTGGCGATCTCGGGTATGATCTGCACAGCGCTGGCGCCGCTGCCGATCACGGCGATACGCTTGTTGGCCAAATCAACATCTTCGCGCCAACGCGCTGAATGAAAGCGAATGCCCCTATAGTCATCCATACCTTTGAAATTTGGCGTTTTGGGAATATGCAGACCGCCATTGGAAAGCACAGCATGACGCGCCTGCACGGTCTCTCCCCCGACGGATATCTCCCACAGCTGGGCTACATCGTTGAAGCGAACGCCTTCTACCCAGCTGTTGAACTGAATGAATGGGCGTACGCCTGTCGCGTGGGACAGGTTGACGGCATACGCCGCAAGTTCTTTGCGGGGTGCCCAGCGCTTCGACCAGTTGGGATTGGGAAAGTAAGAAAAACTGTAGAGAACTGATTGAACGTCTACATGCAAGCCAGGGTAGCGATTATGCCACCATGTGCCTCCCACCTCGGACGCACCCTCGTAAATTCGAAAGTTGGTGAAGCCTGCATCCAGCAATTCCTTGCCCATGGCCATGCCGCCGAAACCGGCGCCAACGATGGCAACGTCCAGGGGTTCTCCATCCTGGGCCGCCGGGGTAGTGGGCCCCATGCGTGGCTTTCCCAACGGTAGCGCCAGGAAGATGATATAGCTGACCAGTAGCGCGCCAGTCTTCCATGTTGCACTGGCTAGCTGTGCAAAACTGAGGCGGAACATCAGGGCGAACAGCACACCCCAGACGAGCAGGCTGGCGCCATAGAGGCTTTGCAGCGGATTCAGCATCAGAAAGAACGCTACAGCTGCTATGACAACCAGCGCGGGCTGCGGCAGCTGCCCGGGTATCCGTTGATAAAGTGTGCGATAACCCAGGTAGGACAACAGCGCCCCGGCGACTGCGTACCAGGGGAACAAGTTGTGAACAAGGTACCAATAGCCTGCGAGGAAAGCATAGAAGCCAAACTCGACCAGGTATCTGAATAGACGGGACAACGCGATCATAATATAGCCAAGATTATTTTTTTAATGTGGTAAGTGTACTTTAGCTCTGCCCCCTATCAAACCGCCGGTTGCAGAGCGGTTGAGCCCCCGTTTTAGTCTAAGTCACTGATTGGCATCGCCTCGCCTGCGTGGTGGCGGGCAGGTGGGGTGCACCCCCGACAAAACTCACGCTATGGGTAAAACCGGGTGAACCATTTCCTGAACTGCGCGATAGGACCATCGCCATCGCAAAGTGTGGGATCTGGTTCATAGCGTTTGTTCTCCCATATAGGAATATCCTGCTCTACCTGTTTGATGACCTCACCGACATAAGCGTCAACAATTAGCCTTTCCTCGGCACTCAAACTTTGCTTGGTAGCGAAAGCGAATCGCAAAACCATTTGCTCCCTGGTAATCGGGGTCACCATGCCAAACAGAAAACTGTCAAAACTTCCGGTGAAGTGTTGAAAAGCGACCCCGGGACCATCGTTATGCGTATGCATGGTGAACTGAAAATTACGATCTTTACTTTCCCCTGCCAGACCGCCATTTATCACCGCCGAGCGTTGGTGGCCATCAAAGCTGACTTCTGGACGCGGCATGCCGTAAGCGTTGTGGACAAACAGAAAGTGCGCATTGTCTACTGCATTCTCGGATGCCTCCTGTAATGCCACATTTATCGTCCAGGCGCGTCGCTCATATTCTTCACTCCAACTATCGTCCAGCACCTCACCCAAGTCTTCCATGTCGAACAGCGGTTCGATCCTGTCAGGGTGAAACCATACCCAGATTATGCCGTTGGCCTCGTGGACAGGAAACTGGAACAGGAAGTTCGGCTGTTGGGATTTCTTTGGCAGTTTCTTTGCATAATGGATGGCGCCACAGCGGCCATCGGGATCAAATTCCCAGCCATGAAAAGGACAACTGATGCGATCTCCTGCAAGCTTGCCTCCATGTCCGAGGTGCGCACCAAGGTGCGGATAATAGGCTTCCGCAACATGCACGGTCCCACGCTCGGATCGATACATCACAAGGTCCTGCTCAAAGTAATGCAGCGGCCGAACTTCCCCTATGCTCAGTTCGTCTGTATACGCAACACAGAACCAACCAAAGGGTAGGGGAGTTGGCGGGGATCAGCTGGTCGATTTTCTGGGATTAAAGAAGTCAAAATCTTCTGTGTTGGCAAATTGATAGCCTGCTTGGTCGGCAAAATTGCTTACACCTAGATAGCGACGCAAGGCTTTGTGTACATGCTTTGGATAAATGATGGTGCCATTTTTATCATCCCTCTTAAGTGTGGATGGATTAATGCGATAGGCATTTTGCGCCTCGTCGGTCAGTCCGATAACTCGGTTACCCCACGTTGCGTTTTTCTCCATCACGATCAGGCTGCCGATGGACCAGTGATCCTTACCCTCATAGGAGTTATAGAAAGGGGTGCGGGCAAAATCAGAACCCAAGATGACGGTCATTCTGTCGGCTACACCGTTTTCTTCTGCGTAATCCCACAGGTAATCAACGGCATCTGTAAGTGCCGCCATCAATGGTTCGTGGTCTGCGTCATGGGAGCTGTGTGTATCAAATCCACCCATATGTAAGTCAGCGGATGCCGCAGCCCCAGATCGAAAGCCAAGAACTGCAACCTGCGCTTGTTGACGCGTGCTCGTGTAATGATCGCCGATCGTAACTGGCTGCTCCCACTGGTTTGGTCCCGGCAGGATGTCGGCAAACGCTTCTAGAGATTCAGCGCCGGCAAGAGCGGCGCGCTGGGAGGCAATATTGTATTGTTGGCGAGGCAGTATTCCTTCCTCCCCCGCAAGACGTTTCAGTCGCGCCTGCTGTGCTTTGAGAATGATGGCATTGGCCTCTGGCAGGCGCACGTTGTTGTCCGGGTCCCATTGGCCAACGTTTGGCTTGAGTATATTAGCCAGTGGAGACACATCGCTGACCACCGTGGTATGCACCAAATTATCAGTTTGGCCCCATCCGCCAAAGCTCAGGTAGCTCATAGGTAAATTGGGTGCTTCAACAGCACAGTATAAGGCGGGCAATGAGGGAAACCCTTGTGAATTACGGCCGCTCCAGTTGTGCAGTATGCCGACAGCGTGCGCGTTAGTCTGATAGTCAATACCATTGATGACCATCATGTAGCGATGGTACTTCTCGAAGAAATAACGGTTGTCAGCAAACGCAGCGTAATTGATATTTCCCGCACTATCCGGATCTCTTAAGTGGGCCCAATTATTTATATCTGGTTCGCCGGCGACATTGGTCTTGGGATCGCAGAAACTGGATACATCCCAGGCACCATCAGCCTGTATGGTGACCAAAAAGCGGCCTCTATAGTCTGAAGGGGCGGCAAGCAGTCTGCCGGAGCTCATCATGCCTGCCGCCAGGCCGCCCATGGAGAACAATTTGAGCAATGATCTGCGTTTCATTTGGCTCACTCGTGTACAAACTTGTAGTCGTTGAAGAAGTAGACCAGCATGTCTGACCACGCGCTGAGCATGGACGCCGGATCGGTCATCGCCTGCTCATGCTTTGGGTCATCCCACCAGCCTTCAATAGGCACATTACACTCGTTTTCCTGAGGCCAGGCCTGGGCCCAGGTTTGGCCTAGCGACTTGCGATTTTGCCAGAGCTCACGAAGCAGTTGATAGCTTTCCTCAAGTTCAGCGCTCGACGTGGAGAGGCTTTCACCGAGCAACTGCAGGTGCAGGTGTTGTAACTGATTGCGCACGGCAGTCTCGTTAGCGTCCGGCGTCATCGTCTTCTCGACCTTTGTAAAAAGCAGTCTTCGTGATTTGTTTTTCTGAAAATCCAGTACCACCGAATGGCATGCCATCTGGTTGGCTTGTCGAGAGACTATGTTCATCATCAGGCTGTTTAACTGACGTGCGCGGTCCGTGGTTGTAAAGGAGTCAATGCCGCCATAAAGCACCTTTACCGAGTCCTGTAGGTTTGTGTAGTAAAGACTTTCGTTGTCGCGTATTTGGGGGTTGAAGAATTGGCCCCAGTAATAGCCAGTCGCGGACTGCACCTTTGCATTCAATTCTTCTGGCGTGAGCAGGGCTCTGAAACCGATTCCTTCCAATTCCGTCTGACGCTCTTTGCTGAGAGCCTGAGTGACCCATTCGCTCTGAACCAGGGCGACATCACCATGTCAGCCAGTAATTCCTTGAGCTTGTAACCATTACGGAAATCGCTTGCCAGTGCTCCAATATCTGCATTCTGCTGCTCGAAGGCACGCAGTTTCTGATCGAAGAAGCGATCACTCCTAACGGCAGGAGCTTGCAGCGGTTCCGCTTTCATCAGCGACTGCCACCAAAAGCGCACAGTGGCTTGCGCAAATCTCGGGTCGTTAGCAATATGCTCGGCCAGCCAGCGCAGGCTGTCTTCATAATCTGGCGTGTTCCGATCGTTAAAACCAGGAGGCAGCATGTCGCGGAACCACCGATCTCCTTCTTCATACAGCGTAGGCTCTACTTCGGTAACCCCAATCGAGAAAGACGGATTGATGCCGTCATCGAGGACCGAAGCGAGGGCGGTGGCGGTGATCGTCAGTTCGCCGTCGCCTGGTACGTTTACCGGGAAGGTGAGTAGGGCTCCATCGCCGTAAAAAGCGTACAAATTGTCAAATACGTTGGAGCCTGAAGCACTGGCATTTTCAAGATTTCCAAGATTGATACCTTGCTCTGAGAACGGCACTCGCGAGCCAAACTTGACTGTGATCTGTGTCACGCCTACTGCTCTTGGGAAGCCCTCGGCATTCTCAAAGCCGGGCTTGGCATTATTAAATTGGAAAGCAATCTGCCTGTTACCAGCTTCGACTGATACCCGAGCTGTGTAGTCACGGGTGCTGCCATTGGCGGATTGGACGTCAAACGTCTCGCCGTCGATTGCGAGCCTGGTTTCAGGGTATTTGTACTGGTCTGGGAGGGAGTCTATGCCGCCATAACTTTCCAGATAATAGCTGTCCACCCCGTAATCACGATATGCGCCCGCAACTGGGTCCATAATCACGTGACAGGCGGTACAGGCCGGATTATTCAGAGTAGGGTTGTTTGTATCCGCCAACGCCTCTGGGTCAGTGGTGCGAGAAGCGGAATTCTCAATGTCGACGCCTAGGAAATGGTAATACGTCCAGCGAGCCCTGGCACGATTGCGATTGGTTTCGGTTGTCGGATAACGGGAGAGAAAGGCTGAGGTATTTAGAACGCCGGTAATCGGATAATCGATAAAGCCAGAATGGCTTAATACCCTGCTGGCACCTGCGGCACCTTCCTCAATCTCAAGTTCTTCATCAAGCAGTATTTGCCCGCGATTCGGGCCAGACTTCATGTTGCTATAGCTGTCGTTACTAAAGTTAATATTCGATCTGTAGATTTCAGCCAGCGCGGAATTTTGCATGACATAGTCAGCAGTCAAGATCTCGGTATAAGGTCGATTATTCTCAACCACGTGGGCAATGAGCTTCAGCGGCGCGCGCGCCATCCCGTAGCCCATTTCATTGACCCATCGCCAGAATTGGTCGGGTGCACCTGACGATAGATCGCCATTAGTAGCCTCATAGGCGCGATTGGACAACTCAGGATATTGTGCGTGGGCCAGGTTTGCGGGTCTTAAGTCGACCCCAGACGAATTGCTCAAAAATGCATCTGTCAGTAAGCGATCATTGGCGCTGCGCAGCAAGAATTGGTGAAAGCCATCACCTTGCATCAGCTTTAGAACCGCTTTGCGTAGCTTCGCGTCATTGGCATTTCTTACGCTGTTGAGCTCGCTGGCTGTGGGAAGTCGTCCGGCAAGCAGCAGGGAAGCCCTGCGCAGAGTGGCCTGGGCGTCGGCCATTGTTACACCTGCAAAGAAATCGCCGCCAGCAACGTCATCACAGTTGAAGCAGCCGATCTCTCGCTTTATAAACTCGTTCAGTGCTTCGTAGTCTTCCTCACCTGCAGCTAACTGCACACCACCGCCATGGCTGACCCCACGAACTTTCGACAAAACCAGTTCAGGAATGCCGCTATCGGCGTTGAGAAAATCACTTAAAACCCCGTAGTTGTGCTCCACCACGCTGGCGCTGTCGCCGCTGCGATAGACCATGCGCGTATTGCCAGCGACACCGCCCTCAACGTGACAATTTACGCAGCGATCAGCTATCACTGGCTCTGCGATCGCTTCTTCAAAGTAAGTGGGTGCATCCACAACAAAGACGGCGACCAGTGAGGGTACCGTGGAGTCGGGATAGTATTCGTTGGTTGCGTCTATCCAGAATTGGCCGACATCGTATTCGCAATAGCCCTCTGGGGTAACTGTATTGCACTTGGTGCCTTCCCAGTGGGAGAACACCCAGCCCGGTGCTGCGACAGCCTGATAAGAGGCGACATACGCGGTATCAATGACGGTGTTTTCAGTGCAGGCTTCAGCCCCGCTTCGAAATTGTTGAAGCGTACAACCGCGTTCGCCATATAGCCGCTCCACGATGTCGCCTTCGCCCTGGATCTCGAGCGGATGTTTGCAGGCGCTCAGCAATGTCACGAGCAGAAACACTGAACCCAGAGAAAACGAGCTGTGACTGCCTTGTCGCATGCTACCCCTTAAACGCGGACTATGTTTATTTTTCTAACTCCAGAATAAGCGATTGTTTCCTTTTTCGCGAACTCCGCAGATTTATTTTTCCGATACTTTTTGACTCTTGAATAAGTGCCTGCCCTCCGTAATAATTAATACGAAAGTATTATTTATGCTGCATTGGCCTCGGCCTCTGATTGACTCAATCGGCTGTAGTCACTACCACGGGCAGCGCTCACGGGAACACATACCTATGAAAGTTTGGATTATCGCTCCCTGGCTAGCAGCGAGTGAAATTGTGGAACTGGCCAGACACGCTGAAGCGCTTGGGTTTGAGGGAATTATGGGTGCTGATCATGGTTTCGTCCCACGAACCATGGAAAACGCCTATCTTTATTCTGAGGACGGTGCGCCGCCTATTCACGGCGGTATGCCTTATCCTGATGTCTGGACGACCATCGCTGCGATGGCCTCAGTGACTGAGCGGTTGAGGTTTTCCACCGCGGTTTACGTGTTGCCACTGCGCAATCCCATAGAAGTAGCAAAGGCCCTGGGTAACCTGGCGCTGTTGAGTAATGACCGGGTGGTGCTCGGTGCCGGCGCCGGCTGGATGAAAGAAGAATTTGAGGTTTACGGGGTCGATTTCAAAACTCGGGGCAAACGCATGGTGGAGACGATCACAGTCATGCGTAAACTCTGGGCGGGGGGTTACGTAGCGCACGAGGGTGAGATATTCCAGTTTCCGCCGCTGCAACTGTCGCCGGCCCCCGGGCAAGCCATTCCCATCTATCTGGGTGGCGCCTCTGACCTGGCATTAAAACGATCGGCGAGACTGGCTCAGGGATGGATTGGTGCAGGTAACGATATCGAAGAGGTGCCAGAGATCCTATCGAAACTGAATGATTGGCGAGCCGAATATGGTCGCGAAGAGGAAGACTTTGAAACGGTGATTGCTGTTCGACAGTTGCACCAGATCGATCAGGTCAAAAAGCTTGAAGAGCAGGGCATGAGCTCTGCCGTATTTGGCTTTGAAGACTACCAGTCACCTTTGATCGAAAAGCTCACGCAGATGGAGCAGTTTGCCAAGCACTTAATGCCGGCTCTCGCATAAGCATAAATCTGCAGAGCCCACTGTGTGTTGGTATCAGCCATAGTTTGGTGGTCATGGGTGTTGCTCAAATAGCCCCTGCGATGTCCATATGCTATAAAAGTTAGCAATAAGAAAAACAGTTTCGGGAATCCTGCGTGTCCAAAGAGTTCATAGAGCAGTTATACCAGCGTCTGCTGGGCAGGCAGGCTGAGGGCGAAGGCGTCGCATTCTGGGTCGAAGAACTGGCCAGCGGTCGGCGAAACGCCGCTGATATTACTTCTGAATTCCTTGATAGCCCTGAGTTTGCCGCCCGTGTAGCGCCCATCGCACGCCTGTACTTTGCCGCTTTTGATCGTATTCCCGATGCTGATGGGTTGCGTTTCTGGGTTGAACAGCACCAGGCAGGGCGTTCAGTAGAGAGCATTGCCGCGGCTTTTGCTGATTCAGAAGAATTCCAATCGCTGTTTGCTGCCGCCGAAGACGGTGCGTTTCTGCAGCAGGTATATCAAAACGTGCTCAAGCGAGAGCCCGATGAAGCCGGTACCGCCTACTTGCTGGGGCAGCTCGAAGCGGGCATGGAGCGGGCCAAGCTGTTGCTGGGATTCGCCTATTCAGAAGAATTCACCGCCGAGAAGGCAGAGCAAATCAAGGTGGTACTGCAGTATCACGGCCTGGTGGAGCAGGTACCGAGCATTGGCGATCTGGCACAAGCCCTGGCCACCGACCCCATTGCGCTCATCACCCAGTTGTTAGCCAGTGATGCCTACAGTGGTGTCGATGTGCCTGGCCTTAGCGTTGATGGAGTCGTGGTAGACGGTTATATCAGCGGCGCCACTGTGTTTATCGACACCGATGGCGACGGTGTTCTGGACCCGAATGAGGTCAGTGTTACCACGGACAGTGCCGGAAACTTCGATTTTGGTGACAACGCCGACTTCGGCTCCCTGGTGATGTTTGGCGGTACCGATATCGCCACAGGTCAGGCTTTTGAAGGTCGCATGACCGCACCCGCCGGTGCGACAGTGGTGAACCCACTGACAACCCTGGTTGAAAACCTCACTCGGAGTGGCGAAGTGTCCGCTGAGGCTGCCGTGCAGCAGGTCAATTCTGCACTTGGTATTGATGCTGAAGTGGATCTGCTCAATTTAGACCCGATTGCTGCAGCGAGTGACCCGAATAATTCCGCCGCTGATGTCGAGCAGGCGCTGGAAGTTCAAAAAGCCGCGGTGCAGGTGAATACCCTGGTCAGCCAGACTGCAGCCTTGCTCGCAGGTAGCGAAGACGGAGTGAGCGAAAGTGCCTCTGCGGAGGTGGTATACGACGCTCTTAGTAGTGCTATCGCAAATAGCGCTGATGAACCTGGAGTCGTGTTGGATCTGTCCAACACAGCCACAATTGAACAAGTCGTATTAACCGCAGTCGAGGTCGTTGATGAGTCAGCACAGGCGGCAGTGCGCGATCTGGCCTCGGGAGCTGCCGAGGCAATTACAGAGCTGAATCAGGCGGTCGCTGAAATTGATGCCAGTGCCGGTGGGGCAGGTGGCCTGATCGATATTGCGGCGGTTCAGGTGGTCAGCGAACAGCTTGAAGAGCAATTGGAAAATGCTGCCAGCACCGGAGATATCAGCGATCTACTGGCAGCGGTTGAAGAAGGCGAACTGCAGCAGCGGGTGGAAGATGCGGCTGATGAAGTTGGCGATATTGTACAACCGCCGCCGGCCCCTGAGCCGGAGCCGGAACCCACAGCTCCCGAGCCTGAACCCACTCCGGCGCCCGCGCCGGCGCCGGCTCCGCCGGTTGTCGTAATACCGCCTAACCAGGTGCCTGAAGTGGCCGCTGCGCTTAATGCTGCACTCAGCGATGATCAGGGTTTGGTGTCGATCGATTTATTGGAGACTGCCAGCGACGCCGATGGCGATCAGCTAGCAGTTGCTGGATTGATCGAAGCCACCGGGAAGACCGGGTGGGTTCAGGATGGCAACACATTGCAGATTGTCGGAACCGATTTCGCCAGTCTTACTGCGGGTGAAACCATTGAGCTTGCATTCAACTATCAGGTTTCAGATGGCGAGGGCGGTGTAGTTCCCCAGACCCTGTTGGTGACTATTACCGGTACCAATAGCGCACCGACAGTTAGCGCCGCTTTGAATTTGTCTGCGCCAGTCAGCAGTGTTGCCCAACAGTTTGACCTGCTGGCCGGTGCCAGCGATGTAGATGACAACAGCATATTGCAGGTTGTCAGCATTGCCGAGACCGGAGGATTGGGCGGTTGGCAACTGGTTGGCAACCAGCTTCAGCTAGATGCCAACGCCTTTTCCAGTTTGTTGGCAGGTCAAACCCAGCAACTGAATTTTTCTTATCGCATTGAGGACGATTTCGGCGGGTCGGTCGATCAAACCGCAACACTGACCGTGGATGGTTCAAACAATCCACCCGTTGTCGACGCGGCTGTTTCGCGTGCGACAGATGACGGGCAGGGCCTGGTCCTTGTCGATTTGCTTGCCGGAGCGAGTGATGCAGATGGCGATGTTTTGTCCGTCAGCGAATTGGCAGAGATCAACAACAAATCCGGTTGGACCCCGGCGCTACCGAATATCCAGGTCGACACCAGCCAGTTTGCCCATCTGCCGGCGGGTGAGACTGAACAATTGCAATTTACTTATGTTGTCCGCGACCCTTCGGGAGCATCAGTAGAGCAAACTGCAGTCGTCACCATTGCCGGTACCAATAGTCCTCCTACTGTGAACGAAGTGCTGACATTCCAGTCTCCAGTCAGTGCCGATGAACAATCCTTCGACCTGCTGCAGGGCGCTGCCGATGTAGATGATGGCGCGGTGCTGCAGGTGGCGGGTCTGGTTGAAGATTCTGGTTTGGATGGCTGGCAGTTACTGGGCAATCAGTTGGTACTGGATGCGAACGCTTATTCGGAGCTACTTGCAGGTGAAAACCAGGTACTGAATTTCAGCTATCAGGTTAAGGACGGTGTTGGAGGTAGTGTTGATCAGACCGCTTCCCTAACAGTAGGTGGAACCAATAATCCGCCGGTAGTCAGTGGCCCACTCAGTAGAACCATGAACGAAGGTTCCGGTGGCCTCCCTTACTATCTGCTGGGCAATGTCACTGAAGCCGACGGCGACACCTTGTCGGTTATTGGTCTTGAGGAGGCCAATGGTCATGGGGGCTGGGAGATAGACGGGGATTACGTTCGAGTAGACACAAACCACTATACCTCGCTCACAGAAGGCGAGACGCTGGAGCTTGAATTCAGCTATTGGGTAGCCGATGACAATGGAGCGCAGGTTCCTCATAGTGCTGTTGTCACTATTATTGGTGTGAATACTGCTCCAGTGGTAGATTCCACTCCGCAGCGTTATCAGGAATCCCAGGGTGATATTGTCATCGACCTGAAAACACTGATCAGCGATCCCGACGGAGACGATGCCTCACTGACTCAGGCTTATTTTGGTGGCCCCACTTTTCACACTTCCTCATATTCTCTTGATGGGGATGTCCTGACGATCAACACTGATTATTTCGCCAATCAACGTGGTGGAAGCGAGACAGAGTTGAGGTTCGGTTTCAGCTACACCGACGCTGGGGGTGCAATCGGTGGCGGTACAGTGCCTGTCATCATCGAAGGGATAAATTCGCCGCCGGATGTAGGTGACCCGATTGATATCACCCTGTCGGGTAATTTCTTTAGTCGTGCCAACAATTTTCTCGATGGGGCTCGTGATCCAGAAGATTACGGCAACCTGACCATTCTCAATTTGACCGAGGCGAACGGGGAAACCCGCTGGCAGCTGACTGGCCGCGATCTAATTGTGGATTCCCGCGATTATGCTGCACTGGATGATGGCGATTCCATCACGCTGGAATTCAGTTATGACATCGCCGATACCGACGGCCTGTCAGTGCCACAAACAGCAACTATTCGAATCGAAGGCACCAACGACAATCCCGTGGATGACGGCACGGTAGATCAGCGCACCTATTTCAATTTGGTGGAAGACGACGGGGTATTTACCTACGACATTCCCATTGGGGCTACAGATGCCGACGCTAACGATGTATTGGAAATCGTTAATATCACTGGCTCAGGTGCGGCGGCAGACCTCGACTGGAGCTTTGACGGCACCACGTTCTCCCTCGATCTTACGCAGGCTGAGTTGCAGCCTTTATATACAGGACGGGATGAGGGCTATGTATTCAGCTATCAGGTGAGTGATGGAGGCCCTAACTCCATTTTTCGAGTTCTGGATTTCACTATTGATGGGGTCAATGACCTGCCGGTAGCCGAGCCACTCGAATTGGTGTTCCAGGAAAGTGATAGTCGGCCCTCAGCGTTCAGCGCGATTGAACTGGACCAGGGTGTTACCGATGTGGACTGGGATCAGGTCAGTTTATTCACTATTGAAAACCTGCGCGAGATATATGGAGCAACCGGTTGGTTTCGGAACCCAAGTTACAACGATAATTTGGAGATTGAAGGATCGACCTGGGCAGATTTTCAAAAACTCTCCCTCGGCGAAGAAGCCAGCCTGACCTTTGTCTACGATGTGGTCGACAAAAACGGTGGCAGTGCACCCCGTGTGCTGACCATTACCGTTGTCGGCGAAGACACTGACCCGGTGGTGCTGGCGGATCCCTTCTTTTCCGTGCGCGGGGGTGATGAGGTCCAGGAATTCGACCTGACCAAAAATATCGTCGAGTACGACAGGCTCGATACCTGGACAGTGGGACCGGTTACCGGGCCCAGTCACGCTGGTATTGCAATTACAGGCAATTCCTTATTGGTAGATCCCGTCGAGTTTGCTTTTATGGCGCCGGGTACCAGCCAGGATTACGTTTTCACCTACCAGGTGTCAGACCCCACGGCCGGGTAGAGGATCGTGAAGCCACACTGCGTGTTTATGGCGAAAACGATCCGCCGGACGTAGAACCAGTGCTGTATATCGATGTGCAGGAGAGCGATAGCGATATTGTGGTTGATGTCGCTTCCTATTCCAGCGGTGTAGATGACGGACAAACACCCTACATCAGGGAATGGGAGGTCATCGAAAATACCGGCGCGGGTGGCTGGCACGTCGATCGCGATGGTCTCAATGATGTGATTGTGCTCGACAGCGAGGCCTGGCAGTTTCTATCCGAGGGGGAAAGCCAGACCCTCGAATTCAGTTACGGGGTTAGGGATGGTTACAGTGGACCCACTCCCCAGACAGCCTTTGTCACAATCACCGGGGTGAATGACGGCCCAGAGGCGGCGGCAAATCCGATCAATATCGAAGTGCCGGCAGTCGGTGTTCAGCGCATTAATGCGCTGGACTATGTCAGCGACCCCGATGCCAACGGCATCCTTAGCGTGACCAGCGCCAATCTGATCAGTGGTGATGCCAACTGGCAGGTGGACCCCCTCAATCCCGCCTACATCATTGTTGATGCCACCCTGCCCAGCTACCAGTCACTGCGCTATAACCAGAGCGCTGATTCCCTGATTCACTTCAATGTGGTGGATGATCGCGGCGATGCTCTGACCCTGGCAGTCAATCTGTCTGTGGAAGGCGAGAACTATCTGCCTGACAGAAGCTTTAGCAGCGGTAACCTGGTCTACGACGAGGCCGATGGCGACGCCGTGCTCGATCTGCTTCACGGCATAACTGATCGCAATGGTGATCCGCTGACGGTATCCGGGGTGTATGAAACCTCGGGCAAGACCGGTTGGACCTTCGATGGCAGCGAAGTCACCCTGGATATGTCGACGCTCGCCTATATGGTCGAGGGGTAGTCCGAGACTTTTCAGTTTGGCTTTTCGGTAGATGACGGACGCGGTGGGGTAAACTCATTCCTGCTGGGCATGTGGATTGGTGGCCACAATACTGCGCCGGCGGTCACAGCGCCTTTAGCAGATGCCTGGACGGAATCCGATACTGACTATCGCATCGATTTGCTGGCAGGTGCTGACGACGCGGAGAGTATCACTTTAACGGTGATTGGCCTGGAGGAAGCTGGAGATACTACAGGCTGGCGTCTTGAGGGCACTGAGCTGGTTATTGAAGCAGATGCCTGGCAGCATCTGGCGGAAGCTGAGCAACATTTACTGAGTTTTACCTATCAAATTAGGGATGGCTCTGGCCTTGCTGTTGACCAGACCCTGGCGGTGACTCTGACCGGTGTCAATGACGCGCCGACCGATGGCGGATCTGGCCTGACGCAAAGCTGGTTTGAAGATGTCACCACTTACAGTCTCGATTTGACCGGTGGTGTCAACGACGCGGAAGGTGATGCACTCACTGTAACAGGGTTGTCGCTCAGTAGTGGTCAGCCCGATATTAGCTTCGGGCAGTCGGGGAATAGCCTGGAATTGTACCTGTCACAATTCGCATCCCTGACCTCCGGTCAAACCGAGGTGCTGACTTTCAGTTATCAGGTAGAAGATGGGCAGGGCGGCAGCCTTAGTCGCACAGCCACCGTCAACATTCTGGGCAGTAATTCCGAGCCGGTGGTGGGGGAGCCTCTCAACCTGACAATCGACGAACCCGACAGTGATGTGGAAATCGACCTGTTGGCGAACTCGTCAGATCCTGAAGGCGGTACCCTGTCTGTGGGCGGTCTCGGTGAAGACGCCGCGCAGAATGATGGTTGGAGCCTGTCGGGCAATAAGCTGCTCATCGATGCTGACTATTGGCAGCAACTGATCGCCGGGCAACAGCAGGTGCTTAACTTTAGCTACTTTGCCATGGATGGTGCTGGGGGCAATACACCGCTAACTGCAGTGGTTACCATAGATGGCCTGAACGATGTGCCCAAACAGAGCTACACCGGTCCCTTTCCACAGGTAGCGGAGGGCAGCGGTACCTACTCCCTGGATCTGCTGGAAGGCATTGAGGATCCCGATACGGGAGAAGTGTTGCAAATCGTGGGTCTCACTGAAGCGAACGGTCTCACTGACTGGATTCAGTCCGGTACCGATATCGAGATTGATCTAGCAGCGAAAGCGTCCATGCCCTTTGGTGTGCGTGATACCTACCAGTTTGAATACCAGGTTCAGGACTCCCAGGGCAGCAGCATCAACGTCACCAAGCTTTTGCAGGTATATGGGGTGAATACTGCACCGGTGATTCCGGTACCCCAGACGCTGGCTGAAACCGAGAGTGGCACTGACTTCGAAATCGATCTGGTGGCGGGTGTCACCGATGTCGATGACGGCGCTCTTATCAGAGCCTCAAGTGTGACGGAGGCTGGTGGTCTGACCGGCTGGACGCTGGATGGCAACACCGTGACCATTCCGGCATCGACTCAGGCCACATTCAATGATGGTGAAGAAGTCACCTACAACTTCTCCTACAACATCTGGGATGGTGGGGGGTGGCTCTTATCCGCAGACTGCGTCGGTGACATTCACCGGCACTAATTCCGCGCCCGATTTGAATCAGCCCGGAACACTGAGCTTCAGGGTTTACGAGGGTGCGGCGTTTACCTATTTACCTATAACACCCAACTTCATCACCGACCCCGATGATGATGCCGACATCACGATAGAGAACATTGTCGCCACGGTAACCAGGACTGGTGAGGTGATCTCGGGCTTTGATCCCGTGAGTACTACTGACTGGTTAACCCGTATTGAGGGTATAGAAATGCCCCGCAGCACGTTTAAGTATTTGTCTGCAGGGGAAGAGGAAGCGCTGACCCTGAGCTTCGATGTCACCGATCAGTACGACGCTACGCTGAGCCATACCGCAAACCTTGTGATAGTGGGTGTAAATGACGCGCCGACCGGCGCTCCCGGTGGTTCCACTGATGTGTCTGAGGGTGACGCCCCCATTACCATTGACCTGGTGGAGAATGGTGTCGACCCGGACCAGAGCGATGTGCTGCGGGTAATCAGTGACATCACCGATGTGGGTGGCCACGGTGGTTGGTCTGTCGACGGTAGTACCCTTACCTTTGATCCAGGTCTGGCGCAGTGGGATAGCATTGGGCCGGGTGAGTTCGAAACCATCGAACTGCGATTTACTGCCGGCGATGGCAACGGTGGCACCATTGATGGCTGGCGCTTTATTCGCTTATTTGGGGTGGACGACCCCTCTGAAGCGGCCCCAATCGAAGTCACAGTCGATGACCTGGGCACGAACTTTGTGCTCGATGTGGTGCAAGGTGTTACCGACATTGATTCTACGCCCGATGCGGTCGGCGCTAGAACCTCCGACGGTGTCTATGTGGCGGGCTGGAGTTTTGATGACGCTGCTAACACCATCACTGTGGATCCAGAGGAGTTTGCCCATATTTCTGCAGGTGAAAGTGAAACCCTGTCCCTGCTGGTAGATCTGGGCGCCGGTGTAGAGCGCGAGGTCGACATCGAAATCCCCGGTGCCAACGATGTGCCCGTGGTGACTGGCCCAATCATTGAAGCTATTGATGACAGCAGCACCGACATTCGGATTGATCTGTTACAGGGCGCTTCAGATGCGGATGTCGCTGACACCTTGTCGGTGGTCGGCCTGGCTGAGCGCAGTGATATTAACGAAGGCTGGTATCTGGATGGCACCGAGCTGGTGATTGAGGGCAATGGTTTTGCCTACCTGCCCGAAGGCGAAGTGCAGGACCTGGCTTTCGACTTCCAGATCAGTGACGGTGTTGGTGGCCTGGTGGAACAGGTCGCAGAGGTCGAAATCACCGGCGTTAACAATGTCGCCGGTGCAACCGAGCCTTTCCAGGTGGCGGTTGGCTACAGTGCAGATCCGGTTAACTTTAGTCTGGTGGGATCCATTATCGATCCAGACCGTGGTGAGACTGAGCTGTTGCAGTTGGATCGCCTCGACTTGGTATCTTCCAGCGATGGCTCAACTCCTGCAGTCACGCCCGGCGATATGGCCGCATCTATTGATCTCACTGCTTATGCCGGGCTGGGCCCGGACGAAACCGAAACCATTCGCTATGCCGCTTATTTTGATGACCTGGCAGGTGGCAGTAACCTGCAATTGATTGACGTCACCATAGTGGGTGACCTGGATGCGCCTGATCTGAGTCTCGCTATATCGGATGGCGGTAGCGTGGAATTGCTGGACTTGCGCATTACCGCCAACACGGATAATGCCAGCGACTCCATTGCGCTGGCATTCAACAATCTGCCTCACTCCGTGACTATTCTTAACAGCAGTGGCCAGTCTGTGAATGATGGCGTGACGGACTTTAGCGGTGACGAAACGTTCACCGTTCGGTTTACAGAGGGTGCTTCGGAAGACTTCGATCTGGAAGTGATCGCCACCAATATTCGTGCCGGTGGCGTGGAGCGATCAAGCGCGGAATCCGTCGGGCTGCAGTTCTCCAGCACCCAGTATTTCGCTGAGCACGCACTGGAGGCTGCAATAGACCTATTGAACTCCGAGAATGAGCTGGTTGTTGATCTGCTTGATATCAATGAGAGCGGCACGGTCTTCGACACAGGCTTTATCGACCTCGGTGCAGCTGTGCAGTTTGATGCTGAAGGCAATCGCTGGGCCAATGCGCACCGTTTTTATGCTGAAGGCCATATCGATCTGGAGACCTCCCTGTCGGTTTATGCGGATTTTACTGGCGGCCAGATCCTGACCCACCTTCAATATCAGTCCGACGCAGAAGTCTCCTACAACCCGGTGAGTGACCGACTGTCAGTGGGTGCGCTGGATATTACTAACACGGGTAGCTATGTGGATACCCAGTTCCCAGATCTGCAGGTTGGATTGGGCAGTTACTGGGATCTCTCCACCAGTGCAACGCTGAATTACCAGGGTTTCGATGCCGGCTGGGATAACTTTGGCCCGGATGTGTACCACACGCCCGTCGAATTATTCAGTGAGTCGCTGGAGTTCGACAGTGCGGATCTGACTGCAATCGGTCGGGCTGATGAGGACGGACGGTTCCCACTAATTGAATACAACACCGACGTGCCCGAGGCGATCGTTTACTATGGTGTACCCCTGTCTATTGATCTCGGCGACGAGAGTTACGACGCCACAGACCTGACTCAGGCCCTGCGTGGCAATAACGGCGCTGAAGTGAATGTGTCATTTCTGGAGTTTGATCTGGATTGGCCAGATGGTTTCCGCTTTGATGTGCCCCGCCTGGAAGAGAGCACAGGTCGCCGTGGCAAGCTAATTGAAGAGGCCGCTTATGTCGGGCTGGATATGGATGCCCTGGTATCCAAAATCGGATTGGCAGCCGTTGGTCTCAGCCTGCCGCCTGGCCTGCCTGATATCAACCCGTTTGAGTTCACTACCTCGCTCGGTCTGCCCTTTATTGCCCAGGTGCAGTTCTATCTGGAGCTCATGGACTACGACATCGGTGCAGACTTTGACGTAGTGGAAGACGTCAGCCTGAATTTTGGCGCGTTTGACGCGGTGCTGGTCATGGAGGACGGCCACGAATATACCTTCGATCCGGATGTGGGTGTGCAGATAGCCAACGCCAGCCAGCACGACAGCAATGGCGACGGAGTTATTGGCTATAACGTGATTGTGCAGCCCGAGGCGGTGCTGGATGTTGATGTGGGGCTGGATGTCGTGCCCCAGGTCGATATGGAATTTGTCGACACGCACACCACCTGGCTTGGCCCGCTAGCCGACCTGGGTGGTTTTGCCGGCACCAGCGATGCACCACCGCTGTATACGGGTAGCCTTGAAATCACTCGCCACAATATTCCCCTGGTTGAAGATCAATACGATCTGAGCTTTGAATCTTTCGAAGATTTTGAAACCCCCAGCCAGAACGGCATTGATATTGATCGCGGGTTTGCTGGCAGGGTGCACTTTATCGATGCGGATCAGGCGAGTGCCGATGCCGGGCCAGGCGTCGATATTTTTCGCATTGAAACTGACGTGACCTCCCTGGAAATTGGGACCTTTGGTGCCGAGGATATTATCGACCTCAGCGCCTTCCACCTTGGCGACCGTAACGGCGATCGCCGTCTCGACTGGGAAGATTTGGAGATTGACAGTCTTTACACCATTCCAGGCTCGGCAGGTTTCGTGTCCCGCAGCCTGCAATTCGATGGCGTCGAGATATCAACCGACCTGGAGACAGGCGAGATACTGGTGGATCTGGGAGAAATAGCAGAACCCCGGTTAGGAGACGATGGCAATAACAACCTGAGCAGTGCGGCGCTGGATCTGACGGAACTCTATGGCGGCGCCGGCAATGACACACTTACCGGTAACCTCTACAGCGATCATCTATTTGGCGAGTCTGGCAACGATATTCTTGCTGGCGGAGCGGGCATTGACTATCTCGCCGGTGGTCGGGGTGTCGATACCTTTGTGTTTGCGCCCGGTTGGGGCCAGGACACCATCCTGGATTTTCTGCCGGACTACGAGCTTATTGATGTCAGTGCATTCGGGCTAAGCGGTTTTGGGGAACTGACCCTTGTCGATCAGGACCGGGGTGTCGTCATCGATTTTGGAGATGATGAACTGTTCGTGGTCTGGCGCACGGCGAGCTCTCTGGACGCAGACGATTTTCTGTTCAGCTGATATTTTTAGCCGAGAAAAGGAATTCTGCTCGTCCGCGGCGATGCTCGCGTTAGAGGCGATTGAGCCGCCACCTTTGGCATAGCGCTTACGGGTCTCTTCGCTCCAGGAGTCGATTTCGTCGCAGGCCATGCCGTAGGCGAGCCCTCGCTCTACGGCGGGCCTTGCGCGCACTCGATCCACCCAGGCGACGACGTTGTCATGGGAGGTGATATCCACCTTGCTCCACTTCCAGCCGCGTATCCAGGGGTAGCAGGCGATATCCGCAATTGTAAGATGGCTCCCGCAGATATAGTCCTGTCCTTCGAGTTGACGATTCAGCACCCGCAGCAGACGCTGCGCCTCGTTATTAAAGCGCTCCAGTGGGTGGCTTTTTTGAGCCTCGGGCACATCATCCATATACCGGGTATAGGCCAGTTTGTTACCGAAGGTTGGGCCGACCCCGGCGGCCTGCCAGAACAACCACTGTAGTACTTGCCAGCGTGATTCATCGGAGGGCAGGAGGGGAGAGGGGTACTTTTCACCGAGGTATTGCAGAATGGCACAACTTTCCATCAGGGTAAGCTCACCATCTTTTAGTGCAGGAATCTTCTGGTTGGGGCTGATGGCAGTGAAGGCCTCGGAGAACTGCTCACGCTTGAACAGGTCCACTGTAACTACCTTGAATTCGGGCAATTCAATGCCAGCCTCTCGCAGTTCCTCCACCATGATGGTGACCTTCCAACCGTTGGGTGTGGCAGAGGTCCAGAGTTCCATACTCATGCTCAGCGCCTCCGCTTACTGTCCAATACGCAGCTGCCCCAGATAATCCATTTTTCCCAGGGGTACCCCGTGCATGCGCAGTACCGCATAGGTAGTGGTGGCGTGAAAGTAAAAATTGGGCAATGAGAAAGAGGTCATGAAGTTGGTGGTGGTAAACGGAATCTCTGAACTGCTCATCTTGAACAACATAGGCTTGTCCACCAGGGCATCGATCTCCTCGCGGCTCTCTTCTTCAAGGCCTGCAATGGCCTCTGCCACCAGTCCTTTCAAACCTTGGTAGTCGAGCTCTCCCAGTGACGGTGGTGGCGAGAATACGCCTTCTTTCAGGCCCTTGATGGCATTCAGGGAGTGGTGCCAGACGGATATCACCTGAAAAGTGAATGGGGCCATGTCCTCTCGCATACGGTAGGCCACCAATTCTTCAAGGTTCATGTGGCCAGCAGCGGCGTGCTCCTCGCCCTTGGCCAGAACATTGGCCACGCCGCCGAGGGTTTGCAGATGGCTAGCCACGCTAAGGTCATACAGTGAAACAGACATGTTGACGTCTCCTTTAAAGTTCAGTGTTTACAGCTTAAGGTCTGCAGCCATGATATCCAGCTGCTGTTGGCGGGGTACCAGCTTGTTGCCGGCGTAGGCCTTGGCCGGTAGTTCCGATAACTGTTTGGCCTGTGCTACAGCGGCTTCCAGCGCTTCGCCCTCGCCAACCAGTCGATCGAGAAAACCGGCGTTTACGGCACCCTGGGGATCCATAGTGATGGCCTGAGTCACAACCGGCACAAACTGCATGGGATTCACGCGAGCTTTAAGCGGTTCCATTGCCCAGGGTGGCAGTACCATGCCCATGGCGGTCTCGATCATGCTGAATTTGTAGGCACCTTCTTCTCCAATGCGGGTATCGCAGGCCAGTAACCATAATGCGCCAATGGTGAACGCATGACCGGTGCAGGCAGCCACCACAGGTTTGCCGGTGCTGTAAAGCTTGTACACGATCTTCGCGCCAGCCAGTGAGAGCGCGCCAATGGCTTCGGGATCTCCACTGGTCATAGTGGCCAGCTCAAAGCCCGCACAGAACGAGCCCGGTCGACCTGCCATCACAATTGCCTTTGCGCTGCTTCCAGCCTCTTCCAGTGCGGCCAGTATTTCGGCGGCTGCCTGTGGGGTGATGGCATTCTTCTTGCCATCGTCGAACTGGATGATGGCGATATCGTCTTGAGTGTCTACTGTAACCTTCAAGCTTTTTTCCTTATGCGTCAGAAGAGGGAATTTCCGAAGTGCCACAAAGGCGCGCCTGCGTATGAAAAAGAGTATAAACTGACCGCCGTTTTTCCCAAGTCATAAAATAGGAATCTTGTTATGCCAAGAGTAAATCTCGAAGGAAGTTCATCCATTGTCACCGGCGGTGCCTCAGGTATCGGCGAGGCGACTGCGCGTCAGCTGGCAGATGCCGGTTCCAAGGTCGTGATTGCCGACCTCAATGAAGAAAAAGGCCAGCAGGTTGCCCAGGAGATCGGCGGTGTTTTCGTCAAGTGTGATGTCACCAAGACCGAAGATGCCGATGCAGCCGTTGCTGCCGCCTGTGAACTCGGGCCGTTGCGCGCCTGCGTTAACTCGGCTGGGCTGGGCCTGCCGGCGCGGACTATCGATCGCAACAATGAACCGATGGACCTCAAGGGCTTTGAGTTTGTCATCCAGGTAAACCTGATCGGAACCTTCAACGTGCTTAGCCGTGCCGCGGCTGCTATGGCCAAGACCGAGCCGATGGACAGTGATGGTGCGCGGGGTGCGATTGTGAACCTGGCGTCCTGCGCTGCGTTTGATGGCCAGATTGGCCAGGCCTCTTACTCCGCCTCCAAGGGTGGTGTCGTGGGCATGACGCTGCCCATCGCCCGTGACCTGAGCTCAGTGGGCATTCGTGTGAATACGGTCGCGCCGGGCCTGATCGACACTCCCATCTACGGGGAGGGCGATGCCGCAGAGCAGTTCAAGGAAAATCTGGGTCGCTCTGTGCTGTTTCCCAAGCGCCTCGGTGTTGGCGAAGAGCTCGCTTTCACGGTCATGGAATGTATCACCAACCCTTATATGAATGCCGAAGTCATCCGCATGGATGGCGGTATTCGGATGCCGCCTAAGTAAGGCTCATAGCTTGTGACTAAAACCGCCCCAAAGGGCGGTTTTTTTATGCGCCAAAATTTTCTACCCACTGGCTGTGGCGTGCTCTGGCCAGGGTGTCGGTTGATTAACTTTTGCAGATGATATGTTGTATCATTGCTGCTTGTTGTCGATCTTGCGTCGGTGGCGGTACCATTTCGGCCCTTCCATCGTTGGGCAATACGGACGTTTTATAACAGTGAACAAACATTTCTGTGCACATCTGGCCAGTCTATGCCTGGCCCTGGCCTCCAGCCTGACCAGCGCTCAGCACAGCGCCCATGTTCACGGTGTCGCTGAGTTGATGGTCGCAATAGAGGGTAATGCTCTGGAGCTGATGCTGACCTCGCCAGCCATGGGTATTGTCGGCTTTGAACACGCGGCGGTGACTGACGAACAGCTTGTCGCCGTGCAGCAGGCCCGGCAGCAGCTGTTGGACCCTGATGCGCTGTTTGCCTTTGTCGGAACGAGCTGCGAGCTTTCCGAGGGCAATGTGAATCTGGCTGCGCTGGCTTCCGCTTCGGACAAAAAAACTCATCATCAACATGACGAGCACCACGACCATGAAAATGAGCATCATGGGGGCGATGAAACCCACAGCGATGTAGAGGCCCATTATCGCTATGACTGCGAGAACGGAGACAAGCTTGAGGCCATAACCATAGGCGGCGAGCGCCTGCCCTTTGGTTTGGAGAGTATCAACGCCATGTGGGTATCGAATCGCGGCCAGGGGAGCTCGGTGCTGAAAACAGGGGCACAGGTGCTTCGTCTCAACCAGTGAGCATCTGGAATCCCAGACGAGCCAGCTATAAGACATATCAAGGAATACAGAATAATGAGCAATACGCTGATCAAACTGCAACCGCTGGCGGACAGGGCAGCAATCGGGCTGTCGCTGCTGTGTGCGTTGCATTGCACGGCGCTGCCGTTACTGCTGGTGTTGTCCCCATCTGTGTTGGCAATGGGTTTTCAGGATGAAGCCTTCCACCTGTGGATTGTGCTCGTGGTGATTCCTGTCAGCGTGTTTGCTTTGACGATGGGTTGCAGGGAGCACAAGCACATGGGCGTCTTGTTTCTGGGAGTGGCCGGATTGCTTGTGTTGGCACTAAGCGGCATGTTCGGTCACGACCTGCTCGGAGCTATGGGAGAAAAGGCGGCGACACTGTTCGGTGCAGGTCTGATTGCTGTCAGCCACGTCAAAAACTTCATGCTGTGTCAGCAGGCTAAAGTTTGTGAGTGCCCCGATTAAGGACAGGCGGCCATCAATTCAGCTTGTACCCACCAATATCATTACCGGGTTTCTGGGCGCCGGTAAAACCTCAGCGATACTTAACCTTCTCAAGCATAAGCCTGGCGGCGAACGCTGGGCAGTGTTGGTCAACGAGTTTGGCGAGATCGGCGTTGATGGCAGCCTGGTGCAGGGCCATGCCGAGGCTGACGGCGAGGTGTATATTCGCGAGGTGCCTGGTGGCTGCATGTGCTGTACGGCGGCTCTGCCAATGCAAATGGCCCTGAGTCAGTTGCTCAGCAAAGCCCGGCCACACCGATTGCTTATTGAACCCACGGGTTTGGGGCACCCGCTTGAGGTGCTGCAGACGCTTGCCGCGCCGCACAACCGTGATTATCTCTTGGTGCAGAAGACTCTGACGCTGGTTGATGCGCGAAGTCTGTCTGATCCCCGTTACAGAGAACACGAGACCTTCCGCCAACAACTGGCGATCGCCGATGTGATCGTCGGCAACAAGGAAGATCTGTACGGCCCAGCAGATCGCGAAAACCTGCAGGTCTTTAGCCGTGAGCTGTGTCGATCGGGCACTGAGCTGATCTTTACCCATTATGGACAGTTGGACATGGCTGTCTTGGAGAGCAGTACTGCCGCATTGGTCGAACCGGCGTCTGGGCATCATCATGCACAGGACAAGACCAGTCTGCTGGCTGAAGACCTGCCCATGCCGGAATGTGGCTTTGTGACTGCTGTGAACCAGGGCGAGGGCTTTGAAAGTATTGGCTGGCGCTTCAGTCCTCAAAAGCTGTTTGCCCGGGAGCGCCTCTGCGCTTTCTTAACGGGGCTTAGAGTTGAGCGAATGAAAGCGGTCTTTATCACGCCTGAGGGTGTGTTTGGCTACAACATGACCCGCGATGCGCTGACCGAGACTGAGCTCGATGATTGCGTGGAGAGTCGCATCGAGATCATTTCAGATCACATTGAATCGGGCTGGATCGACGGCCTTCTGGCTTGCCTCGCCGAGCAGGCCCCCAGCTACTCGGTATAGATTTCGTAGTCCATCAGGGTCATTGAGTAGGCCGATGTGGCCATGTCGTTCTCGCTGACAACGGTTTTCATTTCGCCGGATATCCAGAACGGCGTATACAATGCCTCCATGGCAAGACCGTCAGGAGAGTCCACCAGTACGATCTGATTCGGCGGCGGGGGAGGTGAGTGTATGCAGGCTCCGAAGTAGGGTACCAGGAAGAACTGGGTAATGATCTGGTTGTCATCGAACTCCAGCGGCACGATAAAACCGGGAAGCCTCACCATGGCGCCGTTCATGTCGGCGTTGACCTCAGTGGATACAAGCGCCTGCTGGTAGGCGTCATCACTGGCAGCGGCGATGGTGTTTTTGATCTGACTGCTGATTTGATCCTCTTCCGATCCATCCTGGATGTCCTGCATGTAGGAAGGGGGGTTCATCAGTATTTCCAGAACATGCGGCGGAATCAGCTCAACCCATTCTATGGTGCTGAACTGCTGCGCTCCGGCGGCTGGCGACTCCGCCGCAACTGCCTTCACAGGCAGCAGGCAAAGCACCATAAAAAGGAAGTGAATGCCTGAGTTTTTGAGAATGTTCGATGCCTGCACTTTGCTCATGCCCGCCAGTTTCCGCTTGTGATATGGTGTATCTTAGCAGGCTAGCAGTATACTCATCCACGCGTTTCCCGGTAGACCAAGAGCCATGACGATAGAGCTGAAGGATGTGACGTTCAGTCATTCTGAAGTGCCTGAAAAAACAGTGCTGGACATACCCCACTGGTCAGTGGAGGCAGGCCAGCACCTGTTTGTGCACGGCCCCTCTGGTTCCGGAAAAACAACGCTCCTCAATCTTCTGAGCGGGCTCAGTGCCTGCAGACAGGGTGAAATTTCTATTCTGGGCGAGCGGCTGGACCGGATGAGCAGCCGCCAGCGCGACCGTTTTCGAGCCAACCATATTGGCTATGTGTTTCAACGGTTTAATCTCATACCGTACCTGTCTGCGATTGAGAACATTGAGCTGGCGCGTAGTTTCTCCAGCACACCGCATGGTCGAGCCGCACAGGCAGACGCGCGATCTCTGCTGGAGTCACTGCAAGTTGCTTCGGATGACTGGTTGCGTCCCTGTTCCGGGCTGAGCATGGGGCAGCAGCAGCGCGTAGCCATTGCCCGGGCGCTGATTAACCACCCTGAAATACTCATCGCAGATGAGCCGACCTCATCTCTGGACCAGCAGAACCGCGACAATTTTCTGTCGGTATTGATGTCGCTGGTAGCGGAAGAAAACATGACGCTGCTTTTTGTGAGCCATGACCTGGCTCTGTCGAGCCACTTCGGGCGTGTTGAAGGGCTGGGTGACATCAGCCGGACGGGGCGGTAAGCCGCTTATGTTTCTGAGAATTGCCTTCAAGAGCCTGATGAACCGCAAGGGTTCGGTGATCATGACGCTGCTGGCTATTGCTGTGGCGATTTTTGTATTGCTCGGTATCGAGCATATTCGCAAACAGGCCCGCGACAGTTTTGCCAGCACCGTATCGGGTGTGGATCTGATCGTCGGTGCCCGCACCGGCAGTTTGAACCTGTTGCTGTACTCCGTGTTCAGAGTGGGCGCGCCGACTGCCAATATCGGCTGGGACACGTTCCAGAAAATTTCTAACGACAAGGATGTGGCCTGGGCCATTCCCATTTCGCTGGGGGACTCTCACGAAGGCTATCGGGTGCTCGGCACCAGCACTGATTATTTCGAGCATTTCAGCTATGGCAACAAGCGCGAGCTGTCCTTTGCCGAGGGCCAGGCTTTCAGCGGTACCTATGATGTCGTGCTCGGCGCCCAGGTTGCGCAAACCCTCCAATACGAGCTGGGGCGGCAGATCATTCTCGCCCACGGGATCGTCAGTACCAGTTTTAGTTTGCACGATGGCAAGCCCTTTACAGTCGTAGGCATACTGGAGCCCACCGGCACGCCGGTTGACCAGACGGTGCATGTCAAACTCGAGGGGATTGAAGCCATTCACGCGGGGCCGCAGCCCGGCGCATCGGCACCCAGTTTTGGCCAGGCCCTGGCACGTCCGGTGGAGCCCAACCTGAGCCCCAAGAGCATCACCGCAGCGCTTGTGGGCCTTAAATCCCGCATGGTGACCTTCCGGGTGCAGCGTCAGCTGAATACATACGCAGGTGAACCACTACTGGCCATTTTACCTGGGGTGGCCCTGTCGGAATTGTGGCAGATGGTGGGTATGTTCGAAAATGTTTTACGCCTCATATCCGGTTTGGTATTGGTGGCAGCTGTGCTCGGTTTGGGTGCGGTACTACTGGCCTCGGTGCGAGAGCGAAATCACGAAATCAACTTGCTCAGGGTGCTTGGGGCGCCGCCGTATTACCTGTTTTTGCTCATGGAACTGGAGGCGGTGCTGATTTGCCTGTCCGGCATGCTGCTGGGAATGCTCAGCTTGTACCTGGGTTTGCTGGCAGTAGAGGAGGCCCTGTTTACTCATTTTGGCCTCTATCTGAATCCAACGCTGTTCACTACCGAAGGGCTGATCATTATGCTCCTGGTACTGGCGGCAGCGCTTCTGGCGGCGGCCATTCCGTCGATGCGGGTGTATGCCCAGGCAAAAGGGTATAATGAGGGTTAACTCGAAAAACTGACCCATGCGTATACTGCGCATGCAGAGTGATTGACTATGAAAAACAAAGCGATTCTCGTGTCTATTTGCTTATGCCTGGTGCTGTTACCCGGGCGGCTTTGGGCCTGCGCCGCGCATATGGGTTTTAATCCCGACCAGTTTGGCCCCATTGGTGGTGCGGCGCTGCGTTTGGCGGGGCTCGCACCCCCAAAACCTGTGTTTGAGCTTGATCATCCAGCGACGGCGCGTTCCGTACTTGGCGAGAACAGTGAGATTGTGGTGAACTATTCGCGGCCATTCTTCTCCAGCGATGTGCGCATAGAAGTGAAGGGAACCGGCAATATCGTGCTGCCGCAGCCTAGTATTCCGCTGGACGACCGCGAAGGTACTGTCACTATTCCCTACCAGTTGGTGGGCGCTGGCTACGACGCCATTACCTTGACTGTGAAGGGTGAACATAAGGGAGAGATGGTGCAGCAGGTGCGTCGTATCTATGTACGTGCCAAGCCCAGCGTGCCTGCCCAGGAACAACTGGTCACCAGTCGCTGATCGGGCCGTTTTAGAGATCCCGGGGTGTTGCGTTGGACGTAGCAGAAGTCATCGATCAGGCCGAACAGCACTGTCGTGAGCACGGTGCTCGGCTCACGCCCAAGCGCAAACAGGTGCTATCGGGTTTGTTGCAGTCCAGTACCGCGCTGTCGGCCTATGAACTGGTGGATTTCTGCAAGGATACCTACGGTCAGTCGATACCGCCGATGTCGGTGTATCGAATCCTGGATTTTTTGCAGCAGCAGCGCCTCGTACACAAGCTCAGCCTGGCCAACAAGTACGTGGCCTGTGCGCACATCAGCTGCAAGCATGAGCACGCCGTGCCGCAATTTCTGATTTGTGGCCAATGCCAACGCGTGGAAGAAATCAGTATCGAGCCGTCGACCATCGACGCGCTCAAGCAGAGTGTCAATAAGGCCGGCTTTGAACTGGCCAGCCCCCAACTGGAGATGGACTGTCTGTGCCAGCAGTGCGCAAGCCAGTCGCCAACTGAAGTCCAAAGTTAAACCGGACGCTAGCCCGCTTTGATCATATCCAGAAGGGCAGACACCATATTCGAAGACAGGGTTTGCGGGTTATCAAAGCCGTAGCGGTCCAGATTGACCGGCAGTGCCAGGCTGCCGTGAATAGCTGCCCAGAACAACTGGGCCATGTCGTGAACAACAAACGTCTTGAAAATCCCTTGCTCTTGCCCCTCCACAAAAGCCTCGCACAGATTCCTATAGAAGACTTCGTCCTTTAAATCCATGGGCTCTGGCGTAGGGTGGCGATCCGGTCGAACAAACAGGAATGCGCCTCGAAACACTCTGCGGTTCTCAACTGAAAATCGAACGTAGTGTTGCAGTAGCGCTTCAATTTTATCTGCAGGATTCGAGATGCTCTCAATATCCGACTGCATCTCGATTCTGAGTTTTTCAACCGGTTCAGCCCAGAGCGCTTGTCCGAGCTCTTCTCGGTTTTTGAAGTACTTATAGAACGTGCCGATAGAAATATTTGCTTCCTGAATCACGTCTCGAATGGTGATTTCGTCATAGCCCTTGGTATCACTGGGCCCCAACCCCCTTCGGTTGATGATGCGGATAGCCGCCGCACGAATCTCGCTGCGCATTTTTTGCTTCTGCTCTGCTGTCAGGGTAGGTCTGGCCATCAATGATCTCGACGCTGTTGTCTGAACTTTCTCTCAGGCAAATCGGCTTTTGCCTTGACAAGTGTAAACCATGTGAGTAAAAAGAACATGTTCATTTTATTATCGCCGCCACAATAATTCGAAGCGAAGGTACGAAATATGTCTCGGGATGTGCACCGCAACCGACAGTTACCCACTGGCGCTGTCAGTGGGCTCAAGCTGGAAAATTCTTTGGGTCTTCCGTTCTACTACCTGGAGCTGGTTCTTTCTTATCTGATTGTCCGTCCCTGGTGCGCGCTGCTGTCGCTGCTGGACCGGGTGTCATATCGGCTGGAAGGCACTGTATTCAGGGAGATCGTCAACCACGCGCTGTTTCCTCTGACCTTGCTGATTACCATGGTCGTCGGATTCGAGATGGCGGAGATGGGTGTGACCTATCGCACCGCCGCGGGTTTCGTGATGTTGCTGGTGGTGTTTGGACTTATTTTCGCACCCATGGAGCGCCTGTTTCCCTGGAGCTGTAGCTGGCTGGATGGGGGCAACGACACAGCGGTGGATCTGATGTTCTACTTCAGCGGCGTCGTTTGGAGCATTCTGGCCACCTGAGTGGTGTTGTTCCTTGGCCTGGGCTATCTCGCCGAGCAAATTGCGCCTTACGGTCACCAACTCTGGCCAGACCAACTGCCAGGCTGGGTGCAGGTGTTTTTATTTGTCCTCCTGAAGGATTTTCTACGCTACTGGTATCACCGGGCGCTGCACGAGATTCCATTCCTGTGGCGGTTTCACAAAGTGCACCACTCGGTGGAGCGACTGTACTGGCTCAACGGCATTCGTGCGCATCCGGTAGAAATTGTCGGGCAGGCGATGTTCTACGCTGTGCCAATTGCCCTGCTGCAGCCGGGACCCGAGATCGTGATGGTGTCGGTGTTGATGCAACTGGCTATCGGGATCTTTCAGCATTCGAACATCGGCTTAAAGCTGGGTTTCTGGGAATACATCTTTTCCATTGGCGACAACCATCGCTATCACCACTATCCCAGCAAAGTTGGTGACTCCAACTACGGGGGTGAGTTTATTGTCTGGGATATCCTATTTGGCACCTTTCACAAGCCAAAAAACGAGACACCATCGGACACGATCGGAATTGACCACGCGCCGTATTACCCGCTCACCTGGATGGGGCTAATGATCGCGCCATTTCTACCTGACCAGACGGTGTTCAGCGCTGAGCGCAATTCGCCAGTGAGTGACGCTGCCATCAACGACTCCTTTCAATCACAATAAAAAGAGATCTACCCATGAACAACTTAAAACACTCTCACAGGGCGGCGTTGCTCGCTTCTGTAGCTACTGCATTGCCTCTGGCTACCGCGGCTGTGCCTGCAGGTGCCCAACAGCTGGAAGAGATTGTGGTGACCGCGCAGCGCAGGGAGCAATCCATACAGGACATTCCGATGTCCGTCACTGCATTTACCGGCGATCAACTGGAAGTACGCCAGATTGCCGATATCCTCGACCTGCAGTTTTCGGTGCCTAACTTGTTGGTCGATGGGCTTAGAACGTCCATTCGTGGTGTTGGTAACAATGCGATCTCCAGTACTTCTGAGGATGGTCTGGGTTACCACGTGAATGATGTCTACGTGAATGCTCCTCTGTTCTCGACTTCGGAGTATTTTGACCTTGATCGGGTCGAGGTGTTGCGGGGTCCACAGGGTACTTTGTACGGCCGCAACACCACTGCGGGTGTGATCAATGTCCATACGCGTAAGCCACATGATGAGATGGGTGGTTTTGTTGCTGCCACAGTGGGTGATTACGATACCCTGAAGCTAAAGGGCGCGATCAACTTCCCCATTGGAGACAAGGTACGCCAGCGCTTTGCCGGAATGTACTTGAGTCGCGAAGGTTATACAGAAAACCTGTATACGGGCAATGACATAGACGGGCGCGATCAGTACGAATTGCGCAGTAGTACAGGCTTCGATTTCACCGATAGGTTGACGGCTGATCTGGTCTTGTCCTACCTCAAAGAGGACAGCACCAAGGCCTTCCGCACCAAGGGTGTCTGTACCAAGGATGCCGACTATGGGTGTTCGCCGCTGTCTGTAGGTGCAGGTACTCCGGATGTCAGCAGCTCTATTTTTCAAACGGTCAACCTCGTGTTTCTGCGCGGTGGTTTGATACCACTGTTTAGTGACTACTTTGCCGATTCAGTCAATCCGGAAAGCTTCCGCGATGTGATCATGGATATGGATCCCACTTATGAAGCCGAGCAGTTCGGGGGTTCACTGGAGTTCAACTATGATCGTGGCGATTACCGCTTCACCTCGCTGACCGGTTACTACGACACCGACGTTAACGTCGCCCGGGACTACGATCAGTTTCAGACTGACGTGCCCCTGAGTTATCCAGTGACGTTTCGGGCAAACGGGGAAGATGTCATCACCACGGACCAGATCGTTTCCGGTCGCAGGCAGGTTTCACAACGCGAACAGTTCACGCAGGAGTTTCGTCTGGCCTCGAGTTTTGAGGGTTCGTTTAACTTCTTGTTAGGCGCGTTCTACTACGAGGAAGAGGCGTCTACATCAACCTTGATTACGCATCCGACACTGGCGGAAGCCTCAAGAGTATTGGGCTTGTCACCGCTTTATGAGATGTATCGTGTTGAATCCGATCCGGTAGAGACCGAGTCTATCGCGCTTTTCGGTGAAGCCTATGTTGATCTCAACGATAAAACCCGGCTGACACTGGGGCTGCGCTACACCGATGACGATAAAAAGGGGCGCAGCCGGCTGATTCTGCTGAACCTGGCCCCCGACACCTGGGATGAGGGTGAGGATGACTGGCAGGAACTCACCGGCAAGGTGACTCTGGAATACTCGATCAGCGAGGATTCCATGATTTATGGCAGCTTTGCCCGGGGCTACAAGGCCGGGGGACTGAACCCGGGTGGGCCCGCCGGAGGTGAAGTATTCGATCCCGAGTACATCAACTCTTTTGAGCTGGGCACCAAGAATATCTTTCTCGATGGCCGCATGCAGGCCAACCTGGGTGGCTTCTACTACGACTATGAAGACATGCAGATTGGCCAGATCAACGAGATCACCACAACCACGGTGAACGGTGATGCCAGTGTCATGGGTGTCGAAGCTGAATTTGTGTTTGTGCCGACCGAGGCGCTTAGGATTGACCTGGGGCTGGCCTGACTGGACTTTCAGATCGACGATTTTCAGTCTGCTGATCAGGGCGATCCCGATGGCATTGCACCCGGTACGACACCTGCGCTGGATGAAAACGGTGATCCGAGGTTTACCGATGACGGTTTGCTGATTAAGGATCTCGATGGCAACACAGTGCGCAATGCGCCCGAGTATTCGCTAAACCTGGGTGCTCAGTACGACTTTGAACTGCCTTCCGGCTTTGCCCTGAGAGCCCGAGCCGACTATTTTTGGCAGGACGACTTTTACGCCAATGAGTTCAACAAACCCTCTGACAAGTTCGATGGCTGGGAGCAGCTTGACCTGCAGCTGACACTGAGTCCTGCTGAGAACAATTGGTACGCCATGCTGTTTGTTAAAAATGCGCTGGATAACGACGACGTCACGCGTATGAACCAGGAAGGGCCAGAAGTGGGTTTGTTCCGAAACGTCACTGTACTGGAGCCTCGAACTTACGGTTTGGAGGTTCGGTTTAACTTCGAGTAGCGCTGGCAGTCGAGATACCGGGGCCTCAGGGCCCCGGAGAGATTAGAGAAAGTAGATCAATACATAGGCTGAGAGCAGCAACGCAATCCAGAGCGAGGTGGTGCCGATCAGCCAGGAGCGGGCAAACACCGCGCGCTCATTACTGTCCGCAGTATGGGGTTGGCCCAGGTAGCGCTTGGCGGCCAGTTTGCCGATGCGGCGCCCCCTGACCTGAAGTCGTGTCATGAGCTCGGAAGCACGCTCGACGTAGTGGTTGGCAAAGCCAAGCACAGCCGGCGCAGCGCGTCGCCACAGCCAGTCGGTATCCAGACTGATGGTTAAGGTGCGCTTCATCAGCGGCAACAGCACAAAGAAGGCCAGGCCCGAGAACAACAGCAGTTGCAGGTAAAACAAGACCTTGCCGGCTTTGTATGGCTCATATTCCACAGCGTAAGGAAGCAATGGATAGAGCAGCTGTGGGAACACGCCAATCAGGATGCACAGGGCCGCAAAAAAGACCATGGCGAGGCCCATATTCCAGGGTGCATCTTTGGGGCGCAGGCCTGAATCGCGCTGGAAGAATACGAACCACGGAAACTTGATGCCCGCGTGCAGGAACACGCCGGCTGATGCCGCAGTCAGCAGCATGTAGACCCACATCAGGTTTTCATCCACGGCCGCCTGGGAAATCAGGCTCTTGGTGACGAAGCCCGAGGTGAGTGGAAAGCTCGAAATGGCCAGTGCACCAATGATGCCGCAGGCGGTGGTTAGCGGCATGGTTCGGAACAGGCCGTCCAGGTCGGTACATTTACTGAAACCGGTACGGTACACGACCACGCCAGCACTCATGAATAGCAGCGCTTTGTAGATGATATGGGCAAAGGCGTGCGCAGCGGCACCGTTGAGCGCCATCTGCGTACCAATGCCAATGCCGCACACCATAAAGCCTACCTGGTTGACGATGGAGTAGGCCAGGATGCGGCGAGCGTCATTTTCAAGCAGGGCATAGATGATGCCGTACATCACCATGTAAAGGCCCACCCAGATCAGTATGCGCTCGCCGGGGAACAGCAACATTAACGCCAGCACCGCGGTCTTAGTGGTAAAGGCTGACAGGAATACTGAGCCGGTGGGGCTGGCCTCGGGATAAGCATCCGACAGCCAGGCAGAGACCGGTGGCGCGGCGGCGTTGATCAGAATGCCGATCAGTATCATCCAGGAATTGAAGTCGGTGGCGAGCAGGGGCCTGATTTCTGCGGAGCCGGTTGTCACCACGACGCCTTCTATGCCGACCTTCAGTATCACGCCACCCAGCAAGTGAATGATGGCGTAGCGAATGCCTGCTCGTTTTGCTGCTGGCGTACCCCCGCACCAGACCACGATGGTGGAGAACAGCGCCATCAGTTCCCAGTACACAAAGAGGGTGATCAGGTCACCGGCGAAACACACGCCAATGGCGCCAGCGGCGTAGGCAAAGGCGGCGGCCAGTTCATACCACTTGGCCAGCCGATAGGCATAGAGGCCGCCGGCAAAGGCCATGATAGCGAAGATAGTGGCGAACAGGCGGCGCAGCGGGCTGCCTTCAACAGGCTCAATGTAATAAGACAGGAACTTGACGGTTCCGTGCACACCGTCGGGTATCTGCCAGATGGCGTAGAGGGTCAGCAGGGGGGCAACCAGCAAGATGGCATTGCGTAACCAGCCTTTGCAGGGTCCGATCAGAATAGCGGCCGTTACCATGATCAGGGCGGGGGACAGGATATCAAGATCCATCGTTTGCCCCCTTTAGTTCGTCCTGGTAATAGGATTCGTCACGCTTGAGCACAAATCCCAGTGCTTTGGCCACCAATACCATGATCAGGCAGCTGACAAAGCCATATACCGCGCCGAACCCCAGCCAGTCGTCGACGCCAAAGTAGCCTTTGATCTTGATAAACACCTGCGCGACCACCGTCAGGGCCAGGATGGTCCCTGAGCCCCACCACAAGCGCTTTATGGTGTCTGGGCGCACCAGCCAGTGTTGCGGCTCATCGGGTGCTGCCCGTGGCACTGGCTCTGTTGGCCCGAACGGGCGTTGGTCGCTCATGGCGTTACCCCTCGAACAACCTGGGTTTCCAGCTCGATCACCGGCCCGTTAAACAGGAAGAAGGCCAGCGTCAGTATGGCTGTCATAGTCAGTGCCAGTACCGCTGCAGTGGGTGCTTCGCCATGCTCGGGTGCGCCTTCCGGTTCCCGGGCAAACCACGCCAGATACACAATCGGCAGGAAGTAGGCCGCATTTAATGCGGTGCTGGCAATGATGGTAAATACCGCCACCAGGTTTTCGGCCTGGAAGGCGCCGGCCAGGATATACCACTTGGAGACGAAGCCCGCTGTTGGTGGCACGCCAATCATTGACAGGGCGCCAATGGTAAAGGCGCCCATGGTCCAGGGCATACGCCGGCCGATACCGGCCAATTGAGAAACCTCGGTCTTTTTGGAGGCGACGTAAATGGCTCCGGCGGCGAAAAATAGGGTGATCTTGCCGAAGGCGTGGGCGACGATATGAATGGCGGCCCCCACCTCGGCCAGCGGCTTGAGTATGGCTGCGGCCATGACGACATAGGACAGCTGGGCAATCGTAGAGTAGGCCAGTAGACGCTTGATATTCTGCTGGCGCAATGCCACCACGCTGGCCGTAATAATGGTGAATGCGGCGACATAGAGCAGCCAGCCCGTGCCGTCTGAGCCAAACAAATAGTCGACACCAAAGATGTAAACAATGATTTTGGTGATCGCAAACACACCTGCTTTAACAACCGCCACGGCGTGTAGCAGGGCGCTGACCGGCGTGGGTGCGACCATCGCCGCTGGCAGCCAGCGGTGCACGGGCATCACGGCGGCCTTACCGATTCCAAACACGAACAGTCCCAGCAGCAGCCCCAGCGCCGGAGCGGTCACCACACCTTCCAGAATACCGCCGGGGGTGAAGTCACCGTGCCCGGCTGCCACGTAAGTCCAGATGATTGCTGGCAGAAACAGTCCGATGGACGTACCCAGTAATATCCCCAGGTACACCCTGGCAGATTTTATGGTGGCCGCATCACCCTTATGAGACACCAGCGGATAGGTGGACAGGGTGAGGATCTCGTAAAACAGGAACAGGGTGAACAGGTTGGCTGAAAAGGCTACGCCCATGGCCGCAGCCAGGGCCAGCGCAAAGCAGGTGTAGAACCGAGTCTGGTTCTTCTCGTTGTTCCCGCGCATATAGCCGATGGAGTAGATCGAGTTGATGATCCACAGACCGGAGGCCAGCGCAGCAAACATCATGCCCAGTGGTTCTATTTTGAATGCGATATCCAGCCCGGGCATGACCGTGGTCAGATGCAGGGCGGGGCGCGCCCCTGCCATCAGGTCTGGCAGCAGGCTCCATACCACCCAGGCCAGCGTGCCAGCAGTAATCAGCGTGACGGTTTCGCGCAGGTTGTCGTTAATCCGCCCGGCCGCAACAATGCCGGCAGCGCCAATCAGGGGCACGATTAGTGCGGCGAGAATGGTTTGCTCATAGCTCATTGGCCGTACCCCAGTAGCAGGGATGAGGCGCGTTCAGCCAGGGTGACCGGCAAGCCGGGCTGAAAACCAAAATAGATATTCAGTGCGGCGACAAACCAGGTCACCAGCAATAGCTGCATAGGTGCTTCCTGCCGGGCCACGGCTTCGTCACCAGTGTCTGAGCTGAAATACAGCGCTTCGACCAGGCGCCAGACATAGGCCACTGCCATGAGTGAACTCAATACGATGACAGCGACCAGTACCCAGCCCCAGGCGCCAAACTCCAGCACTGCCCCCAAAAGCATCCACTTGCTGATAAAGCCCGCTGTACCGGGTACGCCAATCAGGCTCAAGCCACAGACGACGAAAGCGGCACAGGTCCAGGGCATCCGCGCAGCGACGCCATGCAATTGATCCACTCTTAAATCAGTGCATCGAGTGGCGAGGCAGGCAATGGCCAGGAATAAACCGCCCTTGGCCAGCGCGTGGTTAAACATGTGCACGATACCGGCGCTGACCCCCGCTGCTGTGATACAGCTGGCACCAAGCACAATGTAGCCGATCTGAGCGACAGACGAGGCGCCCAGCAGGCGTTTGATATGTCCCTCAAAGATTGCTACCGCGGAGGCGACCAGAATGCCCAATACCGCCATCGGCATCAGCAGTAAGGCAAACTGGTTGGAGTGATCCTGCAGGTTGGGTTGAAAGATGTAGTAGTCAAATCGAATCAGGACATACAGGGCCACCTTGGTCGCGCAGGCCGCCAGAAAGACCGTAATGACATGCGGTGCATGGGTGTAGGCGTTGGGTAACCAAACATGCAGTGGGAAAACTGCCGCCTTCAGTGCCAGGCCGATAGTAATGAAGCCCGCTGCGACCAACACTGGCCTGGTGTCGCCTACATCGCCGATCCGGTCAGCCATGTCAGCCAGGTTCAAAGTACCGGTCATCATGTAAATCAGGCCGACACCGATCAGGTAAAAGGTGGCGCCAATGGTGCCCATGATCAGGTACTTGAATACCGAGGGCAGGGCGCGACGATCCGGACCACCAGCGATAATCACGTAGCTGGCGAGAGAGGAGATTTCCATGAAGACAAAGATGTTGAAGGCATCCGCGGTCACCACGATGCCGGCCAGGCCCGCGAGTGCCAGCATCCAGGCTGAGTAAAACAGGGGCTGTCGTTCCAGCTCAATCTGCGAATCTACACTTTGCCGTCCCGCCAGCAGCGCCAGGATGGCAGCACCAGTCACCACCAGTAGCACCAGTGCGCTAAACGCATCGATCGATAGTTCAATGCCGTAAGGCGCAGGCCAGCCACCCATTTGGTAGCCGACGGAGTCGGCTTCAATCACCTGCATAGTCAGTGCGATGGCAATCGCAAAACTGGCTCCGGCGGTACTGGCAGCTGCGGCCCAGGCCAGCCCACGCGGCTGCAGCAACACAATCAGAGGCGCCATTAACATGGGCACGATAACCTGCAGGGCGGGCAACTGTTGGCTAAATTCCACTGGCTTCAATCCGCATCCAGGATTTCGTCTTCTTCGATCGTGCCGTAGCATTCATTGATGCGCACAACCAGCGCCAGGCCCAGTGCCAGCGTTGATACACCCACCACGATCGCGGTGAGAATCAGTACCTGGGGCAGGGGGTTCGAGAAAATCTGATTCTCAACACCTTTCTGGATAATGGGTGCAGTCCCACCTTCTACCTTGTCCATGGTGATATACATCAGGAATACGGCGGACTGAAAAATAGACAGGCCAATCAATTTTTTAACCAGGTTGGTTCTGCGGATCACCGCGTACAGCCCCACTGCGAGTACAATCGCAAACACCCAGTAGTTAAAGTATCCGAGTAGCTCCAGCAAGCTCATGCTTGAGACTCCCGCGCTGCAAAAGCGTGAAAGATCGATAGCAGGGCACCGCAGACAGCCATCCCAACGCCGGCTTCAATCACCAGTATGCCTAACTGCTGGCCCGCAACAGCGTCGTCGGACAATACTGAGTAATCGAGGAATTCGCCGCCCAGTACCATGCAGGTCACACCCACTGCGCCGTAGAGCGAGGCGCCCCCAACAACCAGCCCCAGCAGCACTGATCGCGGTATCGCTTTAAGCGCCGCGGCTTCGCCTTCTAGCAAGGCATAGAGGATGACGCCCGTGGCAATAATGGCCCCCGCCTGAAAGCCCCCGCCAGGACCATACTCGCCGTGAAATTGCACATATAGGCCAAACAGCACAATAAAAGGCACCAGCATACGGCCCACCAATTGCGGTATCAGGTGGTGGCGCAAGCCGGCGGTGCGCTCGCGTCTGGGGGTAGCGGCATCACCGCGCCTCACACCCAGAATAAACAGTACGCCAATGCAGGCGGCGAATACCACGAAGACCTCACCGAGCGTGTCGTAACCCCGGTAACTGCCCAGCACCGCGGTGACCACATTGGGAATATCAATGTACTCCGGTGTCTTCTCCAGGTACCAGGGTGCAACATGCTGATGCACTGGCGCCTCAGGGTCGCCCAATCGGGGGTGCTCAAAGGTGGCGTAGATAATCAGCATGGTCAGTACGCTGACCGTGCCCAGAATCAGCGGGCGCCTGCCAGCCCGGTGCTTTTCCCGGTCCGCGGTGAGGGCCAGGGCGCTGAGGAATATAACGGTAGTAACGCCGGCGCCTACGGCAGCTTCCGTCAGGGCAACATCGGCAGCGTCGAGAATAAAGAAGTTGGCGGCCATCAGCAGGCTGTATATTGAGGTCAGCATCACTGCCACAAACAGGTTCTCGGTGCGCACAATGGCCACCGCAGTAATCACCAACAGCGTCAGCAGGAACAGGGCGAAGACAAAGATCACGTGGCCGACTCCGAGCTGTCAGTATCCATGGGTTTGGCGTCAGGTTTCAGGCCCGATGACAGTGCCGCATTGGCTATGGCATAGGTGGCGGTTGGGCCGGTCAGCAGCAGGAAGATCATGATGGCCAGTAGCTTGAGTGATGCAAGCGTGAAACCGGATTGCAGCATCATGCCGGGAAAAATCAACAGCGCCGCTGTGGTATCGGTCAGGCTGGCGGCGTGCACGCGGGCGTAAAAGCTGCGCAGGCGCAGTGCCCCCAGACCACCGATGAATACGCAGGCACCGCCCACGGTCAGCAGTATCCAGCTCAGTACGTCCAGTGCCTGCTCAATCACGGTCGGTCTCCGCATCCGGTTTGACACGGTTCTGAAAAAACTCGAGTACGGCCATAACGCCCACCATGTTAATCAGGGCGTACGCCAGGGCCAGGTCGAGGAAGTCGGGGCGGCCGTAGAGAAACGCGATAACCGCGAGCAGCAACACGGTTTTTGTGCCGAAAACATTGGCGGCCAGCACCCGGTCGTAGACTGTGGGGCCGATCAATGCGCGAGCCAGCGCAAGGACCATCGTCACCAGGATGGCAAGTGAAACGGCTATGTACATAACTCAGTTCAGCCCCAGACCTGCCGCGCGTCGATTGGCTTCGCCATCGGCGATATCTTGCGCACTAGAACGGGTCAGGCAGTGCACCAGTAGCTCGCCTTCATGTACGTCAATCGTCACAGTGCCGGGTGACAGGGTGATTGAGTTACCAAGAACAACCTGTGCGGAATCGCTGGTGCTCTTGACCTTCACCTTCACCAGAGTCGGGCTGATGGGCAGGGATGGGCTCAAAATGATTCGGGATACATCCAGGCTTGATTTGAAAATTTCTTTCAGTAACCACCACAGGTAGCCCGGCAGTCGGGGCACCGCCCGAAACACCGCCTGGTGGCGGAAAAAACCCATGCGCGTGGCCAGGTAGGCCGTCAGCAGGCAAGAAAAGGCTCCCAGCCACAATAACAGAGGCTTATAGAGGCCCGACCAAAGCAGCCAGGATATTGCCAGCACCAGAATCAGCCAGGCGACACCGATAATAGTGGTTCTTCCGGCTTCTGGATGGCCAGCGCGTTGTAAGCGATCGTTCATGGCTGACAAGGATAGTGTTTCCTAAGCGACGCGTATACCGTTTCCCGCGCCGGAACCGATCCGCGCGTTGCGGGGGTATCCAGGAGATCCCTCACCACCAGCTTGAGAATATGCTGTGAGGGAATAGGGCTGCCCAGGCAATAGCCAGAGAATTGAGCATCTCGGCCATGTTCGAATCGGCTGGTAGCCCGGGTGCGCATGGCCCGCTCGGCGAAGCTTTCTTCTTCGTGGGCTTGATTCTCAGCGCTCCGCAATACCCTCGCGTCCGTCGCCACTGCGCCATCTATAAAGCCCTGGATGTATCTGATGCAGAACAGACTATCGACACTGCTGGGCTCCGACTTCAGTTTGACGCAATTTGATGCCAGCTCTTTGCTGGTCAGCGTATCTCCAGTAGCTGGTAAGGGCGCGGCTATCAATGCGCTGAGGAACACGCCAGTGAGCAGGTGCCGAACATGTAGGAAAGCACTTCTTTTCGGTCTTGCAGGGCAACGGTTCTTTTTGTCTGTATCCCGCATTTCGTCCATTTACGCGATGTTTTGGTTTATCTAATGACTATACCACAGGGCCAGCCGCGAAATGATGGGAGGTGCCTTCTGGAAGGTTAACCTGAGCCGTGTTGTGCCTTTGGTCAGTGGCGGCCCTGGTGCAAGGATGCGTGGTTTCAAAAGCGGGCTGGTATATCATTATGTGGTGTGACCCCGAAGACAGCGCTGACCCATATGAGGAGTATCTGTTGGAAAATTCTAAGCGTGTACTGATCGTTGGTGGTACCCATGGCAATGAGCTTACCGGGGTGCAACTGATTCGACGATTACGCGCCAATCCCGAAGAGTTGCAGCGCACCAGCTTCACTGCCGAGACGCTGCTCGCGAACGAGGCAGCGATACAGTCCAATCGCCGATACCTGGACCAGGATCTGAATCGTTGTTTTAGTAGTGCGCTGCTCGAAGGTCATGCACAGAACCTTGAGCAACAGCGTGCGCAAGAGATTAATCGGCTCTATGGACCCAAGGGCGACGCCAGCCAAACAGACTGGATCATAGATCTGCATACCACTACCGCGAATATGGGAGTCACGTTGGTGGTGCAGCAGCATGACCCAGCAGTTCTCGATATGGCGCTTTATGTGCAGCAGCAGATGCCAGAGTCGGTGATCTTTTATGAAGATAACCAGTTTGATGAAGATCCATTTCTCTGTTCCGTTGCACGGCACGGTTTCCTCATTGAGGTTGGGCCCATCGCTCAGGGCTTGCTGCGCTGGGACGTTTATGACCAGACTCGCAGGGCACTGTCGCATGCGCTGGACTTCATAGAACTGCAGCACAAGGGGGTGGGCACGACGCTGGAAAAACGTGAGGCCGAGGTCTACCAGTTTCTGGAAAAGCTGCACCTTCCTCGCGACGACAGCGGAGAAATATGCGGCATGATTCACCCCAGCTTGCAGGATCGGGACTATCAGACGCTTGCCCCGGGAGAGCCAATTTTTATTCTCGATAGCGGTGAGAGCGTTCCCTTTGACTACCCCGATTCTGTTCAGGTTGCATTCGTCAATGAAGCGGCCTATTACGACCAGTCCCACGGGTTATCTCTGATGCGAAAGCGATATTTGGTTTGGGGCGATTAACTTACCGTTCTATTAACTCGGTTTGGCGTGGGGCAGTTTTGTTATATTGGAGTTAGGCGTGATCTGTGGTGTAGAGTGGCGTGTTACCAACGCAGCCGGAGAGATGAGTCATGACAGATACAGGCACTTCATTGACCCCTGAGACCGCCGAGGAGCAGTGGGCGCGTTTCCGCCCAATTGTCACGGGGGATGATTACCTGGATTCCCTCCGCGGTCGCGATGTCGAAGTTTACCTGTTCGGTGAGCGGGTAGATGAGCCGGTTGATCACCCTGTGATCAGGCCATCCATTAACGCCCTCAAAAGAACCTATGAACTGGCTCTGGAGGATCCAGAACTGGCCACCGCTCACAGCGAGCTAATTGATGCACCGGTTAATCGCTTTCTACACATTGTCGGTTCACCCGATGACCTGGTGATGAAGAACCGCATGCAACGCCGTATGGGGCAGTTGACCGGCACCTGTTTTCAGCGCTGCGCCGGCCTGGACACGATCAGCGTGCTGCATTCGATCACTTACGACATTGATGCCGAGTTTGGGACCCAGTATCACCAGCGTTATCTCGAGTTCATGAAACACGCGCAGCGCAATAATGTGATCATCGGCGCGGGTATGACGGACCCCAAGGGCGATCGATCCCGTGCCCCCAACGAGCAAGCTGACCCTGACCTGTTTATGCATGTGACCGGTCGTGACGAGCACGGTATTTACGTCACGGGTGCCAAGGCGCATATGACAGGGGGTCTGAATTCGCACTGGATTTGCGTGATGCCTACGATGAATCTGGGTGAAGCGGACAAGGACTATGCCGTGATTGGCATGGTGCCCGGCGATGCGCCCGGTATGAAGTATGTGTATGGCCGCCAGTCCTGTGATACCCGGGCAATGGAAGAAGGGAACATAGACCAGGGCAATGCCCAGTTCGGCGGTCAGGAAACGCTGGTGATCTTCGACAATGTCTTCATACCCCATGAACATGTGTTGATGGACGGTGAATATCAGTACACCCAGCGCCTGGTGAGTCGTTTCACCGCCTATCACCGGGCGTCCTATGTCTGTAAAACCGGGCTGGGTGATGTCATGGCCGGCGCTGCTGCCCAGATTGCTGAATACAATGGCGCGGAGAAGGCCAGCCATATCAAGGACAAGCTGGTTGAGATCACCCATCTCAACGAGACAATCTACTCATCGGCGATCGCCTCCAGTCATGAGGCCAAGCAGCTCGACTCTGGCATTTATATGAATGACGAAATGCTGGCGAATGTCTGCAAGCACAACGTCACACGTTTCCCCTATGAGATATCCCGCCTGGTTCAGGATCTGGCCGGGGGCATTATGGTCACCATGCCCTCAGAGGCCGATTTCAAACATGAAGATGTTGGCCCGCTGCTGGAAAAGTACATGAAGGGCAAGGTGGATGTGTCCACTGAAGATCGTCAGCGCATCCTGCGACTGATAGAAAATATGACCCTGGGCCGCAATGCGGTCGGCTATTTAACTGAGTCTCTGCACGGGGCAGGAAGCCCACAGGCGCAACGGATTCAGATACAGCGCCAGATGGAAATCGACAGGAAGAAAAAATACGCCAGGGACTTGGCAGGTATTATCGCGACAGACCAGCCGGGAACCTAGCGCTGATTGATACTATCGACTCAATCAAAGATTGAGTCGAAGAAGGCCTGTGTGCGTGTCCAGGAATCCTTGTCGGCGTTGGCATCATAGGCCAGTGGCAGGCCAAATTTTTTGCCTTTTTCATCGGCGCCAGGGTTGGTGAAGCTGTGGGTGACGCCCGGATAGTTGATCAGCTCATAGTCGGCACCGGCCTTTTCCATCTCCGCCTTAAAGGCCTCCACGTGCTCCGGCGCGACCAGAGGATCATCTGCACCGTTAAACACCAGCACCTTCGTAGTCACTGCGCCAGCGGCCGCGGGTATGTTGGTCGCCAGGCTGCCGTGATAGCTGACAACGCCACTGATGTCTGTGCCCATGCGAGCCATATTGAGTACCACGCCGCCACCAAAGCAATAACCGATGGCTGCGATTTTGTCATCGATCACCCCAGGTTGCTCGCGCAGCGCTGCCAGTGCCGCCTCAAAACGAGCTTTACTCAATGGCATGTTTCCGCCAACCGCTGAGGCAAATTCGCCAGCCTTTTCCGGGTGGTCGGCAGTTTTGCCGTCACCGTACATATCCACCGCCAATGCGACGTAGCCTAATGCTGCAAGTTGCCGGGCGCGCTCCCGAGGATATTCATTCTGTCCCCACCATTCGTGCACGACCAGGATTCCTGGGCGGGCTGTATCTGAGCTTTTGTCATAGGCGATCATCCCGTGCATGACCGTATTTCCATCGCGATACTTAATGTTCTCGGTAACAACCTCTGCGATTGTGACCTGGCACAGCAGCAGTGTGCCTATGGCGGCAAAAAATCGTGCAATCTTCATGATGGAACCCTCGTCTCATAGTTTTGCGAGCAAGTCTGGCACCCGGCCGTATTGAAGTAAATCCTCAGCTGGGTAGCAGGCTGGGATCTCGTTTCTTCAGAAAGAAGCAGTAGCTGGTATCATTGGGCAGATAACACCTGAAGACAAATACCAATGAGTACCACCGACAAAGATCATGTGCCCTATGAAGGCGAGGATCTGCAGCGCTATATCGACAAGATGCTCTCAGTGCCAGACCCTCAGGCGACTTCACGTCACTGGGGTTATCGGCTGATCAAAAACCTGTTTGACCCGGTGTTTGTGGATAGCGAGAAGCTGCCGGAACAACCTTGCCTGTTTGTTGCCAATCACTCGATCTATGCCGTTGACGGCCCCATCTTTGGCCTGCCCATGCAGGTGGAATTCGATCGCTTCTTAAGAGCGTTGAGCGATAAAGCCCTGTGGACCGAGGGTCGCGAGGACTTTTTGCTGCGCCAGGGTGCTGTGCTGGGTGACCCGGATGTGTGTGATGCGCTGATGGAAAACGGCAAAGACATCCTGGTGTTTCCAGGTGGTGCCCACGAGGCGACCAAACCACTGTATGAGAAGTACACACTCAAGTGGAAGGATCGGACCGGCTTTGTGCGTATGGCGGCCAAGCACGGTTACACCATTGTGCCGACTGCTGTGATTGGCCCTGAGGAATTTTACAGCCACCTGATTGAAGGTGAGGACTTGCCCGATTCAAGAGTGGGTAAGCTGCTGACCAAGTTGGGTGTACTTGATGAAGACATGCGCACCGATTTGCTGGGTCCAGTGCCCATGGGCTTGTTTGGCACTCTGTTTCCCCGCCCCCATCGCTGCTATGTGCAGTTTGGTGACCCCGTCGATCTCAGTGAGTACACCGGCAAGGTGCCCAACAAGAAAACCCAGAACAGCATCAAAGCGCAGGTGGCAGAAGATATCGAGCGCATGATCTCGGCATTGTTCCTGAAGCGGGCGCAGGAGCGGCCCAAAGACAAGCTGTGGCGAAGATTGTTAACCGCGTAAACGTGCAATGACCTTCGAGCAAGCCCTCAACCAACTCTCTGAAGACCGTCTGCTGTACTTCTTTGTGCCGATCTTTTTGCTGTCGCTGGCACTCGAATATCGCTACGCCCGTAAACACCAGCTGGAAATATTTGAGACGCGCGACACCAGGGCCTCTCTTTGGATGATGCTGTTCACACCCATCGTAGAGTTTTTCCCCAAGCTGCTCGCCTTCATCGCCTTTTTCTATCTGCATGAGATCAGCCCTTTGAGGGATGTGGTGCTGCGACAGTGGTGGGCCTGGCTGCTGCTGCTGTTTCTGGATGACTTTGTCTATTACTGGTTTCACCGTATGAATCACGAGGTGAGGCTGCTCTGGGCCGGGCACGTGAGTCATCACTCGGCAGTCAGGATGAACTTTGCCACCGCGCTGCGACAGGGTGTGGGTGAACGCCTGCACAAGTTTTTTCTGGCTGCCGCTGCCCCTGCTTGGTTTTGATCCGCTGATGATCTTCACCATGATGGCCGTCAACCTGTTCTACCAATTCTGGATACACACAGAGTTTGTCGGACGGCTACCCCGGCTGGTAGAGCTGATTTTCAATACCCCCTCACACCACCGGGTTCATCATGCCTCCAATATCCGGTACCTGGACTGCAATCACGGCGGCATCCTGATTATCTGGGACCGACTGTTTGGCAGTTTTTCCGGCGAAGTACCCGGGGAAAAGCCGGTGTATGGCCTGACCACCAATATCACGTCTTACAAACCATTGGACGTGGCGACGCATGAATACCAGGCAATCTGGCGAGACTGCCAGCGCTACTAACTGGACCGACCGGCTGCGTTATCTTCTACTGGCCCCGGGTTGGAATCATGATGGAGAAGACAAACGCGCTCGGGTCTTGCGCGCAAAACTGGCGGTAAGTTCGGATAGCTGAGTGAGCGAAAGGGGGGCGCTGTGAGAAGTGCTATTGATCACATTGTTGTGGCGACCAGCGATCTGCAGGACGGCATTGATTATGTTGAGGACTTGCTTGGTGTGGCCTCGGTGCGCGGCGGTAGTCATCCCGATACGGTCACCTGGCAACTGACGTTTCCAAAAGAACCCGAGCAGGGATTTGTGATGCCAGTGCCTTTCTTCATCGACTGGGGCAACAGTGCTCACCCTGCATCGCGATGCGAGGAAGGCGCCACTCTGATCCAGCTCGGGATTCAGCACCCTGATCCAGCGGAGATGCAGCGCCTATCCGATATGCTGGAGTTTGACGCCGCCATCGATCTTGGGGCGCGATCCACACTGACCGCTCAGATAAAGTGTCCCAGGGGACTGGTTACCCTGGTCTAAGCAGCCCTGAGTTTTTGCAGCAGGCCCAGTGCCTCGTCTTTATCGAAAAAGCGTGGGGTGGGGTAGCCACTTCCTTCCTGCAGTGCGGCGTCTGCAAGCGCGGGAATGTCCTGCTCCTGAATCTGGTCGGTACCACGCGGAATGCCAATAGCCTCGTTCAATGCCCAGATGCGATCAATGAGTTTTTGCGCCAGGGCAGCATCACCCTCACTGCGATCGCCCATGCCGTTATAAACGGCGATATCGGCCAGTTTTTCTGCAGCGTCTTCTTTGAGCATCTCCAGCACGTGGGGCAATACCATGGCGTTGCCCAATCCGTGGGGAATGCCGTACTTCGCGCCCATGTTGTGGGAGAAGGCATGCACATAGCCGACCAGCGCATTGGTGATGGCCAGGCCACCATAGTAGGAGCCCAGCGCCATGGCTTCACGGGCGGCCAGGTTGCTGCCATTGCTACAGGCTTCTTCTATGTTGTCGAAGATCAGGCGCGTGGCAGCCAACCCAAAAAAGTCGGTGTCTTCGGTTTGAAAGACGCCGATGTAGGATTCAATGGCGTGGGTGAGTGCATCCATGCCAGTCGCTGCCGTGATGTGTGCCGGTAAGCCGGTCATCAACTTGGGATCCAGGGCGGCAGCTTTGGGGATGAGTCTTGCGTCGATCACGCCGCCTTTCTGGTGTGTCTCGTTGTCAGAGACCACGGCAATGAATGTGGCTTCAGAGCCAGTGCCAGCAGTGGTTGGAATCGCAAACAGGGGGAGTGCGGGCAGTTTGGAAACACCAAACCCGACACAGTCGGCCGCCTGGCAGTTATTGCCAGCGGCCAGGGCAATGACCTTGGCAGAGTCAATGGACGAGCCGCCACCGAAGGCCAGTACGCTGTCGCATCCTTCTTTACGCAATAGCTCCAGTCCGCTGTCTACAACCTGTTGAGTGGGGTCGGGCTGTACGCCATCAAAGACGGTGGCCTTCACGCCCGCTGCTTCCATTGCCGCGAGTGTGGGGTCAATGATGCCCAGTTCGCGCAGGGGTTTATCCGTCACTAGCAGGGTGTGCTTCAAGCCGAACTGGCTGATAACCCGAGCGATTTCAAGGCTGGAGTCGGCACCAGAGAAAAGCATGGCGCGCGGTTGTGGCTTCATGATCATTTTGCCAATCAGGCGTCTCTTGGCGCGGTAAAGCCATTCTGTGTAGAAAGCGGGCATAGTCTGTCTTCTATTTATCGTTGGGAGAGGCAGTCTGGCACCGGTAAGAAAAGATGTAAATGTCGCGCCCATGGCCTGCTATAAGGCATTGCGAGCTGCTAACGCATTTGCCAGGTAGAGGTCACCGAAGATCGAACAGCCAATACTGAAGCGACACCATCTGCATGCATAATCAGGTCTTGATCGAGAATGCGGGTGGAATAGTGCCAACCAACAGGCACCGGGTGATTCTCCAGTGCGTCGGCGGATTGGAAGTCCACGCCAATGTTATCTTCTGATTCAACTTCGTAGGCAAATAGTACAAACACATTGCCCTCGGGGTCGGTCAACTCGTGCACGCGACTTTCGGCGGGGTATCGAAACAAGGTATTGCGTTCTACCTGGGTTAGCGCCATGATCCCGTTGCCTCCCGAGTCCAGTAACTCGCCACTCCTAACGACGGCGATGAGCTGATATTCGTTACCCGGAACATCTGGCAAAAAGTCTACCGCGTCTGCTTCGCCCTCGACCGACGGCATGGTCAGCATTGCGGCGAAGGGCAGCGCAACCTGGATGGGACCTTTCTGCCAGCCCGGCGGCACTTCAATGGAGGCTTGTTGTGCAATTGAACATTGATTGCACTCGTAGGCCAGCTGCGAAAACAGATTGTCGTCAGTGTTCTTGACCATCTTGTGGGTGAAGTTCGAAAGCATGCCGGAAGAGGTAAACACAGCTGTCGCCGCTGGCCAATCAAGCTCGGGCCAGGTTTCGTCATAGAACTGCACTTGATCTGCAGTGATGCTCAGGTCACAAAAGAGGGGGGTGTTGTCCTGCTTGCAGAAGGAATCGTTGGTCCAGCCTACAAAATGCCATCCGCTGCGCGGAATTGCTTCATAGCTGACCAGGTAATCCTCAGCGATTACTTCATTGCTGGTGCAGCGTTCGCTGCTGGCCTGAAATTCTTCCAGCGTGCAGCCTCTGACGCCCGTAAGCCGCTCTGTGATATCGCCTTCACCAAAAATAGACAGGGGATGTTTGCATGCACTTAGCAGTGGCACAAGGAAAATCAAGATCGTGTGGCGTATGGAATACATGATTTTTAATAGCCGGTTTTATTGCTTGGCTGGTCAGTATACGACTTTGGTTTGTTTGCTCTAGAGATGGAGTGATATTGGCCCGATTGGACCAAATAAAGGCTGCAGGATAAATTGACACAAAATATGCCGATATATAGCATCGTGCGCTCAATTTGTCTGAATAATTGGGAATACAATGAACAAGTTTGTTAAAGCTGGGCTTTCATTGCTGCTGTTCGTGGGGTTGGTAGTGCTGTCTCTACCGACGATTCTGCACAAGGCTGGCCTGCACCCGGAGTATCATGGCCCCATCTATGAATTGCCGGGCAAGCGCGCCCTGGTGATCACGACCAGCCACAGTGTGCTGTCGGCACCTGGTGAGTCAGAGGGGCCGGCGACAGGCGTGTGGGGTTCCGAGCTGACGCATCCGTATTACATCTTTACCGATGGTGGTATGACAGTGGACGTGGCAAGTATCAAGGGTGGTGCCATTCCAATTGATCCCCAGAGTTTCTTCTTCGCTACTAAATCACCGGAAGATGAGCGTTACCTGAATGACCCGATAGCGCAGGCGAAGGTTGAAAATTCCATTCCTCTTGAGGATGTTGATATCAGTGCTTATGACATCGTGTTTATGTCCGGTGGCTGGGGCGCGGCCTACGACATGGCTCAATCACCCCTGCTGGCAGAGAAGATTACAGAGTCATATTACGGCGACAAGTCCGCCATCATCGGCGGGGTCTGTCATGGGGTACTGGGGCTGGTCAGTGCGAAAGATCGCGATGGCAATCTGCTGATCGCCGGGCGCCGTATGACCGGAGTCTCGGACAAGCAGGTGAAAGAACTGGGTATTGATATCACGCCCAAGCATCCGGAAACCGAGTTGCGTAAGGCAGGTGCTGTATATGAGAGTGCCACCGCTTTCAGGGATTTGTTCGCCACTCACGTTGTAGTGGATGATGAGCGGCGTTTTGTCACCGGACAGAACCAGAATTCCGGTCTGGAAACATCGCACCGCATGATGCAATTGATTGCTGAAAGGGAGTAGTGACCGTGAATAAAGCACTCAAGGTTCTAGTGATATTGCCTGCAATACTGTTTCTCTCGATGGGGGTCCGTTGGTTGGTTGCCCCTGCAGGTATAGCGCCCGATTTCGGTCTAGGCCTGGAACAGGGCCTTGGCCTGAGTTCCCAGGTGGGCGACATGTCAGGCTACTTCCTGGCCCTTGGCCTGAGTATGTTGATGGCTGTGTACACTGGCCGTCGCGACTGGTATTACCCGCCGATACTGTTGCTCTCACTAACCGCGGTGGGCCGGATTGTGTCCTGGCTGGTGCACGATGCCGCTCTGGCGGTCGAGATGATTATCCCCGAAGTTGTGGTGTCGCTGATTTTGTATGTGGCATCCAGACGTTTGCCTGAGCCCCGTTAAACCCATGAACGCTCGTTTTTGGCTTTCTGTCCTGGCACCTCTCTTGCTGTCGATACAGCCCATGGCGGTGTTCCCTTCCGAACGACCAGAGCGGCCCAATATTGTGCTCATTCTGGCCGACGACCTGGGCTACACAGACATTGCTCCCTACGGCAGCGAGATAAACACACCGACTCTGTCCGCATTGGCGGAGCAGGGCGTCAGCTTTACCAACTACCATACGGCAGCCAATTGCGCGCCGGCTCGTGCCATGTTGCTAACAGGCGTTGATGCACATCTGGCTGGGGTACCCAATATCCCTGAAATGCTTGCCCCGGAGCAGCGCCAGCATGCCCACTACCAGGGCGTACTGGGTAATAACGTGGTCACCGTTGCGACCCTGCTGGAGAGTGCCGGCTATCACACCTACATGGCGGGTAAATGGCATCTGGGTAGTAGCGATGGAAAACTGCCAAGCCAGCGGGGCTTTCAGCGCACAGTGGCTTTGGCGGATTCCGGTGCTGACAACTGGGAACAGCGGCCCTACATCCCTTTGTATGACAAGGCCAACTGGTATGCCGATGGTGAGGAGTATCAGTTACCCGAAGACTTTTATTCATCCCGCTTTCTGGTCGACAAAACCATCGAGTTTATCGATAGCAATGTGGACGATGAACAGCCTTTTTTCGCTTACCTGCCATTTCAGGCCGTGCACATCCCGGTGCAGGCACCTCAGGAGTTCATCGACCCCTATATGGGTACCTATGACAGTGGCTGGGGCGCACTGCGCGAGCAGCGACTGGCGCGGGCGGTTGAGCTTGGTATTGTGCCAGAGGGTATCGACATCGCCCGCATGAGTACTACCGATGACTGGCAGGCACTGAGCGATGAGCGGCGTCGCTATGAGTCAAAGCGCATGGCTGTGTATGCGGGAATGGTGGAGTCCATGGATTTTCATATGGGCCGCTTGATCGACTATCTGAAAGCACAGGGGCTGTACGACAACACCCTCATTATCTTCACCTCTGACAACGGCGCTGAGGCAACAGGAGCGGCCGATCCTGACGAGTTTGCGGCTCGGAGGATGACATCCTCTCTGGGCTATAACACAGACTACGAAACACTGGGTCTGAAAGGCAGCTACGGCAGCATCAGTCCCAGTTTCGCCAGCGCTGCAGCCAGTCCTTTGTCTTACTACAAGTTCTACGCTGGCGAAGGGGGTATGCGCGTTCCTCTGATTGTTGCCGCGCCCTGGCTGGCCCGACAAGGTCAGCTCAACCATGCCTTTTCATTTGTCACCGATATCACGCCAACGATTTTGTCAGTTGCCGGTGTAGCTGCCCCGGGTCATCGATATGCGGGTAAACCCGTGGAGTCGATGATCGGTCACAATCTGAAACCCTTGCTGCATGGCGAGAGCGATCGTGTTTATGGCACCGAAGATGCCGTGGGTTATGAGCTGGCAGGGCATGCGGCCCTGTTTCAGGGTGACTACAAAATTGTTTTCAATCGTAGTCCACTGGGAGATGACCGCTGGCGTCTGTTCAATATCGTAGAGGATCCAGGGGAAACTCACGATCTTGCGGCTGAGATGCCAAGCCGGTTCCAGCAGATGCTCTCAGCCTATGAGTAGTACACGCTGGACAATAAAATACTGCCTATTCCCGCAGGCTACGATCATCGCAAACAGCTTGTCTTGAATGTTTTGCATGCAGGTCTTCGCGAACCTCTTCTGGTGCTAGCGTTACTGTTCCTGATTCTGTTGCCGTTTTATGTGGCAGCGCGGGTCCGCGCTGGCTCCTGAGAAAATTCTGACTTCTTAACTGAGGAAACTGTTGATGACTGCTGCGCCGATTAAGAATCGTGTGACTGAAATGACGGGCACTGCCTATCCAATTATCCAGGCGCCTATGGGCTGGATCGCCCGTGCCCAATTGGCTTCCGCGGTGAGCAATGCCTGAGGCCTGGGTGTGATCGAAACCGCCTCTGGTGAGTTCGACAATATTCGCAATGAAGTGGCAAAAATGCGTGACCTTACCGATAAACCTTTCGGTATGAACGTGGCCCTTTCATATGTGAAAGGCACGAACATCGTCGATTTCGTCATCGAGCAGGGTATCAAGTTCGTCACCACGTCTTCCGGTAGCCCCAGTGTTTGTACTGAGGCCTTTCAGGCCGCCGGCATCAAGGTGTTTCACGTGGTGCCAACTCTGGACATGGCCATGAAGGCAATTGACTGCGGCGTAGACGGTCTTGTGGTTGAAGGGGGAGAAGGGGGTGGTTTTAAGAATCCCAGCCCGGTGTCCACCATGGTATTGCTGCCATTAATTCGTTCCCGCACCGACCTGCCCATAATTGCCGCAGGCGGTATGTGTGACGGCTTGTCTATGGCCGGAGCATTCGCCATGGGTGCTGAGGGGGTGCAGATGGGCACCCGCATGCTCAGCTGCGCTGATTCGCCGGTACACGATAACTGGAAGCAGGCGGTCGTCAACGCCAAAGAAACCGATACCGTATTTCTCAATCAGCAGTCCCGCCCGGCACTTCGCGCACTGCGTACCGAGCGCACCGCCGCACTGGAACCCCTGGGTGCTTTCAATGCGATGGAGCATCTCGCTGGTATTCCCGAGTTGTACTTTGGTGGCGAAATGGAAGCGGCGATTCCCCTGTCCGGCCAGGTCGTGGGGCGTATTGATGAAGTGAAAAGTGCTGCGGATATTGTGCAGGATACCGTAGCCGGTTTTTATCAAGCGATGGGCAATCTGCGCAAATATGCTTAGCAGCTTGCGCTAATCAGGTAGTAGTATTTCGACTTAGCCGCGCAAGACTGCAAAGGGCTGCGAAAGTAGTCAAGCCTGCGCCCAGCATGGCCGGGTAGTGATCAGTGCCGTGGCCCGCTGCAAGCAAGCCCGCCAGCAGTGCGGTACCCAGCGCCTGGCCGGCAAGCCGATTGGTTGCCATCAGGCCACCTGCAGAGGCGGCACGTTCCATTGGTGCCGCGGAGATAATCAACTTTGCATTCGGTGGGAAGAACAGTCCGTAGCCAATACCTGCCAGTGCAAGCCGCCAGGCTATATCCAATTGCGTGACCCCATGGGGTAGTTCGGCAAGCAACGCAAGACCTGCAGTAGCACCCCCCCATACCGACAAACCCAAGTATTGCCGGTTGAAAGCGATCGGAGAGGGCGCCGGCGATGGGTGCGACAAACATCAATGCCAGGGGAAATGGGGCGACCGTGATGCCTATTTCGCTAGGTGAGAAACCCAGTTGCTCCTGTAGGCGGAAGGGCAGCGACAATAGAAACATCATGGAGCCGACAAACGCGAACTGAGCAGCTGCAATAGACAGGGCGACCACCCGGTCTGCCAGTAGGTCTACCGGTAGAATAGGTGTCTCCTGCTGGAGTTCATGACGGACAAAAAATACGGCGCTCACCGCGCCGGCCACCAGCACAGGCAGCCCAGCAGAGGCTGGGTAGTCTCCAGCCAGGATTAACAATCCAGAGATGATTAAGCCAAAGGTGAGCGCACAGAGTATAGAGCCCAATTTGCTGATGGCCTGACCTGTACCCGCTACGAATGGCAGTGCCCTCTGGCCTACTGCCAGCGACAGCAGCCCCAGCGGGGTAGTCGCAATAAAGATCCAGTGCCAGTCCAATTCCGCGACAATGTAGCCCCCAAGTATGGGTGCAAAGCCACCAGAGCTAGCCACGATAATCGTATTGATGCCAATACCCCGGCCCAACTGATTGGTTGGGTAGATGCTGCGTACCAGTGCACTGGCGACGCTTAATGCTGTCGCCGCACCGAATGCCTGTAGGCAGCGAGCTGCCAGCAGCAGTGGGAAACTTGGGGCAAGGAAACAAAGCACTGCAGAAACCAGAAAAAGGCACAGGCCGAGCTGATACATTTTTCTCAGGCCGATGCGACTGCCCAGTGCCGCCAGTGGCAGCAGCGTCATTACCAGTACCAGCTGGTAGACGCTGACCAGCAGCACTGAATCTGACGCGCTGATATTCAGATCAGCCGCAATCGTGGGCAGCGCCACATTGGGCAGCGCACCGTCCATCACTGTAAGAGCAGTACCGCAGGAGATAGCGAATATAGCGAAGTAGCGTCTGGGAGTGTCTAGGCCGGGCATGCCGCTATTTTAGATACCGCGGGGATGCATGGGGAGTCCTATTCAGCCAAGGTGCCTCACTGGCAAGCTCAAGCCATCCTGAAAAATGGCCGAATATGATTCCTTGGCTTAAGTGTAGGCCGTAGAGAATGACCGTCATCTGATAAAACCTATAAAGATGAGATAAACCCATGACATCGAAGCACAGTTTCAAGATGACACCGCTGGCTGCAGCGCTGGCCTTGCCTTTGTCCTTGAGCAGCTACCAGGTTACTGCCCGGGACTTGGTGCTGGAAGAAGTGATTGTGACCGCCCAGAAACGCTCTGAGTTGATTCAGGAGGTTCCTTCCACAGTCAATGTCATTGATGGTGATGCGCTGAAGGACTTCAACGTTTTCAAGTTTACTGATTTGGGCGCCCTGACTGCCGGTCTAGAGGTCAACAGTTTCACCGGGCGCAGCGGCCGTATGAGCTTGCGAGGTATTGATTACAATCCCAACTCTGCGGCAGAAGCTGCTGTGACCACGTACTGGAACCAGGCGATTGTGGACTCCAACGCGGTATTCCAGCAGATGTTTGATATACAGCGAATCGAAGTCTTGCGCGGTCCCCAGGGTACCCTGGCGGGACGCACCTCGCCGGCGGGTTCTATCAACATCCATACCGCTCGCCCCAACCTGGAGCAGATAGAGGGTGAGGTTCGAGCGACTGTGACCGACAACGAGGGGTTGAACACGCAGGTTGCTGCCAGCTTCCCTCTGGTTCCCGGCAAACTGGGACTGCGCATCGCTGCCGTGTATGACGAGAGCGAACTCGACGAAATTCAGAATGATGTCACCGGTCAGGTGACGGCGGATGAGAGCAGCGCGGCGCGTGTCAGTCTTAGCTGGCTCCCTACAGATTCGTTTTCCGCAGATTTAGTGGTGCAATACCTGGAGCGGGACTTTGACGACCTTTATGCGTTGGGCGGTATACCTACCGGTGATCCGCGTCTGGACCCCAACGGGGTGCTGCGCCCCCTGGATGCTTATGATCGCCGCAGTGCCGTGGTTGGTCTGGAAGGTGGTATTGAAGACAACACCGATGCTGAATACCTGAACAGCTCTCTGGTTTTGAATTGGGAGCTGGACAAGTTCTCTATTACCTCTGTCACCGGTTATCACGAGACGGACTCGGTTCGGACCTTCGATCAGGCGCTTGGCAATGCCAACCCAGAGAATGTGACGGGGCGCGTCGCCGTGGACGACCGGGAAGATTTCTCCCAGGAGTTACGCCTATCCAGCGATGGTAACGACACTTGGGATTACATGGTCGGTGGCTATTACGAGAAATCCGACGTGTTCTTCGGTCAAGAGAACCAGGTCATCCTGGTGAGTCCCCTGGCGCCCGGCAGCTTTGTGCTGCTTTTCCCGGCGGAAGTCGAGCGTGCCGGGCTATTCACGCACAACAAGTTCTATCTCAATGAGGCGTGGACCTTACAAGTCGGCCTGCGCTACCAGGAGATTGATGTCGATCGGGACATGTCGGTTGTAGCAGGGCCTAACGGGATCAGTATTGCCCTCCCGGAACGCTGCTTGAGCAAATTCTCAGTCCGGAAAACCAGCAGTATGACGATGATGCGGTAACCGGCCAGGTGACCCTGCAATACGCGGTGAGTGATGACCTTAATCTGTATGCCCAGGTGGCCACTGGCTTCCGCCCCGGAGGTGTTACGGTGACTGGCTCTGTATTGCCGGAAGACGTGCTGCTGTTTGACTCGGAGGACAGTACCTCGTTTGAGCTGGGTTTCAAGAGCACCCTTCGAGATGGCGCTATGCGGCTCAATGGCGCGGTCTACTACCAGGATATTGAAGATTACATTTCTCGTGTGAATGCATTGAGCGTTCGTGACCTTAACGGTGAAATCGCCACTACCGGCGCTACCGTCAATGGCGATGCGGAAGTTTGGGGTGCAGAACTGGACCTAACGGCCATTCTAAGTCAGAACTGGTACCTGGGTGCCACGCTGAGTTACAGCAAGGGCGAATTCGCTGATGGTACCGTGCTGCCTTGCAATGAGTTTGATGACAATGGTGCGCCGGTTATCCCTGAGGGTGAGTTTACCGCCACCTGTGATGCCAGTGGTGATCCGATCGGTGCCACCCCGGACTGGACGGCGAGCGTTAACAGTGAATACAGTTTCCCCCTAGGTAGTGTTGAAGGCTATGGCCGAATTCTCTACACATATACCGGCGAGCGTGACAGCGACATCGATGGAGTTGATCCGTACCATCTTGTGAACCTGTACGCGGGGGTGCGGGCCGAGCAGTGGAGTGTTGAACTGTATTCCACCAATTTGTTTGACGAAGAAGCGCTGCGTGGCGGTGGCGGGACTGAGGCCACGGCTCTGGTGCGGCGTTTGCCCACAGGTTACGGCTGGCGTTTCCCCGTGCCAGGGCGTCGCATTGGTCTGACAGCGAGTTATCGCTGGTAAATAAAGAAGAGCGTCAGGAACCCTGCTTTTCCAGGGCCCTGGCGCACAGCCAGAAGTGCGCGGCTCCCCACAGTCCTACCAGCGAAAAATAGGCTAAGGCCACACTGAGGGAGTCTTCGCCATAGTGAGGGCTCAGAAGATCACTGAGTGTGCCAACTAGCAGTGGCCCCAGCCCCAACCCAATCAGATTCAGGCATAGCATTTTGATGGCCGAGGCGACTGCGCGCATCTGCACCGGTGCCAGGGTCTGCACCATGGCAATCGTCGGCCCAATGACATAGTTACCCGCAAAGGCTGGAATGATAAACAGCAGGATTGCGGTGGTCAGATCATCCGCCAGCAGGCCCAGGGCAAAAAGCGGGATAGTGAACACAGGCACAACCGCAAGCATTCTTAATCCACGTTCGAAGCCCTGTGTGGATAGCCGATCAAACCACTTGCCAGCGATTAGCGCACCAATCGAACCGCACACACCAAACAAACCGGCCATCAGTGCGCCGGCCTCAGACTGACTCAGTTCATGAATGCGAATGAAATAGGTGGGCAGCCACTGGGTTAAGCCATAGGACATGAGTCCGGCCGCAACGCCACCGGCGATGAGGTGTCGCATGGCGGGGTTGGCCCACATGGTCGCTGCCGTGGTTAAGATCGGCGGTGGTGGTGGCGGAGTTTCCAGTTCATAGGTTCCCCGCTTGGGTTCCCGCAGCATCTTAGCCATGACTGCGGCCAGGAGCAGGCCGGGAAGGCCCACGGACACGAGTGCGATGCGCCAGTTGTAGGTCTCTGCAATAACGCCACCGCCGACAAAGCCCAGCATCATCCCGAAGCTGCCCCCCAGCATTAAGATGGCCATGGCGAATGCCCGGCGTTGGGGTGGAAAGTAGTCAGCGAGAATGGAGTAGCTGGCAGGGTTAACACCTGCCTCACCTACGCCTACACCGATGCGCAATATCAGTAGGCTGATAAAGCCTGCAGCCAGTCCACTGAAAGCAGTCATTACTGAAAAGACCACCAGGCTGGTGATAATAATCCACTTGCGGCTGTACTGGTCGGACAGGCGCGCAATCGGCAAGCCCATGGTGGCGTAGAAGAGGGCGAATGAGATGCCGCCCAGTAGACCCAGCTGCGTATCAGTCAATCCAAATTCAGCTTTGATATCGGGAAACAGTATGGAGAGGATCATCCTGTCGCACATGGACAGGGTGTAGGCCAGCATCAGCAAAGTGAGGGTGGTGCGGTAGCCGGCTAGCGGCTGTGGCTCCGTTTGAGTGTTCACTGCAGTGAATGATTCCCTGTTATCGCAGCAATGTAGTATAGTGCTCGGTCAATTCTCAGTGGAATCATATTCGGCCAACCAAGATGAAAGCATCCCGGCTCGGGCGCGAGCTTTTCGTTCAACTACTCACAGAATTGGAAAAAACAGGAGTCACGCCTGATGAATTATTCTGTGAGTTGCAGCAGCGCGGTTTAGATATTTCGAATATTTCGAATCATGAAATAGCCGGCCCTGAATCGCTGGTCGTGCTGGAAACGGCGCTCGAGCTTTCCGCTGATCCGACCTTTGCTTTACGGCTAGGGCAAACCAGTGGAATAGAGAGTTTTGGAACGTTTGGTTTTGCCTTGATGAGCTGCGCCAACCTCCGCGCCAGCCTCCAACTCATACTGCGTTACGGGCAGGCGGTGTTTCAGTGGAGCTATACCGCCCACGAGCATGAGGGCGGTTTGTTGCTGCGGGCCAATCCTATACTGGGAAGCGCTGAATCAAGGCGACTTGTGACTGAGCTGAGTTTTTCCAATCTGTCCAAGGCGGCAAGGTCATTGTATGGAAGCCAGGTGGTTGGCGCCGAGGGTGTGGAACTGCACCTTAACTACAGTAAGCCGCAACATGCAGCATTTTATAGAAGCGTATTTGGAGCGCCCGTTGTGTTCGACTGCGAACACAGTCAGATGGTTATTCCAGCCCACCTGTTGGACGCGCCGGTCAAAACCGCCAACCGAACCGAACATGTGGTGTTTCGCCAGCAGTGTGAGGAGATGCTGCGGGGCCTTAACAGCGTGGAAAGAACCACCGCTGCTGTGCGGGAAGTACTGATGCAATCCGCGGGAGACTTTCTCGATATTGGGCAGGTCGCCGAGCATTTGCATATCAGTGAACGTACCCTCCGACGTCGTCTCGATGACGAGGGGACTTCTTTTCGGACCACCTTCGATGAGGTCAGGGATCACCTGGCTTGCGAGTATCTTCTGGAGACCGAACTAACAGTAGCTGAGATCGCGCATCTATTGGACTACAGTGAAACGGTGAATTTCCGTCGTGCGTTCCTGCGCTGGAATGGTCTAACGCCAAGCGACTTCCGTGAGCAGTACGCCAAAGCTTGAGGTATCGATACTGAATATCGGCCTCTGACCGGAAATGATTCTCAGATCGCCAACATAAAGTCGTACATTACTTATCTTCAAATGTGTCATTGCTAATCAGCTCACCGAATAAGTTAGAGGAACAAGCAAGATGAAACGTGTGATAGTCACCGGTGCTGCCAGTGGTCTGGGTCGCGCAATCGCTCTGAGGTATGCCAGGGAAAGTGCCGATATTTGCATTGCTGATGTGAATATGGAGGGTGCGGAGGAAACGCTGGCATTGGTTGAGTCGGAAGGCGGGCAGGGCTGGATCTTTAAGCTGGATGTCACCAAGCCTGAGCAATGGGATCAGCTTAATAGCGAAGTTGACGCCCGCTGGGGAGGGGTTGATGTGGTGGTCAATAATGCCGGCGTAGGTGCCGGCGATAGAATCGATCAGGAACCCTGGGAAAACTGGGAATGGATCATCGACATCAATCTCAAAGGCGTGGTGCTGGGCTGTAGAACCTTCACCGGGATGATGAAGTCGCAGGGTAGTGGTCAAATTCTCAATGTGGCATCACTGGCTGGCCTTGCCAATGCGCCGGGTATGTCTTCATACAATGTCACCAAAGCTGCCGTCGTCTCGCTGAGCGAAACCATACATTTTGAGCTAGAGCCCTATGGGGTTGGTGTAACAGTGTTGTGCCCCAGCTTCTTTAAAACCAACCTGCACAAGTCTTTGCGCAGAGATGATCCTGCCATGGAGGAGCGCCTGCTGGAGATGTTTGAAGCTTCCGAGCTGAACGCTGATCAAGTGGCGGACGCTGCCTACCAAGCGTTGCAAAAGCGCCAGCTTATCTGCAACCCCCATAGGCTGGGGAAGCGGGCATGGTTTGCAAAGCGCTATATGCCCTGGCTGTTTGCTCTGGTTATGCGAAAACTGGCCAGGGATGCGAAGAGGGAAGATCCCGCGTTAACATCCTAGGCCATCAGGGTTCGCTCACCACGATCTCGTCACTGTCAGTGGGTAGTTCAAACCACATCCGGTCTTTGGTCAGTACGAAATTGTCTGGCGCGTCGCGCATAAATACATCTGCCAGTATCGCATTGGGGGGGATTGGAACGAGATGGTAAAAGGCGATCATATCGACGTTTGATTTTGTGCTTAGCTCAACCAGAGAGTCAGTAGAGGCGTGATAGTCCATCACGTCGGAGACAATTTTAGACTGTCGTGATAGGCCAGCCGATCCCAATGCAGCAGACAGATTACTGACGATGGGTAATGACAAGGCATCGTGCAGTAATAGGTCCGCTCCATCAATGATATCCAGGGTGTCATCGTTGACGTTGCTATCCCCGGAAATCACCACACTGCGGCCGCGATAATCGAAGCGATAGCCCACTGCGGGTTCGATGGGGGGATGTTCCGCCACATAGGCAGTAATGGTCAGGTCGCCGTCTTCCAGAATAATCCCAGGCTTGATGGTTTGGTGCTCGAGCACACCCAGCTCTGGTGCCAGTAAGTCGGCTCCATGGTGGCCGACGCGATAGATGCGGTCCTGCCGGTAACCAGTATTCATAGCGTCCGTGACCTCACCAACACCCTCTGGGCCATAGATAGTTAACGGTTGAGGTCGCCCACCGACCCAGGAACTGAGGTTCACTTCGTAAATTTCTGCAATATGGTCGGAATGAAAATGGGTGAGCAGCATGCCCTGCAAGCGGTTCATGGGCAGTCCCATGAGGCCGATGTTATCGGTAGAGCCAGCGCCGGAGTCGATGAGGTAAAAGTGATCAGGTGTAACCACCGCAATGCAGGCCTGGGCCTGGCCCCTACCAAGAGGGGAGGCGCTGCCGCATACATAGACCCTCAGGCTGTCGGACTCTGGTAACTGCTCGGCACCGCGCTGGGCAATCATTTTGGTGCCGCGTTCCAGTGCCACATCCTGCACCGCTGGTATGTTGAGCAAGGCGCGCCCGACGCCTGCGATAATCAGTAAACCGAGGACTAGGATAAGTAGCTTCTTCATTTATTTGGCCCCTCTTGAATTGCTTTACGAGTGTCTAATTATGCTGGGATACGAGCCTTTGGATTATCAGCTGAATTCCAGTTCTTTATCTTTTAGCGTACCGCGTCTCAGTCCGATGAAGTCCCTGATGTAGTCCTGATAGTTTTTCCAGGGGAGCCGATCCCCCTGCTTGGGGAATTGGTTGCGCGCTCGCAGCACGTAGCCTGCGTCAAAGTCTAATAGTGGCACGTCGTTGACGCTGCCTTTGACGCGCGGTGTCACGGTGTTGTAGCCGCCCCTGGCCATCTTATCCAGCATGCGGCACACGTGCTTGCTGGTCAGGTCGGTTTTGAGAGTCCAGGAGGAGTTGGTGTAGCCCACAGTGATCGCCAGGTTAGGCACGTCTGAGAACATCATACCGCTGTACACATAGTGCTCGGTAAAATCGACCGCACGGCCGTTGATGCTGTAGTCGATGCTGCCACCGAACTTTAGGTTCAGGCCAGTAGCCAGAATGACAATATCTGCGTCCAGCTGTTTGCCAGACTTTAACGCAATGCCGTTCCGGTTGAAGCGATCAATATGATCTGTCACCACCTCAGCGTCGCCCTTGCGAATGGCCTTGAACATATCGCCACCCGGCACTGCACATAGGCGTTGATCCCACGGATCATAGGGTGGGGTAAAGTGCGTCTTAAGATCATAGTCCGGGTCCAGTTGCCGTCGCACATCGCCCAGTAGAAATTTTCGTAGCTGATCTGGCCGACGTCGAGACAGTTTGTAGATGTAAATCTGCAGCAGCACTTTTTTCCAGCGGGTCAGTCGGAACACCCAGCTGGCTGGTAACCACTTGCGCATCTTCAGCGCAAGCGCATCCTCAGCGGGTACGTTAGCGATATAGGTGGGCGTGCGCTGTAGCATCACCAGGCTGGCGGTGTCTTTCGACATGCTGGGAACCAGGGTGACGGCTGTGGCACCGCTGCCAATCACCACCACGCGCTTGTTCTTGTAATCCAGGTCTTCAGGCCAGTGCTGGGCATGAATCACCTGCCCATTGAAGTCGTCGACGCCGTCAAATTCAGGGGTATAACCTTGTTCATAGTCGTAATAGCCGGTGCAGTTGAAGACGAAGCGGCAGCTAACAGTGAACTTTTCTCCATCAGCCTTCTGCGCTGTGACATGCCAGCGCTTGTCTGCGCTGGACCAGTTGGCAGTGACGACCTTGTAATTGTAGCGGATGTGTTGTTCTACGCCGTACTCATCCGAGGCTTCGCGAATGTAGTTCAGAATCTTGTCGCCATCGGCGATGGTCTGTTTATCTGTCCAGGGTTTGAAGCCGTAGCTGTAAGTATACATGTCGCTGTCAGAGCGAATGCCGGGGTAGCGAAACAAGTCCCAGGTGCCGCCACTGGCGGCCCGGGATTCCAGGATCATAAAGCTGCGGGCTTTGCTGTTGCGACGAAGCTGGCAGGCGGCACCGATGCCGGCAAGGCCTGCGCCGATAATCAGCACATCGACAGTTTCCAGAGTTTGGGTCATAAAGGGCTCAGTTTTCAGAGTTGTTGTTACCGGTTGCGCTGAGCCATATGGGGCTGGTCCAGGCACGTTCGCGAATGGTTGCCGGTACGCGGGGGTCGGGATCACGTCCGAGACGAATCGCGTCGTAGCTTGACCATCGGCAGGTCGGGTTCATCAGCACTCGCACATAATAGAAGGCGTTCTGGTTGGGGCTGTAATCAGGGTCGTGCCAGAGAGTTTTTAACTCGTCAGCGCCCGAGTCTTTGCTGAAGCCGCAGCTGCGCAGGTCGACACTGGCGCCATTATCCGGGCAGCGCCCTGTAGCCGGATCAACTGAGAGCCCATCCGAGCAGGCAATATCGACAACGTTTTCATGGGTTTGGCCCTCTTCATCAACCCAACCCTTGATCATCTGTACACGTTGTAGCGGGGCATCCATGTTGTCGCGAGTGGCCCAGACGAAGAAGGCAGGAGAGAGTTGCCTACTTGCCTCGGAGCGCAATACGCCGCCCATGGGTACACCGCTTCCCATCAGTTCAGGGATTGGGTTCTGGTTGTTCAGCGCTGATTCATCAATATCCCAGCCGGCGTAAAAACGCACTGCCATGCGTGGGCCGGAGGTGGCATAGGTTTCACGACGGGCCAGCGCATCAAAAATAGCTTCGCGGTTATTCTCGGGTGCCCACACTGCGGCCAAACCACCTGAAGTGTGGAACTTCAGAGGGATTTGGTACGCCTTGCTGTTTGCATCTGTTTCTCTTAGGCGTCGGTAGGCTGAGGACGTCACCGAACCGGTGGCACCGGGCCAGTCCCACTCTTCCACATCGCCGGGATTGGAGCTGTGGCTGTCTGTGGCGGCAATAAAGCCGGATTGTATCGGGTTGAAGCCAAGCTCCTGTTAAAGCTCCAGTCCTACCTTCAAACCCTGGCGCACAAATCCCGTTTCAAATGCGCAGCCTGTTAACTCGCCAGGAAGGCAAGGGTCCAGTACTTGTGCGAATGCGCACTCCTCATCAGTGGCACCAACACCCAGGGCGCACTCCTGTGCGCCTTTAACCTGGAATATCTCTGCCAGTGGTTCGTGTTTCTGGCGTAAGCGCCAATCGTCTTTGCCGTACTCCTTGCCGTCCCAGGTGTAACGCGAGTACATCAAACCCCAGGCTTTGTTGGGGTTGTGGGGGATGGTCAGGAAGTCACAGTCACCTGTGCAGTCCGCCTCAAGACTTCTCCAGAGCTCGATGGCGTTGGGCACGTCCATGCTGGAAAGCGCGCGCTCAGGTACCTGGTTGGAGCGAAAGATGACGTTGCGGTGGTGTTTGCCCTGATTGGGCAGGCTTGGCGAATGCTCGTAGCCTATCAGCGTGGTCAGAATGCCGGGCTCATAGTATTGGTCAGCGAGTTCAACGTAGCGCTGCCAGTCCACGAGCGCATTGTTATAGCACCGCTCTATGGCGCCTTCGCCAAAGCGGCAGCTGGGAAACGTGCCTGGTTTCATTGGTGTGCGTATTTTCTGCTGATAGATGCCAGCAGGTTTGGAGGGGTCACCAGCGGGCGCTTTGCCTCGAATGGCGTTGATCAGGATTGAAAAGGTACCTGGATTGGGCTCGGTGGTCAGCCAGCAGGCAGCCCGCTCGCTTAGGCTCAGGCCTGCATCCTCACAATGGGTGCGAGTACCGAAGCCTTCGGCGTGATCGGTAATGGCTACAAAATCCAGCGGCCGACTCAGTTGCATGAGCTGGCCACCCGGTGAATTGAGTGGCTGGCCTTTGGCAAAGCGATAGGCATCTTCGATAGTCAGTGTGTTGCCGAGCAGGGTTGCATCGAAGCTTTCAGAGGTGTGCAGGTGTAACTCGCCCCAATAGAGGTTCATGTTCGGATTGGGTGCAGGTGGATACACAGCTGGCTGTGGTTCTGGGAGAGTGAGCCTGCTGTTGTCCTGAAGGGCGTAGTCACGCGCTGCAGTAGCCGGGCCGCCTCTATCAGCGACTTCCTGCATTGGAACCAGCAAATTGAGCCAAACGAAGCCGAAAACCGCGAGCAATAGCACAAGAACGCCCAAACCGATTTTCTTAAGCATATTCTGTTTACCGACTTTTCCTGCCTGAATTGAGATTGAGCGATTTGCCTCGATCCGGTGGGAGACTAAGTTAGCGCGACAGTCGCTTCACGTTGGAATCATATTCGGCCACTTGGTCGGCCGCTTAGTCGCCCACTTGGAGAGGAGGGTGCTCCTGAGCTTTCCACATTCGGTCAACTTTCGGGTTGTCGCAGCAGCGCTTCAGAAACAGGTAACTAGACCAAGGCCGCACCAACACCATTTCGCTTGAGTTCAGGGCCAAGGTCCATGGTGAACATATCTGCCCGTCCCATCTGGTTGGCCCAGGCGTTCACTGAATCCTGCTCGGCAGCGGTCAGCTCTTGAAAAAACGTCTGCATGCGCTGCATTCGCCAAATACTATAGACCATGGCATTACAGGCAAACACATCATCCAGCATAGGGAATTCAACATTGCCCAACACCCGGGGCAATGCATCACCAGATTGCAACGACTTATTGGCTACATGCCTTTTTAGAAGCGCCACGGCCTTCTCGATATACACAGGAAACTCAGCGAATATGCCCTCGAACACCGGTGCCAGGGTCACGGGTATCTCATCACCGGGAAGTAGATCACCGTTTGTTGCTTTGCCGCCATGGGTTCGTTCCACCCAGGCTTGCAGGTCTGGACGGGGATCAAGCCACTCCCGTTTGGGCCATGGGTCACGGTTCAGATGGGGAAAATGTGGGGCCACGCAGGCGTAGTCTGCAATGGTTGGCCGACCGCCCATTACATAATCGTGCTGGTCGAAATGGGTATTCAACGTATCCAGATGCTGTAAGGCCCAGCGTTCCAGCAGCTCCTGTTTACCAGGGCGAATACCCAGCGCTGGCATGGACGCCATAATCATCTTCCTGACCGTTTTCTCAGCCAACTTTTCCCGTAAGAACGATGGAGCGAAGGGTAGCAGGGCCTTGCCCCACTCTTGCCGCAGCAAATTGTCCCAGTTTTCCGGGTATGACCAGCGGGTATGAACCGATACCTTCATCCAGCTGTCGTCGAACCAGTTTTCCAGCAGCAGGGCGGCCATACGCTGGCGAGGTGTGTCGGCGGCAATGGAATTTTCCGTATGGCGTCGTTCCAGTTCCTCGATAATCAGCGGCGTGTCTGCCAACCACTCGCCGGTATTCACCTGCAGGCTAGGCATAGAGACGGTGCCAATTGCACGGGGTACGCGAACAGCGAAGTCGTATCCCCACATGCGCTTTTCTTCGTAGTCCAGGCCTTTGTAGTTTAGATAGCCTCGCAACTTTGCTGCAAAGTGAGAGGCGGTCCAGGCGTACATGCGGTATTGGTGTTTCATGCTGATTTAGCCGCCTGCGCGCCGACGAATTTCAGCGGCTACCAACCAGAGTCGATCCTGTCCCCAGACCTCCAGATCGGGCTCGCCATCTGGCCCGCAAAGCTTGTAACAGGGCACGCCCAAAGGCCCATCTGCTCTACCATCTCAGTTTGGTTTTGCTCTGTGACAGCTTTCCACTTATCGTCACCCACAATCTGGCTCGCCTCTTTCCAATCGAGACCGGCCTCCTCAACAGCCGCGCGAAAATTGGAGGCTTTATACAGACCCTTACCTTCAGCCCAGGAATAGCGCAGCATGATACTGAGAAGTGTGGTGTCTTTACCCTGCGCGCGAGCCCACGGGAATAAGGAATAAGCTCTACGTGTGGGCGTGCCTATGGGCGTAACCAGCTTGTCAAAACCGGCGCCGAAAAAATCGGCCTCGCGCTTGGTATCAAACAGGATGTAACCCATTTTTGAGCGAGGTGCTGGAACGCCGCGCATAATCATTGGCAACACAGGCTTGTGATGGAGCTTGATCTTGCAAGACTCTGCCATAGCGATCGACTTGTCGTAGATGATCGCGGTATATGGGCTGTTGAGCGAGGGGAAAAAGTGCAGGTCTAACCCGCTGGCATCGATGTCACTGAGGTCAAATTCGGGCCGGGCAACCAGATAGGGTTCATCAGTCGCCTTACAGGCACCCAAATCGCGCAAACGCTGCTCCAGATGAAACAGGCGATCGACCCCCCCAGTACCACTCGCCCTCGTAATAAAACATCGCGCCTGAGTAGTGGCCCAACTCTGCAAGCCGCTCTGAACCTTCATCCATCGCCGCAGCGCCATTGCCAGATTTCTGCTCGAGCTCAGATCCGGACCATAGCTGGCCGCTGACTTGCTCAATTGTTTGCAGGAAGGACTCGGCACTGCAGTCGGCGAGACTGTTCGCCGCAACTTCCACCTGAGCCTGGTCGGGAACGACGCCCGCGGTCTCGGGAAAAGCAAGTCCATAGTGGGGAGCAATCAATCCACAATCACGGCGGGCCCAGACTGCCAGTTTCTCCTCTTCGGGCTGATGCTTGCCGCCAGTGGCCCGAATCAGATGCGGCACTAGCTCGATGTCATAACGCTCAGAAAAACGAGCCACAACTTGCGCAGATAAATGGGAATAGGGGTCATCCAGCTGGTGGAAATACTCAACCACATGCCGACGCCCCTCAGCTACGCGCTTCTTCTCTGCCACAAGACGCAGTCGTTCACGGCGCAATGTACTGATGCGTCGACTCATCGCCTTCCCACCCAAAAAGCGTACGACGTTCGGCGGATCAACCAGCGCGGCTGGGTTCGGATTGTTCTCTGGTTCAAGCATCGGGATACCTCTACATACAGAACTGAGGTGACAGTTTACTTAATTCTGAAGCAAGTAAACTGTAACGCTCGTGTTTAGTTACTTGGATCAAACCAGATCGGCGATGACCAGGCTCGCTCCCTGATCGTGGCAGGTGCCCTCGGATCTGGTTCGCGACCCAGTCGGATGGCATCGTAGGTTGACCAACGACAGGTCGGATTCTGCAATACTCGCACGTAATAGAACGCGCCCTGAGACGGATCAAAGTCTTCGTCTTGCCAGGCCGCTATAAGCTGTTCCGCGCCGGCGCTCCCTGTCAGTTCACAGGAGGTCACATCGACTCCGGCGCCGTTATCGGGGCAGCGCCCTGTATCGGCATCCACGACCAGGCCGTCGGCACAGACCACGTCACGCACCCGCTCATGGGTATCACCATTGCTGTCGATCCAGCCTTTAACTATCTGAACGCGCTGCAATGGAGCACTCATCCAGTCGGTATTGGCCCAGACAAAGAAGGTTGGGCTCTCAGCTTCACCATTCTCTGGTCGCAGAACCGCCCCCATAGGCACACCACCCGCGGTGGCTACAGCAATAGCATCCGCGGAATCCACAATAGACTCATCAAAATCCCAGCCGGCGAAAAAGCGCAGGCCAATGCGAGGCCCCGAGGTAGAATAGGTTTCACGGCGCTGCATGCCTGAGAAAATCGAATCCCTGGTGTTCTCTTCCGCCCAGACCGCGGCAAGGCCTCCCGAACTATGATCCGGCAATATGACATTTTCAGGCGTACCCTCAACTGATTCGCGCAAGCGACGCGCTGCCGGCGAGCTGACTGCACCCAGTTTACCCACAAAGTCCCACTCCTCTGCATCACCCGGATTGGAATTGTGGGCGTCAGTGGCGGCGATAAAGCCAAAAGCCATTGGGTTAAAACCCAGCTCCTGCTCCAGTCGCAGCCCAATCTTCAGGCCTTGCCTGGCAAAAGACGATTCAAGCGCGCAATTGGTTTCCTGACCCTGCTCACAGGGTTTCAAAATCTGCTCAAAGGCACACTCTTCATCGGTGGCGCCGACGCCCAGCGCGCACTCTGATGCACCCTTCACCTGGTACATCTCAGCGAGCGGTTCGCGCCGCTGACGCAGGCGCCAGCCCTCTTCATCATAGGCTTGACCGTCCCAGGTATAGCGGCTGTAAAACAAGCCCCAGCCTTTGTTCATATTGTGTGGGATGGTCAGAAAGTCACAGTCCCCCAGGCACGACGCTTCCAACCCACGCCACAATTCGATGGCACTCTGCGCCTCCAGCGAGGAGATTGCCCGCTCGGGCAAATCATCGCCGTTGAAAATCACGTTGCGGTGATGTTTGCCGCCTTCATCCAGGACTGGCGAATATTCGTAGCCGACTAACGTAGTGAACACGCCAGGCTCATTGTGCATGTCCGCCAGTTCGATATAGCGCTGCCAGTCTGTTTGGGCATCGCGAAGACAGCGCTCAACCCCACCTTCTCCGCTATTGCAGATGGGCAGGTATTGCCGCGCCGGTCTGGGCCTGTTGCGATATATACCTGCGGGATGATTGGGATCAGCATCCTCGGTCTTGCGGGTACTCCGACCAGCCAGGAAAACAGCTGCCGAATAGCCCGGCGTCTGCATCAGCCAGCAGTTCAATCTCTCACCCATTGAAAGCCCATCATCACTACAGCGCGTGCGGGTGCCAAAACCTTCCGCATGATCGGTGATTGCAACAAAGTCCAGGGGACGCGAGAGCTGCATTAATTCACCACCGGGGCTGCGCAGGGGTTCACCCCGGGCGAAGCGATAGGCATCTTCTATGGTCGCCGTGGTGCCGAACACAACCGCGTCCATGCTCTCTTGGGTATGTACATGCAGTTCCCCCCAGTAGACATTTTTCAAGGGATCTCTTGGGCGCACCTCCAGGGGCTGGGTTGAAGGAAAACTGACAAGGGTGTCATCCTGCTGGGCATAGTCAGCGGGTGCTGTATCAGGAACGATGGCTTGTACGAACTGGTAGAACGGCAAAATCCGCGTAACACCCACCCACAGCACGATTAATCCCAGTATCGCCGCAGTTCCAAGTAGCAGTTTTTTCAGCATTGTGAACTCTCCCGGATGAGTTTAAGAAGCACTGGGCTTCTGCGCTGCTTTCCGTCCAAACCATCGATCCAACAGCAGACCGATACAAACCAATAGCAGGAAGGGCACCAGGCGCACACCCACCAGAGACATCGTCGGAGCAGCAGGCATAGATTGGTTGGCCAGCAGCGCGGCGTACTTGTGCTCTGCGTCGCTCTTCCAGTCAGTCTCCAGAACAAACTCCAGCAAATCGCGCCGACTGCGATAGCGAATGAATGTCACCTTGTCCCAGGCAATCGCCTCGAAATCCCCGTGACCACCCAGAACGCCGAAGGGTTCAACAACGATCAGCGGATGACCGGCACGGGCAAAAAGCCTGGGGGCAACGTCGCGAATGTAAAGCTGCTCCACCTGCGCTGAGCTGACATCCACATGACGCCCGTCGAGATACTCAGGTTTATCGCGATACTTGTTGAGATTAACGTTGATGAATGCCTTGCCATCGTCGCTGGCCGCAAAGTCACGGACCATTGTCTCTGCCTCTGGCCCCATGATCTCTACTGCACGCTCTACGTAGTGCTCCACTTCGGCGTCATTCAACGGCTCACCATTGCCGCCGTACCAGATGTGAAAGCTTGCATAGATCAAGGCGAGAACTGTCCAGCGAATTAGCGATGCGCTCATGCTGACTTCAACCGCTTCCTCGTGTGATTAGCTGTTTTTGTACCAGATAGGAGAAGACCAAACCCGCTCCTGGATGGTGGCCTGCAAATCAGGCCTGGGCTTGGTTCCCGCACGTATCGCATCCCAGGTAGACCAGCGGCATGTGGGATTTTCCAATACCCGCACGTAATAGAAAGCCTCCTGACCAGGCTCGAAATCCGGGTCCTGCCACACAGTTTTCAGCTCGGCAGCACCCACATTGGCGCTAATAGAACAGTCGGTGATATCCACTTTGGCACCATTATCGGGGCAGCGGTTGGTCTCCGGATTTACACTCAGGCCATCACTGCAGGCCACGTCGTAGATTACCTCATGGTGCTCGCCGTTCTTGACGTAACCCTTGATGATCTGGGCTCGCTGCAGCGGCGCACTCATCGGGTCACTCACTGCCCACACCAGAAACTCCGGTGCCTTGTCGCCGGAGGCAGTCAGGTCCGCACCCATAGTCACGGCGCTGTCATAGGCCTTACGCGTCATGTTGGGATCATCGAGAATCGAAAGCTTAAAGTCATAGCCACCGAAAAAGCGTACCTTCATGCGGGGGCCGCTGGTGGCGAAGGTTTCCTTGCGGCGAAAAGCATCGTAAATCGCCTCACGGGTATTCTCCTAGGCCCACACCCCTGCAACACCCGAAGCGCCCCAGGTCTCGAAGGATGACATCTCGAGGTACTGCTCGCCTTCAACTTCCACGAGCAAATCTGGCGCATTGTATTTAAGAATCGTTCCAAACAGGAAAGACGCTGGAACCGAGCCACGCATTTCCGCGGTGCCGTCCATCAGGCCCGCCTTGGAAAAGAAATTCGACTCCTCCACAGACATCGCACCGGTGTGCGTATCGCTCGCGGCCACGAAGCCAAACTTGTAGGGGTTAGTGACGCCGTCGGCTTCCATCTTCAACCCACGAAGCAAGGCGTCTCGGGCATAACCGCCTGCTGGCGCGCTGTCCAACTTGGTGGCTACCCGGTAGGGCATGATTTCAAAGTTGGCCCACTCATCGGTTTGCGACAGGCTGGGATGCGTTTCAGAGGTGCCCTTTACCTGGGTAATTTCAATCAGCGGCTCATTGCGCATACGCTGGATCGAGTAGTCATCATCCAGCGGATCTCCGGCCCAGTCTTCCAGTGCAAACATGGCACCGTTGGAACCATTGGAGTTGTGCGGAATCGCCAGGCTCTCTATACCCTGTTCCCGCAAACCGTCCATCCAGTCCCACAAACCCTCAGGATCCTGGGAGTGGAAGCGGGAAAAAGGCACGGCGGGTAACTTGTCGGTACCGCGAAAAATCACATTGCGGTGCAGATTGCCCATCTTATCAGTACCGGACGTGTATTCGTAAGCTGCGAAGGTGGTGAACTGTCCCGGCTGATTGTATTGGTCCGCCGCTTTAATGCTGTCTGCCCAGGCTGAACGGGTCACTGCTTCCACTTTGTCAGCGTCCAGCACGCCATCAGCCAGCCCGAACAACACTCCGGGCAGAAACGTGGAAAAAGCAGCCTGTCGTCTGAACAGTGAAAACTCACCGTAATTGTCGGGCGCGTTGATGTCGTTCAAGGGCCTGGCCACCTCGGTCTGGGAGAACTCAGTGCTGGTGTCGGCCGCTTCCTTCAATAGCCCCATGAACATGGCATGGTCAGTCACCGCATAAATGTGAATTCTCGCTAGATGCGTGACACATTAAGCTTTCGTTTCAAGGTTAACTTGAAGGGGAAGCAACATGACCAAAGCACAGCAAGCCAGGCTGGTCGCCTGGCGCCTCAAAATCCTCAATTGGGCCGATGGTGAGCCCCGGCAAGTCTCTCGGACATGCCGTTACTTCGGTATCTCCAGAACAGCGTTTTACCGCTGGAAGCGCCGTTATGAAGAGCACGGCGAGGCCGGGCTGGCAGATCGAGGCAAGCAGCCACATCGCCACCCCAACGATACACCCAAAGAGGTGGTCAGCAAGATCCTGTATCTGCGTCAGAACTACCACTTTGGCGCTGGACGCATACAGGCTTACCTGCAGCGCTTCCATGAGATCAAGATAGCTGTATCAACCGTGCATCGAATCCTGGAGAAGAACGGAATGGGCCGTCTTCCTGCCAACCAGAAGCACCAGCCCCACAAGAAGCGGTGGAAGCGCTATGAGAAGCCAAAGCCCGGACATCGCCTGCAAATGGACGTAAAGTTCCTTGAGCGCATTCCTGGGACCGGTAAACGCCTATACCAGTTCACAGCTATAGATGATTGCACTCGAATCCGGGTTCTTAAAATCTATGATCGATGCAATCAGAGTACTGCCATCAAGTTTCTAGAAGAGGTCCGAAAGCGACTTCCCTTCCGAATACAGGTCCTTCAGACGGATAACGGCGCGGAGTTCCAGTCCAAATTCCATTGGCATGCTGAGTCCCTGGATATTACGCACGTGTATATCCGACCACGCACACCGCGCCTAAATGGCAAGGTTGAACGATCACATCGAATCGACAATGAGGAGTTCTATCAGCTAGTCGATCAAGATGGCATATCGACGGATATACACCTGTTTAACGAAAAACTGCGTGAATGGGAGGACTACTACAATTATCATCGTCCTCATGGAGCGCTGCAGGGCCAGACTCCATACGAACGACTCATCGATAAAACGAGAGCTGATGTGTCACCGTTAGAGTGAGAACCTACACTTAGTGAAATGGCCCGCCCGGGCCGATTCGAACGGCCGACCTGCCGCTTAGGAGGCGGCTGCTCTATCCAGCTGAGCTACGGGCGGATAATCTCTTTCTTCGACCGACAGTTTCTTGTTGCCGGTGATAGCAAGCCTTTGGCTTGCCGCTGCTCCTTTCAGCCTTTTGGCTGAAAGGCCGGCCCTCGCTTATCGAGCCGGGGTCGCAAAGCTGCGCTTTGCTCGAATCCCGCCTCTGCTCGGTCGCAGATTGCTGCGCAATCTGCCCAGCTGAGCTACGGGCGGATAATCTCTTTCTTCGACCGACAGTTTCTTGTTGCCGGTGATAGCAAGCCTTTGGCTTGCCGCTGCTCTGTCGTAGATTGTTGCGCAATCTGCCCAACTGAGCTCCCAGGGTGTGAAGAGGTGGGGAGTGTAGCATTGTCATATTTGTCGAGGCTATGCCGCCACGAATCTATCTGACTGGCGATAGGTATTTAAGGTCGGCTAAACCTGTTATTCAGCGAATAGGGTGCCGGAAACAGAGTCGGATAATTAAACCAGTAGCGATAACACTCGTTGTGATGCTTTTTGCTCGTGTGTTCAGACTTAAGTAACTGATTTCCGGTAGTGTGATCGCAACAAATTCGGTGCCAGGGTCTGTATAATCCGCCGCTTTCCGAAATTGACTATTTAGGATTTTACTTATGATGCATCGCTTCTTGTTTGCTGTGTTATTTAGCTCACTCATCCTCAGTGGGTGTTCAGATAGTGACCCCGGAGCCGGTCTGGTCGCTCCATCGCAAAGCCTGACTATATTGGTGACCAATGACGATGGCATTGGAGCTGAGGGCATTGACACCTTGGTTAACGCGCTTGTACTTATGGATGACGTGGTTGTCGAGGTCGTCGCCCCCGCGGAGAATCAAAGCGGCTCTTCCGACACAACGACCGAAGGCGGTGTGGTCTGGGAGGCTTCTGCCACTGTCAGTGGATACATGGGTACTGCTGTTTTCGGTTTTCCCGCAGATTCAGTGAATGTGGCTCTGCAGGAGCTGGGAATGACACCAAACGTCGTTATCTCCGGTGTTAATTCAGGTCAGAATGTGGGTCCACTCGCAACTGTGTCGGGCACTGTAGGTGCGGCCAGAACAGCAGCGAGACAGGGTTATCCAGCTGTCGCAGTTAGTGCCAGTCTTGTCCCAGGCCTTGAGGACTTTGATGCTGCCGCGGCGTTGGTTGTTGACTGGCTGAACGCCAATAGAACCGCTCTGCTGGATCGTACAGCCAATACTGAAACGGTAACCAGCTTTAATGTACCGGGATGTACAGCGGGCGAGATACGTGAGTTGCTTGAACTGCCTCTGGGAGACTCTATTCCTGAGGGTGGATTCGGAGCTATCTTCTCAACTGATTGCTCGATTGAACCTGAGAACCCACCCGTCGATGACGTGGATGCCATGGTGAAAGGCCACGCTGCCCAAACCGAGGTTCCGCTGGAACTGTAAGACAGTCTCTAAAGCTGGGGGCAGATCATTGGCTATTGTTCTAGTCGGTTGACTGTCCCCGGTCGCCTCATTCCTTTAGCAATGCGTTGTCAGGGTCACCGATCACCGCCAGTGACTTGATCAGCGCATGACGCGTCAAAAACCTGGGCATCAGCATCATCAGCTTATTGACCCAGCCGGTCACTACAATCGCCTTCTTACGCTTATCCAAGGCCTGCAAAGCCTCGGCAACCACTTCTTCGGTCGTCTGCACGAAGATGTCGGGCAGGGTCTGGCCATCGGCATCACCACCCGTGGCGCCGGTAATAAACTCCGTCAGCGTCACGCCCGGACAGAGACCCATCACGTAAATATCGCGGGGACGGTGTTCTACCCACAGGCACTCAGAGAGCGATGCGATAAAGGCTTTGCTGGCGCTGTACATGGGTTGTACCGGGGTGGGGAGGAAAGACACGATCGACCCCAGATTCACCAGCGCGTCTCCCGCCTTGGCGTGTTGTAAAAATGCGTGGGCAAGGCTCATGACCGCGCCGCAGTTCACTGCCAGAATTTTCTGCTGGTCTTCCAGCTCTGACTCATAAAAAGGGTCGAAGGTACTGAAGCCGGCATTGTTGATCATCAGGGTGTAGTGCTGACGGCCCAGTTCCTCCTGAACCGCCTGTAGGCCATCTGGCGTGGCCAGGTCTGCCACCAGGTATTCGTGCTCACCTGCGCCCAGTTCGCGCAACAGCTCCTGCAGGTTTTGCTCCCGGCGGGCCACGCCCATGATTGCGTAGCCGCGTTTCGCCAGCTGTACCGCAAACTCGCGACCAATGCCCGAACTCGCGCCGGTAACCAGCGCGCGAGGTTGATTGTTTGTCATGTACTTACTTCCTTAACCCGTTCGGTCCGCCAGTGCTTCTGCTCTCGATCGTTGTCCAATCAGCCAAATGGCCCCAATAGCGGCCGCCGGGCTCACTGTCGACCATTGCAGGTTTAATCCAACAAATTTAAGCCAGAAGCCGAGTATACCGTCTTCAATGTACTCAAAGCCGCTGAGTATCTCACTGATGTAGATCACCGAGGTATTGCCGTAAAACGCCCCCCAGTTGGCCAGCACCGCGATACCCAGGGCTTTTTTGTAGTGAATACCTTTACTCAGCCAGTAGGCGGCCATCAGTTCGAAGAAGCCGAAGTGTGACAGCATCATCTCATGAGCCAGTTGGCCGTCGTGGGGGCGCATATAGCGCGTGTCCGCCACTGCGTAGAGCCACCAGGGCCAGAACATCCATTCATCCGGCTTTAATTCAGATCCGAGTTCATACAGAAACGGGATTTTCATGTACACCACCGGCATCTCCCACATCACCTGGGCGCAACCGCTGGTAATCAGCCAGACCATGATGAACTCATGCCATTTCTGGGTGAGGGTGCGGTTTTCTCCCGGGTTGTCGACAAAGGCGAACAGGGCCATCCAATAGCCGATAAACAAGCTGGCGGAGACATACTTGTCTGCGGGCATGGGGTTAATCACGCCAAGGGCGATCAGGGTCCAGGCCACGAAGAACGAGCCGGGAATCATAATGCCCGAGGCAATATAGGCGGCACGGCGGATGTTAAAGCCGCTACCGGTGTAGGGTTTTGCGATCCAGTTGTCCAGGCTTGGCAATGCGGAGTTGCTCATGGTGGCTCCTTTAGCTGACAATAGTGTCTGATTAATTTAATATGACAGTACTGTCAGATTGGTGCAAGCGGGAGTGGTTTAATGATTCAGCCAGATCGACGATCACGGCAGCGGCCGGGCGTTGAGCAACAGCGTCTGGACATCCTTGGTGCTGCGGTGTCGCTGTTTGCTTCTGGGGGCAGTGCCTCGGTGTCCGTATCGGCGATTTGCAAACAGGCAGGTGTTTCCCGCGATACTTTTTATCGCTGTTTCGATAACAAAGACCAGCTCATTGATACCCTGTACCGCGACTCCATTAGCACCAAAATGTTGGCGGTCACGGCAGCAGACGATGCTGACTTTACCAATCCCCAATGGCTTGCCAGCACGGTGGGCGAAACGGTGGATGCCATCCTTGCCGAGCACCAGGTAGCCAGTTTCCTGTTTGTCGAGGCGGCAGATCCCGCCAGCCATGCGCATCGGGTGATAGAAGAGGCCTATGCCAGCGTTGGCAAAAGCATGCAGGACTGGTGCAATCAGCGCCACGGCAGCAGCCCGAGCCTGGCATGCTTTACCGGTCTGCTGAGTGCGGCCCAGTGGCTGGTTCATCGGGCCATCAACCGTGGCATGAGCCGCACTGACGTGCTTGAGGCCAAGCGGGGCATAGAGGAACTATTTATTGCCACTTTTACGGGTCTTGCCCAGCGCTGATAGGGCGGTCTGTTGTGCATGCCGGAGCGGCCAAATTGAACTATGCTGAAGCACGAATGACCTGATACGGACATGGAGAACAACAATGCCTGAAGCGGCAGCAGTGACTAGCGGCAACCCCTTTCTGGAGGGCAATTTCGGCCCTGTTACCGACGAGCTCGATACCAGTGACCTGGCGGTAACCGGTGAGATACCGTCAGACCTTCAAGGCAGCTTTCTTCGTATCGGCCCCAACCCGCTCTATATTGCCGATGTTGAGAAATATCACACCTTCGATGGCGACGGCATGATCCACGCCATCGAGTTTGAGGGCGGCACTGCGCGTTACCGCAACCGTTTCGTGCAAACCGAAGGGCTACAGCTGGAGAGAGAGCAGGGCGACTGGGTTTGGAAGGGCATGCTGTCCATGATGGACCCCGGGCCCTCTCGAGTCCCGGAAGGCATGTCCACCACCAAGAACCTCGCCAATACGGCGTTTGTTTTTCACAACCAGACGCTTTACGCCTTGCATGAGCCCTCCCAGCCCACGGTCATCAGTTTGCCGGGTCTGGAGACGGTAGGTACCAGCGACTTTGCCGGCAAGCTGACCCATTCCTTCACCGCGCACCCCAAGGTGGACCCGGTGTCCGGGCATATGATGACCTTTGGCTCATCCTTTGAGCCCCCGCATGTACACTATTCTGTTATCGATGGGAATGGTGATCTGGTGCACACCGCACCCATCACGATTCCCAAGCCGATTTTCATGCACGACTTTGCGGTCACCGAGAACTACTCCCTGTTCCTGGATTTTCCCATCACGCTGGACATTGAGCGGGTGATGGCAGGCGGGCCGGCCCTGGCGTTTGATGAGGCGCATGGTGCCCGCATTGGTGTGCTGCCCCGTTTTGGAAGCGATGCCGACATTCGCTGGTTTGAAGTGAAAGCCGGTGTGGTCATCCACACGGCCAATGCGTGGGAAGAAGGCGACGAAGTTGTGTTGCAGGCTGCGCGCTCTAAAACCACCGAGATTATCGGGCTCGGCAAAATCTCTGAGGTAGACCCGCGCGATACCCAGGGCCAGCTGTATGAGTGGCGTATTAATCTGGTTACTGGCGAAATCGCCGAGAAGCTGTTGAGCGACGAGCACTGCGACTTTACCCGTATCAACGACACCTACGCCTGCCGCAAAAACCGCTACGTGTATGGCGCTATCTTCCACCCGGAAAGGGCCTTGCTGTTTGATGGCGTCATGAAATACGACAACGAAACCGGGGAGAGTGTCCGCTTTATCTATGGGGAGCAACGCCATGGCGGTGAGGCGGTGTTTGCGCCCCGCGTCAATGCACAAAGCGAAGACGACGGTTACCTGATTGCCTTTGTCCACGACGAAGGCAGCGATCAGAGCGAGTGTTTGATCATCGATGCAAAAGACGTCGCTGCCGGGCCGGTAGCCAGTATTGCCATGCCCCAACGAGTGCCCTACGGCTTTCATGCAGGCTGGGTTGCGGCGCAGTGAGTAAGGAGGTTCCAACGGGTGTAGAACTCACACCCTTTGATCCTGCCTATCTGGATAATCCCTATCCCACGATCAAGCGTTTGCGCGAGCTGGACCCTTTTCACGAGGATGTTCAGCTCAAGCGTTTTTTTCCCTGCAGGTATGACGATGTGCGGGCCATTCTACGCGATAGCGCATTACTGACCGATCCGCACAACAGCAAACCGGATTCTTTCGCCCGTCATTTTTTGGCAGAGGAGGGCCGTGAAGTCAGCATGCTGCTGGCCGACGAACCGCGTCATCTGCGTCTGCGGCGCCTGGTGAACGATCTGTTCAAGCCAAAGGCCGTCGAGCGCTGGCGCGACCGGGTAGAGGATGTGGTTGCGCAGCAGCTGGATCAGTTACTCGATGATGAATTTGATCTGATTGAGTGCTATGCCTCAGTGGTTCCAGCGATCGTGATTGCAGAGATCATGGGTATTCCTGCAGAGCGTCAGGCGGAGTTTCGGCGTTGGGCAGATCAGTCTGCTGAGGCTGTGTTTAGCCCCGATCCTTCACCGGAGGCGGTGCGGTTGGCGGAGGAGGGCGGATTTGAACTGGATTGTTTCTTTCGCCAGATGATCGCCGAGCGGCGTGAAGCGCATCGTGACGACCTCATCACCCAGCTACTGGATGCCCGCATTGATGGAGACAAACTGAGCGATCAGGAAGTGGTGGACCAGTGCGTCTTGCTGCTGGTGGCCGGCAACCTGACGACAACAGACATGATTGGCAATGGCGTTCGCGCACTGCTGGAAAACCCCGACCAATTGGCCTTGCTGCGTCAGGATCCAGGCCTGATCGAAGCGGCGGTCGAAGAAGTGCTTCGCTACGACTCGCCGGTACTCAATAGCGCACGCATCACAGCGGAGGATTCGGAAGTTCGCGGCTGCCCGGTACAGAAGGGTGAGTGCCTGCATGTCTCGCTGGCGGGCGCCAATCACGATCCTGCTGTGTATCCCAACCCGGAGAAATTTGATATTCAGCGTGAGCAGGTGCCGCATCAGTCCTTCGGTGGCGGGCGACATTTCTGCCTTGGCGCTTACCTGGCTCGAATGGAAGGCCAAATAGCCATATTGCGACTGATTGAACGCTTTCCCTCACTGCGCCTGAGTGAGCGCGGCTTCCAGCAAAAGCTGGCTCCCGAATTTCGTGGCATGAGCGAGTGCTGGCTAAGTATCGACTGATTCACCCCCGGCAACGGCTATACTGGAGTATCGTCTTTGCCCGAAACGAGCTTCCAAGGAATCTCCTATGAATGCCCCCGCTAAAACCGTATCCAGGACTGAACTCGAACGAGTATTTCAGCTGCAGAGTCAGCAGCAATGGGTTGTGCGAAAACGGTCGGTGGCAGAGCGCATCGCTGTGCTGCAAAAGATGCGTGCAGCCATTGAATTCCACGAAGCTGACGTGAAGGCTGCACTCTATGCAGATCTGCGCAAAGGTGACGGCAGTGCCCAGGGCGAGTTGGACGGTTGCTATGCGGACATAGACATGGCTGTCGCTCATCTTGAGGAATGGATGGCCCCGGAAGAGGTCGAAACCAATGCTGGACAAGATGCGGCGGACAGGGCTCGCATTGTTCATGAAGCCCGGGGCGTTGTTCTGCTGTTTGGTCCCTGGAACTTTCCCTTTACGCTGGTTTTCCAGCCGCTTGTACCCATTATCGCGGCGGGGAATGTGGCCTTGGTGAAGCCCAATGAGATGGCGCCTCACGTTAGCGCTGTGATCGCCAAGATTATCCAGGAAACCTTTGATGAGGCTGAAATAGCCGTGTTTGAAGGCGGTGTTGAGCTGGCTAATGATCTACTGACACTACCGGTTGATCATATTTTCTTCACCGGTAGTCCTGCAGTGGGCAAAGTAGTCATGGCCGCGGCTGCCAATCACCTGGCCTCTGTCACGCTTGAGCTGGGCGGTAAAAACCCGGTCATCGTAGGTCGCGATGCTGATCTGGCGGATGCAGCTGGCAAGGTGGCCTATATGCGGAACATCAACAGCGGACAGGTATGCCTGTGCCCGGAGAACATCTATGTACCTGAGGAGCTTGTGGATGAGTTTGTCGCGATCGCACAGGGTACTTTCCAGGCCATGTTCTATGAAAACGGCGAGTTGAATGTGGAGGCTGCGGGCAAGATTATTGACGAGCGCAACCTGCAGCGTATTCGCGGGTATCTGGAAGATGCTAAAGCCAAGGGAGCGCAAGTCCATTGCGGTGGAGAGGTTATTGAAGAAACCCTGTCAGTACACCCCACTATTTTTACCAATGTGCCGGATGATGCGGCCATCCTTGGGGAGGAGACCTTCGGCCCGATCCTCTCTGTGTTTCCTTACAAAGACGTCGAGGAGGTTTACGCGGCTTTGCACAAGCAACCCAAGCCGCTGGCGCTTTACGTGTTCTCAACCGATGAGGCATTTATCGATGATGTGCTTGCGAATTCCACCTCAGGCGGCGTTACCGTAAACAGCTGCTTGATGCACGTAGCAGAGCATCACCTGCCGTTTGGCGGGGTCAACAACTCTGGCATGGGTAGTTATCACGGCATACACGGCTTTCGTGAGCTGTCCCACCAAAGGGCGGTGCTGTACACCGCCTGAAGACCTTGGGGAAACCGGCAATTGCGATCGCGATGATCGCTTTGTGCGCTTGCTGCGTAAGGATCTACATAACCTGAATCGGACGCACTCTTGAACGCACTCGAACAAAGCCAGGCGGTTTTGATGCCGCGTATGGAAGCCTTGCTGACGCATTTGGCTGATGTAAACGATTTTATGGCGCAGGGCTTTTTTTTGCTGAAATTTACAGCATGCTGGCCAGCGCCTCTGAGGAGGAAGAGCTGCTTGAGGTGTGCATGGCGCTCTCAACCTCAGCCTTTCAGGGCTTTCAGTTTGATATGCAGTCTGCCGCGCTGCTGGATGAGCTGCTGGCTCAGGCCGAACAGCTGGCATTCACTTTTTCAGCCAGCAGCAACCAGGTTAACTAGCCGCTGGCGCTACACCGCATTCTTCCATCGCTGGTCGCAGGGAGCTGACATGACTGCTCGGCGCGTCCAAAGCGACGTGCAGCCATTGGTCTCTCGCTTGCATCCATTGTGAATAGGCCGGAGCCGCGTGGTCGTTCAACAATGCTTCAAGTCCTGTGATTGACTGCATCAACTGCTGGTGCGTCCGGTTCAGGGCCACTGATCGCACCTGCACCTGGCCGACAAAATACTTTCGTACCACATTGGCGAGTATTTCAGCCTTTGGATCCGTGCTCGAATGGCAGGCTGGCTCACCGCGACGAGACAATGCCTGGTTCAGCACTGACAAGGCAATCATCTGCTGGGCCAGCTGGCGCATCAAATCACCACCCGCATGGCTTCTAAGAGCGGCCAATTCCAGTTCCAGCGCTTTACTATCAACCCGGTAGTCACCTGCCAGCCAGCGTCTGCTTTGCCCCAGCAGGCTTTGCAGCGCATTGGTGGTATCGCTGATGCCCAATGCAATCGGGTCCAGCTGGCGGGGTGAGGGCTTCCAAAGGCTGCGCCATTCCTCACCGCCCAGTGTGGCCATGTAAATGTGGGTGCCCAGTCGCTCGCGTTTGCGTTGTGTCTCCCGCGTGAGTGCTTCAGCCAGGGATGTCTCACCCTCGGCAGTCAGGTGAGCAATGCAGGCAGGGGCCTGGGCGAGAAAACTCAAGGTGTACACCAGCTGACCAGAGTGGCTGGCCAGCCGGCCCAGCTGATTGTTGTTACCGGCGATGGTTTGCTGCAATTCGCACCCCTGCAATGCCATAAAGTCGAGTACGTCGATATCGCCAGTTTCAACAGCAGGATCCGCTTGCAGGTCCCGGGGTCGCGGTAGCGCAGGGGGCATGGGCAGCTGCACAGGCGTCAGTTCCAGCTCAAGCACACGGGTTAGCCGATCCACGTAGGTATCAAGATGATTGTCAAAAGTGGGTGGGCTGCAGGCGGTGAGCAGCAGCGTAAAAAGCGCGATCAGCGCCTTTAGCTGATTGACGCGGGCTGTTGCTGGGTAATGCAATGGATACCACCGCCACCTTCGGCCAGGTGTTCAACAGGAATCTGCACCACTTCACGGCCGGGGTAGTAACTGCCAAGCCTCTCCCTGACCTCATCGTCGAGCGCAATGCCATAGGCGTGGGCTATCACGGCGCCATTGGCCAGATAGTAATTCGCGTAGGCGCGGCAAAACTGCTCGGTTACACACACCTCCGGAGGCGCTTCGGGCAGAGACAGGATCTCGAAAGAGCGGTCTTTGGCGTCGGTGGTCTGCTCTAAAGCCGCGACAAAGCTATCCAGATAGGGTTTGCGCGGATCATTGTCGTCGTCAGTGGTTTTCACGACCACGGCGCCGGGCCGGGCAAATGCAGCACTGCAATCAATATGACCGTCGGTCTCTTCGTCGATAGGGTCGCCGGGTAACCAGATCACTTTTTCGGCACCCAGCATGCGTTTTAACTCTGTTTCGATCTGCTCGCGCGTCCAGTCGGGGTTGCGGTTGGGGTTGTTTAAGCAGGTGTCTGTTGTCAGCACCGTTCCATCACCGTCGACGTAAAAACTGCCGCCCTCGGCAAATAACTCCGAGCTGATGACATCCATGGCCTGGTGCTCGAGGATGCGTCGCGCGGTCTGCGCATCCTCAGCATAGGTGGGATATTTGCCGCCCCAGGCATTGAAGTTGAAGCTGGTGCCGGCGGCAACAGCGCCCTGGTCGTTCACCAGGAAGCTGGGACCAATGTCTCGCATCCAGGAGTCATCCAGTGGCATCTCCAACAGCTCGATGTCAGTACCCAGGTGATTGCGGGCATTGTCGATCAGGTCGGGCCGCACGCACATGATCACGGGTTCAAAGCGAGCGATGGCATGTGCAACCGCGGCATAGGTGGCTCGTGTTTTTTCAATGTCACGCCACATATTGTTGCGACACGGCCAGGCCATCCAGCAGCGCTCATGAAGTGCCCATTCCGGGGGCATGTGCAAGTTGGACGTATTCATAACAGAGTCAGGCGCGGCTGATGTGCACCTCGCCCTCTTTAATGACGACGCCGAGGCCGACACAGGCGAGGGCGAAGACTTCTTCTTCTTTCGCAGAGACATCGCCGTCGAGCCTGGCTACAAATGCCATCAAACCAATGGCCTCGCGCAGCTGATCGTCGTCCAGAGCCGCTTTACAGGTCGCTAGCAGTGCCTCGAAGTCTTCATCCTGGTCCAGCTGCAGGCCCGCGTTAACCACCTCCAGCAAGCCTTTTTCGTCATAGTCCCGCAGGCGGTTAATGACCTGCACCACCGCCTGGAACTCGCGTTTTACATCACCTTCACGGGCTTTGACGATTTGCGCCAGAAGGGCGCAAATATAGATATCGGGGTTCTTGTCGTCACTCATGCAGGTATTATAGGCCCATGCAAGATACTCGCCCACTGCTGCTGGAAACAGACTTCCCAGCTATAAGCCGCCGCTCCCTGACAATCTTACAGGTCAACCTGGGTTACCGCTGTAATCTCAGCTGCGTGCATTGTCACGTTAATGCAGGGCCAACCCGCACCGAGGAAATGGATGGCGATACCATCGAGCAACTGATCGCTCTCATCGAACAGCAGCGACCCGCGGTACTGGATCTTACCGGCGGTGCGCCGGAGCTCAACCCGCATTTTCGCGAGCTGGTAGAAGTGGCGCGCGGGCTGGGTGTTGAAGTTATTGACCGCTGCAACCTCACTATTTTGTTTGAGCCTGGCCAGGAGGACCTGGCCGAGTTTCTCGCGGCCCAGGGTGTGACGGTGACCGCCTCTTTACCCTGTTACCTGGAGGAAAATGTGTCACAGCAGCGGGGCAAGGGCGTCTATGACGACAGTATCCGTGCCCTTCGTCGACTCAACCAGCTGGGTTATGGGCATAAATCTGAGTTGCAGTTGAACCTGGTCTACAACCCGGTAGGTGCAGTCTTGCCGCCACCGCAGTCGACACTGCAAGCAGACTACAAGCGTGAACTGGGCGAACGCTTTGGCGTGGTGTTTGACCAGCTGTTCACCATCACCAATATGCCAATCAGTCGATTTGGTGCGGTGTTGCTGGCCAACGGTGACTACCCCGCCTATATGAATCTGCTCAGGGACAATTTCTCCAGCGACAATCTGGAAACGGTGATGTGCCGTGATCTGGTCAGCATTGACTGGCAGGGTTATCTGTACGATTGCGATTTTAACCAGATGCTCGATATGCCCATTCTTGCCAGCAGCGAAAGACGTCACTTGAGAGACCTGCTGGCAGAGCCTGACAGTATCCTGGCCCCCATTCTGACCGGTGAGCATTGCTATGGTTGTACTGCTGGTCAGGGCAGCAGCTGTGGTGGCGCCCTGGATGGCTGAGCAGCACTGCTCGGTTATTGTTCCCATCCTCAATGAAGCCGCTGTCCTGGAGCAGCGCCTGGCAGCTATTCGGCGCTGGTGTACTGGCCACGAATTGATTGTGGTGGATGGCGGCAGCCATGACGGCAGTTGGGATATTGCCGCTCGCTTTGCCGATACCCTCATATGTGCACCGCGCGGCCGTGCCCGTCAGATGAATGCGGGTGCATCCCGGGCCGAAGGTGACTGGCTACTTTTTTTACACTGTGACTCCATTCCTCAGTTCGACCTCATGACGCTGATTGAGCGCTTATCCGGCTCTGATTGGGGTTTTTGTGATGCCCGTCCACAGCCAGCAGGGGGATTGCTGCATCTGGTAGGCAAGATGATGTGGCTGCGTTCTCGACTCAGTTCGGTGGCAACAGGTGATCAGATGCTATGCATCAGGCGCAGCCGTTTTGAACAGGTCGATGGCTATGCAGATATTTCCCTGATGGAGGATGTTGAGCTCAGCAAACGGCTGCGCGAAACATCAAAACCTGCTGCGATGCCGCTGCGCATACATACCGATAGCCGCCGCTGGCAGCGCTACGGGGTCATAAAGACGATTCTGCTCATGTGGCGATTGCGGTTTGACTACTGGCGTGGCAAGTCACCAGCCAGCGTCGCCAAGCGCTATCAGTCGGCACCCGGTCGGGCACCAGCGGTGTTGGTGCAGTTTGCACGCGAGCCGGTACCCGGCCAGGTTAAAACCCGGTTACAGCCTCATCTCAGCGCAGAGCAGGCCTGCGCGCTGCACAGGGATCTGCTGTCCCACACATTAACGACACTCAGTACCATCAAGACGGTACCTGGGCAGCTGTGGATTGATGCCGAACCCGCAGACAGCCAGTTGGCCGAACTGGCGTCTGAACAGCAGGTCGAGCTGAAGCAACAAGCGGGTAATGACCTGGGTGAGCGCATGGCCGGTATGTTTGCCGATAATCTTCAACACTATGAGCGGGTCGTACTGGTGGGCAGTGATGCACCGGGTATTGATAGCGACTACCTGAAGCAGGCACTGGATGCGCTGCATGATTACGACTTGGTGCTGGGGCCCGCAACTGATGGTGGTTATGTATTGATCGGTCTCAGGGTGATGGCCGAAGAGTTGTTCAGGGGTATCGAATGGGGCGGTTCTTCAGTGCTCGAAGCAACGCTGGTAGTGGCACGTAAGCTTCAATTGTCGGTGCATTGTCTGGAAGAAAAAGCTGATGTTGATCGGCCAGAAGACCTCCGGCATGTGCCGGATTCGCTGGGCCTTTCAGTCGGCCTTTGATTCAGGCCGAGAAGCTGGCCTGTTCTGTCGCCGGTAGTTCTTCGTTCGGATTGGCGCGCTGGTAAAGCAACCAGGCAATTGCAGTGCAATAGCTCAGGTTGGTTTGCAGCTCACCGTCCGGGTCGCGCAGAAACGCCCGCTGGCTGGCCAGGCCGCGCACGCGCGAAGCCAGGTCGGGGTTAAAAGCCAGATAGTTGTCCCAGATGTCACGATGTTGAACCGGGGTAATGTTGAAAATACCCAGCCCATCATTGCGAGAGGAGAAGAGTCCCACCTCGGGGGTGTCGACTGCGCTGCTTAGAAGAAACTGCTCGGTTGGAAGGGTCCAGGCACCCAGATACTTCAGGGTTGGTTGTATCACCTGTTCCTTCAGGTAGTCCGCAGTTACATACATAGCTGACGTCCTTTAGAGGAGCAAAGCCTGTTTCACTTGTTTTCGGCCGCTTTAGCAGCCTGTTATGGTCGATATCGGCTTGCGCTGTTAGGCCGCGCTTTGCCGCTTTTTCCTTGTTATTTGCATACTTTTTAACACAGCTCAAATATTAATCCAATAAAAATAGTCACTTGCGTGATCTTTTTTAGACAGTTTTTGGGAAAGTGATGTAACTTTTTTGGCATAAAGACAGGCAAAACCCTGCCAGATCAGTAATAACGCGGGTTTAGCCGCCGGCCAGCTTAACCGTGTAACCGCGTTTCTCCAGCTCGGATTTGAGTAGCTCCCGCTGGTCGCCCTGAATCTCAATGGTGCTGTCCTGGGCACTGCCGCCAACACCACAGCGCTTTTTCAGGGCCTTGGCCAGGTCTTTCAGCTCTTTGCCAGCCAGGGGTAGGCCGTCTATCACGGTCACTGCCTTGCCGCCGCGGCCCTTGGTCTCTCGTCGCAGTCGAACCACACCGTCACCCACACTGGCCGGGCGATCCTTGCCACAAACACAGTCTGCAACAGCGCGCTGACACTGTGGGCATAGTCGACCCACCTCAGTGGAATAAACTAGGCCGCCTTTGTTCTTGCGAGATTTCATGCCGCTATAATACCGCCTGTTCTGTGGGAGAGTGAATGCGTGGCAAATTCTGAACTGGTCGAACTGCAAACCCAACTGGCGTTCCAGGAAGACCTGGTGGCCAGCCTCAACGAGGCCTTGTCGTTGCAGCAGCAGGAGCTTAGCGCGCTGCGCGAAGAGTTTGAATTACTCAAGCAGCAATACCGGCAGCTGCGGGAGGAAATGGGTAGTGGTTCGGGGGTGGCCGATAATGCGATGGAGAAACCACCGCACTATTGAATGTGCTCAGGCAGGTTCTACCTCTTCTGCCTGGGGTCCCTTGTCGCTCTCGCGCACGACATAAGTCACCGTCTGATCATCCTTTAACGAGCGTCGGCCCTCGCCTTTGATGGAGCGGAAGTGCACAAAGATTTCCTCGCCATTGTCGCGCACAATGAAACCGAAGCCCTTGCTGGTGTTAAACCACTTTACTTTGCCGGTTTCGCGATCACCGCCCAGGTCAGGCAATGAGAAATTGAAACTCAGGTTTCCAAGAATCACAGTCAGGGTGGTGGCAACGGCAAACACCGCGCCCAGTTGCATGGTGCTCTCGATGTTAAGACGCGTGACAGCGAGAGTGGCCAGCGCTGCGGTCAGCAGGCCGATAATCAGTTTGGAAAAAAGGCTCATGAAATTCCCGTATGGACAATGGTATGGAGTCAGGCGGCGCGCACTATAACACCGGCGGCCAGCGCTGAACATGGCGGGGGCTTACCGTGGCCGTGAGAGGACGGCTGAACGTGGATACCCGGCGGGTACCCCCTGCGGTTTAGCCCGCCCCGAAGGGCAGGGCGGTCAGACCTTGGAGACTTCTTCTGCCTGCAGGCCTTTGGGTCCTTCCACAATCTTGAACTCGACTTCCTGACCCTCGTTCAGGGTGCGATAGCCGTCGCCCAGAATGGAACGGAAGTGAACGAACACATCGTCACCGCCGTCTTCCCCCCGTGTGATGAAGCCGAAGCCCTTGGCATTGTTAAACCACTTTACAGTGCCAGCTACCCGATCACTCATACATCCTACCTCGGTAGTACTCTACATCATGCTGCTTTGTTATAGCGTCCCACCACAAACCGCGTGAAAGGCGCCTGTTATTCTTGTCAGTCCCGAGGCTACCCGGTTAGCTGGCAGAGCTGTTACAGCTTCTGGAGTTCCTGCTGCTGTTGACGCAGTTTCTCCAGGGCTTGCTGCTGGCTTGCCAACTTGTCGCGTTCCTTGGCCACTACCTCGGCCGGGGCGCGATCTACAAATGAGCTGTTACCTAATTTACCCTCGACCCGCTTGACGTCGTTTTCCAGTTTGTCGATTTCCTTGGCCAGTCGCGCCAGCTCCGCGTACTTGTCAATCAGTCCCGCCATCGGTACCAGGATTTCCAGGTCGCCCACCAGGGCGGCAGAGGCTACCGGTGCGGTTTCATCCTCATTGAGGAAACGGATGCTGCTGAGCTTCGCCAGCTTCTTCAGGTATTGCTCGTTTTGATCCAGTCTATTCTTATCATTATCGTCGCCATTGCGGAGCAGCACTTCCAGCTCTTTGCCGGGCGCAATATTCATCTCTCCGCGAATATTACGGATGCCCACAATGACACCTTTCAGCCATTCTATATCCGCATTTGCAAAAGTGTCTATCCTTTTGTCGTCGCACTCAGGATAGGCCTGGGTCATGATGGTCGAGCCGAATTGGCCGGCCAGTGAGGCGACTTTTTGCCAGATCTCTTCGGTGATGAAAGGCATCAGCGGGTGGGCCATACGCAGGGTGGCTTCGAGCACTCGAATCAGCGTGCGGCGGGTACCCGTCTTCGCTGCATCGCTGGCATTGTCGTCCCACAGTACCGGCTTGGAGAGTTCCAGGTACCAGTCGCAGTACTCGTTCCAGACGAAATCATAAATCGCCTGGCTGGCCAGGTCGAAGCGGTAGTTGGCAATGGCTTTTTCCACTTCTGCTTCAGTTTCCTGAAGGCGCGAAATAATCCAGCGATCCGCCAGGCCCAACTCGTAGTTGTCGTGATCGCTGGCGCAATCCTGCTCTTCGCAGTTCATCAGCACGTAGCGGGCGGCATTCCACAGCTTGTTGCAGAAGTTGCGGAAACCCTCAATACGGCCCACGTCAAACTTGATGTCGCGCCCGGTCGACGCCAGCGAGTAATAGGTGAAACGCAGGGCGTCGGTACCGTAAGCCGCAATGCCGTCGGCAAACTCCTTGCGGGTTTGCTTCTCAATTTTTTTGGCCAGCTTGGGCTGCATCATGCCAGCAGTGCGCTTGGTCACCAGTGATTCAAGATCAATGCCGTCGATCAGGTCGATCGGGTCCAGCACGTTGCCCTTGGACTTGGACATCTTGGCACCGTGGCTGTCCCTGACCAGTCCGTGCACGTAAACGGTATGGAAGGGGACTTCTTTACGGAAGTGCACGGTCATCATGATCATTCGGGCAACCCAGAAGAAAATGATGTCAAAGCCGGTCACCAGTACCGAGCTGGGATGGAAGGTAGCCAGGTCTTCAGTGTCTTCGGGCCAGCCCAGGGTAGAGAAGGTCCACAGCGCTGAAGAGAACCAGGTATCCAGTACGTCTTCGTCCTGGCGCAGTGCGATGTCATCGCCCAGATTGTTGTCGGCGCGAACAGAGGCTTCGTCTTCACCGACATAGATGTTGCCGGCGTCGTCATACCATGCGGGAATGCGGTGACCCCACCACAGCTGACGGGATATGCACCAGTCCTGAATGTCGCGCATCCAGGCAAAGTAGGTGTTCTCCCAGTTTTTGGGTACGAACTGGATGTCACCATTCTCTACCGCTTCAATGGCAGGTTTGGCGAGGGTTTTGGCGTCTACATACCACTGATTGGTCAGGTAGGGCTCAATCACCACACCGGAGCGATCACCACGAGGTACCTTCAGGGTGTGATCTTCCACTTTATCGAGCAGGCCAATGGCATCAAGATCATCCACCACGGCCTTGCGGGCGGCAAAGCGTTCCATGCCGCGGTATTTTTCAGGCACCTCATCATTAAGATTGGCGTCGTCGGTGAGGATATTGATCATATCCAGCCCGTGACGCTGGCCCATGGCATAGTCATTAAAGTCGTGGGCGGGGGTGATCTTCACACAGCCCGTACCGAAGTCCCGGTCGACATAATCATCGGCAATGATCGGAATCTGGCGTCCGGTCAGGGGCAGGTCAATGGTCTGGCCCACCAGGTGGGCATAACGCTCATCCTCCGGGTGTACGGCAACCGCAGTATCACCCAGCATGGTTTCAGGTCGGGTCGTTGCGACAACCAGGTGACCTTCACCGTTAGACAGCGGGTATTTGAAATGCCACAGATGGCCCTGTTCTTCCTCCGAGATGACTTCGAGGTCGGAAATGGCGGTATGTAGTGCCGGGTCCCAGTTCACCAGCCGCTGGCCTCGATAGATCAGGCCCTCTTTATACAGCTGGATAAAGACTTCCTGCACTGCGGCAGATAGGCCTGGGTCCATGGTGAATCGTTCACGCGACCAGTCCAGCGAAGAGCCCAGCCGGCGCAGCTGTCGGGTAATGGTGCCACCTGACTCAGCTTTCCAGTCCCAGACTTTCTCGATGAAGGCCTCGCGGCCCAGGTCGTGGCGGGATACACCCTGTACTTCCAGCTGGCGTTCTACCACCATCTGGGTGGCGATACCGGCGTGGTCTGTGCCCACCTGCCAGAGGGTGTTGCAGCCCTTCATGCGGTGGTAACGAATAAGGGCATCCATAATGGCTTCCTGGAAGCCGTGGCCCATGTGCAGGCTGCCGGTCACATTGGGCGGCGGGATCATGATGGAATAGGGCTGGCCTTCTCCGCTGGGGGCGAAATAGCCTTTCTCTTCCCACTCCTGATACCACCGAGTCTCAATATTGGCGGGCTGGTAGGTCTTGTCCATAGAATTTAGGGTGTGCTGAAAAGCGCGTGATTATACCGATTTAGCGCGCCTGAATCTCGTTTGTATTGACCTCGTAGCCGCGGTCTTTGTAGTACTTGAAGGAGGCACGCAGGGGGTCGCGAATCTCTGGCGCCTGGACGACCACCTCGGCCACCCGTTCAAAACGGCCTATAAAGCCGGGCACATCGAGTGCCAGATTGATCATGACCTCATGGTGGTGGGCGGGGTCATCACCCCAGCCAATCGCAATCTGTTGGTCATTGCCGCTGCCGATAAGGCCGTGGGGCACAAAGGCGTGGGGCTGGAAATCCCACAGCAGTTCATCGAGAGACTCCGCTGCCTGTTGGTCGCTGGCATGGATATATAGCTGGTGCCCGCGTTTGAACAATTGGCTGGCCAGCTTGCAGGCGAACTGGGCGCGTTCCTGAACCTGCTGTTGTTGCAGGATATAGAAGTCGACGCGGGTCACTTGCCCGCGCGATCCATCAGGTATTGCAGCAACAGGCCGACCGGACGGCCCGTGGCTCCCTTGGGTGCGCCGGTCCAGGCGGTGCCCGCTATATCCAGGTGTGCCCAGTTGTATTTCTTGGTAAAGCGCGCCAGGAAACAGGCCGCGGTAATACTGCCGCCGCCGGGTCCGCCGACGTTGGCCATATCGGCAAAGGGCGTATTGATCTGCTTCTGGTAGTCATCCCAAAGAGGCATACGCCAGGCCCGGTCATGGCTGGTTTCACCGGCCTGAGTGAGCTGCTCCGCCAATTTGTCCTGGTTGGCGTACATGCCTGAAGCGTGAGCACCAAGGGCCACCACACAAGCACCGGTGAGGGTCGCAATATCGATCACCGCGGCGGGCTTGAAACGCTCAGCGTAGGTGAGGGCGTCGCACAGAACCAGTCGTCCCTCCGCGTCTGTGTTGAGAATTTCGATGGTTTGGCCCGACATGCTGGTGACCACGTCACCCGGTTTGGTAGCGCTGCCGCTGGGCAGGTTTTCTGAGGCAGCAACAATGGCCACCACGTTGAGAGGCAGTTTCATGTCCACCACCGCCTGCATGGCTCCGAACACGCTGGCGGCGCCACACATGTCGTATTTCATCTCGTCCATCTTGGCACCAGGCTTCAGACTGATACCGCCACTGTCAAAAGTAATGCCTTTGCCGACCACTACATAGGGCTTGGCACTGCTGGCAGCACCCTTGTAATTCATCACGATCAGTTTTGCAGGCTGTTCGCTGCCCGCACTCACTGACAGCAGGGAGCCCATGCCCAGTTTACGCATCTGCTCTTCTTCCAGCACGCTGATGCTGAGATTCTTACTTTTGCGACCCAATTTGCGAGCCTGGCTGGCGAGGTAGGTGGGGGTGCAGATATTGCCGGGCAGGTTACCCAGTTCACGAGCGGTGTTAATGCCCTCACCAATATTGGTGCCGCGCTTTAACGCGGCGTTGGCGGCACGCGCGGGTAAGCCGGTATTCACCTGCAGCTTACGGAGTGTTGGCGCATCTTTAGGCTTGCTAACGGTTTCGCTGTAGCGATAGGCGCTGGTTGCCGCGTCTTTGGCCAACTGCTGACAGAGGGTCTCGGTGGCCAGTTTTTTACTGCTAACTTCCTCTATGAAAACAGCCGCATCCCGGGCCCGGCTTGCGTGCAAAGCCTTAATGACAGCACCACTAATGGCGCGCCCGCTGGCGGCGTCCAGTTTGCTGGCTGTGCCGGCACCAAACAGTAATATGCGCTTGCTGCCGGATTTAGCCGGTGCGTGCAGCATCAGAGTTTGGCCCTGCTTGCCCTCGATTTCGCCGTTCTCGATTGCGGTTTTGATCAGTCCGCCTGTGGCCTTGTCCAGCGCTTTGGCCGCGCTGGACAGCTGCTTTCGGGCGAAGACGGGGACCACTGCGCAGTCGGTATCAAGCTTTGCTGCAGGGTCCAGATTCTTGGCGATGGGATCCATAGTTACTCCTGTCATCCTTTGAAGTCAGTGTATGCCTAATCCCCGACTATTTCTTCTTGTCGGGTTTGGGCAGTAATGTCAGTTCGGTGCCGCTGAGATAATCGTGCCAGTAGCGATTGTGGGGGTCGAACAGGCACCACCAGAAACCGAGCCCGGCTGGTGCCAGCGAGACTATGGCGGCAAGGCAGCGCAGGGCACAGCGCTCAGCTGAGGGTGGCTTGCCGTCGAAATCCAGCAGTTGAATGCGCCAGGCCTGCATTCCCAGGGTCTGGCCCTTGATGCGCCAGAACGCAATATAAAAGCCAACCACACCGAGCACCGCCAGCATCTGCACCAGCAGCGGGGCTATCTGGCTGTCATCGCCACCACCCGCGATAGCCTGAGCGCCCATAGCCAAGGCGACCAGAAACGTAATGAGTGGCAGTATAAGCAGGCTGTCGTAAAGCAGGGCGGCGAGGCGTCTCAGCAGCCCTGGGCTCTGGTGTTCTTGCATGCGCGCATTCTAGCATCTGTTCAGAGCAGTCCTAAACCATGCTACATTGCCGCCATGAATATTCTGTTGGTCGAAGATGATCACAGTGTCGGCGAGTTTATAGAGACCAGTCTTGGTCGTATCGGCTGGACCGTGCGCTGGTTAATGGATGGTGCCGAAGGGCTCGAAGCCGCCTTCGGAGGAGACTATGACGTCATTATCAGTGACCGCATGCTACCTGGTATGGATGGGTTGAGCCTGGTGCAGGAGTTACGCAATAGGGGCGACCAGACGCCGGTGCTGGTGTTGAGTGCACTGGGTGAGGTGGATGATCGGGTCGTGGGACTGCAGGCTGGTGCCGATGACTATCTTGCCAAGCCTTTCTCATTCGCCGAACTGCAGGCGCGTCTTGAGGTGCTGGCCCGTCGGCGCAATGCGGAACCCGCGGTGGCCACCACCCTGGTTGTGGCAGATCTGTCTATGGATTTACTCAGCCAGACGGTGCAGCGTGGGGAGCAGCTGATCAGCTTGCAGCCCCGGGAGTATAAGCTGCTGGAGTTTCTGATGCGCAATGCCGAGCAGCTGGTGACCCGTGACATGCTGCTGGAGGGCGTCTGGGGCTACAACTTCGATCCCCAGACGAATGTGATCGACGTGCATATCAGCCGCCTGCGGCAGAAAATCGACAAGTCTTTCGAACAGCAGCTGCTGAGAACCGTGCGCGGCAGCGGCTATATTCTTGGCGTAGACATCACTGACTCATGAACCCCTTACAGGTTCTCACCAGTTTTACCTTTCGCTACATGCTGTTGTATGTGCTGGTGCTCAGCGCAGCGGTGTTTCTCGTCATGGCATTGTTATACGGCGCTTTCAGCTACAGCTACTTTGGTGACTTGCAGGGCTCAATCAGCGATGAGCTGCAAACCATTGAAGTGATCTACACCGGTCAGGGGCTGAATGGCGTGGAGCAGTATATCGACGATCAGCGCATACAGGAGGAAGGGCTGCGCTTCCACTACCTACTGGTAGACGACAATTACGAAAAAATGGCCGGTACGCTCGACTATTGGCCGGAGTACCGTGAGTTTGGGGATGGCTGGGTATCTTTCGGTCTGGATACCACGGAGTTGGTGTTTGCTTCACAGGATCTGGAGTTTCTGGCCCGCACCGTCGATTTGTCACCCGAGTATCACGTACTGGCGGCGCTTCGCTACAGCGACGTACTCGGTGATATCAGGCTGGTACTGGCGACATTGGTACGAACCACCCTGGCCACCCTGGTGCTGGGTGTTTTGGGCGGTTATTTCGCTGCAGCTTATACGCTAAGGCGCATCGATGAAGTCAATTCCGGCATCGACGACATTGTTCATGGCGACCTGTCCCAACGCATACCGGCAGGCGATGCCGTGGGCAATATGCGGGTGCTGATTGAGAACTTTAACCAGATGCTCGATCAGATGCAGTCTCTGATGCACGGTGTCAGGACTGTCTCCGACAATATTGCCCATGACCTGCGTACGCCCCTGACCCGAATGCGTAATAATCTCAGTATTCTGCAGCATGCAGGGGAGGGCGATCCTGAACGGGTGCAGGAGTTGATCGATGAATGCGATTCGATTCTGGCGACCTTCAATGCGCTGTTGCGAATTGCCCAGCTCGAAGTTGGGAATCGTGCTCCCAAGCTTGAATCCCTGGCATTGCACGAGCTGGTCGAAGATGTGGTAGAGCTGTATGAGCCCCTGGCCCAGGACAAAGACATTGAGCTGTACAAAGAGCTCAACGAGGTGCAGATTGAGGGTGACCGGGACCTGCTATTCCAGATGATGGTGAACCTGGTCGACAATGCGGTGAAGTACACACCAGAAGGCGGAAAGATTTCAGTCTGGGCGGGACCAGCGACGCAGGGTGGCAGCCACTTGGAGGTGTGTGACTCGGGGCCAGGCATTCCACGCGCGGATCGTAAAAATGTATTCCGTCGTTTTTTCCGCCTTGAAGCCAGTCGCGGTGAGCAACCTGGCAGCGGATTGGGCTTGTCACTGATCAATGCCGTGGTGAATGCCCATCACGGCAAGATTATGCTGTTGTCCAACAATCCGGGTTTGAAAGTAAAAGTCAGCCTGCCTTGAGCGATTGCGCTCAGGCGTTTTCCAAATTGATATGGTCGGTGCTGGGAGCACTGGCATCTTCGTGTTTGCGGTACTGCTCTTCCAGTACATCGCTGCCTTCTGGCGCCAGAGAAATGGCGCTGGTATCCGGGTTGATTACTTCAACCTCTGTTTCCAGGTGGGGTATGTCTTCTCCGACTTCCCCCATGCTCAGGTGGGACACATCCGGGTCGAGTTCTTCCACTTCGACTTCGAGGTGAGGAATGTCTTCGCCCACTTCCCCCATGCTCAGGTGGGACGTATCGGGGTCCAATGCCGGTTCGGTGCTGCCACCCAGGGCCTCGGGCTCTTCAAAGCCGGAAGCGAGGTTAATGCCGCTGGTGTCTACCTCTACTGATTCAACCTGGGTGCGTTCATCTTCATTGAGCACGTCGCTGCCGGCTGCTGCCAGGGTCATATTGCCCTCGGCCACCTCTGATGTGTCGCCAAAACTGGCAGCTCTGGACGTGCTTGCAGCGGCGGGTTCTGACGCCAGCGCTGCTATCCGGTCTGCCATGCTGCCACTTTCCGGGGCGGGGGCGGGTGCTGCTATGTCTGCGCTGGACGGCAGGTCGTCATCGTTAAAGGTGTCATTCGGTGGTGGCGCGGGAGCAGGTTCGGGGGCGGCCTGGGCACGCACCAGCGCCACAGCACCGGCTTTCTCCATGGCGCGCTTGTATTTAATCGCGCCCGCCTTGTCCAATCCGCGTTTGATGGCCATGGGCTTGCCGGAGAACAGTTTGTCCAGGGTGGCCTCATTGGCCTTGAACAACTGTCCTAGCCTGGATCGGGCTGTAGTCTCGTCGACACCGTCGACAAGCTGCCCCGCGAAAAAGATGTCATAGAGCGGATCCATGGTCCCCAGTATAGAGCTGCCGCCCTCCCGCAACAACGTTCCTGATCTGCTACCATCCCCAGCCATGAGCACGGATCGGGTACCTACACAGTTCGCTGCCTCACTGTTGCGGCTTGCCCGTGACAGGGGCTATGACCTCAGTCAGATCGAGCAGGCAGCGGGGCTGGAGTTTGATGTCATGGATCGGGAGGGCGCTGACTGGCAGCCCGAGATTTCTGCAATGCAGTACACCCGCATTTACCAGCAGGCCCTGAGTCTGCTGCAGGACGAAACCTTCGGTCTGCACCCGGATCGCGTCGTCAGCCCCGGTGCCTTCAGGATGATGTGTTACTGCCTTATACCCTGTCAGAATCTGGGTGGTGCGATCAAGCGCGCAACGGAGTTCTACAAGACCTTCTTTGATGATCACTCGGCACTGTATGCAAACTTTACCGATGCCCATGCCCGGGTGGGTTACCTCGATATGGGTGGGCGCGGCGATCACCGAACCGACGCCGCAGACGCCTATGGTTTGTCGGTTTGGCATCGTTTTTTTGGCTGGCTGACAGGCCGGCCTATCGAACTGAAAAGGGTCGACTTCCGTGGCGATCCACCTGAAAACCTGGAGAAGTATGAAGAGCTGTTCGCCTGTCCGCTCTACTTCAATCAGAACAGCAACCTGATGTACTTCGATGCCGAGTGCCTGCGTTATCCCCTCGTGCACACGGAACAGTCGCTGGAAGAGTTCCTGCGCACGGCGCCTTACCAGCTGCTCACAATGACCCCCGAGCATCATCACAACAGTCTTGTCAGTCAGGTGCGCGCTATGATCGGCCATGACTTCAGCCAGGGCTTTCCAAGCTTCGAGACGATCAGTGCTGCGCTACACATGTCCGCGCCGACCCTGCGGCGACGCCTTAAGGAAGAGGGCACCAGTTTTCAGCAGCTTAAGGATCACTGCCGTTGTGAAGCCGCCAAGGGCTACCTGACGCGGCGCGACATGTCGATTAACCAGGTGGCACAGGAAATGGGTTTCACCGACCCCAGCGCTTTTCACCGCTCTTTCAAGAAATGGACAGGCCAAACACCCGGTGAATACCGGGCAGATTTGTCACCCTCTTTGTCCTGAATTGCCATTGAGGCAGGCGCCTCATGCTCTAACATTGCAAGCCTCAAAAACTGCATGTTTCAGGACTTTTCATGGCACAGGATGCATTCATTTACGACGCCATTCGTACGCCCCGGGGTAAAGGTAAACCCGGAGGTTCGCTCTACGAAGTTAAGCCCATTGATCTGCTGACAGGTCTTTTGGAAGCGATGAAAGAACGTCACGATCTCGATACCAGTCGGGCGGAGGACGTGATCATTGCCACCGGTGAGCCCGTGGATGAGCAGGGGCAGGATATCGCCAAAGCGGCGCTGATCTATTCAAGCTGGGATGACGTGACCGTGGGTGCCCAGTTGCATCGTTTTTGTGCCGGTGGTCTAGATGCAGTGAACCTGGCTGCGGCAAAAGTAGCCTCGGGTTTCGAGGATCTGGTGTGCGCCGGTGGTGTGGAGTCCATGTCGCGCCTGGGTATGGGTGCCAGCGGGGGTTCCAATGGCGACCCATGGGTGCAAATGCATTCCCACTTTATTTCACAAGGCCTGGGCGCTGATCTGCTGGCACAACTGAAAGGCCTGAATCGTGAGCAGCTGGACACCTATGCGGTTATGTCGCAGCAGCGTGCAGCGCACGCCCGCGATAATGGCCACTTCAAATCGCTGGTACCAGTAACGGATATGAACGGCGTCCGGATTCTCGACCACGACGAATTTATTCGCGGTGACACCAACCTTGAGGGCCTGGCCAGGCTGAATCCGTCTTTCCAAATGTTCAACGACTTCGGTCACGGTGAAGTGATCAAGTTCAAGTACCCCCAGGTGGAGAGCGTTGAATGTGTGCACACCCCGGGTAATTCCTCGGGTATTGTCGACGGTGCCTCGCTGGTGATGGTGGGTAATGAGCAGGCTGGCAAAGATCACGGACTTACGCCGCGGGCGCGCGTTGTCGCTACAGCACTGACCGGTACCGAACCGACGATTATGCTGGCTGGACCTGTTCCCGCTACGCAAAAGGCTCTGGCCAAAGCTGGCCTTACGGTGGACGACATCGACCTGTTTGAGTTGAACGAGGCCTTCGCTGCGGTTGTTCTGGGTTACCAGAAAGACCTGGATATCCCCGATGAAAAAATCAATGTGAACGGCGGCGCGATTGCGATGGGTCATCCCATTGGTGCTACCGGCGCGATGGTGCTGGTTACCTTGCTGGACGAGCTTGAGCGCCGCGATCTCAAACGCGGCCTGGTCACTCTTTGCGCCGGCGGCGGCATTGGTATTGCCACCATCATTGAACGAGTTTAGGGAGGATCAGAACATGAGTTACCTGCGTTTGGAAAAAGATGCTGACGGCATCGTAGAACTGATCTTCGACCAGGAAGGTAAAGAAGTGAATGTCATGGGCGACGAGTACGATGCCGCCATGACCGAAGCCGTGGCCGAACTGGAAGCCATGAAAGACGATATCGCCGGTGTCTATGTGCGCAGTGGCAAGCCAGGCCAATTTTTCGCCGGTGGTGACATTACTGCCATGATGGAAATGGACCTGAATCCGCCCCAGGAAGAGAAGGAGCGGATGTATAAAGAGCTGCTCCGCACCAAGGGCATGTTGCGCCGTCTTGAAACCCTGGGTGTGCCGGTTGTTTGTGGTATCAACGGCCCTGCCCTTGGCGGTGGCTTTGAGATTGCCCTGGCCTGTCACCATCGCCTGGCTCTTAAGGGCGTAGCGGTCGGTTTGCCGGAAGCGCAGATTGGCCTGATGCCCGGTGCCGACGGAGTGGTGCGCATGGTGCGGTATGTGGGTATGCAGGAGGCCATTGGCTTGATCAGTACGGGCAAGCGCCTTAAGGCTGATGCTGCTGTCGACAAAGGTTTGATCGATGGCTTGTTTGATACAGAAGAAGAGATGCATGCAGCCGCCAAGGCCTGGATCAAGGCTAATCCCGAGGCCTGTCAGCCCTGGGACAAGGACGGTTTCAAAATACCCGGTGGTGAACCCGCCGACAAAGACAACCAGGGTGTGCAGGGCCTGATGTTCTTTGGCCCTGCCAATGTCATGAATCAGACCAAAGGCTTGATGCCAGCGCAAAAAGCGATCTTTGCCGCGGTTGTTGATGTAGCAAGGGTGGATTTTGATACGGCCTCTAAAATAGAGGCGCGCTACTTCCAGAGCCTGCTGTTGGACCAGACCTCACGCAATATGATGACCGCCTTCTTTGTGCAGATGAATGCGCTGAGCAAGGGCGCATCACGTCCCCAGGGGTTCGAGCGGACTGAGGTGAAGAAGCTTGGCCTTTTGGGCGCTGGCCAGATGGGCGCGGGGATTGCTTTTGTCGCTGCAAAGAACGGTATCGAGGTGGTGCTGAAAGATATCTCCCAGGAAGCTGCGGATAAAGGTAAGGCTTACTCGGCGCAGGTTTGTGAGAAAAACCGGCGGATTAATGAGGCACAGGCTGCAGAAATCATGGCTCGTATTACTGCCACGGATTCCTATGCTGAGCTGGCAGATTGTGACCTGGTCATCGAAGCGGTGTTTGAAAACCGTGAGGTTAAAGCTACCGTGACCCAAGAGTGCGAAGCGGTGCTCGGTGAGACAGCGGTCTTTGCTACCAATACCTCCGCCCTGCCGATTACCGAGCTGGCCCAGGCATCCCGGCGCCGCCCCAATTTTGTAGGCATGCACTTTTTCTCACCTGCGGAAAAAATGCCCCTGGTAGAAATCATTGCCGGTGAGCAAACCAGTGATGAGACCCTGGCACGCGCATTTGACCTGGCCCAGCAACTGGGCAAGACCCCAATCGTTGTGAATGATGGTCCCGGTTTCTTTACCAGTCGCGTGATCGGTAAGACTGTAGCGCAAGGCCACATCATCCTTGAGGACGGGGTTAACCCGGTGATTATCGAGAATGCCGCGCAATTCAATGGTTCGCCGGTTGGCCCGCTCAGTGCGATTGACGAAATCAGCCAGTTAACTGCCTACAACAACGGTAACCAGGCCAGGGAGGATGTAGAGGCCCAGGGTGGTGTGTGGGAAGACAATGCGCCATCCAGGGTGCTGGATCGCATGGTGAATGAGTTTGATCGCAAGGGTAAAACCCATGGCGGTGGCTACTACGAATACCCCGAGGGCGGCAAAAAGCATCTCTGGCCCGGCCTCAAGGATGCGTTTGCAGCGGATGGTTACACTGAGATTCCCTTTGAGGACGTGAAGGATCGTCTGGTGTTCTGCCAGAGCCTGGAGGCCGTGCGTGCTATGGAAGAGGGTGTGATTGAAAGCGCCGGTGACGGCAACATCGGTTCTATCATGGGTATTGGCTTTCCGGCCCAGACCGGTGGTGTATTCCAGGCCATTAACGCCTACGGTGTGAAGGCTTTTGCTGAACGTGCCGCTGAATTGGCAGAGAAGTACGGCGACGATTTCACGCCGCCAAAACTGTTGCTGGAGAAGGTCGAGAAAGGCGAGCTCTTCCTCTAGGGTTTAGCTATAGACGATAACCCCACGGGCATTGCCACCTGCTACCAGGTCTGCAAAGGCCTGGGGGGCGTCGTCGATTGAGTAGGTTTTGGTGATCATGCCGTCCAGGTCGAGTTCGCCTTGCTTGTAGTAGTCGAGCAGTTTCGGAAAGTCTTTGGACGGATTGCAGTTGCCGTACATGGTGCCTTGCACAACCTTGGCAGAGATCGGCAGCATGAATGGATTCAAGGTAAACGCCTCTTCCATCTTGCCAACGCCGATCACGGTGCAAACGCCACCTGACCGCGTGCACATTTCTGCCAGCTGCATCAGCTCGCTGTTACCTACTGCCTCAAAACAGTAGTCCGCACCGCGGCCCTCGGTCATCTCCAGTATATATTCGTGCGCTTCCTCCAATGAGCAGCCATGGGTGGCGCCAAAGTCTTTGGCCATCTCCAGTTTGGCGGGCAGGGTATCGACAGCGACTACTTTGGCAGCGCCCGCAATTTTTGCGCCCTGGATCGCTGACAGGCCGATGCCGCCGCAGCCGAATACCACAGCAGTGCTGCCGGGCTGTACATCGGCTGCATTGATAGCGGCTCCAACCCCGGTCATGACACCACAACCAATAAGTGCAGCGGAATTCAGCGGGATATCTTCGTCGACTTTGACACAGCTGATGGCCGGCGCTATACACTCCTCCGCCATACAGCCCAGACTGGTCATGACCAGCAGCTCCTCATCGCCGCGGCTGACGCGGCTGGTGCCGTCGAGCATATAGCCAAAGGTCTCGTTCTTGGAGGCACAGAGGAAGGCCTGGTCGTTCTCACAGAAAAAGCACTCCCCGCATTCGGGGATAAAAGACAGGATAACGTGATCGCCTACCGCGAGGTTGTCCACGCCTTCTCCGACCTCTACGATAATGCCTGCTCCCTCATGGCCGATGACTACCGGGAATTCGGTGGGGATGGTGCCATTGATCATGGACAAGTCGGAGCGGCAAACACCAGTTGCCACCATTTTTACCCGTACCTCGCCGGCCATTGGGGCAGCCAGCTGTACGTCATGTACCGCGAATTCGTTGAGTCCATCGACCACCACAGCTTTCATTTGATTTGTCCTTATTGTTGAAACCCGAAGCTCTTAATGTAGATCAAAAACTGTGAAAAAACCTCAGGATTTGGCTGATTCCCGCTTAGCGGTCGCTCAGCCAAAAGTGGTGGCTTCCGGTATAATGCCGTCCCATGAACGTACAGCAAACCATTGAATCCAAGTTGGCCGCCCTGAGGCCTGCGCATCTTGAGGTGGTGAATGAAAGTCACATGCACAGTGTGCCGCCCAACTCAGAGACCCATTTCAAGGTGGTGATAGTCTCTGACGACTTTGAGGGCCGTCGTAAAGTAGCCCGGCACCAGGCCGTGTATGGCCTGGTTGGCGATGAGCTGGCTGGACCGGTTCACGCGCTGGCGCTGCATACCTACACGCCGGGTGAATGGGCTGAACGCGCAGGTGATGCCCCCGACAGTCCTGACTGCCTGGGCGGCAGCAAGCGGGAGCAGTCGTCATGAGCGAGACCGTGGTAGCCGCACTGTATAAGTTCGTGACACTGGATGATTACCAGGCTTTGCGCGAACCGTTGCTGGATGAATGTATCGCGGCGGGCATCAAAGGTACGCTGCTGCTGGCTAGAGAGGGCATCAATGGAACCGTGGCGGGCAGCCGTGAGGGCATCGATCGGGTGCTGGCGTATCTGCGCAGCGACCCGCGCATGGTTGACCTGGAACACAAGGAGTCCTACGACGATCATATTCCGTTTTACCGGATGAAGGTGAAGCTGAAAAAGGAGATCGTTACCATGGGTGTGCCTGGTGTCGACCCCAATGAGCAGGTCGGTACTTATGTTGAGCCTGAGGACTGGAACGCCCTCATCAACGATCCTGACGTAGTGTTGCTGGATACCCGCAACGATTATGAGGTGGGCATTGGTACGTTTAAGGGTGCGCTCGACCCACACACTACGACCTTTCGGGAATTCCCCGCCTACGTGCGCGAAAATCTCGATCCCTCCAGGAATAAGAAGGTGGCGATGTTCTGTACCGGCGGCATCCGCTGCGAGAAAGCGTCTTCCTTTATGCTTGCCGAGGGCTACGAAGAGGTCTTTCACCTTAAAAGTGGCATCCTCAAGTACCTTGAGGAGGTGCCCGAGGGCGAATCCAGCTGGGAGGGTGAGTGCTTCGTCTTCGACAACCGGGTGGCGGTGAATCACCAGCTCGAGAAAGGCCAATACGACCAGTGCTACGGCTGTCGTCATCCCATCACCGAGCAGGACAAACTCTCACCCAAATACGAGAAGGGCGTGTGCTGTCCTGGCTGCTACGACAGTCTGTCCGCGGACCAAAAGGCACGTTTTGCCGAGCGCCAGAAGCAGGTTGAACTCGCAGCTCAGCGGCGGCAGAAGCATATTGGTGGGCCTCCGCCTGAGCGTCAGCTCCAATCCGGGGAGGCGTCCTGAGCCGGCATGAACCGACCGCCCGCAGATGAGCATGTGTTTCTACCGGCCAACCTGCGGCGTTTGATTAGTTTTCAGGTCAAGCTGGCATTGGATGCATTGCGTGATTTTGCGCTAAGCCCCGTTAGTATTGTTGCTTTTATCATCGACAGCATACGTCGCCCGCCACCCGAGCAGAGTCTTTATCACCGGCTGATGTTGCTGGGCCGGCGTTCCGACGAAGTCATCAACTTGTTTGATCAGCACAGTGAGCACGACCACTATACGGTCGATAAAACCCTGAAGGGGGTTGAGCACGGCGTGGGTCAGGCCATCTCACAGCGCCGGGCTGCCGGAAATAAAGCTACAGATACTGGCGCAGAACCGCCGCAAACAGATCAATAGGCGCGAAATAGCTGCGTCCCTGCCTGTCGCTGCCAGACACCACACCGATTAAGTGCGGCCGTCCTCCCAGATCAATCACCACTGGACCACCCGAAGCACCTTTGCGGGCAAAGCAGTTGGTGGCCACCCGTGCGGTTTCTGCACTGAGCATGCGACAGCCGCTGTGATAACTGAGCGGCGCTTGCCCTTCGGGGAACGTTGGACCGGATGAGTAGCCCGCCATGGTCATGAATTGATGTTCATCGCTGGTGTTGCCATAAGCCAGGTTAGTCCAGTTTTGATCTGCCAGTGGCAGGGGGCGCTGCAGTTTTAGCAGGGCCCAGTCCGCCTCCATGCTACCACCACTAGTGACCAGACGAGCCTTGTGCAATGCTTCAGAACCCGGTAACTGGAAACGAATGTCATGGCTGAGATCGCGGTAGTGTTCCACGCAATGCCAGGCGCTTAGCAAATACTGGGCGCGGCTGGCGCTGTCTCGGTGCAGCACCGTGGCGCTACAGTGTTCCGTTCGATGTTGCCAGTCACCGGCGATCCATTGCTGGCTTGGCACGCTGAGACGCCCAACCGCTGCCAGCCAGTTCGGTGACTGGCTGTTGTAGTGTTGCTGGGCATGACTGCCGGCGCAGAGCAGGGCCATAAGCGTGAACAGTATTGTGCGCAAAGAAGTACCGTATATAGGGGATATGACTGAGCGTTGCAGCGGCTATCATTTCATAATCTGAACGTGTATTCGACCGGCAGCTGACGAACAAGGAGCCGTCTATGAACACCATGATCTATCCCACTACCAATCTCGCCGCTACCGAACAACTGGTGATTGAGCGGGGCGAGGGCGTTTACGTCTACGACAGCAATGGCAAGCAGTACCTGGAAGGTATGTCCGGGCTCTGCTGCACTGCGCTGGGCTACGGCAATGAAGAGCTGATTGAAGTGGCGGCGGAGCAAATGCGCACGCTGGCTTATTCCCACCTGTTTGGCGGCAAAACCCACCCCGCGGCCATGGAGCTGGCCGACAAGATTGCGTCCATCAGCCCGGTCGCTGACGGCAAAGTACTCCTCGGTAACTCAGGCTCTGATGCCAATGATACGCTGGTGAAATTGATTCGTTATCACGCCCAGGTCAGCGGCAAGCCGCAAAAGACCAAGATCATTTCCCGGGAACGTGCCTACCACGGTGTAACACTGGCTGCGGCCAGCCTGACTGGCCTGCCACCCATGCACACCCATTTTCAGCTGCCCTTTGAAGCCCTTGGCGTGTTGCGGACGGGTTCAGCTCACTATTATCGCGACGGCCTGCCCGGCGAATCCGAAGAAGATTTTGCCACCCGGCGCGCCGATGAACTTGAGCAGCTGATTCTGGCGGAAGGCGCAGACACCATCGCCGCCTTTATTGCAGAACCTGTGGGTGGTGCCGGTGGTGTGATCGTGCCGCCTGCCACTTACTTTGAAAAAGTGCAGGCTGTGCTGGCGAAGTACGACATCATGATGTGGGCGGACGAAGTGATTACCGGCTTTGGCCGCACCGGCAAGGATTTTGGTGCCAGTACTTACGATATTCAGCCGCAGATGATGACTGTGGCGAAAGCACTGTCCTCAGCCTATCTACCTGTCAGTGCATCCATCATCACAGGTGACATGTATGAAGCCCTGGTTGCTCCCAGCGCTGACGTGGGCATATTTGGTCATGGCTATACCTATGGCGGTCACCCGGTGTCCTGTGCCGTGGCTTCCAGGGTGATCGGCATTTACCAGCGAGAAAATCTGTTTGATAAAGCCGCACAGACCGGCGCCTACCTGCAGCAGCAGTTGGCCGGGCTGGCTGAGCACCCGCTGGTGGGTGAGGTGCGCGGTGTGGGTATGATTGCCGGAGTTGAACTGGTGGCAAACAAAACCAGCAAACAGGCTTTCGAGGGCGGCGCTGTCGGTGCCTTCGCCGCTGGCGCGGCGCAGGAGAATGGCCTGATTGTGCGCGCGATGGCAGGTAACAGCCTGGCGCTGTGTCCTCCGCTGATCACCACGGTAGCTCAGGTTGACGAGATTGTGGACAAGCTCAGCCGCGCGCTGGACACCACCTTGGGTTACGTGACCAGCGAAAACCTGCTGGTGGCCTGATAATTATTCAGCCAGGCTTTGCAGTCTGGCTTTTATGGCCTCAATACCGGGTTTATCGGAGAGCAGTTCGTCCCGGCTCAAACCCTCCAACTCATGGGGAAAAACCAGCCAGTCCTCGGTTTTGTAGACATAGTAGTCTGGTGTCAGATCCGTTTTATTGCTCTCAGGTTTATAATAAGGGGTAGCGATTTTGAATGTGGGCGTGTTGCGCCTGCACTTTTGCTCCAGGTCTACAATCACCTGCTTTACACTGCGGCCACTGTCAAACACGTCATCCACGATCAGTACGCTGTCCTCCGCGTTGACGTTTTCAATCAGGTAGTGAAGGCCGTGTACGACGACATCCTTAGACGTCTGGCCAATGCCTGTATAGTGCGATGTGCGTATCGCGATATGATCGGTTTTTACACCGAAGTACTTAAGCAACTCCTGCAGGGCGATGCCCACAGGTGCGCCGCCACGCCAGATACCTACGATATAGTCGGGCGTGAAGTCGCTTTCCATCACCTGCAGGCCGAGCTGCCAGGAGTCAGTAAGCAATTGCTGTGCGTCAATATAGGTTTTGTCGGTCATAGCGGGCAAGTATAACCAGATAATTTCAGTTGGGGTCAGAGTACTTTGAAATTTTCAAAGCACGTGATGCCCAACTGCAAAGGTCCCGCCGGGCGTCATGCCCTTTCGGGGCACGCTGTATCCAGCGTCACCGGGCATACATTACCTCCTGCACATAAAAAGGCCGGGACAAGCCCGGCCTTTCTTTATCGGAGCATTACGCTTAGAAATTGTAGCGAGCAGTCACGCCGATCACACGCTCGGGAACGTTACCCACGTACGTGTATGAACCGCCGGATGCCGCCAGGTCGTACTGGTCGGAGCCGGACTGCAGGTTAACTGCATCTTCGTCGGTCACGTTCTTGGCCCACAGGGATGCGTCCCAAGTATAGTCCTGGCTGCGGAAACCCGTGTAAAGACTAAGAATATTGGTGGATTCGAACTCGCTGCGAACCGGTCCAATACCCGCAGAAGCATCCTGGTTTAGGCGCTCGTCGGTGTACTTGTACAGGCCCCGGATGTACCACTCATTATTACCGAAGGGCAGGTAGAACTCGGTGTTTAGCGACACAGACCACTCGGGCTCGCCGGAAATCGGTTCGCCGTCCAGGTCACACTCACCGATCACTTCACCGGGCTCGCGGTCATTACAGGGGCCGGTGGCACCGTCATATTCACCTTTCTGATACGCGATGGCGCCGCCCAGATTCCAGGTTTCGGTCAGCAGTACCTGGCCATCAAACTCGACACCCCAGACGACAGCGTCCCCGTTAAATATGATGCCGCCGGTCAGGTCTTGAGGTTGACCGTCATCATCAAGCACCTGCAGGCCCCGCTTGAAGCCGAGGTAGCCGTCGTATTCCTGATAGTAAATTGCGCCGTTAAGACTTGCACGCCCATTCAGAGGACGACTCTTGAAGCCAATTTCGAAAGCATCGCTCTCTTCCTCATCATGCAGCAGATCGTCTTCGCCATTGGGCAGGAACTGAATGTTAGGACTGGGGATGATGGATATACCACTGCGGCGGTAGCCGCGGTTGTAGCTGGCATACAGCGAAGTGCTGTCGGCTACATCCCAGCGCACTTTCAAGCTACCAGTAATGGCGTCTTCATCACTTGACTCGTTCTTTTCGCTAATCCCCTCAATTGGAAAGCTTGCAGCGATACCTGCTTCCACAGTGTCGCGGATGGGTTCCAGTGCAGGGGGCAATACACCCAATTCGCCGAAGAATACGTCCGCGCGCCGGAAGGCTTCATACTTTGCATAACGCAGACCCACTTCCAATTGTACTGTCTCGGCGACATAGAACGTATTAAAGGTAAACAAGCCATACTCGTCGCTCTCTACCGGCAGAGCTCCGAAGGTGCTGAAACCAATTTCCGGATTGGGCGGCGTAAGCACGGTGTTGGCTGTAAAACCCGTGGCCGTATCAAGATCGGCATAGTAGCCGCCTACCATCCAGTCCCAGACATCGTTGCCTGAGGAAGACAAGCGCAGCTCCTGGGAGAAGCTCTCCGCTTCGGTGGTCGCATTCTGCCAGGTGAGTGCGTCAGGATTAGTGACGTAGTTTGCGCGATCGTTCTCTGTGACCGAGTCTTTGACCGAATCGTTATAGCCAGTGATCGATACCAGTTCCAGATTATCGTTGATGGCCCAGTTGATGCGCAGGTTCAGAAAGTCATACTCAAATTCGGCCCCTGAGGGCTGTTTGCCCAAGGCAACCCGATCGGTGTCGGAAATTGTGGGCCGTTCGCCCAGCGTATCGGCGCCGGAGAGGGCTTGATCACCATCTGTATCGCGATCAAAGTACTGATACATAAAGTCGATTTCGAGATTGTCACTCGGAGCCCACAGAGCAGAGATACGTGCAGAAACGGCTTCGTTCTCGGGGTCATCAACACCGGTGGTCAGGTTTTCAACATTGTTTGAATTGTTGAGGTCAAAGACTCCCGCGATGCGCATGCCGAACTTGCCTTCAGAGACTGGTCCACCCCAGGCTGCCTGAAGGTTACCGCCATCGTTGTCTGACAGCGTACCAGAGACATAGCCCTGTGCTTCATAGAGGTCGGGCTTCTTGGTAATGATATTGATTGCACCGGCCGGCGAGGTGCGGCCCTGCAGTGTGCCTTGCGGGCCGCGCAAAATTTCCAGGCGTTCCAGATCGTAGAGCTGGCTGAACGCGATATCGAAGCGCACGCTCTGGTCGTTCAGGTACACGTCCACGGTAGAGGAGGCACCCGATTCAGGGTCCATACTGACACCGCGCATGGAGATGTTGGAGTTACGTGCGTTCGGAGTGTCCAGGGATAAGCCCGCGGTTTGCTGTTCGATATCAGAGAAGGTGAAGCTTTGGAACTTCTCCACATTTTCTGCGGTTACGACGTTAACGGTGGCTGAGACGTCCTGTAGCGTTTCTTCACGTTTTTGTGCTGTTACCACTACTTCTTCCAACACCAATTGAGCCTGGGTGGGAAGTGCGACGCTTGCGGCAAGGACCGCTGCCGCCATGGCATTACGACGAGAGGGAATAGCTGAGTGTGTCATCTTAAGACCCCTTTGTTTCTGTTTATAAGGTTATAGCGTTATCTTGCGGATTATTAATGCGAGCGAATTAAGCCAGAAGTTGTTAGTACCTGAAATAGCAGGAAGGGCCATTTTAACTGACATCGATGGCCGGAAAAGTGTGCAAATTTACGCTTGTTTCTGGGCAGCCAGCTTGAGGAACTGACGGTGATATTCGTCTACAGCCGCGTACAGTTCAACTAGATCGGCACTGTTGTCGATGATGTAGTCTGCCCGGGAGTACTTGTCCTCGCGGCTCATCTGGGCGGCCATGATGCGCTTGACCTGTTCCTCATTGTTATCGTCCCTGGCCATGGTTCGCGCCAGTTGTACCGACTGGGGCACGTCAATCAATAGTACTTGCTCGCATAACTCTCCCTGTGTGGTTTCAAACAGCAGGGGTGAGGACAAAATAGCGTAGGGCGAGTTTGCTGCAGCGAGCTGAGAGAAGATCTCCTCGCCGATCAGGGGGTGCGTGAGTTGCTCGAGCCAGGCTCGCTCTTCGGGATCGGCGAACACCTTATGTCTAAGTGCAGCGCGGTCGAGATTGCCATCAGCGAGCAGGATATCTGCCCCGAAGTGCTTGGCGATCGCAGTTAGCGCAGGGCGACCGGGTTCCACGATTACCCGAGAGGCCAGGTCGGCATCAACAACAGTAATGCCGTGTTCAGCGAAGCGGTCGGTGGCAGCGGTTTTCCCGCTACCTATACCGCCGGTGACTCCGATAATGAGCTTGCTCAAGCGGCAATTCCGGTTAGGTTCCAATACCAGTCCAGCAGGGCGTCACCCCATAGCAGGGCAATCCATCCAGCGATCGCGAGGTAGGGCCCAAAAGGCATGGGGACGTCTTTGCCCCTGCTCTGCAGGATCATGAGGGCAATGCCGATCACCGTACCCACCAGCGAGGATAGCAATATCACCATGGGCAGGCTCTGCCAGCCCAGCCAGGCGCCTAGGGCTGCCAGCAACTTGAAGTCGCCATAACCCATGCCTTCCTTGCCGGTGGCCAGTTTGAACAGCCAGAACACGGACCAGAGTGACAAATAGCCAACCATTGCGCCGATCACGGCACTGCCCAGGTCTGTGAACACCCCAAAGAGGTTGAATAGCAAGCCCAGCCAAAGCAGGGGGAGCGTCAGACTGTCGGGTAATAACTGTTCGTCGTAGTCGATCATGATCAGTGCAATCATGGTCCAGCTCAATAACAGTACTCCTAGCAGCTTCAGGCTGAGCCCAAAATGCAGGGCCAGATAGACGCTGATCAAACCGCAGCTCAGCTCTACCAGCGGGTATCGTGCAGAAATTCCGGTGCCGCATTCGCTGCAGCGTCCGCGTAAATACAGGTAACTGAGTACCGGTATGTTTTCCCAGGGCTTTATCGCGTGGTTGCAGTTGGGGCATCTCGAGTTAGGCTGTACCAGGTCGAACCGGTCGTGCTCTTTTGCTGTGTCGACCTCGAGCAGTTGTCCGCAATAGATGCGCTCTGCCCGATCCATCATGACAGGCAGTCGATAAATCACCACATTGAGAAAACTGCCGATGCACAGCCCCAGCAATAATGTGCTGGTATAGAACAGCCATGGCGCCTGATTCAGCGCGTCGATAATAACCATCTGATGGCAGTCTTCAGACCACAGAGCCCAGCATGAAAATAGGCAGGTACATAGCCACCATCAGGCCGCCAACGAGCACACCCAGCACAGCCATGATGAGGGGCTCCATCAGTGAACTCAGGCTGTCTACCGCATTATCAACAGCTTCTTCATAGTGGTCCGCGACTTTTTCCAACATTTCGTCGAGGGCGCCGGATTCTTCACCGATGGATACCATTTGCAACAACATGGTTGGAAACAGGCCGGTAACTTGAATGGAATTGTAAAGAGGAGCACCTGTAGTCACATCGTCACGTATCTGCTTAATCGCGTGAGAGTAGACGGAGTTGCCCGCAGCACCGGCCACCGAATCGAGTGCCTCTACAAGTGGTACGCCGGCAGAAAAGGTGGTTGCCAAAGTTCGAGAAAAACGGGCTATGATCGAATTGAAAATAACATCTCCCACGATGGGTGCCTTAAGCATCAGCTTATCGACAAGCTCTGAGAATGCGACCGATCGACTAAGCGCCTCTTTGAAAGCAGCCACCCCGGCGATGATGATTCCTAATATGATGTACCACCAGGCGATGGCAAAATCCGAAATTTGCATCACAAATTGAGTGAAGGCGGGTAGCTCAGAACCAAAGCTGGAAAAAGTCTCTGCAAATTGCGGTACAACTTTGACGAGTAGTACGCCTGTCACTACCAGCGCGATCGCAACGACCGCGATGGGGTAGGTTAGTGCAGACTTGATCTTTTTCTTCAGAGCCTCAGACTTTTCCTTATAGGTCGCAACCCGATCCAACATAGTTTCAAGGGTGCCCGATGTCTCGCCGGAGGAGACCAGGTTTATAAATAGTTCGTCGAAGTACTGAGGGTATTTTTCCAGCGCTAGTGAAAGCCCGGTGCCAGAGGCCACCTCGTTTTTGATCTGGGTGACAACGTCTCTCATATTGGGATTTTCGAGACCTTCCGAAACAATGTCGAAACTTTGCACTAGTGGTACGCCAGCTTTCATCATCGTAGCCAGCTGCCGAGTGAAAATAGAAATATCTTCCGGCGTGATTTTTTTACCGCCGGAGCCAAAAAGTGGCTTGGGTTTCTTCTTGACTGACTTGGGTTTGATGCCTTGCTGGCGTAACTGAGCCTTGGCCATGGCCATGCTCATAGATTCAATTTCGCCCTTGGCGGAGCGACCGTTTCGGTCTAGGCCCTGCCAAACAAAAATCTGCCCTTTTGCTGCTGCGGTCGCCATGGTTTAGTCCGTTGTTACCCTATTGACTCCTTCCAGTGAAGTATCGCCATTGGCAGCTTTAAGTAAAGCCGAAGTACGCAGATCGTTGAAACCTTCCTCGCGCGCTTTATCGGCTATTTCCAGGGAGTTGCCTTCTTCCATGATGATGCGGGCCAGGGCTGGGGTGACCCGCACCACTTCGTAAATACCAACGCGGCCTTTATAGCCGGCAGAACACTTGTCGCAGCCGACAGCTTTTTTGAGATTTAGATTGGCCAGCATTTCCTCTGTGAAACCCTGCTCTATCAAGGCCTCACGCGGGATGTCTGCGGGCTCCGCGCACTCCTTACAGAGACGCCGGGCAAGACGCTGGGCAATGATCAGATTCACCGAGGTTGCCAGGTTAAAAGAGGGTACCCCCATGTTGAGCATACGGGTGATGGTTTCGGCAGCACTGTTGGTGTGCAAGGTCGACATGACCATGTGTCCAGTTTGCGCGGCCTTGATGGAGATTTCTGCAGTCTCAAGGTCCCGAATCTCACCGACCATGATGATATCTGGATCCTGCCGTAGGAAGGAACGCAGTGCTTCGGCGAAGTTCAGCCCCACTTTTGGATTTACGTGGCACTGGTTGATACCGTCCAGGTTAATTTCTACCTGGTCTTCCGCTGTAGAAATGTTCCGCTCCGGCGTATTGAGGATATTCAGTCCGGTATAAAGCGATACGGTTTTGCCAGAGCCGGTGGGGCCGGTCACCAGGATCATACCCTGTGGCTGCTCAAGCGCGTTCATGTACAGTTCTTTCTGGTCTGGCTCATAACCGAGCATGTCGATACCCATCTGGGCGCTGGAGGGATCGAGAATTCGAAGACAAATTTTCTCGCCAAACAGCAAAGGCAGAGTGTTCACACGAAAATCGATGGCCCGATTCTTCGACAGCTTCATCTTGATCCGGCCGTCCTGGGGTACGCGCCGTTCTGAGATGTCCATTTGCGACATCACTTTTAAACGTGCAGCCAGCCGACCCGCCAGGTTATTTGGCGGCCTGACTACCTCGTGCAAAATGCCGTCTGTGCGAAAACGTACCCGGTAACTTTTTTCATAGGGCTCGAAATGAATATCTGAAGCACCGCTCTTGATCGCATCGATGAGCACTTTGTTGACAAACCGGACGATCGGAGTTTCGTCAGCCTCATTTACGCCGTCGTCTGCGCCGCCATCCTCGTCGACGGCCTCGACATCCAGATCTTCAAGCGCGGCGTCATCGAGATCATCGAGACCACCGCCAATGGAGTCCTGCGCGTCTACCCACTCTGTAATGGCGGAACTGAGGGATTTTTCTTCTACCAGAACGGCGTCAGTATTGATCCCGGTATGGAATTTGATTTCATCCAGCGCCGACAGATTGGTTGGATCAGATACTGCGATGAATAGTCGGTTGCCACGGCGAAACAAGGGTAGGGCGTGATGTTTAGCAACAAGACTGGGTGCGACGAGGTCGGTTTGCATCGCCTCTTTGTTAAAGGCTGCGATATCAAATAAGGGGACACCGAATTCTTCTGAAGCCATTTCAGCCAGGCGTTGGCTATCGACCAGGCTCTCATCAACCAGGTGTTTGACGAAAGGGACTTTCTCCTTGGCTGCGGTATCCTGTGCCTCCTTGGCCGTATCTGCTTCGATCAGGCCGTCTGCAACCAGTCGGCCTGCCAGACCACTCAATTGCGTTGGGGTCTTGTTGGTCATCCGTATACCCTAGTCAGTCGTATCGCTCGCACGTTTGAAAACAGGTTTATCGTATCCTATATCTAGGAGCATGCGGCTTCGTTCTGAGTATATCCCCTGCTCGTGTTGGCTTCGAGTGTTTGCCAGTATTAATTTTTACCCGACGACCGTTGTTGGTGCTGACAATTTGTGTCACTTGCGTGACGTGATTCGTCATACTCTAGCTAGATTCACGTTGTGGAGGTATCCGGCAGGCCGAATCTTCGGGCACGTAAGTATCTGTAAACATAGGTATTTCTTTTGTTGCCGATCTTCGTTAAAAGTTGGCACGTACTATGCATTCTACAATTTCAGCTGGCGATGGGCGTTACCTATAGCCGGCAGGTCCGGAATGACTGCCGGCCCAATAATGACTATTCCATACGGGAGATTGGAAATGAAAACTGTACAGAAGGGTTTTACCCTGATCGAACTGATGATCGTGATCGCGATCGTAGGTATTCTGGCTGCCGTTGCGCTGCCCGCATACCAGGACTACACAGTCCGCGCGAAAATGGCAGAAGCACTTGCCACCATTGGTGAAGCCAAGACCTCAGTGTCTGAGTATTTCATTGCGAACGGCACCTTGCCCGCCAATGCCACTGCTGCAGGTATTCGGACTACCATCGGCACCGATATTGTATCCAGCATGGGGTACAGTCTTGCTGATCGCCGTATCTATCTTAATGTTAACCAGAGCGTGGCCTCTGACATTACTGCTTCTACCAATCAATTTTACCTTTCTGTAGAGAGCACCAACGGTGGCACGCCCCAGTGGAGATGTCTCCCAGGCACAGTACCTCCCAAGTACTTGCCGGCCAACTGCCGCGGTTAAGGGATCTATATTAGAGGCCCGGGCTTGCCCGGGCTTTTTTTTGCATGAAATCCGGCATTGCCATTCGCGCAGAGTATCTTGTCGTCGCGCTTGCCTGTGGCGTAACGCTACTGCTTTATGCTGTAGGGATCGGTGAATACTTACTTTTTGATAGTCTCGCGGCAATAGGCGAAAATGACGCGTTGCATCATGTGGTTGATGGTGGCCCTGCTCACTGGTGGGCTGCTATCGACAGTTCCGGTAGTGGCCCTACCGGGCGATTGGTGTCCATGCTAAGTTTCGCGCTGGAGGCCTTCGCTCGTGGCGGGGTCGATGCCGCTGGCATCCGCGTGACCAATATCGTTATTCATATCTTGACCGGTCTGGCGGCATACGCCTTGATGCGCGAGCTCTTTAGCGCCCGCCTTCCGCGCTGGACCGTTGAAATTGCAGTGATACTCTGGCTGCTGCATCCGTTGCATGTTTCTAGCGTGCTTTACACGGTCCAGCGGATGACCCAACTGTCAGCACTCTTTGTGCTCCTTGGCCTTTTGATATACACGACATACCGCCAGCGTTGGCTAGAGCGCGCAGCGACCCCCATCGAGCTGTCTTACTGTGCGTTCTGGGTTTTTCTTTCGGGTGCGCTGGCCACTTTTTCTAAAGAGAACGGTGTGCTGCTGCTGGCACTGCTTTTTCTTATAGAGAGCCTGGTGTTTCGCGGACGTTATAACGGCTTTTCTAGTGACAGGCTGGCATGGCTTTTGCGCCTGGGTTTGCTTGTGCCGCTTGCACTATTAGCGTTGTTTTTTGTCTTCCCCCCGGAATACTTGGTCAATGGCTACCAGTCTCGTGAATTTACGCTTGAACAGCGAGCTGTTACTCAGCTTAGGGTGGTGTGGCAGTACGTTGTCTGGATTGCTTTACCTGACATTCGCGCTATGGGTCTGCATCATGACGATATTGTTACCAGCATAGGTTTGTTTGAGCCAGGTACCGGTGCTTTGGCGTTGTTTGTCTGGCTGATACTTTTGGTGAGTCTCGTTGTATTGGTTCGTCGTGGGTGTGTGATCACAGTATTTGCGCTGTGCTGGTTTTTGTACGGGCATCTGCTGGAGTCAAGCCTATTGGCTTTGGAAATGGTGTATGAACATCGTAATTATTTGCCGTCGCTTGGACTATGCCTGTTCATTGCCTTGTTAATCAGCCGTCTGAGCGTAGTGCGAATGCGTGTGGCTGTGGCTATCGGTCTGGGCCTATTGCTGGCCTTTCTGCTGTTCGGACGGTCCACAATTTGGCAAAGTGAGTTGGATATGGCCGGCTATCACCGGCACCATCATCCTGATTCTGTCCGCTCGGTTTATCATTTTGCGAACGCCATGCTCCGCCACGGGGAAGAGAGCGCGCATGCTAACCGCCAAGCTGCGCTCATCAGTCGCTCTAGGCAGGGTTACATCGACATGCTGGAGCTGCGCCCGGACGATGTGGTGGCATTGGTGACCCTACTGTATCTAGACGGTAAATATTTTCAAAATCAGGCGAGTAAAAACTGGATGCAGCAGCTGCATTCGGCCATTGATGCAAGCTTTATCGATGCCAGTGATCAGCGTGCTATGGCGGCCTTGCTTGAGTGCATACAGCTGAGTATTTGCAATCCAGCTGAGGTTGATTTCAAGAAGCTGATGCAGCGTTTATCTGAGCGATACCCTGATACCTATAGCTTTAATCACCTAGTGTCAGTTTATGCAGCTACAGTGGAAAAAGACTATCGAGTGGCACTCGCAACAGATCAACAAATCCTGCTTCAGGACCCTGAATTCATTCCAGCTCATCGAGGGAAGTACCGTTGGTATTTGGCGAAAGGTGAGAATGGTCAAGCCTTGGAGACACTGCGCAGTCTCATGGGGGTAAGCCCTGATCTGAATATATTACTTGATCCTGTGCTACATGCTAATAATCTCCCTGGTTTGCAGGAATGACTCTGCGAACTACAGTCCTGTGGTTGTTACTCTGTTTGATTGCGGCGTGGGTGTATCAGTCAGGCATCGCTGGGCCAGCGGTGACCTACAACGAGGCGCCACTGTTCATCCCTGAACGTCTAAGTGGCTCTTCTGTCATCTCGCCCCACGATGGGGATTTGAGCTCATATCAGACGCTTGAGCGCTCCCTGTCGGTCGCAAGTTTCGCTCTCGAGACGAATTACTTTGATCGCGGTATTGAAGGCCAGCGCGAGATCAATCTTGTTATACATTTGGTGATCGCTCTGCTGATTGTGCTTTTTAGTCATGACGTGCTTGTTAGCATGGGCTATCGGAATGCCCCATGGCTGGCACTTGTGGTAGGTGCGGTCTGGATGCTCAGTCCGTTGCTCCTAAGCTCGGTGCTGCATGTGCCGCAGCGCATGATTCAGCTGGCCGCTCTGTTCGTTTTGATTGCCAATTGGAGTTATCTAAGATGGCGCGTCGGCCGTGGTCAGATCTGGCTGTGGCTTTGTTTGGCTGCTTGTCTCGTTGCCCCGCTGGCGCAGGAGAGTGGCATTCTCGCTCTGCCAATGTTGGTGCTGATGGAGTTCACGCTGTTTGGATGCGGGGGCATGCGGGCATTTTGGGCACAGCGGATGCGGATTTTGTCGATGTTTGTCGCCGTGTTAGTTGTAGTCTGTGCATTGATAGCTCTGCAGTTTGATACTTCTATTTCACAAACCGGCTCGCAACACTTCAAGCTAGTTACATTTCTGTCAATGCAGTGGCAGATTCTATGGGCATACGTAGCTCAATTATTTTGGCCGAGACCTGAGCTTCTGGGTGTTTACCAGGATGGCTATATGGTAGCCAAAGGTCCATCAGATGCCACCATGGCTGCTGCGGGTTGGTTCGCCTGGCTGATAGTGCTCTTTGGTGCTTGGTTTTTGAGGCGGCGGCTGCCGCTGTTGTTTTATGGTCTGACGCTCTTCTTACTGGGTCATTTTATACAGGCCTACTTAGACCCGTTGGCGTTATATGCTGAACCGAGAAATTATCTAGTGTCTTTTGGCTTGTTGATTGCGGCAGCTAGTGTCATTGGCGGCTTTCTCAAAGTTTTGCCTTGGTTAATGCCCTGGTTGTGCCTGGCCGTGGTCGTCATTCTGGGGCGCAATACTGGTCTGCTAATCAAGGAGGCGCAGCTATGGTCCTCAGAGCGAAACCTGCACATTGTGGCGCTGAACCGTTTTCCGGACTCAGTCCAGGCCAATATCGGGTACGCGAGAGTTCTCGCATCCCGGGGTGCCTACGATGAAGCAATGGCTTACGCATCTTTTGAGCAGACTTTGGACGCGCGCAGCGCTTTAAGACACCAGATTGTTAATCTAGGTTTGCACTGCTATGCCTCCCGCAAGATAGGCCCTTCCCAACTTGCGGCGCTTTCAGCAACTGCTAGCGATTTCAGGGATATTGAGGTTAGTCAACGGATGTCTTTGTTCGTTCAGCAGGCGGTGAACAGTGGCTGCGCTGGTACTGACCTTGTTGCCCTCGCAGAACGCCTGAAAGTACTAACCTATTTCTCTGCGCCGGAGTATATTTCATCGAATACCTACCTGAGCTTGGCGACACTTGAAAATCATCTGCAGCGGTATCAGCAAGGTTTGGAGTACATCAATATTTTGCTAGAGTTTTCGCCCTATAATATTCAGGCAAAAATGATGAAACTCTTTTTTACGGCGGCCCTTGGTAAAGAAGAAGAGCATCTGGAGTTACTTTCTGAACTACGGCAGTTGTCTTCGCAAGGCAAGCTGAATCCGCAAGATCAATACAATCTGAGTTTGTTTGAGCGATAAACAACAATGTTCACATTATCCATTGTAATACCGGCACTCAATGAGGATGCCAGTCTTCGTAAGACGCTGCCCCTGCTGGTGGAACATTACCCTGAGGCGCAAATAATCGTGGTGAATGACGGATCAGTCGATAGCACACCGGAGGTTTGTAAAGAATTTGCAGTCACCGAAATTCGGCATCCGTATTCCAAGGGAAATGGTGCGGCGATCAAATCAGGTGCACGTGCCGCCACAGGAGATGTCATTGTTTTTATGGATGGCGATGGGCAGCATTCGGCTGAGGCCATTGGCGACCTTCTACTAAAGATAGAGGAGGGCTATGACCTGGTCGTAGGGGCCAGGCAGGGCAAGTCATCGCAGGCAAGTGTCGCTCGATGGAGTGCGAATACGCTATACAATTTTTTGGCCAGTACTATGGTGGGTCACAAAATTGATGATTTAACTTCGGGCTTTCGAGCGGTAAGGCGTGAATTGTTCATGGAATTTATTTACTTGTTGCCTAATGGTTTTTCTTACCCGACCACTTCAACAATGGCATTCTTTCGCGCGGGTTACTCTGTAGCTTTCGTGCCGATTGACGTGGCCAAACGTGTCGGTAAAAGCCATATTAACCTGTTGCGTGATGGTATTCGTTTTTTCCTGATCATCTTTAAAATTGGCACACTCTATTCTCCGCTCAAAATATTCTTTCCGTTATCCGTGGTTCTGGCGGTGATGGGTAGCACCAACTATTTATACACCTACCTATTGGATGAACGCTTCACCAATATGAGTGCGCTTCTGTTCCTGTCGGCTGTTATGGTTTTTTTGATTGGGCTGGTCTCCGAGCAGATTACTAACTTAATGTACAAGGATAGGTAGAGTAGATCACAGTGTCATATGTGTATTTTGCACTGAGACAGCGGATGCAAGCGTGTTTAATCATCTACTAAGACTTGTTGCCGGATTGGCTTTGTTGGTCTTTTGTATTGGGCTATTTAAGGATCATGAATCCAGAGAGCTTTGGGCTCGGCTGACACAAATCAATCCACTTTACTGGGTCACGCTATCTGCGATATCGGTTACGGTTTTTCTGGTGCTGGCAGCTCAGTTTAAGTTGGCAGTAGGCTTGCTCGGTTTGAGGATCTCTCTTACCAACGCCCTATGCTATGCAGCAATGACGAACTTTCTGAACACTGTTTTGCCGCTGAAGAGCGGTTTGCTAGTCCGCGGAGTGTATCTCAAAAAGCGCTTTTCCTTCAGTTGGGAGGATTACTTCATTGCTTTGGCAGGCGCTCAGTTTGTTAACCTGGGCTTGCTCTCTTTAATAATGCTGTTCAGCGTCATAGCGATCTGGCCTTTGCAACAGAATGTCCGGCTCGGGTTTTCACCTTTTTGGCTTTTGCTGATGGCTCCGGCGTTGATCGCTGTAGGCTGGTTTATATCTAGAATTAGAGAGCTGTACGGCAAAGTCATTAGAATTGTCTCGCGCGCTTTGTTGTTGTGGTTCGGGAGCCCGGCAACTTTGTTGAAACTCAGCTTTTGGAGCCTCGTTCTTCATGGTTTGTCATATGGCCGTCTTGTCTTGGCATTAGTGATCTCCGGCTCGACTCTTGATTATGGGTTAATAGTAATGATGTATGCCTTGGTTACTTTAGGTCTGAGCGCGAACTTCACGCCTGGCAATATCGGCGTCAGAGAGGCAGCATTAGTAGTCGTGGGCGTTGCTATGGGCGGCGAAGCTTCGGTAATGTTGCAAGCATCTGTGGTGGATAGGTTGTCGTCCTTATTTGTAGTGATTGTATTCGGTGGTTATTCAACCTGGTTATTGAGCAGGCAGGAACTGGATGGCTTTGCACGGGCAGAGTAGGTGGGCGAGCCTTTGTGATTTAAAACCACTTTGTCTATTACACCATATGAATGTTCAATTTCGCCGTCTTCCTATTTGTATTTCCGTCGCCGTTTATGAAATAGTGATTTTGGAAAATACAGATCACTAAGCTAGGGTAACCAAGACTTGCACAGGTTTTTAGTCAGTGCTTGCACTCAGTCAGAGTGACTGTAGGTGATGGACAATTATCTGGGTGGGTGTTGAATTCAGCAATAGTGGAGAACGTTCTCGCTGCTTATACCCCTCAACAAATAGACTCACCAGCTTCGGGTCAAGATTGCTCAGCACTGCATTGCTGTCGAGTCCTTCTTGGCGTTCTGACTTATGTCTGAATATCAAGCATGGTTTGCCAAGGTAGTGGCACTCTTCCTGGTTGCTGCCACCATCGGTAATAACAAACTCGGCACGCTCAATCAGCGCAATGAATCGTAGGTAATCATACCGTGGTCGTAAGGCTATACGAGGGTTATTTTCCAGATGTGCGATTAGTCCAGTTTCCTGCAAGCGCTTCAAGGTGGGTTTGTGGAGTATAAACAACAGGTGGATTTCTTCGGACACTTGTTCGAGCAACTCTATGATGTGACACATGACTTTTTTCTTAGCAAGATTCTCAAATCGGTGCAAAGAAACTACTGCATACTTATGTCCTGGAATGTCCAAATCTGGTGGTGTCGGCAGAGCCCTGATAGTTTGGAGTGCATCGTAGAGGCTGTTAGCTTGTGTATTTACGATCTCTCCGCGATAGTTCTGCAAATTGTCAGCAGCCCACTGTCCGGGAGCATAGTAATAGTCACTTAGCCGGAAAACCAAAAGGCGTGTCAGTTCCTCAGGGAAGGGGTGGCAGAGATTAAACGAGCGAAGCCCAGACTCTATGTGCCCGGTCTTGTGTCCGGCTAGTTTGCCTAGAAGTGCACCCAAGAACGTTGAAAATGTATCGCCATGGTTGAGGACAATACCTTTGCGATCTTCTTGCCAAACCTTTTTTCTGTTTAGCAGAGTGTAGATGGTGAGCTTTATGCTCCAAAAAAGCATTTTTGTAATTGAGGTGATATCACCGCCATTGTGCAGGACGACGTCGGGCGCCTTAACACCAAAATTACCACGAAGATCGTCTATGGTTTCCTTGTGCTGCCCGCTGAATATAAAGTTGTATTCAATGCCCTGATCTTGCAATGCTCGCATGATCGGAGCCATCTTAATGAGCTGGGCTTTAGTGCCAAGAAAAATGTGAATCATAGTTGTTGGCATGGTAACCGAATTGCAGTGCTAGCGAAAACGCACAGATTGGCTTGGTGTTGCTGGTGAGACGTTGGTTCCTGCAAATTAATCGGGTTATTCTATAAACATGAATAGCCTAAGTGTCATTATCCCGTGTTATAACGAAAAAGAGACTATCCAAGCAGTCCTGATCGCCGTGAGACAGGCGTTGCCAACGGATGGAGAGATCATCGTGGTGGATGATGGTTCGACCGACGGTACGCGTGATCTGCTCGGCGGGGAACTAGCCTCATTGATTGACGAGACCATATTGCAGCCATACAACCAGGGCAAGGGTGCTGCACTTCGCGCCGGTATTGCCAGGGCCAGTAAGGATATTGTGATCATTCAGGATGCGGATCTGGAGTACGACCCTGGCCAGTATCCAAAACTTTTGGAGCCAATCATCAATGACAAGGCCGATGTAGTTTACGGTTCACGATTTATTGGCGCAGAGCCACACAGGGTGCTCTACTTCTGGCATCGCATGGGCAACGGCTTTTTAACGCTTCTGTCCAATATGTTCACCAATCTCAATCTCACAGATATGGAGACATGCTATAAGGTATTTCGACGAAATGTGATTCAGAAGATTGTTATTGAGGAAGATCGCTTTGGTGTTGAGCCTGAGGTGACGGCGAAGCTTGCCCGGATGCGTGTCAGGTTTTATGAGGTAGGTATCTCCTATTATGGAAGGACCTACGAGGAAGGTAAGAAAATCGGTTGGCGCGACGGTTTTCGAGCTCTTTACTGCATTCTCAAATATAACCTCCGGTAATCGCTGTGCGTTCTCACGCAGTTAATATGTTCAAATACATTTTTGTCGGCGGTACCGCGGCCTTGGTCGACTGGGTTGTATTCTGGATATTCGCCGTGCAGATGGAATACGACTATCTGCTGGTAGGTGGCCTGGGTTTTATCCTGGCTGCCGGTGTCAACTATGTGCTGTGCGTACGCTTCGTCTATGAAAGCGGGCAGCGCTTCTCTCAGCGTGGCGAAGTTATCGGTGTCTACCTGGTCAGCGGCATCGGTTTGGTGTTGCATGGGATTGTGCTGGCCATGGCCGCGCAATGGCTAGATCTGCACTTGATGCTTTCCAAGATTCTGGCAACTGGCTCAATCTTCTTTTGGAATTTCGGCATGCGCAACTTTTACCTGTTTGCGTCTCCCGCCAGCGAAAAGCCTGATCCACATAGTGGCTGAAAGATATTACCGTTACGGTTTGCTGCTGCTTGTGACGTTGGCCGGCGGCGTCTATCTGTTCGCTACCGTACACGGTCCTGGTTTGCTGCCTGATTCAATTGCCTACTTAAAGCAGGCCAGAGCCCTTTCAGCCGGTGGTTCGATGTTTAATCTCGGTACGCACTATCCTCCTGGCGTGGCGCTTCTGTGGTCCATGGCGCCCGCGGGCCTAGTAGGCGAATTGTTCTGGATTAGGCTATTAGGCGGGCTTAGTCATCTTGTGGTGTTGCTGTGTCTGGCGATTTTGCTTCGTAGAGCTGCTATCCCTCCGCTGACTGTCCTGTTGTCGCTGTTGCTGTCAGTGCTGGTTGTGACCTATAGCTCGCAGTTCTGGATGGGGCTGTCTGAGGCGCCCAGTTTAGCTCTAATGGCATTGGCACTAGTGCTGCTCAGCTATCTTGATGAGGGGCGCTCTGGCAGACTTATCTGGAGCGCATTCACTATCTGTCTAATTGGCATGTTGCTGCTGCGCTATGCGTCGTTAGCCATCGTCGCAGCGCTACTGCTGGCGCTGTTGATTACTCCTGGCCACTTAAGCTGGCGTCGCTTTTTCAGCATGGCTTTAATTGGTGCGGTTGCTGTTCTGCCAGTGCTTGTGTGGTTGTTGTTGTCTATGCAGACAGATGGGCAGAGTGGGGCCCGTAGTTTTAGTTTTCATCCGCCTGATGCTTACAAGCTTGCTCAACTCATGGCGACTTTTTCGGGCTGGGTTGGAGGCCTACCTGCGCTGATTATAGTTGGCCTTTTTGCAGGGTCCATCGCGTTGTCACTCCGGGCTCCTGAATTGCGCCGACGCTTGCCGGTGGTCGCGAGTGTGCTGTTAGTTGTGGTTTACAGCGTGTTCTTGCTGACTTCGATCACCTTTTTCGATGGCCATACACCACTGGATGCGCGCATTCTGTCTCCTTTGTTCTTGCCCCTTTTGTATCTATTGGTGAATGTCGGTCACAACTTGATGCCAAGGGCTATGCCTCTCCTTTTACTGTTGTGGTCAGCGCTTAGTGTGCCTCAGTTTTTTCAGAACTGGTCTCAGGCGATCGGGCAGGGTTTAGGCTACTCGACGCGCGGTACCGCGCAGATGGATATTTTGGCTGCCACAGCTAAACTTCAACCGAAGGTACCGATCTACACCAATTCGCCAGAGCTTTTTTATCTTTATCAGGGCCGTGAGGTGGGGCGTCTGCCTAAGTTTTACGACCCGGTCACTCGGCGGCAGAATCCATTGATTGCGCAGCAATGGGAGCAGATCTTGATCGATATGAGAAAGCACAATGCCATCGTGGTGTGGAGCCCGGTTAGTAGTTTTCGAACCTATCTGCCTACCGTGGAAGACATGCTGGCATTTGGTGATTTGCAGATACGTCAGACCTATGCCGACGGCGTAATTCTGGAGCTTAAATCGCCGGCCCAGGGCAGTGCCGCACAAGCGGCACGACCGGAATCAAGCAGCGGCAGCCGCCCCTAGCATTTTCGCTTTCTGCTCCCGACGGCGACGGTGCAGAACCGGCTCGGTATAACCGTTCGGTTGGGCGCAACCTTCAAACACCAGTTCACACGCGGCCTGAAAGGCAACACTGTTGTCAAAATCCGGTGCCATATTCTGGTATTCAGGGTCGCCTGCATTCTGCCTGTCAACAATCGCGGCCATGCGTTCCATGGTTTCCCGCACCTGGGCTTCGCTGCACAAGCCGTGACGCAGCCAATTGGCAATGTGCTGGCTGGAGATACGCAGTGTGGCACGGTCTTCCATCAGGCCCACATTGTTAATGTCCGGGACTTTGGAGCAGCCGACGCCGGCATCGATCCAGCGCACCACATAACCCAGGATGCCCTGGGCATTGTTGTCCAGCTCGCGCTGGATTTGCTCAGCGGACAAGGTCGGGCCCTGGTAGAGGGGAATGGTGAGAATGTCTTCCAGAGCAGCCAGCTGACGCTGTTTGATTTCTTCCTGGCGTGCCATCACATTTACCTGGTGATAGTGCATGGCGTGCAGGGTTGCCGCGGTGGGTGAGGGTACCCAGGCGGTATTGGCGCCCGCCTGGGGGTGGCCAATCTTTTGTTCCATCATGGCTTCCATCAGGTCGGGCATGGCCCACATGCCCTTGCCAATCTGGGCCTTGCCCTGTAGGCCGGTGAGCAGGCCGACGTCGACGTTGCGGTCTTCGTACGCCTTGATCCAGGCCTCCTGCTTCATGTCACCTTTGGGCGTCATGGCGCCGGCTTCCATACTGGTGTGCAGTTCGTCACCAGTGCGATCGAGGAATCCGGTATTGATGAATACAACCCGCTCAGCTGCAATACGAATGCACTCTTTCAGGTTGATGGTGGTCCGACGTTCCTCATCCATGATGCCCAGCTTTAGCGTATTGCGGGTCATGCCCAGCATGTCCTCGACGCGGCCAAACAGTTCGCAGGCAAATGCCACTTCCTCAGGGCCGTGCATTTTTGGCTTCACGATGTAAACGCTGCCGCAGCGCGAGTTGGTCAGCTCCTTGTCGACCTTGAGGTCGTGCAGGGCGATAGCGCTGGTGACCACACCATCGAGAATGCCCTCGGGAATCTCATTGCCCTGATCATCAAGTATCGCATCGGTGGTCATCAGGTGGCCGACGTTGCGAACAAACAGCAGGCTGCGGCCATGCAGAGTCAGGTCGCTGCCATCAAGCGCAGTGTAGTGGCGGTCAGGGTTGAGAGCGCGCTTCAGGGTTTTGCCGCCCTTGTCAAAACTCTCAGACAAGTCGCCTTTCATCAGGCCGAGCCAGTTGCGGTAAATCAGGGTCTTGTCCTCTGCGTCTACTGCGGCGACAGAATCCTCGCAATCCTGAATGGTGGTGATGGCCGCTTCCAGGACCACGTCTTTGACGCCAGCCTTGTCGGTTTGGCCAATGGGGCTGTAGTGATCAATCTGTATGTCGATGTGCAGTCCGTTATTGCGCAGCAATACTGAACTCGGCGATTTGGCGTCGCCCAGATAGCCGCGCAATTGTGTGCTGTCTGCCAGCCCACTGATGCTGCCGTCTGACAGGGTGACCAGCAGGCGGTTATCCACGATGCTGTAGGCGCTGGCCTCAGCGTGGCTGCCGCTTTCCAGTGGCACTGCGCTATCGAGGAAGGCGCGGGCATAGGCGATGACCTTGTCGCCGCGCACCTGGTTGTAACCACCACTGCGTTCTGCGCCATCGGCTTCGCTGATCACGTCCGTGCCGTAGAGAGCATCGTACAGGCTGCCCCAGCGGGCATTGGCCGCATTCAGTGCGTAACGGGCATTCATCACCGGCACCACCAGCTGGGGCCCGGCCACCATAGCCACCTCTTCATCAACATTTTCTGTGGTCACAGAGAAGCAGTCGCCCTCAGGCAGGAGATAACCGATTTCTTCGAGGAAGGCCCGGTAAGCAGCGCGATCGTAGTCTGAGCCAGGGTGGTCCCGGTGCCACTGGTCAATCTGCGCCTGCAGCTCGTCCCGCTGTGCCAGCAGCTCCCGGTTGCGCGGGGCCAGGTCCGCGAGAATGCTCTCCAGTCCTTGCCAAAACTGGCTCGAAGAAACACCGGTTCCGGGCAGAATATCCCGTTCAACCAATTGGTGTAGTTCACCTGCCACCTGCAGGTTGCCTTCCTGAATACGCTCGCTCATATGTGCAAGTCCCGTGTTGCTGGGTGAATAAGCGGGGACTATAGGGAGGAGGGCAAAATTTAGCTAATCAATCGTTTTTATCGTCGCTATTCGCGAGACGAATACTAATCTTCCCAGGAAATCTCGCGTCCAACCTCTACAATCAGCTGGCGCAGCCATCGATTGGCAGGGTTGTGCTGCAGCAGTGGGCTCCAGGCCATTTTCAATTCCAGGTGGGGTATTTCAATCGGGGGCGTTTTGATGACCAGCCTCGGGTTGTTGACCTGTAACTGAGCGGCCAGGGTAGGCAGCGTCACGACCAGGTCATTCTGCTCTGCCAGGATCATGGCAGCCTGGTAGTGCCGGGTAAACACAGTGATCTGTCGTTTCTTGCCGAGCTTGTCCAGCGCCACATCAACCCAGCCCAGGCGCTGCACATCGGTGGGGTTGACCCCAACCCCGACACCCATGCCGGTTTTGCTCACCCAGACGTGCTTGGCCTTGAGATAGTTGTCGAGGGTGTAGTCGTTGAGCAGCGGGTTATTGGGGCTGAGCAGGCATGAGAATGTGTCCCGCCACACGTTAATCTGGTGAAAGGACTGTGGCATCGAATCGAAGCGGTTGATCACCATATCGATCTTGCCGCGCTCAACATCCAGAAAGCTGACGTCGCTGGGCGTCATGATATCCAGGCTGACACCCGGTGCCTCGTTGCGTAAGCGTCCAAGTACGGCGGGCAGCAGGGTAGACTCGGCGTAGTCGCTCGCCATAATACGAAAGATGCGGTCTGAGGATGCGGGCTCAAATTCGGTATGGGGTTGTACGGCGCGATCGACCTTACTCAGGATGTCTCTTACCAGTGGTTCCAGTTCCAGGGCGCGCTCGGTGGGAGTCATGCCATCACTGGTGCGCACCAGCAGCGGATCATCAAACAGGTCCCTGAGCCGGCGCAAGCCATTGCTCATGGCGGGCTGGGACAGATTCAGCTGGTTGGCAGCCTGGGTAACATTGCGCTCTCGCAGGAGTGCGTCCAGGTAGACCAGCAGGTTGAGATCGACCCTGTTTATATTCATTGAATGAATGCCGAAAATGAAAAATATAGACTGGATAAATTATCACGCGATCCATAGAATCGCCAGCTTTCACTAAACTAGCTTCAGCTTTCACTCACGAGGACATCCATAATGGGCACGTATCGGGCACCGGTAGAAGACATGGCTTTTGTTATTGATGAGCTGTGTCAGGTGGAAACACAACTGGCCGAGGTTGAATCGTTTCAGGATATGGGCGTTGGCCCGGACCTCACCGTGGCACTGCTGGATGAATCTGCCAAGTTGTCCGGGGAGGTGCTGGCACCTCTGCGCCGGGTAGGGGATGAGCAGCCCGCCACCTGTGTCGATGGTGTGGTCACAGCCTCGCCGGGCTTTGACGATGCCCTGCAACAATTGGCAGCTGGTGGTTGGGCGGGCATTTCTGCCCCCGCGGAGTTCGGCGGCCAGGGTTTGCCCGAACTTTACACCACTGCGGCCTGCGAAATGTGGAATGCCGCCAACATGGCCTTTGCGCTGGCACCGATTCTAAGCATTGGCGCGGCCCTGGCTATCCGGGCCCACGGCAGTGACGAGCAGAAAGCCACTTACCTTGAAAAGCTCTATACCGGCGAGTGGGCCGGTACCATGAACCTGACCGAGTCCGGCGCAGGCTCTGATCTCGGTGTGATGAAAAGCCGGGCTGTGCCGGAAGGCGATCACTACCGCATTTACGGGCAAAAGATTTTTATCACCTGGGGTGACCATCAGGCCACCGACAATATTGTGCACCTGGTGCTGGCGAAGTTGCCGGATGCGCCAGAGGGCAGCCGCGGTATTTCTCTGTTCATTGTGCCCAAGTTCATGGTCAATGAAGATGGCAGCCTCGGTGAGCGCAACGATGTTTACCCGGTCTCTACTGAGCACAAGCTGGGCATTCACGGCAGTCCCACCTGCGTGATGGCCTTTGGTGACAATGAGGGCGCTGTCGGCTATTTGATTGGCGGCGAGAACAATGGCCTGCGCTGCATGTTTACCATGATGAACGAAGCGCGCCTGAAGATGGGTGTGCAGGGGCTGGGCGCCGCAGATGGTGCTTACCAGAAGGCACTGGGCTACGCCCGCGAGCGTGTACAGGGTGGCGTGCCGATTATCCAGCACGCAGATGTGAAACGCATGCTGCTGACCATGCGCGCCGCCACCGAGGCCATGCGGGCCTTTGCCTACTCCGAGGCGGTCACGATGGATCTCGCACACTATCTCAAAGATGCCGAGCAGCAAGCCCGTATTGACCTGATGATTCCCGTCATCAAGGGCTGGTTAACCGAAATGGGTGAGGAGCTGGCCTCGCTGGGTGTGCAGGTGCACGGTGGTATGGGTTACGTGGAAGAGACCGGTGCAGCCCAGTACCTCAGGGATGTGCGTATTGCTTCTATATACGAAGGAACCAATGGCATTCAGGCTGCCGACCTTGTGAGTCGTAAACTGGCGCGAGACGGCGGTGCCGCCATGGAGTCCATTTTTACGCAGGTCGCAGACACGGCCGCAGAGCTAAACGCCAACGGGCATGCAGATCTGGCCGCGGTAGGTCATGGATTGTCTGCGGCGCTCGAGCAGGCCCGCGCCAGCAATGCGCGACTGCTGGAGCAATACCAGGATGAACGCGAGGCCGCCATGGCCGGTGCCTTCGACTACATGATGCAGATTGGCTACCTGATGGGCGGCTGGCATCTGGGTCGCTCAGCGCTCGTCGCTGCGGGCAAACTGGATACCGGCAATGACTTCTATGCCCAGAAGCTGATTACCGCGCGGTACTACGCTGAGCAGTTGCTGCCCCGCGCGGCCAGCCACGGTCAGGTGGTGCTGAACAATTCCACGGCCCTCGCCGCTTTCTCACTGGACTGGTTTTAATGACCATGTTGCCCACACCCGATATTGCCGATGCCAATCCCGAGCTGGTGCAGGCGCTTGAGCTGGACCTTCGTCAGTTTGGTGCAGTCACAGCATTTGAGGGTGAGGTGGTAACCATCAAGTGCCACGAAGATAACTCTCTTGTAAAAGCTGCGGTTGCAGAACCCGGACATGGCCGGGTGATCGTGGTCGACGGGGGTGGTTCGCGCCGGCGTGCGCTGCTGGGGGATATGCTGGCGGAAAAAGCGGTAACCAATGGCTGGGCGGGCCTGGTGATCAATGGGGTCATCCGCGATGTCGACCCGATTGCCGATATGCAGTTGGGGGTAATGGCGCTGGGTTCGATACCCCTTAAGACCGACAAGCTGGGCGCGGGCCAGCGAGATATCGAGATCCACCTCGGTGGTGTCAGGGTCAGCCCTGGCGACTACCTCTACGCCGACAACAACGGCGTGCTGATCACTGCCGGCAAGCTGAGTACAGAATAAGCTTCAGCCAGGTATCACAGCAGGCGCATGGAGAGATCCAGTGCCTGAATGTCCTTTGTCAGTGTGCCCAGAGAAATGTAATCCACGCCGGTCTCGGCATAGTCCCTCAAGTCGCTTTCGGTGATTCCGCCGGAAGCCTCGAGCTCGGCGCGGCCTTTGCTGGCGGCAACCGCTTCGCGCATTTGCGCCGGGGAAAAATTGTCCAGCATGATTCTGTCGGCTCCGGCACTGAGGGCCTGATCCAGCTCGGCCATGGACTCCACCTCTACTTCTACCGGTTTACCTGGTGAATTGCGTCGGGCCTGTTCTACTGCGTTAGCGATGCCGTCGCAGGCCTGTATGTGGTTTTCCTTGATCAGGTAGGCGTCGAACAGGCCGATGCGATGGTTATAGCAGCCGCCACAGCTGACTGCGTACTTCTGGGCCAGGCGAAGCCCCGGAATGGTTTTGCGGGTATCCAACAACTTGACGCCGGTGTTGGCGACGATGTCGGCATAGTGCTGGCAGCGGCTGGCAGTACCGGATAGCAACTGCAGGAAGTTAAGCGCACTGCGCTCGCCAGTGAGCAAGCTGCGCGCAGAGCCGGCGAGGATGAACAGGGTATCATTCTCTGCAAGGCGGTCACCATCCTGTTTCTGCCACCTCACCACTACGTTGTCATCGAGCTGGTGGAACACTTCATTGACCCAGGCGCTGCCGCATAGAACACCCGGCTGCCTGCTGATAATGCGCGCCTCGGCCTGCGTGTCAGAGTGAATGAGCGCAGCTGTAATATCGCCGTCGCCGACATCCTCTGCCAGTGCGATACGCACATCCTGTTGTATTTGTTCCGCACTCGGTTGCATAGAACAGTCCGCTATTTTCGAGGCGGCGATTGTATCAGCTTGGGCTATCATATGCCTGCAGAGGGGGAGCACATGGGCGCAAAAGTTGTCGACGGCTGGTTGGAGCAGGTGAGCAGGTGCCCCTCTCCCAATTGTAATGAACGCCCGCGTCCGCAAGACATCAGCTTGCTGGTGATCCACAACATCAGCCTGCCGCCGGGGGAATTTGGCGGCGACGACATCAGTGCATTGTTCTGCAACGAACTGGACTGCGCGAAACACGCAAGCTATGACTCTTTGCGAGGTGTGCAGGTATCTGCGCACCTGCTGATTGACCGGCAGGGGGCACTGACCCAGTTCGTCGCCTTTGATGCGCGCGCCTGGCACGCGGGCGTCTCCTCCTTCGAAGAGCGCGACAACTGTAACGACTTCAGCATTGGTATTGAGTTGGAGGGGACTGATGATCAGTCCTATACTGATGCTCAATACCAGGCACTGATCGAGGTGACCGAAAGCTTGCAACACTCTTATCCAGCCATCAGTACGGATCGCATCGTTGGCCACTGCGATATTGCGCCGGGCCGCAAGACTGATCCTGGCCCGAGTTTCGACTGGCAACGCTATTTGGGCGGGCTGCGTCAGCAGGGAGCCGAGCAGTGACGTTTCTCGCCCTCATTATCGCGCTGCTGTACATACAGTTTGTGGGTACAGCGCATGTGCTGCATCGCGATGAATGGTTCGAAAGCTGGCACGAGGTTTTGGCCAACGCGGGTCTGCGTGCCTGGCCGCTATTGCTGTTTCAGGTGTTCGTGCCGGCCCTGTTGCTGTTCTGGCTCTTCGACAGTTTGGGAGGGTGGCTGGGTAGCTTGCTGTATTTGGGAGGCAGCGTGGTCATCCTGTTATACAGCTTCGGTCGCGGTGACTATGAAAAGGCCATGAGTGCATACCGCGAAGACTGCCGCAATGGCGATTTTGAAGCGGCTTTTATCAAGACCCGCGAACTGTTTCCCTGCGATGATTGTGACGCCGATCCGGACAATGCTGAACAGCTGCATCGCTGGATGAAGCAACGCCTGCTCTATATGGGTTTTGAACGTTGGTTTGCGGTGATCTTTTATTTCGCGTTATTCGGTGCTGCCGGAGCCCTGGCATACCGCCTTGTGCATCTCAGTGAGATTGCGGAAGACAAAGATCCTCACCAGCAGCAGCTGATACACATCCTCGATTGGTTACCGTCCCGTTTGCTGATGTTTGCTTATGCTCTGACTGGTGATTACATGGGTAGTCGCGAACAAATCATGAGCGCCTTGCAGGATCTTGAAGTTCGCAGCGACGAGGCGATCAATGATGCTGCTCACGCGGCTCTTGGCTTTAAACCCACTGTGTTTGCGGGCAATGGTGACAGCGAAGCGCTGGCCCAGGTCAGTGAGTGGGAGATGGGGCAGTTGCACAGCCTGATGAGCCGCAGCGCAGCGTCCTGGGTGGTCGTGCTCGCGCTATGGGTCGTCTTTACCTGATCCGTTCTTTTTAGTTTTTTTTTGATCCAGGGAGAATCTGTATGTCTGATACAGAACGCAAAGTAGTGATTGTGACCGGTTCCTCGTCCGGCATTGGTGCCGAAGTGGCACGGCTGGCGGCAACAGAAGGCTACAACGTGGTGGTCAATTACAACAGCAATCGCGATGGCGCCGAACAGGTGGCTGCAGATTGTCGTTCTACAGGTGCCGAGGTACTGGTGATGGCCGCCGACGTCGGTAGCGACGACGATTGCCGTGCGCTCGCGTCGGCAACGGAAGCTGAATTCGGCAGGATTGATGCACTGGTAAATAATGCCGGCACCACCAAGTTTTGCCCTCACGGCCAACTGGACGGTTTGAGCGCTGAAGATTTTCAGCGCTTGTATCAGGTGAACACAATCGGCGCTTTCCAGATGATCCGCGCGGTGGTGCCGAGCATGAGAAAAACCGGTGGCTCTGTGGTGAACGTCGCTTCGGTGGCTGGTTTGATTGGCGTTGGCAGCAGCCTGGCCTATGCCTGTTCCAAAGCCGCCATGCTGGCGCTCAACCAGTCCATGGCCCGGGAGCTGGGTCCGGAGATCAGGGTCAATGCGGTTTGCCCGGGTATGGTCGAGGGTGACTGGCTGCGCGAGGGCCTGGGCGACGAGATCTATCCTATGGTTGAGCAGCACTTCAAAACCCAGGCGCGCACAGGTGAGATCATGACGCCTCGCACAGTAGCAGAGAATATTTGGTTCTTTGTCGATGGTGCGCCCAATGTGACCGGCGAGAAACTGCTGTTGGATGGCGGCGCGACGCTGCCCTACTAGCACCTGAAAGCGGCGCCGGTGGAGCGCCGTGTTCACTGCTACACTCAAGGTGATGTCCTGGCCGGAGTGCTGCATGGCGGTGAACCAAAACCCAGATGTCACACTGCCGGAGCTGGTCCGGCCCAGTGATGCACGCGCGCCTGATAGCTGGCGCCTGAGTATTCTCTATCATCCTCAAACTGATCGCATCGGGCGGGTCCACCAGTGGCCGGTGAAGCGTAATGCTGAGTGCATATTGTCCCGGCATTCACCTTTGTTCGGTGATCTGAGGGGCGGCCAGGAGGGGGCTCTGGATGACCCATATATCAGCCGCAGTGCCTGCGTCCTGCAGCAACAATGTGATGGATTACTACTGACCAGGCCGCCAGAAGGCAGTTCCCTGATGGTGGGGCAAACGCTGGTCAGCGGCGACGAGTTTCTCAACGCCGATATGTTGGAACAGGGGGTGTTGCTGACGCTGGCGAGACGGGTGGTCTTGCTGCTGCAGAAGGCTAGCTATCGAGACAGGCTGCCACCGGAATTTGGCATGGTGGGTGAGTCAGAAACGCTGCAGCGGGCTCGAGAGTCGATTGAGTTGGCCAGTGGTTGTGACCTGCCCGTGTTGTTGCTGGGTCAGAGTGGCAGCGGCAAGGAATTGGCGGCACGGGCGATCCATGCAAACAGTCATCGAGCCAGGGAGTCCCTGGTCAGTGTCAACGCAGCGGCGATCCCCGCGGATCTGGCGAGCGCCGAGTTCTTTGGCGTTCGCAGGGGTGCTTTCACTGGGGCAGATTCAGATCGAATCGGCTACTTTGAGCAGGCCGACGGCGGTAGCCTCTTTCTCGACGAAATCGGTGAGTGTCCCGCACCGGTCCAGGCGCAGTTATTGCGGGCACTGGAAAGCGGAGATATTCAGCTAGCGGGCGGTCTGGTGCGCCAAGTTGATGTGCGGATGATCGCAGCCACCGACGCGGCCCTGGAGGAGGGGGCTTTGAGCACTGCGCTCAGGCACCGCCTCGGCGGAATAGAAGTGCGTATGCCGGCTTTATCTGCGCGCCGTGAGGATATCGGTCGGCTGGTTGCGAAGTTTTTGCGTGATTATGAATCACTTCAGGGCTGTTGCCTGCACCGAGCGGAGCAAGACCCCTTAGAGGCCGTGCAATGGGCGGTTTGGATACGTGAGCTGGCCGAGCGCAGTTGGCCCGGCAATGTCCGTGAACTTCGCAATCACTGCGAACAGGTGTTCCGCGCCAGCCATGCTCAGGGCGCCCTGGCGGTGCCCCAATCAAGCAGTATCGATTCGTCCGATTCGGTAGCCGAGCCGTTAGCGGTGTCCGAAACCAGAAAATATCGTCCTCCGCGCGACGTCAGTGTCGAGGAGATTGCCGAGGCGCTGGCGGCTTCGCGTTATCAGCTGGCCGCTGCGGCACGGGCTCTGAACATCTCAAGGCCTTCCTTGTATAACAGGCTGCAATCCATGCCACAGTTGCATGTCGCTGCCGATTTGCCTGCTGAAGAAGTGATGATGGTGTATGACCAGTGTGCTGGCGACTTGGCGGAAGCGGCCCGGCGCATGTGCGTGTCGGAGCCGGCACTGTTGCGGCGTTGGCATGCCATGGAGCTTGAGGCGAGACCACAACGGTGAGCAAAGGCCCGATGAACATTGGGCCCTATCGCCTCGCGAGATTGATTGACGAGGGCGGCCAGGGCTCGGTGTATGAGGCCCGCGATCAACGATTCGCACGTAAGGTGGCCGTTAAACTGCTGCCTGTTCCACTTCGCAAAGAGCTGCGCCAGAAGGTGCTGGAGGAAAGCCTGTTGATTGCGGGCTTTTACCACCGTGCTATGGTGCAGTTGCTGGACGTGATTGAAACCCGTAGCCACGTGGTGATTGTCATGGAGTACGTGGCTGGTGCGGACTTGCGTAGCCTGCAGCGCAGCGAACTTCTCGGCACGGTACCCTTCGTGCAGATCATGATCGAGCTTTGCAGCGGTGTCTCGGATTTGCATCGCAGGGGCATTGTGCACCGGGATATTAAGCCCGGTAATGTGTTGCTGGATCTCGACGGTGTACCTCGTCTTACAGATTTTGGTGTGGCAGTGCCAATTGAACTCGATGCCTTGCGTGAGCAGCGCTCGCTGGATCTGTCTGGCAGTTACTACGCCATGTCGCCCGAACACGCGCGCGGGGAGGCCCTCGATCAGCGTTCGGATGTATTTGCGCTGGGGTTGCTCATGTATCGACATTTTGCCGGGGAGCACCCCTTTCCCTGGCAGGAGGATGGGCCAGCATTCCTCGAGCGGCTGCAGCACGAGGTGGAGCGGCCACTGTCTGAACATCGTCCTGATTTGCCGGAATCACTGTGCCAAGCAGTGCACGATTCCCTGGCCAAAGCTTCCAGGGATCGGCCCTATACCGCGAGCGAGGTCAGGCAGCAGTTGCAGGACGCGATGAGGGACCTGTCTGTGGGCGAGAGAGTCAGCCTGAAACAGCTGGTGCGGGATAACGCGCGTCAGGAAAAAGGCCGGCCGCTGATGCGAAAACGACCCGCCGGGCGTTTCCGTGGTGCTGAAAGTCGGCTTCTGAGCCAGGAGGACTGGGGCCCATGGGGTGTGTCTTACAAAGAGCTCTATCGAGGCATCGCCGTATCTGGCGTGCTACTGGCAATATTTGTGGGTGTCATCCAGCTGGTCGTTTACTGGTTGAGTAAACCGGACTGGCACGTAGAGGTAGCGCCAACCATTGTGGTGCAGGGCGAAGACTCACCCCCTCATCCCGCCTCGGATCAAGTCCGCCAGCTGATTTCTGACGCGGTGGACGATGTGTCGGGGCTGCGCAGCGTGCCCAGGAATGCGCACGATCGCATTGTGTCCAGGCTGCATTGTACCCAGGCGCTGTGCCAGTTACAGATCACCCTGGATCGCGGTGATGACATTTACCGAACAGGCTACTTGTCTTTGCTCAACAAACGCCCGGACGAGGCCTGGCGTGAGGCTGTGGACGAATTATTAGATGAGTTCTACGAGTCATTTCCAGACAGTCGCTCAGAGTATGGCCGGCGTGCTAGCCAATAGCATCTGCGCGAAAAAATAGAGCGGGGTGCCCCAATAGCGATTGAGCGGCTCAGTTTTCACAAATTGCTGTCGGGCGACGGCCAGGTCAGACAGCGCGAAGCCCCATGCCCCGACAACAATCCACAGTCCCGCCTGTGAATCGAAAGCACCCCCCGCTGCGACCAGCATCAAACCGATGACAACAATATAGGCTGCTACAGGTATTTTCATGTCCGCAGGTAAATGTGGCATTAACCAGCGCCAGCTGAGCAGGCCGAGTGCGCCTGCGAGCGGCAGACTGACTAGCAGGCCAGATACGCTTAGGCCCACTTGCATAAAAGCTACCGCATAAGCCAGGTGACCCAACAGGAAGCTACCCAGTCCTGCAGTAAAGGCCTTGTCCGAATCAGGTATCAGCAGCACATCGCCGCCAAGACACAGCAAAAGGCCAAGCAGCAGCCACTGGCCATAGACAGAGTCTGTCGCGCCACAGAGGATGGCGAGCCAGATAAAACAGAGTGCCGCGAGCGGTTTGAAAAGCCAGCGCCACTGCCGCTGGCCGTGTGTCTCGAACCAGACCAGTGCAACGACACTGGCAACGCTGATTGACCAGGGCAAAATCATTGCGAATTATCCATTGCTCTGATCTCTTTCAGCAGTGTTTCATTGAGCGGGCAGTCCAGATTGCGCTGGTGGGCAAATCGACACAGGTAGCCAGTAATAAAGTCCACCTCGCTGGGCCGGCCGGCGCGAATATCCTGCAGCATCGAAGACTGGTTTTTGGCCGTGCCCTGCATGACCTTACTGACAATATGCCAGACTTGGTCAGCCAGTTGGCCGTGACCCGCCGCCTGGCACAGCCTAGCGATTTCCTCGCAGAGTAGCTGGGCATGCCTGCGGTAGGTCTCGTTCTCAAGCAATTCACCGTTGCGACACTGGTAGAGCACCGTCAGCGGATTAATGGCGGCATTGATGACAAGCTTTCGCCAGAGACTGGCCTGTATGTTGTCATCCCAGTGGCAGTCGGGCAGGGCGGCCTGCAGGGAATGGAACCAGGCGGGAGCATCGGCCTGCCCTTCACAGCCAAAGCGATAGCCGCCCTCACCGCTGTAAATCAGGTGTGCCTGATCATTGATATAGGCACCCTCGGTGGTGGTGGCACAGCTGAAGCGGATATCAGGAAAGGTCGCTTGCAGATCCTCCAGCACACCCATGCCATTGTGCATCAGTACCACCGGCGCATCGCGCTGCAATTGGGTACGCACGCTCAGAAAAGCATCGGCAACCTGCATGGCTTTAGTGGTAATGAGCAGGGCGGAAATCTCTTCGGCGCTGTCTGTATCGATAGCAGGTATCTGAAGCTGCCGGGTGGACTGACGGTGGTGCAGGTGCAAGCCGGCCTTGAGATGTTCAGGCATTTGACCGGGCCGGGTCAGCAGGGTCACTGAAACGCCTGCGTGCTGCAGATGGCTGGCGGTCAGGCAGCCGATGGCTCCGGCGCCCAATACGTGCCAGTGTTCCTTCGGTGCTATCATCTGCCTCCCTGATGTGTGCCGATTGGAGTGTACCAATGCCGTCTTTTGATATTGTATCTGAAGTTGATTTGCATGAATTGACCAATGCGGTCGACCAGGCGGGTCGTATCGTGGCCAACCGTTTTGATTTCAAAGGTGTAGACGCCTCTTTTGAGCGGGAGGAACGGACCGTGTTGATCACTGCCGAGGCGGAGTTTCAGGTAGAGCAAATGCAGGACATGCTGCGTGACGCTCTGATCAAGTGCAAAATCGATCCCAAGTCGATGGAGCCTGGCGACGTCAGCCAATCCGGGAAACTGGTGAAACAATCAGTGCAATTGCGTCACGGACTGGAATCCATGCTGTGCAAGAAGATTGTCAAAATGATTAAGGACACCAAGCTTAAGGTGCAGTCACAGATTCAGGGCGAGCAGGTTCGGGTGACTGGTAAAAAGCGAGACGACCTGCAACAGGTCATGGCGATGTTACGCGAAGCAGAACTGGATATGCCCCTGCAGTTCAACAACTTCAGGGACTAGCCCTCGTGTCTGGCACTGCTATAGAAGCTCTCGGCGGTAGTAGCCTCGATCAGTTGCTGGGTGAGGACTTTCGTCAGCGTTTTGGCCTGAGTCGACCAGGTCAGTTCGGCATGGTCTGCGCTGATGTGGCGACGCATATCGAGAGGCTGGAGGCACTGGGTTGCACGCCCTTTATCCATGCCAATATGGGTGCACCGGGCTGGACTGAGCAGGGCGAGAGACGCGAGGTCCAGGTGGAAATGGCTATGGGTTATACGGGGGCGGACCAGATCGAGTTGCTGGGGCCCGGTCAGGGCACCCGGTTTTATCTTGATGATATCGACCCGGAGGGCAGTTTACGCCTGCATCATGTGTGCTGTTTTGAGAACAACCTGGCCGAACTTAAGCAACGTTTGCCAGCTGCGGGTTTCCCTTTGTACCTTGAGGGCGGCATCAATATCGGACTGCTGTCGACCTATTTTGCGTACTTCGATACTCGCGAAACCCTGGGTTTCTGGTTGGAGATTGCCCAATACCGGTTATTGGGTCGACATCAGCCCCCCACCGAGGCGTTTATCAGTCGCCTGGCGCGCCTGCAGCGGCGGTTTAGCTAACAGAACCGCGTCTGTCTCATCCTTTTGCAGTATGACGCGCTACAATTAATCGAGCGATAATGCGCCCCTTTCAGAATTAAGTACCGGAGTATCACAATGGCCAAAGCAGCAGATTATGGTCTCGGACCGCATGTATTTCCCCGTGGTTGGTTTATCGTTGCCGAGAGCAGCGAACTCGAACAAGGCCCCATGGCGGTGCGTTTTTTTGGGAAGGATTTCGCGCTGTACCGGGGCGAGAGCGGACAGCCCATCATGCTGGACGCTTACTGCGCTCACATGGGCACCCACCTGACCGCTAGCAAGAGCGCAATGATTGTGCAGAATGGCGAGCAGATTGAGGGCGATAGCATACGCTGCCCTTACCATGGCTGGCGCTATGGGCCTGATGGTGAGCTCGATGATATTCCCTACCACGATGGTCCGCTGCCCAAGTCTGCGGCCATCCAGTCGTACGATGTTCGCGATGTCATGGGTTGCGTAATGATGTGGCATGACCCCGATGGTGGTCCCGCCGAGTACGATCCGCCCTTCCTCAAGGAATGGGATGACCCGTCCTGGGTTCACTGGGAGCTGGATCACCTGGGTGAAATTGAGCTGCATGGACAGGAGATTCTGGACAATATGGCAGATGCCCAGCATCTCGGTCCGACCCACGGTGCGCCCTGTGAGTACTTCGAGAACGAGATCGACGCACACCTCTGCATTCAGCGCCAGGGTGGTTTTCACCAGAAGTACGATGCCATGCTGACCACAACCACCTGGTACACCGGCCCCGGTGTGTTGTTGTCCAAACAGGAGTTTGGCGACGTGCTGACTTTTGAGTTGATTGCCAATACGCCAGTGGATGATGGGGTTTCAAAGGTTTGGCACGCGGCTCTGGCTCAGGCCCAGAACGTGCCTCACAGCGAGGAAGATATCGCCACCGCCAAAGGCATACAGGCCGGTGCGTTGGAAGCCTTCGCCGCTGATTTTGACGTATGGCGACACAAGCGGTCCGCCATCAAGATCATGCAGCTCAAAAACGATGGTCCGTTCAAAATGGTACGTAAATGGTACGGCCATTTTTATGACAGCCCCGAAAATGCAGGCAAGTACCTGGATGAGGCCGCGGGCATTTATCACATTCCAACTCTGGAAAAACCCTCCGAGCGCGCGCACAGCCTCGAAGAGGGTCTGTTCGGTCGCTGAGTGATGGAGCCAAATCTTGACGAATTGAAAGCCATGATCGGCAAGCGCTTCGGTCCCTTTCACAGCTGGGATGCGGTGAATGCGCCGATGATCCGACACTGGTGTGAAGCCCTGGGCGATACCAATCCGATCTATACCGATCAGGCTGCGGCGCAAACGGCGGGCCATCCCGACCTGGTGGCGCCGCCGACAATGCTGCAGGCCTGGGTGATGATGGGTTACAACGGCGAAAGGCCAGCCGGTTCAGACACAGGCAGCGCTTTCGCATGCCTCGATGTTCTGGAGCAGGCTGGTTTTCCCGGCGTTGTCGCCGTGAACTGTGAGCAGGAGTATTCCAGTTATCTCAAGCAAGGTGACCAGATTCACTACTTCGCTGAATTGGAATCCATATCCGAGCAGAAAACCACGGCCCTGGGTACGGGGTATTTCTGTACTGAGCTGTCCACGTTTTTTAATCAGGACGATGAAGAAGTCGGCACCATGAGGTTCCAGGTCTTCAAATATAAGCCGGCCGAGCGCTGAGGAGGCAGGATGAGCAGTATTTCTTTCAGCGACGTAGCGGTGGGTGACGCGTTACCTGAGCTGAGCATTGATATCAGCGCCAAGCTGATTGTGGGTGGCGCTATTGCCAGCCGTGACTACCAGGATGTGCACCATGATAAGGATGCCGCCCAGGCCCTCGGTTCACCGGATATCTTCATGAATATTCTGACCACCAATGGTCTGGTGGGGCGCTATGTCACGGACTGGTCTGGTCCGGATGCCCGCCTGAAAAAGGTGGCCATTAAGCTGGGAGCGCCCAACTATCCGGGTGATGAGATGGTGATGAGTGGTTCAGTCTCCGCCAAGGACGAGGACAACTCGACCCTGGTGGTGGAGGTGACGGGCCGCAACCAGTACGGCAACCATGTGATGGGAACGGTGGAACTGACCTGCTAGCTGCTGAACATCACCAGCAGCATCATGTCTTCTTCAATTTCAAAGAATGAGTGCTCTGTGGCTGCGCGTACATAGAGCAACATGCCGGGTTTTACTTCTTTCTCTTCCGTGCCCAGCTTCATTCGGGCTTTACCTTCGAGTACAAAATAGACTTCGTCTTCGTCGTGGGGCGCCTGCATGTCCTTGCTGCCAGCGGCCAGCGAGCAAAGGCCGCAGCTCATGTTTTGGGCATTCAACAGCTCGAGGTATTCCACCTCTTTGCCCTCAAACCGTTGACGCGCATCTGCCAGATCGATGACTTGCCACTCTTCGTTCGCCATGTTCCCTCTCTACTTCACACCCAACGCTGACCAGCACAGGCCAAGTTGATACAAAAGCCTTGTTAATATTACGGGTAATATACTGTCTGCCATTGCGGACAGGAAGGGCTCTGTACGACAATCTTGCCCTCTGTCAATTTGGTACTGGATTCGTCCATGTTTGAAGCAATAGAACAACTCCCCGCTGACCCGATCCTCGGCCTTTCCGCGCTGTGTAAGGCTGATCCCAACCCTGACAAAGTGGATTTGACCGTTGGCGTGTACATGGACGACCAAGGCGTTACGCCTGTCTTCAAAGCTATCCAGCAGGCGCAGCAGCAGCTCGTGGCTGAAGAGCAGACTAAGGTATATATGCCGCCGGTTGGGGATGCCGACTTCAACCGGGGTATGCGTGAGTTAATGCTTGGTGCGGACAGTGCTGCCCTGGCGGAAGACCGCGTGATGAGCATCCAGACACCGGGTGGCTGTGGCGCACTGCGTCTCGGTGCCGAACTGATCAAGGCCGCCAACGCTGGTGCTAAAGTCTGGGTGAGCAGCCCGACCTGGCCTAACCACATTCCCCTGCTGGGTAGCGTTGGCCTGGAGTTCCGCGAGTATCGCTACTACGACGCAGCTCAGCACAGTGTTGATTTTGAAGGGATGCTGGCAGATCTGTCGCAGGCTGCAGCCGGTGATGTCGTGCTGTTTCATGGCTGTTGCCACAATCCCTGCGGTGCGGACCTGTCTCCGGATCAGTGGGATGCAATAGCGGCGTTGTCTGCCGAACGCGGGTTTACGCCTTTTGTCGACTTTGCCTATCAGGGGCTGGGTGATGGTCTGGAGCAGGATGCCTATGGCCTGCGTGCGCTGGTCAATGCCGCTCCCGAGGTGATAGTCGCCGCCTCCTGTTCCAAGAATATGGGTCTTTACCGCGAGCGTGTCGGCGCTTCGATTATTATTGCCGGTTCTGCCGAGCGGGCCCAGGCCATACAGAGCCAGGGTACGGTGGCTGCTCGTCGTATTTACTCCATGCCTCCTGCCCACGGCTGCATTCTTGCCGGCAAGGTGCTGACTCAGCCGGATCTCAACCAGTTGTGGCGTGATGAGCTGGCCGAGATGTGCCAACGCATCAATGATCTGCGCGCCTTGCTGGTGGCAAAGCTGAATGAGAAAACCGGCCATGATTTCGGCTTTATTCAGCGTGAAAAGGGTATGTTTTCCTTCCTGGGTCTGACCCCGGGGCAGGTCGAGCGACTGCGCGAAGAGCACAGCGTTTACATGGTGGGTTCCTCGCGAATCAATATCGCCGGCGCTAATCACGCCAATGTGGATTATTTCGCCGAGGCAGTGGCTAAGGTTCTGTAAGCCGTTCCCACAGGGTGCTCAGATAGCGGTAAAAGCCCCGAAGATCTGCAAGATGTTGCCGCTGCTCTGCAGTTTCTTCATTATGCAGATACAGGCTCAGCAGGCGCGCGCTGTCCGAATCGCTTAGCCCATCGCCCTCACAAATCACCGCCAGGTCAAACAGTGGATCGCCGGTGGCGGTGTATTCCCAATCGATCGCCAGCAGCCTGTCGCCGCCGCTGAGACGGTTAGCCCGCAGCAGATCATTGTGACAAAGACAGCGTGACCCGGTATGCCGCAAGTGCGTGCCCAGGGCTTCCATTTCCGGGTCGATCGTTTCTTTCAGGTGACCCAGGTAGCGCCTGGCCCGGTCCAGCAACTGCAAACGAAAATGCACGGTGGGAAGTTGGTGAATACCCCTCAGCAAATCAGCGAGGGCCTGCAGTTCATCCACTTGAAGTGGATGCTGCTGTTGAAATTCACTGACCAGGATGCCTAGCTCGGGGTTAAAGTAGACTGGGGCAGGGGCTAGCTCGACCTCGTGCGCCGCCTGCTGAGTGCGCCACTCAGCGCTGCGGTTGAGGCCCAGTCGCTGCGGGTTAACACCGTCCAGCCTCATCACGAACTGCCTGTCATCTGCTGAAGCAAGCACGCTGGTATTGCTGCGACCGCCATCCATCAATGATTGCAGTTCGGGTTTCTTGTCCAGGCCCTGAGCAGTTTGCCAGTGCTGGTACTGGTCCAGTGCCTGTTCGAATTTCAGGCGGGCAGGCTGTGATAGCACTATAGTCATAGAGGGTTGGCATAGTATCATTGCCAACCCAGCTGAGGTACGAGCAGATGAACGCCGGCGACGACAATATTTCCTACAGTGACGTGGATTCCCAGATGGGAGACTTTGCGCGCACCGTTGAGATGAACGAGCGTATTCTTCAGCAGCTGCAGGCCTATGAGCTGATGCTGCTGGACGCTGAGAGCTTGCCCGCCCTGCTGGATGTACTGCTCATCACAACTCGCGAGCACTTTGGCCTGGCTGCAGCTAACCTCACCCTGTGGGATGCAGAGGGCGCTATCGCTGAACTGTTGCCCGGTGATGTCAATTATGGTGACGCGCTTAAGCAGGTACGTGACTCTTTCGATCTACAGCAGCTTTTCGGCGTTGATCCGAGGATAGAGGTAATAGACGTTGCAGAGCGCAATGCCGAGCAGGCACTGGAAGTCGACGACAAGGTCGAGAAGCTGGTGCTGCTGCCCTTGATGCGCGACGGGCATGTGGTTGGCAGTTTTCAGTGGGGATCCAACCAAAAATCGACCTTCAACACCCATGTCGAGATGGATTTTATAGCGCACCTGGCGGCCATTATTGGTATCTGCCTGGAGAACTGCGTCAACGCTGAGCGCTTGTCACAGCTGAGTTTGCTGGACCCGGTTACCCGCTTGAGCAACCAGCGGGCCTTCGGGCTGGAATTGCGCAAGGAGATTTCCCGGGCTCAGCGTAGCCAGAAAGCGCTGACCCTTTTGCTGATGCACGTGGACGACTACAAGCACATTACTGACAGCTACGGGCATCTGTCTGGCGATCATGTGCTCAAGGCGATTGGCAACAAGATTGCCAGTATGCTTCGCCACACCGACTACCTGGCTCGAATCGCCCCGGATCAGTTCGGTATTTTGCTGCCAGCCTGCGGTGAGGCCAAAGGTCAGGAAATCGCCGAGCGCATGCGCAGCGAAACCGAATTTATGGAGATTGATGACGGCCGTGGCGCCAACCTGTTTGCAAGCCTGGCGGTGGGTGTCACCAGCTGGAACCCCCAGAACTACCCTGCGGTCAATATGGAGCAGTTGGCGGGTCAACTGCAGGCCACGGCCGGTCAGGCTTTGCGGCGGGCGGTCGGTGCCGGCGGCAATCGCGTGGCTCTGAATCGGCTCACAACCCTGCTGGTTTAAAGCTTTAAACAGTTCTCCCCTAGGTCTGGCGCCAATAAAGGTAGAATATCCGGCCGAATTGATGGAGTTGCCCCATGGCCTTTGAACCTGTCGATCTGACCGGCACCAAAATACTGATTACCGGCCCCACCGGGCAGGTGGCGGAACCTGTGGTGGCCGCCCTGGCCGGCATCGCCGACGTCTACGGCCTGGCCCGGTTTTCCAAACAGGAAGACCGCGATCGCATCACTGCCCTGGGCGCCACCTGTGTGGCAGCTGATCTGGCAGATCCGCAAGGCCTCAAGGGTTGTCCGACAGATTTTGACTATGTTTTGAACTTCGCCGTGGTCAAAACCGACAATTTTGATTACGACCTCGCCGCGAATGGTGAGGGCGTGGGGCGCTTAATGCTGCACTGCAAAGACGCCAAGGCCTTCCTGCATTTTTCATCAACGGCGGTCTACGAGTATGCGGGGCATGATCCAAGGGTAGAGGATTCACCGCTCGGCGATAACCACCGCATGATGTTCCCTACTTACAGTATCTCCAAGATTGCTGCGGAAACCGTCTGTCGCTTTACCGCTCGCCAGTTTGGTATTCCCACCACGATCGCGCGGCTTAGCGTGCCCTATGGCGATAATGGCGGCTGGCCCTTTTATCACCTGCTAATGATGAAGGAGGGGATACCTATCGATGTGCATCCGGAGGGGCCTAACTACTACAACCTGCTGCATGTTGAAGACTATATCGAAAAAATACCGCGGCTGTTGGCGGCTGCGAGCACGGAGGTCACGACCACCAATTTTGGCGGCAGTGATCGCACCAGTATCGAGCAATGGTGTGCCTACCTGACTGAGCTGACCGGCTACGAACCTGTATTCAATAAGAACCCACAGGCCTTTGGCAGTTTGTGCATCGACACGACGCGCATGCACGAGCTGATTGGAGAAACCCGGGTTGATTGGAAGCGGGGGGTTCGCTCCCTGGTCGAGCATATGGCGCCTGAGCTGATCAAGGCGGCCTCCTGATGAGTGACTTGGAGAGCCGCATTGCCAGGCTGGAGGCGATTGAGGCTATCAAACACTTGAAGGCCACATATTTTGCTGCCTGCGACAACAAAGACCCGGCCCTGGTGCGCAGCTGTTTTGCAGATGGGGACATTGACCTGCAATACGGCAGGGTAGGTGACTACACGCGCGCCGACGACATGGTGTCCGTGTTCACTGAGTTGGCCTGCGCTGAGCATATTGTGGAAATGCACCATGCCCAGAACCCGCGTATCAGCGTGCACTCGGAAACTGAGGCATCGGCTGTCTGGGGGCTCTACTACTTCATGATCGATGCCAATCAGAATATCGCGACCCAGCTTGGTGGCTCTTATGACGATGAGTATCGCCGTGTTGATGGCGAATGGAAGATCACTCGCTCGATATTTAATTTGCACTCCACACTAATTACAGATGTCAGCGATGCGCTGGCCAAGATTGTTTTCGCGGGGCGTACTGCTCCCACAGAACTGGACGATCCATCCCGCCAGGCGGGTTAAGAGGAACTGATATGTACGATTTGATTATTCGCAATGGCACTGTTGTCGATGGCACTGGCGCCGCTGCGCGCTCAGCTGATATCGCAGTTGTTGATGGACGCATTGCCGCTGTTGGCAATGTTGAGGGGGAGGCAGCCCGCGAAATTGACGCCAGCGGTCTGATGGTCGCCCCCGGATGGGTCGATACCCACTCCCATATGGACGGTCAGGCCACCTGGGATCCATTGCTGGCACCAGCGGTCAACCACGGGATTACCACCGTGGTTATGGGTAACTGCGGCGTGGGCTTCGCGCCCTGCGAGCCGAATGAGGCGGCGCGCGATCGCATGATTGCGGTCATGGAAGACGTTGAGGATATACCCGGTGCTGCGTTGCATGAAGGTATCGAGTGGCGGTGGGAAAGTTTCCCGGAATATCTCGACACCCTCGACAAGATGCCTCGTGCCATTGATGTAGCGGCGCAGGTGCCCCACTGCGCGGTGCGCACCTACGTGATGGGCGAGCGCGGCGTCAAGAACGAATACGCCACACCTGAGGATGTGGAGAAAATGACGGCCATCGTGAAACAGGGTATCGAGGCTGGCGCGATTGGTTTCTCTACCTCGCGCACCGAGTTACATACCACCCGTGAGGGCATTCCAATGCCGGGCACGTACTCAGATGAGCCTGAGCTCCTGGGTATTGGCAAGGCGCTGGGTGAACTGGGCAAGGGCATCTATCAGCTGGTGTCCGACTGGGATGACTGGGAAAAGGAAATGGACTGGATGAAGCGACTGTCCATTGAGAACAACTGCCAGATTAACTTCGTGCTGTTCTACCAGGACGAAAGCAAATGGCCTCGGGTGGAGGCGCAGCTTGAGTACGTTAAGCAGGCCAATGCCGAGGGGGCCCAGTTAGTGCCGCATGTCGGCGCTCGCCCGGTTAACGTTTTGATGAACTTCAATGGCACGGTGCACCCGTTCTATATGCATCAAAACTTCGCGCCCTTGTACGAGTGCACACCAGAGGAGCGCATTGAAAAACTGAAGGATCCCGAACTGCGCGCCGCAATCATCGCCGAGCCTACCCCCAGCATTGGTCACGATGTGGCCGATCGCATGGCCAAGGAGTTCGACATGATGTTTGAGCTGGGCGAGGATCCGGACTACGAGCCCAAGATGGAAGACAGCATTGGCGCCCGCGCTCGCGCCATGGGTATTACGCCCCAGGAGCTGGCTTACGACACGCTGCTCAAGAACGACGGCAACGCCATGCTCTACTTTCCGGTGATGGGCTACGGCAATGGCGACCTCTCACGGCAGGTAGCTATGTTGAAGGACGAGAATTCGGTCATCAGCCTGGCCGACACTGGCGCTCATTGCGGTGTGCTGTCCGATGCCAGCATCCCGACCTATTTCCTCTCCTACTTTGTGCGAGACCGGGAGCGGGGCGAGCGCTTCCAGCTGGAACAGGCGGTGAAAATGCATACCCGCGACACTGCACGCTGCGTGGGCCTGGAAGACCGTGGCACGCTCGAAGTGGGCATGAAAGCAGATATCAATGTGATCGATTACGAAAAGCTTAAAATGCTTGCTCCCAAAATCACCTATGACCTGCCAGCGGGTGGGCGACGCATGTTCCAGGAGGCCGAAGGCTATCGCGCGACCATCGTCAATGGTGAAGTGGTGATGGAGGATGGGGAAGCGACTGGCGCATTGCCAGGCAAACTGATTCGCGGCTCCCAGCCCGCACCGGTGCTCAGCTGATGGCTGATATGCGTCTGGCCGGCAAGGTGGCACTGGTGACCGGCGCCGCCTCTGGTATTGGCCTGGCCTGTGCCCAGCGCTATGCCCGCGAAGGTGCGGTGGTTATTGGCACGGACCTCAATCCTTCTGACGACAGCTGTTTTAGCAATTTCATCTGTCTTGATGTGACAGACAGTGCCGCACAGCAGGCTGCGGTAGCAGAGGTGTTGCAGTCTCACGCTCGTATCGACGTATTGCTGACTGCAGCGGGCGTCGGCGACGCCGGGCCGGTGCATCTGGTTGAGGAAGATGCCTTTGACCGGGTGATGAATATAAACCTCAAGGGTACATTTCTGTCCATCAAGGCGGTTCTGCCAGCCATGATGGCTCAGCGCAGCGGCAGTATTATTACTGTGGCCAGTGTCGAGGGTATCAATGGTTGCGAAGGTGGCAGTTCCTACAACGCGTCCAAGGGTGCGGTGGTGTTGCTGACCAAGAATGCGGCCATCGACTACGGTCGTATGGGCATTCGCGTCAATTGTATTTGTCCGGGTTTTATCGATACCCCTATGTTTCGGCAGGTGATGGACATGGAGGGCCTTGAGGCCTTTCGCGACGACGTTAAAAACCAGCACAAACTGGGTCGCTTTGGCCTGCCTGAAGAGATCGCAGGCGCGGCATTTTTCCTTGCTTCCGACGACGCCAGCTTCGTCAGCGGCCAGAATCTGGTGGTTGATGGCGGTTACACCGCAGGGCATTCCCACGGATTGCTGGAGCTGATGGGGCTCAACTAGCTTGCAGGATCTCGCCAACAAGCTGGTGCTGGTAACCGGTGCCGCTGGTGGTATCGGCCTGGCAACAGCCCTGGCTTTTGCCCGTGAGGGCGCTCGACTGGCCTTGCTTGACCGCGATGGAGATCGCCTCATGCGGGCGCGCCAGCAGGTTCATGAGGCCAGCCACGACGGCGTAGTGCCACTGGCAGCGGCAGTGGATATCACCGATGAAAGCTCGGTATTCGATGCCCACGCTTACCTGACAGCAGAAATGGGTCAGGTTGATGTGCTGGTTAACAACGCCGGAGTGTGCGTTGGCGGTGAGTTTCTTCAAAGCGATCCTCTGCATATCGAGCGGGTGATACTAACCAACCTGGTTGCTCCGCTGCGCCTATGCCGAATGGTGTTGCCGTCGATGGTGGCACGTGGCAGTGGCCATATTGTCAATCTGCATTCTTCCTCAGCCAGCCTGGCGGTGCCGGGGTTCCTGAGCTATGCCAGTAGCAAAGGTGGGCTGGCCACAGCCAGTCGGATTATGCGCAGGGAGCTTGCAGACACCGGTGTGAATGTCACCCTGCTGTGTCCTGGCAGTGTAAGAACCCCAATGTCCGAGCCTATGATCGCCACCGGCAAGGGGCCGGGTGCCATGCCGCAGTTTGATCCGGCGATACCCGCCGCGGCCGTCGTCGATGCCGTGCAACAAGGGCGTGATGTAGTGATGGTGTCCCGTAATCGATTCATGCAGCACCTGGTCGTGTGGCTGGATCGAATGATGCCGAGCCTGTTGGACAAGTACTGGCTTGCCCAGGCCGATAAGGACTATTTCGAAGCCGCCAGTGCGATTGGCACTGGCACTGTGGAGTGAATTGAGTGGAAGCAAAGCGTTTTGAATTTGCCGGTCAGGATAAATTGACCCTGGTGGCTGAAGCCTGGGGTGACCCCTCCAATCCGCCTGTCATACTGGCTCACGGTGGCGGCCAGACCCGTCATTCCTGGGGTGGTACGGCTCGTATCCTGGCGGAGCAGGGCTGGTACGCGGTGGCTTACGATCATCGTGGACATGGCGAGAGTGCCTGGTCGGATGACTCCCTCTATGAGCTGGTTCACTTTGCCGAAGACATGGCGCTGTTGGCTCGTAGCTTTGATCAGCCCCCTGCTGTGGTCGGAGCCTCATTGGGTGGTTTATCAGCCATGCTCGGGGCGGGCGAGATAGAGCAGGGCATGTTCTCCGCCATTGTGCTGGTCGACGTCACGCCGCGACTGAATCGCGATGGGGTTCAGAAAATTTATGAATTCATGACCGGCAATATGCACACCGGCTTTGCCTCATTGGAGGAGGTAGCAAATGCCATTGCCGAGTACACGGGCCGGCCCCGCAAAGATGACCTCAGTGGCTTGCGAAAGAACCTGCGCGAGCGCGATGGCCGTTTTTACTGGCACTGGGATCCCAATTTTTTCAGCCCTCGCCAGGATGGCCCCAGCCACCCGGAGCGAGTGATGGAGGCGGCGTCCCGCATTGAGCAACCGGTGCTGTTGGTGCGTGGCCGTGCCTCGGACGTGGTGACTGAGGAAGAGGTCGAAGAATTCCTGCAGCTTATTCCACACGCGGAATACGTTGACGTGGACAAGGCCAGGCATATGGTGGCCGGTGATCGAAATGATATTTTCTCCCAGGCTGTGATCGAGTTTTTAACCCGTATACGCGCTGAAGTGGCATGACCCCGGAGCGCATTGCGAGGTTGCGTGCAGTGCTGGATCGGCGTCAGCCGGACCTGACCGTCATTACAGATTTCGTGCACAAACAGCGCAATGCCTCTGCGATTGTCCGCAACTGTGATGCCGTGGGTATCATGACCGCGCACGCGGTGGTGGACAAGAAAGACTACAAGGCGTTTCGCGGTACGGCGATGGGATCTCACCGATGGGTCAAGGTCGTTCGCCATGAGACACTCGCTGGGGCTGTAGAGGCGGTGAGAGGGCAGGGCATGCAGATTGTGGCTGCTCATCTCGACGAGTCTGCCCTGGATTTTCGCGAGATTGATTACACGCGCCCTACAGCGCTGTTGATGGGCAACGAAAAGCAGGGTGTGGCCGCCGAGGGTGTCGCTGCTGCGGACCAATGTATCAGTATTCCCATGATGGGGATGGTGGAGTCCTATAATGTCTCGGTGGCGGCGGGTGTGATTCTCTCTGAGGCTCAAATGCAGCGGCAGAAAGCTGGTATGTACGATACCTGCCGCATTGATGATGAAACCTATCAACGGCTGTTTTTCGAATGGGGACACCCGGCAGTGCGGCAGTTTTGCGAGCAGCGCGGGCTGGCCTATCCCGATCTGGACGAAACCGGGGAGATTGAAGAGCCGGCGGCCTGGTACGCGGCGGTCAGGGCTTCAGAAGCGGCGTCAGAAGAGGGTGAAGAAAGATGAACACGCTGGTTTTGCTGTTGTTGATAATTTTTGGCGGCGTCGCGTTGATGGTGGTGCTTGGCGAGCGCTTCGCCAAGCCTATGGAGCCTGAGAAGCTGCAGAAATGGACCCGCTGGATTATTCCCCTGGTCGCCCTAAGTATCGTCATTCAGATGGTGCGCTACTGGATGGGCTAACCCGAAAAGGCGATGTCTACCGACCCCTTTTCTGGCATGATTTTCCACCCTGAATCAGCACTGGACCAGTCTTTTGAGCGAGAATAACGACAAATTGATGGACGGACGCCTCTGGGAAGAGTTCTGTGATGCCCTCAAGGTTGCCGGTACCCAGATATTGCGAGAGGAAACGCCAGCTCATGCCCTGGATCGGGCGGAGGGCTATCGTTATTTGACGCGCCTGCTGAGACTTGGCCTGGAAAAAAACCTCGAATTTGGTGACCCCTGTTTCCCAGAGTTCTACGCGCTGTCCCACGAAACCGCCAAGATCGGCAATGACAATCCTGATAACCGCTACCTGAATTGCGCCATTAGTGGCCGTTACGACTATCGCATTCGCGGGCAGCGAGGCACGGTGCCGTACCTGAGTATCGAGACCAAGGCAGGCTCCTACGGCACCACCGGTACCATGGCACCCACCGGCCACATTGAGCTGGCTGAGCTGGATGTGCTGGACGACGGTAGTTTTGAAATCATCGTTAGTGCAACCAAGCGGTCGGGCAACTGGCTGCCAATGAGCCCCGAATCTGACAACATCCTGGTGCGCCAAACCTTTCACAATCGCAGCCAGGAAATTCCAGCCAGCCTGAGCATCGAATGCCTCAATCCTGAAGGGGAGAAGGTGCTGGATCCGAACCAGTTTGCCTCGCAGCTGCAACAGGTTCCAGCATTCATAGAGGGTACGTCGCGCCTTTTTGTGGACTGGATGGCTATATTCAGCGGGCATAAGAATCAGTTGCCCGCCAATGACCAGGAGATGTGCCTCAGTGTCGGGGGTGATCCCTCGATTCACTATCACAACAGTTATTGGGAGTTGGAGGATCATCAGGCCCTGGTGATCGAACTGGAGCAGCCTCCGCGTTGCCGCACCTGGAATTTCCAGCTGAGTAATTACTGGCTTGAGTCCCTGGATTACCGCTATTACAAGATTTCAGTGAATAAGCATACTGCCCGCTATGAATCCGACGGCAGCGTTCGTATTGTCGTCGCTCACCAGGACCCCGGCCCGGGTTATCCCAACTGGATACAGACCGCAGGCCATCATCGCGGTTCCATGCTGTTCCGCTATGTTGAAGCTGAGGAGTTTCCGCCCATAAAAACCCGTGTCGTCGACTTTGCGGAGTTGACTTCGTGACTGACTGGCGTGCAGACAGTCTCGTCAGTGAAGCCAAAGCGGTAGACGGGCTGGATGATTTCGGCAGTGATGAGTATCGCCAGCCTCTGGAAAAGTTGCTGTATTCGCTGGAGCATGAGGCCGAGCTCAATGCAGTAGGTACTGCCGTTTTGCGTCAGCGAGTTGTGGACATCCTGGCCAATCAGTTGCGTATTCGGGCTTACCTTAAAAAGCATCCGGAAATTCGAGACGAAGAAATCCTCGAGCCGCTGGTGGTGGTTGGCTTACCCCGTACCGGTACCACTATGCTGCATCGCACCATCGCTGCGGATCACCGTATGTTTGCGCCGCTCTGGTATGAGGTGCGCTATCCCTGTCCCGCACTGGACTGGGACCCGGCCGCTACCGACCAGCGCATTGTCGATGCCAAAGCGGAGATGAAGGCCATGGTTGACGCCAATCCTGACCTGCTGGCAGTTCATCCCATGGATGCCCTGGGACCTGACGAAGACATCATGCTGCTGGAACAGAGCTTCTACAGCTTTAACATCCAGGCCTATGCTAATCTGCCCACCTTTGATGCCTGGATTGAAGCTCAGGATCACACCATCGGTTACGAATATCTGCATCTTTTGATTCAATTCCTGCAGTGGCAGAAAAAGCAGACCGGTCAAAGTGCACAGCGCTGGACGCTGAAAGCCCCGCATCATCTACACTACATGGATCTGCTGTTCAAAGTTTTCCCGGATGCCCGGGTAGTGCAGACCCATCGCGACCCGGTGGATACCATTCCTTCGCTGACGAGTATGACGGCGGCAATCTGGGTGATCTATTCTGATCAGGCTGATCCGGCGGAGTGTGGCAAAACCTGGGCGCGCAAGTTTGCCAACGGTATGAATCACACCATGGATGTGCGCGAAAAGATGGGGGATGATCGGTTCCTCGATCTGATGTTCAGGGATACTGTCAGTCAACCGCTGACAGAAATAGAAAAGATCTATGACTTCATCGGTATGGACTTGACCGATGAGGCCCGGGCAGAAATGGCCCAATGGCAGGATTTTAACCGGCGTGAGCTGCGCCCGCCCCATGAATACACACTGGAACAGTATGGATTCACGGAAGGGGGGTTGAAGCAGCAGTTTGCGCGATACCGCAAAGCGTTTATTGAGTAAGAAGTCGACAGGAGACTGAACATGGCAGAGCAAAAAGCCACTAATGTGCATTGGCACGAAGGTGATATCACTCGCGAGCACCGCGGCAAAATCTTGGGACACAAGGGCGCCACGCTGTGGTTTACCGGCCTGTCCGGTAGCGGTAAGAGCACGGTAGCGGTTGAACTTGAAGGCACCCTGCACGAGATGGGTGTACTGTCGTATCGGCTGGACGGCGATAACGTCCGCATGGGAATCAACAAGAATCTGGGCTTCAGTGCCGAAGACCGTACCGAGAATATTCGCCGTATCGGTGAGGTTGCCAAGCTGTTTGTAGACAGCGGTGTGATTGCTTTGAGCAGTTTTATCAGCCCCTACCGGGCGGATCGTGATCAGGTGCGCGCCCTGCACGAGGAAGCGGGCATGGACTTCATCGAGATCTTTGTAGATTGCAGTCTGGAAGCTGCAGAAGCCCGTGATCCCAAAGGTTTGTACAAAAAGGCTCGCGCCGGCGAGATTAAAAACTTCACGGGTATCGATGACCCCTATGAGGCGCCCGAGAAACCCGAAATTCACTTGCACTCCGACCAGCAGAGCCTGGAAGAAGAGGTGCAGATTATTCTGGCAGCGCTGAAAGAGCGCGGCATTATCAGCTAAGGCAGGAGAACCACATGATCAAGCCACATGGCTCGGACGAACTGAATCCGCTATTCGTCTACGACTCAGAACAGCGCCATGCCCTGGTGCAGGAAGCAGAGGGCCTGCCCTCGATGCTGCTGAATTCTGCAGCAGCGGCAAACGCAGTAATGCTCGGCGGCGGCTACTTCAACCCACTGACCGGTTACATGAACCTGGCTGACGCATTGCAGGTTGCAGAAAACATGCACACCGCAGATGGCCTGTTTTTCCCGGTGCCCGTGGTCAATCTGACCGATGAGTCTGGTATTGAAGCGGGCGGCCGTATCGCGCTGCGCGACCCCAACGTGGAAGGCAATCCGGTGCTGGCCATCATGGACGTGGAAGCCGTTGAAAACGTCAGCGATGAGCAGATTACGTTCATGGCTGAAAAGATTTTCCGGACTCTGGACGAGAATCATCCCGGAGTGGCAACTTTCACCGGCTTGGGTCGGACATTACTGTCCGGTCCTATTCAGGTATTGAACTTCTCTTACTTCCAGACCGATTTCCCGGATACCTTCCGCACTGCGGTTGAGATTCGCAACGAAATCGCCGAACACGGCTGGGACAAGGTCGTCGCTTTCCAGACGCGTAACCCCATGCACCGTGCCCACGAGGAGCTGTGTCGCATGGCGATGGATGATCTGGGTACCGACGGCATCCTGATTCACATGCTGCTGGGTAAGCTCAAGCCGGGGGATATTCCCGCCGACGTGCGGGACGCTTCAATCCGCAAAATGGTGGAAGTGTATTTCCCGCCCAACACGGTGATGATTACCGGTTACGGCTTTGACATGCTCTACGCGGGCCCACGCGAGGCCGTACTGCATGCGGTATTCCGCCAGAACTGCGGCTGTTCACACCTGATCGTGGGTCGTGATCATGCCGGTGTCGGCGATTACTACGGTGGCTTCGATGCTCAAACCATCTTTGATGAGGAAGTCCCCGACGACGCGCTGGAGCTCGAGATCTATAAGGCCGATCATACGGCGTTCAGCAAGAAGCTGGGCAAAGTAGTGATGATGAAGGATGCGCCCGATCACGATAAGGAAGACTTTGTGTTGCTGTCCGGCACCGCAGTGCGGGAAATGCTGGGCAAGGGCATTGCGCCGCCACCGGAGTTTTCTCGCCCGGAAGTTGCCAAGATCCTCAGCGACTACTACCAGTCGCTAGAAGCATAGGCGAATAAGAGATGTTAGAGGGTCTGTCAGTATGCCTGACAGGCCTGATCCATCTACTGCATTAGAAAATCAGCCGCAGGGTATAACAGCGTTATCTGCGTGAGCAGAGCCTGCGTAAAACCAGGATTCGAGCGCATAACGCTGTTTGGTCTGCCCGGCGTACTTACCTGATCTATGTAGGCTGTAGTGATCAAAGAACAATGCGTCGCCGGCCTGGAAGTGTGGTGACACGATAGGCGCCTCTTTAGCCTGAGCCTCTACCACCTCGCGGCCTACCACCCAATTTAGTTTGGCTCCGCCAGTGCCGTACTCCAGAATCTCATTGAGTCGTTTGGGAAGAAGTGAAATGCCCGGTGCGTCGGTTCCTTGTCCACACTCGCTTAAGGCAACCCAAAGATTCAGCGCCTGAATGCCTTCCCCCATGAACTGGCCATCTTGATGCCAGCCGCCGCCAACGCCTGTGGGACCATCCTTGATCGGGTTGACCAGGCGGAACACCCATTTTCGGACCGCGATCACCGCGGGTTCACCAAAATAGCTCTCAAGCAGTCCGGGAAGATTGAGTTGCTTATAAACCGAAAGCACCCGGCTGGTGCCGCGCGGGGAGTCAATAACCCTAAACGAACCGCTGCGCTGATACTTCTTGCTCTTACCCAGATTAGAAAAAGCTTCATGCTTCTCGGGAAAATAGGGTGATGGATAATACCAGGGGCCATCCGCATCTTCTAAGCAGCCTATCTCGTAGGCTTCGAACCTGGAGTTCAGTGCATTGTCTATAGATTCACGGATAATTCCAGATTGCTTGCGATTCAGGAACTCTCGAACAATCAGGTAGCCGCTACCCTCAATGGCGTTACGGAGCAACTCCGGATTCAACTCCGATACATGTATGCTGGGTATTTCGCTCGAGGTGAAGTGATGCTGCCTGGAAGGCCTGCCCGATTCTGTAGGACTACTCGCTTTGCTGGATTCTCTGACGGGTTTTGACTTCAGGAGAGTGTCAACAAGCTCTCTTTCAAGTGCCTCATTATCTTCGTTTTCTACGCGGTGCAGTAAATGGTCCAAGTCGGGATAAGCAGATTTGCTCTTATACTTTTGCGTAAAAGAGCCAGATAACAGCTTCTTGATCGGTGATAACACGTTCATAAGTGACCATTTTACACACTAAACTCTAGTTGTGTTGGGTGCAGCGCGTTTCTAGGAGGGACATAGCATTTGGTGGATTGTGGAAGGGCTGTAGGGTTCTCCAGGAAGTGCTTCGAGATTGAGCATGATGGGTCGGCCAATCGTACCTTTGAAGGGCTTTACACCCTCGGAAAAACTTCCCAACCAGGTCGGCTCTAAAGGGTCTGCAACCGAGGGTGTCTCCTCAATCGAGACTTCTGCCAGTAATTGAGAATTTAGGTAAAGGCTTATCTGGCTGTCAGAGCGCTCGGTGGTCCAGGGGGTGATTTTTCGACGGTAGCGGCCGCTGATGATTATGCTATTACAGGCTTCCTTTAAGCTCGCCCGGCCAGAGTTCTCGCTACCAAGCACGGACAATGTCAGTATTTCGCTGTCGTGATTGTAAGACAGCTTCCAGGCCCCTTTTTGTTCCATAAGACCCGTGTTTGCATTGGTAGATTTGGTGTCAGATACGGCGAACGCTAGAGTCATGCGACCGTATCCTGGTGTTCGTTGCAGAGAATCTCCTGCGATTTTATACAAGCCATCCGCCATATCCTGGACGTCTATAGGGATAGCGTGAACAGTTCGATGCCATTCCTCGTATATAGCCATGTCAGGCGCGTTGAATTCATCCAGGAATGTTCTTGTATATGTCGTGCCAGTCGGGTCGTTCAGGAGGTCGTTGATGACGACAGATTTTTTTGCGCCCTCCAGTGTGAATGGTAGTGCGTATCGCTTAGTGCCCTCGGCATTGAGAATTGAAAAATAGCGTTCTTTTTCATTGTAGGTTTCCCATATCAGCGTCTGCTGGGGGACTGGTTGTTTTTGCAATAGCGGGGCTAACGACGCCCCCTCAAGGCCGGGAACATGATCCCCGGTCGCGAGTTCCATAATAGTCGGAAAGATATCCCTGATGCTGCTTGTGGATTGTGTATAGGAGCCGGCGAAGCGAAATCTGGGCGGGGCGATAATCAAGGGCACTCTGGTTCCGCCTTCGCGAAGCGTATTCTTTCTGCCTGCAAACGGTGCGTTATTGTTCACCTGTTTGTTGGTGCCGCCATTGTCGCTGGCAAAAACGATCAAGGTATTTTGCATCTGGCCAGAGTGCTCGAGCCGATCAAGAATGCGGCCGATATTGCTGTCCATCTGCTCTACCAGCATCTGGTAATACTCAGGCCTTTGGTCGCGTCTTTTTTTGCCTCCCGTGTATCTCGAGGCCGGTTCTATAGGGCTATGTGGAGCGTAATACCAGAGATTGATAAACCAGGGGGCTGCGTCCGCCTCCTCGATAATAGAGAGCGCCCGCTCAGTAAGGATATCATTGAGATGGCCTTTATACTGCTTTTCACGTTGCCCGTTCTCGCTTAGCCATGGATCAAAGTATGTGGGTTTATTAGGAATGATGTCGCCGTTATCGTCTGATTTCCCAGAAAGCCGCCATTGGTTGTCAAAAGAGAGTGTGCTATCGAACCCCTGGGCAAATGGGCGCGCCAGTGCATCGAGATTGCCCACGTGCCATTTGCCAATATGATGGGTGAGATAGCCCTTGGCTTTCAGTGCGCGCGGCAACGTGGTGCGCTCAGGTGATATTCCTCGCCCGTTGGGCTGAAAGCCCAACGCAGCCGGAGACATGCCAGTAAGTAACGCGGCACGTGCAGGAGAACAAACGAGCTCTGCGTAAAACCGAGTAAAGCGCATTCCCTTCCCGGCTATCTCATCAATCGATGGTGTATTGGCATTGGTGCCGCCATAGCTACTGACATCGTTGACGCCGAGGTCGTCAGCCAAAATCACAAGAACATTGGGAAGTGAACCATCGCCGCCTGCGATCAGTGGCTGCGCAAAGCAGGCGATCGCAAGAATAAGGAAACAGCGTTTAGCGATGTATGACATTCCCAGCATGCTGCCACAGGGCGGTTGGCATATTCAACCAGTGCCTCGTAAGTGTGGTCGCTCATGGTATTTGGCGAGGCAACGTTATAGTCTTTGCTGCCTTCATTTCATGCGTTTAACAGCGAGCTATCTCTTATGGGTACCGATGAAATTCAGGCCTTCGAAGAGCTGATTTACAGCTATGTAGGCCGCAGCGTGTGCGAGCGTCAGCCCGCCAAAGATGATGTCAATGCAGCCATGATTCGCCACTGGGCGGAGGCTGTTGGCGATGAAAATCCAGCCTATACCAACAAGGCCTGGGCTGAAGCCAGCAGCCGCGGTCGCACTATTGCGCCGCCGGCCATGATGTACGCCTGGAACCAGGAGGGTTTCCCTGTGGTCGAACAGGGCAGGGCGCCGGACGCCCAAACCGAGATGGTCGACGTATTTAACGAGCATGGCTACACCGGTGTTCTGGGCACCAACGTGAAACAGGAATACTTTAAAGAAGTGGGTATTGGTGACACCGTCTTCATGGAAATGGTGATCGATAGCATTTCTGAGCGCAAAGAAACTGGTCGCGGTGTGGGTTATTTCTTCGAAACCCTGGCGACCTTCAGTGACCAGGATGGTGAGAAGATCGGTACCCAGCGTTTTCGCGTACTGAAGTTTATCCCGCCCAAGCAGGAGGCCTGAGATGAGTGATTACAAAACACTGAACTATGACGAAGTCTCCGTTGGCGATACCTTGCCCGAGCTGAAGATTGATATCACCACCGGTCTGATTGTGAGTACAGCGCTGGCCACCCGTGATTACGAGCCCGTGCATCACGACAAAGCTGTGGCGCAGTCCACCGGGCTGCCCGATGTATTTATGAATATTCTTACCAGCCAGAGTTTCATGACGCGCTTCGCCACCGACTGGAGTGGACCGGAGGCGGTGGTGAAGTCCTTGGATATTCGCCTTGGCGCGCCCAACATCCCCGGCATGGTGATGACGGTGACCGGAGAGGTCACCAACAAAGATGATGACGGCGCTATCGTTGACGTGGCGGTTGTGGGTGAGAACGATAGCTGGGGCATGCACATGAAGGGCACGGTTCAGCTGCAGTTGCCGCGTAACTAGTCGATCTCTGACCAGCGCCGGTTCGGGTACAGCTCGATCACCGGCGCGTGAATAAATTCATCGCGATAAGCTTTACGAGCCAGGTATTGAAGCAGCGGCTCATCTTGGAGTTGCTCGCTTTCAATAGCTGCAACAAGGGCGGCGTTTGCCTCGGCCAGGCTGCCCGCAACGGGCTGACCCAGTAGGGCGGCAATCTCAGCAATCTCTGTATTTTCCAGCCATGTGCCGAAGCGGTTGCGCCGCTCCATGCACTGGATCAGCCGTGTGGTGTCGACTGCCCTTGAGGTCAGAAAGTCGTTGTCTGAGCGCGGTATCACGTCGTCGTTCAATGCAGACAGCGCAGCTGTTGTCAGCACATCGCTGACGCCTTTGTCTTCTGGCAGATCCGGCTTATCGATCGCAACATCCAGGTACTCGGCGATGCCTTCGCAGGTAGAGCGATCGGTCAAGTAGCGATAGCACATGTACCAGGCCAGCGATTGCCCCGGCGGAGGGTGAGCGCAGACCGCATGAATTGGAATCATGCCTCTTACATTCTGCTGGACGCGGTAATACAGCGCGCTCTGACGCTGGTATGTAATACCGCTCTCCTTTTCATACAAATCAAACAGCCCTTTAAGGCCGCCGCTGGGATTCCAGAACTCGCGCACACAAATGTTACCCAGGTCTTCCATCGGGTCACCGAAGTGGCCCCATTCCCAGTCCACAACGACAGACACGGCATTGCCTTTGAACATAAAGTTCACCGGCCCGGTGTCCCCCTGAACCAGGCTGACCCGGTCGACCTGTTCCGGCACATTGCGCTTCAGGAACTGCACGCCGTAGCTCAGCAGTGGGTCGCAATAGCTGCTAATGAACTTTTGATATTGATTGAGTTGGGCGTGCAGGTCATCCAGTGCACATTGTTCGGGATTTTCTGGTCGACGGCCGAGGGTGTTGTCCAGCTTCAGCTCATCCAGTGACAGCCGATGCAGTCGTGCAATCACCCTGATAAAATCTTCCATCACCGCGCGCTGCTGCTGCGGATCTTCAAGCTTGTCGATGTCGGCTCTGCCGTCGTCTCTTGAGAATAGGGCGGCGTGATGCTCTTCATGCCACCCAAGCAATGTTGGCACCGGCACATTGGTGTTGTTCAGTGCCTGACAGATCATGGCCTCTTTTTTCGGAGACACTGGCGCACCGTCCATGGCCTGTCGCTCGATGCGTAGAAATCCCTCTACGGTACTGCCATCGGGACGGCTGATGTCCACCACCCAGGCTTCGCGCCGGGCAACGTGGCGGTAGAGTTGGGAGACTTTTCCTCCCCCGACTTCGCCTACCCAGTCGAGCAGGGTAGGCGGTAAATCGTGGAAAGTTTCAGTCATGGCTTAGCGGTGCTGGGGCAGGCCGAGGCCGTGTGTGGCCACCAGGCCGCGCAATACTTCCACTACACCGCCACCAAAGGTGTTGATCAGCGCGCGGCGATGTTCGTGCTCGAGGTCGCCGTGCAACATCGTGCCTTCGCTGTCGGCATTAATTACCGCGTGCGGGCCAATGACATCCATCATCAGGCGGCAGATTTCGAGGATGATCTCGGTGCTGTAGACCTTCAGTGCTGAGGGAAATACCGGGTCAATTTCACCCTGTTCGAGTTGCCATGCCATGCGTGAGTTCATGACGCGCGTGGCTTCAAGGTGCGAATAGACCTCCGCCAGATTGCGCTGCACGCCGGCATCATCAATCACGCGCTCGCCGTTGGGGCCGCGTGCTTCGCGCGCCCAGTCCAGGCAGCGATCAAACAGTTTCCAGCCCTGGATCGCCCAGGCAGCCAGACCGACCCGCTCGTGGTTCAGCTGTGAGGTGATCAGGCGCCAGCCACCATTCTCCTTGCCGATAATCATATCCGTGGGAACTTTGACATCGGTGTAGTAGGAAACATTGGTGCGCACGCTGCCAACCGTGTGAATAGGGCCGTAGGAGAAGCCGGGGTCGTTACAGTCCACCACCAGGATGGAGATGCCCTTGTGCTTGGGGGCTTCAGCATCCGTACGTGCGGCGAGGAACACATAGTCTGCGGCTTCAGCCGAGCTGGTGTAGACCTTGTTGCCGTTCACCACATACTGATCGCCGTCTTTGACCGCTGCCGTTTTCAATGACGCCAGGTCGGTGCCCGCGGAGGGCTCCGTGTAGCCTATGCAGAAGTGGGTCTCGCCGGCGGCAATGCCGGGCAGGAAGCGCTGCTTTTGCTCTTCCGTGCCATGGTCCATGATGGCCGGACCAACCGTGTTGAGTGTTACGAATGGGGTAGGGGCACCCGCCAGCAGGGATTCTTCAAACCGAATCAGCTGCTCGCTCGTGGTCAGGCCGCGGCCTCCATACTGCTCTGGCCAGCCGACCGCCAGCATCTGGTCTTTACCCTGCTGGCGAATCAGTCCCTTGTACAGATCGCCACCCTCGGCGCTGCGCAGCTCTTCGCGCATCTCGGGCTTGATCAGATTCTGGTAATAGGCGCGGAATTCGCGGCGAATTTCTTTCTGCTGGTCGGTGTAATCTACAAACATGTCGGTCCAGTCTCACTGAGTTGAAGGGCCACATTTTTATTGATTTTGAATTCAAATTCAACTATTTTTGTCGCCCATGAAACACAGGATACCAGCCTTGTGAGCACCGATGCCGCCACCGATTTTGACGCCAGCCAGACCCGTTCTGCGCGCGGCGCGGCGGCCCGTGCCAAGCTGAAATCAGCCGCGCGGACAGTGCTTGAGCGGGTTGGTTATCACAAGATGCGTATCGCCGATGTGACACGAGAGGCAGGAGTCGCTCAGGGCCTTTTTTATCACTATTTCAAAGACTTGAAGACATTAACTCTGGAAGTGCTTGAGGACTTTGCCAAGCCCGCAACCGATCTTGAGGCGATTGAGAAGGATGTAGCGGCCGGGGACTGGTACGCCCGCATCTACGCCCACAACCGGCTGGTGGTCAGCAGCTATGCCCAGCGTCCTGGACTGATGCGCTGCCTGCTGCAGATGGCCGACGAGGATGCTGAGTTTTCGGCTCACCTGCGCGACTCATACCGCCAGCAATTGATGTGGCTGGTGGAGTTGATGCCGAAGATGTTTCCCAGGGCAGAGTTTGCGCCACAGCAGGCCTTGATGGTGGTGTACTCGCTGGCCGGCATTGGCGAAAACCTGCTGCGGGAATACTTCATCAACCAGTCTGCCACCCTGCAGGCCGCTCGTCTCGATGTTGACGAGATTACCGAACTGCTCACCACTGTCTTTTACCGGGCGCTGTTCCTGGAGAACCCGCCTACTGAGAAATTGAATTACACCTTGAACCTGACCCACATGGTCAGATCTGAATGAGAGCCTCACTATGAACTTTGAATTTAGCGAAGACCAGATAGCGATCCGGGAGCTGGCTTACCAGATCTTCACGGACGCAGCGACGGACGAGAAAATGCTCGAGTTTTCCCGTACCGATGCCACCTATGACGACAGTCTCTGGCAGACTCTGGCAGAACAGGGTTTGCTGGCACTGGCCGTGCCTGAAGAGTTTGGTGGCAGCGCATTGGGTTTCACCGAATTGTGCCTGGTGCATGAAGAGCTGGGTCGTCGCGCCGCGCCGGTGCCGTTGTTCTCCAGCACTGTGCTGGGTGGATTGCCTCTGGCCGAGTTCGGCAGAGACGCCTGCAAGCAGGAGTGGCTGAGCAAGCTGGCCACCGGCGAAGCCAAACTGACCGCCGCTATTGCCGAGGTGGGTATGAATTCAGCGCTGGCGACCAGTGTGTCTGCCAGTCGCACCGAAGGCGGTTGGGTGCTCAATGGTGAGAAAGCCGTTGTGACCGACGGTGCAGTCGCCGATGCCATTCTGGTGCCGGTTGAAACCGATGAGGGCGCTGCCGTTATGCTGGTTGATGCCTCTGCAGATGGCGTCAGTCGCACCGGCGTTAATATTGGCCTTCTGGGAGAGCGCGCCTCCCATCTGAAATTAGAGAATGTTGCCGTCGCTGACGATGCTGTGCTCGGTAACGTGGGCGAAGGTGATGCCATCGTCACCTGGATCGAAGAGCATGCCAATGTGGCTCATTGCGCCATGCAAACCGGTGTGACCGAAGAGGCCATGAAGCGCACGGCGGCGTATATCTCCGAGCGTGAGCAGTTTGGAGTCCCGCTGGGTACTTTTCAGGCGCTGGCCATGCGTATGGCCGACAGCTTTATCGATGTGGAGGCGATTCGCTCCACCTACTGGCTGGCGATGTGGCGCCTTGGCGAAGGCCTGGATGCCCGCGCTGAAGTCCGCGCCGCCAAATGGTTTGCCTGTGACGCTGCCGCCCGCGTGGTGCAGACCGCACAGCACCTGCACGGTGGTATTGGTGCAGATTTGGAATACCCCATCCATCGCTTCTTTCTCAATGCCAAGCTGATCAGCTACAGCCTCGGCAACGCATCGACCCAGCTGGATAAACTGGGCGCCTTGCTGGCTGAAGATGATTCCCTGGGCATGCGCCCACTGGAGGTGTAATCATGTCGCAATCGTTTCGTCTCAAGCCCCCCATGGGGCACGACAATGCCTGGTGGTGGGAAATGGCCGCCGAGGACAAGCTCGGTATCCAGAAGTGCAAGGGCTGCGGCACCTTGCGTCATCCGCCGCGTCCAATGTGTGGTGACTGCCAGTCCCTCGAATGGGAGGCCATTGAGGCTTCCGGCAAGGGTACGATTTGTTCTTTCACCGTGCTGACTCACCCTCAGTTCCCAGGCTTTGAGTATCCGCTGGTGATCATCCTTGTCGATCTAGAGGAAGGTACACGTCTGACCTCCCAACTGATCGACTGTGATCCGGAAGATGTGGACTTTGGCCTGCCGGTGGAAATGGTGATCCATGAAGACCCCGATGGCTTTAAATTACCTGTATTCAAACTGGCTGGAGGTGCCTGATGCCGATTTCACTGAAAAACGAAGCGGCGATTGCCGGCATTGGTATGACCGAGTTCTCCAAGAAGTCAGGACGCTCAGAGCTGCAGCTGGCGGCTGAATGTATCAAGGCAGCCTGCGACGATGCTGGCATCAGCACTTCAGAAATTGATGGCCTTGTGTCCTACACCCTGGATTCCACTGACGAGATCGAAGTAGCTCGTGCGGTGGGTGCTAATGACCTGACCATGTTCAGCCGTATCAACTACGGTGGTGGTGCAGCGGTGGGCACGATTCACCAGGCAGCTATGGCGATTGCGACCGGTCAAGCCAGCACCGTGGTGTGTTGGCGCGCCATGAATGGCCGTTCCGGCCAGCGTATGGGGCAGGGTGTTTCTGGTGATATCACCAGCTCTGACCTGATTCACTGGTCCTGGTATATGCCCTACGGCATGCTGATTCCCGGTTCCTGGATATCCCTGATCGCCAACAAGTACATGAATGAGTACGGCGTGACCCGCGAAGACCTGGGTCGGGTCGCGATTTCCCAGCGCAACTATGCGCAGAATAATCCCCGTGCCTATGGCTTTGGTAAGCCTCTGAGCATGGAGGAATACATAGCGTCTCCGCCGATTGCATCGCCGCTGTGTATGTATGATTTCTGCCAGGAAACTGACGGCGGCTGCGCCATTCTGGTGACCAGTGCCGAGCGCGCCAAAGACCTGAAGCAAAAACCGGCGATGATTCGCGGCGTTTGCCAGGCCTCCACGCAGGGGCAAGAGCAGATGACCAGCTTCTACCGGGAAGAGCTCATGGCCCTGCCGGAGATGGAACTGGCCGCAGACCTGGTATACAAACAGGCGGGCCTCGGCCCTGATGATATTGACGCAGCCTGTCTTTACGATGCCTTTACTTCAGAGATCATTATGCAGCTCGAGAGCTTTGGTTTCTGCGGCCGCGGCGAGGGTAAAGACCTGGTGCGCGACGGTGTCCTGGATATTGATGGCCGCCTGCCCAACAACACCCACGGTGGTCTTATTTCGGAGGCCTATATTCACGGTATGAACAATATCGCTGAGGGTGTGCGCCTGGTGCGTGGTGAGTCCACCAGTCAGCCCAGCAAAAATGTGGAGCATGTACTGGTCAGCTCTGGTGTCGGTGTGCCCACTGGCGCCCTGATTCTCGGCCAGGCTTAAGCCACTCATCCACATTCATGGTCTCAGGCAGCTTGAAACAATTTTCAGGCTGTCTGACCTCTTGAATTCCTAGCCCGCCGTCGCTGCTTGCTGCTGAGTCAGGCGGCGATTGATTTTGCCGTGCAGGTAAACCTGCAGAAAGCCCAGCGGTATCGCCAGCCCCCCATAGAGTAACACTGTCATCAGAATAATGTCGCCCACCGGGTCGACCACGCCGACTACGGCGGGGAACATGGATGCCTTGATCAACAGGCCCAGGTTGCCGTTGCGTACCGTAACCTCAATATTGATGGCCGTGCTGTCGGGATTGCTGCGACCCAGCATGAGCGGAACCAGCCAGCTTGTCAGGGCCAGAGCCAGCACGAACCCTGTGAGTATCAGCAGGTTATTCATGCCGAAGATCTCCGGGTCTGCCCGGCCTGCGCCGGTCGCTCCGATAACGATCAGCAAAATGATAAAGACAGAGCCCCTGATACAGTTTCTGGAGAATCGGTCTGCATACTGAGGCAGCAGGGCCAGGAAAATCATCCCTAGAACCAGAGGCAGCAGCAGTATCAGGGCAATCTCTGTGGCGATTTGGGCGGCGGGCATAACAAAGTCTGCCGGCATGTGTTCGGCAATCAATAAGCCCAGCACCAGGGGTGTGGTCACCAGGCAGGCTAGCGTGGTCACAACCGTCAAGGCGATAGACAGCGGTGCGTTACCCCGTGCCAGAAACGTGAACACGTTGGACATGGTGCCCCCGGGTATGGCGGCGCACAGTGCCAGGCCAATCGCCAGTCCTGCGGCGGGTTCCAACATTATGAGAAACAGCCAGGCGATAACGGGCACCAGCAACATCTGTACGAAAAGTCCGCCCAGCAGTGATGCCGGTACGGTAAATACGTTGAGGAAATCGCGCAATTGCAGGGTGGCGCCCATGCCCAGCATGGCGAGTGCCAGCTGGGTCGCAGCAAACCAATATTCGTATTCTATGTAGAAATTAAACACGCTGATGGCCGATGCTATACTCGCCCAGCTTCAGACTCTGGGAGGCCAGCAAACACCATGAACACTGATCGCCTGCAGGCATTTTTTCTGGCCGTGCGGAGCCACAAGGTTTTCGAAACATTTGTCATTCTTATCATCATTACCTCGGCACTCCTTGTCGGGGTGAAAACCTATGAAATTGATCCGGCCTGGCGCTCACTCATTGGTGTGCTTGATGTAGCTATTACGCTGATTTTCCTGACCGAGATCACTGTGCGGTATCTGGGCGAGGAGCACAAGCGGGATTTCTTCAAGCAGGGCTGGAACTTGTTTGACACATTTATTGTGATCGCCAGCCTGGTCCCTGTTGAAGACAGTGAGATGGCATTGGTCGGTCGGCTGATTCGTATCTTCAGGGTGCTGCGATTGGTTTCTATCGTGCCTGAGATGCGCATCTTGATGAATGCCCTGATCAAGGCGCTACCCCAGCTCGGCTATGTGCTGGTGCTGATGTTTATCATTTTTTACATTTATGGCGCTGTTGGCAGCATCATGTTTGAGCAAATCAATCCAGTCTTGTGGGGCGATATTGCCAATGCCATGCTGACGCTGTTCCGGGTGATGACCTTCGAGGACTGGACCGACGTCATGTATGAGACCATGGAGGTCTACCCGCTCAGTTGGATTTACTACCTCAGCTTCATTTTTTTCTCTGCGTTCGCTTTTTTGAATATGGTGATTGGCATCGTGGTCAATGTGCTGCATGAAGAGAATGACCTTGTGCAGCTGGAGCAGTCAGGTCTCAACAGAGTGACCTTGCACGACATCCAGGACCAGATAGCGGAGATCCGCAGCATGATCGAGTCGCAGCAGGCCGACAGGGAGCAGCCACGTGATTAAAGTTCTGTTGGGCTTGAGCATACTATTCGGTGCTGCTGCCACCTGGGCCAGGCCACACGCGGGCTTCACCGGACTGGCCGCCGCTGCAGACAGCGCTGCCACCGCTGCAACCAACCCCGCCGGCGCGGTGCGTTTCGATAAAACTGCGGGCCGTATCGAGCTCATGGGTGTGCTCAGTGAATCTACCTGGGAGGGGCGGCTCGGTGAAACCGGTAGTGAAGTGAAGACGGAGGACTCTACTTCGCTGGTCGTACCCTCGGGTTCTCTGGTGCGGCCGATCAACGAGGATTTCAGCTTCGCCTTTACCATGCTCGGTTATGGCTATTCCGATGATTTTGGCGACTGGCCGGGCCGCTATATGATCACATCTTACGAAGCTCTTTCGGTCAGTGCTTTTCCGAGTATTGCCTATCGCATTAATGACAAATGGTCTGTAGCGGGGTCGCTTGCTATCGCGTATTCCTCCTTTACCCAGGAACGCGCCGTGGCGAACATTTTCGACCCCGGGTTTGGTGATGGCAGTTCCAAAATCGAAACCGATGGCTGGGACGCGGGTTTCGGGCTATCCACTCTTTATCAAATGAATGAACGCACCCGGTTTGGCCTGGCCTATATGTCAGAGCTGAACCCCACCCAGGACGGCGACGCCAAGTTCTCCAACCTGGGCCCCAATACGAGCGAGCTGCTGGAGCAGGCTGGCGTGATCGGTGCCGATGTCGAAGTCACCAGTCGCTCGCCTGAAGCTGTGTTGGCGGGGATGTATCACGAGTTCGACAACAATCACTCCCTGACCCTGGACCTGGCCTGGACCAATTTCAGCAATTTTGAGCTCAGCGAGTACTACATCAATGGTGATCAGCTGTCGGAGAACCCGGGGAACTGGGAAGATACCTGGGCCTTTTCGGCCGGGTACAGCTGGCCGGTGGGGCAACGCTGGTTCATGAGCGTTGGCGGGCTCTATGTCGATGACATGGTCGACGATGACGACAGAATCTTTATGCTGCGACTGGATTCGATTTGGTCACTCGCCGTTGCCGCTGAGTGGCAGTGGACTGACACCCGCAGCCTGGAGTTTGACCTCAGTTACCTCACGATTGACGATGCGCCAATAGCATCACCCGAGGTGCCTGTCGTGGGCAGTGCGGTAGGCCAGTACACTGAGCGCAATATCTACCTGTTGAGTATCTCGGTAAACTTTGGCTCACTGTAGTTAACAATAAACATAAAATAGCAGGGAGGAATGGCGATGAGTGACGCAGAAAGTGCGGGCTTCAGTCGGCGTGGTTTGTTTGTGGGCAGTGGACTTGGCCTGGTGGCAGGTGCCCTGGGTGCCCAGCTACTGAGCGATGAAAAATCCTGCGTGGGTGAGGCGTTGCCGACGAATAGTCCTGCCAGCCGGCAGGCGTTGCGTGATCTGGTCAATACACTCAATGACTATGATCAGGAGTATATCGAACGCGGTTTTGGGGGTGTCAGTGAGCTGGATTTTGCCGAAGGCGAGCGTTACCTGACGCATCTGTTTCGCGTGGGCTGCAACCTGTTTGTCGAACAGACCGCCGATCACCCGGTGATGGTGCCTATTGTCTCGCCAACGTTGAAGCTGATGGGCGACAACGCCGATGCCTATTATTTCTATGCCCCGCTCAAGGGCGATCGCCGTTATCGCATTAAGGGTCGTCGCACGGGTGAGGTGTATATTTCGTTCACCGCCCACACTGGAGGGTTGCCAGGCGCATGGGCCACGGGTGTCAGCGCGATCTTGAATAATACCGATATCGATTTTGATGAGCAGGGCAACTTTGAGTTGACCCTGGGGCCCAATGAGTCTGGGCGCAATACTATTCGCACGACGACTGATACCGTGGAAATTATCAGTCGGCACTATTTTATGAATGAGACTTATGCCGCCTCTGACCCCATGGTGAATCCGCTGGTCGCGATTGAGAATCTCGATGATGTGCCTTTGCCAGGAGCACCCACGGATGCCTCGATTGCTGCGCAACTACAGGCGCTCAATCGCTTTATCCGGGCCAACAGTATCGAGCGACCGCTGATGAACCCGCTCAGCACGCCAGAGTGGTTCTCGCTGGTACCCAATACTCTGGGACCACCGATGAAGTGGAACCCTGACGATGATGCAGGCGGCTGGGGTGCGATGGACAACGGATACTCGGCCGGGCGCTTTGAGCTGGCCCCGGACGAGGCGCTGGTGATAGAGGGTGTCATGCCGGAATGTATATTTTCCAATGTGCTGCTCTGGAATCGTTATTTGCAGACCTTTGACTACCGGTATCGGCAGGTCTCGCTCAATAAGCGGCAGATGGGCCTTGGTACCGGCGATAAATTCCGCGTCATCGTGGCGCATGAAGACCCTGGTCTGCCCAACTGGCTGGATACGGAAGGGCGAAGCAATGGCATCGTGTACTGGCGTTTCTTGATGCCAGAGGGGGCCATGCAGGAAATGACCACACAGGTGGTAAAGATTAAAGACCTCGCCTGAGCGCCCTCATCTGAGCTGTCTATACTGGGGAAAACAACAATAGTGACTCCCTATGTCAGAACAGACTGCTCAGCATGACCTTGATGTCGCGGTAATCGGCGCCGGCTTTGCCGGCATGTATATGCTCCACCGCCTGCGCGAAGCGGGCTTCAATGTGCGCGTGTTTGAGCGGGCTGCAGACGTGGGCGGCACCTGGTACTGGAACCGTTACCCGGGCGCTCGCTGCGATGTGGAAAGCATGGAATACAGCTATCAGTTTGACCACGACCTGCAGCAGGAGTGGGACTGGAGCGAACGCTATGCGACGCAGGGTGAGATTCTGGCCTATGCCAACCATGTTGCGGAGCGCTTTGATTTACGCAGGGATATCCAGTTTGGTATTGAATTGCGCTCAGCACAGTACGATGAAGCGGGGCATTACTGGCGACTTGCCTTTGATGATGGGTCGGAGTTGCTGGCCCGGTATGTTGTGTTCGCTACAGGCTGCCTGTCTGTACCTAAAGATCCGGAACTTCCATGTCTGGATGACTTTCAGGGCAGGGTGCTTTACACCTCACGCTGGCCACATGCGCCAGTAGAGTTTTCCGGGCGACGTGTGGGGGTCATTGGGACTGGCTCTTCCGGTATCCAGTCGATTCCCATTATTGCCGAGCAGGCTGAGCAGCTGATGGTTTTTCAGCGCACTCCCAGTTATTCCCTGCCGGCATACAACGAGCCGATGGATACCGCCACGCGCGATGCCATCAAGGCTAACTATGAAGACTTTCGTGCCCGCAACCAGATACACCCGAATACATTCGGTGCCCGTTTCCCACTCAATATGGGCATGATGTTTGAGGTGAGTGAAGCAGAGCGACAGCGTAACCTGGAAACCTATTGGGGTTTTGGCGGCTTGTTTTTTACCCGCGCTTTCGCCGACATCATGGCCAATCCCGCTGCCAATGAAGTGGCCCAGGAGTTCGCCCGCAACAAAATCCGTGAGCGGGTCAATGATCCAGCGCTGGCAGAAATGCTGTGCCCGGATTCCACCATTGGTTGTAAGCGGGTATGTGCCGACACCAATTATTACGAGACCTATAACCGCGACAATGTGACGCTGGTGAATTTGAAGGCCGAGCCTTTAGTGAGTATTACTGCCTCAGGTTTGCAGACCGAAGGTGCCTCCTATGAATTGGATGACCTGGTTCTGGCCACCGGCTTTGATGCCATGACCGGCGCGTTGCTGCGCCTGGATATTCGTGGACGGGGCGGCCTGCGCCTGCAGGATAAGTGGGAGCAGGGGCCGCAAACCCTGCTGGGCATGCAGACCTCCGGTTTCCCCAACCTGTTCATGATCACGGGCCCGGGCAGTCCCTCTGTGCTCTCCAACATGATCCAGTCCATCGAGCAGAATGTGGAGTGGATTGCCGGCTATCTGCAATGGCTGAGGGATCAGGACAAGACCGTTACCGAAGCTGAGCCCGAGTCCGAGCAGGCCTGGATGGCTCATGTCGCAGAAACTGCGTCAGAAACGCTGTTTAATGCCTGCACCTCCTGGTATCGCGGCAACAACATTGAAGGCAAGGCGGAGGTGTTTATGCCGCTGGTGGATTATCCGGGCTACTGTGCTCACTGTGCTGAAGTGGCCGCTCAGGGCTATTCTGGATTTGCCAAAGCCTAGAGTAGCTTACGCCGATGGAACGATGCAGATAGACGGCAAACTTATTGCAGTCAGAACCCCATTCCTTTAATAAGTTTGCCGTCTATCTGTCCAATATCGAGCCAATCCAAGTCAGGCAAATGATAGCCGCTCGCTCGCAGGGTGGGGGCGGTTTAATGATTGAAGGAATGGGCTTCTGACTGAAATCATTAAACCGCCCCCGTCGTGTAGGCATTCCGTTAGTTACTGGGAATTTAGCGCCGAATAATGCGGCTGATCGATGGACAGCTGACCGGCAACAGTCTGACGCAGGTGCGCCGGTAGACCAGGAGCGGACAAATCCATGCCGTCGCGCAGTTGATGAACAAGCTGCCAGCGCAATTCATCAAGGCTGCCGTCTCCCAGAAGTGCTCGCAAGCGAGCGTGCTCACCCTCAGCCAGCGTGGCGCCATAGAGAAATTCTCTTTGTGCGATGCCCAGTGAGTTAGCCGCTACTTTGGCCAGAAAGCTGTTGCGCCCCTGGGTGCTGGTGGCCACATCCCCGCGCAGGAACTTTCGCACACCCTCCAACAGCTCGGCTGGCATCGGTAGTTGGGTGCCCTGGTCCAGGTTTCCCTGCTCTGGCAGCTGAAAGTCTCCGGGAATGATCAGGTTCACGCAATCCATTTGTGCCTCGGAAGAGCGCCTGCCAATCACCGGGCGCTCCAGGCTGGGCGTTTCGCCGGTGCGCCAGCTGGCTGCCATGCCCAGTGTAGCCACGGCCCACCAGAAGGAACCAAACACCTGCCAGAAAGTCAGCGCCTCGTGGCTGATTGTTGTGCCGGACACCGCCTCGTAGGCCGCCAGCATGTCCTCTATGTGGCCAAATCCGCCGACGGGCAGGTCGCTGTGGCCGAAGCGCCAGGAATTGACGCACAGCCAGCCCAGGTCACGCACAGGGTCGCCTATTTGCGCGAGCTCCCAGTCCAGAACCGCGCGAATGCCCTCACCATCGATCATCAAATTGCCATTGCGAAAGTCGCCATGTACCAGGGTCTGTTTTGAATCATCGGGAAGATTCGCCAGCAGCCACTGGGCGGCATAATCGATCATGGGTTCAGGCAATTCCAGTGACTGATAGGATTGCCAGGTGTCTTCCACCAGTTTGCGCGGGCTAACTGTGGGCAGCAGCTGCGCCAGTTCACCGTCGATATCGATGCTGTGGATGCGCGCGAGTGCCTCGCCGCATTCTTTAGCTAGCCGGGGGCGTACCTCTGCCAGTTCTTCTACGCGAACAATACGCTGGCCGAGGGTTTCGCCCTCCAGCCATTCCATCAGGTAGCCGTCTCCCAGTTGATCTTCCGGCTTGAGAACATAGACGACTCCCGGTACCGGTATGCCGGCATCGGCGGCGAGCTGTAATAGCCTTGCCTCTGTGGCCAGGCTCATTTGCCCCGGCACTGATTCATTCTGCTGGGTCGGTGGGTAGCGGCGCAGGGCGAAATGTCGCTCATCTTTTTCGCATACCGTGGCGATTCGAAAGGTTTCCTGGCTGGCTCCAGCAGTCAACTGGTCGCAGCTCTGCAGTTGCCTGAAGCCTTCTATCTGAGTGCTAAGTACGTTGCTCAGCTGGTCCTGCAGCAGCGAGTCAGCTGACATTAGCGCACGCCCTTGGGTTTCTTCTGTCCCATAAAGCCAAACATATAGCCGGCTACGCGACGCATTTGTATCTCATCAGCGCCTTCGGTGATGCGATAGCGGCGGTGGTGGCGGTAAATGTGCTCGAAGGCCTTGTAGCGGGAGTAGCCAATCCCTCCGTGCACCTGCATGGCGGTATCGGCGGCTTCGCAGCAGAGGCGATTGGCCTGATAGTTACAGATAGACACCTTGTCGGACACGCTGAAGGCGCCGTCTTTATCCATTAACCAGGCGGTTTTGTGAATCAGCGCACGCAGCATCTCGCAGCGGGCCTGCAGTTCCACCAGCGGAAACTGGATGCCCTGATTGCTGGCCAGCGGCTTGCCAAATGGCTTTCGGGCCTTGGCATACTGGACAGCTTCGTTGACGCAGTACTGCGCTGCACCCAGGCTAGAGGCGGCCTGGCGAATGCGATTTTCGTTAAAGAAATGCTGCACAATCTGCAGGCCGCGACCTTCGCCGCCGAAGATCTCGGTGTCGGCGACCCTGACATTGGTAAAGCTGATATGGGCGTGATCGGTAGGCATGTTGAAGGTCCACAGGTATTCTTCGGCCTTCACGCCCGGGGCATCCATCGGCACCATAAAGGCGGTGATACCCTCGGCGTCCCCGGGGTTGCCAGAGGTGCGAGCCATCACCATATCCCGCTTGGCCTTGTGCACACCGGTATTCCAGGTTTTCTCACCGTTGATGATCCAGTGATCGCCGTCCCTGACCGCGGTGGTCTCCATCCAGGTTGCGTCGGAGCCGTGATCGGGTTCGGTGATGCCGAAAGCGAAACCGGCACGGGCATTTTTCAGGTCTTCAACCCACTCGGCCTTCTGTGCATCGGTGCCGTATTCCAGCATTAGCAGCAGGCCAATATTGTTGCCAACCACGGAGTGCTCGTTTTGCAGGTCATTGTGAAGCCCCAGGCCTTTGGTGGCCAGGTGTTCACGAATGATCGCCATGCCCAGGTTGCTGCCACCCCGACCGCCATGCTCCTCAGGAAACGGATAACTGAAGATGCCCGCCTCAATGGCCAACTGCTTGGCCTGATGCAGCAGCAGCTCCCATTCCTCGTTGGGTAGGCCATCGCGGTCCCAGTCGGTGCGAGCATCCTCACGGCGGTGGTCAAAGAATCGAATATTATCGTTCGCCTGCTCCAGCGGTTTGATTTTGGCGTCGATAAACTCATCGACTTCCTGCAGGAAGTTGGCGATGTCCTGGGGTATTTCAAAATTCATGATGTAGGGGTCTCTTTAAGTAGCCAGCCGGCGCATAAAGTCCAGCCAGGTCGGGTGTTCAACCAGTAGCGCGCGCAGGGATACGATAAACAAAAACGGAATGCCCAGTGCATAGCTGAGGTAGATCCTGCGCTCGTTCAGCCAGTCTCTCAGCATACCCAGAAGGGCGGGGGACAGCCAAACCAGGTGAAGCATAGCCTGCGGTATCAGGCCGTTCATTGCCATGCGCGCGACCGCGGCTATCAACAGCATGGTGCCTGCCAGGACCATCAAACGTTTGTGCAGCTGAGGCGTGCGTCGGTGATAGACCGCCAGTCCGAACAGCAACGGGAACACCATCATATCGGTCAGGGGAAACAGAAACTCACCACTGAATTTCTCTACAGGCATTTCCGCAGCCCAGTCGCCAAAACGACTGAACGTGACGTAAAGCCCCGCGATGATCACCGTTATTCCGTAAGCGACCGCTATCGGTCCGATGCGTCGGTGTAGTCCGGTTTTGCCGAGGGCGGGCAGCGATGCCTGCAGACTAAACAGCGCCAGCCAACCGATAAATATCCAGGCATGAATGTGCACAGCATCGGTTTTATCGAGGTTTCCCTCAGCCATCGGGCCGAAGTAGCCAGGTGTAAACCCGATGATGGCGATGGCCCACATCCACAGGCTGAGCCAAAGATAGAAATGCTTGTTTATTGTTTTTAGCATTCCATTTTGTAACAAAAAAAGGGTTGGCAATGCCAACCCTTTTGATCATTTGAGTATCAAGGGGTCAGACCCCTTGAAAATTATTGGGGTGGTACGGTGTAGCCACCCCAGACAGAGACGTAATCGTCGTTGTAGTGCTCACTCAGTGAAGTGTGTAAATCGTCCACGCTCCACTTCTGTGCGCCCTGGGGGTTCACAAACTTGGGACCAAAGCGGGGACGTTCGATGACATCCACCTGGTTGCCCCAAACCACCATCACCTCGCCGGAGATGCGGCCCGCCTCAGGCGAGGCCAGGTAGCCGACCAGAGGTGCGACATTGGTGGGGTTAAAGGCGTCGAAGCCTTCTTCCGGTTCTGCGAACAGTTCGGCCGTCATGCCTGAATTGGTCATGTCGGTGCGCGCACGCGGCATGATGATGTTGCAGGTGATGCCGTACTTGTCCATCAGCTGGGCGGCACCGAGGGTCATGGCAACAATGCCGCTTTTGGCCGCGGCGTAGTTGGCCTGGCCCGCCGAGGCAAAGATGGCTGCCTCCGAGGCCGTGCTGATCAGGCGCCCATAGACTTCTTCCCCCGCCTTGGCTTTGCCACGCCAGTACTTGGTGGCATTGCGCATGTTCACGAAGTGGCCACGCAGGTGCACGCGTACTACAGAGTCAAACTGGTCATCGTCCATCCCGAAAATCGTCTGGTCGCGGCAGAAACCCGCGTTGTTGACCATGATGTTGACATCGCCATAGGTATCCAGCGCAGTTTTGAACAGATTGGCAGCGTCATCGGTATCGGCGCAGTCCCCCAGTACCAGGGTGGCTTCACCACCGGCGGCCTTGATGTCTTCAACCGTTTCTTCAGCGGCTGCCTTGGCGTCGGGCAGGTCAATATCACTGATGACGACATTGGCGCCCTGGCTGGCGAGTTGCAGCGCCTCTTCACGACCCAGGCCGCGACCTGCGCCAGTGATGATGGCGGTTTTTCCGGAGAGATCTCCCATAACTTTATTCCTTACAAACGCTCAATAATTGTTCCAGTGCCATTGCTGGCGCCACAGCACATGCTGACCAGGGCGATGTTCTTGTCCTGGCGTTCCAGTTCCATCACGGCTTCGCCAATCAGGCGGGCACCGGTAGAGCCTACCGGGTGGCCCAGAGCCATGGCGCCGCCCTTAACGTTTACCTTGTCCATGTCGGCGTCGAATGCGCGCTGCCAGGACAGTACAACCGGTGCGAAGGCTTCGTTGATCTCAACCAGGTCGATATCGCCCATGTTCATGCCGGTCTTCTTGAACAGCAGTTGAGTGGCATCCACCGGGCCGTCCAGCAGATAGTAGGGGTCACAGCCGGCTACAACACCCTGAATGATGCGGGCGCGGGGCTTCAGGCCGCGGGCCTTGGCTTCTTCAGCGCTCATCCACAGCACCGCCGCAGAGCCATCAGAAACCTGTGAAGAAGTGCCCGCAGTGATAATGCCGCCCTCAACAATGGTCTTCAGGTTGGCCAGGCTTTCCATGGTGGTTTCACGCATGCCCTGGTCACGGGTCACCAGCTTGGTTTCACCTGTGGGGTTGCCCTGGTCATCGATCACCGGTGCTTCAACCGGAACCACCTGCTCAAAGTGACCGGCATCCCAGGCCGCGATAGCGCGTTCGTGTGAACGGACAGCCAGCGCATCGACATCCTCTCGGGTCAGGCCGCGATTTTTGGCGATACGCTCTGCTGCTTCAAACTGGCTCTGTGCACCGTCCGGGTGGGGCCAGTCTTCAGTCATGAAGTAACCGGGACCATTCATGACGTTGGCACCCAGGCCAACGCGGCTCATGGCTTCAACGCCTGCGGCGATGCCGATATTGATCTGGCCGGCATCAATCAGCGCGGCGGTGAGGTGGTTGGCCGCCTGGGCGGAACCACACTGGGTATCCAGGGTAGAACAACCGGCGGTGTATTCCTGTCCCAGTTGCAACCAGGCATTCTTGGCCAGGTTGCATGCCTGCTCACCAGCCTGGGTTACACAGCCGGCGTAAATCTGCTCGATATCACCGGAATCCAGGTTATTGCGATCGAGTATGGCCTTGTAAGACTCCGCCAGCAGTTTTACGGCGTGCATGCCGCTGAGGTCGCCAACGCCGGGCTTGCCGCGGCCGATGGGGGTGCGTACTACATCTACAATGACTGCTTCTGACATGGGGTCTCCTTACATCAGTACCATTTGCATTTCGTAAACGACAGCGGGGCGCTCGTCGTTACCTTTAACGTGGATGTTGGTTTCCACGGTGATGACTGTTTTGTGCTCGTGAACCACGATGGACTTAACGCGACCGCGCTGGTGTATTTCGCTGTCTACGGGCACCGTGCCGGTGAAGCGGAGCTTGTCGGAACCGTAGTTGACGATGTTGCCCCAGCCCTCAATGCTATCGAGGAAGCTGCTGGCGCCAGCCATGGCAGGCTGCAATGACAGGGTTAGAAAACCGTGGGCAACAGGGCCGCCGAAGGGGCTCTCCTTTTTGCAACGTTCCACATCTACGTGAATCCACTGGTGATCGCCAGTCAGATCGGCGAAATCGTTAATCATTTTCTGGGTGACCAGTACAGACGTGCTCCAGTCCCCGAACTCGTCGGACACCAGAGCCTGCAGGCCTTCCTGGTCTTTAAAATGAATCTTGCTCATAGGGCGTAATCATCTCGTTAAAGGAAATTTTGGTAGGGGAAGACTACCGGCAAAAAAGGCGCGATATAATAACAAATTCGGCCTTGTCTGGGCGCAAATCGGACAGGCCAGAGACCTATCAATAGGAGTGGTTAAGGTGCTTGAACCGGGAAATCTGCCCATTTCGGTGCTGGATCAGAGTTTTGTGCGTGAAGGCGAGGGCTTTGGTGCGGCACTACATGAAACCATAGCCACCGCGTCACTGGCGGAACAATTGGGTTGCCGGCGTTTCTGGGTTTCCGAACACCATGACACCACGGTTTTGGCGGGCAGTTCGCCAGAGGTGCTGCTGTCGGCTATCGGTGCTGCCACCAGCACGATCCGCATTGGCTCCGGCGGAATTATGCTGCCGCATTACAGTGCCTATAAAGTGGCCGAAAACTTCTCAGTACTTGCGAACCTCTACCCGGATCGCGTCGACCTTGGGGTGGGGCGGGCACCGGGCGCTGATATGAATACTGCGATTGCGCTGGCCACCGATGGCAGGCCCAAATTTGAGCGCTTTCCCCAATTGGTGGAGGAGCTCGGACATTACTTGTGGGCGGAGAACACCAAGCCGAGGGTCAGTCCGACACCGCCGAGAAACCTTCCGATCTGGATGCTGGGCTCCAGCCCGGACAGCGCCTGGCTGGCAGTTGACCAGGGCTTACCCTACTGCGTGGCGCTATTTATCAATCCGCAGGCCTCGCCGGCCATGATTGGTGGCTATCGTGAGCACTACAAACCCTCGGCTCTGTGGCCTGATGCCCACGCCATGCTGTGTGTGACTACCTTGTGCGCTGACACGGAGGAGCGAGCGAAGTTGCTGGAGAAAGCGGCCAATGTGAACTTTATCCAGTTTGTCACTCGCGGACCTCACATCACCTACCTGCAGCCTGAGCAGGTCAGGGACTACGAATTTAATGAGCAGGAAAAGGCCTTTATAGCGCGCTATGAAGGTACGCGTGCAGTAGGCACGCCGGAACAGGTCAAAGCCGAACTTGAGCGTATCGTGGAACTGCACGGCGCTGATGAGGTGATGATTGTTGGCAATGCCTATCACCGCGAGGATCGTCACCGATCCCTGGAATTGGTCTCCGAGGTGTTCGGGCTTGCCTAGCTGAGCACCAGCACGTCGGAGTGGGTGTGATCCAGCATCTTCTCAGAGGTGTTGCCCACCACCTGACCCTTGATGCCATCACGGGCAACCGTGCCCATAATCACCAGATCGGCCTCGATTTCCTGAGCGGTCTCGGCAATGGCATTGGCCGCCGGGCCCTCCACGAGGTGGATATGATCTGCGGGAGTCCCGCAGACACGGGCCATGTCTGCCCGGCAAGGTACATGGTTACGATACTGATAAGCGCTGACAAAATGCGCATCTGACCCATAGGCGTCAGTGAATTCCTGCGCGGCCCGAACAATCTGATTGTTCAGCTTCTGGTGGGTCTGGTCGGTCGTGGCCATATCAATGGCAGCCAGAATGCGGCGGTTCTTCCAGTCGTGAAAATCTTTAACCAGTAAGACCGGGCAGGGACAGGTGCGCAGCAGCACCCAGTCGGAGGTTGAGCGCATCTGACGCTGTACATCAGCGTGGTCATGACTGTTTTTAAAGACCATGGATGCACTGCTGCGTGCCGCCGCCGCAGCCACATGGCGACGCCAATCGGGTTGGTCTTCCAGCTCGTAGGTGGCCTCGACACCGACCTCGGTGGCGCGGTTAACCATGCCTTCCAGTTTGTTTTTCCAACTGTCGTCGTCATGGCAGAGGTACAGGTGCAGGCGGGCACCCGTGAGCAGGGCGGATTCAATGGCTCGATCAAATGCGGGTTGGGTATCTCGGGTGGGGTCAATGACCACAAGAATTTTGCTGAGAGACATAGGTATGACCTGTTATTTGATTTAGTCGGTCTAAGTCTGGGCGTTAGAAGACTCAAATGCTTTGATACGCATCAAGATTGAGAGCAGTTATCGAGCTGTCCGAGTGGATAGATATGGATACTGATCTGATCTGCACCAGTGATTATCACAGATTCCGGTAGTAATGATTTCAGTGGTTGTGTTTGGCCTAGTCCAAGTTCGTTATAGCCACTGGTGAGTGGACTAATCAACAGGTGCGTGACGTTGTCTGACTTCAACTGGCATAGAGATTCAAATCGGGTGTGATCTGATGTGAGGGCGACTGCGGCGCGCTCAGAGATTAGCGCATAGAGGGTCGGTTTGACGGTTGCGACTCTGGAATTTTCAGGAATAACCTGAGCACTCGCTGATAAAAACTGCTCGATGGAACGATAGGTGTTGGCCCTTTCAACCGCTTCTTGGCGATCTTTGAGCAGGTAGTATTCCAGTTGGTGCGCCTGCCCAAACTCTGCTGAGAGACGCCTTTCAAAGATTTCAGCCTGTGCTACGGCTGCTGCTGTGAATATCGAGCCGAATATGAGCATACGCATTCCCCGTGACGCAGTCAGGCCCTGCGTTAGCATTAAAGGTACCAATGCATGAATAAATCTGTAGTCGGTGGGGTAAGGCCAGAGCAGCACTATGACTAGCATCATAAGCGCAGTTAATGCTGCGAGGTTTTTCATAATGGCGGCGCGGCAGGTATAAAAGAATAAACACGCAAAGCATAGACCGTTGGCGATTATCCAGCCTGGACTGCTCAGTGGTCCCGCGAGATAGACTGACCATGCGTTCGGTAACTGATTGATATTTATACGCAGAACAGACAACCACAGGTCGACATCATGGAAGGGTAAATCGTCCAGGTAGCTTGGGAGCCCGCTTAGAGGGTTGAACCACTGCCAGATCAGCATCGTTGGCAAGGCACAGGCAATGGCGACCAGGCTATATCGCCCGGGTTTGTACAGGAATATCGCTGGTAACAGGGCAACCATCAAGCTGCGTGTGAGAATGGTCGCGCTCAGTAACAAACCGAGCAAAAGCGCTCCTGCTATAGAGGACATGAGTTTTTCGGAAGAGGCCAGGCAGCAAAACAGTAACAAAAGCGCCAGGGTCTCAGACATTATCCCGAAGCTCGTGTAGAGCGTGCCAGGAATCATGATTAACACGCATACCAAGAACAAGCCCGGCTTGGCATGCATGCTTTTGTACAAGAGCAGGGCCGCACCCAGGCACAATGCGTTTAACAGGTGTGCCAGCCACCAATTGTGGCTCGCTCCTGTAAGGGCCAGTAGCGCCGGATATCCGGGCGGGTAGGCATGGAGAGGGGGGGTGGCTATGACAGCGGCACTGCCTGGCTGCCAGGGCGACCACTGCTGCGCCAATACTAAGTAGCTGCCTGCATCTCCCGTAAACGATGCTAATCCATCGAACACGATGTAACTGCATACGTACAGGTATAACGCCACGCCAATTACCGTAAGTGCGTGGTAGTGGATCGGGTTTCTTAAGGTTAAAATCTGCAGCCTTCCTGATAGCTAAGAGTGGGAGCGTAGCTAGATATGTTACTGCAAGGGAAAGTAGTTGTGGTGTCCGGCATTGGGCCAGGTCTGGGTATGGAGTTGTCCACCCTCGCGGCCCGCGAGGGCGCGGAAGCTGTCGTGCTGGCGGCGCGAACCGAGAGCAAGCTGGATGAGGCAGAGGCAGAGATCCTCGCACTGGGGCTGGCAACCAAGGTGCTCAAAGTCGCCACTGACATTACCCAGCGCGACCAGTGCGCGCACCTGGCTGATGCCACCGTTGACGCCTTTGGACGCATCGACTGCCTGATCAATAGTGCCTTTGATCCCTGTGTCTATGACCCGGTTGATACCGCCAGCATGGACGATTGGCGCTGGACCATGGACGTCAACTTTTTCGGCACGGTGGGCCTGACCCAGGAGTGCGTCCGGCATATGAAGCAATCCGGCGGTGGCTCCGTGGTGATGATTGCCACGATGGTTGAACGCAAGCCGTTGACTTACCAGGGTGGTTACGCGGCCAGTAAGGCGGCCCTTCATCAGGCCACCAAACATTTTGCGCTGGAGCTGGGTCGCGACGGCATTCGTTTCAACAGTTGCAATATGGGCTGGATGTGGGGCCCCAATGTGCAGAACTATATTGCCGGGCAAGCGGAGGCTACCGGCGTGGACGAGCAGGACATCATAGACTCTGTCACAGCGAAGATCCCACTCGGCTTTATCCCCGAAGATGGCGACTGTGCCAAGGCTGCCATTTTCTTTGCCTCCGATTACTCCAAGGTCATTACCGGCGCGTCGCTGGATGTGAATGGCGGCGAGTACATCGGTTTATAGTCGCGCTGCAGCTGAAAGACCTATGCAGGATTTCCGTATATCAGAGGCAATGGATGAATTGCTGCTGGCCCTGAGCAGGGGGCCGGTTGCGGATAAACCCTGGGAAGAGTTCCTGCATCTACTCGCGGCAGCAGTCAACGCAGACTTTGCGACTTTAATTCTCCGGCCTCCCAGCGAGGGTGACGAGGGAGTGGTGATCAACTCTGTCATCGTTTCCAAGGAAATATACGACAGCTACAACCGCGATTACTATGCGCTCGATCCGTTTGTAGACCTGCCCCAGGGGCAGGTCTACACCGTGGATCAGTTTATGCCCCTTCAAGAGTACTACGAAAGCGACTATTACCAGGCTTATGGTCGCGATGCCGGTATTGTGCACCTGATGGGCGCCGATATGGGTGACGAGCTGGGCAATACCGCAAGGCTGCGCTTGAGCAGAACCGATGGCAAGGAGAATTTTGGCAAGCAAGAGCAGGCCCTGTGCGCCCGCATCCTGCCGCATCTTCAGCAGAGCATTCGCCTGCATGCACGCATCGAACGCTTGGACAGTGAACGGGCGACTTTTGCGGGTGCTATCGATCAGTTGTCGGTCGGGGCTTTTATACTCGATGAGAGTACGGCCATACGGCGCACCAATCATGCGGCTGATCAGCTACTTGCTGAGGGCACCTGGTTGCGCAGCGACAATGGGCAGCTGCGTGTTGGCAGTGCCGATGACAACCAGCGATTCAAGACTCTGCTCGAAGAGGTGATGGCAGCGCACAACAAGGCCGAACCGTCCTTTGCCCGGGTATTCAGAATGCAGGGGGAGGCAGCTCATGCGCCGGGTATGTTGTTGCGGCCTTTGCCGCGTACCGAAGCATCAGGCGGGGTACGCAATCCCAGTGTGGCGATTTTTGTCTCGGACCCGGCCCACCGTCGCGAGCCCCCTCGTGATGTGCTGATGGAGCTACTCGGTCTGACTCGCGCAGAGGCGCGTTTAGCCCTGCAACTGGCCAATGGCGCTACCCTGGATGAGGCCGCCAATAACCTGAATGTATCCCGCAATACTGCCAAGTCTCATCTCAGTGCAGTGTTCAGTAAAACCGGTGTGGCTCGGCAGAGCCAGCTGGTGCAACTTATTTTGAGAAGCGTTGCCCCAATGGGCTAGAGGTATTTATGTCACAACTGCAAGCAAACACCGAACTGGAAGCAGCTGTCTTTCGCAGGCTGCTGGAGCATCTGGACAGCCGCAAGGATGTGCAGAATATCGAGCTGATGAACCTGGCGGGATTCTGCCGCAATTGCTTGTCCAAATGGTATGTAGCCGCCGCAGAAGAGGCTGGTGAGAGCATTGATCTGGAGCAGGCCCGTGAGATGGTTTACGGCATGCCTTACGGCGAGTGGAAAGCAAAGCATCAGACCGAGGCCACGCCGGAGCAACTCGCCGCTTTCGAGAAATCCCATAAATAGTCAAAGCAACTTCAAGGGGTCAGACCCCTTGAATTCAGGATCAAGTTATCTGACCCCTTGAAATGGGCGTTGCTGGTCGAGCTGGCGGCAGAGTGCGGTAGCGCCGAGCAGTATGCGGGCAGTGGGTCGCTGCAGGTGGTCGGGATGGACAAAGTACAGGGCGTTGTTCTCTACGGCCTGTAAAAACGGGTAGGCCAGCCAATCGTCCAGCCAGTCGGGTCGTGCCTGACCCATGCCACTGGCCACTATGACCTGCGGATCACGTTCCAATACCGATTCCAGGCTGAGTCTGGGTGCCAGGGTTGTGGCATCAGCGAATACATTGCGACCACCACACAGCCGAATCACGTCGCTGATCAGGTGCTCGCCATTGAGTGTTTGCAACGGCTCGTGCCAGACCTGATAGAACACGCCTAATCTGGTCCGGCTGCCATACTGCTGCCTAAGACGCTCGATCTGCTGATCGATGCTGTCGGCCTGACTTGTCTCGCCGGCTGCGCGGCCAATCAAAGCCTCGTAGTCGCGGATAGAACGGCCAATATCTGCCAGTAAACGAGGTTCTGATGCGTAAACCGGAATGCCCAACTGCTCCAGTTGCTGGAGGCGTTGCGCGCCATTACCCGACGCCCACATGATGATCAGATCTGGTTCCAGGGCCAGGATGCTTTCAAGGCTGAAACTCTTGTAACTGCCCACTATAGGCAGACGCGTCGCCGCCTCCGGGAAATTACTGTAGCTGACCACGCCAACGAGTTGCTCACCGGCGCCCGCGGTATACAGGTTTTCAACAATATGCGGGGCCAGGGCCACAATACGCTGTGCTGGCTGCTCAAGTGTGACTGTGCGACCAAGAAAGTCAGTGACGCTGATTTCTGCGCGAGCCAGAGCGCTGGCGAATATCATCAGTAATAAGCAGTTACGCATGTTGCAGCACCACGATAAACAGCATGACGGCGATCTCCGTCATTTCGATGAGTGCTCCCGCGATATCACCGGTGAAGCCCCTGATCCGTTGTATCCACAGCCTGCGCCACCACCAGAGCAGGGCCAGGCAGATACCGATGATCACCAACAGATCCAGAACCGGTAGCCACAGGCACAGGACAACGGCACTCAGCAGACCCAGCCCCAATGACTTTGCGGACAGGTTTTCCCTGAACTGCTCTGCCAATCCGCCTTCACGCACGTAAGGTGTGGCATAGAACAACAGCAGCACATTAGCGCGCGCCAGGACCAGAGCGGCAAACAGTGCGCTTACATTTGATGGCCACAAGGCTGTCAGCAGGGCAAACTTGAAGATCAACGCCAGTATCAGCGCCACCGCACCCATGGCACCCGTGCGCGGATCTTTCATGATCTCCAGGGCCCGATCCGGGTGTGCGTGGGCACCCATAATGGCGTCCATACTGTCCGCCAGGCCATCGAGATGCAGTGCACCGCTCATCCATGCCAGTGCCAGCAGTAGAACCGCGGCAGCGACTGGCGCGGGTAAAGTGGACGGCATGACCCAGGCCAGCGCCAATAACAAGGCGCCCATCAGGGCCCCCACCAATGGGTACCAGGGCAGGGCCTGGGGTTCGCGCCCGGGTTCGCTACCCAGCCATTGCGTGACAGGTAGCCGGGTTAAGAATGCGATGGCCTGAATAAAGTGATTCATTTTGCGTCGGCAACGCCCGCTTCTTCAAAAGTGGCCATGCCGGCGTGCAGGGCCAAAGCCGATTGCAGCAGTGAAGCCGCTACCGCCGCGCCGCTGCCTTCACCCAGTCGCATATTCAGTTGCAGTAGGGGTTCCAGACCCAGTGCCTCCAGGGCAAGGGTGTGAGCGGACTCTGCAGACTGATGCCCGGCAATCATCCAGCCTGTAATGCCGGGATTGAATGCAGCTGCTGCCATGGCTGCCGCAGTCGCAATAAAGCCGTCCAGCAAAATCGGAATGCCGCGCTGCCCGCATCGCAAGAAAGCGCCGCACATAGCGGCGATCTCCAGCCCACCGACTGCTGCAAGTATTTGTAGAGGCTTGTCTGGTCCGAGCTGATGCAGGTCCAGTGCCTGTTGCACGAGTGCCTGTTTATGGGCCAGGGTGGCATCATCAACACCTGTGCCACGGCCGACCACATCAGCGGCGGATTTGCCGCTCAGTGCCGCGATCACAGCCGCCGCGCTGGAGGTATTGCCAATACCCATTTCACCCGCGATGAACACGTCACAATCCACACTATCTACTTCATCAGCGCCGGCCTGTAGGGCTTGTGCTGCAATGTCCTTGCCCATAGCAGCCTGCTCACTGAAGTCGCGGGTGCCTGGCATCAGTTGATACTGTTTGAGGCCTGGCCGATCAGGAACCGGTTTAAATGTGCCCATGTTTACCACGGCAAAATCAGCCTCCAGTGAGCCAGCCAATACGCTGATGGCAGCACCGCCTCTGAGAAAATTTTCAATCATCTGCAAGGTAACATCCGCCGGAAAGGCAGAGACTCCTTTTGCTGTAATGCCGTGATCCGCAGCAAACACCCGCAGGCCTGTTTTTCGCAGTTGGGGGATAGCTCGTCCCTGCCAGCCAGCGAATTGAATCGCAATTGTCTCCAGTCGACCCAGCGAGCCCTCAGGTTTGGTCAGCACTCCCTGTCGTTTACTAGCTGCTTCAACAGCGTCTTGATGGATAGGTGCGAGCTTTGCTTCTAGCCAACTCATTGATCGTTGTTTCCTTTTAGATGCAGGGGCAAACCGGCTACGATCAGGCTCACTTGATCGCAGATTGCGGCGAGTTCCTGATGCAGTCGTCCGCTGTGATCGACAAACTCCCTGGACAGTGGACCCATAGGAATGACCCCGGAGCCGACCTCGTTGCTGATCAGCACAATATGACCAGGCAGTGTTGGCAAGCAGTCGAGCAGGGCGTCGCGTTGCTGCTCCCAGCACTGTTGTTCCAAACAGTTGCTGAGCCACAGCGTCAGGCAGTCCACCAGCACCACGCGATTGGGTCGACACAGATCCAGCAGCGTTGGGGCTAGTGCGGTGGTTGCCTCTCGCAGCAGCCAGTGTTCGTCGCGGTTTTGCTGATGGTGCGCAATGCGCTGGGCCATTTCCTCGTCACCCGCAGTGGCGGTAGCCAGGTAATGGCGCTCCAAACCGCTCGCCATCGCGAGACTTTCGCCATAGCGACTCTTGCCACTGCGCGCACCTCCAAGAACCAGGGTCTTCATACAGGCATCATCACCGGATAGCCTTCAACAGGGTGATTCATGATATGTACATCGCTGTTAAATACCTGCTGAAAGAGCGCCGCGGTGAACACTTTGTCTGGTGCCCCCTGCGCGACCACCGCACCTTCCTGTAGTACGCTGACCTGATCGCACAGGGATGCCAGCAGGTTAAAGTCGTGCAAGACCACCACAATGGCCCAGCCCTGGTCGCGTTTCTGCAGCAATACATTTCGAAGCAGTTGCTGATGATCAAGGTCGAGGGCAGAAGTGGGCTCATCCATGAGCAACAGGGGTTGCTGCTGGTCCCAGACCTGAGCCAGAATTCTGGCCAACTGCACGCGCTGTTTTTCACCACCAGACAGCTGGGTGTAGCGTTGCGTCGCCATCTCATGCACGTCCACGGCGTGCATGGCCTCATCAACAATCTGTTGGTCACGCTGAAAGCCGCTGTCGTGAGGAATGCGGCCCATCGCCACAACTTCTTTCACCTTGAAGGGAAAGTTCAACTGGGTTTGTTGCAAGAGCAGGGCCAGCTGCTGCGCTTTGTGTCGTTGCTCCCAAACGCCCAGCGACTGCTCTTGAAATTGAATGTCGCCGGTGCTTGGCAGTTCGCCGCTGATACATCGCAGCAGGGTCGATTTACCGGCACCATTTGGGCCCACGACGCCATGGATTTCGCCCCCCGTCAGCTGCAGATTGATATCGGCCAACAGGGGTTTGCCCCAGGGCGAGCTGCTGACCTTGTGTAGCTGAAGCAGGCTCATGTGGGCATGCCGAACTGGTGGCGCTGACGCAGCAGCGAAATGAAAAACGGTACCCCGAGCAGTGCCGTAACCACTCCGATAGGCAGTTCTGTGGGCGCTATCACGACCCGCGCCAGTGTATCCGCGAGCACTAGCAGAATGGCCCCTGTCAGCGCAGACAAAGGCAGCAGGTGGCGATGATCCGGGCCTATCATCAGTCTTACCACATGGGGTACGACCAGTCCGACAAAAGCGATTGTGCCGGCCAGTGACACTGAAATACCCACTGCCAGTGCGGTCCAGCACACCAGCATGCGTTTTACCCGATCGACATTGATACCAAGGTGTCGGGCTTCTGATTCACCCAGTAGCAGGGCATTGAGTGCATCGCTGAAGCGGGGCAGGGCCAGCAGGAGGGTAATTGCGGCCGCGGCAGCCAGGCAGACCCTGATGGTATTGGCACCTTCCAGGCCTCCCATACGCCACAAGCTGATGCGTCGCAGACTGTGGTTATCTGCGATAAATTCAAGCAGATTGCCCAGTCCGCCTGCCAGGGCAGTGATAGCAACCCCGGCCAACAGCATGGTCGCCACGGATGTACCATTTTCCGAGGTAGCAAGACGATAAACGAAAACGACAGACAGCAGCCCGCCAAGAAAAGCACCAAGGGAGATCAGGCTAAGGCCGGCGAGTCCTTCAAGTACGAGCCCGCTGCTTAACACAATCACCAGGCTGGCGCCCAGGGATGCGCCGGCTGTGACGCCAATGAGTGAGGGATCCGCCAGTGGATTACGAAACAGGCCCTGCATAGTAGCTCCGCTTATAGCAAGTATGCTGCCAACCAGCGCTGCCAGCAGTGTTCTGGGCAGGCGCAGCTGTTCCAGAATAACCGCCTGGCGACGAAAGGCTTCATCGCCTGAGAGTGCTGGCCATATCTCGGCAAAGGGAATGGCGACTGCGCCCATACCCAGCGCTGCGAGCAAGCTCAGGGGTAGCAGGATCAGCAATATGAGTCGCAGCTGGCGCGGATTCATGATGCGCACCAGGCCGGTAGCAGTTTTGCCAGATCCAGATGGGCCTCAAAACAGTCCGCCAGCCGCTCAATCTCCCTTTCGCGCAAGGCGTCCATGTCTTCGCCACCACTGTGCGTGCAGCCAGCCCAGGCGAGTATGGCCGCTCTCGCTGCCTTTTCGTCCAGCAACCCATGCAGGTAGGTGCCGGCGATTTGACCGTCCCTGCTGATGCAGCCATCTTTTCGACCATCCGCCAGAGTCAGGAAAGATTCAAGGCTACTGTCTTGCTCGGTGCGACCACAGTGAATTTCGTAGCCTTTGCAGGCCGTGTTGCCGAAACGGAGGCTGGCTTCAGTTTGCTCCAGGGTCTTGCCGGGCAACAAAGTGGTTCGGGCCTGAATCAGGCCCAGGCCCTCGATGCTGCCGGCGGCGTCTTCAATACCCTCTGGGTCATCAATGAGGTCGCCCAGCATCTGGTAGCCGCCACAAATGCCCAGCAGCTTTCCGCCATAGCGCAGGTGCTTCTCAATAGCCTCATCCCAGCCATTGTCTCGTAGCCACTGCCTGTCGGCGCGCACGTTTTTGCTGCCCGGCAAAATGATGAGATCTGCCCCGGGTACTGGCTGATCGTTACCAATGTATTGCAAATCAACATGCGCTTCGTAGCGCAGGCTGTCGAAATCTGTGTGATTGCTGATGCGCGGCAATACCGGTACAAGCACTTTAAAAGGGGTAATCTCAGTGTTCAGTGTTTGGCTGGCGCTGAGAGCATCTTCTGCGTCCAGCCGCAGGTTATGCAGATAAGGCAGAACTCCGAGTACCGGCTTCCCGGTATGTTGCTCCAGCCAGTCCAGCCCGGGCTGTAGCAAAGCCAGTTCACCGCGAAAACGGTTGATGATAAAGCCGACTACGCGCGCCTGTTCACTCTCGCTCAACAACTGCAGTGTGCCAACTAAATGGGCGAAGACGCCTCCACGGTCAATATCTGCCACTAACACCACCGGGCAGTCAGCCGCTTCGGCGAAGCCCATATTGGCGATGTCGCCCTCGCGCAGGTTGATCTCTGCAGGGCTGCCGGCGCCTTCAACCATCACAGCATCATACGCATCAGTCAGGCGCTGCCAGGATTCCATCACCGCGTGATGGGCGACCGGTTTGTAATTGTGATAATCCTCGGCCTGCATGTTCTGCAGGGCATGGCCTTGAATGATGATCTGCGCGCGCTTATCGCTGGAAGGCTTGAGCAGCACCGGGTTCATGTCGGTATGAGGTTCTACTCGTGCGGCAGCGGCCTGCAGGGCCTGGGCACGGCCTATTTCACCGCCGTCGCTGGTGACGGCACTGTTTAAGGCCATATTCTGGGGTTTGAAGGGAGCCACCCGAACCCCGCGCCGATGCAGGACACGGCACAAGCCAGTGACCAGAATGCTCTTACCGGCGTCCGAGGTTGTGCCCTGGACCATCAGGTGTTTGTTCACCCGGTGCGGCCCTAGAAGTCGACGCCCTCGCGCGCCTTGATGCCCGCTTTGAAGGCGTGCTTGATTTCTTTTACCTCGGATACCGTATCCATGATGTCTCGCAGGGCACTGCCGCCACCTCGACCAGTGACCACAACACTCTGTTCGCGAGGTCGGTTTTGCAAGGTCGAAATAATCTCCTCTTCCGGCAGGTAGTCGTAAGCCAGCATATAGGTCAGCTCATCCAGCACCACCAGTTGGTAACTGTCATCCTGCAGCAGGGGTTTGGCGAAAGCCCAGGTGGCCTCAGCCGCAGCGATGTCGCCGCTGCGGTCCTGGGTGTTCCAGGTGAAGCCGGTTCCCATCTGGTAGAAATCTACCTGGGGGCACTGTTCTTTCAGGTAGATCTCTTCGCCTGAAAGTTGTTGCCCCTTGATGAACTGAACCACGCCCACTTTGTGACAGTAACCGAGTGCCCGCATGACCATGCCGAAGGCTGAGCTTGATTTACCCTTGCCGTCTCCGGTCAGCAGAATGGCGACGCCGCGCTCAATGTCAGCCGCTTCGATGTGCGCGTCGACATTGGCCTTCTGCTTCTCCATGGCCTTTTTGTGTTTTTCGTTCTTGCGCTCTTCATTGCTCATGGCTTAACCCTTTTCAGAAACTGTAGCGAACGCCCGCGTAACCCGCCACACCGGAGGTGTTGTAGGTTGGCACTTCCTGATAGTCCTCATCCAGCAGGTTTTCCACGCGGCCGAATAGTTCAAGGCCGGCCACCACGTTGTAACTGGCGGTGATGTTGATGACCTCGTAGTCCTCGAGTTTGGAGTCGTCTATGTCAACGGCATCGTAGCTGCCGCGCGCATACAAACGGGTACGGAACTTGCCGCTGTCGCTGACGAACTGCAGGCCAAGATTGGCCAGATGCTTGGGCCGACGAACCCTTGGCGCGCCGGCCTGGTCCTCGGTGTCGTTGTAGGTGTAGTTACCGTCGATCTGCCACTGTGCTGTGATGGGGAATTCGCCCACCAGCTCCAAACCCTGTGATTTCTGCTCGCCACCGGGTTGCGCGTAGCTATCGGTATCGAAGTCATAGGTGATCTGGTCTTCCACGCGCTGGTCAAACAGTACGGCCTCGAGGTACAGGCCGCTGTTGGCGTAATACTCCACCCCGATATCCAGACCTTTGCTGGTTTCTTCTTTCAATGCGGGAAATACCGGTTGCACCGGCAGCCAGGGGCGGTCCTGTTCGTTGTAGCTGATCTCGAACAGGCTGGGTGGGCGGAATCCGGTGCCATAGCTGGACTTGAGCTTGAGTTCTCCCCCGGCGGTGTCGATCAGGTAAGCGAGGCTGACGCGATAAGACGTGAAGCCTCCAAAGTCGTCATTGTCGTCGTAGCGCAGACCCAGGGTGACAAACAGACTGTCATTGATAAAGCCACCCTGGTATTCACCGTAGATACCGGTCTGGTCACGGTCGATGTCGCCAGAGCTGCTCTCCATGCTTTCTTTCTTCAAATCCACACCGTAAACCAGCTGGTTGGATTCGTTGGCCTTGAAGCTGCCCAGGTACTCATACTTCTCCAGCTCGCCGTAGCCGCCAAAGGTGAACTGACCCTCGGTAAAGAACTCGCGGTCGGTTTCTGTGCTGGCCGCGGCAAAGGTATGACTCAGTCTTTCACCTTTATAGATGGCGGACAGGCGGGCGGCGCTTTGTTCGAAGGTATTATTACAATCGTTGACCTGCAAAAAATCGGCGTTGAAGCAGCTGTCGTAGTCATTGTCGGCATCGATATCGCGGGCTACCAGCTGAAAGCGCAGCTGTTCGGTGGCGTTCCAGGCCAGCCGCCCGTGAAGGGTGGTGTTCTCGTAGCCGTCATCATCTGCCAGTACTGTATCGGTGTCGCGGGCGTTGTAGCCGTCAGTCTTGTAATCGGTCGCAGAGATGCTGAAATCACCTAGCTCGCTTTTGCCGCCGATATTGGCGCTCAACTGGCGGGTATCGTAGCGACCGGCCTCGGCAGCGACATCACCGCCAAAGCCTTCTTCTGGTGTAAAGCTGGTGATGTTGATCACGCCGCCGGCGTCAGCGCCGTACATCATGCCCTGGGGGCCTCGCAGCACTTCGACTCTGCTCACTCCAGAGCTCAATAGCGTTTCGATCTTTGGGCCTACCTGGGTACCGGAGGTATCTGATATATCGATGCCGTCGATGAGGATCAGAGTGCGAAAGCCTTCCTCACCGCGAATTCGCAGTGAGGTTGTAGAGCCCGGGCCGCCACTGGTGCTGATGCCCGTGGAGGGCAGGGTGGTCAGCGTGTCCGCCAGTCGATTCATGCCCAGTGTTTTGATCTCAATGTCAGACAGCGAGGAGACCGAGGTGGCCACCTGGCGCAGGGGCATTTCAATGCGGGAGGAGGTGACGATGACCTCTTCCATCTTGTCGTTTTTGCTGCCGCTGTTGGCAAGCGCTTGACTGCTGGCTGCTAACAGCAGGGCAGACGTGATCAGTGAATGTTTCATGCTAAATCCTCAATAGCCAAAAGTTTGTCGGCGACTGAGGGAGGGGAATCGAGGCGGGACAACCCGAAGGCAATCTGCCAGCGATGAAGCCCTCCGCTCCATCGTTGCAGCTACTCAGGCAGGTATCGGGCTGGCAGTCAGACTGCGTACCGTTGCGGGGGCAGCGGTGGATTGGTTACCACACTTCCCATTTAACCTACCCAATCAACCCGAAAATCGAGCTGATGGCAGGCACCTGAAACAGCGGGCGAACTGTACGGGGCTGACAGGTCCCTGTCAAACGAGTTTAGAGAGGACCGTAGGGCAGAAAACGGTTGGGGTTGGACGCTCGAATCCACTGCAGCAGGTCCTTATCGATGCGTTGGCCGCGCTTTCGCAATAGCTTGGCGATGGGAATGACCGGGGACTTCTCTGCGGCTTCGCAGCCGGGTAGTGTTTCAGCCACGGTGAAAAATCTGATCAAATGCAGCAGGTCGTCGTCTGCAAGCTCGGCACAGGCGCTGGTCCATACCTCGACGTCCTGTTGCATCAATTGGGGCAATTGGGAGAGCTGATCGCTGGACAGGCTCTCAGCCAGATGTAATAACCGCTCATCGCGAGCATGCGCGATGAAAGCTTGAAGTGAGCCTTGATCAATAGTGATGGGCGCGCCTGCGCCCGGGTCCCAACTGCCTACTGACATAATGCCTCCTGCTAAGAGGCGACATTATAACCGCGCTTTAGTCTGTGTTGATCTGACTGTCGCGCAGAAACTTAAAGCGCGTTGAGTAGGGTTCAACCAGCTCATTGCGGGTGCGCTCTAGGAAGCTGCGAAAGTCTTCCTTGTTGGTGATGTCGCTGTCCAACTGCTCGCGCAGTCCTGTCCAGCCTTCACCGAGGGCATTGGCACTTTCAATGGTTGCCTGAACCAGAAACAGTTCCGCCATGACCAGATCGCCAATTGCCCGCTGGGCGCGGCTGCGGATTCCATTGTCGGCAGTTGTGTTGTTTTCAGTGTTCATGCTGTAGCTCCATTGGCTGTCTGTGCACTAAATCTGTTCGTTTCAGTCCAGGTGCCGCACCATTGTGTGGCACGCGGGCGGCATTTTATGCAAAAAGGCGTGCCGCGCAAGCGTCCTGTAAAGTGTTTTGCAGAAAACATGCCAAAGTTACGAAAACAACGGGGACCGATCCGATGAGGGTTATAATAAAGAGCTTCGATGACGTTCAGATGACAGGCTGACGTGCAGATTCACCAGGTAAAAACCCGATTGGTTAACAGCTATGTGGTGGCGTATGACGATCACTTGCTAGTGATCGATGTGGCCAGCCGTTGCCACCGCCAGGTACTCGGATTTATTGAGTCGCAACTGCAAAGGGATATCAGTGAAGTGGCGCTGGTGCTTAGCACCCATGATGATCCCGACCATATGGGCGGCATTGCCGAGCTGGCCCGAATATGCCGGTCGTAGATCGCGATCCCGCATTCATCCCGCCTGGCACATCACAAGATACTCAATGATCCTACCGGCCCACTGTTTCGAATAGCGACCTCCTTTCGCGAGGCGTTTCGCGGCAGGGCCTGGGAGATGTATCTGAACCCGGACCGGGATCGCCGGGCAAAAGAGCAGCCTCAATACGATGAGCATCATGGAGTGGTAACGCGGGCAGGACGGCTGAGAGAAGATCATCGTCTGCGCCACCGGCAAGCGCTGCCTGGCTTTGCTGACTGGCAGGTATTACATACACCGGGGCACTCCTGGGACAGTTGCTACTACCACCACGCTAGCGAAAGCCTTGTGTCCGGTGATACCCTATTAGGCAGTGGTAAGCAGCGCCGACTGGTGCTGCCCTCTATATATTCCAATCCCCTGCAAACCCGACACAGTCTGAGACAACTGTCCGAGCTGCAGATACAGGCGGTGTATCCGGGTCACGGCAGCGTGATTGAAGGCGAGCATCTGATCGAACAAGTAAGGCGCAACTGAATCAATGAAGCAATGGACACTACTGGCAGCACTGCTGTTGGCGGGCTGTGGCGGCCTCGAGGAGCGCCCTACCCAAAATGGCAAAGGTAAGCTGGCCTGCGATACCTGGTTTATCTATGAGCTGTGCGCCCAGGATTACACCGGCGACGGCCAGTTTGACCTGCTTTACTTTGACGACACCAAAGAGATTCTGATGTATCGCCCGGGGACCCGTGAAGTGGTGCAGGAAGTGTTACCTCTCCATGTCTGTGCCCGCGAGATGGGGCAGACCACCGTGGATGCGGGCAGCGCCTGGTTATACGCGCCCGAAGACGCCAGTGTGTTTGAGATTCTGGGCTACAAGCGACAGCTGGCAGCGGATTACCTCGCTGCCCAGGACGAAGTGCGGGAATGCAACAAGCAGCACGGCATCGAAGCGCCGCTGGGCAATCCAGAGGAAGATGACTTTGGTGACGACGAGGATATGGCGGACTTCTAGTTACTGAGTACGCTGCTTGCGTAGTCCAGCACCGCTTTTGCCTCCACTCGAACCGAGTAGGGTTCCAGGAAAATCTTGCCGACAATTACCATGTTGTCGTCCACCACGTAGATACCCGGGTAGGGAATACCATAGGCGCCGTCGCCGGGCTGGTATTCGGTATTGAGAATGTCCAGGGCCTTGACGCTGGCAGCGTCGATATCGGACAACAGTGGGTAACGAATGCCGCTCTGTTCAACAAAAGCCTGTTGTAGCTCCGGGGCGTCGTAGGTCATGCCCACCACAGCGATGCCCGCCGCTTCAAATTGTTCCAGATGTTCTTGCAGCTGGACCAGCTGCTTCATGCAGTAGGGTCACCAGTCGACTGAGCGATTAGCGATAAAAATCATGCCCTTATCGGCGATGAACTGCCCCATATCACTGATGATCTGTCCCTGGAAGCTGGTCCGCAGCGCCGGAAAAGCCTCACCAATGGCGAGCCCGGGGTCAAAGTTGTCGCTGTCATCCGCGACAAACATGTTCTCTGTGATTTTGGCGTAGGCGGCTTGCTTCAGATTGTCCTGATACAGGTAAATGCCCATGCCTCCAGCGAGGAGAAGCAGGGGAATTGTGAGCAGAATCTTCTTGAGCATGCTTAGTAGACCCTGGGCGGGCCAAAACGTTCCCTGAAATCTGGGAGTTCAATACGAAATTCTTCCGTGGCGAGAAATTCCTCATCACTCATGTCACCGTAGGTGCGGCCTTTGTACCATTGGCCATACTGTTTGAGCTCGCCGGCGTGAGCGCGGTAGTGGCTGGACCAGGTTTGCACCTGGATATAAGGCTGATCGCTTCCCAGATTAAACTCCATGAGCCGGAACCAGCCGTCACCGATACCGACCGGTGCACGCAACAGGGGGTGCAGGGGCTGACTGGCATCGAGTCCGGCTTGTCCGCGATCCTGGTAGTCCGCCAGAATCTGGTAGACCTCGTGGCCAAACTGGTTTTTGTCCACCCGGCGCGACTGGCCGTGATGGTGGCCGCACAAGACCATGAATATCTGGTCGTGCTGGCTGATCAGATTGTCCCAAACCTGCTCGGCAGTATTGTGGCCCTCTGGATCAATCCTTGGCAGGTCGACGATGGGGTTGGCCCGCCTCGCGCCGTTGGTATCCAGGTAATCGTGGGTGGTAATCATGGTGGGCAGGCCAGGGTAGCTCCCGATCACTGAACTGGCCCAGGCCAACACCTCGTTGTCTGCGGCCATCTCCAGGGTAATGTTCAGGAACCGGTAACCGCCTGCTTCAAAGATCTGCGCGGCGTTGGCACCGCCGCGAAAGCTGGCCACATACCAGTCTTTGCCCTTGAAAAAGCCACTGTCATCACCAAACACCGATCTGAAGTTATCCAGGCCACCGATATGCAGCATGCCCAATGCCTCGGGCGTCATGGTGATCTCTTGCGGCTTCAGGCTCATGTTGGGAGGAAAGCCCTCGGCACTCCACATGGCGTCGTAGTCGTGATTGCCGGGCGCCACGCCGAAGGGAATATCAGCCTTGGCCAGCAGTCGATAGCCGGCGATGGCGGCAGGTAATTCGCGGGTGACAGTTTTGCGGGACGGCGCCAGTTCACTGGCAAAGTAGGGGTTGGGAATAGCCTTGAAACCGCGCTCGGCGTGCTCCGGGTCCATGTCCAGGCTCTGGTGTTGCCAGGCATCGCCGACCGCAGTCACAAAGGCGATATCACCGCCATTGGCAGCGCTGCGAGCGGCGATGCTGCGCATTTGCTCCATAAACAGCTCATCGGCGTCCAGGGCAAAGCCTTCTTCTTTCTGGTGCTTGTAGCTGAGGTAGTTCTGGGTATCAGGTATAACGGCAACGGTGAAGGGTTCGAAGGCCTGTGTGGCCTGTGGCGTGCTGTTGCAGGCGGAGAGTAGGGCGATAACAACGGGGATAAGCAGTCGCATAGGGCTATCTCGAAGCTCGGGATAGCCCCATTATAGGGCGCGAATCTGCAAAGTGGGAGGCTAGTGCGAAGCGCCTTTCACCTGTTCAGGGCGCTTTATCCGATGAGAAAATCCCAATCCTGGTAGCCCACCGCAGCTGCCAGATATTCCTCTGAATAAAGGAAGTCCTCGGCGATCGCCTCCAGGCTTTCTCCCGCTGTCAGTTGACCAAGCCAGTAGGCTTTGCCGCTCTCATCATGTTCGCGCCCCAGAATAGCTTGATAGATGAAATCAATGGCGCCGGCGTCATCAAGCAGGGAGATATCCAGACCGTACAAGTCTCTGGCCTCATCACTCCATAAAAAGTCTACTGCCACCTGCTGCAAGCTGTCGGTGGTAACAGAGCGTTCAGCCCAGTATTGGAAACCTGCAAAGTCCGCCTGGCGATCAAAAATCTGGCGGTATAGGGTGGCAATCTGCTCCAGCTTTTGCGGATAACTGATGTCCATATCAGAGTCTGCAAAGCTGATTTGCTCAATGTTAATCAGGGTATCTCGATCGCTGGGGTCGATTCGTGAGCTGATAGTGACGGCTGCGTATTCTTGCTCAATTATGTAATCAGCAGCGGTGCCTTCGTAGCGGATGAGGTCGAACCCCGCGCCGCCGTGCAGCAGGTCAGCCCCATCACCGCCGAACAGCGTGTCATTACCATTGTCGCCAAACAGCAGGTCGTCGCCGCCCTCAGAGCCAATAATATCGTCACCATCGCCGCCGTGCAGTTCGTCGTCGTCTTCACCAAGCAGAATGTCCTGGCTGCCCTCACCAGCGAAAACAACGTTGGCACCCTCGCCACCGCGCAGGGTTGCCGGGCCGATAATGACTGCAAACGCCACGTCGTTCAGCGACAGTTGCGTGCCAGCAGGTAGTTGGCTGGCGTCAATGATCAGTGCTTCACCAACAGCGTCACTGCTGCTGCCCTGAATCTCAATGGACGCTGGTGCTTCGCCAGCGTCTTCGGCGAAGGTGAGCTCCACCGTACTGAGTAGCAGCGGTGTCGGGTTGTCATCGTCTTCCGCTGTGAAGAACTGCTGAGCCTGCTGCAGAATCTCTAGCGTACTCTCTTGGGAGATCACGGCGCTTGTCAAGGAAGCCAGTACCTCGATGGCCTCTTCGCCGCTACGCGGAGTGGGGTCGCCTCGCGCGATGAGACCAACCCCTTCCGGCAGGCTCACAATCGTGGTGTTGGCGCTATCCTCAGATGAACCCAGCGGTATATCTGCCAGACCATCGTCATCGTCCCCGTTGTCGCCTTGCTCTGACGCGACGGGCTCTACCGTAACCACTTGAGTGGTCGAACCATCCTGGTTGGTAATGGTCTCTGTGCTTTTTTGCACGCCATCGACAATTTCGATCTGGGGTTCGCTCGTTTCCGGTTCCGGCGTGGCAGTCGGGGGGGTACTGGCGCAGGCGTATTCTCTGTGATGGTGGGAACATCGCTGGGCACTGAGCTATTGCCAGCCTCGTCGGTCGCGATCAGAACAAAGTTATTGTCGCTGCGGATATTCAATGGGGCGCTGACAGACCATGCGCCATCGGTCACGAGCGCAGTGTCGATCACGGTTGTGTCGTCGGCTTCGCCGTCATTGTCGCTATCGAGGTAGAGACTCACCGTGGTGCCATCGTCTGGATGAGCGCCCTCTATGAGTGCCGTCACCCGCGCCTGTGCTGGCGCATCCGGGGTCGCTACCTTAGGTGCCGCAGGGGAGGTAGTGTCTATCGTATAGTTGACTGAGGCAGTAGCGCCGCTGTTGCCGGTGGCGTCCTCCACCCTGAAAGCGATCGCGCTGGCTCCAGTCAGGGTAACGCCCGTCCAACGAATGTCAGAGTCAGTTACCTGATCGCTGATATCGGTCCAGCTTGTTCCGCCATCAACAGAGCCAAGCAACACGTCGCCAGACTGCAGTGTTTGGCTCAAGGTAGCAGAGATAGTTTGCAATGCGACGTTGGTTTTGAAATCGCTATCATCCGCACCGCTATCGGCTGACAACGTGATGTCAGTGATGGTGGTGTCAGGGGCGATGGTGTCGATGACGATGTCGCTGCTCAGGGCCAGGTTTGCAGCAGGTATGGCTGTGGTGGTCATGGCATTGCCGGCCAGATCGTTAACGCCGGTGATGGCATAACTGTTCACCGTCAGGTCGGTGCTGTTCTCATCAGCGGCCACGATATAACTGCCGCTGAGCTGGTTACCCCCAGTGTCTGTCGACAGTACCACCGTCGCCCCGGTATCGAGTGTCGCGATGATGCTGCTGCCCGCTTGCACGGTTTCATTAATCGCCGCGGTGATGTCTATGCTGTCGCCAAGCCTGTAGCTGTCGTCGTCGGCATTGGTGCTAAAGCTGGTTAGTATGGGTCGTGTCGCGTCGACAGAGGCGTCATTAGCGCCGGTCAGCATCGCAGTAGTAGAAGCGTCGTCGCTAATCAGCAGACTCACGTTCAGACCGTCGCTGCTAATAGCCTCTGCACCGGTGAGTAAGTAGCTGCTGAAAAAGCTATTGCCACCATCTTTGCTGGTCGCAACGCTATCGGCGGGCCCCCAAAAGCAGACAGGTCAACAATGACCGATACAATATCGTCATTGCCGTCCCCTGTGGTGGAGCTGTTGTCCCATGTGACACTCACCCTGTCACCGATGATAAAGATGCCATCAGTGCCGCTGGCGCCGCTGAGAGTGATTGCATCTGTTGAAAGTGAGGGCGTCTCGTTGTCTACCGCGTTGTCACTGCTATCGACTGTGCGGCTTGCATTGCCTGCGCTGTCGGTTGCGGTGAGGGCCACATTGATGTCTTCGGCGTCGATATGACCTTCTGTCAGGGTATAGGTTGCGCTCCAGATGTTTGCTGTGTTGTTGGCTGCTGCGAAGGCGCCGCCCCCAAAGGCCGAAAAATCGACGGTGACTGAGTCAATATCGGTATTGTTGTCACCGCTGGCAGTGTTGTCCCACTGCACCGAGACCGTATCACCTGTAACAAAAGTGTCGTCGCTGCCGCTGGCGCCAGATACGCGGATATTGCTGTCTGCAACCGTTGGGTCAATGTCATCCACAACAGTAATGACGAATGCCTTCGCATAGTCATTGCTGCCGTCGTTGGTGTTTACGCGCACAGTGTAGTCGCCCGGAGCCATAGCGGTCGCGTCATTGGCAATCAGACTGTTGCCGCTGATGCGGAACAGTGCGTTGTCGTCATCACCAGCGCCGCTGATGAGCGTGTAAGTGTAACTACTCGAATCTACGTCGGTGCTGGAGAGTACGCCGACTGTGCTATCGGCGCCCTGGCTCTGATTGATACTCGCCGCGCTTAAGCCAATATCCGAGGGTGCGTCATCGACTGCTGCGACCGTGATCGTAAGCGGTTTAGTCAGTGAATCCAGACTGCCGTCGTTGGCAACGATACTCAGCTCATCGTTTTTGTCGCCGTTTAAGCGAGTCGTGTAGAGGATGTCGCTGGCGCCATTGCTGGCAAGATACGTATTCAGCTCAGACATAGTGCCAGTGAGCGTCACGGTATAAGCGTTGACTTGCTCCACCTCGACATCGCTCACGGCGCCGCCGGCACCAACCGCCGTTAAGTTCGCCGATGTGTCAGCGATATTTAGCGTTAAGACAATATCGCTGGCGCTATCGACGTCTGCTACCAGAATGTTGGATAGGTTCAAAGCGGTGGCAGGCGCATCCTCCGTCTGGGTCAATGTGGCTGTACCCTGCAGGGTGGGGCGATCATTTACAGCGATGATATTGAGTGCGATTTCAGGGTCTGTGGTTAGGCTGCTGGCGCTGTCAGCCGCGCCTAGAGTCAGGGTGGCTGCATTGTCGCCATAGGCGTTTTCTGCGCCGGTGTAGCGAATGTTGCTGGCGTTATCCAGGTAACTGTTAATGTCACTGGCGCTGCCCGACAGACTCAGTGTGGTGTTGTCGACTTTTATCGCTGTCACCCCGTCACCGACGCTGTCGCCGTTCGCAGGCTCTGCGAAAAGCCCTGAATTGACGGTCAACGTGATGGTGAGCGCATCATTTTCTACATCACTGAAAGTGAGATCGCTGAGGTCGATATCACTGAGGCTGTCTTCGAGAATAGAGCCGATGCTGCTCGGAGCCCCAGTGACGGTGGGTGCGCTGTTGATGATTGCAATAGCGCTGCTGCTGGCAAGGTTAGCTGCCGGTACAGTTGTTGTAATCATTGTGTTGCCAGCGGCATCGATCACGCTGTCAATTGCAAAACTGTTCACCGCTAGATCGGCACTAATTTCGCCGACACTCACTACATAGGTGCCGGTCAGAGTGTCACTGGCCGTGCCGGTGGATAAGGCCACAGTGGCACCGGTGTCTAAAGTGACCGTGATACCGCTTCCCGCCGCCACCGGCTCGCTGAGCGTGGCGGTGAGGCTGATGGAATCGCCCACAGAATAACTGCCGTCAGGGGTGGTACTGCTAAACCCGCTGAGAGTGGGCCTGATGCTGTCCACACTGGCATTATTGTTTCCCCCGATTGAGGTAGCATTGGATGCGTCATCGATCGCCAGTACGCTGACGTTGAGGTTGTCGCCGCTGATACCTTCGCTGCCTGTGAGCGTGTAAGTGGCAGTCCAACTGTCAGCTGTATTCAGTGCTGCGACGGTATTGCCGCCGCCAAAGGCAGACAGGTCCACCATGACAGAGGTGATGTCTGGATTATTATTGCCACTGGCGGTGTTGTTCCAGGTCACAGAGACCGTGTCGCCTGCGATAAATGTGCCATCGGTACCGCTTGCACCACTGAGGCTAGTATTGTCAGTGCTGATCTGGGGAGGGCGCGTATCTACGCTGCTGTTGCTGCTGTCCGCAGTGGTGGAGGAGTTTCCAGAGTTGTCCGTGGCAGTGAGGGCTACGTTGAGATTGGTGCTATCGATAAAGCCCTGGGTCAGCGTATACGTGGCAGTCCAAACGCCGCCTGAATTGGATGCGGCTACGGCTGCGCCACCACCAAAGGCGGAAAAATCCACGGTTGCAGCAGCAATGTCGGCGTTATCGTCACCACTGTCGGTATTGTCCCAGGCTACTGAGACGGTGTCGCCGATGATAAAAGTGCCATCGCTATCGCCGCTGACCTCAATGTTGTTGTCGCTGACTTCTGGAGCGATAAGGTCAACAGACACATTGCTGCTGTCTGCTGTGCTCTTACTCTTGCCATTGCTATCGGTCGCGGTTACCAAGATATTAAGGTTGTTGGCGTCGATGCTGGCTGATGTCAGTGTGTAGCTGGCTGTCCATGTGCCTGCGGAATTTGCTGCCGCCACAGTGGCACCTCCGCCGAACGCAGAGAAGTCGACGGTGACTGAGGCGATGTCATTGTTATTGTCGCCGCCCGCTGTGTTGTTCCACAGTGCTGTGACGGTATCGCCAATAATGTAGGTGCCGCCGCTACCCCTACCGGACGAGGTGAGGGCGATATTGCCATCCGTGACCGTGGGTAAATCGTTGATTACGGTGATGGTAAACGCTTCGGAGAAATCGATATCGCCGTCGTTAGTGTTGATTCGGACGCCGTAACTGCCTGGCGCAGTGCCTGCGTTAGTGCGCAGGCTGTCGCCGTCAATATTGAACAGTGCGTTGTCGTCATCGCCAGCGCCGCTGACCAATGAATACGTGAAGGCATTGGAATCCACATCGATGGTTGAGAGAGTGCCGATCTCGGTATTGATGTCGGTTTCACTGGTATTGATAGAAGCTGCGGTAATGTCGATATCTGTGGGTGGGTCATTCACCGCGGCTAGTGTGATGGTGAAGGTAGCGGGTACAGACGTGTCACCGCCTGCATCGGTAGCGGTGTAGACAATGCTGGCATCGCTGGTTGAATTCAGCTCTGGCGTAAACTGAACCAGCGTGATATCCGCCAGGTTGATCTTATCGCCCGCCGACAGCGCAGTATTCTTAGATACAAGAGGTGATGAGTCTGTAGCGGTGCCACCAGTGGGTGTGCCAGTCATGAAGAGAGTGCCACCATTAATGGCGCTTAGTGTGATGTACTCCAGCGCGTCTGAATCAACCGTGTCCATCACAGGATTAATCTTTAGTGGAGATAACTGAAACTGGACATCTTCGCTGGATGCTTGCAGCGCATCGCTGACTCTGGGGTCATTGGGGTTGAACAAGGTCAGCTGGATGGTGCTTTCGTTGTTAGTCCAGCGATTCTCGCCGCCGTTGGCGGTGCCGCCTGCGTCGACAACCTCTGTAGCGGTGAATATGCGGGTGCCAGAGCTGGTATCTTCGTAAGTGACGTAGTCGAGTGCGAAGTTTCCAAAGCCCAGCGGTAAGGTCCCGCCGCCAGCGCCGGTCAAAGTGATGGTGGAAACACCTGCGCTATAGCTCACAGCGTAAGCCAGGTTGCCACCTGAAGCATTGGTTGCTCCGATAGTTGTAGTGACCGGAACCCAAGAACCATCAATAATAATTTCATCCTGGTCGCTATTTTGCAGGCCCAAAATCTGCAACGTGACCGAGCTGAGTGCTTCGCCTTCTATTGTGTCTATGCTTTGGATCCAAGGCGCTGAATGGCCGAATGCACCGGCAGCAACAATGCTCCATTCCACAAATGACCTGAGCGTCACTACTGGCGCATCGTTTACACCGGTAATACTGATGGTGGCGTTGGCTGCCGTGCCGATTGAATCCTGCGAATCTTCTACGGCAACGCTCAATGTGGCGGCATTACTGCCAAAGGCATTTGATTCGCCGGCGTACTCAATGATATTCGTGCCATCCAGGGCGGCACTGATATCGGTGGCACTGCCGACCAGGGTAATGCTTTGAGCGTCTACCTGACTGGTGGTCACACCCGCCTGAGTGCCCAGGAATTCAGCGGCGGCGCTAAGATTGCCCGCGTCCACGCTCAGCGTCAGTGTAATAAGATCCCCATCGGCGTCGGTGATCTTCACGCCGCTGAGATCAAGTTGAACCGCCTCATCTTCGAGCAGTGTGATCACGCCGGGTACGCCGGTGACCACAGGGGCACTGTTGCCTGAGAGCAGACCCGTAAACTGCTGTGTGGCTAGTGCTGTGATTGGAGATTGAGCCTCGATGCCACCCGTGCTGAATTCCATCGCCCAGTTACCCCCAAGTGCCGCTGCGCCTGTGGCGTCTGTAGAGGCCGCCACATCGACGTTGGCGCGACTGGCCAGCAGGGTCAGTAAGGCTTGTCCCGATTCGTCGGCGGCCAGGTCGCAGCCATAAAACAGCACATCGCCACCATCGGCCATGGCCGCATCAAATGTCGCGAATATCGCCGGATGTTGCCGCAGTGTTTGCTCGGTGATGGGGGCATCGCCCAGGAAAATGGTGCCTTCGGAGGCATGGGATAAAATGTGCAGACTCTGAAGGCCTTCAAACTGCGACAACACGTCAACCAGCTGATCCAGTCCGTCACTGTGACGGTCGATCTCGACCACGACGGTGTCGGATGCTTGTGCGGCCTTGAACAGATGTTTATCCGGCAGATCAGCGTCGATTATGATCAGATGGCTTGGCGTGGTGTGAGCGTCCTTTGAATTCATCATCCTTCCTTAGATAGCAATACCCGAGATAGTCATACCCGTTCAGAGCCAGTGTTCTGGGCCTTTTTGCTGCATGCATACAATAGAGCGCCGCAGGCCGATGATGATCTGCCTGATCGCTATGAAATGGCGTGCTTACAGCAAAGGTTTGGCCCAGGCGAACCTAGCCAAGACTATAATTAAACCTAGCGGATATTACCCTTACTTTGGGTGATGAAATAGTTGCTGTTGTTAGGAAGTGTGAACTGGTTCAAAAAGCAGCCGCGAGAGACCGTTTAAACCTGTACAAGGCCGCGATAGAGGGTAACGCTGCCAATCGCTATAAAGCCCAAACCAGCAGCAACGGCGAGGTATCTTTCGTTCAGGTACCCAGACAGCATGCTGCCTGCCAGCACGCCCACTCCCGCTGCGACTACCAGCGCGGCGGAGGCCGCCGCAAACACCAGCCAGCGGCTGATTGCCTTATCAGTGGCGAACAGCATGGTGGCCAGCTGGGTTTTGTCGCCCAGCTCGGCGACAAATACGGCGGCGAAGATGGTCAGGAATACTTTGTGGTCCATGGTCGCCTCCTGGCGAGTCTATTCGGTCTGGTAGCTCTCAATGGGCGGGCAGGCGCAAAACAGGTTGCGGTCACCGTAGACATTGTCGATGCGGCTAACCGGTGCCCAGTATTTACTCTGGCGCAGACTCTCGACGGGGTAAGCCGCCATTTCACGGGAGTAGGGGTGAGCCCAGTTGTCCTCCACAATATCCTGCAGCAGATGCGGTGCATTGCGGAGGGGGTTGTCTTCGGGGTCAAGGCTGCCGTCCTGGACCCGGCTGATCTCTTCACGAATCGCAATCATGGCATCGCAAAAACGATCCAGCTCAAACTGCGACTCACTCTCGGTGGGCTCCACCATCAAGGTGCCCGGCACTGGGAATGACATGGTCGGCGCGTGGAAGCCAAAATCAATCAGTCGCTTGGCGACATCTTCCTCGGTGATGCCGCTGGCTTCCTTGAGCGGGCGAATATCAATGATGCATTCGTGGGCGACGCGTCCGTTGGCGCCGGTATACAGGATCGGGTAGTGATCCTTGAGGCGATGGGCCACATAGTTGGCGCTGAGAATGGCCACCTCCGTGGCCAGGGTGAGTCCCTCACCACCCATGAGTGCAACATAGGCCCATGAGATCGGCAGGATCGAGGCGCTGCCAAAGGCGGCACTGGAGACCACATCGTTATTTTCCAGATCACCCACCGGTTGCAGGGGGTGGCTGGGCAAAAAAGGCGCCAGGTGTGCGCCGACGCCAATCGGACCCATACCCGGGCCGCCGCCACCGTGGGGAATGCAGAACGTTTTGTGCAGGTTCAAGTGAGATACATCGGCACCGAACTTGCCCGGCGCTGAGAGACCCACCAGGGCATTCAGATTGGCACCGTCCACATACACCTGGCCGCCATGATCGTGCACGATCTCGCACAGCTCAATGATGGTCTCTTCGAATACCCCGTGGGTTGAGGGGTAGGTCACCATGATGCAGGACAGGTCATCGCTATGCCGTTCGGCTTTGTCACGCAGGTCGGCCATATCGATATTGCCGTCGCTGTCGCAGCCCACGATCACGACTTTCATGCCCGCCAGCGCTGCGCTGGCCGGGTTGGTGCCGTGGGCTGAGCTGGGAATCAGGCACACGTTGCGCTGTTGATCGCCGCGACTTTCGTGATAACGCCGAATCGCCAACAGGCCGGCATATTCACCCTGGGAGCCGGCATTGGGCTGCATGGATATCGCGTCGTAACCGGTACATTCCTTGAGCATGTGCTCAAGCTCATCCAGTAATTGGGCATAGCCCTGCGCCTGTGCCATAGGTGCAAACGGGTGCATGCCGCCAAACTCCGGCCAGGTTACCGCGATCATCTCAGTGGTGGCATTGAGCTTCATGGTGCACGAACCCAGAGGAATCATGGCTCGGTTGAGGGCGATATCCTTGTCTTCCAGGCGGCGCATGTAGCGCAGCATCTCGGTTTCAGAGTGATACTGGCTGAAGATGGGATGAGTGAGGTAATCCATCTCCCGTGCCAGTGCCGATGGATAAGCCACCTGTCCCTGTGCTGCATTGTCCAGCGCATCGAGGTCAGCATCCGCACCCAGCACCTCACACAGCGCTGCCAGGTCGTCACGGTTGGTGGTCTCGTCCAGGGCGATACCGATGCGATCATCGCCAATCAGGCGCAGGTTCATGCCGGCGGCTGTGGCTTTGGCAGCGATTTCGGACTGGTTGCCGACCTGGTAGGTCAGGGTATCGAAAAAGTGTTCATTGACGCGCTGCATGCCGGCATCCGCCAGGGCGCTGGCCAGCATCTGGGTCAGGCGGTGTACTCGCTCAGCGATACGACGCAAACCCTCAGGGCCGTGATACATGGCATAAAATGCCGCCATGATGGCGAGCAGGGCCTGGGCGGTACATATATTACTGGTGGCCTTTTCCCGGCGAATATGTTGTTCGCGGGTTTGCATGGCCATACGCAGGGCCTGGTTGCCTCGACGGTCGATCGAGACGCCGATAATGCGCCCCGGAGTAGAGCGCTTGTAGGCGTCGCGGGTGGCAAAAAAGGCCGCGTGGGGGCCGCCAAAACCCATGGGTACGCCAAAACGCTGGCTGTTGCCGACGACCACATCAGCGCCCAGTTCACCGGGCGCTTTCAGAACCAGCAGCGAAAGAATGTCTGCAGCCACCGTGACCAGGGTATTGGCCGCGTGTGCCTGTTCAATGATCGGGCTGATATCGAGAACATGACCGTAACTGCCTGGGTATTGCAGCAGCATGCCAAAGGCTTCGGTTTCCTCCAGCAATTGCGCAGGGTCGCCAATAACCACCTCAATATCCAGCGCTTGCGCGCGAGTCTGAATCACCGCAATGGTCTGTGGATGGCAGTCATCCGCCACAATGAAGGTGTTGCTGCGGTTCTTCTTATTGACCCGCTGGCACAGGGTCATGGCCTCTGCTGCCGCCGTACCCTCGTCCAGCATGGAGGCGTTGGCCAGTTCCATCCCGGTCAGGTCAATGATCACCTGCTGGTAGTTGAGCAGTGCCTCCAGCCGCCCCTGGGAGATTTCGGGCTGGTAGGGGGTATAGGCGGTGTACCAGCCCGGATTTTCCAGCACATTGCGCAGGATAACCGGAGGAGTATATGTGTCGTGGTAGCCGCAGCCGATATAGGATGTGAAGACCTGGTTCTTGCTGGCAATCTCTTTCAGCCGTGCCAGAACGGCCTGTTGGGTCCGGGCGCTGTCCAGGTCCATGGGCTGGGTGCGACGAATATTCTCTGGCACTGTGGCCTCGATCAGGGCTGGCAGGGAGTCATAGCCTATGGCCTGCGCCATGGCGGTTTGCTGTTGCGGTGAGGGCCCAATGTGGCGCTGGATAAAATCGGTGTTGTTTTCCAGCTCAGTGAGGGTGCTCTGACTCATAAATGCGCTAATCCGGGGTGTTCGGGAAAGCGTGGATTTTACCCAAGCAGGAAGTCCAACACCAATCTGTTGAACACCGTTGGCTTCTCCGCATGCAGCCAGTGACCGGTGTCAGCGATGATCTTTAACTGGGCGTTCGGGAACAGGTTTTGAATCTGTTCGCGGTGGTCTTCGGTGATGTAGTCGGACTCACTGCCTTTTATAAACAGGGTCGGGCCGGTGTAGGGTTGGCCGCTATTTGCACCGCCCAGCGCCTCGTAGTTGTGTGCAATTGCGGGGCGGTTCAGCAACCAGCGAAAGCGCCCATCCTCCCCGCGGCGCAGGCTTTTGAGCAAAAACGCGCGCACACCGGGTTCGTCTATCGTGCGTGCGAGTATGGCGTCGGCGTCGCTGCGACTGGCGGGTTCAGCTTGTTCCACCGCAAGCAGTCCCGCCAGGGTACTGTCGTGATGTGGTGGATAATGCACCGGGGCCACGTCAGCCACAATTAGACGATTCACGCGCTGGGGAGAGTCGCAGGCCAATTGCATGGCGATTTTTCCGCCCATGGAGTGTCCCAGTATTGAACACGTATCTATGCCCAGATGGTCCAGAGTTTGGGTGACATCTGCGGCTAATGAGGGGTAGTCCATGTTGTCATCCCAGGGTGAATCGCCGTGGTTGCGAATATCCAGGGAGTAGACACTGAAATCTCCGGCCAGACCCCGGGCGACCATGCCCAGGTTGCCGGCGGAGCCGAAAAGGCCGTGAATCAGGATGACGGGCGGGCCTTCGCCGCGCTGCGTGAAATTGAGTAGCATGGAGCCATGATAGCCCTGAATGATCTGCTGGATGAAGTGCGCGCCTGCACCCGATGCGAGTTACCCCTCGGGCCGAACCCGGTGGTACGGGCCCACTGTGATGCGCGCCTGCTGATTATCGGTCAGGCGCCGGGCACCAAAGTGCATAATTCCGGCATCCCCTGGAATGACCCCAGCGGTGATCGCCTGCGAGCGTGGTTACAGATGGACAAAGACCTGTTTTACGACGAGAGTCGCATCGCCATCATGCCCATGGCCTTTTGTTACCCCGGCAAGCGTAAGTCAGGCGACTTGCCGCCACCGCCGGTGTGCTCTGAGCAGTGGCACGCAAAACTATTGGCGCATATGCCCAACATTGAAATGACCGTGCTGGTGGGCAGTTACGCCCAGAACTATTACCTGGGAAAAACCACTGAAACCCTCACCGAGCGGGTCAAGCGCTGGCAGGACTTTGCCCCGCGCTACTGGCCCACGCCCCATCCCTCGCCGCGCAATACCCTGTGGCTGCGGCGTAATCCGTGGTTTGAGGAGAAGGCGGTGCCTGCCTTGAGAAAGGCCATCAGAGGACTGGCGCTGTAATCGTGATATGGTTTGCGCCGACCTCAATGTTGGAGTGAAGCGTGAACCCAGTACAACCGGAGTCTGTGGGCCTGTGCGGCGAACGATTGGCCCGTATCGGTGAACATTTAAGAAGCCGCTATGTCGAGCCCGGCAAGATCGCCGGCACCCTGACCCTGGTGGCTCGTCGGGGTGAGGTGGCCTATCTCGAGGCTGAGGGGCTGATGGACCGCGAGCGCAATCTGGCCATGCGCGAGGATGCGATTTTTCGTATCTACTCGATGACCAAGCCCGTTACCTCTGTCGCCCTGATGATGCTGGTGGAACAGGGCAAGCTTTCGCTGAACGACCCCGTGCACCGCTACATTCCTTCCTGGCGCAAGCTCCGGGTATATAAGTCCGGTAGTTGGCCGCTGATGCTGAGCGAAGCTGCGACTACCACCATGACCGTGCGCGACCTGTTTATGCACACATCAGGTCTGACCTACAGCTTTCTGCGCGCCACCAATGTGGATCAGGCTTATCGCAAGGCGGAGATAGGACATATCCGCCCCGGCTATGATCTGCAGCAAATGGTGAATGACCTGGCCCAGATGCCACTGGAATTTAACCCGGGTACCGAGTGGAACTACTCAGTGGCCACTGATGTGCTGGGTCATCTTGTTGAAGTGATTTCCGGGCAGAGCCTGGCGGAATACTTCCAGCAGCACATTTTTGCGCCCCTGGGCATGGTCGACACCGCATTTGAGATCAGCGATGACCGGGTGGAACGATTCAGCGCCTGTTATCAGCGCAATCTCAGTAAAGAGTTGGTGCTGCAGGATGATCCGCACAACAGTGAGTATCGCAACCGCAGCTTCTACTCCGGTGGGGGTGGTCTGGTCTCGACCATGGCGGACTACCATCGCTTTTGCCAGATGCTGCTCAATGGCGGTGAACTGAACGGTGCTCGAATTCTGGGCCCCCGTACCATTGGGTTTATGACAAGAAATCACCTGCCTGGCGGCACCGATATGTCTGAATTCGCCCGTGGCAGCTTCAGTGAAACCGCCTATGAGGGTGTGGGATTTGGCTTGGGTTTTGCTCAGCGTGTGGATCCCGTTAAGGGCGGAACCCTGGGCTCAGTGGGCGAGTATTTCTGGGGCGGTATGGCCAGCACCATTTTCTGGAATGATCCGGTCGAAGATTTGTCCGTAATATTTATGACCCAGTTGATTCCGTCTGGCACCTTTGATTTCAGGGGACAGCTGCAATCGATTGTTTACTCATCCATTATTGATTGATCGGCTCACGGGCCGGCCATCACCGAAAGCGGGGGCGTAGCATGGCATTTAACCGAAAGAGCACAGCAGAAGAGGTAACCGCAGGTTTGGACCTCAGCGGCAAGACCATCGTGATTACCGGCGTGAATTCCGGCCTGGGCGAGGAGAGCATGCGGGCGCTCTGTGCGCGTGGTGCTCATGTGATTGGCCTGGCCCGCACTCTGGAGAAAGCCAAGGCGGCCTGTGATGCGGTTGATGGCGAGGCCACCCCTGTCGCCTGTGAGCTGAGTGACTTTGCCTCAGTAAAGGCAGCGGCCGATACCATTAAGGCGATGAACAAACCCATCGACGTGCTGATGACCAATGCTGGCATCATGGCGCCGAATCAACTCAGTCATGCCCATGAGCTTGAAATGCAGTTTGCCACTAACCACGTGGGTCACTTTATTCTGATTCAAAACCTGTTGGACCAGGTGAAAGCTGCTGAAGCTGGCAGGATTGTAATATTGAGCAGCGCAGCACATACCATGACTCCCAAAGGCGGCATCGATTTCAGTAACCTTGATGCCAGCCATGGGTACAAACCCTGGCCGTTCTATGGCCAGAGCAAACTGGCGAACCTGCTAACCGCGCGACACATGGCGAAACAGCTCGAAGGCAGCGGCGTGGTGGTTAATGCGGTGCACCCGGGCATTATCCAGACCAACCTGGCGAGAGATGCACAGAGCTTCTTCACCACCGTACTGGGTTTTATTGCCAAGCCGATAGAGAAGAACGTAGGGCAGGGCGCCGCGACCCAGTGTTACGTGGCCGTACATCCGGATAATGCCGATGTCAGTGGCGAGTACTTCTCAGACTGCAAGGTGGCCAAGAGCACGGCGTTGGGTCGCAACGAGTTACTGGCTGCTGAGCTCTGGGAAAAAACAGAAGAACTGGCAGCGTGCTACCTCTAGAAAGCTACTGAAACAATGGGGTCAGAGTACTTTGAAATCTCAGTTTTGAAGGTTTCTTGGGCACGAGATTTCAAAGTACTCTGCCCCCGTTAAGCTTTATTGCGACCATTTTCAGCGATGCCGACCAAACTCATTACCCGACCCGGATACGAAAAGCTGAGAGAAGAGCTGAAATATCTGTGGAAGACCGAGCGCCCCGAGATCACCAAAAAGGTGGCGTGGGCCGCTTCGCTGGGTGACCGAAGTGAGAATGCTGATTATCACTATAACAAGCGACGTCTGCGTGAGATTGACCGGCGGGTACGCTACATCAGTAAGCTGTTTGAAGAGGTAACCATTGTCGACCCCTCTCCCGAGCAGCAGGGCAAGGTGTTCTTTGGTGCCCATGTCGAGATAGAAAGCGAAGACGGCGATATTCGACAGTTTCAGATTGTTGGCCCCGACGAGATTTATGCCGAGAAAGATATGGTGTCCATTGACGCACCCATAGCGCGAGCACTGCTTAAGCGAGAGGTGGGAGACGAGGTTGAGGTGGATGCGCCCGGTGGTAAGACCTTTTGGTGTGTAAATAGTGTGACCTACCCCAGTTAGGCGTAACTCTTGAAAAGACCCCTATGATTCAGATGCCACGGTTTTTCGGGTTTGTGAGGGAAGCTCTCCAAAAAATCGCCGGTAATGACCGGCAAACTCGCTGGCACTGCTGAAGCCATGTTTTGCCGCGGTATCGGCAATAGAGACCGCATCACTATCGCTACAGATATCCAAGCGTGCCCGATTTAATCGCATACGCAGCATGTACTGATAGGGGGGACAATCCCAGCAGTTGCTTGAAACTGCGTTGCAGTTTCCATTTGTTCGCGCCTACCGTTTCCTGCAGTTCTGCGGCGGTATTGAGGGTGGAGTCGGCGCTGTTTACCAGCTCAATAGATCGCTCAACCAGCTGGCTTTGACGATACTGTTGCCTGTCCAGGGGTATGGCACCGCGAGGAATAACAGTTTCGTGGATGTTCTGTACAAGTTCTAACAGCAAATTACTGAGCATGGCCGCCAGATCCGCGGTGTTTATTATCCCGTTGAAGCTAGCTGCAAGGTCCATCACCGCCGCCAGGCGTGCGCGCAGGCGATCCCCGTCATCCGGCGTCATCGGAAAGCGCCCCTTTTCCGGTGTTGTGATTGCTGTTAAAGCTCGCAGAATGTGGGCGGGTAAAAATGCGTCGTCAACCAGTATCTGGTAGTCGGACCAGTTTGGTGGCAGTCGAAACAGGTGATCTGTACCGGGCCTGAAAATGCAAAGTGTGTTGGGCTCTATGTCTGCACCGCTCCAGATCGCCCGGGAGTCCTCGCTGCGCGCGGAGAAGGCGATGACCTTGGTATTGGGCGGCACGGTTGATCGAAAAGCCAGGGACTGCTGGCTTTGGAAATAGGTGAGTGTGATGCCCTGCAGCCGGAGCTCGCGACAGTGTGCGGTGAATGAGCCACCATCCAGCTGGTTAGGCAGATCCAGTAGATACGCCTCTACATCCGAGAAGGCGTCCATCGAAGCCACCGTCTTCTCCGTATAAACCACATCATTCATGTCATCGACCTGTCATAGAGTGTGCTCCGAATCCTGTCGCACGCCTCACACATTCTAGTTCACTATTTTGCTCAGGAGTCCGTCACGCGGACAAGTGATAGGTAACTGAGATTCTTATCCAGGAGCAGTAAACATGAGTGACAAGACGGTACGAGATCTGGCCTACAACCCCGAGCCAAAGCCGGAAGATCCCATTGAACAGTGGAAGGTGTTCAACAAGATGTGGGTCGACCAGGTGGCGGGTAAAAACTACAAGCTCTACTGCGAGTGGGCCGGTGCAAAAGCCAAAGTGATTTTTGTGGGCGACCCCTTTGCGGACTATATGCCCAACGGTCAGGATGAGGAGATCAAAACCCTCATCAAGGACAACGCCAGTGATGAGATCAAACACCTGTGGACCAATTACTCTGCCCAGCGTATTCGCGACGTCGATCCGGAGTTTTTTGACAAGGCGGTGACCGGCGTTAAGGCCAGGAATAAGGCCTACGAGGATGCTGGCATCACCGTCATCCGCAATAAGCTCGGCTGGTACCCCGATTCCATTGTCAATTGGAATGACTCCTGGAACGGGTCGAAGTTTCTCTCCCTCTATGCCGGGGGTGCTGGCTACCTGCTGCGCAACTACTTTATGAACTTCCCTGATGCGGCCTCAGTGAATCCCTATTACCTGGCCATTCGCTCGCTGGTGATCGAACTGATGCGTGGTGACGAGGAGGCGACACCACTGTGTTGGTTCGAGAAGGAGCCTGACCCGGGGCATCCTGGTCCGGGCGAAGCAGCCCTGGATGGCGCCGATATGCGCTTGTTCCCCAATAATAAGCTGACCTTTATCTACAGCTGTACTGACCCCTCCCACATCAGCACCGATTGGGATATGGACACCAGCCTGACGCCATCGGGAACCCCCCGGGGTAGCTACCTGCTGCAGCGTATGTTGCGCGATCGTGGCTTTGAGTTTGAAACCGTGTGGTACGACAGTCGCCTGACCTACCACCACGATTGTTTCATGATGAATGTGCAGGAGGGCATCTGTGGTCTTCCAGATCTTCCTAACTATGGTTACTGGACAGACCCGCCCAGCGCCGTCAAGGGTTGGGACATCATCCCGATTCCCCTGCAAGAGCAGCGCATGGGTGTGTGTAACTCCGTCACCAGTGGTGACGGCAAGGTGTTCATTGACAACCGCTGCGTGAAAACCATGGAAGAGCTGGACAAGCGTGGCGTTGAGCCCGTGCCTATTCCCTATGGAGATATCTGGGAGCTGTTCAACAGTGGTATCGACTGCAGCGACATGACCATCTGGCGTGAGAACGACTGACGCCTCTGATGCCAGGTGCTTCAGTTGTTATGAAGACACCTGGCGGCTTTGACCTGGCGAGACACCGTGCCAGTTGCGATAGGCACGGTAAAACGCCGGGGATTCTGTATAGCCCAGCAGGGTAGAGATCTCTTCATTCGACAGGCCGGTGAACTCCACGTATTCCCTGGCCAGGCTCATGCGCACCTCGTTGGACAGTTGCTTGTAGGAGTGGCCGTGCTCATTCAACCTGCGCCTGAGGGTGCGTCCACTCAGCGCCAACTGTTCTGCAATTTGCTCCAGATCCGGCCAGCCTTCTCCGACGCCCCGCAGTAACTCCTGCCTCACAGCATCAACGATACCCTCGTTGCGTTTAACACGCTGGTATAAGCGTTTGCTTTGCTCGGTCATGATTTGGTGTGCGGCTTCGCTGCCTGTTGAGATAGGCAGCGCCAAAAAATCCTGTTGAAACACCATCTCGGTCCAGGGCTGGTCAAAGCGAACGGGTACCTGGAAGAATCCTTCAAACAGGTGGCTGTAGCTGGGGGCAGGGAAGTCCAGGTTCACGGCCAGCAGTTCGCCAGTGGCGACTTCCGCTCGCAGCTGCAGCATGTACTGCCAGATCGCGGCAATCACCAGTTCCAGTTGAATCTGGCGCACCGGCTCCGGACAGTTGCGATTGGGCAGGAACTGGAGCGCCACACCGTCTGGGCGTTGCACAATCTGATAGGCGGTGGTGGGTGCATGGAGGCGATTGAAATCCATACCGACTGCCAGCATGCCGCCCATGGTGCCAGCACTTAGCATGGCGTAGCCGTAAATACCCAGGTCGGCGGTTGCGCTGCAGTGCTGTGAGACTTCAAAGGCGATGCCTTCCAGCGCGAGCTTTTGTTGGCCCAGTGAACCCAGCCGGGCAGCGGCGAATTTTTGCGATACGCCGGCTCCGGCTTCAACCGAGGTGCGCTGCAGGCCCAACTCCTGCAGCAGGGCATTGGTGGTATCAGCGCCGCACATGTCGTCGATGGTTTGCACCACTCGGTGAAACTCGACGTCATCGCCGGCCTGGAACTCTTTGATCATCATGTTCGATGTTTCTCGGCTTGGCCACTTATGATAGTTACTTGGCCACTTATGGTATATCAGCTTAGCGGGTTTCGCTTAAAGTGTCTCGACTATAAGAGAGATCGATTCTTGGAGTGGCCCCATGCCTGTACCGATGCTCAATGCGCGGGATATCAACCCGTTCAGCAATGATGATTTTCGTCGCGACCCGTTTCCATTCTTTGACCATGCGCTGGCGCAACAGCCGGTCGTGCGTCACGACCAGTGGATGTCCAATGCGGTCTCTCTGTTCCGTTACGAGGATGTGAAGGCGGCGCTGAAGGACTGGTCCACTTACTCTTCCGGCATGGCGCGTTCTGACGAAGACAAGAGCGTCACACCCAGCAAGACCGAAGAGAACTTCATTACGCTGGATCCGCCGCGACACACGGCACTGCGCCGGATTGCCCAGCAGGGCTTCCTGCCCACCATCCTGTCGCAGTTCAAGGAGCCTTCAGAAAAGCTGGCCAGGGAATCGCTGGACCGTGCGCTGGAAGCGGGTGAAGTCGATCTTGTTAATGATTTTGCTGTGCCGATCACAGTCGGCATCATTACCAATGTCCTGGGTTTGCCCATTGAGGATTTGCCGCGCATCCGTCGTTGGGCCCTTGGCCTCAGTGACGCCTATATGTCCACCTCCTTCGTGACGGATATCGAGCCGGAGCGTGTTGAGAATGTGATGCAGATCGAGCAGGAGATGGTCGACTACTTCCACGACTACATCGCTGATCGCTACAAGAACCCCCGCGAGGGAGACATCGTCTCGGCATTGATTACTGCTGAAGTTGACGGTGAAAAGTTTACGCCGGAAGAAGTGGAATCCACTGCCATGCTGCTGTTGCTGGCTGGCAATGACTCCACCACCAACCTGATATCCAACTACATTCGCAATATGTCGGAGTTTCCCGAACAGGCACAGATGATTCGCGACGACCTGTCCCTGATACCCCGGTCGATTGAAGAGAGCGTGCGCATTCGTCCTTCTTTCCTGGCACTGGAGCGCCGTGCCACGCGCGATCTGGAGCTCCACGGTGTGGAGATACGCGAGAACGACACCATTAACCTGTGGATCGCCGCAGCCAACCGTGACCCGAGTATTTTTGCCAACCCCGAACAGTACGACATCTCCCGCCGACCCAATCCCCACCTGGGTTTTGGTCATGGGGTTCACATGTGTATCGGCGCGCCACTGGCTCGTATCGAGACGACGGCCATGGCCCAGGAAGTGATGAGCCGCTGCAAAGGTTTCGAAATTTTGTCGGAGCCCAAGCAGGGAGGTACTAACATGACGTTTGGTGGTATCAGCCAGCAAGCCCGCTTTATCGCCGCCTAAAGACACAGATTTTACTGACTTTATCCTGATTGAGGAGACAGCTATGCCCACAGTGACTTATTTCAATCCTGCCGGAGAAGAGCATGCGGTGGACGTGCCCGACGGCATGAGCGTCATGGAAGGTGCCGTCAGCAACATGATTGACGGCATTACCGCAGATTGCGGAGGCGCCTGCGCCTGCGCTACCTGCCATGTGCACGTTGATCCGGAATGGTATGACCGCGTTGGCGCGCCCAACGAGACCGAAGCCGATCTGTTGGAGTTTGCAGATAACGTGACTGAGACCAGCCGTCTTGGTTGCCAGGTCAAGGTGAGTGACGAGCTGGACGGGCTGGTCGTTCGCATTCCCTATCGCGAGATCTGAGAGCGGACTGAACTCATGAGCTTACATCTGGATGTGTTTCAGTCCATGTGGGCCATGGAATGCTTCGATGGTCGGCGAGCCAACATCGCTGATCATCTCGAACGTATCCAGGCCGCTGACTTCCGTGGCGCAGATGTTCTGGTGGTGCCAGAAGCCAGCCCCTTCGATGGACTATGGCTGGATGCACTGCACAACACAGATCTTGATCTGACGCTGACAGCATCGCCGGTCAGCACTGACTCATTTGAGCCGGTGCTGGAGCTTGCCACACGCTGGCTTGATCGACTGCGCCATGTCACGGTCATCCCGGTACTGGATACCTCTGATATTGAGGCCTGTGCTCAAACCATCCAGGACTGGTACACGCTGGCGCGATCAGCAGGCGTCAATCTGCACATCGAAACGCACCGCGGTTCTGCGACCCAGAACCCGTCAGATGTGTTGGCCTTGCTGCAGTACATCCCTGATATGCGTATTGCAGGCGACTTCTCTCACTTTGTCGTAGGTCAGGAGTGGGAGCCGGAATCTTTGAATCCAGCGGTCAATTCCGCGCTGGCGACACTGCTCGAGCACACAGGCAGCCTGCAGGGGCGAGTGGCTTCAGCTGAGCAAGTACAGGTACCCCATCATTTCCCGCAGCACCAGGAATGGGTCACGGCCTTCAAGCAGCTCTGGTTCGACGGATTTAGCCGTTGGCGAGAACGCGCCGCAGATCACTCCCGCATGGTGTTCCTCTGTGAATTGGGACCGACACCTTACGCGCTGACGGATCAGCGTGGTCACGAGTTATCGGACCGTTGGCAGGAGGCCCTGCAATTGAAGCGCTGGGCCGAACAGGTCTGGCTGGAACTTGATCAGCAAGGCAAGCCTGCGCTTGCAGCGGCGGTGGCCTGAATATGAGTGATGCCCGACAACAACGTCTGTTTGGCATATTTGAACGCGCTGCTGAGGAGCTGGGCGACATTACCCAGCCCGTGATGCAGCGCGCCTACGCCGATTGCCCCGAGGCGCTGGCCTGCTTTGAACGCCATGGCTTGGGCGAGAAGCTGCAGGATCTGGAAGCGGTAATGGTTGAACAGACGCTGTACTGCGTGCTGGCCTGGGAGGAAAACCCTGGCGCCGCTCGTATCACCCTGGAAACCACCATTCCTCACCACGCCGAAACACTCGAGGTTCCCTTGCCCTTTTTCTGGAGCATCTTTGAGGCGCTATTCGATGAGCTGGCTGAGCGAGTTATTGGAGATCGCGCGGATGAGTTGCAGGACTGGCAGGCACTGCATGGCGAAATAGAAGACTACGTGCGCAGTGACATCGCGCCCTATCTTGCGGCCACAACTGTTGATGGCGAGGAGACACTATCTTGAAACCCCATGTCGTGATTGCCGGAGCTGGACAGGCTGCGATTCAGTTGGCCCATAGCCTGCGTGAGAAGCAGTTTGACGGTGACATTACACCGGTGGGTGCCGAAGCGTATCCCGCTTACCAGCGTCCGCCGTTATCCAAGGGATTTTTGAAAGGTGAGGTCGACGAGGAGCGTCTTTACCTGAAGCCGGAGTCCTTCTATGAAACAGCTGAGGTCAGGCTGTTGAAGGGAGTGCGGGTCACCGCTATCGATCGTGACAACAGTCAGGTCACTACCAGTCAGGGCGAGCACATCAGCTACACCCACCTGGTGCTTGCGACCGGCACCACGCCGCGGATGCTGCCTGAGCTGGAAGGTGTTTCAGGTGTCATGGTGATGCGTTCTATTGAAGATGCAATCCAGCTACGCGAGCGTATCGCCAATGTAAAACATGTCACCGTGCTTGGTGGTGGCTATATCGGCCTGGAAGCAGCCGCGGTCATGCGCCAGCTAGGTATTGAGGTCACAGTACTCGAGATGATGCCTCGGTTGCTGGCGCGTGTGACCAGTGATGCTGTGTCGGCTTATTTCGCAGGACTGCACCAGGAGCATGGCGTGGATGTGCGCAGTGATACCAAAGTCTCTTCTTTCGTGATTAAAGAAGACACCCTGGTCGGTGTTGCGCTGGAATCCGGCGAAACACTCTCCACAGATCTTCTGTTGGTCGGCATCGGTGTTACACCCAATGTAGAACTGGCTGAGGCGGCCAGCCTGGACTGCGACAATGGCATATTGGTCGATGCCGATGCGCGCAGTTCCGCAGAAAACATTTATGCCATCGGCGATTGCAGTCGCCGTCCTCTCAAGGGACAGGCTGACAAGTTGCGTCTTGAAAGCGTGCCCAGTGCGCTGGACACGGCGGAGATCGCTGCCTGCCATATCGCTGGCAAAGAGCGTCCTGGCTTTGAACCGCCGTGGTTTTGGTCCGATCAGTACGACACCAAAATCCAGACTGTAGGGTTGTTCTCTGATCATGACGAGACCCTGGTCCGTGGTGATGTCAGCGCCGGGCAGTTCTCGGTGTTCTACTTTCAATCCGGTCAGTGCATCGCGGTTGATGCTGTGAACGATCCCAAGACTTTTATGGCCTGTAAAAATTTGATGAAGGCTGAGCGTGTCATGACGGCTGCAGACCTTGCCGACGCAGACGAACCGATCATGGATATCTACAAGCGCCTTAAATAGCCAGCACAGGGAGACATTAAACGTGCCACGTATATTTGATCACAACGAAATACCGGCAGAACGTACGGCGACAGTAGCCTCAATCAGGGCGCTGAAAAACCAGGATCAGAAAATGATCGAGGTCACCGCCGCCACAGCGGAGGATTCTGCCGCTGCGGAAGCTGCAGGCATTGAGACTGTGATTACCATTCCTGAACTGGTCAAGACCGTGCGCGAGGGTTCGCGGCGTGTGTTTGTGACCGCTGCCTTCGATTTCTCGGTGGAAGCGCCACTCACAGAAGATGAGATGCTGCGCGCTGCCTGGAACGCGATGCTGGATGGGGCTGATGCCATCGCTACCAGCCGTCGACCGGAAAGTGTGCGCCGCCTTACTGATGAATACATTCCAGTGATGGGGCATGTCGGTTTTGTGCCGCGGCGTTCCACTCATTTCGGTGGTATTCGGGGGGTCGGAAAAACCGCAGAAGAAGCGATGGCGATCTGGGACGAAATGCGCCGCCTGGAAGATGCCGGCGCATTCGCCGCTGAGTGTGAGCTGATTGTGGCGCCGGTAATGGCCGAGCTGACCAAGCGAAGCAGCCTGGCAACCTTTTCCCTGGGCTCCGGCGGTGATGCTGACGTAGCGGTGCTGTATACCTCCGACATTTGTGGCGAAAGCGATCACATTCCCCGGCACGCACGCACCTACGCCGATCTTCGCACCTTGCAGAGACAGATTCAGGATGAACGAGTCAGGGCGCTGACCGAGTTTCGCGGCGACGTATTGAGTGGCAGCTATCCCGCCGAAGCGGAAGTGGTTCAGGGTGAAGATGAAGAGCTGCAGCGTTTTCGCGAGATGCTCGGTGACTGATATGCCACTGCTGCGCGCCGAACTGGGTGATTTATCCCTGCAGAGCGGCGATACACTGCACGACTGTCAGTTGTCCTATCGCTGCTATGGTGAGCTAAGCGCCAATCGCGACAACGCCTTATTGTTTCCAACCTGGTACATGGGTACCGATTCGGATATCGCTGAGGCGGGCATTATCGGCCCCGGTGATATTTTTGATACTGAGCGCTTTCACGTCATTGTCGTGAACGCTCTGGGCAATGGACTGTCCTCTTCACCGTCTAACAGTACACGCCAGCCCGGGCTTTCCTTTCCCAGCATCACTCTGGCAGACATGGTGGCATCACAGCGCCAATTGGTTCAGGAAGTTCTGGAGATCGAGCAGCTGCAGCTGGTTACGGGTGTCTCCATGGGGGGTATGCAGACTTACCAGTGGCTGGCGAGCTTTCCCGAGCTGGCGCGTAACTACTTGGCTGTGCAGGGTACGCCATGGTTGACCGCCTACGATCGAATGCTGTTTGGTCTGCGCAGGCAGATACTGAATCAGTTGCGGGACAGTGACGAGAGTGTGGCCCTAACGGTGCGGCAATTGTCCACACTGGATGGGCTGACTCTGTGGACGCCAGACTATATCAGCAGGGAAGTCCCAGCCAGCGGTGTGGATGGCTTTGTTGAGGAGATTGGGGGCTGGCAGGTCAACCCACTTACCTGGGCTTACTCGATGTTAAAAGCCAGACGGAGGCCTTTGAGTGTTTTGACCTGAGCGAAAACTTTTCGGGCTTCGGTCAACTTGGCGAGAGGGAGCTTGGTGGAGCCGCGGTTGTCGCATCGCGCGACATGCTGGTAAACCCGGGGCCAGCGATCGAGCTGGCTGAGCAGATCGGCATGCGTGCCTACGTCACAGACAGTGATGCAGGGCATATGGCGTTTACCGAAACCGACTCAGGCCTGGCAGAACAAGTGGCATTGGCGTTGACCAATCTGGCTTAAGACTCTCAGGTAGCCAGCAGCACACAAAGAACATTTTTGGAGTAGCACTATGAGTAGATTCGAGGGAAAGGTAGCGCTGATCACCGGCGCGGGTTCGGGCATCGGTGCCTGTACGGCACTGCGCTTTGTGGAAGAGGGCGGTATAGCCTTCGGCTATGACCTGAAAGACAGCGATACCGGTGACTGGGCACAGGCTATTGCGAAGGAGCCTCGTTGCAAGATGTTTGTGGGCAGCGTCACTGACGAGCACACACTGGCCGATGCGGTTGAGCAGATTGTGGCGGAGCATGGTGCCGTCGACGTGCTGGTCAATTGCGCGGGCTTCTCCATTACCGGCTCAGTACATGACACCAGCATTGAAGACTGGGACCTGCAAATTGACGTCAATCTAAAAGGAACCTTCCTGGCCAGTCGGGCGGTGCTAAAACCCATGATGGCAAGCGGCAGCGGCAGTATTGTGAACCTGTCCAGCGCCCTGGGTCTCGAAGGTGGCGACTTTGTGGCGGCCTACAACGCTGCCAAAGGTGCGATTGTGACGCTGACCAAGAACATGGCCATTGATTATGCCACCCATGGTATTCGCGTGAACGCCATCTGCCCCGGTTATATTGCGACCCCTGGCATTGAGATGGTGGATGGTGAGCTGCGCGATGCGATTGCCGGTAGGCATATGATGCGTCGCTTTGGTCAGCCGGTAGAGATCGCCAATGTGATCCTGTTTCTGGCTTCAGAGGATGCCTCTTTTGTCACTGGCATCTCAATGCCGGTGGACGGCGGTTTCACCGCTGGTAAGCACTTCAATGTAGCCGGGCAGTTTGGTGGAGAGGCGCGCTAGAACTCAGCGTAGGGTGCTCGAGGGCGATTCACCAAAGAAACGCTTGTAGTGCCTTGAGAACTCGCTGGCGCTGGCAAAACCGTGTGTTGTGGCGATATCTGTGATTCGCGCTGAATGCGAGTCCCGCAATAAATCACTGCGAGCCCGATTCAGCCTAACCCGAAGCAAATACTGGTAGGGTGATATGCCTAGCACTTTCCGGAAAGATCGCTGTACTCGCCACTGGTTGAGCCCCATGTCTTCGCACAACTGTTCGGCAGTTGCCGGCAAATCGATCTGATTGCGCACTGAGGCCATGACGTCCATGACCAGGTGCGAGTGCCGAGTGCTTTGCAGCGGTCCTGCTGCGTTTCGATTGATTTCACCCACCTCAATGGCACGGGCGAGTTCCTCAATGAGTTGCTCTCTCAGTGCAGTGATCTGTTGATCGCACTGTGCTCCGATGGGATCTGCGGCAGCCGGAGTCAGCAGTTCATGCAGTTGCCTGGTGAGGCGTCTGGCGTGGGGCGCAGAGAGCGGCAAGTGTGCATGCTGCGGCACAAGGGCCTGGTCCAGCAATGCATCGGAGGCGATATCTGCATTCCTGAGTAAGTCGTCGGTCACCATGATCTGGATGTCATGCCAATGCGCTGGCAACCTGTAATAGTGCTCACGCACTGGGTGGGAAATACTTAAGGTATTGGCGTCAACATCAACCCCGCACCAGTTGGCAGGCTCTGTTTGCACCCGGTTTGGTGAAAGTACAAAGCTGGTCCAGCCGCGATGGAATGTCCCTTCAAGCGACAGGCTTCGGTTGGTCTTAAGGCTTGTGATGACCATGCCCGGCAGCTGCAACAGAGCGACGTCCAGTTCCAGCTCGCCAGGATCCAACTGCACCACCTCGCCTCCAAAGTGTTGATGGAAGGCTGCAGCATACTGACCGACATCTGTAAAACTGTATCGGGCCAGATGAGGGCTAAAAACTTTAAGCATTACGGTTCAAAAAGTATCCAGAATTCAGCATTAGAGTTTGTAAGTGTATCTGGGTGCTGGGCGAGGTACGGCACTCTTGGCGATACAAATAGTAGACATTTCCTTGAGTCCATTAAAGAGTTTGAGCCAAACAAGTATCCAGAAACCAGTAGTCGCCTCACAAATCTGTGTGCCAGTATTTTAGGCCCATTAAGTATCACGACCCGGAGTGAGCAGATGAGTGAGAAGACAGCAAAGGAATTGGCATACAACCCGGAACCGAAGCCGGAAGATCCCAAGGAAATGTGGGATGTCTACAACAAGCACTGGGAGGACCAGATTCGCGGCAAGGGCATTAAGGTGTTTGAAGAAAACTGCCTGGCCAAGCTGCGCGCCTGTGCTGTGGGTGATCCCTATGATATTTACGTGCCCTATGTCACGCCTGAAGCGCATGGTCTGATCAAGGACAATATGAGCGAAGAGGCCCAGAAGTGGTGGGCTGAAAACGGCGGCAAGCACGTGCGCGACGTGTGGCCGGAAGGCTATGAGAAAATGGTGGAGGAGTGTGCGGCCCGCGATAAAGCCTACGAGGATGCCGGTGTCACCATTATCAAGAATCGACTGGGCTGGACTCCGGAGCCGATCCTTGATTATGCCCGCTATGCCAACCAGAAGTACTTGTCACTGTATGCCGGCGCCCGCTGGCAAATGGCCGACAAGTACATGCTCGTAGCCGAAACTGCCGGCCCTTGTAAGCCTGCTGGCATGGCGGCGCGTGCTGCTCAGCTGGCACTGATCGAGGAAGACCCCAACGCGGCATTTGCACCTTTCCTGGCACCGGAGCCGGATCCGACAGTGGTGGGGCCTGGCATTGCAGGCCTTGATCTCGCTGACTGGCGTTACATGCCCGGTAAAACCATCATGTTTGGATTGGGTGCGGCATCTGTGGACGATATGCACAAGATCGAGGCAGGGCAGGGGCACCTCGCGCCTGCTGGCGACGTCCGCGGTCGTGACCTGTACATGCGTCTGCTGTCAGACCTGGGTATCAATTGCGAAACCTGGTACTTCGACAGCAATGTCAGCTATCACCAGGACTGCATCATGCTGAACGTGGTTGAGGGTGTGATCGGTCTGCCCGATGACGGCAAGAACGGGATGTGGTCAGAGCTGCCCAATTGCATCAAGGACTGGGAAATTATTCCCCTGCCTCTGGAAGACATCAAAAAGGGCGTGGCGAACTCCACCTGTCTGGGAGATGGCCGCGTGTTCATGGATTCATCCTGTACCGCAACGATGGATATTTTGGACAAGCGCGGTTATGAGCCTATTCCGGTGCCTTACCAGACTTGCTGGCAGAGCTTTAACAGCGGTATCGATTGTTCCGATACCAACATCTGGCGCGAAAACGACTGATCGGATGTCGGCTGCTACCGGGCCTGGTCCTGGTAGTGGCCGAAGTAGGACAACAGCAGCAACTTGGCCTGGTTTTTCAGGCGCTGGTAATCCTCGTCTGTGTCCGCCAGCAGGGACAGTTCCATGGCCACCCAGCCGGTATTGATCCAGACATCGTAAAAGGCTTTGCGATCGCCGAGTGGAATGTCCAATGCGTTGAATACCGGGAGTCTTCCAACCTCTGGGATCCAGCGCGCTGTTGAGCGACGGGTGCGGTGGTAGTGATCAGGCAGCCTGACCGCCAGGCGCAGTAGCTCGATAAAGGCGGGGCGCGCCTTCATCTGCTCAATCAGGTTCTCCAGCCAGGCGTCCAGAAACTCCATCTCACTCATGGCCTCAGCATCCAGCGGCAGGAAGTCAGCAAAGTGATCATCCACTTCTTGCTGGAACTGATCGGCCAGGTGACTGAAGATCTCGTCCTTGTCTTTGAAGTATCGATAGACCGTGCCCACCGGTACGCCCGCGGCCTTGGCGATACTGGACGTAGTGACCGAGGCGGCGCCTTCGCTGGCCACCAGGTCGATCGAGGCATCCAGAATTTTCTGCACGGTCTTGGCCGCTCTCGCCTGTCTCGGCGTGGAGCGTGCTGCAGTATCCGGAGCGGATTTGGGCTTTGTCTGGGTGCGGCTTGGCATGTCAGGAGGCTACCAGCTAATGAATAGTTTCACAATAAACATGAATAAAATTCATTTTACTTGATAGCTCCGGCTTTGTAGTGCCCGATGTAAGCCTGCAGCATGATGGTCATCTGTCGTTTGTAGCGGCGATATTCCGCCTCAGTCTCGCTCAGTAGTGCCATTTCGATGGTCGCCTGCCCTGCATGGACGAACATGCGGTAGAACGCTTCCCGATCTTCTGCCGGAATATCCAGTTCATTGAAAATACTCAGATGACGTACTGCCTTGACCCAACGTTCGGTGGAGGCCAGGTTTTCCTCACCGTGATCTGGAAGCCTGACAGCGAGTTGCAAAAGTTCTTCGTAGGCTGGCAACTCGCGCAATGAATCCAGCAGGTTTTCTACCCACTGTGCGACATACTCGTCCGTGTCCAGGTCCTCCGGATGATCCGGGAGGTACTCGCTGAATCGGGCGTCCTTTTCCTCGTGCTGTCGATGAGCCAGGGCCGAGAAAATGGCCTCTTTATTGTCGAAGTACCGATAAATGCTGCCCACAGGTACACCTGCTTCCCGGGCGATCGAAGATGTCGACACGCCAGAAGCGCCGTGCTTGGCAACCAGGGTGGTTGCCGCCTGCAGGATATTGGCAACATTGCGTTCTGCGCGGGCCTGTGTCGGGCGGGCTCGCAATTTGGGGCCGTCGTCGTTGCTGGCTGCAGTTATGCCCACTTTTTTTCTGGCTTTTCCAGGCATTAACTCCACCGTTTTCGCGCTGTTGAGGTCATTATGCCCTAACTGGAAACCTGGTACCCAGTGTGTATTTCAAGCGCTCGCAGGGATCAAAAACTTACATCAATTAAAATAATGAAATATTTTCATTTTTTATGTAAGATTTGCTCAGCTTGTGCTAATTTTTGACTTGGAGTCGTCGCCGCTCAATCACAAGAAAACGGGCAGCAAGGCTCCTGTGGCACCGGATTCAAAAGAAGAGGGTGAAAAATGCTGACTGGCGCAGAACAGATCCTGTTTCTAGCCCTGCTAATGGTTTGCGGCGGTATAGCGGCACACACGTTGTGGCGTCGTTTCCGTGTGATTATGGCCGGGCGCCCTGCGTCCTCCGGCAGCGCGGCCCAGTCGATTGGCGCTGGCCTGATGCGTGTGTTGCTGTATGTTCCCGGTCAGCTCTCCAATATTCGGAACATTAGCCTGCGTGATACGGCCGGCCTCACGCACCTTTTCATCTTCTGGGGCTTTTATGCTTTCGTGGCCTATTTCCTGATCTTAGAGATTATGGGTGAGGGCCTCGGGTTGTTTGCGGGTATTCGCCTGCACCTTGTCTCTATCGGTTTTACCCATCTGCTGGACTGGCTGGCGCTGGGCCTTTTTCTGGCCTTGCTGAGCGCGGTGGCACGCAGAGCCTGGCTGAAGCTGAGTCGCCTCGGCCCGCATTTTGAAGTGACGCCCATGGCATTGATGGCGCTGGCGGCTGGATTGATGGTGGCCTGTTACTTTGCGCTGCAGGGTCTGCGAGACAACCTGGAGGTGGGCGTAGCAGGGGCGATATCGGCCCTGTTTGCAGCCATGACTGCGCCTCTTGCCTCTGATAGCCAACTCGGCTTGTATCGACTGCTGTGGTGGTCGCAATCTGCCATCCTGCTGTTGGCGATTGTCTACATCCCATTTTCGCGTCACCAGCATCCGGTGTTTGCCCCGTTCAACTTTTTCTTTTCCGGCCTGCGCAACCGAGGACAGTTGCGGCGTCTCAGTCTGCAACCCGATGCACCCGAAGAGCATGTTGGTGCTCGCGATGCGGCTGACCTGAACCGCAAGCAGCTGCTCGACCTGTACAGCTGTACCCAGTGCGGCCGTTGCCAGGATGCTTGCCCGGCCGCGACGACGGGTAAAGCCCTGTCGCCGAAGGCGGTGGTCAACGACCTGATGCATCATGTGGATGAGCAGGCAGGTTTATTGCCATTTTGGGAAAAGCCCAAAGGTACGGGCACATTGGCTGATGCGATCGGTCAGGAATCTATCTGGCAGTGCACCTCTTGCCAGGCCTGTAACGATGTTTGCCCCGTTGAGGTAGAGCCGATGCAGAAACTGCTCGAGGTACGCCGCGAGCAGGTTATGGAAGCAGCCGAGATTCCCACGGAGCTGGTCACCCTTTATCGCAACCTGGAAACCGCGGGTGATCCCTGGGGTTACGGCTCACAGAAGCGCACGCTCTGGGCTGAAGGGCTGGATATTCCCATTTTGGGCGACAGTGATAACCCCGAGCAGTACGAGCTTCTTTTCTGGGTCGGCTGTACCGGTGCCTTTGACGATCAATACCGCAAGATCACGCGCAGTTTTGCCCGGGTGCTGAAGCAGGCGGACGTCAGTTTTGCGATTCTCGGCTCGGAGGAACGCTGTAGTGGTGATACCGCCCGGCGCACGGGCAATGAATGGCTATACCAGGAGCTGGCGGGTAAAAACGTAAACACTTTCATGAAGTATGGGGTGCGCAAAATCGTCACCGCCTGTCCGCACTGCTTTAACACATTGAAAAACGAGTACCGGGAGTTCGGCCTTGAGTTGGAGGTGATGCACCACACTGAATTGCTGCAGCACCTGGTCGCAGAAGGGCGTCTCAAAGCCAGTCGCCCCCTCGACACTACGGTGACCTATCACGACGCCTGTTACCTGGGGCGCTACAACGAAATTATCGACGGACCACGTGAGTTGTTGCAGAGCCTGGGTGCCACAATGGTGGAGCCCCCTCGGCATGGGCGTCAGGGTCGCTGTTGCGGTGCCGGGGGTGGTATGTCACAGATGACCACAGAGGTCGGTACCCGCATTAATGAGGATCGCGCTGCTGAGCTGATTGCCACCGATGCGAATCTGCTGGCGACCGCCTGTCCATTTTGCCACCAGATGGTGGAATCCGGCGTGGAAGCGGTTGCTGAAAACACGCCTGCACCCACCTACGACATCGTGCAGTTGGTAGAGCGAGCCACGGTACCCGGCGAGGAGGCCAGACCATGAAATATCCCCACGTATTCTCGCCGATCAAGATTGGGCCGCGTACGGTTCGCAATCGGATATTTAACGCGGCGCACCACACCGCATTTGCCGCTGCCGGCTTGATGAATGAACGCCATGCCGGCTATTACGAAGCTCGCGCGCGCGGTGGCTGCGGCATGATTATTACCGGCATCCAGAATATCGTCGAGGAGGATCACAATAATCCGCCCTGCACCCTGGATGATGAGGTGCTGGCCACTGGCCAGGTCGAACAGTACAAGATGGTCACCGAAAAGGTGCATCGCCATGGCGCCCTGATCCTCGCGCAACTCGGCATTCTGGGTCGTCAGGACTGGAATTGCATGGGGCACATGCAGGCCATGAGCGCCGCGTCTGCCATGCCCGTGCACGGCGGTTATGTGCCAAAAGAGCTGGAAATTGAAGATCTGCAGGCGATCAAGGCGCAATATGTGCGCGCTGCAAAAATCGTGCAGGAAGGTGGTTTCGACGGCATCGAGATTCACTGCGCCTTTGGATATTTCCTCTCCGGCTTTTTGAGTCCCCAAAGCAATCTGCGTACCGATGAGTACGGCGGCAGTATGGAAAACCGCATGCGTTATCCGCTGGAGATCATCGCCGCGGTTCGCGAGGCGCTCGGAGAAGATAGCGATATGATCGTCGGTATTCGCCTGCTGACCGACGACTATCTCGATAATGGGCTGTCCGGCGAAGAGGCCGTGGAAATGGCCCGTCGCTTTGAGGCCAGTGGTCTTGTCGATTACATCAATGCCACAGCCGGTACCTATGATCACAAGGTGATCATCACCGATCCCATGTTCTTTCCTATGGGGTATGCGGTGGGTTCTGCTGCGGCTATCAAGGAAGTGGTCGATATTCCTGTACTGAATGCGGGTCGTCATAAAGACCCGGCGATGATCGAGTCATTGTTGGCCAGTAACCAGGACGAAATTCGCAGCTGTATCGGTTGTAACCAGAAATGTAACGGTAATCTGGGTGCCGGTGTGGCGATCAGCTGTATGCAGAATCCGGCAGCGGGTCGTGAATATCTGGACTTCTGGAGCACGCTGAAGCCCGCCGATCCGGTCAAGCACATCGCGATTATTGGTGCTGGTCCCTCCGGCTGTGAGGCTGCGATTACCCTGGCCAAGCGTGGCCATCGCGTGTCCCTGTTTGATCGCGCCGACAGTGTTGGCGGTCAGTTAAAGACGGTGATGAAGGCGCCCGGTCGTGAAGAGTGGCAGGACGTGTTCCGCTTTCATGAGAGAGAACTGGCTCGCCTGGGTGTGTCGGTTCAGCTGAATACCGAGATGAGCGCCGAACAGGTATTGGCCCTGCAGGCAGATGAGGTGGTCATCGCCACTGGTTCCAGTGCGCGTCTTGCACCCTATGCGGATATGCCCGCTATTGAAGGTCTCGACAAGGTACTGTGTGTGAGAGACGTTCTCGACGGCTCAGTAGAGACCGGGCAAACGGTAGCTTTCTATGCCGGCGACAATCACATGCAGGGTCTCTCGGTCACTGAATTACTGCTCGATCAGGGCAAGACCGTGCACTTTATTTGCCCCATCGCTGCCCCGGGCGTTCAGGGCGAGATGCAGGTGGTGGAGTGCCAGGTTGAGCGGCTTCTGAAGAAAGGGCTGGCGGGTATGTTGCTGCACAGCTATGTGAAGTCTTTTGATGGCTCGCAAATTAGCGGTGTTGAAGGGCTCGCGAAACACCCCTTTACCCTGGATTGCGACTCCCTGGTCAGCACCTTTGGTGGGGATTCACGCACTGATTTGTATTTTCAGCTGAAAGGCAAAGTCAGTCTGCATCGTATTGGTGACGCCCTCGCACCGCGCAATTGTGACTTCGCGATGTTCGATGGCGCCACCATCGGGCGGGAGCTATAACCGATATGAGCGCGATCTGGGTATTCATTGAAAGCGACGCCGCCGAGCTCGACGGCTATGCGCAGTCGCTGCTGAGCGCAGCTCGCGGCCTGGCTGGTCGTAATGAAATGCCTGTGGTCGCTATCGCAGTTAGTGCTGTCTCAGACGCAGAGCACTCCCTGTCTTCACTACAGGGCGAGAACGTGAGTCGGCTGCTCTGCCTTGAAGCAGGCACTGATGAACTGGACTCTTCCTCGATATCCCAAAGTATTGCCGAACTGATTACAGAGCGTCGGCCCCGGCTGTGCCTGTTTCCTGCAAGTCCACTGGGGCGAGAGTTGGCGGCGCGTATTGCCATCCGCAGCCACTCTGCGCTGGTCACCAACGCCAGCTGGTTTGGGTGGCGTCAGCAGCAACTCGTTATCAACCGTCCCGTGTGTGAGGGGCGGGCTTCACAGACTCTGCTGGCCGAAACCGCTGAGCAGGTCGTTGTTGCAACGGTTGCCGACGGTGTTTTTCCGGTCACACCGGCCGCCCAGGCTTGTGAAACAGCACTTGAGAAGATTGAACTGACCGCAGGCGAAGCAGTGCCCGGCAGTGAAACATTGAGCGAAAGTATTACCCGGGCGGTGGATATGGCCCTGGATGAAATTGAGGTGATTGTGTCTGGTGGCATGGGCCTGGGTGACGCCAGCGGCTTTGAGCTGTTGGCTGAGCTGGCTGAGCTGCTGAACGGTCGAGTAGGCGCGTCGCGCATGGTGACTGACCAGGGCTGGATTGGCATGGAGGCATTGGTAGGGCAGACCGGTACTGTGGTATCGCCTTCGCTGTATATCGCTTGCGGTATTTCCGGTGCACCGCAGCACCTGATTGGTATGCGGGACTCCGGCACCATCATCTCTGTGAACAAAGATGCTAATGCCCCGATTAACCAGATTGCCGATCTGGTTCTGGTGGGGGACCTGTATGACATTGTGCCGCGCCTCATCGATGAGGTTAGATCGCGCTCCAGCGTGCAGGGGGTGGCATCGTGAAGATCGTTGTTTATCTGCGTCAGGTATTTGGTCCCGGCTATGACCCGGTTTCACCCGACCGTCGAGGACTGGCGGAAGAGGGTGCATGGTTTGACCTGCATCCCATTGATGCACAGGCCCTCGAACAGGCGCTGTTGCTGGCTGAGTCGGTGCCGAGCACCGAGATTACCGTAATAGCCGCCGGACCCGAGCGGGTTGAGCGCGTGCTGCGAGCCGGACTTGCCGCTGGTGCAAGTCGTGCTATTCGGGTCGCCAGCGAGGCACTTGAGCAGCCACTGCCTGATGACATCTCGGTTGCGATCAGCCTCGCCCAGGCATTGAAGGATGCAGGTATACCTGACTGGCTGGTCTGTGGCGATGGTGAAGATTCGGCTGTGCCTGCCTTGTTGGCTGAGCTGCTGAATTTGCCCCTGAGCAATGCACTGAATGACCTGGCACTTGAAGGCACTGCAATTCGTGCCTCGCGCAGATTGCAGCGCACGACCCAGCAGCTGGTACTACAGTCTCCCCGCGTATTGGGTGTGTTGCGAGGCCCGATGCTGCGTTACCCGTCACTGAGCCAGCGTCATAGCGCAGCGATTGCGCAAATCGAAACAATGTCGCCGGAGCCTGCGCAGCAGGGCACATTGCTCTGTTCAGAGCGCACCACCGCACCCAAACCGATTAAAAAGCCGGAGGCACTGGGTGCCGACGCGAACCAGCGCGTACTGGATTTGTTTTGTGGCGGTGTGTCCGGGGGCGGCGGTAGCAAACAGGTATTGGACGGTTCTGTAGAAGAGATGGCTGATACGGCAGCCAGCATTGCCGTTGGTTTAACAGAGCGTTGAGCACACTGGCTCAACATGAACAGTTTTTGAGTACAAGCAGGAGTTAAATGATGAACTATCGTTTTCACCATGTAGGCATGATCACCAGTGACGTGCAACGTGCCGGCGAATTTTACAGCAAGCATTTTGATCACCAGGTCGGACCCAAGGCCGAGTTGCCCGAACTGGGTGAAGTGCAGTTTGTGCGAACCACCTCGGATGTGAGTCTGGGTCTGGTCGGCGCGCCCCTGCATCGGCTGCCGATTGCCCTGGCCAAAAAAGGCCACGGTGTCGCTTATGTCGCCTTCAGCGTTGATGACGTTGCAGCAGTCGTCACTGAACTCACCGCAAAGGGCGCACGCATTGCCTGGGATCCCCAGACCACTGATTTTGGTGAATCAGCTGCCGTGCTGTGTGGCGAGTATGACCTCATGTTTGTGCTGGTGAAGGCGGCAGATGCGCTGCAACAGCAGCTGACCGCGATTGGCAAGGTGGGTACTTTGCGCTTCCACCACACTGCCATTGTGACTCACGACCTGGGCGGACAGATTCACCTGCTGAAGGAAATGTTTGGCCTGCGTGTGCTCGCCGAATGGACCGAGCACGGTGCCGGTGAAATCAAGATGGTCGACTATGACTACAACGACAGTGACCACTACTTCCTGGTGGAGGTTCTGAATCCGCCGCAGGTGGCTCCCAGCGACCAGAATGTGCTGGATCGTCGCGGCACCTGCTTTCATCACCTGTCCTACTTTGGTGACGACGTTAAGGCGGATTACGAGCGACTCGTGGCCGAAGGTGCTGAATCCAGTGAGCCCTATGTGTATTACGAGCAACTGGGTGCAGCCGTGTCATTCCTGTGGGATCCCGACAGCAATGCCATCGAGGTCTACAGCTACGACGACGAATCGGTGGTGTCACCAGCGGTGCTTGAAGCCAGCTGAAGACTCACGCGACCCGATAGCAAAAACAGAAAACTGGAGAAAGCCATGGCTACTAGTAAAGCCAGACTCAAGAAACTGGGCCTCGATAAGGCGAAGTTGATCAGCGCCTACCGCAGCATGAAAACCATCCGTGAGTTCGAAGAGCGGATCAATACCGAGGTGAATAACGGCCGCCTGGCAGGCTTTTACCACCTGTACTCTGGTCAGGAAGCAAATGCCGCGGGTGTCTGTGAGCATCTTGGCGAGAAGGACAGCATTATTTCTACCCACCGCGGTCACGGACACTGTATTGCCCGGGGCGCGAACGTGGCCGAAATGATGCTGGAAATGTGGGGCTCCTCTGACGGTCTCTGCAAGGGCCGTGGTGGCACCATGCATGTGGCTGACGTAAACAAGGGCATTCTCGGTGCCAATGGCATTGTCGGAGGTGGCCCGCCTATCTCTGTCGGTGCTGCTTTGTCTGGAAAAATGAACAAGGACAACTCTGTTCATGTGTCCTTCTCCGGCGACGGCTCCGTCAACCAGGGCACGGTGTTTGAGGCCATGAACCTGGCAGTTGTACTGCAGGTACCTGCTCTGTTCGTGGTCGAAGACAACTTCTACGGTGAGTTCACAGGTCGCGACTACCAAACCGGTTGCGATGACTTGCGGGCCCGTACTGAGGCCTTTGGCATGCCTGTTAAGAAGGTTGATGGCAGTGATTTCTTCGAGGTCTATGAGACCGCTGGCGAGATGATTGAGTATTGCCGCAGCGGCAAGGGTCCGGCTGGCCTGATTCTTGAGGCGGGTCGTTTCCATGGTCACTTTACCGGTGATCCTGAGCCTTACCGCCCCAAGGGTGAGGTGAAGTACCTGCGTAAAGAGAAAGATCCACTGAAGAAGTTTGCCGCAGATATGGGCAAAACCGACGCGCTGTCTGCGAAAGACCTGGCGCAGATTGATGACGAAGTGATGGCGCTGATTGACGAAGCGGTAGATGCCGCGATCGCTGGCCCACGCTGGGAGCCGTCGCGCATCAACGAAGACGTCTACGTCAGTTACTGAGTTAAAGGAGCAGATTATGTCAGTCAAAACATATCGCGAGGCGATCAATGAGGCCATGCGTCAGGAAATGGCCGCCGACGAAAATGTGTTCCTTATCGGTGAAGACCTGTCGGGTGGTTTCGGTTGTGAAAATCCCGGTTCTATGGGCGGCTCTTTCGGTGTGACCACAGGACTCTATGATGAGTTTGGGGCCGAGAGGGTGGTTGAAACACCGATTTCTGAATCCGCCATCATGGGTGCGGCAGCTGGTGCAGCACTGATGGGCAAGCGTCCCATCGCCGAACTGATGTTCGGTGACTTTATCGGCGTGTGCATGGACCAGGTCATCAACCAGATGGCGAAATTTCGCTATATGTTTGGTGGCAAGAGCACCTGCCCAGTGGTGATTCGCCTTGCAGCGGGCGGCATCAGCGGCTCAGGTGCGGGGCCTCAGCACAGCCAGAGCCTGTATCAGATCATGACCAGCTTTCCCGGTTTGAAAGTGGTGGTACCCTCCAATGCCTATGAAGCGAAAGGTCTGATGATTTCAGCCATTCGGGATGATGACCCGGTGTTGTTCTTTGAGATCAAAGCTTTGTATGAAGAGTCCTGCGAAGTGCCCGACGAACTCTACGAAATTCCCTTTGGCGAGGCCGCCATGCCCCGAGAGGGTAACGATGTCACTGTCGTGGCCTTTGGACAGATGGTTGGTCGTGCGATCGAAGCGGTGGATCAGTTGGCCGCTGAAGGCATCAGCTGTGACGTGATCGACCCCCGCACCACCTCTCCGATGGATAACGAAGTCATTCTCGAGAGTGTTGAATCCACGGGCCGCCTGATTGTGGTGGATGAATCTCCGCCGCGCTGTGGCCTGACTGCGGATGTTGCAGCGCTGGCAGCTGAGCACGCCTTCTATTCCCTCAAAGCGCCCATCAAACAGGTTTGTGCACCGCACACGCCAACGCCCTTTGCGACTGAGTTGGAAATGGCGCATATCCCCTCAGTAGAGAAGATTGCTGACGCAATCCGGGACGTCATGTCATGAGCAAAATCACTGCGGTAGCGGTGCCGAAGTGGGGCATCGAAATGTCCGAAGGCAAGCTGCTCACCTGGCTCAAAGCCGAGGGTGACAGTGTCAGCCAGGGTGACGAGGTCTTCGAGATGGAGTCCTCCAAGGCCATCAACGTGTGGGAAGCCCCCGCTGACGGTGTATTGCGTCGTCAGTTGGCTGAGGTCGATGGCACCTACCCGGTTGGGCAACTGCTGGGCGTGATTGCGCCTGCCGATGTCGATGACGAAGAGATTGATGCCTTTATTGCCGCGCAGGCGCCCGTTGAAGCAGAGCCCGTCGAAGCTGAAGCACCGGCGGCGGCACCTGCTGCAGCGCAGGCAAGCCCGGCTGCACCCGCTAACTCACCGGCGCCCGCGGCATCGGGATCCACTCAAATTCCCGATGCCTTGAAGCAGGGCGGCGATGACAGTGCCTGTCATGCCACACCCCACGCACGCCGATTTGCCCAGCTCAACGGCATTAACCTGAACAATGTGAGCGGCACCGGCCGCAACGAACGAATCTCTCTGCAGGATGTGGAAGCTGCGATTACCGCTGCCGGTGGCAGCGTGGCCACAACTGTTCCCGCCCAGCGCTCCGGTGGTATCAACCGCAGTACTGCAGATGACAGTGATGTAAAAGCAACGCCCGTTGCGCGCCGCCTCGCCGCAGAAATGGGTATTAATCTGCACGATTGTCGCGCCTCGGGCAATCGCGGCCGGGTCTGCAAGGCCGATGTGGAAGCGGCTAACGTATTGCTGAATGGCGCGATGCCCTCTGCTGCGGCGATAGCCAGTGGTGCCGCTGACGCGCCCGAAGTGGCTGAGGAGCCGATGAGCGGCATGCGTCGTACCATTGGTGCGCGCCTGCAGTCCTCCAAGCAGAATTCGCCTCATTTCCGTACGGTGGTCGATTGCAGTATCGACAACCTGCTGGCACTGCGTAAGCAAATCAATAGCGCAGACCCGGGTGTCAATCTTTCGGTTAACGACTTTGTGGTTAAAGCCGTGGCCATGACCCTGGTGAAAGTGCCTGCGCTCAATATCCAGTATGACGAAGCCAGCGGCACAATTCGTCGTTTCCGGGATGCAGATATTTCAGTGGCAGTAGCGCTTGAGGAGGGTTTGATCACGCCCATCGTTAAGGCAGCCAATGTTAAATCCCTGTCGACGATTTCCGGCGATGTACGTGAACTGGTGACCAAAGCCAAGGCGGGTACGCTGGCGCCTGACGAATACCAGGGCGGTACCTTCAGTATCTCCAACCTTGGTATGTACGGCATCAAGCACTTTGACGCCATTATCAATCCGCCGCAGGCAGCCATCTTGGCCGTGGGCGCGGGTGAGCAGCGTCCGGTCGTGGAGAATGGAGAGCTTAGCGTTGCCACGGTTATGACCCTGACTCTGTCATCGGACCATCGGCTGATCGACGGCGCACCCGCGGCACAATTTATGTCGCAGCTGAAGCGCTATATCGAACAACCGTCACTGATGCTGGCCTGATGCAATGACGATGGAATTTGATCTGGTTGTTGTTGGCGGCGGTCCGGGTGGTTATGTCGCCGCAATACGGTCTGCCCAGCTCGGGCTGAAGACCGCTCTAGTTGAAGAAAAGCACCTGGGCGGAATCTGCCTGAATTGGGGCTGCATCCCGACCAAGGCGCTGCTGAAGGGCGCCGATGTAGCGCACACGCTGTCTGAAGCCGGGCGCTTTGGTTTCGATATTACCCGCAATGGATTCGATATCGCCCAGTTGGTGAAGTACAGCCGCGATGTATCCGGGCGCCTCAGTGGTGGTGTGGCCTACCTCATGCAAAAGCACGGTGTCACGGTGATTGATGGTCGTGGCCGTCTGAACGGCAAGGGGCGTCTCAGTGTCAGCGGGGCAGACGTTGAACTCGACGTTCTAGCGCCCCATATCATTCTGGCCACGGGAGCCCGTCCACGCAGCCTGCCCGGTGTTCAGCCTGATGGTGAGCATATTGTCAGCTATTTCGAGGCAATGGTGCCCGAGACCTTGCCGGCGTCATTGCTGGTGATAGGGTCCGGCGCCATCGGTGTCGAGTTCTCCAGTCTCTATAACGATCTGGGAACCGAAGTGACCCTGGTTGAGCTTGAATCCAACATCATGCCGGTTGAAGACCCAGAGATTTCTGAATTCGCGCGCAAGCAGTTTGAGCGGCGCGGGATTAACGTGAAAACCGATACCTCAGTATCGGCTGTTGAAGTGACTCCTGCGGGTGTTCAGTGCACCTTGCAGAGCGAAGGCGGAGACACTGAGACGGTTCTGGTTGAACGCGTCATTCTGTCTGCCGGCGTGCAGGGCAATATTGAAGATCTTGGTCTTGAGCAAGCGGGTGTTGAAACAGAGCGCAGCTTTATCACCACAGACGCCTGGGGAAAAACCAGTGCCGTTGGCGTGTACGCCATTGGCGATGTGGCAGGCCCCCTTGTTTGGCGCACAAGGCCAGTCACGAGGGCATTCTCTGTGTTGAAAAAATAGCCGGTATCAGTGGTGTGCATCCCCTGGATAAATCGATGGTACCCGGCTGCACCTATTGTCGTCCCCAGGTGGCTAGCATGGGGCAGACCGAGAGTCAGTTAAAAGTCAACAATCGCCCCTATAAAGTGGGCCGCTTTAACCTGCAAGGTAATGGTAAAGCCCTGGCTATCAATGAGGGCGAGGGATTTGTAAAAGTGCTGTTTGATGCGTCCAGCGGCGAACTGCTTGGCGCACACATGATTGGGCCGGAAGTCACCGAGCTGATTCAGGGCTTCGGCATTGCCCAGTCACTGGAAGCCACGGAATCAGAGCTGGCACACACTTTGTTTGCCCATCCCACGTTGTCCGAGGCCATGCACGAAGCGGTGCTGGATGCTCTCGGCAGAGCAATACATCAGTAATAGATAGAGGATTAAGACATGGCAGCTGCAATGGAAGGAAAAGTAGCGTTAGTGACAGGCGCAGGTGGCGGCATTGGCCGGGCGACAGCTGAGCTGCTGGCTGGCGAAGGTGCCAAAGTGGTGGTGGCAGATGTGTCGGTCGCAGGAGGCGAAGAGACGGTTGAGCTGATCCGCGCCGCTGGCGGCGAGGCGAGTTTTCAGGCCTGTGACGTGAGCAGCGCTTCGGATGCAGAAGCGCTAGTGGCAAAGACCGTAGAGCTCTATGGTCGTCTCGATTGCGCGGTGAACAATGCGGGTATTGAGGGTGATATGGCCGTTGTTCACGAGTGTGAGGAGTCAAACTGGGACCGGGTGATGAACATCAACGTCAAAGGTGTGTTTCTCTGCAGCAAGTACGAGATCGCCCAGATGCTCAAGAACGGCGGTGGCTCCATCGTTAACACGGCATCCATTGCCGGGCTTCGTGGTGGCGCTGAAATGTCGCCGTACTGTGCCAGCAAACATGCAGTGATAGGTTTTAGCCGCTCAGCGGCCATTGAATATGCGCAGCAGGGTATTCGTGTGAATGCGATTTGCCCGGGTTCAGTGCATACCTCGATGGTCGATCGCATCATCGCCGAGTGTGATGCTGACCCGAGCATCGATCAGGCCACCCGCGACATGTTGATCGGTATTGCACCCACGCCCATGCAACGTCTGTGTCAGCCCATGGAGCTCGCGCAGGCCATGCTGTGGCTGTGTTCAGATGCTTCCTCATTTGTGACCGGCTCGGCCATGACTGTCGACGGTGGCTGGACGGCTTAAAGCCAGGGAGCTCATTGTGAATACACAAACCAGAGAACACTGGCCCTCCCTGATTGGCGCAATCGCAGCGATGGTCGGTGCTGCGCTGTATCTCGTAACCCTGCCGGTGGTGATGGGTAATTTCGCCGACGAACTGGCGCTTGATGAGGCGCAGCTGGGTATACTGATGGGCGTTTTCCAGGGTGGTTTTACCCTGGCGACGATCAGCGGTTACTGGTGGATACGTCGTTTTAACTGGTCGCGCTCCATGATGGCTGCAGGTGTGGTGGGGGCCCTGGGCATGCTGGGCCCGCTGCTGGCGCAAAACTATTCCGTGTTGGCGGTCGGTCATGTGTTAGCGGGGATCGCCTCTGGTTTTGCCTATGGCATTGCTTTTACCTTGCTGTGTGACTCGGCCAATCCCGCCCGTGCCCTTGCGCTGAGTTATGGCGCTCAGGCGTTGGTCGGATTCGCAGTATCCATGATGATGCCAACCGGGGAGGGCAGTTATTCCAGCACTTTGATGATTCTGGCCCTGGGGCTGGCCATCTGTATTCCCGCGGCAAGCCTAATTAAGGGGCGGGAGAATCAGCGCGAGACGGCAGTATGCTCGGACAATACAGGGGCCGCCTTGCCCCGCTATCTGGTGTTTGCCGCGCTGGCAGTTGTGTTTATAGCTTACTTGTCCGAGGTCAGTGGCGTGACCTTTATGTCAGAGATCGGCATGGAAAAAGGTTTTGATCGCGAACTGGGCCAGCAGGCAGCATCCTGGTCTCAGCTGACGTCCTTTCTGGGCTCAGCACTGGCGGCCTGGGTCGGTGTGCGATTTGGTCGCATCGCGCCCATGTGCTTTGGTATTGCAGGGTCCTTGACCGCCATGGCCCTGTTTGGCTTTGGAGATACGTCCACAGCCTATATGGTGGCCAGCCTGCTGTTACTGTTTGCCTTCGGATTTGGCGCGCCGTATCGCGTGGCCCTGGTGGCGGATGCAGATACAGAAGGCCGCTACAGCACCTGGGCCGTTTCCGCCCAGACCATTGCCGGTACCATCGGCCCGGCCATGTCGGGCATGTTGATGACGGGATCGTCCTATGCAGTTACCTACATGTTGTGGTCGGTGTGTTTTGCCCTGGGCCTGGTGATCTTTATCTGGGTGTCACGGCGAGTGCCCCTCAAAAAGGGTGAAATGCCGATTATGTGACCGGGATTCTAAGCGGACTCAGCGCCGTCGACCCGATACTCTGCGCCGGATACAAAGCCGGCGTCGTCACTGCCCAGAAAGGCCATGACGCTGACAATTTCGTCAATGCTCGCGTAGCGTTGAAAAGGTAAATCTCTGCGCAGGGATTTACCCAGCTCTTCGCCCTCGCCGGGAGCCAGGTCTTCCTGTATACGTTCCATCATCGGTGAATCCACCGGAGCAGGCAGAATGCTGTTCACGCGAATATTCATTGGCGCGCATTCCAAAGCGGCGGAGCGCATCAGGCCATTGACCGCCGCCTTGCTGGCGCAGTAGATGCCAATACCCGGTGCAGCCTTGACTGCCGCCCCCGAGGAGGTGATCACAATACTGCCACCGCCGCGTTTTTCCATGGCGGGTACGGCGGCCTTCAGGCCAAGCGCCACACCAATCACATTAACCGCGAGAACTTTCTCCATCTCTGCGACTTCGAGATCTGGCAGCGTCGCGGCGCGGCCTTCAATGCCGGCATTGGCGAAAAACATATCGACCCCGCCAAAGGTTTCGCGTGCGTAGTCGATCATTGCCTGGTTATCGCTTGGGCTGGTGACGTTCACTGCAATATAGGCAGCCCGGTCGTCGCCCAGCTCATCAACTTGCCTGGCCAGGCTGGACTCATCCATGTCGGCGAACAAGACGCTGGCGCCGCGCGATAACAACAGTTTGCCAAGGCTGTGGCCAATGGCACCGGCACCGCCGGTAATGACGGCGACTTTTCCTGAAAGAGACGACATGCTTAAAACTCCGGTTGGCAGGGCAGTGGTAATACAGTAATCAGGTCAATGTGGCGTTCAGCATTTGACCGATCAGGCTGTTGGGCATCAGTACCGGGCATTGCACGGCATCGCGCACTGCCTGGTAATGTGCTTGTGTGAAGTACAGGCAATCGAGCACGATCACGCTGGCGCCCTCGGCTTCCAGATCCATGGCCGCATTCTGCAAAATAGACAGGTCTTCGTTTTCGGAAGCGGCTACGCGGGACACTACCGGCACACCCAGTTCAGCCCAGTGTTGGATTTCCTGCTCGGCGGTTTCCGCATAAGGCTGGATGACGCCCAGCTTGCCGCTGCGATCCATCAGGTTCAATGCAGTAGATTCCAGCATCCGAAAGGGCAGTAGCACGTTCGAGCATTGTGCGAGTTGATCCCAGGGGGCTGTGCAGTACATGAGTGTGATCGCGTCGTCCCGAGAGGCCATGAGATCGTGGCAACGCTGGTCAATCCTGGCAATGTCAAACCAGCCGGTGCTGCCATCGGGCAGTTGGACCGGTGCATCCCCCTCGCCCTGATCAGGTTTCAGTGCATCCAATGCGTCCTGATCCAGTCCGTCGAGGGCGCCGACATATGCAACAGGCATGGTGAGTCCCATATGGGCTTGCACATCGGCTTTCCACCGCTCGGTGGCAAAGCCGTAGGTCATCACGGTCAGCGCGGACATGGCGGTATTCCTGATTAGTTATTTGAAGATAACAGCATAGCACAAAAAATGAAAAATATTCACTTTAGGTATACAGGCAACCGCATATCCCGCCTCTCTGCGGTTGCTTCAATGCGTGCTTCTGAGCGCTGGTGCCTGCGGTTGTGATTGGGTAAGCTAGCGACAACTGCACGGATTCGAGCGCCGTTGAAAAACCTTCCCAAACTGTTACTTCTGTTGCTGGCGCTGCACATCGCGCCCGGCGCTCACGCGGCAATCAGTTCCTTCCCAATGCCCCCGGGTACCACTCATCTCAATTGGATAAACGTGGGTGCCAGCGTCGGTGCCATTACATCACGCGACGCAACGTTCTGGGGATTGACCGTGGACTACACGCGTGTATTCAGTAAAGACTGGTCAACAACGCTGTCGCTTGCCTACGACAGTGAAACCGAGACCTTTGACGACAAACCCAACAAAACCGTCGACTCCTATACCTTTATTGCAACGGTCAACTACGCCATTGGGGACCGTTGGTCTGTCACCACCGGTCTGGGGCAGGGCATCGCCGATGACGATAATCCTGATGGCGACGTAAAGTTCAACTTTGGCGATGTGGCAACGGGTATTGCCGTCGGCTTTGCCATCAGTGACAAGATCGGTGCCAGCTTTGCCTGGGAGTACAACATCTCACAGAAAGAGCCCAGCATTAGTGTCGATATTGGCTATCGCTGGGGCTTTTAGCATCGGTGTTATTGCTGTAACTTCTGCGTCGTTTTGAGTCAGTCGCACTTTTCATAACAGTTTCTATGTTGCTCCCTATGTCGTCTCCATACCGCTTAATCCGCACCGCCACAGCCATGATCTGGTTCAGCTTACTGTGCACTGCTGCCAGGGGTGCTGATGACAGCCTGACCCAGGAAGCCGCGGCTGAGCAGATCAAGGATATTGAAATCACTATTCCTAATATGGTCGATAGTGCTCTCGATCCTGCCGGTCCTCCGGCAACAACAGCGGTCGGTCTCAGCGGTGGAGGTCCACAGCCAGGCAAGCTGCTAGCGATTCCTGTGCCGAGTAGAGAACCCGTTTTTGGCTGGGGTCTCGATTTGTTTGTGGGGAGTTTTCTCGATCTGGATAAGGAAAACCCTGACACGCCGCCTTCTCGAGTGGGTGCCATGGCGTCATATATGCAAAATGATACCTGGGCACTTGGTGGTGGTGGTCGGCTTAACCTCATGGATGACAGGGTGCGTGTAGACGCCGCGGTGATGTATGCCGATATCAATTACCGCTTCTGGGGAACGGGCGGCGAAGGCACCGGCAATGACGACTACATCAAGGTGAACCAGAAGATGCCCGTGGCGTATGCCAATGCACGCTATGAAATCCTGCCCGAAACCTACCTGGGTCTGGGCGTGCTCTACGCCAGTACTGATCTTAAGTTTGACCTGCGTGGCGATTCACCACCTCCTGGTGCGGAAGATGTCGACGAGAAGCTGAGTATTGCTGCCATTGAAATTCCGCTGGAATACGATTCCCGCAGTAGCCAGCAGTATCCCCGGGATGGCTGGTTCGCTGAAGGGCACGGTGTGATCTACAACAAAGCCATGGGTGGCGATTTTGACACTGAAACTATCAAGCTCAGCGCCAACCGCTATCTCACCCTGCGTGAACGGGACGTGCTCGCGTTACGTGTGATGACAGCCTATGCGGGTGATGACACGCCGTTCTTCCTGCAGCCTTCGATCGGTGGACGCAAGGATATGCGCGGTTACTCCTGGGGGCGCTATATCGATCGTGTCTCCTACACCGTGCAGGGGGAGTACCGCCGGCAGCCTCATGAGAACTGGGTCGTCACCGGCTTCGTCGGTGCCGGTGAGGTGGCCCGCAGCTACGGCAAGCTGTTTGAGAACGTTTTGCCCGCTGCTGGGATCGGTGGGCGCTATATGCTCAAGCAGTTTTATGACCTGACCATCGGGGCCGATGTTGCCTGGGGCGAACACGGCGCCCATTTTTACTTTGCGATCGGTGAGGCCTTCTAGATTCCAGGCATGACTCAGAACCTGATCTGAGTGCGTAGCGTCACCACGCTGTCTTCCTTTTTCTGTTCCACGAAGGGTCGAGTACGTTGCGCGCTCAGAGTCACTCTTAACCACGGGAATACCGCCAGATTGTAATAGGCCTCGATTACTGATTCCGGACCGATTCTTCCCGGTGGCGGCGTAGCCGGGTTATTCAGGTGATCGCTGAAATAATAGCGTGCCATGGCAATACCCCAGCGGTCCTGTTGGCGCTTGCCCAGCAAGTTATGTCCTCCCAGGCCCAGCAGCCAGTGCCCGGCGATAGCGTTGGGATTTGAATCTGATGCGCCGATGCGTCCGAAAAACCCCCAGCCCTTGCTGGGGTCTGCCTCATGTACCCCGATGAACTGTTGCAGCGCATAAGCCACATACCATTGGCCTATGATGGTGCTGGGCATATCGGGCGGTGACTCCAGATCCTCGGATTCAACGTCATTCAGTGCGCCAGTAAAGGTGTGATAGCCCGGTTTTCCTGCCCATTTCAGAGGTAGCGTGACGTTGAGCATGGCCGCCATGCCGGCCTCGAAGGTAAAGCCTATGGTGCGCGGGTCTTGCCCGTTACGCGGGTCATAAACCATCAGGGTGTAGTTGGCGTGCTGGGTGGGAATATTGAGAATGCCGCCTACAGCATAGGGACTGATAATGCCGGTGACTGGTGCTGCCAGTGCCAGGTTGGTAAATGAGTTCATGCCGCCACCGCCGCTGAGGGGCATGGCCTCCGTTGCGGTTAGTACATCAAATTTACCCAGACTCAGCCGCATATTGTTGTCGAAACGCTGATGCACACTGAAACTGGTTTCGTTTCTGCGCGGAAAGGTGAGGGCGGTATTGGGTGGAAAGAACACACCGCCGTTACCAAAGCCGCGGCCAAAGTTGGCGTCGCCATGGGTCATGGTGTGGCGCAATTCGATACCGAAGCCCTTCCAGAAAGGCGCATTGTCGCCATCGATTTTGAGCACAAGGTCACCACGGCCTGAGATTTCGGTTTTGTTGTTGTCCGACGAGGCATACAGTCGCTGCACGAAATTTGTGTAGTCCAGCTTGAGGTCTATACCCCTGGGTTTGAATGCCTGCTCGACCTCTGGCAGCGAGGTGAACAGTGTGGCCCGTTGAGTCAGTGCGTCTGTTTCTGCTTGCGCGAAGACGGCTAGTGGTGACAGCAAGAGACAGTGGATAAGCAGCATGCCAAAAAGCAGCGCTGAACGCCTTTGCCCCGACAGCGAGGTCGCCTCTGCTGGTATACGCACTGGCCTGCGAGTGCTTCTGAAGCTAATTGGCTTGTGTCTCCGATGGGTTCTCGCCATAAAAGCGGCGATAGTGTGTGGCAAAGGCGCTGGCGCTAGGGAAACCGGTTGCCAGTGCTACGGTGGCAATATTAAGCCCCGGGCGGTCCGCCAGCTGCTGCCTGGCACGATTGAGGCGGGCCCGCAAAATAAACTGGTAGGGAGACATGCCAAGGGCATCTTTAAACCCACGCTGCAGTGTCCAGCGATTGGTTTGTAGCTGCTCTGCCAGGGTGCTGGCGGTCAATTCCGAAATCTCCGGGCTATCAACGATTTGCGCGGCCCTGGATACCAGCTGGGAGAAAGGCGTGTCCGCCAGGCTGCGGGGGGGCGGCCTCGCCCAGGACCAGTTGAACCTCCTGCAATAGCATCAGCGTAAGCCAATGGGCATTTTCAGCCTCAATGATGCCGCAAGGCATGGTGCTGGCATAGGTGAGCAATGATTTCAGTCGCGTTTGGATGAGCTCAAGCGTGTCGCCATCCAGCATTAGGCACAAGGGCGTGGTTTGCTCATTGCTGCCTACGCTTAAGCCGGATTTCTCGAGAAGCTGGTTATCAATAGTCAGCTCCAAATCGTGCCAGCCTGCAGGCAGACTGAATACGTGGTTGGTGCCGGGCTGAAGAACCGGGATGGCGTGCTTTGGCACCCTGCTGCCACACCAGCTGCTTTCTTCAATGCGGCTGTTGGGGCAAAAGGTAAAAGAAGTTTTGCCGGCTTCTATACGTCCCCGGAAACACAGCGACTTATTGGTTTGAAAGTATTTAAGCGCAAGACCGGGGAGTTGCAGCAGCTGAAACTGCACTTCAGAGGCACCCGGATCCAGTTGCTTGCCTTGCCCTTCAGAATAGGGTTCGAACTCTTCGAACAGGCTGAGGAAGTCGCCCCGGCCTTCGCTGTACAGTCCTGTTGAGTTTGTTACCCGCTTTTCAGTCATGGGCAGCCCCAAATCGTATCGACGTTTTAACTGATTCTAGTCCATATTGAGGGATGAAAGCTGCGAAGTGGGGCCAGAGCGCCTTGGTCGCAAGCTGGTCAAATCGAACGCTTACATCGGTGCTAATCGGTGCCGTAAACGATGACATAATGAGTGGATAGAGGTGATTGGTATGAGTGATGACGCCCATTTGGCGATAGTGAACGCCCCCCAGTTTACGTTGAACCAGGAATTCTATGACGACGTGATTGCCAGGAAGGGCAGTCGCAAGCTGGTCTACAAGGAAATACTGCAGCCCCATTCAGGCGATGCATTTCTGGTGAAAGCGGGGCAGGTCATCCGCGCTGAACAAAACAACCCTCGCAATGCCTGCCAGATTCTGGATTGGTTTTTGATTACGCCCGACCTCAACGAATACATTAACTACGGTCACTCAGCGCCGATCGAGGGGCCTTACCTGAAAAAGTACACCCGCTGCTGGTCGAACTCCGGTTATCTGCATCCCATGGCGACCATGGTTGCTGATGAGTTGCCGGACGACTGGGCAGATGAGGGCTGGGGACGTCATTTCTGGATGTTCCACTGCAACCCGGAGTGGAACCAGGCAGCCGCGCCACACCTGCCCGTGGGGCATGACTCCTGTCATACCAATTTTATGCAGGGCTTTATGCGCATTCCCGCCATTCATGCGATGGAAGAGGTGCGCCAGCGGGAGGTCATCGAGCACTTTGCCAATATGTGCAACTTCATGACCTTCCAACACTACTTCACCGGCTGGAGTGAAGAGGATGGTGACGTGATTATGGATCTGAAGCCCGGTAAAAATGTACCCGCTGGGACGGGAGTAGAGTTCTACGCCGAGCAGGACATCTACTGCGTGATCAGCTCATGCCCCTGGGGCGATATGCAGGGCCATCTGGGTGATGTATCGGTAGAGCCGGTGGAGATCAGCGTGTGGGATACCGGCATTGAGCCGCAGCCACGGCCGGAATTCAAAGAGTGGAAGTCGGCGTTCTATGACCAGATGCGCAGTGGCAAGCGTGTGAATACACCTCGCACCGAGGATTCATACAATTACGTGGACTAAGTGCTCTACCTGCTGCCGCGGCCGCTAACCTGGCCGTGGCAGTAGCGACTGAATGGCGCTGCCGACAGGTTGCCGTTTTTGATCAGCCCCCTTCGTTTTTCAGAGCCATCTCGGTGATCTCGTGGTACACCTCAATGGATCCCATCACAATATCCTCATACTCAGGAAACTCGTGCACAAACTTGGACAAGGCATGGGATTCCTCAAGGTAGCGCTTCATCACCTCCAGCTGACCGGCAGAGAGTTTTTGGCCTTCCGAGACGCTTTTGTGGATCTTCTTCAGCTCAGGCACATCAACTTTTACAAACTGTTCGAGCAGTATCTGGCCGGTGCCGGTGTGTTCTTGATTGGACATGATTCGCTATTCCCTGGATAGAGCATTTAAACGATGCGTAACAGTTGCTTACCCTACCTGAATTTCAGGGCAGGGTGCTATCAGCCGCCGTGATTCCTGCAAGACTTTGTGTACAATGCTGACAGACCTGAACGCTCGACAGACGAGGATTTTTCGCATGAATCGGAAACATACAGGAAGCCTGGCCAAGCTCTGGCTGGGTGCATTGGGGCTGGTAGTGATGCTGGCCGGCTGTGCCTCTGACCCCACAACCTCTAACGTGGACCCAAGTGCCGATCTGTCCTCTTATTACACCTATGCCTTCCTCAGGGATCTGGCCACCGACAAGGGTGCGGACTACGGCAGTTTGGAGACGACCTACCTGCGCAATGCCGTGGCGGCCCAGCTGCAGTCTATGGGGATGACAGAGGACCGCCGCGATCCCGATATTCTCATCAACTTCTCGATTGAGACCCAGGAGAAAATCCAGAGCCGCTCAGTGCCCACCGGATACGGCGGTGTGGGTTACGACCCCTTTTATGATGGGTACTACTATGGCGGTTGGAGAGCCACCCATACCACCCGCATTGATCAGTTCACAGAGGGGCGCTTGATCATCGATGCGATTGACCCCGATGCCAGGAAGCTGGTGTGGCAGGGCACGACCAAGGGCCGACTGACCACCAAGGCCATGCAGAACATGGAAGAGACCCTGAGTGCCGCGGTGAACGAGATTTTTGCCAAGTTTATCGCCTCGCAAACGCCTCAGCAATAATCGGTGGAGTGCTGCCTGGTTTGGATGTTTCGAGCCCTGTGCATAGCATTGTGCTTACCCCAGGTGGCGCTGGCCTGTCTGCAATTGAGCGGCCCGGTTCAGCAGGGTGCGTTAGTGTGGGCCCAGGTGGCACCCGGCAACAAGGTATTCCTGGGTGATGAGGAGCTGTCCGTTGCCGGAGACGGCACCGTGGTGTTTGGCTTTGGTCGCGATGCCAAATCAGAACAGGTATTGCGGGTAGAAGGGCCGGATTCCTGCTGGCAAAGCCTGAGTGTCAGTCCGCGAGAGTATCGCTTACAGCGTATTGAGGGGGTACCCCAGAAGACCGTCACCCCGGGAGAGGAGCACCTGGCCCGAATTCGTCGGGAGCAGGCGCTGGTGACCAAATCCCGTGCCAGCAGCGCAGAGTTTCCCTATTTTAGCGCCGGCTTTATTTGGCCTTCACAAGGCCCGATATCCGGTGTTTATGGCAGCCAGCGCATTTATAACGGCACACCGGGTCGACCTCATTACGGGGTAGATGTGGCAGCTCCCACCGGCACACCGGTGGTCGCCCCGGCAGCGGGGGTGGTGGTGCTGGCGGAAGGTGATCTGTTTTATTCCGGCGGTACCGTCATTATTGATCACGGTATGCAGGTGTTCTCTAGCTTCCTGCATATGAGCGCGGTGAATGCGGTGGTGGGGCAGGCAGTGCGACCCGGCGATAAAATTGGCGAAATAGGCGCCACCGGGCGAGCCACCGGGGCCCACCTGGACTGGCGCATGAAATGGCGCAAACACTGGGTGGATCCTCAGTTGCTGGTACCACCTATGCCCTGAAAGGGCTTATAATGCGCGCCCTGATTTAGTGCACTTAACGAGTCACCCATGCTGGATAAAAAACTGCTGAGCATCCTGGTTTGCCCGGTGAGCAAAGCACCTCTCGAATACGACGAAGACAAGCAGGAACTGGTCTGTAAGGCCAGCGGCCTGGCCTACCCGGTGCGCGACGGTATTCCGGTGATGCTGGAAACCGAAGCGCGTCAGCTGACTGCCGATGAGAAACTGGGCTAAACCATGGCCGACACTATTTTTGCAAAAATCATCAGTGGTGAGATTCCCAGCGAGTTCATCTACGAAGATGAACACTGTGTAGCGATTCATGACATCAACCCGCAGGCGCCGGTGCATGTGTTGGTGATTCCGCGCAAGCCGATTCCCAAATTGTCTGATGCCGAAGCTGAAGATCAGGCCCTGCTGGGGCACCTGATGCTGACTGTGGGCAAGATCGCAGAGCAACTGGGCGTTGCCGATGCCTTTAATCTGGTGGTCAATAACGGCGAAGCCGCCGGCATGACGATTCATCACCTGCACCTGCATATCCTGGCCGGGCGCAACCTCGCTGAAGAGCGCATGACCGATAACCTGAAGTAAGCCATGAAGAGTAATGAGATCCGCGAGGCTTTCCTCGCCTATTTTGAAGAGCAGACCCACGCGCGCGTGGACTCCAGCTCGCTGGTGCCCGAGAACGACCCAACCCTGTTGTTTACCAATGCGGGGATGAACCAGTTCAAGGATGTGTTCCTGGGTTCCGAGAAGCGCGACTACGTGCGTGCCACCAGTAGCCAGCGCTGTGTGCGCGCCGGTGGCAAACACAACGACCTGGAAAACGTCGGCTATACCGCCCGTCATCACACCTTCTTCGAAATGCTGGGCAATTTCAGCTTTGGTGACTACTTTAAGCGCGAAGCCATCAAGTTCTGCTGGGAGTTCTTGACCGTCAAACTGGGCCTGCCGGAAGAGAAGTTGTGGGTTACCGTGCATGTCAGTGACGACGAAGCAGCGGATATCTGGATCAAGGAGATGGGCATTAGCCCGGGTCGTTTCTCTCGCCTGGACGAGGACAATTTTTGGCAGATGGGTGATATCGGCCCCTGCGGACCCTGTTCTGAGGTTTTTTACGACCATGGGGAAGATGTGCCGGGTGGCCCGCCCGGCAGCGAAAACGACGATCTGGATCGTTATATCGAGATCTGGAACCTGGTGTTCATGCAGTACAACCGAGACAGCGACGGCACGATGAACCCGCTGCCGGCGCCTTCGGTGGATACCGGTATGGGGCTGGAGCGGTTGGCCGCTGTATTGCAGGGCGTGCATTCCAATTACGAGATCGACCTGTTCCAGAATCTGCTCAAAGCCGCAGCAGATGTGCTTGGCCAGAAGAGCATCGAGCACACCTCCCTCAACGTGATTGCCGACCATATTCGCTCCTGTTCCTTCCTGGTGCTGGATGGCGTGCTTCCCAGCAATGAAGGCCGCGGCTATGTGCTGCGCCGCATTATTCGCCGTGCCATTCGCCACGGTAATAAGCTTGGTGCCAGCGAGCCTTTCTTCCACAAACTTGTCGCACCGCTGGTGGCTGAAATGGGTGCGGCTTATCCCGCCCTGGCTGAGCAGCAGGCTCGTATTGAGGCGGCCCTGCTGGGTGAGGAAGAGCAGTTCGCCAAGACGCTCGACAATGGCATGGGCATTCTTGAGGAAGCCCTGGCTGACCTGAAGGGCAACGAGATTCCCGGCGACCTGGTGTTCAAACTGTATGACACCTACGGCTTTCCGGTTGACCTCACCAATGACATTGCTCGCGAGCGCGATCTGACTCTGGACATGGCGGGTTACGAAGCGGCCATGGCGGAACAGCGCCAGCGCTCGCAGGATGCCGGCGGCTTCACGGTTGATTACAACGATGCGTTGAAGCTGGATGGGCAGACCGAGTTCACCGGGTACGACAATCTGGATGGCGCAGTAGAAGTAGCGGCGCTGCTTAAGAACGGTGAGCCGGTGCAATCCCTTGCCGAAGGGGAAGAGGGTGCGGTGGTGTTGGCCAGCACACCGTTTTATGGCGAATCCGGCGGGCAGGTGGGTGACACCGGTTACCTGCGCGGTAGCGGCGAGTTTGAAGTGCGCGATACCACCAAGGCCTCCGATCACCATGTGCACCACGGTGTTGTACTCAAGGGCAGCATCAGTGTGGGCGATAGCCTGCAGGCTGAGGTGGACGCAGGGGTGCGCTCCGCAACGGCCTTGAACCACTCGGCGACCCACTTATTGCACGCTGCATTGCGCAAGGTGTTGGGTGATCACGTGGCCCAGAAGGGTAGCCTGGTGGATTCCCAAAAACTGCGTTTTGACTTCTCCCACGGTGAAGCGGTGAGCGCGGATGAATTGAAAACCATCGAGCAGATGGTTAACGACCAGATCCGCTTGAACACGGGCGTGGAGACCCGCCTCTTGGATATGGACAGCGCCGTCGAAGCGGGTGCCATGGCCCTGTTCGGTGAAAAGTACGGCGATGAAGTGCGCGTGCTCAGCATGGGCGGTGACTTTTCGGTGGAGCTGTGTGGTGGTACCCACGTGGCACGCACCGGTGATATCGGCCTGATGCGCGTGACCTCTGAATCCGGTATTTCTGCCGGGGTGCGCCGCATTGAGGCTGTCACGGGGTCTGCCGCGCTGGAACTGTTTGATAACGCCCAGGCGCAAATCGCCGAGATTTGTGATGTGGTGAAAGCCACGCCTGCCAATGTGGCGGAAAAGGTCGCGAGTCTGCGCGCGGAAACCCGCGAGTTGGAAAAGCAACTGGCCCAACTGAAGCAAAAGCTTGCCAGTTCCACGGGCGGTGACTTGGCCTCCCAGGCGGTTGAAGTCAATGGCATTAAGGTACTGGCTGCGTCTCTGGAAGGTGCCGATCCAAAATCCCTGCGCGACACGGTCGACCAGCTGAAAAACAAGCTGGGCAGCGGTGTGATTCTGCTGGCGGCTCCCGATGGCGACAAGATTGCCCTGACCGCCGGCGTGACCAAAGATTTGACCGACACGGTGAAGGCCGGCGATCTGATGAAGGAATTTGCCGGTCGCCTGGGCGGCAAGGGCGGCGGTCGTCCCGATATGGCCCAGGGAGGTGGCAGCGATGTCGCCGCATTGCCTGCAGCCCTTGAAGCTGTGCCCGGCTGGGTTGAATCCCAACTCTCCTGATTTCTCACCCCTGAAGGGTCTGCTCCTGGTCAATAGCGGGGGTCAGACCCCTTTTCGCTTTTCAAAAGGGCTCTGACCCCTTATCGATCTTTGCTTTCCTGCTCTGCTCCCGCACATCTTCAGATTGACTGCATTCGATGAAAAGTAGCATCATATCCGGCATATAGATGTGTCATTATGTATGCATAGGTGTCAGCCGTGAGAACTACGTTGAATATCGATGATGAATTGCTTGCACAGGCTCAGCGCCTGACGGGCATAAAGGAAAAGACTCAACTAGTGCGCGCCGGGCTTGAGGCGCTCGTTCAGCGTGAAAGTGCCCGCAGGCTAGCCCTTCTAGGCGGTAGTGAGCCCAACTTAAAAGTGCCTCGCCGCAGGTAGGTTTGCCATGGTGCTGGTCGACACATCCGTTTGGATCAATCATCTACGTCAAGGTGATTCGAAGCTTGTCGAGTTATTGGATGCCAATCAGGTCTTGATTCATCCACTGGTCATCGGCGAACTCGCCTGTGGCAATCTTGAAAATCGGGAAGAGATACTCGAAGAGTTGCTGCAGTTGCCAATGATCAAAACCGCGTCCGATGCAGAGGTACTGAGTTTTATAGAACACAAACGACTGATGGGGCGGGGTGTTGGCTTTATTGACTGTCATCTTCTCGCGTCTGTCTTTATCGAGCAGGGCGTGGGCCTCGTTACTCGCGACAAAAACCTGCAGAAAGCCAGTGCTGAGCTATCTGTCCTGCACTAGCTCTGTTAAACACCGTTACTTGCCCACCTAAGCCTTTAATTTAAAAGCGTTTTAGTGTTTAATACGCCCCCTTTTTTACGCCCCCTCCAAGGGGCCAACCCAAGTACAACCCATGAGTTTGATCGTTCAAAAATTTGGCGGCACCTCTGTGGGCAGCATCGAGAAGATCGAAGCGGTTGCCGACAAGTTAGTGCGTTTTAGAGAGGAAGGGCACAGCCTGGTGGTTGTGGTGTCCGCTATGTCTGGCGAAACCAATCGCTTGATTGGCCTTGCCCATGAAATTCAGGACAACCCGGTACCCCGCGAGATGGATGTGCTGGTGAGCACCGGCGAGCAGGTGACCACAGCGCTGTTGAGTATGGCCCTGGCCAAGCGTGGTGTTCCCGCCAAGTCTTACAACGGTAGCCAGGTACGTATTCTGACCGACGATGCCCATACCAAGGCTCGCATTAAAGAAATTGACGATGCCCGCCTGCATGCCGATCTGGACGCCGGCAATATCATTGTCGTGGCAGGTTTCCAGGGTGTGGATGAGCGGGGCAATATCACAACCCTGGGTCGCGGTGGCTCTGATACCACGGCGGCAGCCCTGGCCGCCGCTCTCAAGGCCGATGAATGCCAGATTTATACCGACGTGGATGGTGTGTATACCACTGATCCGCGCATGGTCGATGGCGCCCGTCGCCTTGATACCATCACCTTTGAAGAGATGCTGGAAATGGCCAGTATGGGTTCCAAGGTGCTGCAAATTCGCTCGGTGGAGTTCGCCGGCAAATACAATGTTCCCTTGCGGGTGCTGCACAGCTTCCAGGATGGCCCTGGCACCCTGATCCGAACTGAGGAAGAAAGCGATATGGAAGCCCCAACTATTGCAGGCATTGCCTTTACCCGCGACGAAGCCAAGATCACCGTGCTGGGTGTGCCCGATACCCCCGGCGTTGCCCACAAGATTTTGGGCCCCATCGGTGCAGCCAATGTAGAAGTAGATGTGATCGTGCAGAACATCGCTGAGGACAAAAGCACCGACTTCACCTTTACCGTGCATCGTAATGACATGGAAAAGGCTGCTGCTATTGTCGAAAGGGTGGCCGGCGAGTTGAATGCCCGTGAATTGCGTACCGATGACAAGATCGCCAAGGTGTCACTGGTAGGGGTTGGTATGCGCAGTCACGCCGGCGTAGCCAGCCAGATGTTTGCAGCCCTTGCGGAGGTAGGCATTAATATCCAGATGATCACCACTTCGGAGATAAAAATCTCTGTGGTGATAGATGAGAAATTCCTGGAATTGGCGGTTCGCTCACTGCATTCGGAGTTCGGACTCGATCAGGACGCAGCTGAAGAGTAGTACCCGCTCGAACCGAAGTTTGCAAAACTCCAGATCTGAACAATACTTAACCAGTACTATTGTTGCCGCCCAGAGGACCTTGGCGGCCCGGTAATGCCAGGAAGCAGCTATGTTGATATTGACCCGCCGTGTTGGCGAGACCCTGATGGTTGGTGGCGAAGTAACTGTTACCGTGCTCGGTGTGAAGGGAAACCAGGTACGCCTGGGGGTGAATGCACCCAAACACGTGGCTGTGCATCGAGAAGAAATCTACAACCGCATTCAGGACGAAGACGAACCGTCCGAACAGGGCGAATAAGCGCCTCCAACCCTTTGAATTTCCGCGCTTTGTGGTATCATGCCGCGCTCTCGCAGTGGGCCATTTGGCGCCCGGTGAGACAACCTACGGAGAGCTGGCCGAGTGGCTGAAGGCGCACCCCTGCTAAGGGTGTATAGGTTGATCCCTATCGAGGGTTCGAATCCCTCGCTCTCCGCCATATAAACAAAAAAGCCCCGCTTTGCGGGGCTTTTTTGTTTATACCTCGAGCTCGGGATTTGAAGCAATTCCGGTTCGACAAACTGCGACCATAGGAGCAGTTTGGACAGCAGAGCGTTAGCGAGTGCTGCCCCGAAGGGGTCACAACCGGGAGGCCGGCCCTACGTAAGGCAGCCGCATTGTTGTCAATCCTACGCCATGGTCGTCGACATCTCGCTCTCCCTTACTGGGTCAGCTGTTTCTCACGATTTCTGGTGGCTAACGATCAGAAGCAGGTTTTTGTGGCCAGGAGATTGTAGCGGACTGGCGCAGGATTTATGTTTATCATAATAGTCAGTTTGAGTTGGCTGCGGCGAGACTCCGATCCATTGATACTCGGTAACCACGGGCGTCGCAAAAGAATACTGCGTCACGACATCACAATACCTAAGCTGCTGCCCCTGTAACTCCAGCAACACTATCGAGGATTCATATGACCAAGTTTAAGTGTTCATCAATAGCTATCGCAGCAATCGGCTGGTTTGGTGCAGGGATTGCGCTGGCTTGTACGACGGCGGTCTACAACAACGGCGATGCGGCGATATCGGTTCGTACTATGGACTGGTTTGGGCACGACGATGCGAGAGTCGTCGGCGACGGAGCTGGCATTAAGAACACTTATGCTGATTCGGAAGTCGCGCTCACAACAACCTCGAAATACGCGTCCATGAAAATTGAGAGCTTTCTGCCGAGAGTAGTTGCAGAAGCCATAAACGAAAAAGGCTTGGAAGCGCATCTGCTTTATTTGGGGCCCGACTATACGGCTTATACTTCATACCCCAAGCCCAGTGATGCCAAGATTGACGTTGATGTGACAAGAATTGCGGAATGGGCAGTTGATAATTACGAAACTGTGCCTGAAGTGATCGAAGCGATTCAGAAAATTGACGTGATCAACACAGGTATCTGCGGATTACCACCTGCAAACGACATGGATCATTGTTCTGCCATTACCCCGGCACATTTCCAGTTTGCCGATAGAGCAGGCAATACCGCAGTAGTTGAGTTTGTGAGAGGCGAGAAGTTGATTTATCAGGGTGAAGGCACAGCTTATATGTCTAACGACCCTGAATTTGCTGCGCACTTAATCCTGGACAGAGAGCAAACGGCACCTGGTGCTACCATACGCTCTTACGACCGACGTTTGCGGGCTAAGGCAGTATTGGCTGATATGTACACACGAAATGTAACAGATAACGAGGCCGCTAAACTTTCAATCAAAGGTGCTGGTGCTGCAATATTCGCGGGTTGCGACCAAATAGACCCATACGCCAATGACGTATTTCCAACATTGTGGACTATCTATACTGACCGGAACGAGCTCGAGTGGGTGTTAGACCGATACGATACGTGGAATGCAGAGATCTATAACTTCACCATGTTTGATACCAAACTGCCTGAGCGGCAGCAGTTGGGTATTCACCCGGAACTCATTTATCAGGGCAAGTAGCCGCTCAAACAATAGTCAATACAATGGCTCCCTTTTTCGAGCCATTTTTAAGGCGATAAACCGGAGTTCGGTCCGACGCGAGTCAATTGCGCCGGCATCGATACCGCGCTTCAGCACGCTAAGCTTGTGAATCTTCCGTTCTTTTAAGCGTGGACCACGACAGCGCCAGGCACAGCACACTGATAAGCATGCCTACATAGATGACGTTGTCAAAACTGTCACTACCTGTTGTCAAAACAGCGGCAGCGATCAGCGGGCCCGCGGCGATGCCCAGTTTTGAGGCGACACCTGCCGAAACAGCGGCCCGCCCAGATGTCTCGCTGGAAGCAGCAGCGGCAAGTAGATAGGCAATGGTCGATGACCATGCGATATTCAGGATGACATTGCTGGTGATGTAGAGCGCCTGATTCTCTGCGTACTTGAGCAGAGCCATACCGACAATGATCAGTAGTACTCCGGCGACCACCATGGGTTTGCGACCATATCTATCGCCGATCCAGATCGGTATCAAAGCGCCAACAATCCCAAGATAGGCGGCATTCCCTACCACCTGGCTGACCCAGTGCGAGTCTGCGCCAGTGGTCACGGCCATCCGCTCGAGATATGCCCAAATACCAAACAACCGGCCTGAAATAGACATACACAGGCCAGCAGCGCAAGGCTGAGGATGGGTATGCCGAGCAGACTTTTAGTTTCGCCCGATTCAGGTTTATTCCCAGTCTCGGTGGCGTCTCCTGGCAGAAAAATAGCCACTGTTAGCGCGGTGGTGATTAAAGCAGCTGTGGTAAAGAACAACCCATGAGGGCCTAGCACTGCTTCGATGTGTGGTCTGAAAGTCAGTACCAGGCCACCCAGACCAAACTGTAAAAAAATAAGTGTACCGAAGGCCCGGTCAGGCTTTTTCATGCGACCCATCAAGGCGAAAGAAATGGCCACAGCGCAGCCGCCGAACAGCCCTGCGAGAAATCGCCAGGCCACCATGAGATCGGCATGTGCGATAGATGCTGTGCCCAATTCAATCAGCAGTGCCAGCGCTAGTACCGGCAGGCATAAAGCTTTCCATGGCACTCGCCCGGTGACGAAAATGGCGATCGTTGCACCGATGAGCCCACCTGTGCCGTTGGCTGAAAGAATGTATCCGGCTTGGCTGTCACTGAAGCCCAGGCCAGAGACAAGCGCAGAGGTTATGCCAGGTGTGATGTTGATATAGAACAGACCGGCGCAGCCGATCATCGCCACGAAGAAGTAAGCGAGTGGACTCTCTGCGTTGATACAGTGTTTTGCCCGAGTTCGCATCAGAAATACTGCAAGCGCTCAGATAAGCCCTGCGTCCTGCAGACGTAACTGCAATGGCCTTAGTTGCGCTTCAAAGTTTTTCCACTTAGCCAGCGATGACTTGTAGACCTCACCTCTGGCTTGTGCAGCGCTGGCGGTGGTAGACGCCTTGGTGTTGCCCGCAAGATCCAGGCAGCTGTCCTCCCAGTCTAACTCGCAGAAGGATAAGGCCTGCTTCAGTGTGTACTCCGTATCATTCACGAGATCTTCATAACTTAGCTCGTAGAGATCTTCCGCCAAGATCTCTCGCCAATGTGTCATGAGCTGATCGTAGGCGATGTAATAGGAGGCTAGTTCTTCCAGGTCGTAAGCAAAAGGGTAGGTTTGATCAAACAGCATTTTGTAAATGGCGTAACAGGTATCCATGGGGTCGCGACGCACGTGGATGATCTTGGCATTCGGCAGCGCAGTTTTGATTAGTCCTGCGTATAGAAAGTTAATCGGTAACTTGTCGATAAAATGTGAGGTGTCACCGGCGTAGAAGCTCGTGCGTTTGATATAAGCTTCTCCCAGTTTGGTGAAATCGACGCTGACGGACGCTTCTACCAGCTTCTGCGGATCTATCGCCCGATCAGGGTTGCTGGCTTTGATCAGCTCTGAGAGGCAGGCGCTAAACTCGGTACGCTCCCCGGCACTTGTCATGCAGCTGTGCTGCTCCAGAAAGCGTTCCAGAAGTGTGCTTCCAGTGCGGGGCATTCCCAGTATAAATACCGGCGTTTTATCGGTTTGGTATCCGGCAATATCCCTCTCGAAAAAACTCGAGTTATAGTGAGCTCGTATGTCATCCATGCGCCGGATATCGACCTCTACATCATAAGCAAAATTCTTTCTGCGTCTTTCGTTGGCAGTTTGCAGCGCATCAAAGGCCTGATCGTATTGGCCCATATCCTCATATTCTTTGGATAATGCAAAGCCAGCCTCGAACAATGTGTTTGCCGACAGCTCTGAATGTGCCATATGGTGGCGGAGATCAGCCACGTTATTGATTTGCGCGGTAGCTTTGCGAACGTCGGAGCGCAGGAATAAGGCCTGAGCAGTATTTGGATTGATACCCACTGCCTTGTCGGCCCAGTTTGCCGCCTCGTCCAGATTTCCCAGAAAACGATGCACGGCGGCGATATTCAGATGCAGTTGTGCGTCGTCTGGTAAAAGCTCCAGTGCCCGGGTGAATGCCGTCAGCGCTTTTTCGTAATGGTTAAGTTGTACCAGCAAATTGCCGCAAGCCTGGAGAGCATATGTTTCTTTATCCGCCAGGCGTAAAGCCTGATCCAGTAACGGTTCCGCTTCGGATTGTCTGGCCAATACACAAAGTGCATCTGCCTTGTGTAAGTAGTAGGCCGCTTTGCCCGGAGCGAGTGTGATGGCGCGGCTAAACATCTCTTCAGCCGCAGCTACATCGCCTCTTGCTTTGGCAATTTGCCCAACAAAGCAGACGACAGCGGCGTTGTTTGGGTAGCGGGCATCCAGCTGTCTGGCGATCTGCACGGCTTCAGCCATGCGACCGGTCGCCAGGCAGCGTTTGCCCGCATCCAATAGTTTGGCGGGATCGATAGAAGAGGGTGCCTTACTCAAATGGATGGCCTCCTTAAGTTCAGCACCCATGCTTGTTAGAAGCGATAGCTGGCCCGAAGCCCGTAGCTGCGTGGCCTTGCCGGTGCCGCCACCGACAGGTTCTGACGCAGGTCGGCAGACCAGACGGCGTCCTGTTCGTCGAATATATTGTCAACAAACAGTCCTACTTGCCAGCTTTGTGATCCAAGGGTAATCGCGCCGTTGACTAGCCAGAACGAGTCCAGCTGGAAGCCGTTCTCCAGACCCTCGAAGTCATTCCAGGCTTCTCCCTTGTACACGCCGTTCAGGTGGAAGTGCAGGTCCATGCCGCTGTCCGAGAGCGGCAGGATATAGTCCGTGGCAAAGTTAAACTGATGCTCGGCACTGCCGGGTAGTGCTGCGCCAATTACCGCATCCGCCAGATAATCGGCACGACCACGGTCTTTCAGTTCCGTATCCAGCCAGTTGTAGCCAAGGCTGTAGCTCCAGTTATCGGTGATCACACCGTTTACTTCCACCTCAATACCGCGACTTTCCGCCTCACCGGCATTAATCACTGCAGGCAGGCCAGCGTCAGTCAAAAAGGTATCTACCTGCGGATCTTCCCAATCAATGGCGAATGCGGCGATGGTGTAGATAGCCTTGCCATCGCCCAGAGAACCCTTGAATCCCAGTTCATAGTTGGTGGTTTTGTCGGCTTTGTAAGTTAAGTCCTCAGCCGTGATTCCGAAGGCGCCTTCCGGCAAACCATTCGCACCACCTCTGCGGAATCCTTCTGCCCAGGTAAAGTAGACACGCGTATCCTCTGTGAAGTCATAGGAGGTGTTGAACTTGAAAATGGCGTCCGATTCGTCGTCTGAGCGCGATGCTTCAGTGCGGCCTGCAGTATTGGGTCCGCAGAATAATCCGCATGTGGGCAGCTCGGTGATCTGGGAGCTGGAGTATTTCTGCCAGAACTGCCTCGCGCCCACGGTGATCTGCCACTTCTCGGTGGCGTGGTAGGTGAGCTCGCCGAAAATGGCTATATCCTCAAACTCAGTCTCTCTGTCCAGCAGATACTGATAGGGACGATCGGGATCATCGGGTCGAGTGGCAAAGCCTGCGAGATAGTCCGCCCAGGTGCCGCCGACGCCGGCGAAGTCACCACTGCCCTCGGTATTTGCCCAGTCCGCAAAACCGGAGATGGTTTGCACGGCGTCAAATGTTGCTTCCTGATCGGCGTAAAAGCCGCCCAGTACCCAGTCAATGGCGCCTTCGCTGTTAGAAACCAGGCGCAACTCCTGAGTAAAGTCTTTGCGAGTGGAAGGTTCTTCACCAATGAAGGGGCCGCGAGGGTAACAGCCATAGATGTAACAGAAGTTGGTTCTGTCAAAGTTGAACTGAATGGATGAAGCATCGCGGGTAGTGTCTGTTTCTACATCCACATAGGAGGTTGACGATGTCAGTGTCGCGAAACCAACGTCCCAGTTCAGGGTCAGGTTAGCCACGTCGGCGGTTTGGTCGATGGTGTTCAGGTAGGCAGAGTTTGGCACCATGTCACCGCGAGGTCCGTTCTCGTTGTCGAGATCGTCGCTGAATACGAACCGGTTCACGTAGTCTTCGCCGATGGTGCGAAAGTTGTCTCCCTCGCCTTGAATGTTCTGGTGGTGCCAGCTCAGCAGTATGTCCAGGTTGTCGGTAATATCGACGCCAAGTGCAGCCCGGATTGCATAAATTTCTGCCGTATCGGCATCGTCAATGCGTTCCAGTGCCGGGCCACTGCCGAGGAAGTCATCGGGATTTTCCAGTAGGGCAGTACCGCTTGAGTCAAGACGATATCTGTCCGCGTCAATCACGCCACCGGCATCCTCAAAAGCACCTGAGAGCCTCAGGGCTGCGCGATCTGTTAAAGGAATATTAACGAAGCCATCGACTTTGTAGGTCTGATCATCTGATTCGCCAAGCGTTTCGATGCTGCCGTTGATGCCGCCTTCCACACCTTCGGTGTTAGGTTTGTTGTGAATAAAGCGCAGCGTGCCCGCCAATGAACCTGATCCATACAGTGTTCCCTGGGGGCCGCGAAGGACTTCAACGCGCTCCAGGTCGGTCAGTTTAAGGTTGATGAAAACCGGTGTTTCGTCCACGTAGGTGGACACGCTGGGCACGGACAGATTTGGAAAGGCTGTGCTGTCGCCAGCCTGAGAGGCCACGTTAAGGCCCCGCAGTATCACCGTGCTGTTTACCGAGTTGCCGCGCGCCCCGGAATCCATGTAGGCCACACCGGGAATGATCCTGAGCACGTCCGTCAGGTCAGAAGCGCCAGCATTGGATACGGCCTCGCTGGAGATTGCCGTGATGCTGTAGGGAATATCCTGAACCGATGTGGCTCTGCGGGTAGCGGTGACCAGCACCTCTTCAAGCGCTGCGGTGTCCTGGCTAACCGCAACGGGGGACTGGCTCATGGCCAGTGCGCTGGCTACCGCGGCTGCCAATCGATTTCTGCGTGTATTGAACTGCATGGGTATCACTCCTCTGGTTCGCCCGATTTTTAGTCGTTTGGAATATCGCTCGCGGTCTTGGGGGCGAAAAACCCGCTCGCGTGTATGGGTATTGAAAAGATTGTAAATCGATCATTATGTTCGTAAAATGTCATGAAACGAATTTATACATTCATAAATATGAAAGTGAATATGCAGCAAACATCAGCCTTCCCTCAGGCCATCTTGCCGAAGTTGAAAGATGTAGATATCCGCCTCCTGTCGATCTTTCTAACCGTCGCTCAGGCGCGCGGTTTTTCGGCTGCAGAGACGGAATTGAATATTAACGCATCAACAATTAGCAGGCATATCAAAGAGTTAGAGCGAAAAATCGGGTTTAAGTTGTGTGATCGTGGGCGTAGCGGATTCCGACTTACCGCCAACGGTGAGCGGGTTCTGCTATTGGCTCAGGATCTGTTTCGCTCGCTGGAAGCATTCAAATCCGGAGTGAATGAGCTGCATGAAAACCTGACGGGCCAGCTGCGCATCGCGACGATTGACCGCTTGCTGGAGAACCCACAGTTTCGCCTTACGGAAGCGATATCCGCCTACCAGGCGGTGGCGCCACAAGTCACGTTCGATGTAGAGCGTCACTCGCCCCGGATGATTGAACACTGCGTCCTGGATGGCCAGTTTCAACTGGGTATTAGCTTACGCTTCCCGGGACAAAGCTTGTCCAAGGCGCACAATGGGTTTGATGAGCACTACCTGTTCGACGAGGAAACCCGTCTATATGCGACGACAGGTCATAGCATCTGGGAAGAGGCTGCTGCGAAGCTGAGCTGGGGCATGCTCAGTGACCAGAATTGGGCCTGCATGAGCTACAACTTCGATTCGCATAACGAGCGACAGGTGCCCGTCGATATCTTTCCCAGAAACCGCAGGTCTATTGGCGCAACGGCTAACTCCGTTGAGGCACTGCTGATACTGATCCTTTCAGGTCGTTACATCGGCTACCTGCCAGTGGATACAGCAGAGCCCTATGTCGCCAAAGGGGCACTTAGGCTCATCGATATCGATAAGGCGCGATACACGCTGGAAGTCATCGCCATAACCCGACGCAGCCCGGGTCTGAACAAAGCCAGTGAAGTGTTCCTCAATCATTTGCTGGCTGCACACCAATAACAAACACATACCATGAAACATGGGTAAAGCGCGGTTTGCGTGAACTCATGGCACCAACCAACAAGGCAAGATGAATGAATCAAAACAGTCATGACACGGGGCGTCTGGATTTACCTTTTGTGGGCCACTGCAGCTTTGCAAAGTCGCCCATTTGCACTAATTGGCACGACATCGACGCTGATGTCGCGATACTGGGTGTGCCCAATGACATGGGTACCCAGTGGCGATCAGGTGCTCGTATGGGGCCCCGAAGCATCCGCGAGGCTTCGACCTTGTTTTCTTTCGGGCATGGTGGCGCCTACGACCACGAGGATGATGTGCTCTACCTGAGTAATGATGCCGTGCGCATGGTTGATGTTGGTGATGCCGATATCGTCCATACAGACATGCAACAAAGTCACGCCAACACCAAGCTAGCCGTTGAGACCATTCTTGATCAGGGCGCCATGCCTGTGTGCCTGGGTGGGGACCACTCTGTTCACGCACCGATCATTGCGGCCTTTGCCGACAGGGGACCGCTCCACATTATTCATATTGATGCCCACCTGGATTTCGTTGATGAGCGCCATGGTGTTCGCTATGGTCACGGCAATCCGCTGCGCCGGGCCTCTGAAATGACGCACATCAGCGGCATGACGCAACTGGGCATTCGTAATGTGTCATCGTCTAATCGCTTCGATTTTGACGCTGCGCTCGATTCGGGTTCCGACATCCTTTCAGTCCGCGACGTGCGCTCACTGGGTGTGGAGGGCGTCCTTGATCGTATACCTACAGGGGTGCCGTACTACCTGACCATTGATATCGACGGCTTTGATCCCTCAATCGCACCTGGCACAGGCACCCCCAGCCACGGTGGTTTTTTATATTACGAAGTTCTGGAGATCTTCCAGGCGCTGGCTCAGCGCAGTAAAGGTGACATAGTCGGCATCGATCTGGTGGAGGTTGCTCCTGCCTACGACCCTACAGACTCCACCTCTATTCTGGCTGCGCAACTTTTGCTGAATACCATCGGCTTTATTTTTCATGCAAGGCAGCAGGCGTAAGTGCATTGGCCGTGGCGACTCTGGAACAAGATATCGAAGATATCCGCCAGCACTTTTCAGTGCCTGGTATGGCGGTGTGTGTCGTTCAGGATGGCGACACGTTTTTTCCAGTGGCTTTGGCCTGCGTGACATTGAGCGGGAGCTGCCGTTCTCGACGGATACCATCAGCCTGGTCGCGTCGGTTACTAAATCGTTCACTGCGTGCCTGGTGGGGATGCTGGTCGACGAAGGATTGCTCGATTGGGAGCGCCCGGTTCGTGACTATTTACCGGGCTTCGACATGCTGGATCCGCTTGCTGCTGAGGGTCTAACCCTGGAAGACATGTTGTGTCACCGCAGTGGCCTACCGAATCATGAGAACCTGCTGGCACACGGAGTAAATCGCGAGCTGCCTGATGCTGAGAAGGCCAAAGCGTGGCGCAGAGAGTTGGTAAACCGATTGGCCTACTTTGAGCCCGGTGCACCGTTCAGGGCGCGTTTCCAGTATCAGGATATTGTATATACCTGCGTGGGCGCCTTGCTTGAGGAGGTCACTGGCGATCACTATGAACAGCTGATCAAAGATCGTTTGCTCGACCCTTTGCAGATGACGAGCAGCACCTTCTCGCGGGCTGAAGCCCGTGCCACACAGAAGCTCTGCGAGGGCTACGATCTGTGCTCTGATCAGCCCGAACCTATGCCTTTCTGTGACACTCGCTATCTCGCACCGACGGCTGGTCTGTATTCAACAGCGGAAGACATGATCAAGTGGATTCAGTTTCAAATGCAGAGTGGTTTAGCGGGAGACTGCAGGCTCGTTTCCGAGCCGAGCATGGAATGGCTCCATAGCCCGCACATGATCGATACAGAGTCGGTCATATTGTATGGCGACAAACGGCCCAGCTACGGTCAAGGATGGATGTTGCACAAGTTTCGTGGTCTCGATGCCATCTCCCATGGCGGCACATTCAATGGTCATAGAACCAATGTATCGTTTATTCCCGAGAAGAAACTCGGTGTCGTTGTGCTGAGTAACCTTAATCTGTGTCGTGCCGCTCAGGCCGCTTCACTGGTCGCTCTGGATCATTACCTTGGTCGTTCCACGCGCAATGAATGGATAGATTACTATCAGGATGTGCAGGCACGGTCAGCCGCAGCCAGAAGCAGTGCACTCGACGCGTTGCTCGCGGCGGCCAACACGGAAAAATCTGCCCAGTTGTCCGCTACAGGCCTATGTTGGTGATTACAGCCACCCCGGCTATGGAACTTTCAGCATAGCGCTGGAGGACAACACGCTGCATCAAACTTATGATGGCCGCAGTTTTCCATTGGAATACTACGACGGCGACACGTTCCTGACGCGTTTTCAGTCCACTGAGAACAACCTCGAGTTTTTCACTATGTGCTTTGAATTCGACACTTCTGGTGATGTCCAGGCGGTGCGAATTCCTATTGTCGATTTGCCTGAAGTGCCACTCTTCGAAAGGCATTGGCAAGGCTAAAGACTCCTATGAAGCAGGCGTTATCCATGACCAATCCGTTTGATCGGCCCAGTGCCGTATTTGCCAGTGTCTCCATCGCAGTCATCGGATGGGCCGTATTTATGGGTATGCCCATATTGGTGGGGGCTCTCATCGATACGCGCGGCTTCTCTGAAGAGCAGGCCGGCTATATAGCGTCAGCTGATCTTGGCGGCATGTTTATTGCCTCGATTTTTGTGTCTTCACTGATCAACAAGATCAACCGCAGACACTGGGTACTAGCTGGCGCCTTAATCACAATTTTTGCGAATTTTTTCTCATCAGATATCGATCAGTTTGGCGATATGCTGGCTATACGTGTTGTAGCTGGATTTGGTTCCGGACTTTGCTACACGCTGGCTCTGGCTAATCTGTCAGCCACATCGGATACAGCCAAAAGTTTTTCTTTCCTCATTTTTACCTTTGTGGCGGTGAATTCTGTCGAGCTATTTACGCTGCCGCGTATTGCTGATGCCTATGGCGTGTCCGGCATTTTTTACGCGTTTATCGCTGTAAACATTATTTGTTTGTGCGTGTACCCATTGCTTCCGGTGCAGGAGCAGAGTGATTCCAGTGTTGTTGCTGAGGGGCAAGAAGCTGGAGAGGAGGCTTCGCAAGCAGGTGAGGGCTTCCCTAATAGTCCATTGGATGCTGGCTTGAGACGATGACTGGGTTGGGCATGTCTGGCCGCAGTATGCATGTTTAGTGTCATGATTGGGTCGTTCTGGGCCTATATTGAGCGCCTGGGCGTCAGTGTGGGCTTCAGCGATGATTTCATCGCCAATGCCCTGTCTATTACCACTGTGCTCAGTATCACCGGGGCTTATATTGCGTTCAAAGTTAGCCGCTCTCAGGGCCAGTCCAAACCCATGCTGTGGGCGTTAATGGCCCTGGTATTTGTGCTGGTCTGGCTCGGTATGCACCCGGTCGCGTTTACCTACTTTGTCGTGCTGGCGATCTATCAACTGTTGTGGAATGGCATTGACGTGTACCAATTGGGTACGATCTCCAATATTGATCATTCCGGGCGATTTCCTTCGCTAGTTCCGGCGGCACAGGGCCTCGGTCAAACCATTGGGCCATCGGCTGCGGCTATTCTGATAGGTAACGATTTTGGCTATGGGGCTGTGATGTACCTGTGCGCCGGCATGGCGCTTACCACAGCTTTTCTCTATGGCGGCGTTTACCTGTTTTTGAAACGGCAGGCGCCATCCATCGCCGATGCCGTAGAGACCAGCTGAGTGGCAGAGCTGCCCTCGCTCCTAATTGTGCTGGGCCAGTTGGGCACGCTGGTCTTTGCCATTTCCGGCGCCATTCAGGGATTGCGACATCGCCTTGATGTGATCGGCATAGGTTTTGTAGCCGCCGTGACAGGGGTTGGGGGAGGTACCCTGCGTGATGTGCTACTGGGCAATACACCGGTAGGCTGGGTGACGAATCCCGTCGACTTGTTGATTTGCCTCAGTGGAGCGGTCTTGGTTATCACATTTAACGCCAGAATAGCGGGGCGAAGGCTGCGGTGGCTCGCTTATTCTGATGCGCTTGGATTGGCAGTTTTTAGCGTCACTGGCACGCATATCGCGCTTAACATGGGCGCTCACCCTTTTGTTGCCGTGCTGTTTGGAGCCATGAGTGCCAGCTTTGGAGGCGTGATTCGTGATGTGGTGTGTGGGGATGTGCCACTGATCTTCAGGGAAGATTTATATATTCTACCAGCACTCCTGGGAGCCGCGGCATTTATAGCCCTGGACCCCTATTTCTCAACTGAGATCAGCGCCGTAGTAGCCTCGCTTGTGGCGCTGTCCGTGCGAGTCGCGGCCATCATTCTCAAGTTGTCTTTGCCTGTGCCACATCGAGGTGAAAACATTTAGTGATATTTATTGCTGACGAGATATTTTGGGCATAAAAAAGCCGCCCCCGAAGGAGCGGCAAAGGGTCGTTCGTTTGTGTCCGTACCTTTAGAACTGGTATTCCGCTTCCAGCCCGATGAGACGTCCCTTCTGCATTGGCCCGATGGTGCCAAAGCTTACCTGGGTGAGGTTGCCCCAACGCGCTTCGTCCTTGAGATTCTTGCCAAACAGCGACAAGCGCAGCTTGCCGTTTTCAGTCAGGTAATCCAGGCTCGCGGTCACTTCTTCCTGCTCATCAAAGTACTCGAAGTTGTTATCCAGATAGGCGGCTTCGTCGCGATAGGCATAGTTGCCGCGCAGCGTTATTGTGCCGCCGTTGGCAAGACTCCAGTCGTAGGCCGCGCCAAGTGTCGCGGCCCATGGTGACAAACGGGGAAGATCGTCGCCCACGAAACGTCCAAAGTTAGGCGAGTCGGGATCGGTCAGGGAGGGGCCAACATCAGGATCGTAGAGCGGGTTAATATAATCCCACTCGCCGTCCAGGTAGCCTAATGAACCGTTAATCGTAAAGTTGTCGGTAACCAGTGCTACAAAATCGACCTCAAACCCCTTGATGATCGCATCACCGGCATTGACCGTGCCCTGCAACACCACAACGTCGGGGTCGCTGATATTCAGCTCTCGCTGCATATCATCTACAGTATTGTAGAAAGCAGCGGCGTTCAGTCGAACCCGGCCATCAGCCAGGTCGGCTTTCAGGCCAACCTCGAAGCTGTTCTGGTCTTCTTCGTTGGTGGGGCCCGGATCAATAGACTCTGGCTTTGCGTTACGGAAGTTGACGCCACCACTGCGAAAGCCTTTGGTCCAGAAGGCGTAGAGCATTGCACTGTCTGTCAGCTGGTAGTTGACGCCCAGCTTGGGCGTCCAGTTGGACCACTCATCGTTGAGGTCGGTGAACACACAGTTAAAGTTCACCAGATCGCTGCAGCGCCCGTCGGTGCTATCGATGACACGCGCATCTTTCTTCTCTTCGGTGTAGCGCAGGCCTGCTGTTAGGGTCCAGCGGTCGCTGAGGTCGTAGTCAGCGCTGGCGAAGATACCCAGCGTCTCATGGTCCATATCACCACCCAGCGCCACGCGCAGCGCGTCACCCTGAATATGGCGGCCTTCGCGGTAGTAAATATCCTGCTCGAAATAATAGATTCCGGTTGTCAGCGTGAGCCGGTCGTCGACAAATGAACCGGCGTAGCGCAGCTCGTTGCTGATCTGTTCCTGTTGGGTATCTCCAGGCACTGTGAAAATAGACGCGCTGAATCCGTCGACGTCCGGAACTGAGTAGGCATCAAGTTCACGCCATCCCAGAATATTGGTGATGGTGCCATTACCGAAGCTGACGTCGATGTTGGCTTCGAGAATAGCTTGATCCCAGGTAATTTCGGTGAGACCGGCTTCGTCCATCGTGGTCGTAAAATCGTCCAGTGTGCCGGTATCACGTTGCAGGTCGACCCGGGTCCAGGCTGCGCCCTGACCTTCGGTCTCGCCCGTTTCAAGGCGGGCGATCAGTTCCACCGAATCGGTTGCTGACCAGACCCAGGCGGTGCGGAAAAACTGGGTTTCAAGCTCACCGGCTTCGCTGTTTGCCTCAGCCGGGTTGTAGCAGAAGGCTCCTGGCGTCAGGTTGCCGTCGAAGTCATTGTCAAAATAGCCCTTGTCCTCATCATAGTAAGCCACCAGCTTGCCTGAGACTTTGTCACCGACGGGGAAGGACACAGATCCTGCCAGGGTGTATTGCTCGTGGTCGGTGCCAGCCACTTTTACTTTTGCTTCAAATTCATCTCCGGGTAAGGCTGTGTGTATGTTTACGGCACCACCGGTAACGTTTCTTCCAAACAGAACGCCCTGAGGTCCACGCAGAATTTCTACGGATTCCAGGTCAAACATGTCCAGCACCACGCCAAAGGTGACGCCCAGGTACATACCGTCGATGAACGTGCCTACCGTTGGGTCAACCGATGGAATAGAGGAGTTGATGCCCTGGCCCCGGAAGGAGAAGTTTTGAACTCCGGGGAAGGTACCCACGGCCTCGAGTTGGACGTTTGGTGTGGTGTAGCTAAGATCGCCAAGATTTTTAACAAACATAGCGTCCAGCTGTTGGGTGCCATAGGCATTGATGGCAAGCGGAACATCCTGCGCAGACTCTGCGGCACTGCGTTTTCGGGATACAACCAGCACTTCTTCCATCAGTGCTGACGAGCCTTGCGCCATGGTCTGCGGTGCTGAAATTGCGCCTGATGCCAGCGTCGAGGCAATGATTGCACGACTGAGCGCATTCCTTTTAAAAAAAGGCTTGTTGCCCATGTTTCTGGTAAGGGTCTTCATATTGCGGGTTTGCTCTGTATAAGAAGTTATTGTGTTTTGGAGCTGCGCGAAGGTGTTCAGCCCCGGGGATTTATTCAGGAGAATTTGTGATTATTTTTAGATAGGTGTGCTAATCAGGTTGGGCGGATCTTAGAGCTGTCCATCCGCCTTTAACTGTTGCGTCGCCTGTTCGATGGCTTTGCGCAGGGTGGCAACAATAAAATCGCACTCATGTTTCTCGAGTATGAGTGGTGGCGACATAACGTTCAGATTGACGATCGGCCGCACCAGCAAACCCATGGCATCTGCGTATTTGGATACCAGTTTTCCGATGTCTAGCTCTATCGGAAAAGTCTCTTTGGTATCTGGGTTTTTCACGAACTCGACGCAGGCCATGAAGTGCGTTCCGCGAATATCCCCAACAATTTCCAGATCGTACAGGGTTTCGAGCTGCTGCATGAAGTACGAACCCATTTCTCTCACATGTTCGAGTATGTTCTCGCGTTCCATGATTTCTATGTTTTTCAGACAGGCGGCAGCCCCAACAGCGTGACCTGAATAGGTGTAGCCATTGAGAAACATGCGGCCCTTGTCGTTTTCTGCAATGACGTTCCAGATCTCATCCGAAAAAATGCAGGCACCCATGGGTATATAGGCTGAGCTCAGGCCCTTGGCGGCCACAATAATGCCTGCTGAATGCCAAACATGGACTCTGACACGAACCATTCCCCGCAGCGGCCAAACCCCGTCACTACTTCATCGGACCAGTACAGGATGTCGTTTTCTTTGCAGTACTCCCAAATGCGTTTTATGTAGTTACCGGGTGGCGGGACGACGCCGCCGGCTCCCAGGATCGGTTCTGCCAGGAAGGCCGCGACCTTTTCCGGCCCGCCGAGTTCGGTAATCTTGTCGCTGAACTCCCCATAGAGCTGTTCAGCGAACTCTTCTTCTGACAAGTCACCGCCATAGCGGTAGTGATTGGGTGAGCTGATCTTGTGGTTGTGTATTGCGTTCAGGCCGTCGCTGTCGAGATAGGCAAACTCATCACAGCGGTCCAGATCCTTTCCGCCCAGAGACATCGTCAAGAGGGTAGTTCCATGATAGGAGTCTTTTCTCGTGATAATCGCCTTCTTCTCTGGTTTGCCGCGGCAGCTGTTATAGAACTGAACCAGACGAAAGGCGTTATCGTTAGCTGTTGAACCGCCGCAGGTCAGAAAAACATGATTCAGGTCGCCCGGCGCCAGTTCGGCCAGTTTCGCAGACAGCTGCACGGCAACGTCATTCGTCATGTCGACAAACAGGTTGGAATAGCTGCACTTCATAACCTGCGCCGCAATAGCATCCGCCATCTCTTTGCGACCGGTACCGATATTGGTGCACCACATGCCGCCTACGGCATCCAGGTAGCGGTTGTCATCGGTATCGAAGATATAGGCACCCTCTGCACGCGCGATAGGGAGTGCGCCCTCGTCGTTGATAAGATCAAAGCCGTGCATGGGATGCAGAACGTGTTTGCGGTCGAGTTCAATAATGGTTTGTGTATCTGGGCTGTCCTGTGCTTTCACTGCTTTGATCTCTTAAGGGTAAGAAGCGATTGAGACTTTGCAGCGATCATATGAGAAGTGCTCCCCCGCAAACATACTCCCCATGGATAGTTCTTGCCCGTCGCGGCCGCTTGGAACTACCCTATGGGGTAGCATTGTTAAGCTGTCGCGCGAGTTACCTTGGAAGTCGAACGAGATTTCGAAAATGATTGCCCTTCGTCGTCATACTAAATGTCTGATCAAATAGCACAGCGCGCCGATTTGCTGGCCAGTGTGATTGATGCTCAGCGCGACGCAGCGCTGTTCTGGCCACGTTTAGACGACTATCTGGGTGCTTTCGTCGCATTTGATGGCATCTCGGTGCTGTTGTTTCAGTCTCGTCAGGCGCCTGTATTGACGTATTCCGGGCTTGACCCAGAAGAGAGAAAGCTCTTGCACGAGACCTACATAAATGGCGCCTATATTCTGGATCCTTGTGTGCAGCGGGCGGAGCGCAAGGAGTGGGGATATTATGATTTCAAAGAGATCGTTCCTAACGGCTACAGCGAAAGCCAGCTTTACCGCGACTACTACTCTCATTCCCTATATCGTGACGAGGTAGGCTACGTATTCACTTGCGCTGATGATGTATTCATCAACATAGCGTTGGGACATCGCGAGGAGTTTGCGTTTACAGATCAGGATAAAGCCAATCTGGTGCAACTGGAGCGTTTGATTGGTGCGCTCGTGGGACAGTTTTGGCAAGGCTGTACGCCGGAGGCGCATCAAGAGAACGGCGGACTGCACAGAGAAGTTTTTGAAGTGCTCGAGCACTTTGGTACCTCCCTTTTGACTGATCGAGAGCTTGAGGTGGTTCGCCTTATTTTGAAGGGCTATTCCACTCAGATGATTTCCGATCGTCTCGATATATCGGGTAATACCGTCAAATTGCACCGTAAAAATGCCTACGCGAAACTGGACGTATCTTCTCAAAATGAGCTTTTTCGATTGTTTCTGGATTCATTGCAATGTGCAGGCGCCAATAAGCCTGGCGACCCCTTAGTGGCCTACTCGGCGAGAAGTGCTTAGGTACTCGAGGTTTTCCGCGCTTGATAGACTTTGGAGATCACACAGCACCACAACCAGTGTTCTCTCCTGCGTTACACTCCATATCAGTTCTTATACTCAATTGAGAAGCAGTTGATAGCTATGAACAATACGCGTGATTTTGTCGGTTATGGTGAGCACACCCCTTCAAGCGTCTGGCCTGAAGGCCAGCGTTTGGCCTTGCAGTTCGTGATTAATTACGAGGAGGGTGGCGAGAATTGCATTCTTCATGGTAACGAAGGCTCCGAGGCTTTTCTGTCTGAGATTATCGGCGCCCAGTCTTTTCAAGGCGCTCGTCATATGAGTATGGAGTCCATCTACGAGTACGGTAGCCGCGCAGGTTTTTGGCGATTGCACCGCCTGTTTACCTCGCGTGCTATGCCGGTCACTGTCTATGGCGTTGCCACTGCCCTGGCGAAAAACCCGGGTGCCGTGCAGGCCATGCAGGACGCTGATTGGGAGATCGCCTCTCACGGACTGAAGTGGATTAATTACCAGGATGTGCCGCTGGAAGAAGAGCGGGCGCATATTGCGGAAGCCATTGAGCTTCATACCCGGGTGACTGGTGAAAGGCCTTTGGGGTGGTATACAGGTCGAACCAGTCCCAATACACGTGACCTTGTGCATGAAGCAGGTGGTTTTCTCTATGACGCCGATTCCTACGCCGATGACCTGCCTTACTGGGTGACCGACTACGACACGCCTTACCTGATTGTGCCCTATACCCTTGATGCCAACGACATGCGCTTTGCCACCAACCAGGGGTTTAACTCCGGGGATCAGTTTTTTGCCTATTTGAAGGACAGCTTCGATGTGTTGTACGACGAAGGCAAGGTGGCACCAAAGATGATGAGTGTAGGGCTTCACTGTCGCCTTGCGGGGCGACCGGGCAGGGCGGCAGCACTGGCGAAATTCCTCGACTATGTTCAAAGCTTCGAGGATGTCTGGGTAACACGCCGCATCGATATCGCCAGACACTGGCACCAGGCGCATCCGTTGAGTCCCTAAAGCACCACAGTTTCACCTTAAAGCCAGCTCGCGTATGGCTCCACGGCCGTTGCCGCTTCCATTACGATAGGCAAGGCTGTATAAATTAGTGCTCAGTACCTGTTGTCGATTAACGCTTGTTGTAGGTTCTTTATGCGCAAATTCTTGTCAGTACTTGTTCTTCTATTGATTGTCCCTTCGGCGGTTCATGCTCACGGTGGCGCCCACAGCACTGATGCCTGGGCATTTTTGATGCACTTCTGGTCCCAGGTCGATCATTTTGGCCCCGCCCTGCTGCTTGTGGCAGGGGTAATGGTGGTGGCACTTCTGGCATCACCCGCACGGAAGGCCGCTGTCGCCAAACGCCGTTTGCGGTGAATCTGCCTTTCAGTCGAGAGATTGAGGAGTCACCCGTTTGGCAAGCTCAACTCTCTCTGGATCTGCAGTACAAGCGTGAAAAAACCCGTCTGGTCGCCAGTCAGCACAAGGGTCCGCTGTATGTGCAAAAGCCTTTTTATCCTGAAGGGGATGATCTGGCACACGTGTATTTGCTGCATCCACCTGGCGGGATTGTCTCTGGGGATGAACTTGAGATTAACGTTAACATCGGAGAGGTGAGCGCCGCCCTGATCACCACGCCCGGTGCCGCCCGGGCCTACCGAGCGCGGCCGGATAAGCTTGCCCAGCGCCAGGTTAATCGCTTGCAGGTGGCTGCCGGTGCCAGTCTCGAGTGGTTTCCCCTTGAAACCATCGTATTTAACGACGCTCGCCTCTGCGCTGATACACATATCCAACTGGCCGAGGGAGCAAGCCTTGCCTGCTGGGAAGTGACCAGCCTGGGTTTGCCGGCCTCAAACGAGTCGTTCGCTAAAGGCAGTTTTTTACAGCGATACTGTGTTTCTCGCGCCTGCCGGCCGCTATTTATAGATCGTTTGGAGATCAGCGATCGCAGTCGCGCGGTGCTGCATGCACGGGCTGGATTTCAGTCCGCACCCGTATCCGGTTTTTTCGTGATGGGTCCGTTTACCGAGCCGCTGACAGATGAGCAGCTAATGCAATTGCGGGATGCCATCACCGCCATGAGTTTGTCATCCTCAGCGGGTGTCTCCCGGGTGGGCGATTTGATCGTTGGGCGTTACCTCGGCGAAAGTGCCGAAACAGCACGAGCACTATTTGTAAGTTGGTGGCAGCAGCTGCGTCCACTGTTACTTGGCAGGAAAGCCTGCCCCCCAGAATCTGGTTAACCTGATAGTACAGGGAACGTTATAGGGAATTACTGCCAAGAGAAAAGGACAAGTTATTGGTTGTCACCGCGGCCTTACTGGCCGAGCGTCGACTTAATCGCGGTTTGAAATTGAACTACCCCGAGGCGGTGGCCTACCTCACCCTCGAAATCATGGAAGGTGCCCGTGACGGTAAGACGGTGGCTGAGCTAATGAGCTATGGCAAAACCATACTCAGCGCGGATCAGGTCATGGACGGTGTGCCCGATATGCTGCAGGAAGTGCAGGTTGAGGCCACGTTTCCCGACGGCACCAAATTAGTCACTGTGCACGACCCCATTAATTGAGGACATGGCGATGAAACCAGGAGAAATATTCCCGGCAGAGGGCGACATTGTCCTCAACGAAGGTCGCGAGACCGTGACGCTGAAGGTCAAGAATACCGGCGATCGTCCTGTGCAGGTGGGCTCGCACTATCATTTTTATGAGACCAATCCAGCGCTGGAATTTGATCGCCAGGCTGCGCGAGGCTTTCGCCTTAATATCGCCTCAGGTACGGCCGTAAGGTTTGAGCCTGGCCAGGATCGCGATGTTGAGTTAGTTGCCTATGCAGGCAAGCGCGAAGTCTATGGCTTTCGCGGCGACGTGATGGGCAAACTGGACGGAGGTTCCTGAGATGGCAACGATGGATAGAGCAACCTATGCCTCCATGTTTGGCCCCACCACGGGTGACCGGGTGCGGCTCGGCGATACGGCGCTGGTGATCGAGGTGGAGAAAGACTTTACCCGCTATGGTGACGAAGTAAAGTTTGGCGGCGGCAAGGTCGTTCGCGACGGTATGGGCCAGAGTCAGGCCAGTTGCAAGGATGCAGCAGATACAGTCATTACCAATGCGCTGATTCTGGATCACTGGGGCATTGTGAAGGCAGATATCGGCATCAAGGATGGTCGCATCGCAGGCATAGGCAAAGCGGGGAACCCCGATGTGCAGGATGACGTCACGATACTGATCGGCCCCGGTACCGAGGTCATCGCCGGAGAGGGCCAGATACTCACCGCTGGCGGCATTGATGCCCATATTCATTTCATCTGCCCACAGCAGATCGAAGAGGCACTCATGAGCGGTGTGACTACCATGCTGGGTGGCGGCACGGGGCCCGCGACGGGTACAAATGCCACGACCTGCACACCCGGGCCCTGGAACATTGGCATGATGCTGAAATCCACCGATAACCTGCCGATGAACCTGGGTTTTCTCGGCAAGGGCAACGCCAGTCTGCGAACAGCACTGGATGAGCAGTTGGAAGCGGGTGCATGTGGTCTTAAGCTGCATGAGGACTGGGGCACGACACCTGCGGCGATTGATACCTGCCTGAGTGCTGCTGAAAAGTACGATGTGCAGGTGGCGATTCATACCGACACACTCAATGAGTCGGGTTTTGTCGACGATACGTTGGCAGCGTTTAAAGGCCGGGTCATTCACACCTATCACACCGAGGGCGCAGGGGGCGGGCACGCGCCCGACATCATCAAAGCCTGTGCTGAACCCAACGTTCTGCCATCGTCTACCAACCCAACAAGGCCTTACACGGTCAATACTGTCGATGAGCATCTGGACATGCTGATGGTGTGTCACCACTTGGATTCCTCAATTCCGGAGGATGTGGCTTTTGCCGATTCACGCATTCGCAAGGAGACGATTGCGGCGGAGGATATCTTTCATGACCTGGGTGCCTTCAGCATGATCGCTTCTGATTCACAGGCTATGGGCCGGGTGGGGGAAGTGATTACGCGAACCTGGCAGACAGCTCACAAAATGAAGGTGCAGCGCGGTGCCCTCGATGAAGATAACGAGCGGATGGATAACTTCCGCGCCCGACGCTACGTGGCCAAGTACACCATTAACCCCGCTATTACCCATGGTATTGCCGATGAAGTGGGTTCAGTTGAAGTGGGTAAGCTGGCGGACCTGGTGCTCTGGAAACCCGCCTTTTTCGGTATTAAACCTTCGATGATTATCAAAGGCGGCTTTATCGCGGCCGCACCGATGGGTGACCCGAATGCCTCGATACCCACACCTCAGCCGGTGCACTACCGGATGATGTTTGGGGGCTTTGGTGATGCCCCGCGTGCAACGTCCATTTCGTTTGCCTCGCAAGCCGCGGTGGACGCAGGTATAGCGGACCAGTTGGGCCTGGGTCGACGCATCGTGGCCTGCCGTAATACGCGCAACATCAGTAAGGCCGATATGATTCACAATGCCTGGATGCCCAAGATCACGGTTGATGCGCAAACCTATGAGGTACGAGCTGACGGTGAACTGCTGACCTGCGAGCCGGCTGAGGTGCTACCTTTGGCCCAGTTGTATAGCCTGTTCTGATGGCGATTTACGATATCTATGAACGTCTTGATGCCGGGGAGGCACATGACGTCGTTCGTCTTGATCATCTGCAGCGCGAGAGAGGTCGCCTGAAGGCCCAGACGGAATCCGGCGATGAGTTGCGTTTGTTTCTTGATCGTGGCAAGACATTGGCCATTCATGAGCGGTTGCGCAGCGACTGTGGTCGGGTTTTTTCTGTAGAAGGTGCTATTGAGACCGTCACCCGCGCCGAAACCGAGGATGCGCATCTGTTTGCCCGTGCCTGTTACCACCTGGGTAATCGGCATGTGAAGCTGCAGATTGGTGACGGTTGGTTGCGCATTACACCGGATCACGTGCTTGAAGAGATGCTGCAGTTGTTGGGCCTTGCAACCCGTCAGGAAGAAGTGGTGTTCGTGCCCGAATCGGGTGCCTATGGGGGAGGGCACGGTCATTCACACTGATCCCTCACTGTTGCGATTATTCCAGCTGGCCAGTGCTGCACTGCCAGTCGGCGGCTACTCGTTCTCGCAGGGCATGGAGTCAGCCGTGGAAGCGGGCTGGCTACCAGACAGGGCGACCACTAGTGACTGGTTGCAGCTTCAGCTGGATCACGGCCTTACGCGAGTAGACTTACCGTTGCTGCGGCGACAGTGGTCATCAGTGGCGGATGCCTCGGCACTCTCATACTGGAATGCGACTTGCCTGGCTTGCCGGGAAACCAGTGAGATTCGCCTGGCAGATACTGCCATGGGGCGGGCCCTGCGCAAGCTGTGCATTGAGCTCGAAGTGCCGGTCTTGTGTGAGGAAAAAGAAATCAGTTTTGTGACGATGTTTGCAATAGCGGCCAAACACTGGCGTATCGACGTGGAACAGACCTGTCAGGGATTTGCCTGGGCCTGGCTGGAGAATCAGGTTGCAGCAGCGACCAAGTTGGTACCGCTTGGGCAAACCGCTGCCCAGCAGTTGCTCAGTGAGCTCATGCCTGCAGTGGTGCAGGCAGTAACAGCGAGCTCCGCCATCCAAGACGAAGAAATAGGAGGGTCCCTGCCCGGACTGGCACTGGCCAGCTGCTGGCATGAGACCCAGTACTCGCGATTGTTCAGATCGTAACTTTGTAGGAGTAATTCAATGAAAAAGCAGACTTTGCGAGTCGGAGTTGGTGGGCCGGTTGGTTCAGGAAAAACAGCACTGTTGCGTGCGCTTTGCGCTGAACTGCGGGACAAGTACGAGATCGCCGTGGTAACTAATGATATCTACACCCAGGAAGATGCCCAGTTCCTGACTCGGCACGAGGCTTTGGAGGCAGACCGGATTCTCGGTGTAGAGACGGGTGGCTGTCCGCACACGGCTATTCGTGAGGATGCGTCGATGAACCTGGCCACCATCGACGAGCTGGCCAGTCGTTTTGATGATCTCGATGTGGTGTTTGTAGAAAGCGGTGGCGACAACCTCAGTGCCACCTTCAGCCCGGAGTTGTCTGATCTAACCCTCTATGTGATTGATGTCTCTGCGGGTGACAAAATTCCGCGCAAGGGTGGCCCGGGGATTACCCGTTCCGATTTGCTCATCATCAACAAAACAGACCTGGCGCCTTTGGTTGGCGCATCACTGGAGGTCATGGACAGGGATGCGAAGAAAATGCGGGACGAACGCCCCTTTGTTTTCTCGAACCTAAAGGCGGGTGAAGGTCTGGGTGACATCATCTCCTTTATCGAAGACAAGGGGATGCTGGCGCATTAAACAGGGCTTGATGGTGCAATCTTGTCCGGTATACAAAGTCTGTATTCTTGATATCTGCCGATCCTGAGATAGTCTGTAGAGATCAGAGTTGATTGTTCAACAGGGATGTACACCGATGTTTAAGTTATCTCGCATGGTTTTTGCACTCCTTACCCTAAACCTGAGTTTGCCTGCGCTGGCCCAGATTTACGGGCATGAGTACGAAGGAAACGCTGCCCCCATTCGTGAGGGTGAAGAAGCACTCATCCCGCTGGACAAAAAAGACCCTACCTACAATGTCTGGCGTACGCCGCTACCGACCTTTGAAGGGGAGCGCGAAGATCGTGAACCGGGTTTGGTTAATCCGCAGCGCTTCGCCAACATGGGCTATGCCCAGATGCCCACCTTCCTCAGTCAGCCCCTGGCCTTTACGCCAGAGGACCTGGCGGCTGCAGACGTGGATGTGGCTATCCTTGGCGCGTTCACGGATATGGGTTCAGGGCATCGCGGTGCCTCTCGCGGCCCTAATGCAGTGCGCAACTCTGAGTTCTACCTCCCTTATGGGGCGCGCTCACCCAATATGCATGTGATGGTCGATCCGCTTGATGACATGGTTGTGGCTGACTACGGTAATGCACCTAACGATCCCATGAGCACCGAGCGCACGGTGCATGCGGTGCGTTCTTTCGTGCGTGAAGTGGCCGAGGTCAAACGCAAAGACGGCAGCCAGGTGATACCGTTTATTGTGGGCGGGGATCATTCATTGATGTATCCGGATGTCGCGGCGCTAACTGATGTGTATGGCAAAGGCAATGTGGGGGTTGTTCATTTCGACGCCCATTACGACGCGGGCAAGTATGCCATGGGTCATCTGATCTCTCATGGCACGCCGGTTTACCGGCTCATAGAAGAAGAGCTGGTCGCTGGTAAGAATTTTATCCAGGTGGGCTTGCGCGGCTATTACCCTGATGAAAAGGCCTTTGAGTGGATGCGCGACAATGACTTCCGTTACCACACCATGGCCGATGTGGAGCGCAGAGGTTGGGATGCCGTGATGGAGGAGGTGATTAAAGAGGCCAATGATGGTCCCGAGTACATCTTTATCTCCTTTGACATGGATACCTTCGACCCTGCTTTTGTGCCGGGTACTGGCACACCCGAACCAGGCGGGCTGATGCCTCGCGAGGTGTTTCCTATTATTCGTAGGCTGTGTGCCGAATCCAATGTGGTTGGTTTTGAGGTGGTCGAGCTGGCGCCGCTGCTGGATCCCACTTATGTCTCGGCGCTAAATGCCAATCGTGTCATCAGGGAGTGTTTAACCGGAGTGGCCATGCGCAAGCAGGGCATCACCGAGCCCCATTACCTCAGTCCCCTGACCAGCCATCACGGTCGCTGATTGATAGCTTGAAACCAGGCGTGCGGTTTCTAGTCCGTGTTCGCTTCTGATTCATCAGAAAGGTCGCCAAACACGATGTTTCTGGACACCAGAAAGTAGGCGCTCATCCCCATTAAACCCGGAGGGATTGTAGATAACACCGGCTCTGGTGTGCCTCTGAAGCTGTGCAGCATAAAAACCAGTATCACGGTAATCACCGTCGGCCAGAGAGTCGCGAGAGCAATCGTGGCCCAGGGTGGTAAATCGCGCTCTGCCAGCCAGCGGCAGTACTGCATGATCAACCCCGCAAAAAAGAAGGTATAAGCAGCCTGTTTGCCCGCTGAGGTCAGCGCAGGTGTTAGCCCGTGGCTGTAATTGATAAGACCCACCACGGTGCCCATGAGCAGTGACCCGATGATGGCGGACTTCAGGTCAAACCAGGGCGGCGGAAACTTGATGGCGCTATCAGGCATAGCGCGGGCTAATAGTTAAAGCGTTGCTGTACATGCTGGCGCCTGATCGCGATGGCGCGCTGTCTGGCCTCCGCCGATATTATGGGCGTGTCTGCAGGCAGATGGCTGCGAAGTTCTTCGAACATCACAAGCTGCACGCTTGGGTGTTGATCTTTCGGTAGCTCGGCCACGGGCATGCCATCGTAGCGCATCAGGATTACGCCCCGTTGAAAGCCCTCTGTGTCCAGCCAGTTTGGAACTCCTGGATCATTCGCTGAGAGCACATAGTGATAGGCGCCATCCGAAGATAGCTGTGCCTGATCAACGGTGAGGCTGGATTGCCTGTTGGCGTAATCCAGCGATTCCCACCAGTGATGACCCAGTTGAATGCCCTGATAAGAGGCAGTGCTGGGCCAGGCTGTAATAATAAGTGCCTCATCTTCGGCCAGCTCAAAATGCCCACCTACCATTAATCGGCCAGCGAGTCCGCCCTCACCGCCGGTGTCCTGTGGTGGCGTTAGCGTGTTGGCAGGGAACAGTTTTGCGAAGCGGGTACGGCTCATCTCTGGCCAACGGACAACGCCGGTCGAAAACTTTTGGGCCGTGGCGTCAATGCGTTTGGCCAGGGTTGCGCTGCTCAGCAGTGGATAGGTTGGTCGTGCCTCATCAATACGGTCAATATGCAGCGCTCCCGGTGATTCCTCAGACCAGTTCGAATGAATCTGCCGGATCAATAATCGAACGGGGCCAGCTTGTGCGGGAAGCCAGTTTCCTGCCACTTTATCGCCGCCGATGATCACCTCGATACTGCCATCCTCATCGATTAGCAGATCATCTGTGGTGAGGGTGGCGATAGAGGGTGCCATGTCGTCCTCACCATAGAGGGTGATATCCAGTCGCCGACTGCCGCCGCGATCACCCCAAACGCGATACACACCTTCGCCGTTCAAGCGTGCTATCAGGTAGCGCTGATCTGAGTTGTCCATGCCGGACTTGGTGCGGGTATTCAGCTCCTGAAAGTATGGGAAATCAGGATCCATGTGCGCGTGGTGGTCTAGTGCATTAGAAAGTTGGCGTAAAATGTGGCGGTAGGCTTCAATTTGCTCACGCTCAGAACCATACCACTTGTGATTGCGCACAAACTGGCCCGCTTCCTTGATTGAGTCTGCGAGCGAATCCAGGCTCTGTTCAAGATCGGCACTAGCCGCAACCGGCGCGGCTTCGTTCTGGCGCATATCCAGCAGGAAAGTCACGATAAAGCAGAGCAGTGCGCCGGCTGTAAACCAGGCCAGGTTCTTTTTCATGTCGAGCCCTTATTGTTGTTTTAGCTTCAGGATCATCACTCATTATAAGGGTATTTGGATAACACGAACCCAACTCCTGTTGGATATAGAAACTGTTTGACAGTGATGGGCAAGATGTGGGTATATACACATAAATAAACAGGTATATACCCCTAAAATGAGTAACGAAGACTGCCTCTGTATGAACCTGCGCTCAGCTGCCTTGCAGCTGAGCCGTAGCTACGATGAGGCACTGGCGCCCGCCGGTGTCTCTGCCAATCAATTTTCACTGTTGAATTATGTCCGTACGCTTGATGCACCCACCGTGAAAGCACTGGCTGAGGCCAGCGGCCTCGATCGCAGCACGCTGGGCCGCAATCTACGGGTATTGGAAAAACAGGAGCTGGTGTTTATGCAGGCGGGCAGTGATGCACGCACACGTGAGGTAGCGTTGACTCCGGCAGGGCGCCAGGCCGTGCGCAAAGCTGCGCCGCTTTGGCAATCGATTCAAGACGGGCTACTTGACAGGCTGGGCGACGAACGTCGCGCTCAACTAAAGGAATTACTGCAGGAGCTGACTTCAGCGGTGGTGAGGGCATGAGCAAAGAGATTGGATATTCGGTTTGTACCATTTGCGATATTGGTTGCCAGCTTCGGACTGAAGTTGAAGACGGCAAGGTCAGTCGCGTTATTGCCCACGATAACCCGCTCCTATCCAAGCATATTTGCTTCAAGGGTGTGGCCGCACCCAGCATCCACAATCACGCCGATCGCTTGCGCGTGCCGCTGAAGCGGGTAGGTGAGCGTGGTGAGGACAAGTGGGAAGAGATCTCCTATGAGCAGGCGATGGACGAGATTGCCGAAAAGCTGAAAGGTATTGTCAGTCAGTACGGTCCTGAGTCCTTTGTCGTCTCCACGTCGGGTTGGAACACGCAAACCACCCATGCCACCGATCGCCGGTTTATGAACCTGTTGGGCTCACCCAATTGGATCAGCGGCGTGTCGCTCTGTGCGGGTAATACAGCCGCAGTGAATCGCATGACCTACGGATGGTTCCCCATGGCGGATTTTGGCAACACCAACTGTATCGTGCTGTTTGGGCATAATCCCCGCAAGCATTCCTGGACGCCAATTTATAACGCCATTAACAGCGCGAGGGAGCGGGGCGCCAAAGTGATTGTTCTGGACCCCCGTGTCTCCGAGCAGGCTGAAGTGGCGGATTTGCACTTACGGCTTAAAGCGGGCACCGATGCAGCCATGTGCCTCGGTTGGCTCAAGGTGATCTTCGATGAGGGCTTGTATGACAAAAAGTTTGTTGAGAGCTGGTGCACTGGCTTCGATGAACTAAAAGCTCGTGTGGACGAGTATCCACTTGAGCGTGTCGAGGAAATTACCGGTGTCGATAAGGCTTTGATCGCTGAAGCGGCTCGGATGTACGCGGGTGCTGATGGTGCGGTAATACCCTGGACGCCTATCACCGACATGCAGATATCCTCCACTTCCGCTATTCGGTTGCACTCAATTCTTCGCGCGGTCACGGGCAACCTGGATATTGTTGGCGGCGAAACCCTTGGCGGATTTAATCCTGATTACATGCCCGAGTCAGAGCTTGGCCTGCATGAAGTGCTGCCACTCGAACAAAAGGCCAAGCAGCTGGGTTATCACGATCATCCAGCCTATACCTATCGCGTGGCCGAGATGCTCAAGGAGCCGACGGACAAGGTATGGGGCTTTCCCTATGCGGATATCGTGATGGGCTGTCAGATGGCAAACCCCACTGAGGTATTCCGAGCAATGGCCTATGGGGATCCCTATCCAGTCAAAGCTTTCTTTACGCTGGGTAACAACTCGCTGTTGAGCTATCCGAATCAACATCAGATTCACACCGCCATGATGAACCAGGAACTGATCGTGGCGCATGAGTTGTTCATGACACCGACGGCAATGCTGGCCGATTACGTGCTACCCGGAGACGCGTTCTCAGAGCGCAACCATATCGCCGATACCTGGAACTGGACGACTCGTCTGGCCCTGTCGCAGAAAATGGCAGAGCCGCCGGAGCAGGCCAGCAGTACTTTTCAATTCTGGCGTGACCTTGCGCATCGATTTGGATTTGAAGAGCACTTCCCCTGGCAGACCCTGGAAGACATGTTGGACTATCGCCTCAGTCGCTCCGGTCGCAGTTTTGCGGAGTTTGCAGCCAGTGGAGCGATGGAGATGCCGACCCCGGGATTCCGCAAATATCGTAAAGCAGGCTTTGCCACACCCTCGGGCAAGGTAGAGCTCTATTCCTCGGTGCTTGATGAACTGGGCTTTGATCCATTGCCGTACTATCGCGAGGGGCCAGCCACCTCTGAAGACTTTCCCTATCTTGTGTTCACCGGCGTGCGTGAAGATCCTTTCTTTCAAACCGGTCAGCGCAATATCAAAGAGCTGCGCGATCGCTGCCCGATACCCAGGGTCTTTATCCACCCGGATGATGCCACTAAAGAGGGGCTCGCGGATGAAGAGTGGATTCAGCTGCAGACTGCACATGGCGAGGTGAACGCTCAACTGTCGGTGCAGGCATCCATGAAAGCAGGGCACCTGCGTGTACCGCATGGTTGGTGGTATCCCGAGTTACGGGGGCAGGAGAGCCTGGCCGGAGCCTTCCTCTCCAGCGATGCAGTATTGTGCTCAGACGAGAATGAGTTTCTGGATCATGAACAGGGCATACCTCATTTCAAGGGTTTCCCGGGACGCGTGGTACGTGCGGCGAAGCCTGATGGCATCGAACATTCCAGTGAGGTGGCCTGATGACTCAGCGCAGTGAACTTCAGCACAGGATCGCAGAGCTTAAAGCTGTATTGCAGACGTGGGTGGCCAATCGTCTGTTGTCTTTTAAGCAAACCGGCAAAGACGGGTTTCTGAAGCGACGAATCATGCCGCAGGCGCAGAATAGTCAAACAGGCCGTGGCTAAGGCATTAGTTCTTGCTTATCGGGATAAATGCAATCATCGGCTTCATTGATATACAATATGACACTTGATATGTCATTAATTGATATCCCAGGGATGGAGGGCCATCATGCCTGAAGCCGCAAAATCACTACAGCCTGATGGGCGGAGGCTTCGAAGTGAACGTAGTCGCCAGGCGATTATCGATGCCAGCCTGGCCTTGATGGAAGAGGGCGTTCTGATTCCTACCGCCCAGCAGATCGCCGATCGTGCCGGTATTGGCATTCGCTCCTTCTTCAGACATTTTGAAGACATGGAGTCATTGTTTAGCTCTATCGATCAATTTATTCGAGCTGAAACTGAAGCCCGATTCGTGGGTGGCGATCGTGACGGCAGTTTTGACGAGCGACTGTTGCATGCCATTGAGCGTCACGCTGATGGCTACGAGGCAGAGAAAAACAATATCTTGAGTACCGCAGCCCAGCTGTGGCGCTCACAGACTCTGCGGACCAACTATGCCCGCTATCAGCGTGGTCTCCGAAATGATCTGGATGATTGGCTGCCTGAGCTGAAGAAGCTTGATCGCCCCGCTCGCGAGGGCATTGATGCGGTAGCGTCTTTTGAAATGTGGCATCGCCTGCGCTACCACCAAAATCTGAGTAAGAAGGCGGCGGTCGATATTGTTGTGAGCATGATCAGCAATCTGGTCAGGGAGGTCAGGGATGAAGGTTGAGAACGCGGTACTGCCCAATGAGGAGCAGATTAAGGGCTTTTTTGAACCGGGCGCAGACGGGCCCATCTACATGGTTAATTTGCTCAAGTTTAAAGACAAGGCTGTATACGAAGATGGCCGCGACACCGATCTGAGCGGGCGCGACGCTTATATGATCTATGGCGAAGGGGTCAGAAAACTCATCAAGGAAATCGGAGGCAGCGTGGCGTTTTCGGCGAACGTTGAACGCCTCATGCTGGGCGAGGTTGAGGACCTTTGGGATGAAGTGGCGATTGCTATCTATCCCTCCCGCGCCGCCATGATGGAGATGATGCAGCACCCCACCATGGCAGAGATTGGGGTGCATCGCTCAGCCGGCCTGGCGGGCCAGTTGAATATCGAGACCGTGTCTGCTGAAGGCGAGTGGTTAGAGTAAACCAATCGCCAAATGCTGTTAGAGCCCCTCGCTGACCTTGATGATCTCATCGGAATTGGCAGGTAAGGAGAACAGGACCCCGTCTACTCCGATCGTGTAGTCCGGAAATATGTCCTCAGCGCCATCTAGAAAAAGTACATCTTGCCCGGGTACGATCAGCGGTGGCACGATGTGGTAATACAACAGATGGCCCACATCGGCTTCCTTGGCGGTCTCCGCGGCTTCAACCGGACTGGCGTGGTAGTCGAGAATATCAATGGTGATCTTGGCCATGCCCGGTGCGCCGATATTTTGCGCGGCCTGGTTCATCATCATCACGAGGTTGGGCGCCAGAGCTTCGTGCACCAGTAGATCGATACCCTCTGAAAACTTGATAATGTTATCTGACTTAATCGTGTCGCCAGTGATCAGCAGGGTGCGCCCACCGTAGGAAAAACGATAGCCCACCGCGGGATCTACGGGCAGATGTTCGACGGTCAGCGCTTCAATTTTGATGCCGTCCTGGTCGTACAGCGTTGCCAGCTCGCCCATGGCAGGTTTCTCGAAGGGCAGGGCGACAACGCCTGCTGCGGCGGTGGGTGCTACCAGGTCGCCGTGATGCTCATGCCTGTAAACAAAGTCCTGGGCATAGGCCTGGTTAAAACCATCCACGACTCTCTCAACTCCCTCTGGGCCATAGACGGGTAGTGGCGATTCGTAGGTGCCGCCCGCCCAGCGTTGGGTGGCCATTTCCCCCAGCCCATCGATGTGGTCGGAGTGAAAATGAGTTAGAAATACAGCTGCAAGTCTTCCTGGGGGCAATCCCATGCGTCCCATATTGCGCGGGCCGTCTGTGCCTGAGTCCACAACGAAGAGCTTGCCACCGGCAACCACCGCCACGCAGGGGCCGGAAGCTTTAGGCGCGGGCAGGGGCCCGCCTGCGCCACATAGGCCCAGGTGCAAGCCATCACCCAGGTCTGCGATTCTGTCAGCCGCCATACGGGTCTCGATAGCGTTTGGCATTACCCGTCCGACAATGGCGTCTCGCTGGCTGTAAGCCAACACCAAGAACACTGCGATGACTGCTATTGCGATACCGGTTTTCTTCATGGACTAATCCCTATCGAACGAAATCTTATTTACCAATCGTAGCGCAAAGTAGCACCGTATGTGCGTGGCGGTGCCAGGAAATAGGCATCCATTCCGCTAAGAAAGAAGGTGACCACGGTTTGCTGGGCGTATTCCTCATCGGTGAGGTTTTTGCCCCAGACTGACAGGTTCCAGTTGTCATTGCGCCAGCCCAATTTCAGGTTGAGCAGGTTGCGCTCGTCAAAGTCTTTTGCCTCGAGTTGATCCGACGGCGCGACATTGGTCGTGTGATCGTCCATCCAGGCATAGTCGGCACGCCCGTAGACAAAGCCACTGCCAGCTGGGAACGTCAGCGTAGCGGCCAGGTTGGCGCTCCACTCCGCTGTGTAGGGCAGCGCGTCACCTTCATTTTCGCCAGCGGTGATTTCGTAGTCGTGCATATACAAAACACCCGCTGTCAGTGTCAGGAATGGCCATGGCAGTGCATCAAGCTGCAGATCCACGCCAGACACTTCAACTTCGGCATCGTTGCCGACCGTGGTGCCCAGGCCGGTCTCCAGCTGCTGCTGGGACTGATAATCTTCGATCTCTGTCAGGAAGGCCGCTGCGTTAATACGCAGGCGACTATCGAGCAGTGTGGATTTGATGCCAAGCTCATAGCTGATAGTGGTTTCGTCATCGAATTCGCGCTCGTCCTCGGCGCCGCTTACTCCGTTAAAGCCGCCCGACTTGCTGCCCGTAGCTGCACTGGCATAGAGCATGCTGTCGTCACCAATATCGACGGCCGCCTTCAACAACCAGTCCAGGTTGTCGCTGGTGCGTTTGAAGTCGGCATCAATCGGGGTAGACACGCTGTCCAGGAATGAAAAGCCCAATATCGCCGCCGAAGGGGCTGTTGATACCGTTTCGTTGAACAATTCGGCTGTCTTTTCTTCATCGGTCCAGCGTAGGCCACCGGTCAGGTGCCAGCGTTCGCCAATGTGCCATGTCGCCTGGCCGAATGCAGCCAGCGTCTCGGTTTCCCAGTTGTGGTCAATGACCAGGTAGTCACCCGCCGCGGCAATAAATCCAATCGGTGCCGGTAGCGGCAGATCCTGCTGAGACGCGATAGTCACCAGGTCCTCGCCGATGAAAATAGAAGGCTTGCCTTTGCCCCGCGCGGTATTCTGGTTGTAGTAAAAGAAACCTATCTGGTAGTCCAGCTGGTTGGCCGAGCCGCTGAAGCGGAATTCCTGGGAGAAACTGTCGCCCTTATACTCTTCCTCGACAATAGATAATATGTCCAGTTGTGACCGGTCGGCATCGGTAGAGGTTTCGTATTCGTACTGGTTCCAGGATGTCAGTGACTTAAATTCACCCCAGTCGGCTTCTTAGTCGATGGTCAGCGTCACAAGATCAGACTCCATGGCAAAACCGCTGTCCTGGCTGGTGGCTACCTCGTAGTCGTAGGGGTCATTCTTGTCGCGGGCAAAACCCTGTAGTTCCAGTTCATTCTGCACGGCCTCGCCCTGGGTAGAATCAGCGCCACAGCAGGTTGTGTCGCGTTCCAGAGTGGTGGCGCCAAGCAGTATCTCCAGGCGATCGTTGGGTGCCCACAGCAGTTTGCCCTGGATGTTCCAGTCGTCCGCGTCGTTCAGGTCATTGCCGCCCGCATTGTCGTAGTAACCGTCACGCTGATGCGCATTACCGGAAAGACGAAAAGCCACGGTATCGCTGATGGGGCCGCTGGCTGTCGCGGTCAGTTTGCCCATGCTGTAATTGCCGGCCGATGCTTCCACATAGCCTTCAAATCCGTCCAGTGTGGGTTGCTTGGTGATGACGCTGATTGCACCGGCATTGGTGTTTTTACCGTACAGGGTGCCCTGGGGGCCCTGCAGTACCTCAATGCGCTCAATGTCAGTGAGATCTCCCATACCCAGTCCGGTGCGGCCCTGGAAAATACCGTCAATAAACAGGCCAACGGAGGGCTCTAGAGCAGGGTCGGTCTGGGCGGTACCGATCCCGCGAATCGACATGCGCGCGTTGAATGGGCTGGTATTGCTGGCGACTGTCAGGCTCGGGGTCATCACGGCGACATCGTCAGCGTTGTTGATGTTGGCCTCCTGGATGGTCTCGGAGGTGAACGCGGTAACGGCGACGGGAACGTCCTGCAGACTCGCTGCGCGCTTGGTTGCGGTGACGATGACTTCCTCAAGCGCTTGCTGGGCGTAGACTGAAGTGCTGCCGAGGGTCAGGGCCACTGCAGCGCTAATAGATTGACTTTTATTCATTATGATATCGCTTGCGTGTTGTTTGTTTGGGCGCATACTCTATAATGTCATAAATAATGTCATAAATAATGTCAATATATTCAGGGTCTAAAAAGAGGCAGTTTTTGTTATCTATGAGTAACGAACATACCCTTTATGCCATTACACATTCACTTTATTCCGGGCGTGCGCGTGCCTACCTGATCAAGCAGGGCATTCCTTTTCGGGAGCTTTCTACCGGTCATGAGAGCTTCAAAGCTGAGGTGCTACCGAAGGGCAAGCTGCCCACCATACCCACGCTGGTCACGCCTGAGGGACAAGTGATTCGCGATGGTGCGGCAATCATTGAGCATTTCGAGTCAGCTAATGGCAGACCCTGTTTGCCCGCAGGGCCAAAGCAAAGTGTTGTCAGTGCTCTATTTGATCTGGTTGGAGCGCAGGGTTTGCTACGTCCAGCCATGCACTATCGCTGGAACTTTCCCGGCGATAATCTGACTTTTGTGTGCTATCACTTCTATCATTCCCAGCGGGATCTGCCTGCGAGGGAGGAGAAGACCGAGCACATGATGGGACGCATGCGTCATGCGGCTCAAATGTTTGGAGTCACAGACGACACTCGTTCACTGGTTGAGTCACTCTACCTGGACCTCCTTGATGCACTAAACCAGCATTTTGAGCAGGTGCCGTACTTGCTGGGCTGGCGCCCCTGCATTGGCGATTTTGGTCTGTTGGCGCCAATGTATGCTCACCTTGGCCGTGACCCGCATCCACTGCGAATCATGCAGCAACGTGCGACACGGGTGCATCGTTGGGTGGAGCGCATGAACCGGGCGGATCAGGATGTGCCGGAGTATTTCGATGCCGGCGATGATTTTCTTGATGCCGATGAGGTGCCTCAGTCGCTGCAGAATGTGATGGCTATACTGGCAGAAGATCTGGTGCCCGAAACTATTGCAGCGGCGGAAGTGATCGGTCAGTGGTTGGCAGACAATGACCCTCGCCCGGGCTTGGCTGCTGAAAGAGCTCTCGGCAGCTGTCAGTTTGATGTTCGTGGTCAACGTTTCACTGCGATGGTGCAGCCGTACCGATTTTTTCAGCTGCGTAAGATGCATGAGTTGTTTGACAGCATGAATACAGAAGATCAGGCGCAGGTACGCTCCCTGTTTAGCAGCTGTTCGCTCGAGCCCTTGCTGGATCTGCGTCTGCCTCGTGAAGTCGTTTTCGAAGACAATCTGGAAGTCTGGCGCTAGCCAGCATTATTCAACGATAGGAGTTCCTGATGGAATTTGTAAGAACCCCCGATAGCCGTTTTGAGGGGTTGGAAGACTACCCTTGGCAGCCTCATTATCTTCATGTCGACGATACTGAAGGCGGACAGTTGCGCGTCCACTATCTGGACGAGGGAGATGCCGATGGCGATGTAGTGCTGCTCATGCACGGCCAGCCGGTTTGGAGCTACCTGTATCGACACATGATTCCGCTGTTGTTGGAACAGGGGTTTCGGGTAATAGCGCCGGACCTGGTGGGCTTTGGTCGTTCTGACAAGCCCACACAGCAGGATGATTACACCTATGCCAGGCACGTGACCTGGATGAGTGATTGGCTGACCCAGATGGATCTTAAAGACATCACTGTGTTCTTTCAGGACTGGGGCAGCCTGATTGGTTTGCGACTGGTGGCGGCTTTCCCGGAGCGCTTCGCGCGCGTGGTGCTGTCCAATGGCGGTTTGCCGTCAGGCATGGTGCCAGAGGAATTTTGCGAGCCTCTGCGGGAGGCCTACAAAACCCTGCCCGTTGTTAAAGGCACGGAACTCAATGAGCGCTTCAGGGATACCAGTGGCATTCCCGGCTTTTTCTACTGGCGCAAGTACGCCGAGAAAAGCGAGGAGATGCGTGATCTCGGTGGATTTATGGGGATTATGGGCGCCAAGCTGTCTGACTCAGCCAAGCAGGCTTTCAGCGCACCTTTCCCTGATGAGTCCTACCTTGCCGGTGCTCGCAAGTTTCCGCGACTAGTGCCGGTGCTCAGCGACGAAGACGAAGTGGAAGAAAACAAGGCGGCCTGGACGGTGCTGGAGCAGTTCGATAAACCCTTTATGCTGGCGTTTTCTGACAATGACCCGGTCACCGCTGGCGGTGATGCCGTGTTTAGAGAAAAGGTACCCGGGGCTCAGGGTGTAGAGCACCGCACGATCGGTCCGGCTGGACACTTTCTGCAACAAGAGCAGCCTGAACAGTGTGTTCAGGCTATTCTCGATATCTGCGGTCGTTAAGCGAATACAAGTAAGGAGATAGAGATGGGTTTTCAACAGTCCGAACGGGTCATGCAGCTCAATGCGCAGTTGCAGGCATTTATGGATGAGCATATTTACCCGCGGGAGCACGATTGGGAAGAATTCGTGCTGGACCAGAACAATCTCTGGCAAACGCCAGACTGGTATGACGATGTTCGCGCCAGGGCCAAAGAGGAGGGCCTGTGGAACCTGTTTCTGCCCGCTGAATACGGGCACTGGAGCCCCGGGCTGAGCAACGTTGAAATTGCCACCCTGTTTGAAACCATGAGCAAGGTCCGCTGGGCGCAGTCAGTGTTCAACTGTAACGCGCCGGACCGCGGCAATATGGAAGTGCTGGCCAAGTACGGTACTGAGGAACAGCAGGAGCAATGGCTCAAGCCGCTCCTGGCTGGTGAGATTCGCAGTGCCTACGCCATGACCGAGCCGCAGGTGGCTTCGTCTGACGCGACCAACATGGAGCTGGAGATCAAGCGCGATGGTGACGAATACGTGCTCAATGGCCGCAAATGGTGGACCACTGGTGCGATTAACCCGCGCTGCAAGCTGATGTTGGTGATGGGCAAATCCAACCCGGAGAACGATCGTCATCGCCAGCACTCGACCATCTTGGTGCCTCGCGACGCGCCCGGTGTGACACTGGTTCGCGAGCTGCAGGCCTTCGACAGCCTGCATTCACCCGGTGGCGAGGCAGAGTTGTTGTTTGAAGATGTGCGCGTGCCCGTAAGCAACATGATCAAGGGCGAGGGCTGTGGTTTTGAGATTGCCCAGGGTCGCCTTGGCCCGGGGCGCTTTCAGTACGCTATGGGCTTTGTCGGCATGGCCCAGCGTTGCTTGGAACTGATGTGTGCCCGAGCCGAGGAGCGCGTGGCCTTCGGTGAAAAACTGATCAAGAAGACCAGCGTGCAACATGAGATTGCCCGCAGCCGCTGCGACATCGAACAGTGCCGCTTGCTGACCCTGCAGGCCGCCGAGATCATGGACAATGAGGGCCTCGATGCAGCGCGGCCTTATATTTCCATGCTCAAGATTGTTGGTCCTCAAATGGCGCAGACTGTGGCTGACAGAGCCATGCAGGTCTTTGGTGGCATGGGTGTTTGCCAGGACACGCTGATACCTGAGGTCTTCACCACCGCGCGTTTTTGCCGTATTGCCGATGGCCCCGACGAGGTGCACATGTCTCAGCTGGGCAAGATGACGGCGAGGGAACTAAACGCCAGCTAAACAAATGGGGTCTGAGTACTTTGAAAATTTCAAAGTACTCAGACCCCCTTGAGAATAAAAAAGGGCGGACATCAGGCCCGCCCAAGCTTCCGCAATGTTTCCTAGAAGTTGTAGCTTACCGTGGCGCCGTAGGTGCGTGGCGTGTTGTACAGGTCGCCCGTGACCCCGAAGAAATCGACCACAAAAGTCGACTCCAGGTAGCTTTCGTTGCTCAGGTTCTTGCCCCACAGCGCGACTTCCCAGGCACCGTCATTCCCGGTGAGGGCTACCCGCGCGTTATAGAGGGTATAGTCTTCGGTTTGGGCCAGTGGGTTGTTGGTAGCTTCCTTGTACATTTCATCGGAATACTTCATATCACCCTGGATCACAAAGCCAAGACCGTTATCAAAGCTGGTGGCATAGCGCACAATCGCGTTGTACTGCAGCTCCGGTGCGTTGGGCAGTGAATTGCCGTCCAGACCGGGGTCTTTGAACTCGCTGTCGAGCCAGCCAATGCCGGCGCGAATGGTCAGGCCATCAACAGGGGCCCAGGCGATGTCAGTTTCCAGGCCGGTAATTTCTGCTTCTTCAGCATTGGTGAAGGTCAAACCCAATGCGGTAGGAACCTGGGTCTGGATGTCCTGGTAGTCATAGTAGAAGGCAGACGCATTCCATTGCAGAAGACCATCCGACATCGTTCCCTTGAAGCCCAGCTCATAGGCAACCAGCTCCTCGGGTTCCAGCGGCCCCTGCTCTTCGGGCACGAAAGTGATGTCGCTAAAGACGATGCCACTCTTGTAACCCGTGCTGACGTTGGCGTACACCAGCCAGTCGTCATTGGGCCGCGCATTAATACCCAGGCGACCCGACCAGTTGTCATCATCAAACTTGATGTTGTTGCCCGCGGTCAGCGGCAGAGGGCCAGTGAACTCAAAAGGCAGTCCAAAACCGCCGTCCTCTTCTGGCAGGTACAGAATCACACTTTGGTCGAAGGGGTTCAGGTCGGTGGTGCCACCGGTATAGTCACGCTCTTCCCAGGAGTAGCGAACTCCGGCTTCCAGACTCCATACGTCGTTGAACGAGTATTCGAGCTGGGTGAACAGTGCCGCTGCGGTTGTTTCCTGTTCGTAGTCGACCTGGTATTCCGTTGCCAGTGAGTCCCATGCAAACACGGTTGAATCTGAGTTTACGTCGTCGCGTGACAGAAACAGGCCAGTCGTCCACTCGAGGCGGTCAGTCTGTACAAAGAAACGAAACTCCTGGCTGATCTGCTCAATCTCTTCTTGTCGCGCTGCATCAAAATAGCGGTAGCCTTGCAAGCTGCCATATACGGAATCCGCGTAGTCGCGCTCAGACTCTGAGTAACTAGTGATGGAGGTAAAGGTAGTCGTGTCGTTAATGTCGTAGTCAAAACGACCAACCCAGAGGATGCTGTCTGTATCCGTGGATGGAGTGGGGATGTTATTGGCATAAGTCGCTTCTTCGAAGTCCTGGTTGGGGAAGGTTTCCACATCCGGATTAAAGAAAATGCCGCCCACGCCCAGTAACAGTGATGTACAGCTGAAGTCCTGCGGTGGGTTGCCGGTTTCAGCGCCTGCACAGGGCAGGGTGGTCACCGGGTCAAGGAATCCGCGGTTCTTAAACGGGGTAAAGCCAATGCTCTGTTTGCCCAGGGTCAGGCTGGTGTTGAAGTCCAGTTTGTCGCCCTGGTAGCGCAAAGCCAGGCGCCCGGTTTGCAGGTCGGAACCATCAAAGTCGTCGCCAAGCACGTTTTCAACATAGTTTTCACCCTGGTCGGAAAATTTACCTGCGACCCGGAACGCCCACTTGTCATTGATAGCATTGCCATAGGCGCCTTCGACTTCCCACAGCTCGTAGTTGCCTGCAGTCGCCTGCACATAGCCAGACGGGTCAAAGTCCGGACGAGTCGAAAAGTAGTTGATGGCGCCGCCGGTGCTGTTGCGTCCGTACAAGGTGCCCTGTGGGCCCTTCAGTACTTCGATGCGATTAAGGTCAAAGGTAGAGAAGTTAAGCTGTCCGGAGGACACCAGGAACACATCGTCAAAATAGACGCCAACTGCGGGGTTGTTGTTGGCGTTGAAATCATTCAGTCCCACACCTCGAATTGTGATTGCCGGGTTGGTGCCACCCAGGGTGCCCTTGATGTCTATGTTGGTTGTGTAGTTCTGGATGTCCATGGCATCGGTCAGGCGCAGGTTTTGAATGTCGCTGCTAGAGACTGCAGTCATGGCGATGGGAACGTCGTTTACTGAAGCTTCTTTCTTTTGTGCGGTAACAACCACTTCTTCCAGCATTTGCGCCTGAGACAGGCTGCTGAGGCTGAGTGCGCTGCTGGCGGCAACCGCGAGGGCATTGGGGGAGGGTTTCATACGTTGACTCCTAGATCCGGTGTTCAATGTGTTGTTGTAGTGATGGCGCATATTTAAACAGCGGGAACCGAATCGAGCCGTCCCCTAATGGGGGTACATTTTTGGGGGAGCACCAAAATGGTTCTCGCAATTGGACATCTTTGAAGTTGGTGCTAATATCAGTACTCATAGTTTCGATAAAGCAAAATAATGAGCAGCAACTACGATCCGTACTCCCACGAGGCCATGGCTAATCCGCATCCGTTTTATGAAACGATGCGTGCGCAGGGTGGCCCGGTTTACCTCGAAAAATACAAGGCCTGGGCACTGGCGCGCTTTGAAGACGTATGGGAAGCCAGCATGCGTCACGAGAAGGACATCACCTTTACTGCGGGGCAAACTCCCGGTCAGGTATTACTGGGTGAGCCGGTCCTGAAAGCCTTTACCACCATGGATGCGCCAGCCCATCGCAAATGGCGAGGGGTGGTGCGCAAGGCCTATACCCCTGAAGGCGCCCAGCAGCAGGCGGAGCGATTCAGGGCCCTGGCTATAGAAGTGCTGCAACCACTGCTCGAGCAGGGCGAGTTCGACGTGTATCACGACTATGCCAACCGGGTGTTCTGTTTGAACTCGGGCCATCATTTGGGTTTGCCTAAAGAAGACGCGATTACTTTTCGTGCGTTGATCGATGAAATGCTGCACCGGGAGCCCGGTCAGATCGGCGCAGGTTCAGAGCGCAATCAGGCGGCTGCAGGTCAGTTGATGGGTTACCTGGCGGAGTTTGTCGCGCGCATACGCGCCAACCCGGAACAGGCCAGCGGTCATACAGCGGCTTATCTCAACGCCGAGATCGACGGCGAGCGTCTCGACGATGAAGGCATGATCCTGTTGCTGATGAACTTCCTGATACTGGGCTCAGAGACCACACCCATGGTTTGTGCTGGCGCGCTCTATTACCTCGCTCAGCAGCCCGAGATCAAAGCTCGTGTACTGGCGGATCGTTCGCTGGTTGCCAGACTCTATGCAGAGACCTGCCGCTACGACCAGCCCACAAATATGTTGTGCCGCCGCGCCATCAATGACTTTGAGCTGGGTGGTCAACAGATCAGGGCGGGCGACAATCTTCTCTATATCTATGCCTCTGCCAACCGCGATGCTGCGGAATTTGATCGGGCCAACGAGTTCGACATCTTCAGGGACTACGAGCGCGATCTGACCTACGGCACCGGTGGGCATAAATGCCTGGGTATGCACCTGGCGTCCCTTGGGGCGGAGATACTGCTGGGTGAGTTGTTTGATCGGATCGATGATTATGAGCTGTTGCGGGATCAGTGTGAGCGCGCTTACGGCGAACATTTGTCAGGTTTTAACAGGGTGCCAATCCGAGTGAGGGTGTCAGCATGAGTATTAGAAGTCTTGGCTATGTCGGCTTTGGAGCGCCTGACCCTAAGGCCTGGCTGCGGTATGGCACTGATATTATTGGTCTGATGCCCGCGCGGGCTGTTCCCGGGGAAGACTGGGGTATGCCGATGGATCCTGGCAGTGGTCCCGCTAGTGGCGGCAGCGGTATTGGGCTGGATGGTTCGGTGTATCTCAAAATGGATGACTGGCAATGGCGACTGGCGATTCATCCCCACGAAACATCTGTTGGCTTGCTATACCTTGGTCTGGAAGTGAAGGACCAGCTGGCGCTTGATGCGCTATCGGAATCTCTCAAGCGCCTGGGTATTGGCTGTCGCGCCGGCAGTGCCGAGGAGTGCACCGCTCGCGCAGTCACTGGCATGCTGATTACTGAAGATCCTCTCGGTCATCAGGTAGAACTGTTTTTTGGGCCCACTATCGACAAGCATTACGTGTCGCCCCTGGGTATGCAGTTCAAAACCGGTGACCTGGGCCTGGGGCATCTCAATCTGTTGGCGGGCCCATTGGCCGAGGCGCAGACCTTTTATCGCGATGTGCTCGCTTTTGATCTCACCGATTACATGGTGTTTGGCCCGATGGGTTCCGTGCACTTTTATCGCTGCAATCAGCGACATCACAGCATTGGCCTGATGCAGATGGGGGAGGTCAGTGGTATCCAGCATATGATGCTGGAGGTCACCGAAATCGACATGTTGCTGCAATGCCATGAGCGGGTGCTGGATGCAGGTATCACCATTACCTCAACGCTGGGTCGACATGTGAATGACAACACGCTGTCCTTCTATATGAGGTCGCCTTTCGGTTTTGAAGTCGAAATTGGTTTTGATGGACTTCTGGTTAACGAGGATTGGGTGGCCAACCAGTTTGTCGGTGGTGACCTGTGGGGGCATCGCGGTCTCGATCCAGCGACTATGGAAGCAAACCTGGCGGAGGCAAAATAACGTGGGTGTTGAACTGAGCAAACCTTTGCTGGATGCGGGCATAGTGACTAAAGATGAGCAAAGTGCCCGCCAATTTTATGGTGAAGTGCTGGGGTTGCCGCTGGAAGGCGAGGTCGATATTCCCCAATACGGCACGGTGATTCGATACAGTGTTGGCGACAGCGTGTTGCGCGTGTTCGTACCCGAGCAGCTGCCCGCGAGTGAAGGCAGCCGAGATGGATTCGCCAGCCAGAGTGGGATTCGTTACCTCACCCTTTACGTGAATAACCTGGAACAGGTGGTCGATGCCGTGTCAGCAGCAGGTTACCCCGTGCCGGTGCCGCCTCGCGATTTGCGCCCCGGTGTTCGCGTCGCCCAGGTTGAAGATGCTGAGGGCAATGCCATAGAACTGATGGCAGAGGGCTGACGTGGACTTCGAATTTGCCCATCCGGAGCGCGCCTTTATAGCCGAGGTGCGTGAGTTTATCGCCAGCAACCGAAAGCAGGACGAGCGGGATGGTGTATTTGCACCCAATCGCGAAGCCGACTCGATGCTGGCGGATAGCAATGCGCGCCGGGCCTTCAACAAGCGCCTGGCAGAGGCGGGTTATCTCGGCATGTCCTGGAGTTCCGCCTATGGCGGCCAGGATCGCGATGGTATCTACGACTACCTGCTCAATGAAGAACTGGCCAGTGTCGGCGCGCCGCTTATCGGCAAAGGTGTTGGTTGTATTGGTAAGACACTCATCGCCCATGGATCGGAGCGTCTGAAGCAGGAGTTTCTGCCCCAGATTCTGGCGGGCGAGATTGAGTTCGCGCTGGGATATTCAGAGCCCGGCGCGGGCTCTGACCTGGCCTCACTGAAATTGCGGGCCGAAAGGGATGGCGATCACTGGGAGCTCAATGGCACCAAAATGTGGACCACCTCGGCTCACTTTGCCGACTGGTACTGGGTGGCTGCTCGTACCGATACTGAGGCACCGAAGCACAAAGGCATCAGTGTCTTTCTCGTGCCTATGGATCACCCGGGTCTGACAGTCACCGAGATTCGCACCATGGGAGATCATCGCACTAACCAGGTGTTCTTCGACGGGGTGCGTGTGCATGAGGATTACCTGGTCGGTGAGCTCAACCGGGGTTGGCAGTATGTTTGTGAGGCCCTCGATTACGAACGTTTTACCCTCTATACCGTGGGACCATTACTGGCAAAGTATGGGGCCCTGGTCGAATTGCTGAAGCTGACCCGACGCGACGGCGTGCCACTGTCGGAACAGGCTTTTGTTCGCAGCCGCATGGCCGTGCTCGCCAGCGAGGTCGAAAGTGCGAAGATGCTGCAGCGTCGCGTCATCGCTGCCGCGCTGGAAGGGGAAGTGCCGACAGTAGAGGCTGCCATGTGCAAGCTGTACAGCACCGAGCTGGGTCGCCGCATCGCTGACGCGGCGCTGGATATGCTCGGCCCGCAGGCTTTGTTGCGTAAGGAGGCAGCTGAGTCGCTGGCCGCTGGAAAGTGGGAGCATTCTTATCGCGCCACGGTTGTCGACACGATTGGCGGCGGCTCTACAGAAGTGCAGAAAAATATTATCGCCAGACGTGGTTTGGGGTTACCTGCATGAGTGCGCAGCCTGCTAAAGATGGCGATGCCCGACGCAGCCCTGGGCGCCCCCGCAGTCAGACATCTGAAAACGCCATTCTTGATGCAACGCTTGAACTGCTGGCTGCAGAGGGCTTTCGAGGTTTGACTGTCGATAAAGTGGCAGCGCGTGCGGGAGCCAGCAAGGCCACCATTTACCGACGCTGGCCCAGTAAGGAAACCCTGGTGATTGCCGCTTTTGAGCGCACTGAGCCTTTGGTGGCCAGCGGCCAGGGCTCGGCCCTGGAGCAACTGGTGGACCTGATCGAGCAGTTCTGTCACTACATGCAGCAAACGCCGCTTGGCGCTGTCTTGCCTGCGCTCATTGCAGAGCGCAGTCACAACAGTGTGTTGGAGTCTGCTTTGCAGCCAATAGTGGAAGGGCGTCGTCAGCCCTTGTTGGAACTGATAGAGGGGGCCCGCGACAACGGTGAGTTGCCGACAACAATGAATGTCGATGATTTTGCCGATCAGTGTCTGGGTCCTTTGATCATGCGAATGATGCTGTTAAACCAGAAGGTTGAGCGGGACTATATTCAACAGGTTGTGCATCAGGCCTGTACTGGTGTGGGGGCGATATCACCGTGGACCTGAAGATTTCAGCCGAGCAGCAGATGTTGGTGCGTACCGTGGAGCAGCTTTGCGGGAGTTACTGCGATTCAGCGAATCTGCGCCAGTGGCAGGCAGAGCTGCCTGGTTATGGCGCTGAGTTTTGGTCTGCCATGGCTGACAATAGTCTTGCCGGGATGCTCGTTGCCGAGGAGTATGGTGGCTCCGGCTTGGCCGTGCTGGATGCCGTGCTGGCTTTTGAATCACTGGGCAATTCACTGGCTGTATCCCCACTGCTGGAATCGTCAGTGATCAGTGCCAGCATGTTGCAGTTGGCCGGGACTTCGGCGCAGCGGCGTGAATGGCTGCCTGAACTTGCCGCCGGCAAGCGTTTGTTGGTGCCCGCCTGGCTGGAGCCGGAACATAGCGGTGCACTGGATAGCATGCACTGTGTTGTCGAAAAGCAGGCCGGGGAATTGGTGCTCACCGGCAGCAAGCTACTGGTGCCCTATGCCAACAGCGCCGACGCCGTACTGGTAATGTGTCGGTCCGCGCAGGGCCCGACCGCGGTGATAGTGCCTACCCAGGATTTGGCCATGTCCCAGCAGGCTAATCACGCAGAACAGAGTCTCTGGCAGCTGCGCTTTGATGAGCTCCGGCTGCCGCTGGAAGCACAACTTGATGTATCTGCTGTCTCTGCCGCGTGGAAGAAAACCCTATTATTGACCCAAGTGCTGGCGGCTGCGCAGGCTATTGGCGGTGCCAGCCAGGTGCAACAACTGGCGGTGAACTATGCGTCAGAGCGAGAGCAGTTCGGTCAGCCTATTGGCGCTTTCCAGGCCATCGCCCATTACCTGGCCGATCGGGCAACAGAAATAGAAGGTGCTCGCTACCAGGTCTATCAGGCGGCCTGGGCCATGGACCAGGATCTTCCCGTGACACAACTGGCACCCATGGCAAAGTACCAGGCGACGGAAGTGTTTAGAAAGACCTCTTCTACTGCTGTGCAGGTGCACGGTGGTATGGGCTTCAGCGAAGAGGCTGATCCGCAGCTGTATTATCGGCGCGCCAAGCATCTGCAGTTGATGTACGGCGATCCGCAGCTGCTCGAGCAGATGATTGCGGACGAGGTATTCGCCGCATGAAGCTGCTCGAAAATAAGGTCGCCATAATAACCGGTGCCGGTGGCGCTATCGGTCGTGGGCATGCCCTGCTCATGGCAGAGCACGGCGCCCAAGTAGTGGTGAATGACAGAGACGTTGACTCCTCCTCAGCAGTGGTTGCAGAGATTGAATCTGCCGGTGGTCGGGCGATGGTTAGCGGGCATGATATAGCCAATCGTGAGGAGGCCACCGCGCTGATTGATGCGGCCGTTCAGGCATTTGGACAGTTGGATGTGCTGGTCAATAATGCAGGCAACCTTCGCGATCACTCATTCCTAAAAATGACTGACGAGGAATTTGATGCAGTCTGGCAGGTGCACGTTAAAGGCACGTTCTGGTGCGCGCAGGCAGCGGCGCTGCACATGAAGCAGTGCGGCGCGGGTGGCGTGATTATCAATACCAGCTCGGGTTCCCATTTTGGCAATTTTGGCCAGACCAACTATGCCGCTGCCAAGGGTGCGATCGCCTCGATGACCTACACCTGGGCGATAGAGCTCGCCGGGGCGGGTATCAGGGTCAATGCCATCTGCCCTGTGGCCATGTCTGCCATGACCGATGGCTTGATGGATAATCAGCAGGGAGCAGAACTGTGGCAGGCTGAGCGCAATGCACCACTGGTGGTTTATCTTGCCAGCGATGAGGCCGCTAATGTCAGTGGCCAGGTATTTGGGGTGGGCGGTGAGCGCCTTTCACACATGGTGCAGCCACACTATGGCAAAACCCTGAGCATGTCCGGCGGCTGGACAGTCGATGCGATACGCGAACAATTTCAGCAGGCGATGCCGGATGAGTTCGGTGCGTTCGGCATTATGGGTAAGCCCTATCCGTTCCATAAGGGGGTTTACCCTCCGGAGGCAGAGCAATGACATACAGCACAGTCGACTATGAGCTGTCTGAGGGTGTTGCGGTCATTACTCTCAATCGACCCGCGGCGCGTAATGCTGTCAATTCCCTGATGAGTCGAGAGCTCCCGGAGGTGTGGCAGGCATTTGAAGCTGATGATGCGGCCCGGGTGGCTGTATTGACCGGCGCTGGGGACAAAGCCCTTAGTACCGGCGCAGACCTGGCAGATTTGCCAGACACCGACGGTGAAGGTCGAGATGGTAGCCTGCAATCGATTCGCTGGACCAGTTTTCAAAACCAGGTCTGGAAGCCGGTGATCTGTGCTGTGAACGGTATGGCTGTTGGTGGGGGGCTGCATTTTGTCGCTGACGCTGACATCGTGATTGCCGCAGAGCATGCCACCTTTTTTGATACCCATGTAAAGGTCGGGCTGGTCGCGGGTCTCGAGCCGGTTTGCCTGGCTCGCAAAATGCCCATGGAAGCGGTACTGCGGATGATGCTGGTGGGTGGCGCTGAGCGCATGAGCGCCGAGCGGGCACAGGCACTTGGATTGGTGGGTGAGGTTGTCCCCGCGGACAACTTATTGCAGCGTGCTCTGGAAGTTGCCGCGATGATCGCCAGGCATTCGCCCGCCGCACTCAAAAAAACCAAGCAGGCGATTTGGCAGTCAGCGAATCTGGAGCCCGCACTTGAACAGGCCTGGTCACTGATCATGTCCCACAACAACCATCCCGACCTGGTTGAGGGTGGGCAGTCTTTTCTGGAGCAGCGCGAGCCTCAATGGCGTCCATACAGCGAGGCAGATCATGAGTGAGCCACTGCTGGTTGAGAGCAGGGATGGTGGTGTCTGCCTGCTGGAACTGAATCGCCCGGACAAAGCGAATGCATATACCCCGCATATGGGTGAGGCGCTGGTCAGTGCTCTGCGAGCAGCTGCCGTGGACGAGGAAATTCATGCGGTCATACTGACCGGGCGCGGCGATGCGTTTTGTGCCGGCGCTGACCTGGATTACCTGCGTGGGCAGAGTGAAGGCGGACTGAAGTTGGGTGAAGAAGAGTTTATTGCCAGCTTTACTGAAGAGCTGGCGCAGCTGCCAGTATTGACCATTGCGGTCATCAATGGCTCGGCGGCCGGAATTGGTATTACCGGCGTGCTCGCTTTTGATATTCGTCTTGCTGCAGCGGACGCGAAGCTGGTGCTGAACTTTGCCGAGCTGGGCATATTGCCGGGGTTGGGTGCCAGTTATTTTCTGCCACGCTTACTGGGCCCGGATAAAAGTCGGGAACTGTTGCTCTGTCAGCGCCGTGTTACCGGTGCCCAGGCAGCCGAGATGGGTTTGGTGTCCGAGGCATTGCCTGCTGAGCAGCTGATGCAGCGGGCAAGGCAATTGGCCGATGCCGCGGCAGATTGTCGCCCCGGCATGATTGGCGGGGTCAAACGCGCCCTCGATTACGGCGCTGGTGTGGGGCTGGCGGACGCCCTGGCGATGGAGCGGGTGATAAGTGGAGAACTGCGTCGATGAAGAAAATATCCCTGTCTGACAAGTACACCGCGACTCAGGGGAGAGTCTATCTCAGTGGGTCCCAGGCGCTGGCGCGCCTGCCCATGATGCAGCATCAGCGCGATAAAGCAGCAGGCCTCAACACCGCTGGGTTTATCTCCGGCTATCGCGGCTCGCCGCTCGGGGTGTATGACCTGGCCCTGTGGCAGGCACAGCCTTTCCTGGAACAGAATCAGGTGCATTTCGAACCCGGGGTCAACGAGGACCTGGCGGCCACCGCGGTGTGGGGCAGCCAACAGGTCAATATGGTCGGCGAATCGGATTACGATGGCGTATTTGCGCTGTGGTATGGCAAGGGCCCCGGCGTGGATCGCTCTGGTGATCCTCTCAAGCACGGTAACTACGCTGGCGCAGCTGAACACGGTGGGGTGCTGGCCCTGTGTGGTGACGATCACGGTGCCCGCTCATCGACGACCGCGCACCAGAGCGATCACGCGCTGATTCATTTCGGTATGCCCATATTGAACCCGGCTTCCATACAGGAGTATCTGGACTTTGGGCTCTACGGCTTCGCTCTGTCGCGCTACGCCGGCTGTTGGGTCGGGTTTAAATGTGTCACCGACACCGTTGAAGGCTCGGTGTCAGTGTCGGTGGACGGCGACCGGGTGCAGGTGCGCCTGCCGGATGACTTCGACATGCCCGAGGGCGGCATGAATATCCAGATGGGCTTTACCCCGCTGATTACTGAAGCCCTGATGAGTCGACGACTGGAGGCGGCAAAGGCCTTTGTGCGCGTTAACGGACTGGATCGGACCGTATATTCAAGCGGCCTCGGTCGCCTGGGCATTGTGTGTGCGGGCAAATCCTATCTCGATGTGATGGATGCTCTGCAGCAGCTGGGTATTGATGAGGTCCGCGCTGCTGAGCTCGGCCTCGGCATTTATAAACCCGCCATGACCTGGCCATTGGAGCCCGAGGGTGCACGCACGTTTGCCCGTCAGTATCAGCAATTGTTGGTGATTGAAGAAAAGCGCCCGGTCATCGAAGAGCAGTTGGCGGCACTGTTATACAACTTGCCCGAGTTGGAGCGACCGCTGATTACCGGCAAGCGTGATGCGCAGGGTGCCCCCCTGGTATCTGATATTGGTGAGTTGCGACCCAGTGAAGTGGCGCTCGCGATCTCTGCACAGTTATTGGAGCAATCCGATGATGCGGCGCTGCAAAACGCCCGGGACTCGCTGCAGACCTATCTTGATGAGCGCGAGCAACAGCAGTTGCCGCAGGCATCGCTGACGCGTATTCCGTCGTTTTGCGCAGGCTGTCCGCACAACACCTCCACCAATGTACCCGAGGGCTCGGTGGCACACGGGGGTATTGGCTGTCACGGTCTGGCCACATGGATGCCCGAACGTAAAACTCTGGGTTTGTCGCATATGGGAGGCGAGGGTGCCACCTGGATCGGTCAACGGCCGTTTATCAAACGTGACCATGTGTTCCAGAACCTGGGTGACGGCACCTATTTTCATTCCGGCTTGCTGGCAATCCGTGCCAATGTCGCGGCGCGCAGCAATATCACCTACAAAATTCTGCTCAATGGCGCCATCAGTATGACGGGCGGCCAGCCCATTGAGGGGCAGAGCTTTGAAGGCGAAGTGACCGCCCCCAGGGTGGCCAGCCAGGTGTACGCTGAGGGGGTAGGGCGTATTGCGGTGGTGAGTGATGACCCCATGCGCCACAGCGATCGCGCCCAGTTTCCGCGTGTCACCAGTTTTCATCATCGCGATGAGCTGGATGAAGTGCAAAAGCAGCTGCGTGAGCACAAGGGTGTGTCGGTACTCATTTACGAGCAGGCCTGTGCCACCGAGAGGCGCCGCCTGCGTAAGCGAGGCAAATATCCGGACAGCAAGAAGCGGCTGTTTATCAATGAGGATGTCTGCGAGGGTTGTGGTGACTGCGGTGTGCAGTCCAACTGCATCGCCCTGGAACCACAGGAAACCGAACTGGGTCGCAAGCGCAAGATTAACCAGAGCGTCTGCAATACGGACTTCTCCTGTGTGAAGGGGTTTTGCCCCAGCTTTGTATCCGTCTACGGCGCCACACTTCGCGGCAGTGAGCCTGAACAAGGTGTGGGTATCGATGCGGCACTTCTGGAACATCTGCCTGAGCCCAGCCAATTGGCAGAGGCGGGGGACATCCTCGTGGCAGGTATCGGCGGCAGCGGCATTGTCACTCTCGGTGCGCTGCTGGGCACCGCTGCCCATATGGAAGACAAGCCCTGCAGCGTGTTGGACATAACCGGGTTGTCCCAGCGCAACGGCGCTGTCGCCAGTCATGTGCGATTCTTTACGGGCAATGAGCTGAACAAATCCACGCGGATTCCTGAAGGTGCAGCCACCCTGGTACTGGCGGCTGATCTGGTGGTAGCAGCCGGGCGCGAAGTGATGGGTGCTATGTCAGATCAGCGCAGTGCCGTGGTTTATAACAACTACGTGGCACCGACCAGCGCCTTTGCCAATAACGCCGATCTTGATTTTGGCAGCAGTGCCATGGAATCTGCCCTGGCTCGACGCAGCCGCGAAGGAGCCAATCATCCGGTACCCGCCACTCGGATCGCCAGTCGCTTGTTGGGCAACGCAGTGGGTGCTAATGCCTTCCTGCTGGGGGTGGCCTGGCAGCGTGGTTATCTGCCCTTGCAGCGTCAATCTCTGGAGTACGCCATCAGTTTGAACGGCGCTGCGGTAGAGATGAACCTGCAGGCATTCAGCCTGGGCCGCCTCTGGGTCGTGAACCCCGAGCCCATTCAGGCCCTGCTCGAAGAAGAGCAGGTTGTGAAACTGGTTCAGCCCGATGATCAGAGCCTGGATGGCCTGATAGACAGTCGGGTGAATCTGCTCACCCAGTACCAGGATGCCAGCTATGCCCACCGTTACCTCGAATTGGTTGCTCGGGTGCGCTCTGCAGAGGAGGCCGTGACCGGTACCGTGGGCGCACTCACAGAGGCGGCGGCCCGTTATTATGCCAAGCTGCTAGCTTATAAAGACGAATATGAAGTCGCACGCCTGTACTCGCGGCCCGAGTTTATGGCACGACTCAAACAGCAATTCAGTGGTGATATCCGACTGGGCGTGCATTTGGCGCCGCACATACTGGCCAGCCGCGATGCGAGCAGTGGTCGTTATCGCAAGCGTGAATTTGGGCCCTGGGTGTTCACGCTGTTCAAGGTGCTTGCGGGGTTCAGGTTTCTGCGTGGCACAGTGCTGGATCCTTTCGGCTATTCCGAGCACAGGAAACTGGAGCGCGGGCTGATCACCGATTACGAGGTGCTGGTCGATGAAGTGTTAACTGGACTCAGTGTCGACAAGCACGACACCGCAGTGGCCCTGTTGAGCCTGCCGGAGCAGATTCGTGGCTACGACGTGGTCAAAGAAGATCACCTTAAGCGCGTGGTGAACCAACAGGCGCAACTGTTAGCGAGTTATCGCGGTGACACTGTGATCAAAGAGGCAGCGACTGTTGAGCCTGCCTGAAGCTGTCGAAGCGCTGCTTGGTTGCGAGCACTATCCCCGGCAAGCAGATGCCGAAGTCAGTCTGGCCAATGTGCGTGCGATGTGTGCGGCGGTGGAGAATGCAAATCCGGCGCATTGGTCGGAGCAGCGTGTACCCACCACCATGCTGTCGAGCTGGTCGCGGCCTGAGCTATGGCAGCCAGGACAGGATGAGCCCGAACAGGCACTGCAGTTGCACTATGACCTTAAACAATTGCTGAGTTACCCGGCTGCCATCGTGCGCAGTTTCGAATCCGTATTTCACGCCCCTGTGCACATTGGCGACTGGGTCAGTTCGGTACAGCAGCTGAATTCTGTCAGTGACGAAAAGCAAACTCGCCTGGGTACAGGACGGTTTTGGGAGATCGAGGTCACTTATCGTAACCAGGCTGATCGCTTGCTCGGCCAGGAGATTTTTGAGTGCTTTGGTTATCGCAGGGACAGTGCGGATGACTGAATATCGCGTTGGTCAGATGCTGCCGGAGCTGCGGTTAAGCGTGACAGCGACCGGTATTGTCGCAGCCGCGATGGCCAGCCGTGACTACTCGCCGTTACATCACGATCGTCACTATGTCGATGAAGTAGGCGGGCATCCCGATATATTTGCCAACACGCCACATCAGGCGGCTTTGTTTGAGCGCTACCTGTTCGACTGGGCGGGCGGTGAGGCCCGTATTGCACGCATGCGCTTTAGTATGCACAAGCCGCTGTATGCGGGTAGTGAGATCGTCATCGGCGGAGAAGTCGCTGACGTCGATGAAATTGCAGGCTCGACCTTTATCGGTTTGTTACTCACCCTGCGCTGCGCCGAAGACCTGCTGACTGATTGTCAGGCCCGCATTGCGCTGCCCGACCCACTCGGGAATAGCCCATGGGCGCTGGCAGAGGAGGCATGGCAGCCATGAGCAGTGATTTGAATGCACCTCTAGAGGGTGTGCGGGTGCTTGATTGCTCGCTGCTGTCCGGCGGCGCGACTGCAGCCCATCTGGCAGATCTGGGCGCGGAGGTGATCAAGATTGAGGCGCCGGGTGGTGACTATGTGCGAGAGTTAACCTGGCCCATTATTGAAGGCAGTTCCCTGATGCATCATCAGGTTTCCCGGGGTAAGCAGAGCCTGGTGCTGGACTTGCGCGAAGAAGCTGCAGTGGCATTGTTCCTTGAGTTGGTATCCGTCAGCGATGTGGTGATTGAGGCGATGCGACCCGGCGCCCTGGCCCGTCGTGGGCTCGATTATCACAGGCTGAGCCAGGCCAATCGCCGGATTGTTTTTTGTTCTGTATCCGGTTACGGCTCGGATGGGCCTTATCGAGATGCCGCAGCCCACGGACTGGCTTTTGACAGCTGGGCGGGTCTGGTTAAACCCGAAGTGGATGAAGACGGCTATTGCTACATACCTGAGCATCCCTCCGTGGGGATGCACGCGGGCCCTTTGTATGCGGGCATGGCTATCTGTGCGGCGTTGCTGAGAGCGCGCGAGAGCGGGCAGGGCGCCTCTATTGATATTGGGCAGGCAGACAGCGCGGCTTATATGGACCGCTTGCGCAGCGAGACCTGGCTGGCGTACCGCCGGCCTGAATCCGAAGTGACTGGCAATGCGTCAGACAACTTTGAGCGTCGGGCCCCCGGTACCGCTGGTATGCGCAAGGGTGTTCGCTACCAGTTTTATAAATCCAGTGATGGCCATGTGCTGTTCATGGCCTCTGAGCAGGCCTTTTGGAAAAACTTTTGCGCAGGGCTGGGTCGTATGGATTTATTCGAGCGTTGGCCTGGCGAGCGCTTCGGTGATCATGCGACGGGGAACCGGGAGCTGCAGGCCGAGTTACAGGCGATTTTCAGGACCCGCAGCACTGTGGCGTGGATGACTTTTGCTTCAGAGCACAACACCGCCATTGCACCGCTGAATACGCCTGAGACCCTGCTGGATGACCCCCATTTCCAGGCACGCTTTGAGATGCTGCCTGCGGATGAATACGGCGCGGAAATGATGCCTTTCCCGGTACACTTTCAGGAAGAGGCTCTGCCTGAGCCCGATCCGGCGCCCGCTGCGGGGCAACACACTGACGCGGTGCTGCGCCGGGTTCTGGGCTATGATGAAGAGACAATTTCAACCTTGAGGAGCGCCGGCGTTATCGGCTGAGAGGAATATGGACCATCGCTTGTTCTTTGTATTGGGTGATCTCGCCGTCAATGTTCTGGTGGGAGCCGTGGCAGGGTGGTTGTGCGCCCTCGTGATCGGAGTGGGCTGGAACATGTTCCTCGCCATGATACTCGCGATGGTCATTGGCATGATCATCGGCACCCTGTTCTTTTTTCCGCTGGGGATTCTGTTCGGCGCCATGGAGGTGATGTTGCCGGCTATGTTTTCCGGCATGGTTAGCGGCATGGTAGTGGGTATGTGGGCCGCCATGGAAGCCCTGGGCGCTATGGATGCTTTTCTTATCGGCGGAGCCATTGGTCTGGCCTGTATCGTGGTGATCTGGGTCATTAACAACACGGTTCGGGGGGTGACGACCTATGGATGAAGCAACACAACGCAAGTGGGACAAAGCCGCCCCGAATTTTGACCTGATGGCCGGTGCCGGTGCTGAAAAACGCTGGCAGCCGTTCAAGGAAGAATTGTTCTCACATATGCAGGGCAACATTCTGTTCCTCGCGCTGGGCACCGGTCTGGATATTCCCACCTTTCCAAAAGGGCAGACCATTACCGCTATCGATATTAGCCCCAAAATGTTGGAAGTGGCGCAGCCGCGCATTGATGACTATGAAGGCACCATCAATGCCGAGGTAAAAGATGTACACGATCTGGACTATGAAGACGACAGCTTCGACCAGATCTTTACGTCATGCACCTTCTGTTCTGTTCCCAATCCGGTAGGGGGGTTGGAATCCCTGCGGCGCGTGCTGAAGCCTGGTGGAGAACTGTTCATGTTTGAGCATACGGGCTCCAAGTACTATCCATTCAAAATTATGATGGATGTCATGACCCAGCTGACCCGAAAAATCGGTCCGGATATGAACCGCACCACGGTGGCCAATGTGCAGGCCGCGGGCTTTGAGCTGAAAGAGGTGAATAGCCTGTTTATGGACGTGGTGAAGACCATCAAGGCCGTCAAACCCGACTTAAAGTGAATTCTAGCTCGCGAGGTGTTGTTCCGAAGCTGTTTAAGGTGGTTTCTAGCTAAAGCGAGAAATTTGCTCTAAACTATTGAAATTGAAGGAAAAATAGACAAAAAACCTTCGTTAGATTTCGAGTTGGGAGTTGTATGTCCGTTCTGGGCAGGTGGGTTGTTTCGCTGTTTAGTGTGGTGGCGCTTGCCGCCTGCAGCGACGGTGATGATGCCAACTTTGAAAACCCTCAACCTGTTCTATCCAGCATCGAAATCAGCCCAGCATCCGCAGAGGTGCCGGTGGGTCTGCAGCAGGTCTATACCGCTACTGGCGTCTATACCGATGGTAGTCGCAGGGATGTCAGCGCCACGGTCACTTGGGCTAGTGAAGACCCCGCGATAGCCAGCATCAATGAAGAGGGACTCGCCACCGGTCTGGCCGAGGGGGAGGCGACGATTACCGCGGCCCAGGAAGGTGTTGAAGGCGAGGCCAGCCTGACAGTCACCGAGGCAGAGCTTCGGTCGCTGGGCGTCTTCCCGCCACAGGCGTCTCTCAAACGTGGCACGACACAGGATTATCGCGCTTTCGCCCAGTTTAGCGACGGTCGCATCGTCAATGTGACTTTTGATGAAGACGCAGTGTGGGAGCTGGAGAATGACTCCGGCATCATTGAAGCCTATGGCCCACCTCCACCGGACCCCGGTGATCTCGCCGATTTCGGCACAGCGATTGGTATTGACGTAGGTGAAGATGTGCTGCGGGTGCGCTATCTGGGTTTTGAGGCGCGCTCTGCGGTCGCAGTATCAGAGGACACTCTGGTTTCCCTGGTGGTTGAGCCTCGTTCCTAAACCGTCTTTGTGGGCGGCACAGTGCAATATGTTGCGACAGGTATTTACGCAGATGGTAGCGCTGGTGAATTGACACGGGTCGCCGAGTGGACTGGTGCTCCAAATGGTCGACTCCGTTTTAGTAGCGACGTTGGCGAAGAGGGCCTGGCGACCGCGCTGACGGAAGGGATAGGTGCAGTAGCGGCCACCTTCGAAGGCCTGAGTGACACGACCAATATCGTTGTGCTTGATCCCGATGGCGAAAACCCCATTGAAAAGATCGATATTTTCCCGCCGGATGAAACCATCCAAGTGGGTTCTGCCTTGCAGTACCAGGCGATTGCCTATCTTGAAGATGGAAGCGCTGTCGATATTACTCGTGACGCGGTCTGGCTGAGTTCGGATGAGAGCGTAGCAACATTAACTTCGGATGTGTCTGCACCTGGAGTCGCCATAGCTTTAGCGCCTGGTGTGGTCGAGGTCACAGCCAGCTTCTCCAATGAAACCGGCAACGCCAGGCTGGAAGTGTCGGAAGATGGTGCCGGGGAGTTGGTTTCGATCGATGTTCGACCCCCTGATGTCACTCTACAGAGCCTGACCACACAGCAGTTTGAGGCGATTGGAAACTACGCGGATGGCAGTACGCGCAACATTACAGCGGAAGTGGCCTGGCAGACTGATGATGGCGATGTGCTAATCGTCAGCAACTCTGATGACTTTGGTCGCGGCCTTGCCCTCGGCCTGGAGACAGGTGAAACCACTATTCGAGCGTCCCGCTTTGTTGGCCTAGAACCCATCGAGCGTACTGCGGCTGTGCGGGTGATCGGAGGTGAAGGCATACCCGGTGAACTCATCGTTAACCCTGTATCTGCTCGAGCCGTGGTGGGTGATACGCAGCAGTACACCGCGCAACTAGTCCTCGACAATGGGTTGCGAGATGATGTTACTGATTCTGTGGTCTGGACCTCAACCGATACCGCGGTTGCAGCGGTAGGCAGTACCGGCCTGGCATTCGCTGAAAGGCCCGGTAACGCGCGCATCGTCGCAACCCTGCAGGTGGGCGATGGGATTCTTGAAGATAGCGGCGAGTTGATCGTTGAGCCCGGCGATCTCACCATCGAGCAGATTATTGTTGATCCCATCGTCAGCCAGGTGCTGGTTAACGACACCCAAAGTTACTCTGCTCGAGCCAGGCTGAGTGACGGTAGTACTATTGATGTGACAGGTGCAGTGGACTGGTCCTCGAGTGATAGTGGTGTGGCCCAGATCGACCAAGCCGGTAATGCATTGGGAATCAGTCCCGGAGTGGTTGAAATTAGGGCTCGATTCAATGGCAGGAGCCTTTCCGAGGATCTTGTGGGCACTGCGGTGCTTACCGTTAAAGCCAACGCTAACGTCACCAACCTTGTGGTATCCCCATCGTCCCAGAATACGGTAGAGGGCAGCAGCGTCTTCTACACAGCTACCGCAATACTCAGTGATGGCACCAGCGTTGTCGTAACGGAAGACGCCAGTTGGCAGGTTGATGATTCCAGTGTCGCCGCTGTGGTTGCGCCCGGAGAAATTTCCGGATTGACGGCGGGGGAGACAACAGTTCGCGCCACACTTGTGGTGGGCGGCGATAGCTTAACAGATACGGCGACGCTGATTGTTAGCAGCGATACTATTATCGATTTTGCCGTTATTCCGGCCGTTGCATCTATCGGTGTTGGCGGCGGGCAGCAGTTTTTCGCTCAGGTTACCCTGGTGGACGGTAATGTCATTGACGTTACTGATGCAGTGAACTGGACATCCTCAGAGGGTGATATCGCCCACGTGGATAGTAGCGGTTTCGCCACTGGGCTTTCTGCGGGTGTGTCGCAAATTTTTGCTCGTGGTAATTATGAAGGTGTCGAGTACGAAGCATCCGCAACATTGTCGGCGCGAGCGGATATCAGCCTGACTGGGCTGAGTGTAGAGCCTGTGGTTGCCTCAGTGATTGTAGAGGGCGATCAGCAGTTCAGGGCGATAGCCCGTTTCAGCGATGGCAGTAGCACCGATGTGACTACCCAGGCCAGTTGGACCAGCTCAGCGCCGGAGATTGCACAGGTCAGCGCGACGGGCCTGGCCACAGGCCTTGCTGTAGGCGAGGCTGACATCAATGCGCGCTATCAGTATATGGATAGCAGTGCCAGCGACGCTGCCACACTCACGGTCAATAACGCAGCCATAACAGACATTGTGGTTGAGCCTGCCTTGCAGACGGTTTACACCGGCAATCAGGTCGCCTACACCGCGCGTTTGATACTCGAGGACGGTTCCAGCATCGTCGTGACGGAGCAAGCGACCTGGACCACCGGTGACGAAGCCATAGCCGTGGCAGAGCCGAACACTGGCATTGTGACGGGTGTGGGCCCGGGTTCCACGCCCGTGGTTGCACTGATTGAGGTTGAAGGCATTAGCTGGATTGGTAATGCACAATTGGAAGTTATTCCAACGGTTGTTGAGGTCACTGAACTCGTGGTCACCCCGCTAGGCGAGTCTATTCTTGTCGGCGGAACTGTTCAGTATACGGCTACCGCTGTGTATGAAGACGGGACCACGGAAGATGTGACTTCGGTATCTGGGTGGGCTTCTTCCGACACCGGCGTGGCCTATGTTGACGAGCGCGGTCTGGCTAGTGGCAGTAACCCTGGCGTCGCGCAGATTATTGCGAGCTACAGTGCCGCTGAAGCTGTTTTCACTGCTTTCGGGACGCTGACGGTCGGTGGTGGCGAAGTGGTGGTTACCGAAATCGTGGTATCTCCGCCGACGTCTGAAGTATTGGTGGGTGGCAACGAAAACTTTTCGGCAGCGGCCGTTTTGAGTGATGGCAGCCAGCGCGATGTCACCGGCGATGTGCAATGGGTATCTGATTCGCCGGCGGTGGCCGATGTCGACAGTATTGGACAAGCCACCGGTATCAGTCCTGGTACGGCGGGCATTAGCGCAACGCTGGTACTCAGCGAAGGCAGCTTCTCTGATACCGGTTTCATAACGGTTAAACCTGATGATGTCGAGATTCTCGCATTAGAGGTTTCCCCGCCGGCAGCCGAGGTTCTGGAAGGCGGCAGCCAGAACTTTACTGCCAGCGTCCGGCTTAGTGATGGCAGCAGCGAGGATGTGACAACACGAGTCGCGTGGACCTCGGGAGACCCAGCGGTCGCTCATGTGGACAGCGCGGGCTTGGCGACCGGTGTCAGCGAAGGCAATACCTCTATCAATGCCTCCTTGAGTTATGAGGGTCAGACTTATGCTGATGCCGCAGCGATTACTGTACTTCCGCCCGCTATAGGAATACAGGAAATACAGGTTAGCCCCGCCAGCGCGGAAATTTTGGAGGGCGCCAGCCAGCAATTTGAAGCCACTGCAATTCTTACCGACGGCAGCAGCCGCCCTGTCACCAACCAGGTGGATTGGACCAGCTCAAATTCGGCAGTGGCCGTCGTCGATGTGACCGGTTTAGCTGAAGGTTTGCAAGAGGGCGACACCCAGATCACGGCGACCCTGATTTACCAGGGTGATCCGTATTCCGGCGTCGCCGGTTTGACGGTCTTGCCGCAGTCTGTGGAAATCGAGGAACTGGTGGTTGAGCCGGTTACGGCTGAGGTGCTGGTGGGTGATCAACAGCAGTATACAGCCCGAGTGATACTCAGCGATGGCAGTGATCGCGATGTGACCCGCGATGTAAACTGGTCCAGTGACAACTCTGGCATCGCGCGGGTTAGTTCGACGGGTTTGGCCATTGGCGTTGCTGAGGGTGACGCGATTATCAAGGCACGCTTGGAATACAACGCTGCCGTGTTTTAGGGCAGTGGCACTCTGACCGTTAAGCCCGAAGACATCACCATCCGCGAAATTCGCGTTGACCCGGTCACAGCTGTTCTGCTGACCGGCATGACCCAGCAATACACCGCGACAGCGGTGCTTAGCGACAATACTGAAGTTCCCCTCACCGACAACCTGAGCTGGTTTTCCACTGACGCTGTGGTGGCCAGTATTGACGCAACTGGCCTGGCGACAATGCTGACTGTCGGCGTCACTGAGATAAAGGTCGAGTTCCTCTATGACGGTGTTGTTTACACCGGTAGTGCCGATCTGGAAGTACGCGATGCCGAGTTTGTCATTGAACGCATCCAGGTTGATCCTGCGAGCAGTTCCATCCTGGTTGGTGCACAGCAGAGCTATACAGCCACTGCTATTTTGGTCGATGCCCCGCCCGTGGTCATCACCGAGGATGTCAGCTGGGTTTCTTCAGATAGCAATATAGCCAGTATTGATGGGCCGGGGCTGGCTACCGGCCAGTCACCCGGTAATGTTCAGATCACAGCAACCCTGAATCTGGGCGACGATACCTTTGCAGACAGTGCCGAGCTTGAGGTGCTTTCGGATGCTGTGGTCATTGATGAAATTCTGGTAACGCCTTCTGTGGCGACCGTATCAATCGGTGATCAGGTCGCCTATACAGCCACAGCATTATTGAGCGATGGCTCTAATCTGGATGTGACGTCCGTGTCCACCTGGCAATCCAGCGACTCATCCATTGCATTTGTAGGCGGCGATGGCGTTGCCGAAGGTGTCAGCGAGGGCCAGGTTCAGATCAGCGCCAGCTATACGCTTGACGGTGTGCTGAGCGTCGGCACGGCACGGCTGGCGGTAAGACCGCCGGATTTTGAAATTCTCCGGCTCGAAGTCGAGCCCGCTGATGCCGGTGTACTAATTGGCGATATTCAGGCTTATACGGCAACTGCGGTACCCGTTAACGGTGACCCGTTTGATGTGACAGGTGATGTCCTTTGGGAATCATCTGACCCTGCCATCGCGGCGATGAGCGGCAATGTTGCCACCGGCCTGGAAGAGGGCAGCGTCATCATCAAGGCGATCTACAATTTCAGTGGCGGTAGCGCCGAGGGTGTTGCTGCACTCAGTGTATTGCCGGCTGAACCTGAGATTGTCGCGCTTGAAATTGCCCCTGAAACCGCCGCGCTCTTTGCTGGTGACACCCAGCAATACACCGCCCTGGTGCGTTTGGATGACGGTAGCACCGTACCTGTTGAACAGCTCAATTGGGGATCTTCCGATGGCGCTGTTGCCAGTATTTCCGCCGGCGGCCTGGCTACGGCATTGGCCGAGGGCAGCACCACTATCACTGGTACCTTCTTCTACGAGGGTGAAACCTATACGGATACAGCCAGCCTGTCTGTGTCGGCCATTCCGCTGCTAGAGATAACAGTCAGTCCAGCCAGTGCTACTGTGGTGGCCGGCCTGCAGCAGCAATTTATGGCCACCGCGGTCTACCAAGACGATTCAACCGCAGATATCACCAGCCAGGCGAGCTGGGGCAGTAGTGATACCAGTGTCGCCACGATAAACGGCTTCGGTCTCGCGACAACCCTTATCGCCGGCACTACCACGATTACAGCTGACTTTGGTGGCAAAACCGGCTCTGCCAGCCTCACCGCCACGGCTGCAACGCTGGTCGATATCCAGATTCTGCCTGGTTCCGTCACTGGAGCGGCTGGCAGCCAGGTTAATCTGCGCCTGCTGGCGACTTACAGCAATGGCTTCCAGGAAGAAGTGACCACGCAGGCGACGTGGAGTAGTGATACGCCTGATGTGGCTTCAGTTGTCGCCACTGGTGCGCAGGCAGGTTTGCTCACCCTGAAAACTGTAGGCACAGCAACGGTCAGTGCCGACTTTGGCGGGCTTAATCGCAGTATTCCGGTGGAAGTCACCGCAGCACTGCTTGAAGAGTTGGTGATAAGTCCGCTGGACGCTTTTATCGCTGCGGGCGTAGAACTTCAATATACGGCGTTTGCCATTTATAGCGATGGCTCCAACCAGAACGTAACCAACCAGACTCAATGGAGCAGCGGTACGCCGGAGACGGCATCAATTGATAGTACCGGTTTGGCCCTTGGTGCTACAGCGGGGACGACGACGATCTCTGCCGAGTTTGAGGGGCTGACTAAGTCCACCACTCTCACGGTGACAGCAGCGGTTCTGGAATCTATCGTTATCCTGCCTGGACCCGTTGAAGGGCCCGCAGGAACAGACTCCCAGCTCACCCTGCAGGCGACTTACAGCGACAGTCAAACCGCGGACGTGACCCAGTCCGCAACTTGGACCAGTCTGAACAGCGCGGTAGCCAGTGTTGTAGCGACAGGCTCCGATGCGGGCCTGGTGAGCTTGCTGGCCGCGGGCAGTACCGATGTTCGTGCCAGTTTTGGTGGCCTGCAGACAGACGTCCCCGTTACGGTGACCGAGCCTGCACTGATCAAACTGACAGTTACACCCTTGGTGGCATCAGTAGCGGCTGGCCTGACTCAGCAATACGCTGCAACCGCCGAATACAATAACGGCGATATTGTTGATGTGACAGGGTCGGCGGCCTGGACCAGTTCTGATACCTCTGTGGCCAGCGTAGAGCCCGGCGGGCTGGCTACGGGTATTGCGGCAGGTAGCACGGTTATTTCAGCCTTGTTTTTTGAAGTCAGTGCAGTTGCCGACCTTGAAGTCACTGCTGCTACATTGGTCAGCGTTCAGGTTGATCCACCGTCCGCCACTGTCCCCGTTGGTACTGCGGGTCAGCTGCGACTTTATGCGCGGTTTAGCGACGATTCGCAACAGGATGTCACCGCCAGTGCAACCTGGCAGTCCAGCGACGAAACTGTAGTCAGCATTGTTACCTCTGGTACTGATGCCGGTATAGCTACCGCGATGGGCGTTGGTAACGCCATGGTCAGTGGTACCTATCAGTCACTGAGTTCCGACAGTCTGATTGAGGTCACACAGGCAGAACTGGTTGAGCTGCAGATCACACCGCGTGATACAGAAGTGCCGCTGGGTAACGCGCTGGCTTATGCGGCGCAGGGTATTTTCAGTGACGGCAGCAATCAGGACCTGACCGACCAGGTTAACTGGGGTAGCAGCAATACTGCTGTCGCTGCCATAGACAATGACGGGGTCGCAAACACCTATAGCGAGGGTGTCACCGACATCAGCGCCAGCTTGCCGGCTTAACTGCAACGTCAAGGTCGGCATCTAGTTCTATCGGCGACGTTACCAGCCTTACCGTGACCGATGCTGAAGTGGTTTCGATTCAGATCCCTGAAGGTAATGTCGAAGGCGCTGCAGGCACCGAACAGCAGCAAACCTTTCAGGCAACCTACAGCGATGGTCGTACTGAGACGGTCACGGAACAGGGCAAGTGGACCACGGCTGATCCATTGGTCGCCGACGTCGTGTTCAGCGGCGCTAACGCTGGACTGGTCAGTTTGCTGGTTGAGGGCTCCACAGAACTGTCTGCGACCTTCGCAGGGCTGACCACGAGCGTGGATGTGTTGGTGAGTGGCGCTGAGTTGCGGGGTAGTGGTGACACCCATTGACAAAGGCATTCCAGTAGGTACCAGCTTTACTTACGAGGCTACGGCTATATACAGCGATAATAGTAGCGTTGACGTAAGTGCAACATCGGCCTGGTCTGTCGAGAACGAGCTGATTGCTCAAGTTGTTCCTGGTGGTACTGTCACCACCACTGCAGTGGGCGACACTCGTGTGGTCGCCAAGTTTGGTGAGCAACAGGGCGTGGCCGGCGTTATATCTACAGCTGCGGTGCCTGTGTCTGTGACAATTGAACCTGCAGAGGTAACAGCACCGGTAGGCACCGTCGGGCGCCTTACGCTCTACGCGACTTACAGTGACGGCATTGTGCTGGATGTCACGGCACAAGCGAGCTGGCAGTCCAGCGATCCCGACATAGTGTTCATCCAGACCAGCGGTCCCAACGCTGGCAGCGGTGAATTGCTGCAGCCAGGTACGGCTGACGTAAGTGCACAGTTTGGCGACCTGAATGACAGCATTGTTGTGACTGTTACCGAGGCCTCGCTGGAACGGTTGATTGTGCTGCCCGATGACGCGGCAGTGCCCCTTGGCCTGGAAGTGAATTACAGTGCCACCGGCATATTCTCAGACGGTAGCAGTGAAGACCTCACTAGCGAGGTGAGTTGGAGCAGTAGCGACCAGGCTGTCGCAACCATCGCCGCAGGAGGCGTAGCCAGCACGCTGTCGGTTGGTACAACCGAAATCACCGCTGCATATGCCGGTTTATCTGCTAGTACGCGAGCTCTGCAGCGAAATCAGGCAGCAACGGTTGACCTGACGGTAACGTCTGCCGAGGTGGCCAGTGTCAGTATTCAGCCGGGCATTCTCACGGGCCCTGCCGGTAGCAGTGCGCAGTTGCAGTTGCAGGCAACTTATACCGATGGCACCACCGAAACTGTCACCACCCAGGCAACCTGGTTAAGCGATGATTACGATGTGGTGACGGTGGTGCCCACAGGGGCAACGGCAGGTTATGTCGAACTGCTGACCGTTGGCACAACCCAGATTAGCGCCAGTTTTGGGGAAGCGACTGACTCTATCAATGTGGATGTGACCGCGGCGGTTCTCGATCGGGTGGTGGTCGATCCAGGAAATGCCTCTTTAGCCGTTGGGGTGACCCAGCAATACGCGGCCACAGCGGTGTACAGTGATAACAGTAGCGTCGACATTACAGATGCTGCAGCCTGGGAGAGTAGCGATACGGACGTCGCTAGTGTAGTGCCAGGTGGGCTGGCTATTGCTAATGCGGAAGGGTCGGCAACGATAAGTGCTCAATATCAGGGTGAGCAGGGTTCCGGGGCGTTAACGGTTACTGCCGCCGAGCTGGATTCACTCACTATCTTCCCAGGTGAAGTTAATGCGCCTGTGGGCACTTCCGGCCAGCTTCAACTCAACGCGACCTTCAGCGATGGCAGTAAACAGGATGTGACGGCTGACGCCACCTGGATATCGGACGATTTCAGCGTGGCCCAGGTGATACCCAGCGGCGCTGACGCAGGTATGGGTATTCTTGTAGGTGTGGGCACGACCACAGTCTCTGCCTCATATGGTGGCCTCAGCACAAGCATCCCGGTAACCGCAACTGCGGCTGTTCTGCTCGAACTGGTGTTGTCGCCGGATAACGCGCAGGTGCCCGCTGGCAATACAGTGCAGTACAGTGCCACCGGTATTTACAGTGATAACACGAGTCAGGACCTGACTGCTGATGTCAGCTGGACCAGCAGTGATAAAGGTGTAGCAACGATCGCCGACGGCGGTTTGGCTAGCGCGCTCGTTGCTGGCAATACCGATATCACAGCGACTTATGCCGGAATAACCGCATCTACGCGTTCTGTCGATGTTGATGCCACCGTGCCGCTGGTGGTTACCGCTGCTGAATTGTTTGGGGTAAACATTGTTGAAGGCCCTGTGGAAGGGCCGGCTGGGATAACTGTTCAGCGTACCTTGCAGGCTCAGTACAGTGATGGCAGTACTGCATTGGTTACCGAAGATGCGACCTGGTTTACCGGTAAACCCGATGTGGCGAGTGTGGTGAGCACTGGCACCGGCGCTGGTGAGGTGAGCTTGCTGAGTAAAGGTGCGACTCGCCTGATCGCGATCTACCAGAATCGCCGTGCAGGCGTGGATGTCACAGTCACCGAAGCGCTGCTGGATAGGATAGAAGTCACGCCATCGAGTGCGACTCTGCCAGACGGAACTAGCCAACAATTTGAGGCCACGGCATTCTATGGGGATGGCACCAGCGAGTCGATCACCACCAGTGCCAACTGGAGCATAGAACCCTCTGAGATCGCTCAGGTCAGCAGTGAAGGTCTTGTGACCGCCTTAATGCCAGGTGATGCGCTGGTTAGTGCCAGCTTCGATAACCAGACCGACGAAGCGAGTCTTACCGTTACTGAAGCTGTGGTGACCGACTTCCAGGTGATTCCTGGCAAGGTCGAGGGGCCTCAGGGCACAACAGAGCAACTGAAGGCTTATGCAGTCTTCAGCAATAGCGATCAGCGCGAAGTGACCGCAGATACCACCTGGATGTCGGACGACGCTGCAATTGCCAGTGTGGGCAATAGCGCTGGTGACAAGGGGCTGGTCACTCTCAAGCAGGAAGGCAGTACCCAAATAAAAGCTGCTTACGCCGATGAGGAGTACCTGGTTGATGTTACTGTAGTAGCGGCGCAGTTGGTTGAACTGCAGGTCGCACCTCAGAGTGCAGCTGTTGCAGCGGGTGTGAGCCAGCAGTATGTCGCCACGGGTGTGTACTCAGATCAAAGCACCTCGGACCTGACCGATGAGGTGTTCTGGACCAGCAGCGATAACGAAGTCGCCTCTATCAATACCTCGGGGCTAGCGCGCACCTATAAGACGGGTGATGTGATCATAACGGCAAGCGAGCCGGGCAGCGGCTTGCAGCAGACTGCTCAACTCACAGTCACAGACGCCTTGCTGCAGAGTGTGCGCATCGTGCCAGGCGAAGTTGAAGGGCCTGCCGGCACCCAGGCGGTGCGGCAGTTGATCGCGACCTACTCGGATGGTACTGACAGTGAGGTGAGCGAGCAGGCGACCTGGAGTGTGATGGATACCCAGGTTGCCTCGGTGGTCACAACGGGTATTGGTGCGGGTACGGTGAGCCTGAAGAGTTCGGGTGTCACAACGTTGGCCGCCGAGTTTGATGGTGAGGCAGATTCGGTACAGGTGACAGTGACCGATGCTTTGCTGGTGGACTTTGTGGTGACTCCAGGGCAAGCCAGTATTGCCGATGGTACGACTCAGAAATTCACTGCGACAGCATATTACGGTGATAACACCAGCAGGGATGTGTCAGCTGAGGCGGCATGGACCAGCAGTGATGGCACCGTAGCGACGGTTGATCCAGCCAGTGGTCTGGCGACAGCGGTGGGTGCCGGTAATGCGGTGATTACCGCGAGCTTCGAGTCGAGCACTGATGACGCTCAGTTGGAGGTGACTGCAGCGACAGTAGAAAGCCTGACAATCACCCCGGCGCTGGTTGAGGGAGCGCTGGGTACCAGCGTGCAGTTGAAAGCCGAGGCAACCTACAGCAACTCAACTACTCAGGATGTGACCACACAATCGCTCTGGACCAGTCAGAACGGAAGTGTCGCCATAGTGTCCAGCGGAGCCGGCGGCGGACTGGTTGGTCTGGTGGGCGAGGGTAGTACCACCGTTACGGCCAGTTTCGGTGGCGCAAGTGAAGATGTGCCCGTTACCGTTACTGCAGCGGTTCTGGAGCAACTGGCAATTGAACCTGAGAATGCCAGCGTTGCCTCCGGCCTGAGCCAGCAATACAAAGCCATCGGTATCTACAGCGACGGCAGCAACCAGGACCTGACCGAGCAGGTTAGCTGGGCCAGTAGTGATCAGGATGTAGCACGCATCGACAGCGTTGGCCTCGCTACAACGGGAGTCGCAGGAGAAACCACGATATCTGCGATTTACACCCCTCCGAGTGGTGCTCTGCGAGCGATTCTGACCACAGTTTCTGCGGATACCACATTGACGGTTACCGATGCTGAAGTTGTTGGTATACAGGTCGATCCTGTGCAGCTGGAATTGCCCATTGGTACGAACTCCCGTTTAAAACTCTATGCCGAGCTCAGCGATGGCGGCCTTGAAGAGGTCACCACTGAAGCCAATTGGCAGAGTGCCAATGCCAGTATTATCGAGGTGGTTGCCGACGGGGTTTTAGCGGGTACTGTGACAGCTCGCGGTTTGGGTACTGCGCAGGTGACCGCCAATTACAGAGGTTTTAATTCATCCGCTCAGGTCACTGGCGTGGATGCGATTGTAGAACGTTTTGTGGTTCTTCCAGGCGAGGCCAGCTTGCCAGCCGGGAATACACAGAAATTTACTGCGTGGGCCTACTATTCAGATAATTCTCCACGCGATGTTTCCGCGCTATCTAGCTGGAACAGCAGTGACAAAGCTGTAGCCGTGGTTGATGGTGAAGGTAATGCCACCACTCTGACCGCCGGTAGCTCTACTATTTCTGCCACGTTCTCGGCAGCGGACGGAGCGGTGTTTAAAGACAGCTCTGTGTTGGTTGCTACCGCAGCGCTGGTTGTTGATTTACAAATTTCGCCGAGTTCTCTCGATTTACCTGTCGGCCGCGAACAGGCCCTGACCTTGACTGCCTTCTACAGCGATGGCACCAACGAAGTGGTCAGCAGTCAAAGTAGTTGGACATCCTCTGATAGCAGCATTGCCACGGTGGTTGCGAGCGGCAGCGAGGGAGGTTTGGTCAGAGGTGTTGCTGAGGGCAATGCCACGATTACAGCGAGCTACAGCGGTATAAACGAGACCGCTGAGGTGCTTGTGAATACTGCGGTACTAGAGTCCATTGCAGTATCACCCCAACAGGCTTCCGTACCCGTCGGCGAGCAAGTTCAGTTTGCAGCGCAGGGCACATACAGCGATGGCTCTACACCGGACCTGACCACCCAGGTGAGTTGGCGCAGCAGTGATCCTGTTCTCGCCTCTATTGATCAAACCGGCCTTTCTACTACCAATGCCGAGGGTGATGTTGCCATTACTGCCACCCTGGATGGTGTGATTGGTGAAGCGCAACTTGAAATCACCGCAGCAACCGCTGTGTCCATTGATGTGACTCCCGCGTCGATAGAGGGGCCGGTGGGTACCACTCAGCAGCTGATCGCCACCGCCTCGTTTACCGATGGCAGCAGTCTGGATGTTACCGCCAGCACGGTTTGGAGTAGCGACGATACCAGCGTTGCAGAAGTGGAGCCCTCCGGATCATCAGCTGGGCTGGTAAGTCTGCGTGGCGAAGGCAGTGCAGAGATCACTGCTGCCTACAGGGATGTGCCATCTGTGACGGTGCCCGTAACCGTGACCGGTGCTCTGCTTGAGAGTGTTTCGATAGAACCCGTCGACGCTTCGATTGGGCTCAGATCGACGCAGCAGTACACGGCCATTGCTAGCTTTGCTGACGGCTCTACTGCGGATGTTACTGATCAGATGTTCTGGCGCAGTTCTGAGGTATCGGTTGCCACCATTGCCCAGGGTGGTCTGGCGACTGCAGCAGGGGTAGGTGTGACCACCATCACCGGTACCCTGTTATACGAAGGTCAAAGCTACACCGATTCGACGAGCTTGTCGGTATTCGAAGTACCGCTGCGCGAGATCATTATCAGCCCAACCAACGCGACTGTGGTAGCCGGCTTTCAACAGCAGTTTATGGCAATGGCCGTCTATGAGGACGACTCGACGTCCGATGTGACTGCACAGTCGAGCTGGAATAGCAGTGACCAGTCAGTGGCTACTATCGATCAGTCGGGCCTTGCTCAGACGCTCGCAGCAGGTAGTAGCTCGATCACAGCGGACTTTGCTGGCAAAACGGGTACAGCCAGCCTGACTGCCACAGCGGCGACGCTGGTCGATATTCAGATATTGCCGGGTTCGGTCACCGGAGCGGCAGGCAGCAGTATCCAACTGACCTTGCTTGCCACCTATTCAACTGGCTACCAGGAAGAGGTGACCACACAGGCGATCTGGAGTAGCGATACCCCTGAGGTGGCTTCCGTTGTTGCCAGTGGTTCTCAGGCTGGCTTGCTGAGCCTCGAGCGCGTCGGCAACGCCATGGTGTCGGCAGACTTTGGTGGCTTTGTGAAAAGTATTCCGGTGACGGTGACGGCGGCCTTGCTGCAAGATCTGGTGATCGCCCCGCTGGATGCCTCGATAGCGGCAGGTGTAGATCTGCAATACACGGCTTATGCTGTTTATAGCGATGGCAGCAACCAGAATGTGACTGGCCAGACCCAGTGGGGCAGTAGCGCTGAGACTGTCGCAACGATTAATAACGATGGTCTGGCCAGTGGTGTTGCCAGCGGTTCTACAATCATCTCTGCGGCTTTTGAAAGCCTGACGAAGTCCACTAGCTTGACGGTGACAGCGGCGACGCTGGATTCCATTGTGATACTGCCAGGGCCGATTAGTGGGCCTGCGGGGACCCAGTCGCAGCTTAGCCTGCAGGCGGCTTACAGCGATGGCACAACTGACGATGTGACTCAGTCGGCGACCTGGATCAGTCTCAACAACTCTGTTGCATCGGTTATAGCGACGGGCCCTGAGGCGGGTCTGGTGAGTTTTCTCGCAGCAGGTACCACCGATGTTCGTGCCAGCTTTGGTGGTCTGAACACGGATGTGCCTGTAACAGTCAGTGAGCCGAGCCTGGTTAACTTGACCGTTGCACCGGCCACGGCCTCGATACCGGCGGGGCTGACCCAGCAATATACGGCCACGGCGGAGTACGATAACGGCGACCTTGTCGACGTCTCGAATAGCGCGGCTTGGACCAGTTCCGATACTGCCGTGGCCAGCATTGAACCGGGGGGGCTTGCAAGGGGCATCGCCAGTGGTGAGACCACGATTACGGCGACCTTCTCTGAGGTGGATGCCACAGCCAGCCTTGAAGTGACCTTTGCTGAACTGGTAAGTGTGCAGGTAGATCCGACTAGCGTCAGGGTGCCGGCGGGTACCAAAGGACAGCTGAGTCTGTATGCGCTGTTCAGTGATAACAGCCAGCAGGATGTCACCGCCAGCGCTACCTGGCAGTCCAGTGATGAAACCATCGTAAGTGTGGTGACTGCAGGTACTGAGGCTGGTTTTGCCACAGCGATGGCAGTGGGTTCCGCCGCCGTGACTGCAACCTATCAGGGTGAGAGTGACACTAGTGCAATCGAGGTCACCGATGCCACGCTGGTTGAGTTGCAAGTTACCCCGCGCGATGAGGTTGTAGCTCTGGGGCTTCAGGTGGCCTATACGGCGATCGGTATTTTCAGTGACGGCAGCAATGATGACCTTACTACCCAGGTGAGTTGGAGCAGCAGTGATACTGAAATAGCCTCTGTGGGCAACGATGGCGTCGCTAACACCTACGCGGTTGGAAGCACTGACATAACTGCCAACTTCGCCGGTGTGACAGCGACTGCACGCGCCAACGCAGATCCGGTCTCCGATACAACCGCTCTGACCGTAACTGATGCCGAAGTTGTATCTATAGTGATTCCTGAGGGTCCGGTTGACGGTGCTGTCGGTACCCAGGCGCAGCGCACCCTTGAGGCTACCTACAGTGACGGACGCACTGAAACGGTCACTACACAGGGTAAGTGGACCACCGCGGATCCGCAGGTTGCAGAAGTTGTAACCACGGGCAGTGAAGCGGGCCTGGTTTCTTTGCTGACTGAGGGTACGACCAAGCTGTCTGCCAGTTTTGAAGGACAGACTACCAGCGTCAATGTGCAGGTAACTGGTGCTGCCCTGGTTGATGTCGTCGTCACGCCGGCTGTACAGGATATTCCGCTAGGAAATAGCTTCACCTACACCGCCACGGCGATATACAGCGATAACAGCAGTGAAGATGTTAGCCAGCAAGCTGTTTGGACAGTTCAGGACAGTCAGATCGCGTCGGTAGCACCGGGTGGTACGGTAACAGGTAAAACTACCGGCACCACCGCGGTATTCGCTGATTTCAATGGCGAGCAAGGTAGTGCTTCAGCTGTAATTACTGCAGCAGTTGCTGTGTCGGTAGCCATTGATCCTGCAGAGGTGACAGCACCGGTAGGCACTGTCGGTCGCCTCACGCTCTACGCGACTTACAGTGACGGCATTGTTCTGGATGTCACTGCACAGGCTAGCTGGCAGTCCAGCGATCCCACCACAGTGTTTATCGAAACCAGCGGTCCCAACGCGGGCAGCGGTGAGCTGCTTCAGCCAGGCACGGCTGATGTGGGTGCCCAATTCGGTGACCTCACTGACAGCATTGTTGTGACTGTTACCGAGGCGACACTGGAGCAGTTGATTGTGCTGCCCGATGACGCGGCTGTGCCTCTCGGCCTGGAAGTGAATTACAGTGCGACCGGTATATTCTCCGACGGCAGCAGTGAAGACCTTACCAGTGAGGTGAGCTGGAGTAGTAGTAACCAGAACGTCGCCACCATCGCCACCGGCGGCGTAGCCAGTACGTTGGCGGTTGGTACTACCGAAATCACCGCTGCCTACGCTGGTTTGTCTGCGAGTACCCGTGCTCTGCAGCGCAACCAGTCAGCAACAGTTGAGCTGACGGTGACCGCTGCCGAGGTGGCCAGTGTCAGTATTCAACCCGGTAGCCTCACAGGCCCCGCCGGCACTAATGCCCAGTTGCAATTGCAGGCCACCTATACCGATGGCGCCACCGAAACTGTTACCACTCAGGCAACCTGGCTGAGCGATGATTACGATGTGGCGACAGTGGTGCCCACAGGCGCAGCGGCAGGTTACGTCGAACTGCTGAACTTGGGCACAACCCTGATCAGCGCTAGCTTTGGCGAGGCTTCTGACCAGATCAACGTGACTGTGAACGAGGCGGTACTGGACAGGGTGGTTGTGAGCCCCGGCAGTTTGTCTCTGGCAGTGGGGAATACCGCACCGTTTACCGCCACTGCGATTTACAGTAATAACAGCAGTGTCGATGTCACTGACACGGCCGACTGGAGCAGCAGTGATACAGGTGTCGTCACAGATGCGCCAGGTGGTGTGGCCACTGCCAAGGCAGAGGGGCAGGCCACTCTAACTGCTCGTTTTGAGGGTGAGGAGGGCACCGCAGCTCTTACTGTTACCGCGGCTGAACTGGAGTCCATTGCCATCTTCCCGGGTGAAGTGAATGCGCCTGTGGGAACAACAGGTGGTTTACAACTCACCGCCACCTTCAGTGATGGCTCAAGTCTGGATGTCACCACCTCTGCGACGTGGTTGTCAGATGACCTTGATGTTGCCCAGGTGGTGCCCAACGGCCCCGATGCCGGCACCGGGATCCTTGTGGGTGTGGGAAGCACCCAAGTGTCCGCGACTTACCAGGAGCTGACAACCTCTATACCGGTGACCGTGACCGCTGCAGAATTGGTTGAGCTGGTATTGTCGCCCGACGATGCGCAGGTGCCTGCGGGTAACACGGTTCAATACAGCGCCACAGGTATTTATAGCGATAACACGAGTACGGATCTGACCGACGATGTGAGCTGGAGCAGCAGTGTCACGGCGGTAGCAACCATCTCTCCGGGCGGATTGGCGACTACCGAAACAGCTGGCAATACCGACATCTCGGCAACCTACTCGGGTGTTACTGCATCCACACGGAGCACAGATGTCACTGTCAGTGTGCCGCTTGTTGTAACTGCGGCGGAACTAGTGGGTGTCAGCATTGTAGAAGGGCCTATAGAAGGCCCCGCTGGTGTCTCTGTGCAGCGTACACTGCAGGCACAGTATTCAGATGGCACCACCGCGCTGGTCACCGAAGACGCGACCTGGTTCACGGGCAAGCCTGAAGTGGCCACCGTAGTCACTACCGGGGCCGACGCCGGTGAGGTGACGCTGCTGCGTCAGGGCGCTACGCGATTGGTTGCAGTGTTCCAGGGCCGCCGTGCCGGTGTGGACATTACTGTGACCCCGGCCTTACTGGATCGCATTGAGGTCACGCCGGCCAGTGCGACGTTGCCCGACGGCACCAGTCAGTAGTTTGAGGCCACGGCCTATTACGGTGATGGCACCAGCCAATCTATCACCAGCAGCGCCAACTGGACTGTCGAGCCTGCAGCGATTGCTCAGGTCAGTAGCTCCGGACTGGTGACCGCGCTGTCTCCGGGTGATGCCGTGGTGCAGGCGAGTTTTGAGTCTGAGACGGATAACGCAGATCTGACCGTTACCGACGCTGTGGTGACCGACTTCCAGGTTATTCCCGGACAGGTGGAAGGTCCGCAGGGAACGACTGAGCAGCTCAGGTCCTACGCGGTGTTCAGTAATAACGATCAGCGTGAAGTCACTGCAGATACAACCTGGGCCTCAAGTGACTCGGATATAGCCAGTGTAGGCAATACCGCCAGCGATAAGGGACTGCTTAGCCTGAAGCTACAAGGCAGCACCCAGGTCAAGGCCGCCTACGGCGGCGAGGAATACCTGGTCTCAGTCACTGTGGCTGCGGCGCAGCTGGTTGAGTTGCAGGTAGCCCCTGCCAGCACAGCGGTTGCCGCTGGCCAGACACAGCAATATACCGCGACCGGTATTTACTCTGACCAAACCACCTCCGACCTGACGGACGAGGTGTTCTGGACAAGTACTGACAAGGCCATAGCCTCGATCGATAACTCCGGCCTGGCGCGCACTTACACCACGGGTGAGGTGACGATCACAGCGACTGAATCTGGTAGTGGCTTGCAGCAAACGGCTGAACTGAGCGTGACGGATGCGCTGTTACAGAGTGTGCGCATCGTGCCTGGCGATATCGAGGGCCCTGCGGGTACGCGAGCTGTACGGCAGCTTATCGCCACCTATTCAGATGGCAGCGACCAGCAGGTGACCGAGCAAGCCAGCTGGACCGTGCAGGACTCAGGCGTAGCATCAGTGGTGAATACCGGTTCTGTAGCTGGCACTGTTAGCTTGCTGAGCGCGGGCTCGACCACGCTGAGTGCTCAGTTTGACGGCCAGTCTGACACTGTTGATGTGACTGTGACGGCAGCACTGCTGACCGATCTGGTCGTGACGCCAGGGCAGGCCAGTATTCCCGATGGCACCACCCAGAAGTTCACGGCGACCGCCTATTACGGCGATAACACCAGTAGGGATGTGTCTGCTGAGGCGGCCTGGACCAGCAGTGATGGCAGCGTCGCGACAGTGGATCCGAGTAGTGGGCTTGCCACCGGTATCGGAATTGGCGATACCGTGATCACTGCCACGTTTGAGTCCAGTAGCGATCAAGCAGATCTTGAGGTGACGGCGGCCACCGTTGACAGCCTGACAGTCACTCCGGCACGCGTAGAAGGTGCCCTGGGCACCAGTGCCCAGTTAACGGCTGAGGCGTCCTATAGCAACGGTACCACCCAGGACGTCACCACGCAGGCGGTATGGAGCAGTCAGGATAGTGCTATAGCCAGTGTTTCCAGCGGTGCTGCCGGTGGTCTCGTGAACCTGGTTGGCGAGGGCAATACCACCGTGACGGCCAGCTTTGGTGGTGCGGATGCTGCCGTGCCCGTGACCGTCACCGCCGCAGTGCTGGAACAGTTGGTGATAGCGCCTGAGGACGCCACTGTAGCTGCAGGGCTGACCGTTCAGTACACCGCTACCGGCATATACAGCGATGGCAGCAATCAGAATCTGACAGATCAAGTGAGCTGGGCCAGCAGCGAGCAGGATGTCGCCCGTATCGACAATGCGGGTCTGGCCACTGCCGGTGTGCCTGGTGATACCACCATCTCCGCCACCTACAACCCACCCAGCGGCCCACTGCGCGCATTGCTGAATTCAGTCTCTGCCAGTACCGCACTCACTGTCACTGATGCGGACGTGATCGGTATACAGGTTGACCCGGTACAGCTGGAGTTACCCATTGGTAACAGCGCACGACTGAAGCTATATGCAGAGCTCAGTAATGGCGATTTGGAAGAGGTGGGCGCTGCAGCCAGCTGGCAGAGCGGTGACAAAACTATTGTAGAAGTCGTGCCTGAAGGCCAGCTGGCCGGCACGGTGACCGCTCGTGGTCTTGGTACTACGCCGGTAACCGCCAACTATGCCGGTTTCAGCTCGGCTGCCCAGGTCGCCGGCGTAAATGCCGTGCCCGAACGCTTTGTGGTGCTGCCCGGCGAGGCGAGTGTGCCTGCCGGTAATGGCCAGAAGTTTGATGTCTGGGCTTACTATTCCGATGGCTCGCCGCGCAACGTCTCCGCTGAAGCAGCTTGGGCCAGCAGCAATAACAATGTCGCTGTGGTTGATGGCGAAGGTAATGCCACCACATTGATCGCCGGTACCAGCACCATTTCAGCGACCTTCCCCGGCGCCGATGGTGAGGTGTTTAAAGACAGTGGTGTGCTGATTGCCACCGCGGCAGTTGTGATTGATCTTCAGATTTCGCCGCGGTCTCTGGAGTTGCCGGTAGGGCGCGAGCAGGCACTGACGCTGACAGCTTATTACAGCGATGGCACCAATGAGATCGTGAGCAGCCAGGCCAGCTGGATCTCTTCTGATTCGGGGGTCGCAACGGTTGGCGCAACTGGCAGTGACGGCGGTTTGGTTCGGGGAACTGGGGAAGGCACTGCGACCATCACAGCGACCTATGCCGGGCTCATGCAGACTGCCGGTGTCACCGTGAATGCTGCGGTACTTGAATCCATTACTGTGTCTCCACAGCAGGTCTCTGTGCCGCTGGGACAAACCAGCCAATTTACTGCGCTAGGTACCTATAGTGATGGCTCAACACCGGATATCACCAACCAGGTAGCCTGGCGCAGTAGTGATCCTGCGTTGGCATCCATAGACCAGACCGGTCTCGCCAGCACGATTGCTGAGGGCACTGTCACTATTTCTGCATCGCTTGATAGTGTCAGTGGCCAGGCACAGTTAACAATTACCGCTGCCACGCCGGTTTCTATAGGAGTTAGCCCTGCGTCGATCGAAGGGCCCGTTGGGACCACTGAGCAGCTCACAGCGACCGCACTGTTCACCGACGGCAGCACCCTGGATGTGACGACCGGTACTGGCTGGAGCAGTGACAACACAGCGGTGGCAGAGGTGCAGCCATCTGGTGATTCAGCTGGTTTTGTAGCGCTGCGAGGGGAAGGTACGGCGGTGATCACGGCGACTTACGCAGGTGTTGATCCGGTGTCAGTGCCCGTTACGGTCAGCGGTGTGTTGCTGCAAAGCATCACGATTGAGCCGCTCAATGAATCCGTGGCCCTGGGTGTGAGCGTTCAGTATTCAGCGACAGGTACCTATGCAGATAACACCACTGCAGATATTACCGATGAAGTCACCTGGCGCAGCTCGCAACAGTCAGTGGCAACGATCGCGCAGGGTGGGCTGGCCACGACCGAAGGTGAGGGCAGTACGACTATCAGCGCCCAGTTGGGCGATGTCTCCGCCAGCACCACACTCACGGTGACCTCACGGGTTATTACGGACCTGCAGATAGTTCCACCGTCGATTACTGCTCCGGCTGGAATCGATCGTCCCTTGTTGGCGGCGGCCCGTTTCTCCGATGGCATGGTCGAGGTGGTTAGTTCCCAGGCCGTTTGGGAAAGCTCCGATCCGAACGTTCTAGTGATTACCAACAACGCGGACAAAGATTTTGTCACCGCAGAACTGTTGGCAGCGGGCAGTGCCATTGTCAAGGTGAGTTTCTCTGGCCTGGTCGATGAAATACCGGTCACCGTTGAAGCGGCTGTTCTCGATTCCCTGACCATCGCGCCCCTGACTCAATCTTCACCGGTGGGTGTGGAAGTGCAGTACGTACTCACCGGTATATACAGTGATGGTCATGTCGAGGACCTGACAGCTGCCGCACAGTGGAGTAGCGACGATAGCGATATCTCGGAGATTACAGCACCGGGTAAAGCCCTGGCCAAGGCGGTGGGCGAGGCAACCATTACAGCCAGTACCGAGGGCCAGGATGCGACAGCGGTGCATCAGGTTACCGCGGCAGAAGTGACCGAGCTGGTGGTGGACCCCGCAGCGCTCAGTGACCCTGCCGGAACCAAACAGCAATTTACTGCGACTGCTCGGTTCACCGATGGCGGCTCTGCGGACGTGACGACTGTTGCCACCTGGACCTCCAGCAATTCTACGGTTGCCTCCGTAATCGCCAGCGGTGAAACCGGTGGCCTGGTGACCTTGTTATCACCCGGGCAGGCGACGATCACTGCAAACTACATGAGTATCTCCGAGACGAGCAGCGTCACCGTTACACCTGCTGTCGTGGTGGACATCTTTGTCGAGCCCTACGGAGAGACTTACCCCGAAGATTTCGAGGTACAGTTCACGGCCATTGCCACCTACAGCGATGACACGCAGAGCGACGTGACCGATGAGGCCAGCTGGTACTCTGAAGACCCGAATGTGGCTGTGGCCGGTCCCGGCGGGGTGGTGCACACAGTGATGGAGGGCAGTGCGGGCATTGTTGCCAGCCTCGCTGGTGTCGAGGAAACCGGCTTTGCGCCGGTTAACGTGGTACCCGCAACCCTGGTGGGTCTGCAGATTGAACCCGGCTCCGTAGAGGCGCCTGCGGGAGCTATCTTCCAGATGCAAGCCACGGCGTTCTATAACAATGACCAGTCCGAACCCGTCACCCAGCAGTCGATCTGGGCGTCAGAGGATGAATCAGTCGCAGTGGTGGTTGCCAGTGGCGATGAGGCAGGAAAGCTTCGTTTGTTGGCAGAGGGCACCACCCGCGTCAGCGCCACCTTTGGCGGCATCACCCAGTACGTCGACGTGGTTGTTACAGAAGCGGAGTTGGTGGATATCCTGGTGCAGCCTGCCAATAAGGCGATCGCCCTGGGTACCGAACAGCAGTACCAGGCGATTGGCGTTTACTCAGATGGTTCGACTAGCCCTTTGAGTGGCATTAACCTGAGCACATTTGCAATTAATCTTTCAAACGCGGTGCAGTGGCGTAGCAGCAATGAGGCCGTTGCAACAATCAGCAGTACCGGCCTGACAGATTCAGTCAGCCCGGGTACCACCGTTATCTCTGCGACACAGGGCGACATCACTGGGGAAACTAACCTGACGGTAGAAGCCAAAGCGGTTGTTTCGCTCGAAATTTCGCCGTTCTTCAATGTCGGGCCGGCTGGCACCACTGCGCCATTAGCAGTCAATGCGACATACAGCGATGGTAGCGGCGGTGACGTCACGTCAATCGTCGACTGGTCTTCAGGTAATGGTTCAGTAGCTACTGTAAGCCCCGGTGGCTTGCTCAGTCATAACGGTGAAGGTGCCACCATTATTACGGCCACCCTCGATGGTGTGAATGGTAACGCCCTGGTGATCACCCTGAGTGGTGCGCTTGAGTCGATTGTTATTACACCCAATCCACTGGTGACACCTGAAGGCGTGACCAAGTCGTTTACCGCCACCGGTCTCTATACCGACGGTGGTTCAGCCATTGTGAATGAGGAAGCCGACTGGAGTGTGGCGGATCCGGGTGTGGCCACGGTGTCCAATGTTGGGGTTGTAACGGGTGTTAGCGAAGGCACCACCACGGTGACTGCCAGCCTCGACGGCATAATCGCTAATGCCACGGTCCAGGTAGAGGCTGCCGAGTTGGTCAGTGTGCAGATCGATCCATCGCTGGTAGCGGGCCCCGAAGGTACTATCCGACAGCTCAAAGCGATCGGCTTGTACAGCAATGGTGACAATGAGGATGTCACTCGTCAGGCGACCTGGTTGTCTGACGACGCCGATGTTGCGACTGTGCAGAGCGGGATTTTGTTGGGCGGTCTGCTAACGCTGGTGACTGAAGGTACAGCCAATGTCAGTGTTGTGGTTGATGAGAAGACAGACACGATACCTGTCGAGGTGACTGCGGCGACTATTGTTGCAGTGTCCATTGACCCTGAGCGAGAAACCATACCCTCCGGGACCCAGCAGCAGTTTGTCGCCACGGCTGAACTATCCAATGGAAACTTCATAGTCCTGGAGCCCTCGGAGGATTTACGTTGGGAAAGTAGCTTCCCGTTGGTTGCTGCCATTGACCAGACCGGACTGGCTACTGGTCTTTTACCAGGGCTCAATAGTGGCATGACCCAGATAAGCGCCACCATTGATGGAGTTACCGGTACCGCGGAGCTGATTGTCGCTGAGGCTGAGGTGACTCGTATAGACGTGTTCCCTGGCAGCCTCACTGAGCCTGCCGGCACCAGCGGACAGTTGGAGGCCATTGCCACGTACAGCAATACGTTTACCAGGGATGTGACCAGCGAAGCGACCTGGGAGTCCTCCGATCCGACTGTTGCACTGGTAGAGAGTTGCGGTGCCGGCAGGATCAATGCGTTCAATTGTCAGTCGGGTTTCACATACCTGCTACAGCCAGGCCAGGCTGATGTCACTGCGCGTTTCCAGGGGCAGGAGGGTCTTACTTCGATCACCGTCACAGAGGCTGTACTGGAATCGATCGTGGTATCCCCGGCAACCACCACGTTGGCCAAGGGCAACCAATAGCAGTACAGCGCCGAAGGTCGTTACAGCGACGGGACTCAGACGCCGATTGATTCAGATGTCACCTGGCGCTCCGCAGACCCTGATATTGCGACAATTAACAATGATGGTCTGGCTACAGGGGCTAGTGAGGGCAGTACCTCGCTTATCGCAAGCCTGAACGGTATTGAGGGCACAGCGAGTATTACGGTGACCGACGCTGTTATTGTTGAGCTCACGGTTATTCCGACTGAACCACTGAGTTTGCCCGTGGGTGCGCAGCAGCAATACACCGCAGAAGCGCGATATTCGGATAATCGCTCTATCGAAGTGACTGACCTGGTGAACTGGGTTGTTGAGCCAAATCGCTTGGGTTCATTTGACGCGGAAGACAAGGGTTTGTTTACTGCTGACGAAGCAGGCGCAGGCCTTATTGTTTCCAGCATTAGAGCATCTGCTGACCCCGACGCGCCATTGGTGATTGATAGCACCCCCATTACCGTAACAGATGCTGTTGCCACTTCTGTTCAGATCGTTCCCCATACTGAGCCCGGAGACCCGGTTGAGATTCCCGCGGGGCTTGTCGAGCAGTGGACTGGCCTGGGTAACTTTACTGACGGTGTGACCAGGGATATCACCGATGATTCGTCTTGGACCAGTTCAAACACGACCGTAGCAACAGTGCGTGATGGCGAAATTGTGACGATAGCCCCTGGCACCACAACTATTCGAATGGAGTATGCAGCCACCAGTGCGGGCCTGAAGGACAGCTTGAGTGTATTGTTTGATGAGCTCGAACTGACGGTAACAGCGGCGCCACTGCAGTCCATCGAGATCACCCCAGCGTCAGCAACCACATAGGTTGGCGGTGTGGTCAGCTATACGGCGACTGGTTTCTACGCCGACAGTCCTGATGGCCGTGACATCACCACAGAAGCAAGCTGGGATAGCAGTAATACTGATGTGGCTCAGGTGTTCGAGGGTCGTGCGGATGCCCTGGCACCTGGAACCGTGAACATTACTGCCACCCTGAGCGCCATTACTGGTAGCGCCCAGATGATCGTTGCTGAACGTGAGATCACACAACTGGAGGTCTACTACAACGAGTTGCCCAGTATGCCTGGCAGCGTGAATACACTGCCGGACAAGAAAGATTACAAGTTCCGCTACCTGGCCCCTGCCACCTACAACGATGGCACCGTGGAAGACGTGACCGCAAGCGCTGAGTGGTCCACCTCTGACAACAAGATCGTCAAAGTGAAGAACAATCCCAACGACGAGAAGAAGCGCGGCGAGGTAACCCCGGAGGGCGATGAGGGCACCGCACAGATTATTGCCGAGTGGGATGGACTCACGGCATCAGTGGATATTTTGATCGACGGCGATTGCGAGTTCCGCAAGAAAGATATGGTGCCCAGGGAAGATGAGATGGCGATTGTGCCGGGTGACCTGTCAGTACAGCTGAATGCTACCGGTCGTCTGTTGGCCCAGGCCTGGTATCGCCTAAAAGATGAGGACAATGCCGACAAGCAGTGTTCTGCACCGGTAGAAGAGCGCGGCAATAAGGAATCCCTGCGCTGGGAAGTCACCGCAGGCAGCTCGATTGAAATCGATGACAAGAAAGGCGAGTTTGACGCGGTCGCCTGTGGTACGTCAGAAATCACGGCGACCAAGAAAAAAGAGATCGATGATGGCGATACCCGCATCGAGACTTACGTCATGACCACTGATATCACTGTGGCCTGCAACCTGCGCACTGATTCACGGGGCTGCTATCGCACCTGGGCTAGTGGCCGCATCGGACAGCCCAGAACCTGGCAGGTTTACAAGATTGGCGATCGGGTCAGCTTTGACGGCGACAATGGTTTACGCAACTACGAGGCCATTCAGCGCCATATTGATCGGGGTGATAACTTCCGCCCGGACCGGGCCATCAGCCTGTGGCGCGATATCGGAGCCTGCGGCAACTAAGTCTTCTCGGGTTAGGGGATCTCTCTGACTTGCACCGCGTCGATGCCAGAGCCGGACAGCGTATCGGAAATCACCACCACCTGGTCGCCGCTTTGCATCCCTTCTTTTTCTCGCAGGATCTCAAACGCTTTCTGTAGTGTTTTCTCCGGGTCAGAAGAGAACAGCAGCTTGTGGGCATAGGTGTTGCGGTTGAGTGCCATTTGCCTGCGGGTGCGCCCATCGTTAGAGAATGCAAAGATGGCCGTGTGCTGAGGGTGACAGTTGGTCACGTAGTTGGCCATGCGGCCGCGTCGCGTGATAACGACGATGCCCTTGGCCGGGAGTGACTCCGCCAGGTGCACCGCACTGGCCGCGATATTCTGCTTGTGGTCGTTGGTAATCAGATCCTTGGTGAAGGCCAGGCCGCGGTGCTTTTCAACGGTCTCTGCAATTCGCACCATGCTCTCGACACACTTGATCGGGTATTTACCAACTGTGGTTTCCCCGGACAGCATGATGGCGTCGGCCTCTTCATACACAGCGTTGGCCACATCGGTCACCTCGGCCCGGGTGGGCATGGGGTTTTCGATCATGGATTCCATCAGGTGCGTGGCAACAATCACGCGCTTGCCGCGCTGGGCGCAGTCGCGCACGATACGGCGCTGGGCATGGGGCAGTTCCCAGAAGTCCATTTCGCAGCCCAGGTCGCCGCGTGCCACCATAATGCCATCGGCCACATCGATGATCTCGCGAACGTTTTTCACCCCTTCCTGGTCTTCGATCTTGGCAATGACTTTTACTTTGCCTTTCTTGGCGCCCAGCAGTTCGTGAAGCTGGTGGACATCGGCGGCTTCGCGCACGAAGGAGAGTGCGATGTAGTCGACATCCTGTTCCAGGCCAAAGGCAATATCCTCACGGTCTTTGTCGGTGATGGCGGGCAAGTTTACCCGGATGCCCGGCAGATTCACGTGGCGTTTGCTGGTGAGCAGGCCGCCGTCTATAACCCGGCACTGCATGACCCTTTCTTCAACGTCCAGGATCTCTAGATTAATGAGGCCGTTATCTACCGTCAGGCGATCGCCCACGCTCATGTCATTGATGAGATCGCCGTAGTTCACCATCAGTGAATTTTCTTCCACGTCCTCTGCGCCACGCGGTACAACAGAGATCACATCACCCTCTTTGAGGTCGAGGGCGGTGTCCATTTCGCCCGTACGAATTTCGGGCCCCTGTGTGTCCAGCAGTACTGCGATCGGATACTTCAGCTTGGTATTGAGGGTTTGAATGCGCTTGATAATCTCGGCGGTAGAGTCGTGGTCGCCATGAGACATATTCAGGCGGGCAACATTCATGCCTGCCTGAGCGAGCTTTTCGAGCATGTCGTAGCTGGCTGTCGCTGGGCCAATGGTGCAGATAATCTTGGTTTTGCGCATGGGGCAGGGCGTAGTTCTAAAAAAGATGCGCCAGTATACGCGTGATTTGCGCTTTCAGCTCCTCCGGGGATTGTGACAATTCCACACGACCGGACAGCGCTAGCTCGACCAGTCCATGCACGGTCGACCACGCGGCTATGGCTGCATCGTGTTTTTATCCCGGGGTGAAGCGCAGGATGAGCGTTATCTGCTTGCCATGGCCCTGTGGCGAAGGTTTGGCTTGAACACTATAGGTCGTTATCTTTCTACGGCTTCTGGGTCGGGGTGTAGCGATATGCAGTGGTTGCGACTATGCTGAAGTTGGCACAACACGCATAAGGAGAAAAGACGTGAAGACCGTTTTGAATATTGCCCTGTCAGCTCTGCTGCTGGCTCTGCCCATGAGCTCGCAGGCTCTGTTTGGCGACAAGGACCCGGACAAGGAACGCAAGGAGATCCAGGAGTCTCGCAGCAAAGCACTCGACAAACTCTATGAAGAAAAGCCCGAGGTTCGCCAGCAGATTAAGGAAGCAAAGGGCTATGCCGTGTTTTCCAGCTTCGGCATGAACCTGTTTCTGCTGTCTACCGAACGCGGTAAAGGCATCCTGAGAGATAATGGCTCCGGCAAAGATATTTACATGAACATGTTTTCCGGCGGCGGTGGTATTGGTTTAGGTGTGAAGGACTTCAATGCCATCTTTATCTTCCACACGGCCAAGGCCATGAAAGATTTTCGTGAAGGTGGCTGGGATTTTTCCGGTCAGGCAGATGCGGCGGCGCAGCACGAAGACCAGGGTGCAGGTATGGAAGCAGCGGCCACTGTGGTGGCGGGTACCACGATCTATCAGTTAACCGACTCGGGTGTTGCCCTGCAGGCTACCCTGCAAGGCACCAAATTCTGGGAAGACGAGGACCTGAACTAGCCCCCTTACATCTGGTTTTTAACCGGTACACTGGCCCCGATAATGCCGCTGGCGGCATCGGAGGCCAGGAAGCACACCGTATTGGCCAATTGCTGAGGCGTAACCCATTCGCTGAAATCTGCGTCGGGCATGGCCTCGCGGTTCTGGGGGGTGTCGAACACCGCCGGTAATACACAATTCACGCGAATACCGTCGCCCTTCAGTTCGTCTGCCATCGATTCACTGATTCTGATAACGGCACTCTTACTAACCAAGTAGGGGCCCATCAACGCTTCACCCTTTAATGCTGCCGCGGCTCCGATATTCACGATGGCGCCACTGCCTTGCGCCTGCATGCTGGGTACCGTTGCACGCACGGTATTGATCAGCGTTTTGACGTTCAGGTTAAACAGCTTCTCCCACTGCTCGTCGGGGGCTTCATGCACCGGGGCGCCCATGTCGAAACCGCCGGTGATATTGCAAAGGCCATCAATGGTGCCGATCTCTGCAATGGCCGTAGCGGTTGCTTGGGTATCAAGCAGGTTCACTTCTACTCGGGTGGCGTCTACCTCAAGAGCTTCACCATTGAATACGATGTCCAGCATGGTGACGTTTGCCCCGTGGCTGATTGCTGTTTTGGCAACAGCCAGGCCGAGGTTGCCGTTGGCGCCAGTAACGACGATAGATTTGCCAGCTAAGTCCATGTTTTGTCCCTGATTTTGAGATTTGCTGAGGCTGGCTATCATAGCGGATAATCGACTTGACTAGCAGGGGTGAGGACCCTATAGTACGCCCCCTCATGACCTCAGGGTTGTGGACACTTAGCGCCCGTAGCTCAGCTGGGTTGCTTGCAACGCAAGCAACGACCGAGCAGAGACGGGATGCGAGTAAAGCGCAAGCTTTACGACCCCGGCTCGGTAAGCGAGGGCTGGTCTTTCGGCCTTTAGGCCGAAAGGAGTACCGGGAAGTACGGTACAAAACATTTTCAGCGCCCGTAGCTCAGCTGGATAGAGTACCTGGCTACGAACCAGGCGGTCGCACGTTCGAATCGTGCCGGGCGCGCCATACAAACAAAAAACCCTCGCCGTTAGGCGGGGTTTTTTGTTTGTACGCCCCGATTCGAACCGATGCGTCGGACCGGTAGTTAGAACCGTGCCGGTGATGCGGCACACCGACGCGCCATACATAAATCTTCGCCTCAATGGCGATGATTTATGTCCTCGCCACTCAGGGTCACAACGCGGGAGGCAACCGCGTTGTGATCAATCGTGCCAATCACTCCAGGGTGCGAACACTACCTGCTCAGCCCTGTCGCACCTCTAATGGTGTGGTTTGCAATGAATGCACTGCACCAACACTAGAGCTAGCCTTTCCATTCATCGACATCAACGCGGCTATTCCAGCAACTGCAATGGCTAAAAGTACGTTTCGATTGTGTTTAGTCAGCATCTTCTTCACCGTCCTTGTCGTGCGTATATTCATCACATTAATGTTTGCTGCACCGGCACGACATGGCAGTGTGCGCCACCGAAGAGGCATTGGGTGCCAACAAGCAGTTAGCGTCGATCGCTATCGAATTCGCCAGTTACTTTGTGGTTCCAACAAGCTGCGGCCATAATCAATAGGCCCTAAGAAGAGGAGAGTGGGATGGCTGGGTTTTCCGAATATGACGACTACGATGGCTTGGGTCTTGCGGCATTGGTGCGCCAGGGTGACGTTTCTGCGCTGGAGCTGCTGGTTGAAGCCATCGTCCGTACTGAGCAGGTCAACGCGCAGATCAATGCAGTCGTCTACAAATTCTACGATGAGGCGCGGGCCGCGATCGCAGCGGGCTTGCCCGATGGGCTGTACACGGGTGTGCCGTTTCTGATTAAGGATTTACACCAGGCCATCGCCGGGCAGCCGCTGAGCCAGGGCAGTCGCATGTATCAGAACTATGTCTCCGATCACGACAGTACCCTGATTGCACGCTACCGTGATGGTGGTCTGGTTGTATTCGGCAGGACAAACTCCCCGGAGTTTGGCCTGATGCCGGTTACTGAGCCAAAGGCTTTTGGGCCCACCCGCAATCCCTGGGATTTGTCGCGTACATCGGGCGGCTCAAGCGGTGGAGCCAGCGCGGCTGTCGCTGCTGGCATTCTACCGGTTGCTCATGCTTCAGACGGAGGCGGGTCTATTCGTATTCCGGCAGCTTGCACCGGACTGGTGGGATTAAAACCCAGCCGAGGAAGAATTCCCTTTGGTCCGGATAAGGCTGAGGGCTGGGGTGGGCAGTCTATGAATCATGTGGTGAGTCGCACGGTGCGCGATACCGCGGCCATGCTCGACGTCACCGGTGGCAGCGAAGTCGGTGAGGCATACGCGGCGCCCTTTAGGGATGGCATCTTTCTGGCGGAAGTGAACAAGCGCCCCGAGCAGTTGCGTATTGGCGTGTGGGAAGAGAAAGTTGGGGAGGGAAGCTACAGTGATGATGCGCGCGCCGGGCTGACCCAAACCATTGCTTTGTTGGAATCATTGGGGCATCGCGTTGAGGCTGTACAGCCACCCCAGGTGATGAGTGACGCCGCGGCCCAGGGTTTCACGATTATCTCGGCCAATGCCGCGCTGGCCGCGCAACAGCGAGCCGCTGAGCTGGCTTGCACTGTGGAAGAGTTGGATATGGAGGAGGGCACGCGATTCGCGATCGCAATGGGTACTGCTGTCAGCGCCACAGATTATATCCACGCGCTACAGGCTAATCATGCCGCAGGTCGTGCCATGGGTTATTTTCACCAGGATTACGATGTGCTGTTAAGTCCTGCCGTGTCCAGTGCGCCGGTGGAGGTGGGGTATATCAGCGATGCCCCTCCGGAGGAATATGCCAATCGCCTGTATGCCTTTATGGCGGACACCGCGCTGTTCAATCAGACCGGGCAGCCCTCGATTTCTTTGCCACTGTATTGGACAGAGCAGGGCTTGCCTCTCGGTATGATGTTCACCGCCGCATATGGCGACGATGCGCTGTTGCTGCAGTTGGCAGGCCAGCTCGAAGAGGCCGCGCCCTGGTGGGACAAGCGGCCGGCGCTTACTGCGTCTGCCAGTTAGGTTTACGCTTTTCCATCCAGGCTTTGATGCCTTCCTTGTAGTTGGGCTCAGTGGTGAGTTCATCGAGCAGTCGCTCACTCTCGCGCACCGAATCGGCGATGCTGCGATGCTGATCCAGGTAAAGCTGGCGCTTTGACTCGCGCAGTGAGGCAGGCGAGCAGTTCTCAGCCAGTTGTTGTGCGTAGTCGTAAACTGATGGCATGAGTTCGCTGGGCTCCAACAGTCTATTGAGAAAGCCCATAACCAAGGCTTCTTCGCTTGTGAACACGCGACTGGAGAGCAGCAAATCGTTGGCGTGGGTGATGCCGATGAGTCTGGGCAACAGCCAGGACAGGCCGTACTCAGGGGCAAAATTAAAGCGTCCGTGGGCGGCTGTCATTTTGCACCCAGCCACCGCGAATCGCAGGTCGCAGTAGGCCGCCAGCACCAGGCCAACGCCGGCAGCGGCCCCGTTCAGGGCTGCGATGGTCGGTTTGCTGAGGCCGAAGTGGTAGGCAAACGTGGCGTCAAATTCATCGGTAATGCCGTAGCCAGGGCGAGCAATGTCTGCTTTGGTGCCCGCGTCATAACTGCCACTCTCCGACATTTTTTCCAGGCCGCCTAAGTCAGCGCCCGAGCAGAACGCTTTGCCGGCGGGGTCGCCGGTAACGACGATCACACGAACTGAGGGGTCCTCTTCAGCCGTGGCCAGGCAGTGGCGGTATTCGGTGTGCATGCGTCCTGTCCACGAGTTGCGACGCTCAGGTCGCGACAGGGTGATGGTGGCGGTGCCGCCGTCGAGGCTATACTGGGTTGTCTTGAGTTCCATGGGGTAATCCTCGCAGTGCCGCAGCTGACTGTCCATATCGATTTCAAAAGCCCCTATGCCTACCTTGCCATTGCATACACACGTTCACTCATCGCGGAGCTGGACGTTGAGGCGTTGTGGCAACCCTTTGTGCTCGATATTCCCAGCTACCTTGGCAGTGCAAAACTCGACAAGTCTGGCAAAGTCGCCTCACAGTCGCGAAGCGCCGAGCAGTGGAGTGGTGTTAAGTACGCCTATTACGACTGTCGTCGCTACGCCAATTTGCGCGGCATGACGATTCGGGGCACCGAGAAAATCTGGAATAGTGAACTGGCCGGGCTGGGCATGTTATGGGCCAGGGAGCAGGGTGATGAAACCCTGCAGCGCTACATAGATCGGGTCTACGAACCGTTCTGGCGACGTGACCTGGATATTGAAGACATTGAGGTCATAAAACGAGTACTCATCTCCGCGGATGCAGACATCGAAGGTTTTGATGATTGGCGGCAACAAGGTATGTCAGCTTTGATGGCGCTGCAGGAGGACAGTTTTGATCGTGGAATCTTCGGCGTGCCTACTTACGAATACGAGGGTGAATTATTTTTCGGGCGCGAACATCTACCCCGTTTGTACTGGCTGCTCTCCGGCCAGCAGGGCTCTGCACCCGACATAGCCAATTCGTTGCTGCCCGACGATCAGGTGGACAAAGCCGGGACGAAACTGCTGGAGATCGGCATCGATCCAGAAGACTATGCCAGTGCCCTGGCGGTGCCGGAGATTATTGCGATGCAGCAGTCACTTGATCTCGACATTCTCTGGTACCAGATTAGCGCCCATCGCCCAGTCGACAATACCGAGGCAACAGATCACAGCCGGAGTGCACGGCATCGCCGGCACCGTTTGCACCAGCATGAGCTCGACCGACAACGCTACGGTGTTCAGGCGAACCCTGATATTTGCGCTGATATCACATGGAGTCAGCCTACAGAAGCAGTGAACTGGGCCGGGGGTGGTCGCCTCGGCAGTCCAGTATTCAGGCTGGGTGAAGAAGTTTTCTGTGGGCGTCAGCACCTGCCGCTGATTTGCGCCCGGCTCACTCCTCACTGAGGTCTTTTGTCACATAAACGTCTCTTGAATATACCGGCTGCTTAATGAATGATAGCGGTGCTTACATTCCAATAACCCATAATTAATAGCAAAGGTAGGACTATGATATTTCCCTCCCGCAAGAACGCCTTGGCGCTGGCATTAGCTGCCGCATATGTTGGCAGCGCCCAAGCTCAGCTTGAAGAAGTGATCGTAACGGCGCAAAAGCGTGAACAAAATCTGCAAGACGTACCCGTCGCGGTAAGCGCCTTTACCAACGAGAACCTGGAGCAAACTGGCGTTCGCGACATGTTTGATCTGCAGGCCAACGCACCCAGTCTGCGCGCTGGCCAGACCCAGAACTCGTCGACGGCGACCTTTGGTATCCGGGGTGTATTTACCAGTTCCCAGAACTTCGGCCTCGAATCCTCGGTAGGCCTTTACGTAGACGGTGTTTACCGTGCGCGTCAAAGCTCCATGATCAATAACCTGGTCGATGTCGCCAGTGTTGAAGTCCTGCGTGGACCTCAGGGTACTCTGTTTGGACGGAATACCCCCGCTGGTGCGGTGTCGGTTTTCAGTGTTAAGCCTGATCACGAAGGCACCGCTTTCCTGCAGGCAGAGGCGGGTGACTATAATTTGTTCAGCGCCCAGGGCGGGGTATCGCTCTCCGCAATCGACAATGTTCTGGCCTTCCGCCTGACCGGCTTCGGAATGCAGCGCGACGGCTTTGTCAGCGATCTCAATCTTGGCGATGACAAGATTTATGACCGAGATCGATGGGGTGCGCGGCTGCAAGCCCTGTGGACGCCTAATGATGACCTGACGATTCATATCATTGCCGACGCTTCTGAGATCGATGAAATCTGCTGTGGTTCCAATACCTGGGTCAATAACTTCGAAGCCTCCGGTGTACCTGGGAAAACCGGCACCGACGTTATCGCAGAGCAACTGGGTGGGACCGTTACCCTGGCAGAGAACTTCTATGATCGTGAGACAGCATTCAATTACTTGCCCATTTCGACCAACGAAGATCAGGGCCTGTCCATGCAAATTGACTGGCAGACTGACGTTCTGACCTTCACCAGTATCACTGCCTACAGGCAATATGAGTCGTTTGATAGCGTCGATTCAGATTTTATGGACGTGGAAGCCGTTGATCGGACCAATACGCAGGATCAAAAACAGTTTTCTCAAGAGTTCCGCATCAGCAACGAGTACGATCGCTTCAACTATGTAGTTGGCCTTTACTACTTTACCCAGGATCTTGATGCCTTCAGAACCACCGGAGTCGGCAAAGACACGGCGCCATTAGTCTCTCTGCCACCTAACGCTTTTATTGCAGGCACTGGTTCTAGAGATACCTCTACTCAGGAACACGAGAGTTACGCGGTGTTTGGTCAGTTTGATGTGAACCTGAGTGACAGCTTCCTGTTAACGGCCGGTCTGCGCTGGACCAAGGAAGACAAGGAGATGCAAAACATCTTCGAAGACGATGCGCCGCCCGAGTTGAATCCCCTGTTGGACAATTGGGGCTTCTTCTTCTTCCCGCCACTGGCGCCACGACCGGACGTGTATGAAGAGTTTGATGACGATGAGGTAACCGGCACTCTGAAACTGACATGGTTCGCCAATGACGCGATCATGCTTTACGCGTCTTATGGCACTGGCTATAAGGCAGGCGGTATCAATGTTGATCGTGTTGATCCCATCGTGCCCATTGTGTTCGGTCCAGAGTCCTCAGAGGCTTTTGAGATCGGTATGAAAGCTGATTTCCCCGATCAGAACTTGCGTCTGAACATCGCTGCGCATGCGACCGATACTGAGGATCTACAGACTATCTCCTTCCAGGGCACTGGCTTTGCGCTGCAAAATGCGGGTGTGGTTGAGGCACGTGGACTGGAGGTGGATCTTTATTGGCAGGCCACTGAGAACTTCGGCCTTAACTTTGCCTGGGCTTACAACGACGCAGAGTACGCCGACTTTGAGAACGGTGATTGCCAAATCGCCACTCCCTGGCAGACTGGTGAACCCGATCCTGGCGACAATGGCGATGGCTCCTGTGACCGAAGCGGTGGTCTGGTTAGCTCTAACCCCGAGAACGTTGCGGTGCTGTCTGGTGACTGGAAATTCCGTATAGGAGATAACACCGGTGGATTTGTCTACGCTGAGTGGGCTTATACTGATGAGCGCATGACCGACGTTAACAATGACCCACTCAAGCTGGATGGTGAGTATGACATCGTTAACCTGCGTGCGGGGGTCAACTTTGAAAGTGCCCAGGTCACCTTAACCGCCTGGGGTCGCAATGTGTTCGATGAAGAATATACCGGCACAATTGCAGATGGTGTGGCGCAGGATGGGAAGCTTACGGCCTACTACAGCGACCCCGTTACATGGGGGGTTACCTTGCGTAAGGACTGGTAAGGCTTAAAGCTTGTTCTTTAAAACGGCCTCTTTAGAGGCCGTTTTCGTTTTCGGGCAGATATTCCTGAAACAGGTCGCCAATATTGGCGTTTTCGTGGGTGGGCACGCGGTAGTAGGTCTTGATGAACAGGGAGCCATCCTCATCAAAGCAGTATGTCTCCAGGCTATACTGAACCTGAGGGCCTTTAGGACCGTCAAAATGATTCTCCAGGCACCAGGCCACCTCATTGCCACAGACAAACAAGGTGCCTTCCTGGATCTTAAAGCGCACCCTGGGTTGGGACAGATCCCAGGAATCTTCACAACAGTGTTTGAATCCCACTTTCTCTGGCGTGCCTACTGGGTCGAGCATACGCACGTTGTCTCCTTTCAGCACTGTGCGGTAATTGTCGATCCAGTCCTGCTTGACGCCGGCATTCCAGGTCAGCGGGTAGTTAGTCGCCCAGTTCAGCAGGGCCTTTTTGTCTGGAGCAGCCATACAGTTGCCTCTTAGTTCAGGGCGTCGTCTTTCCAGTACTTGGTGCCCTGCAATGTTGCCTGCAGAGCTAGGCCGGTTTCGGTGAGCTGATAAATGCTAACGCCATTGACCACGGTGCCGGCCGCGCTGGCTTCGCCACCGCGATCGGTAGTTTTAGCCGCCGCGTCAGCCTGGCCGGAGAAATCCCAGCCCGTATCGATAAAGTTATTCATCGCACTTTGCGTGTGGAAAACAAATACGGCACGAAAGTCTTTCACGCCCAAGCCAATACCAATGCCGGCGGTGCCCATTTTCATATAAGTGCGCTTGCCGTCACTGCCTACAACCACACCGTTACCACCGCCCGCAGAAACAAAGATGACGTTGATGCCGACATTGGAAAACACCGCGTAGCCTTGGGCGCCAGCGATTTCCTCACGGGTTGAGGGCTGTTCTTTGTAAAGCCTATCTAGCACGGTGCCGGCCATATCATCGATCTTGACGCGCTTCTTGTCGTTCTTATCGGCAAGGGCAGGGCTGGCCAGCAACAGGGTCGCTAGAAAAATGCTCAGGTAACGGGTCATTGTCTAATCCTTCAATTCCGGAATGATCTCGGCGAAGCGATCGATCATGGGCATCACCTCGTCCGGTTTATCCCACATATCCATGGCTACGCCAACAGTAGCGCGCTCGACGCCCAGGTCGCGATAGGCTTTGAGCGCATCAAGGTTAGTAGTATCCATGATCTGGATATTGATTTGTACATCCGAGGGGTCGCGTCCGGCCTCTTTCACCAGTTCCTTGAAGTCTGACAATGCTGTCGCGACGTCGCCCATGGCCACATCTACCGGGTACCAGCCATCGGCCCATCGAGCTGCATGCTTGACTCCCAGTGGGCCCATGGCACCCAGGAAAATCGGCGGTCCGCCATCTTGCAGAGGTTTGGGGTCGGCCCAAACCGGGTCGAAGTCAATGTAGTCGCCGTGATACTCCGCCTCTTCATCGCGCCATAGTGCACGGGTAGCCTCGACGGTCTCACGCAACACCGCATAGCGCTTGTTGAAAGGGTGCGGGTTTACGTTGGCGTATTCTTCCTCGTTCCAGCCTACGCCTGTGCCGATCATCAGGCGGCCTCCGGAGAGTCGATCCAGCGTGGTGATGGTTTTGGCCTGAGAGAAAATGTCCCGCTCCATCAACAGCGCGATGCCCGTGCCAAAGCGCAGGGTTGTGGTGGCTGCGGCTGCTGCCATCAGCGAGACATAGGGATCCATCATCAGTTTATACGGATCGGGCATCTCACCGCCGGGTGGGTAGGGGGTCTTCCGCGAACAGGGGATATGGCTGTGTTCGCCATACCAGAGCGACTCAAAACCCCGTTCTTCCAGAGCCTTGGCCAGAACCGGCGGCGCCGGGTCATTGAGGGTGTTCATGGAGCTGAATGCCAGATGCATGATGCTGTCCTTTATGTTGCAAGTCTGCTGCAAGATACGGAAGATGAGCGCCTTGAACAATCCCACAAACGGATGAGAGATATGAGTATTCAGACCCGAGCCCTCGATTACCACTGCCAGGGTGACAGCTTCGAGGCTTTTGTCGCCTGGAACGATGAAGTCTCAGGAGAAGCGCCAGTTGTGTTGGTTGCACATGCTTTTCGCGGCCGTGAACAGTTCGAGTGTGACAAGGCCGTGGCGCTGGCAGAAAGGGGTTATGTCGGGGTGGCCATTGATGTCTACGGCAAAGGCGTACAAGCCAAAGATAAAGAGCATGCCTTTGCGCTGATGAATGCGCTCAAGGATGATCGCGATCTGTTAGAGGCGCGTTTGCGAGCCGCCAAAGATGCCGCCGCAGCGTGCGAGGAAGCCGATGCGTCCCGTATGGCGGCGATTGGTTTTTGCTTTGGTGGTTTGTGTGTCCTGGATATGGCTCGCGCTGGCATGGGGTTGGCGGGCGTGATCAGCTTCCACGGACTACTGGATGCGCCTTCTGGCCAGTCTGGCCATATAGATACCCGTATTCTGGTTGAGCACGGCTGGGATGACCCGATGGCAACGCCGGATACCGTTTTGAGCTTTGCTGAAGAAATGAAAGCGGCAGGTGCTGACTGGCAGCTGCACGCCCACGGCGACACCGTGCATTCCTTTACCAATCCAGCCGCAGATGATCGCGCCGGAGGCACGGCTTATGACAAAGCAGCAGATCGCCGCTCATGGCAGTCCATGCAGGCATTCCTGAGTGAAGTGCTGGGTGCTTAGACGCCCTGGCTACTGGCGGATTGCAGGGCAACCAAGTTGCCGATGATGATCAGGTGCAAACGCACAGGGCCGTGAGCCCCGAATACCTTTTCCACTTTGATGTCAGAGGTGGCAGAAGGGCCTGAGATAAACACAATACCGCGCGGGCTGCCATCACGCACCTCGGCATTGCGTATGTGCTGCCAGGCCTGTTCAAAGTCAGCGACGAGATCTTCAACATCCAGCAGGATAATGTGGTCCTGCACCAGCCAGTTGTTGACCCCCGGGTTGGAGAGGTCGCACCAGACACCGAGACTGCCGCTTTCCGCCACCCCAACCTTGGCGTAGGTGATTGCAACCGGGTCTTCGCCAGCGGTGGCGTCAAATCTGACCAATACGCTGCCGTCTCGCCAGGGCAGGGCTGCCAATCGCGAGTCGTTGCCAGCAACGACCAGGCGATGATGGTAGGTGCTGTAAACGTATTCTGAAATGACCTGAACAGCTGCACTGCGGTCTCGCACGATGCTTGCTGTAGCCTGTTGTCGTTGTAACTGACTCAACAATTCGTCGACCAACTGGTCAGATTTGAGCTCCACCTCCGGAGCGCTGCCCAATTCCGCCAGGGCTTCTGCAACTTCAGCCTGCTGCAGGTGTTCTCGCTGGGCCCTATGCACGCGGGCCAGAATTTCAGTACGACTGTCAGCCATCGGACTTACTCCGGGCTTTCCACTGTTGCATAAACGTGCCGCCCTGGGGCGCGGGAAGTTCGCGAACACTGCTCCAGCCCGGTGCCACCGGCAGCTTGCTGAAAAAGCCATTCTTGCGGCCCATTCGATGCATCAGTTTTATCGCCATGCCAGTGGTGAAGTGATAGAGACCTGGCCGTTTTGCCAGCCAGGCATGCAAGCGCATGGCCCAACGCCATCGCCAGGGCGTCAGCCCGGATTGCACTGATTCTGCACGCAAATCCCGCAGCAGATCGGGTAGCGGAATCTCGGCCGGGCAGACCTCGGCACAGCGGCCACAACTGGTGCAGGCTTCGGGCAGTAAGCTGGATTCTTCAAGGCTGGTGAGCAAAGGTGTCAGTACAGAGCCCATTGGACCAGGGTAGACCCAGCCATAGGCATGGCCACCGGCGCCAATATAGACGGGGCAGTGATTCAGGCAGGCGGCGCAGCGCATGCATCGCAGCATGTCCTGGTATTTGCTGCCCAGAATCTCTGTGCGCCGATTGTCCAGCAGCACGACATGAAACTCTTCCGGGCCGTCGAGATCTTCATCGCGTCGGGGGCCAGTATAAAAACTGGTGTAGGCCGAAACCGGTAGTGCGATGGCAGATCGAGCCAGCAAGCGCAGCAGCGCGGTGGCATCTTCTGCCCTCGGCAACACCTTGTCGATGGTAGTGCAAACAATCGCCACCCGTGGCAGGTTGGCACCGAGATCGCCATTGCCCTCATTGGTGACCAGCATGCTGCGGCCATCTTCAGCAACCAGAGCGTTGGCTCCGATGATGCCGACATCGGCGTTGAGGAACTTGTCGCGCAAAATGTCCCTCGCTTCCTGCACCATCTCTGTCGGTGTCTCCAGGCTTCGTTCGCCCAGTTGGTGGTGCTCCAGAAACAGTTCGCGAATTTGTTCCGGGGTTTTGTGAAAGGCCGGGCCAACGATGTGGCTTGGGGGTTCATCGGCTAGCTGAATGATGTACTCACCCAGGTCGGTTTCTGTCACCTCCAGCCCCAGCGCCTGTAGGTGAGCAGTCAGGGCGGTTTCTTCCGTGACCATGGACTTACCCTTGGCTACCTGTCGGGCTTCGATGCGTTGGCATATCCCTGCAACGATGTCGTTCAGTTCGCTGGCATCGCTCGCCCAATGCACCTGACCGCCACGCTGAATCACGTTTTCCTCGTAGCGGCCCAGGTAATAATCCAGATTGTTCAGCGTGTGGTCTTTGATGTCGCGCAGATGGCTGCGCAAAACCTCAAAATTGCCGAGCTCCTCCATGGCCATGGCGCGCCCCAGCGGAATCGTAATGCCCAGGCCATTCATATGCTCGCGCAAACGCTGGTCGGCTAGATTGCCGCGGGCAGTATCCAGGAAGGCGTTGCTGGTTTGCTTCATGTTTCCCGCTCGCCAATGGCCGGGTGCTGATCTGCGCCGGCGATGACTTCAACGACATGCCTGACGTCCAGGTCAAGATTGCGGCGCTTGGCTCTACCGGCGAGGTTTAGCAGGCAGCCTAGGTCCCCACCCAGCAGGGTATCTGCGCCGCTGGCCAGGGCGTTGTCGAGTTTGTCATCGACCATTTTTTCAGAGATGTCAGGCATCTTTGCGCAGAAGGTGCCGCCGAAACCGCAGCAAACCTCGGTTTGGTTCAGCTCCTGAATATCGATACCGCGGCTTGCCTTTAACAGCTGCCGTGGCTGCTCCTTGATACCCAGTTCCCGCAGCCCGGCACAGCTGTCGTGATAGGTGTATTTGCCGGAAGCATTGCTTAAATCAGGCTTGAACTGCATGACCTCAGTGAGGAAGCTGGTGACTTCCCAGCTGCGGCTGGCCAGGTCCCTGGCTCGGCCACGCCATTCGCCGTCGTCTTCAAAAAGGGCGGGGTAGTGTTGGTGCATCATCCCCGCGCATGAGCCGGAGGGTGCGACCACAAAGTTGTAGTCTGCAAAGGTCTCGATAACCTGGCGTGCGATGGCACGACCGCTGCGGTAGTCGCCTGTATTGTATGCGGGTTGTCCACAGCAGGTTTGCTGCTCCGGTACTGTGACTTCACAACCGGCCTGTTCCAGCAGTTGCAGGCTGGCGAAGGCTACTGAGGGTCTGAACAGGTCAGCGATACAGGTCACCAGTAAGGCCACGCTCGGATTTTCCGGCGGTTCGGTAAACTGGCGATTCGGCTTATTGCTGCTGTGCATGGGTTTAAGAATACCACGGGACTTGCCTGCTGCACGGTCTACAGGCAGGATGCCTAAAGATATTCAGGGAGGCCGTTATGGCTCGTTTACCAGTTTTATTTTCTCTACTTGCTGCAGTGATCAGCGGGTCGGCAATGGCTGCCTCAGAGCGGGCCAGGCAGCTGACCCAGGATCTTCTCATCGTCGATACACATATCGACCTGCCGTACCGGCTAGAGTTTCGTTATGAAGATGCCAGTCAGGCCACTGAACAAGGCGAGTTCGATTACCCCAGGGCCGTGGCAGGTGGTCTGAATGTTCCCTTTATGTCGATTTATATACCTGCCAAATACGAGGAGGAGGGCGGTGGTCGCGACCTGGCCAACCGTTTGATTGATCGGATGGAGGCGCTTGTAGGCAGGGCCCCGGACAAGTTTGCTATTCCAATGCGCACCCAGGACGTTTACGAGCACAAGCGCGCCGGCTTGATCTCGTTGGCCATGGGTATGGAAAACGGAACTCCGCTGGAAGGAGAGTTAGATAACCTGGCTTACTTTCATAAGCGGGGCATTCGCTATATCACCCTGGCCCATTCAAAAAGTAACCACATCAGTGATTCTTCCTATGACGACAACAAGCACTGGGGCGGTTTAAGTCCATTTGGAAAAACGCTGATCCCCGCCATGAATGATATCGGCATGATGATCGATATCTCCCATGTATCGGACGATACCTTCTGGCAGGTCATGGAGCTGAGCAAGGCGCCTGTGATTGCCAGCCATTCGAGTGCGCGCACATTCACCCCGGGCTTCGAGCGCAATATGAGCGATGACATGATTCGCAAGCTGGGAGAGCAGGGCGGCGTTATCCAGATCAATTTCGGCAGCAAGTTTGTCAGTCAGACTGCGGTGGATTGGGATGTGGGTTACAAGAAGGCGTTGTCGGTATTCATGGATGAGCTCGGCATGTCAGGCCCTGGCCCAGAAGTGTTTGCGTTCCAAAAGCGGTATCGTGAGCAGATTCCCTATCCCTTTGCCAACACAGACACGGTGCTCGACCACATCGATCACGTCGTTGCTCTGGCTGGCATCGACGGTGTAGGCATTGGCTCTGACTATGATGGTGTGGGTAATACCCTGCCGGTGGGTCTGAAAGATGTGGCCAGCTTTCCGAACCTGGTGGATGGCTTGCTGGGCAGGGGTTATAGTGAAGAAGATATCGAGAAGATTCTGGGAGGTAACCTGATGCGCGTCTGGACGCAGGTTGAGGCAATGGCCAAATAGGCGATTAGCCAGTTACAGCGACCAGGAAGCCAGAACAAATCACCGCCACTGCCATGCCGGCAATGCCAAGCAGCATCGGGTGCCGGCGCTGAATGAGTTTTACCCTCAATGTGGCGCGATCGACTTTAATGCCAGTGGTAAACAGGGGTTGAAAGCGGCTCTGCAAAGGCTCGTCGGCAAATTGATGTACCAGGCGATTGCCCAGGTACACGATCACATCATCGATCATGACGTAGTTATGCAGGTATTGAATCTTGGGGCCGCTTCCAACGCGATAGGTATTGGTGTGATCCACGACAATCAGTCGATCATCCAGAATGCCAAGGTGGCACTGGCAAGCGCGCTGCAGGCCAAAGTAGACACCGCCAACGCCGACCAGGATGAGCGACAGGGCCAGCATGGCCCAGATACTGACTCCGATGATGAAAGAGCCAATCAGCGCGATGACTGCACCGCCAGCAAGGCCGTAGCCGATCTGCCGCATGCGCTTATCTGAATTGTTGGCGGGTGCCAGCCATTCAATATCCTCACTATTGATATCAAAGCCCGCTTCATTTTCATCGCCGGGCGCCGTATAAATGCGCTCTCGCATGCTTTGCAGGATGCTAAAGGCCAGCATGCCCGCGGCGACACCGAATAACATGACGAGAATGAGCGCCTGCAGTGACTGTGACAGGTCCAGGTCTGCTTGCTGTTCTTGCAGGGCGGTGGCCACTGCATCTGAGAGGAATGGTTTTTCAGGGCGTGCGGCTGCGTCAAAGCGGTGGATCTGGCTGTTCACCGGGTCGGTCGCGAGGATCTTGGCTGACCAGCGTAATAGCTGCACGGGCAGCGCGCCTCCGGGTAGCTGTAATGCCTCTAGAAATCGCCAGCGCGAGTCAAACAGGTACAGCCCCGCGGTGCTCTGGTCACGTGATTGCATAATGACCCACCAGCGTTCATCGCTGTAGCGCAGGTCGCCGGGGAATATGTGGCCACTGAGGCTGGCGCCTTCCACTTTCAGGTCAATGCTGTCGAGGCTTGTGCCAAAGTCTCGGTCATCCGGTTTCAGTACTTCAACGGCGTCAGAATCCCCCTGGGTAAGATAGAGGATGCCCTCTTGCAGGCGCAGGTGCACAGGGGCAGTCAGTGCCATCGGCCGTGTGGCCAGCAGCTTGCCATTGACGTCGAGTTTCTCCAGTACATCCCGTTCCGGACTGGCCAATATCACCGTATTGGTGCGGCGGTCGACCACATAGCTGCTGTCCCGATGTACCTGGGCGAGCGTCTCGCATTCCAGACCTTGCCCTGAACAGCGAAGCAGATCCGCCCGGGCATTATCCGCCTGGCCCAGTAGGCCATCCATGAGCTGCGCGTTATCCCCTTGATGTGCACCGCGCTGCAGCAATAGGCGGCCGTCACCGAAAAAATCGAAATAGAGCAGGGGCGTCAGGTTCAGCTTTTGCAGATCGAGTGTGCGGGTCTCAATGCCGGCGCGATCATGCCAGTACAGAGTATTGTCGACCTGGACTACGGGTTGCTGTCGGGCGTCGATGCTGGCCAGGCCCAGGTCGGTCGTTTGATCCACCTGGCTCTGGCTCCAAAAGCGTGCGCCAACCAGTAAAAATGCCAACAGCGCGATGGCTGCAGCAAACAGCGGCGCTCTCGCCATGGTGGCGTTGCGGGGGTCGGGATCTGCAGTGCTGGCGCGTTCGGACAATCTGAGTTCAAAGAAATTGGGCGCACCCGGTTGACGCTTTCTGCGCGGCGGTGGGGGCTCGGCTGCCGCTTCGTCACTTACATTGGCCGTCGCAGGTATGGGGTCGCTAGTGAGAATCACCTCTTCGACCACCGGCTCGTTTTCCAGTGACGCGGGCTCAATGGGCTTCGATTTTGGTTTTGTTTCTGGCGGCGCTGCCGGAGTTGCGATCGGCTCCACGGCGGAAACTTCAGTAGCCTCAACAGCGGGCTCTGGAGGGGGTTCTTGTGAAGGTGCAGATTCCTGATCGGCTTCCTGAATTTTTTCGGTGTAGGTGACCATGCCAATCTGGCGCAGTTTCACAAACACCTGTGCCGCTTCGTCCTTCGACAGGTTGCGGCGCAGAGTGATCTCCTGGCCGCTGAAAAATCGAGCCGCTCGTTCTGGGTCATCGATGTGAAAAGCCTGGGCGAACAAGCTCTGCACCCGGGCCGGATCATGGCCGGGTAGAAGCTCTCCCCTAAACTTCAGGTTGAAGCGGTCCATTGCCTGAAGCACTCTCTCAGTTAGTTGTTGCACCCCATTGTTTCTATTAGCAAAGTTACTCCTGATGGGGCGCTATTGCCAGTGTCATTATGCACAATGAGACCTGGGTCACTTGCCTGTGCGTATAGTCGCCGCTAGAATTGCCGCCCTCATCAAATGCCGGAATAGCTCAGTCGGTAGAGCAGCTCATTCGTAATGAGAAGGTCGTAAGTTCGATTCCTATTTCCGGCACCATTCATGCCGGTCCATTCGGGTCGCATGGTATTCTGTGAATTCTCGCTAGATGCGTGACACATTAAGCTTTCGTTTCAAGGTTAACTTGAAGGGGAAGCAACATCGGCCAAAACGGGCTGGATGCACTATAGTGTCGACAATATTGCTCCTTAGGTAAGCCGTTGATGCAATGCATCGGCAGCTGCTCTAAATATCATCAGGGGATAGAACACTGAGTCCACGCCGTCGCCGTATCGCACTGGTTCTGATTTTTTTGACGCTCGCTTACTTTTTGGGTTCCAGCGCCAAGGAGCAGCTCGGCATTGCTTTCTCGGTTGAAGGGCTGGAGCAATTTCGCCTTTGGGTCCAGGGGCTGGGTTGGCTGGGACCTGCAGTCTATATACTGCTGGTCGTATTCCGCCTCTTCATCGGCTTATCCTCCCATCTTGTCTTCATTCTCGGCGGTCTGGCCTTTGGTGTGGTGGGTGGCATTATCTGGGGCAGTATTGGACTGCTTGCCTCAGCCATGGTGCTTTTCTACCTGGCGAGAATGCTGGGCTCGGATTGGGTCGAACGTCGATTTGATCACCAATACAGCACCGTGATGGAGAGAGTGCAACGCATGGGCGTGGTCGCGATATTTGCTATCACGGCGCACCCTGTGGGGATTATCACACCGGTGCATCTGGCAGCGGGAATCGTTGGCATAAGGGCCGGCCAATTTGCGCTGGCCATAGCTTTAGCCGCCCCCATTCGTGCTGCACCCTATGCTTTTTTGGGTACCGCGGTCCTAGATCTTAGTCTTGCACAATCTCTGGGTATTGGAGGTATTCTAGTGGCGCTATTCATATTGCCCTTGTTCATACCGAGAGTCAGGGAATGGATGTGGGGCGCAAGGTCAGAAATGCCTGACAGCGAAAGCAGGCGCTAGTACGACTTTTAAACGGAAAGGCCAGCAGGGCCGCCAATTTTTATTGAGGAACCAGACAACATGTTGAAATTGCACTTTGCCCCCAACTCACGAGCCAGCCGCAGTCTCTGGTTGTTGGAAGAGCTCGGCCTTGACTATGAGCTGAACCGTATGGATTTTCATCCAAAGGATTTGAAGTCTGACGAGCATCGCTCTCGCCACCCGCTCGGCAGGGTGCCTGTGCTGGATGATGGTGAGATCAGCATTTTTGAATCCGGCGCGATAGCGGATTACATTCTTGAGCGCCACAAAAATGGTGGCCTCAAACCCGGCGCCGATGATCCCCGCTTTGCGGAATACCTGCAGTGGTTTCATTATTGCGAGGGCATGGTGATGCCGCCGATCAACACCATTGTGGCCCACACTCTGCTGCTGCCACCGGAGCGCCAGGATGCCACGGTGCGCGAGCAGGCGCAGAGATTGCTGGCCAAGTCCTGGGGGCCAGTGGAGGAGGCCATGTCCGACGGGCGTGAGTATCTCATTGGTGAATTCTCGGCCGCGGATACCATGTTGGGGCACGCCTGCATCATGTCCAAGCGTCTGGGTATTGTCACCGATGAGGCATTCCCCAAGCTCAGCGCCTACGCCGACAGGCTGTTGGCACGTCCGGCCTGTGCGAAGGCATTCTCGGCATAGACAGAGTCATGGTTTAGTGCTCGAATCTGATCCGGTATTCGCGCTAAACTTGGCTCTCTGATACTTACATCGATTAAGAGATACAACACATGGCGTTTTCTGACTTTCTTAGCATTCGTAAACTCTTTGGCGGAGATCAGGAAGAACTTGGCCCCGAAGTCTATCGCGAGCTTCTGCTGATGGTTTTGGCGCGCGCTACCGATGTGGATGCCTATACAGACGCGGCTGAAGTTGAAACGGTGCAAAAAGTACTTAAGGAGTATCTGGATGAAGAGGTCAGTACTTCTGAGGTTCGTATCGCGTCCAAATCAGCCAACTATGAGACCGCACCTTTGGAAAAATATGTCGCACGTATTGGACCGAAGATGCCCAGGGAGCATCGTGTCCTTCTGGTGCAGGCGCTCATTGAAGTCTTACGTGCAGACGACAAGGTCGCTCACGCGGAGGCGGGATATTTCAATATGATCTGTGAGGCCCTGGACGTTACCTTCGCAGATGTGGCGGGTATTACCACAGAATAAGTGATGGGCGTCCGCCGCTATATCCAGACTTCCTGATTGTCTTTACGACCAATTTCACGGCTGAGCTTTGCATCTAGCAAGGCTCTCATATTGCACAAATCCAGTATTGCCTCGACTTCCTGTTTGGTTTCTTTGTTCATCGCGGCATATTCATCATGCACGCGTTGAAGAAGATAAAATCGATAGGGTTGGGCGATGGCGCTAATAGGCGTATCTCGGACCTGAAACTCCGTGAATCCCACCGAGCGAGGGTAGGGCGTACCCGCTTCAATATGGCCCTGTTCTGAGAGCCAGCTATTGATCGTGTCTGCCGCTGCCAGCGTTTCCGGTACAAAGTCCTGCGCCATAACGCTCATCAGATCGCTCAGTGTGGTGGGTATTTCGTCGTTCTCAAGATAACTTTCGTCTTTGCGCTCAAAGCCATCAAAATCACCGCCAAGGCGATTCATGCGCTCGGTCCAGCGCAATACGTTCAAACCCTTCTTATGCATGATGGAGAGAGGTTTGGGATCCCGTCCCAGGTGTGGGAACAGCATAATCATCAGGCCAAAGTCCCCGATGCAGGGGCGACCGCCCAGCAAATAGGGGTGCAGCTTGAAATGAGCGTCAAGGGCCGCAAGCTGCTCGTCGTAGAGCTGTTCGATGATGCTGTAGGTCTCGGGGTAGACACCCAAGCTTTTTGTGGCTTTGCGCATGCGACCCTGGGATTTCACAGCTAGTTCCGCTCCGAACTCATTCGGTGGCATTAATTGCATGGTTTGAAACAGGAGGAAGTCGCCGTTCTCTTCCTCAAAATTCCAGCGATAGTGCATGCCTGGGCGCATGAAACCTTCTGCGCCTATGACATCGAATAGTCTGCTGAAGAAGCGTTGTTTGGGCGTTGGGGGCGAGAACGCATAGCCCGATTCTCTTTCGAAATGCTCGATAATGGCAGCACCGTCGCGGATAACGCCGCCGTCGGCAAACTCCATGGTCGGCATGGTACGTATACCACCGGCAAGGGGAACCACGTTATTAAAATAGTGCTCTGTGTTGGGGCCGCAGTCCTGGAAAGGAATGCCCGCTTTGATTAGATAACTTCGCGCACGTGCCGTGTTACCCGACACCATCATGCCGTACAGAGTTACCGGTTTCATAGTTTGGCGGTTCCCCAAAGCCAGTTAATCCGAGCGATCATTGTATTGACATTATCAGTGTCAATACAACTGAAATCGTGGTGCCTTGATTATTTCGTGACCCGCTCAGACTAACGGGGGCTTAAAAGGTAAACGCCCAGCCCACTGTGGGGCCGTGCTGCTTGAAGTCGGTTTTGACTTTATCCAGGCCGCTGCCGGTAGTCAGGGCAATGCGCGAACCTCGATACCCAAACCAAATGTTGTTGAGCTCGCTGAAGCTGTAGCCCACGCGAAAGTTCAGAAAGTAGTTCTCGTCGCTGTCGCCTGCTACTCCCAGGTCGCCGCCTAAGCCGACAGACCAGCGCTGGTTGAAGTGGTGGTTCCAGCTGGCACCGAGAATGGCATCGTCATACCAATCGTCGATCAGCTTGTACTTGCCGTTGAAGCCCAGCCCGTCGTCTTCAAGGGCTTCTATATCCAGCTCCAGGCTCTGCCCAAAGCGGCGTACGCCGCCATAAATGTATACTCGATTGGTCTTCGAATCGGTGACTTTATAGCCTGCCAGAACGTCGAACGTGCCTTCTTCGGTCACTGTTTCGAGTCGATGTGGAGACACAAGAGTGGGCCCGCCCGGTATCGAGATGCCCTCGGTTGTGGTGTCATCCTTGCTGCGCAGATAGTTCAGGCGCGCGCCCAGGATGATATGGCCTTTCTCGGCATAAAACTCGCCAATCAGGCCGAGGTCGAGGTTTTCAATCTTGTCTTCAAATGGGGTATCGACATTGATGTTGTCGCCACCAAAGTCGATATCGCCTTTTACATCGGGAGCCCACACCATTGGGAACAGCAGGGTGAACTGCCATTCGTCCTCGTTGGCCCGCACTGACATCGCGCTGAATGCCAGGGCAAGGCACAGTGCCGTCGCCAGAGTGCGCATCAGTGCTCGACTACCCCAAAGGTAAGCCCGGCACTCTCGACCAGTCGGTCAATCAGGGTCTGACCCATGGCAGAGGCGGGCGTCCAAAAGCCACCGCCCACATCCAAATCATCGTAGGCAAGGCAGACCGCACTTTCCGCGAGCATTTTAGAGGTGGAACCATAGCCAGGGTCGCGATCGCCAGTCACCTGCGCACGCATATCCTTGTTACTGTCGGTGGGGTGTTTGCCGTGCAGCAGAATATCAAAGTAGCCTTTCTCGCGGGCCTCTTGATCCGGACCCTCTCCAGGTTTGGGCAGGAACAACTTGGCGACGGCTCGAAGGGGCGGTATCGCCAGAACTGCGGTGCCGCCGGTCATGGCCCCTGCCGCCAGTTTACTCGACAGGGCACCTTGGCTCTCGCCTGCCAGGGTAGCCTCGTCGTAGCGGAAATCTTCACCATAGGCATTGCCCATCAGCGCGTTGCTGCGACGAACCACCCGGGTGTTAATGGCTGCCATCACAAAAGGCAGTGTCCAGCGATCGAAGTCTTCATCATAAATGGCACCAAGCTGGTCGGGCTTGTCATCGCCCTTGTGCGACCCCGCCGGATTCAGTGCATAAGGATCGCCCATGACTTTGCGCAGGCTGGGGTCTTTTTGCATCTCCTCCATCATATTGATCATGCTGTAGATGGTGCCGCCGCTGAAACCGCCGGCAAAACCTGCGGCACGGTATTTCACCTGCTGTGCCGCAACCCCATGGGCCTTCTTCATGGCATTTTGCAAAAACAGAACCCCGAGGTCGGAGGGAATACTGTCAAAACCGCAGGTATGCACGATGCGAGCGCCACTGGCTTCTGCGTCAGACTGCCAGGTGTCGATCATGCGCCGCATCCACTGTACTTCACCGGTAAGGTCGCAGTAGTGGGTGCCGGATTTAACACAGGCTTCAACGACGCCGCTGCCATACAGGGCATAGGGGCCAACGGTGGTGCAGATCACGCGGGTTTTTCCAGCCAACTCGTCCAGTGCCGACTGATCATTGGTGTCGGCGACCAGGATGGGTATTTGTCCTGCGGCCCCAAGCTCTTCGGCCACGGCCTCAAGCTTGCCCTGGTTGCGGCCCGCCATCGCCCAGCGCAGTGATTCGTCGTAAGTGGCCAGCAGATACTCTGCTACCAGTCTGCCGGTGAAGCCGCTGGCTCCCAGCAACACAATGTCAAATTCGCGATCGTTCATGGAAGGCTCCATTCAGTTTTTAGTGAACTCCGTGCATCATACGTTTCAGTAACGGAGATCCGATCAGTAGCAGCAGCGCAACGCCCAGCCCCACCCACATTAACTTACCAAACAGGTCGGTGTAACCCGCCAGTGCCATCGCCATATCGGTAACTTGTCCGCCCACGGTCTCAACGGCGGCAATTTTGGCGATCTGGGCTGCCACAAACTCGGAATAGGCCGTAGCAAGGAACCAGGAGCCCATCATTACGCCGACCACCCTGGGTACTGCCAGTTTCGTTACCGCGGACAGGCCAACCGGCGATAGGCACAGCTCTCCTGACGTGTGCAGCAGGTAGGCCAACACCATCCATACTGCCAGTACCTTGCCGCTGTCATCAGGCATGCTGGCGCCGAGCACCAGGGCACCGAAACCCAGTCCGGCCTGGGCAATACCCAGGGCGAACTTGACCGGCGTGGAGGGCTCCCGGCCAGACTGACCGAGCTTGGTCCACAGCAATGCATAGAAAGGGGCGAGGGTGAATATGAACAGGGCATTCAGCGAGCCAAACTGGGCGGCTGTAAACTCAATGCCAAACATTTCGCGGTTCATCACCCGGTCTGCATACAGGGTCATCGAGGTAGCGCTTTGCTCAAACAGGGCCCAGAACACGACTGACGAAATGGTCAATACAACCAGCGCGCTCATCTGGCCCCGCTCGGTCGGGCTGCACTGGGTGGCGATAAACCAGGCCAGTCCGGCGAGTACGGTCAGTGATAGCAGGTTTAGCGACAGCGATACCACGGCATGGTATTGCAGCATTTGCCAGAGTGCTGCGACGCCCGCCAGGCCGCCCAGATAGATCAGCCATTCCCGATTAAGCCCCCCGGCTATTTTCTCGGTGAGCAACGCCGGTTCGCTGGGTTCCGCCAAACCGTGCAGGTGACCTTGCCCGCGAAGAAAGGTAATCAAGCCAATCACCATGCCGACGCCGGCGGCACCAAAGCCGTACGCCCAGCCGTAGGTTTCCCCCAGGTAACCGCAGAGCAGGGCGGCAGTGAAGGCCCCCAGATTGATGCCCATATAAAAGATGGTAAAACCGGAATCACGTCGCGGGTCATTGTCGGTGTAAAGCTTGCCCACAATGGTAGAGATATTGGGTTTGAGAAAGCCGACGCCCATCACGATCAGGGCCAGTGACAGATAGAACACCTGCAGGGCGCCTTCGTCGCGCTCAATTCCGTCCCCGACGATGCGGGCTGCATCCCCTTCGACAGCCATACCCAGGTGTCCGCAGACCAACAGAATGCCGCCAAACACCACCGCTTTTCTCATACCCAGGTAGCGGTCTGCCAACAAGCCGCCGATTACCGGCATCGCATAAACCAGGGCGGCATAGCTGCCCAGCACGTCCAGGCCCATGGCATCGGTGAACAGGTGGTACTTGGTCAGGTACAGCAGCAGCAGGTATTTCATGCCGTAGAAAGAGAAGCGCTCCCACATTTCCGTGGCGAAACACACAAACAGACCCTTGGGGTGGCCGAACCAGGTTTCCCCGGCGGTGCCGGCAACGGCAGTCGACATGGATATGCCTTATCTTGTTATCAATTATTGAGGGAGAGTAAACTCTGTTCGTCTCACGGGCAATCGCCCGAAACCAGAATAATCAAAGGAGCCCGCTATGTATCGTCCAGTGGTCTTGTGCCTGACCCTGTCGGCCTGCACAAAGCCCGAGCAGGAAGCGTCAGCGCCTGTCGCGCCAGTTGTAGATCAGACGGTGTCCGAACTCGAAGCAGATTTGCACGAGCATGTGGCGGTGCTGGCGGACGACTCCTTTGAGGGGCGCGCTCCGGGTACGCCCGGCGGTCGTAAAACCGTGGCCTACCTGATTGAGCAGTTCAAGGCGCTGGGCCTGCAGCCTGGCAACGGCGACAGTTGGACTCAAATGGTGCCCATTACTACGGTAGATGCGAAACCCGGGCCGATCACCGTGAGTGGCACTGGTATCGAGCGCGAGCTGGGTTTTACGACCGATGTGAATACGCAAACCAAGCAGCAGATTGAGCAGGTGGTGGTGAAAGATTCGCCGATGGTCTTTGGAGGCTACGGCATCGTGGCTCCAGAGCGGGGCTGGAACGACTTTGAAGGGATGGACATGACGGGTAAGACGGTTCTGGTGCTGGTGAACGACCCCGGCTATCACAGTCAGGATCCCGAGCTGTTCAACGGTAATACCATGACCTATTACGGCCGTTGGGTATACAAGTATGAAGAGGCGGCCCGTCAGGGCGCCGCGGCCCTTCTGGTGATTCATGAAAACGGGGCGGCGGGCTATCCATGGGCAGTGATTGGTGGGCCCAGTCCTCGCATTGGCCTGACCGCAGACGACAAGAACTTGGGCAGGGCAGAAGTGGAAGGCTGGATCTCGATGGGCGCTGCCTCCGAATTGCTGAAGGCTGCGGGGCTGGACTATGAGACCCTCAAGGCCGAAGCCACCAAGCCGGGCTTTAGAGCCGTGCCCATGGGTGACCTGACCTTCTCTGTCACCATGGAGAACGCCCTGCAAAGTGCTGAAAGCCACAACGTTGTGGCTCGCATCCCCGGCACTATCCATCCGCAGGAGCACATCGTACACACTGCGCACTGGGATCATATGGGTGTTCGCCCTGACCAGGAAGGCGACAATATTTATAACGGGGCCAGCGACAACGCCACTGGCACTGCCGCGCTGATCGGTCTGGGTCGTCAGTATTTGAAGGGGCCCGCGCCCCAGCGTTCCATATTGCTGCTGGCGGTAACCGCTGAAGAGTCTGGCTTGCTGGGTTCCCAGTGGTATGCGGAGAACCCCCTATACCCCCTGGAAACCACGGTGGCCAACCTCAATATGGACAACCTCTACGGTAATCTTGACGGGCCCACCACGGAGGTGGCAGTGGTCGGTCTGGGTAATAGCGAGTTAGACAGCTATCTGGCAGATGCGGCAGAGGCACAAGATCGCATGATCGTGCAGGAGCCCTCGCCCGAGAAAGGATACTACTACCGCTCCGATCACTTTAATTTTGCCAAGGTGGTGTGCCGGCGCTGTATACCACGCGTTCCAATGCCAGCCGTGAGCACGGCAAAATTTGGGTTCAGAACCGATTGGATGACTATACCGCCAACGATTATCACAAGCCCTCAGACGAATATTCACCCGACTGGGACCTGTCCGGAGCGGCAGAGAACGTCAAACTGCACCTGGATATTGGTCGCGCCCTGGCCACCAGCCGGCACTGGCCAAATTGGAGCGAGCAAAGCGAGTTCCGGGCCAAACGCGACGAGAGCAGCGCCGCGCGTGCGCAATAGTTATGGCATCCTGTTAGCCTGTCTTCTGCTGTTGACGGGTTGCTCAGACTCGGTCTGGAACAACCCGAACCCGGCCAAAGATCCAGATAAGCAAACCTATTTTTCTGTGATTACCCGGGTGCCACCCAAGCACCTGGATCCCGCTCAGTCCTACGCCACTGACGAATCCCTCTTCATCATGCAGATCTATGAGCCACCATTGGGGTACCACTTTCTCAAACGCCCCTACGTGCTCGAGCCATTGGGCCTGGAGGCCCTACCCGAGAAGGAGTATCTCGATGCCAGTGGAGATATAGTCGCTGCAGATCACCCTGAACTGGCGTTTACCCGTTACACCCTGCGTCTGCGCAATGACCTGCGCTTTCAGCCTCATCCCTCATTTGCACTGAATGAGAAGGGTGAGCCGCTTTACCTGTTTGAGAATGCAGCCGCCTCCAAGCAATACAGACTGGTGACCGACTTCCCCGAGACAGGCAGCCGGAAGGTGCAGGCGAAGGACTACGCCTACGGTATAAAGCGATTGGCAGACCCGCGCAACAAATCACCCATGCTGGGTTTTATGGCCAAGTACATCGTTGGTATGCGCGATTTCACCGAGCGGGTCAGCGACATGCCTCGGGATCAATGGCTTAACCTTGAAACCGTGGCTATGGACGGGGTGAAGGTGCTGGATGAACGAACCCTGCAGATTACCATTTATGACCAGTACCCACAGTTTGTCTACTGGCTGGCCATGCACTTCTTTGCGCCCATCCCTGTCGAGGCTGATCGCTTCTATCACAACCCGGGTTTTAAGGATAAAAACCTCACCCTGGATTGGTGGCCAGTGGGCAGTGGACCCTTCATGATGGTGAAGAATGATCCCAACAGCGAGTTGGTCATGGAACGCAATCCCAACTATCGGCCGGACTTTTATCCCACCGAGGGGGAGCCGGGCGACCGGGAGGCGGGTTTTCTGGACGATGCGGGCAAACCAGTCCCGTTCATAGATCGCGCCCACTTTCGTCTGGAAAAAGAAGTGCTGCCCCTGTGGACCAAGTTTCTGCAAGGCTATTACGACCGTTCCGGCGAGGTCCATGCCAACACCACCGGCTTCTTCGACCAGGCCTTTGTCATTGGTGAGGATGGCCTGGAACTATCCAGCGATATGGAGGGCCGTAACCTGACCATTTCTGCGGACGTGAAGCCGGGAATGCAGTATCTCGGTTTTAATATGCGTGATCCGGTGGTCGGTGGTTACAGCGAAGAGCAGCGCAAACTACGGCAGGCCCTGGCGATTGCCTACGATCTAGACGAGTACCTGCAGATCTTTTTCAAGGGCAATGGTGTTGTTGCCCAGAATGTGATCCCGCCAGCTATTCCCGGTGCGCTGGAGGGGCAGGCCGGGATGAACCCTTATATTTTTGATTGGGTCGACGGCAGGCCCCAGCGCAAGTCGATTGACTATGCAAAGCAGCTCCTGGCGGAGGCGGGCTATCCCAATGGTCGCAGTCGTGAGACGGGCGAGCCCCTGCGCATACACTTTGATCTGCAAAGTCAGGGCGCCAGCAGTTCCTACCAGAACTGGACGCGGCGTACTCTCGGTCGACTGGGTATTCAGGTAGAGTTCCGACCCGCTGACTGGAACCGCACGCGGGAGAAGATGAAAACCGGTAATGTACAGATCTACCAGCATGGCTGGCTGGCAGATTATCCGGATCCGGAAAATTTTCTTTTCCTGCTGTATGGGCCCGAGAGCCCGCTCACATGCAACTGCGATGGCGTCAATAACTCGATGTATGAGAATCCCGAGTACGACAAATTGTTTCGCCAAATGCGCACCATGGCGGCTGGTTCTGAACGCGATAAAGTGGTGGCGGAGATGGTCGATATGTGGCGGCGCGATGTGGTGTGGTTGAGCAGCTATCACCCCGTCGAGTACTACCTTAACAATCAATGGGTATACAACACCAAGCGTCATGGCATCAGTAAAGGCACCCTGAAATACATTCGTCTCGACGAAGAGCTGCGTGAGCGGTCACAGCAGGCCTGGAACCAGCCTGTGGTTTGGCCATTGGTTGCGGGCACCGCCGCGCTGGCAGCCCTAATACTGCCGGGTGTGAGCGCCTATCGCCGGCGCCAGCAATCGCGGGTAAGGAGCTGACATGTTTGCCTATATCGTAAGGCGACTGCTGTATGCCATTCCGATTTTGATCGGCGTAAACCTACTGACTTTCGCACTGTTCTTTGTCGTTAACACTCCCGATGATATGGCTCGTTCCCAGTTGGGCGACAAGTATGTGACGCCTGCGATGATCGAGAACTGGAAAAGCGAGAACGGCTACGACAAGCCCTTGTTTTTCAATTCAGATGCCGATGGTGTGGCTCAGGTTTCGGAGACAATTTTCTTCACCAAATCACTGCGATTGTTTGCCTTTGATTATGGCCGCAGCGAGAGTGGCCGCGATATCACCGCGGATGTCTCCAAGCGCATGTGGCCCAGCCTGGCTCTGGCACTTCCCACCTTCATTATCGGCATCTGTGTCAATATCTGCGTGGCGCTGGTCGTGGTGATGTTTCACGCGACTCGGCTGGACCGCTGGGCGGTATTTGTGTTTGTGATGCTGATGTCTATTTCCTACCTGTTTTACATCATAGGAGGGCAATACCTGGTGGCCAAGCTGTGGCGGCTGGTGCCCATCTCTGGCTATAACGGCGGCTATGAGGCCTGGAAGTTTTTAATACTGCCCATTGTCGTGGGTGTGGTCTCCGGTATTGGGGCGGGGGCGCGCTGGTACCGCACCCTGTTTATCGAAGAGGCGCGGCTGGACTATGTGCGCACGGCTCGGGCCAAGGGGCTGACCGAGTTGTCCATCCTGTTCCGGCATATTCTGCCCAATGCTTTGATACCCATACTGACCGGTGTGGTAGTACTGATCCCCAGCCTGTTTATGGGCAGCCTGTTGATGGAATCATTTTTTGGAGTGCCCGGTTTGGGCAGCTACATGCTCGACGCCATTCGTGCCCAGGATTTCGCCATTGTGCGCAGTATGGTGTTCATTGGTTCAATTCTCTACATCATTGGGCTGTTACTGACCGACATTTCTTACACCTGGGCTGATCCCAGGGTGCGACTGAGTTAGGGCGTGTTATGAAGCTGGTCATACTCTGGTCCGATGCCCTGATTTTTCTGTTGGTTATAGCGCTGGCGGCGTTTTTCTACAGCCTGCGTAAAGACCCCCAAGCCCGCATGCGCTGGCGTCAGGTATTCGGTACCCGCCTGGGCATGGCCAGCTTTGTGGTGATCATGGCCTATGTGTCGGTGGCGTTACTCGATTCCATGCATTTTCGCAGGGCGCTGGCCCCGGAGCCCGGGCAGGACCAGGCAGTCGTTTACTACGACAACCAGGTTGTCAGTGTGCTGGATGTGATCATTGGGGATGTGAGTAGTCGCCATGAGCGCACCTATTCAGCACCATTTGCTCTCAATTCCTTTGAAAAATCCAATATGCAGGATGACAGTGGAAAAGACTACCGCGGATACACGCCGCTGACCTACGGCGGCCAGCACCTCGAGAGCGCTGACCAAAGGGGGGCAGATATCGCCATCAAACTGCTGATTGGGTTGTCACTGGGTGCATTGTTGTCCCTGCTGATTATCGCGCCGCAATATGCGCTGCTGCGCCACAGCACGCTGCCCTGGGGTACAGCATGGCTGACGCAACTGGTCATCATCAGTAGCAGTGTCGGTCTTTTGTACTTGAACAACTACTACCACGTGCTGGGCACTGACCTGGCTGGTGACAACGTGCTCTACAAGAGCATCAAGGGTATTCGCACCGGCGTACTGCTCGGCACACTGGCGACCCTGATCATGCTGCCCATTGCGGTAACGCTGGGTGTGGCTGCGGGTTACTTCAAGGGCTGGGTCGACGATGTGGTGCAGTACCTGTATACCACGCTAAGTTCGATACCCGGCATTCTGCTGATCGCCGCCTCTGTGCTGCTGTTCCAGGTCTGGATCGACCTGAATCCGGACGTGTTCGAGATCGGCATGGAGAAGGCCGATGCCCGTTTTGTGGCGCTGTGCTTCATATTGGGTGTGACCAGCTGGTCCACCTTATGCCGTCTAATGCGCGCCGAAACACTCAAGATCAGTCAGCTCGGTTACGTGCAGGCTGCACATGCCTTCGGCGTCAGTCATGTGCGAATCATTCTGCGCCACATTCTGCCAAACGTTGTGCACATTATTCTCATCACGTTTGTACTCGATTTCAGTGCGCTGGTATTGGCTGAAGCGGTGCTGTCTTACATCGGTGTGGGTATCGATTCATCTATGGCCAGCTGGGGCAATATGATCAATGGTGCCCGCTCCGAACTGTCCCGCGAGCCGGCAATCTGGTGGACCTTGTCCGGCGCTTTCTTCTTCATGTTTTTGTTGGTGTTATCGGCCAACCTGTTTTCCGATCTGGTGCGAGATGCCTTTGATCCCCGAACTGGAGCGAACAGCTGATGCAGCGAGAACTCCCTGAGCAGCGCCGCCTGCATGTAGAAGATCTGGAAGTTCGTGTGGCTGCCAGTGGTGAAGTGCTGCTGCACAAGATTCATTTCTGGCTTAATCGCGGCGAAATATTTGCGCTGGTTGGCGAGAGTGGCTCCGGCAAATCAATCAGTTCCCTGTCCACAATGCGCTTGCTGCCTGAGGCGCTGGAGATTACCAGCGGCCGTGTGGTGCTGGAAGGACGCGACCTGTTCCAAATGACCGAGAGTGAGATGCAATCGGTGCGTGGCGATCGCGTGGCGATGATTTTTCAGAACGCACTTACCGCGTTGAACCCGGTGCAGCGTATTGGCGATCAAATCGCGGAAAGCCTGAGACTGCACACGGTGCTGAGTCGCTCAGAGGTGCAGGCCAGGGTGCTGTCCCTGTTAGCTGAGGTGGGCATACCTGAGCCTGAGAAGCGCATTCGCTTCTACCCCCATGAATTGTCTGGCGGTCAGCAGCAGCGCGTCATGATCGCTATGGCACTGGCCTGCGAGCCGGATATATTGATCGCTGACGAGCCGACCACAGCCCTCGATGTCACTGTGCAGGAACAGGTGTTGGAACTGATTCGCGAGCTGACACGCTCGCGTGACCTGGCCGTGCTACTCATCACCCACGATATGGGCGTAGTTAAAAACACTGCCGACCAGGTCGGCGTTATGTACCGTGGCGAGATTGTCGAGCGGGCACCCGTTGAAGAGTTCTTTAATCAGCCCCAGCAGGATTACAGCCGTCGCCTGATCGAAAGCCTGCCTGACCTCAACAATTACCAACAGCAGGCAGAGAATGGGGCCCTGTTGCGGGTGGAGGACCTCGCTGTTCACTTTCCCATTCGCAAGGGCGTTCTGCAGCGGGTGGTGGACCACACTCGCGCGGTGGACGGTTTTTCACTGCAGATCGGCGAGGGCGAAACTTACGCGCTTGTTGGCGAGTCGGGCAGTGGCAAGTCCACACTGGGTCGAGCGATTCTGAACCTGGAGCAGGTCAACGCTGGCAGTATTCATTTTGGCGGTGATCGTATCGATCAGCTCAACAGGCAGCAGATGTTGCCATTCAGGAAGCAGATCCAGGTCATCTTCCAGAATCCATTTTCGTCCATGAACCCGCGCATGACCGTGGGGCGGATTTTGGAAGAGGGCATGGAAAGCCTTGGTATTGGAGAAGCTGGCGAACAGCGCAGGGGCAGGCTTGTGGAGCTGCTGGAGCGTGTGCAGTTGCAGCCCGATCATCTCGTGCGCTACCCCCATGAATTCAGCGGCGGGCAGTTGCAACGCGTGGCCATCGCCCGCGCCCTGGCTGTAGAGCCCCGGCTGATTATCTGTGACGAACCGACCAGCGCGCTGGATGTGTCTATCCGTGCCGAGGTACTCGAGTTGCTGCAGGAATTGCAGCGAGAGTTTGGTGTTTCCTACCTTTTCATCACCCACGATCTTTCGATTGTGCCCACGCTGGCCCACCACGTGGGGGTGATGCAGGCGGGCAGGATCGTCGAGCAGGGTACGGCGGAACAGATTCTCAATCGCCCACAACAGGACTACACTCAGCGCCTTCTCAATTCCGTGCCACAAATTTGAGGCCTCGCTATACTTAAAGCGGGGTACTGGCAATAGCCAGCTGGTCTCTATAATTGCGAAAGCAGTTTCAGAACAAGATTTGGGGTGGTGCAGATGGAAGCGGGTTTGGTCGACCAGGGCGTAGAACTGATGCTTTTTGGTATGGGCACAGTGGTGAGTTTTCTGACGTTGCTGGTGTTTGCCACGCTCGGGATGTCTGCAGTGGTTAGCCGACTGTATCCCGCGCCCGAAACCCCTCCAGCTGAGAAATCGACAACCGGCACTGTGGATGCCCAAACCCTCGCGGTGATCAGTGCCGCCATCCACCAACACCGTCGTGGACAATAAGTTATGAGTGATACTAAGAAGCCTCTGGGTATAACCGATGTCGTACTGCGGGATGCGTCGCAGTCCCTGCTGGCCACCCGGGTGCGTATCGAAGATATGCTGCCGATCGCAGCAAAGCTGGATCAGGTGGGGTTCTGGTCTCTTGAGTCATGGGGCGGTGCCACCTTTGATGCCTGTATACGCTATCTCGGCGAGGATCCCTGGGAGCGGATTCGGCAGCTCAAGGCCGCCATGCCCAATACACCGCAGCAGATGTTGTTTCGCGGTCAGAATATCCTGGGCTATCGTCACTACGCCGATGACGTGGTTGGCCGCTTTGTAGAACGCGCTGCCACCAATGGCGTGGATGTGTTCCGGGTCTTCGATGCCATGAACGACATGCGCAACCTGGAAACCGCACTGCGGGCCGTCAAGCAGGTAGGTAAGCACGCCCAGGGGACTATTTCGTACACGGTCAGCCCGGTTCATACCATGGATTTGTGGGTAGAGCTCGGCAAGCGTATTGAAGACATGGGCGCGGACAGTATTGCCATTAAGGACATGGCAGGTCTGTTGCGGCCGTATGACGGCTACGAGCTGGTGACACGCCTGAAGCAATCCTGCGATATTCCGATCCATATGCAATGTCATGCCACCACGGGGCTGAGTACCTCCACCATTCTCAAGTGTGTTGAGGCGGGCATTGATAATGTGGATACCTCGATCTCATCCATGTCCATGACCTACGGTCACTCGCCTACCGAATCTGTGGTTGCCATGCTGCAGGGTACCGATCGTGATACCGGCTTGGACATTGACCTGCTGGAAGAAATAGCCGGCTACTTCAGGCAGGTGCGCAAGAAGTACGCGAAGTTCGAAGGTGCCCTGCGAGGTGTCGATGCACGTATTCTGGTGGCCCAGGTGCCCGGTGGCATGCTGACCAATATGGAAAGCCAGCTCAAAGAGCAGGGTGCGGGGGATCGACTCGATGAGGTGCTGGAGGAAATTCCAAGGGTGCGCGAGGACCTGGGTTACATTCCGCTGGTGACACCCACCTCCCAGATTGTGGGGACGCAGTCGGTACTCAACGTGATCACCGGAGAGCGCTACAAGTCGATCTCCAAGGAGACCGCCGGTGTGCTCAAGGGCGAATACGGGGCAACACCTGCTCCGGTGAATGCAGAGCTGCAGGCTCGTGTGCTGGATGGGGCTGAAGCCATTACTGGTCGCCCTGCGGATCAGTTGGCCCCAGAACTCGACAACCTCACAGATGAACTCAAAGCCCTGGCACAGGAGCAGGGGATTCATCTGGAAACAGGGGAGCGTGAAATCGATGATGTGCTGACCTACGCCCTGTTTCCGCAAATTGGGCTGAAGTTTCTCAAGAATCGCGGCGATGCCTCGGCCTTTGAACCAGTGCCCAGTGCCGATGATTTGGCGCCCGCTCCCAGTGCACCGGCGCAGCCCGGTGAAGCATCGGTCTATACCGTGACCCTGAGTGGTCAAAGCTACGTAGTGCAGGTGGCAGACGGAGGAGATATCACCGCTGTGGCACCTACTGCGGCAGCGCCTGCATCGGTGCCGGCAGCCGGTAGTGGCGAGCCTGTGCCCGCGCCGCTGGCGGGGAATATTTTCAAGGTTAATGTGCATCCCGGCGATGTCGTGCAGGAAGGTGATGTGATTCTTGTGCTGGAGGCCATGAAAATGGAAACCGAGGTCTGCGCACCCAAAGCGGGCACAGTGGCCAGTGTCAGTGTCAAGGAAGGGGATTCGGTTGCTGTCGGTGACACCCTGCTGGAATTGAGCTGATCCCGTGGATAACCTGCTGAACCTGTGGGCCTCCTCGGGCCTGTCGCAGATCGAGACCGGTCAGGTCATCATGATCCTGATCGGATTTGGACTGCTGTATCTCGCCATTGTCAAAAACTTCGAGCCTTTGCTGCTGGTGCCCATAGGCTTTGGTGGCATTCTCGCCAACATTCCCGGTGCCGGTCTGGCTTACTCCGCTGTTGAGAATGCCATCGCCTCCGGCGATGCAGCAGTGTTAGCGGATATGGCTAGCGCACTCGGTATTAGTGCCTGGGAAAGCACCAGTGAATTGTTATATGCCTACCAGGACGCCGATAGTGCCGCTCACGTTATGGCGGGGCAGGTGGCTGCAGACTCTGGTTTCAATAATGGCATGCTCTACAACTTTTACACCGTGGCCATCGCCAGCGGTGTAGCCCCCCTTGTCATCTTTATGGGGGTGGGTGCCATGACCGATTTTGGCCCCTTGTTGGCTAACCCCAAAACCCTGTTTCTGGGCGCAGCGGCGCAGTTTGGCATTTTCGCGACGGTACTGGGAGCTGTATTCCTGACGGATATTGGCTGGATGAACTTTTCTATCGCCGACGCTGCAGCTATCGGAATTATCGGCGGCGCCGATGGCCCTACAGCGATTTACGTGTCTTCGGTGCTGGCACCGGACCTGCTGGGTGCCATCGCCGTTGCCGCCTACTCCTACATGGCGCTGGTACCCCTGATTCAGCCGCCCATCATGCGCCTGCTTACAACCGAGGAGGAGCGGCAGATTGAGATGGTGCAACTGCGGCCCGTCTCCAAGCAGGAGAAAATTGTTTTTCCGCTGGTGTTATTGATGCTGGTGGCCCTGTTGCTGCCCGATGCAGCACCGCTGCTCGGCATGTTTTGCTTTGGCAACCTCATGCAGGAGTGCGGGGTGGTGGACAGGCTTAGCGATACCGCGCGCAATGCGCTTATCAACATCACCACAATTTTCCTGGGCTTGTCAGTAGGCTCCAAGCTCAGCGCCGACAAATTCCTCGACGTCAACACGCTTGGAATTCTCGGCTTGGGAATCGTGGCCTTTGGCATTGGCACTGCCAGCGGCGTGCTGATTGCCAAATTCATGAACCGCATCACCAGCACACCGATCAACCCCTTGATTGGTTCCGCCGGGGTGTCTGCGGTACCTATGGCGGCCCGGGTCTCCAACAAGGTCGGTCTGGAATCCAATCCCCATAACTTCCTGTTGATGCATGCCATGGGGCCCAATGTGGCCGGCGTGATTGGCTCGGCAGTTGCCGCGGGTGTGATGATTGCGCTGGTCGGCAAATAGGCGGGCGACAACTTACAAAAGCTGACATCTCTTTACATCCAATTGCTTTTAGTTTGCTGGCGCCAGCCCTATAATTCCAGCTTAGCGCACACTAACAGCAGGCAATTTCTTGAACAGTGAATGGCTGGGTACAGCCGGAGACAGGCTGACTCGCAGCTGGGATCAGCTGAACCAGGCTTTCCATCATTTCTCAGATCCCCAGCGTGTGCAGAAACTCCGCTATGGCGTTTACATGCTGGCGGCGCTGTGGCTCGCCATCAGTCTCTCCCAGCTTGTCTGGGAGCTACTTCCGCAGCCGTTCCCTGCAGAGTTGCCCTCGCAAATAGCCAATCCGATCCAGCAGGCTGTCAGTAGCACGGGCAGTCGTCAGCTTGATGTTGAGGTTATGGCCGCCTGGCAGCTATTTGGCAGTTTGGCCGCACCGGTGGTGAAAGAACCCGTTAAACAGCCGGAACTTACTGCCGCGACCAGCCTCGAAGGAATAGAGAAGAATGCCCGAGAAACGCGCCTGGCTTTGAAGCTTCAAGGGGTGGTGGCATCCAGTGACCCGGATATAGCGCAGGCGGTGATAGAGCACAAAAACAAGCAGGCCCGTTATCGCATTGGTGACAAGTTGCCGGTGGGTGGTCGTGTCAGCGTCGCCAAAATTCTGGCGGATCGGGTGGTGCTGGATAATGCCGGCAAGTACGAATTATTGAAGCTGTTTGACAAGGATGGCTTGTCGGCGCAGCCTCTGAGCGCCGCTGCAGAGCCAGCAGCGCCCAGGAAAACGGTGGACAATCGCCAGAACCAGAACGTTGCGGAAATGGCCCAGCAGTATCGCCAGCGACTCTATCGCGACCCCACCTCGCTGGCGCAGGTGGTGCGGATCAGCGCCGTTCGCGACGGTGATCAGTTACGAGGCTACCGGGTTAGCCCGGGTAGTGACAGAGACCAGTTCGAGCAACTGGGTTTCAGACCCGGCGACGTGGTGACCAGCGTCAATGGGATTGCGCTGACCGACCCGGGCAAGGCCATGGAGTTATACCGAATCATGCGCAGTGCGACCGAGGCCAGCTTCGATGTGGCGCGGGGCGACGAGAATCTGACCATTTCAGTCAGTTTCGATGCCGCCGATACTCAGTGATTCATCTTACTGTCATAATAATGCAGTAAACAGGAGACCCCTTGACCGGACCAGATAGGAACCCAGCGGTAGTGATCAATTCGAAGCTTAAGCGCGTACTTGCAGCGATACTGATGCTGGCAGCAGGCTGGGCGGTCCCGGTTGCAGCTCAGGACTGGACAGTGAACCTGAAGGAAACGGATATTCAGGAGCTGATCCAGTTTGTTGCCGAAGCGACAGAAACCACCATCGTTGTCGATCCCAAGGTTAAGGGCAAGGTCAAGGTGGTGTCATCAAAGCCGGTTTCCAGTGCAGAATTGTTCGACCTGTTCCTGTCCATTCTGGATGTGCATGGTTATACCGCCGTTCGCAGCGGCAACGTGGTTAGGGTGATTCCCTCCAAGGACGCTCGTTCCGCGCCGGTGCGAGTGGAAGACGGGCAGATCAGCCCCACCGATGAATACGTTACCCAGGTGATTCGGCTTGAGAATATTTCAGCCGCCAAGCTGATCCCGGTGTTACGACCTCTGGTGCCCCAGCAAGCGCATATGGCTGCCTATGCACCTGCCAATGCCATTATCATTTCTGATGTAGCGGCCAATATCGAACGCATCCGCGAGATCATCGAGCGCATGGACCAGGGTGCTGTGCAGCAAACCGAGATCGTACCGCTGGATTACGCGGTGGCTGATGATGTCGTGAAAATCCTCGAAGAATTAAACAAAACCGAGGCCAAGAAGTCGGGCGCGACCGAGGCTGAAGTGCTGCTGGTGGCGGACAAGCGAACCAATAGTGTTCTGGTGAGCGGTGATGAGTTGGAGCGTGCGCGCATGCGCAAGCTGATCGAACACCTCGATACACCCCTTGAGCAGGCAGGTAACGTTAAAGTCGTGTACCTGGAGTACGCCAATGCCAAGGAGATCGCCGAAGTATTGACCCGTGTGATGCAGAACATCAGCAAGCTGGAAGCGGATGCCCAGGGCAAGCGCACCAGCAACTCTTCCAATGCCACGATTGAAGCCGATGAGAACACCAATGCCCTTATCATTACGGCCAATACGGCCGAAATGCAATCATTGCAGGCCGTGATACAGCGTCTGGATATTCGCCGTGCCCAGGTACTGGTCGAAGCCATTATTGCCGAGCTGGAACTCATCAACGGCCAGGATTTGGGCATCGAGTGGCTGTTCCGCAACGACAACGGCTTCTTCGGTTCCAACATCACCTCGGACAATAATGATGATCTGGCGGCGGCATTGTTCCCCCCGGATGAAGAGGATGGTGGCGGTGGTGACCTGGAGGATTTTGACCGCAGTGCGCTGCTTGGTGCCCTGGCCGGCACACCGGGTACGACCTTGGGTTGGGGGCAGTTGGACGAGTCTCTCGATATCGCCATTGTTCTGAATGCGCTGAAAACCCAGACCAATGCCAATATCCTCTCCACACCCAGCCTGCTGACCCTGGATAACCAGGAGGCCCATATCACCGTCGGCCAGGAAGTGCCTTTTGTGACTGGCTCCTATACCGGCACTGGCGGCACCACCACGCCCAATAACCCATTCCAGACCATTCAGCGTGAGAATGTGGGTATCACACTCACGGTCACGCCCCATGTGAATGAGGGTGACTCGGTGGTGCTGGATATTGAACAGGAAGTCTCCAGTCTAACCGGCAGCCTGCTGAACCTGGTGACCGCAGATATTATTACTAATGAGCGGAAGATCCAGACCAAGGTGCTGGCGGGTGACGAGCGCACCGTGGTACTGGGTGGTCTCATCAAAGACGATGTTCAGGATGCCCAGCAGAAAGTGCCCTTGTTGGGTGATATACCCTGGCTGGGTCGACTGTTTCGCACCGACTCTATCAGCGTCACCCGCTCCAACCTGCTGATTTTTATCAAGCCCACCATCATTCGCGATGACGAGGAACTGGACGGGGCCACAGCCCAGAAGTACCGCTACATCAAGGCCCAGCAGCAGATGCGATTGGATAGCGGTATTCCCTTTGTCGATGAGGAACAAATTCCGGTATTGCCGGAGTGGGGCGATCAGATCCGGCAGCTGGAGGAGATACAGGCCGAGTCTGAGGCAGCAGACGAGTCCTGATGAGCGAGCTGCGCACGCTACCATTTACCTTTGCTCAGCAGTACGGCGTGCTGTTGCAGCCGTCTGACCCAGTTACCGTTATTCATCGTGGCGCAGTGCCGCTGGCCGTTATCAGCGAGTTGCGGCGCTACCTCGGTCAGTCATTTGAGTTGGCGGAGGTGGCAGAGGAAGACTTTCAGCGCAAGCTGACGCTGGCTTACCAGCGGGACAATACCGAGGCCTCGCAGGTTGCCGAAGATCTTAGCGCAGATATCGATCTGTCGCGTTTGGCCGATGAGATTCCCGAAATGGGTGATCTCATGGATGCCGAGGATGACGCGCCGATTATTCGCCTGATTAACGCCATTCTGTCCCAGGCCGTGCGGGAGAAAGCCTCGGATATCCACATTGAGACCTTTGAAGATCGCCTCTCTGTGCGCTACCGAATCGACGGTGTGCTGACGGAAGTGCTGTCGCCGAAGCGCATGCTGGCACCCTTGCTGGTGTCCCGTCTCAAGGTCATGGCAAAACTCGATATCGCTGAGAAGCGGATTCCCCAGGATGGGCGCATATCGGTCCGGATTGCCGGGCACGCGGTGGATATTCGTATGTCCACAATTCCCTCTGCTCACGGTGAGCGCGTGGTGCTGCGACTGCTGGACAAGGAAGCGGGTCAGTTGGAGCTGTCACAGCTGCATATGAATGAGCAGGTGCTGGAGGCTTATCTGCGAGGCCTGAATACCGCGCACGGCATTATCCTGGTGACCGGCCCCACCGGCTCTGGTAAAACGACCACGCTGTATGCCGGCTTGAGTCACATTAACCAGAGTACCCGCAATATTCTCACCATTGAGGATCCAATCGAATACATGTTGCCCGGGGTCGGACAGACCCAGGTCAATGCCAAGGTAGATATGACTTTCGCCCGTGGCCTGAGGGCCATTCTGCGTCAGGACCCGGATGTGGTGATGGTGGGTGAGATTCGTGATCTGGAAACGGCCGAGATTGCTGTACAGGCCTCCCTGACCGGCCACCTCGTGCTGAGCACGTTGCATACCAATACAGCGATTGGGGCGGTAACCCGCCTGCAGGATATGGGGATTGAACCTTTCCTGCTGTCATCCAGCCTGATTGCGGTTATGGCCCAGCGCCTGGTTCGGCTGTTGTGCCCCGATTGTCGTGAGCCTCACGAGCTGACCGAGGCTGAAGCCGCATGGCTGCAGCTGGATACAAACGCAGACAGACCCACTGTATATCGCGGCGCAGGTTGCGATCACTGCAATCACACAGGCTACCGCGGGCGTACCGGAATATATGAGTTAATCCCCATCGACAACAGCTTGCGCGAGCTGATTCACTCTGGCGCCAGTGAGCAGGAAATGCTGGCCGAGGCTCGGCGCAAGGCGCCTGGCATATTTGAAGATGGTCGCCGCCGCATCCTCGCCGGAGAGACCAGCATCGAGGAAGTCATGCGGGTCAGCTCATCCGCCTGATTCTGTTATGACTGCCTATCGCTACCGCGCACTCAATCCTGACGGTAAGGTCGTCAAGGGTGTTCTGGAAGGAGACTCGGAACGCCAGATTCGCAGCAATCTGCGCGGTCAGCAGCTGCGCCCCCTGGAGGTCAGCGAAGCAGGGCAGTCAGCGGCAACGGACCGCTTGCCGACCTTGTTCCGCCCGCGCATGAGTCCCACAGACCTGGCCCTGGTCACCCGGCAGCTGGCGACATTGGTGCAATCCAACCTGCCTCTGGACGAGTGTCTGGCCGCAGTGGCTGAGCAAACCCGTAATGCCCGTCATAAAGGCATACTCTTGCAGGTACGCTCACGGGTTGCCGAGGGCCATAGCCTTGCCTACGCACTGGGCGAGTTTCCCCAGGTGTTCAGTGAGATGTATCGGGCCATGGTAGCTGCCGGCGAACACGCTGGCTTTCTTGGGCCTGTACTCGAGCAACTGGCAGATTATGGTGAACAGCGCCAGTACACTCAACAAAAGATCAAGATGGCTATGATCTATCCGATTATCCTGCTGGTGGTGGCGGTTTCGGTGATCGTTGGTCTTATGGTTTACGTGGTGCCAGAACTGGTGGGAATTTTTGCTCACACCAACCGGGAGCTGCCCGTACTGACCCGGGTGATGATTACCAGCAGTGACTTTATCCGCGAATCCGGAATTTGGGTGTTGCTGATACTGGTGCTGCTCTATGTCGGTTTCAGGAAACTGGTTGAGAATGAGGGCCGGCGACGGCGCTGGCATCGCCTGTTGTTGCGCATGCCTGTCATCGGTCGCTTTATCACCGCTGTCGATACGGCGCGGTTTGCTTCCACCCTGAGTATTCTCATGGCCAGCGGTGTACCCTTGCTTGAATCATTGCGCATTGGTGGTGCCGTGCTGTCCAACCTGGTACTGCGGGAGGCCACCGCTGCTGTAGCTGAACGGGTGCAGGAGGGGTCCAGCCTGAACTGGTCATTACAGCAAAGCGGCCACTTTCCGCCGATGATGGTACATATGGTCGCCAGTGGTGAGGCCAGTGGTGAATTGGAGACCATGCTGGCGCGCTCTGCGACCAATCAGGAGCGTGAACTTGAAAACACACTGGGTACGACCATGGCTATTCTCGAGCCCATGATGGTGGCCTTCATGGGCTTAATGGTCGTATTGGTAGTGATGGCGGTATTGCTGCCCATTTTTGAACTCAACACGATGGTGAACTAGATGAAACGACAAGCGGGCTTTAGCCTGGTGGAAATACTCGTGGTGCTGGTTATCCTCGGGCTCTTGGTAAGCGTGGTGGCGCCCACGGTACTCAACCAGGCCGATGATGCCCGGGTACAAAAGGTCTATGCCGACTTTGCCAATATCGATACGGCATTGAAACTCTACCGGCTGGACAATTTTGTCTACCCGACTTCGGAGCAGGGCCTGGAAGCACTGGTAAGTCGTTCCACTCTGGATCCCGAGCCCCGCAATTTTAAAGATGGCGGCTATCTTGATCGTGTGCCCCTGGATCCCTGGGGTCGTCCTTATCTGTACCTGAGCCCTGGCGAGAACGGGGAGTACGACCTTTATTCGCTGGGTGCCGATGGCATATCCGGTGGTGAAAACCAGAACGCCGATTTCGGCAACTGGGATGAGCGCCGCTAAAAAACACTCAGGCTTCAGCTTGCTGGAGCTGTTGCTGGTGCTGGTGGTGATCGGATTGATTGTCACCGTTGCCGGCCTCTCGGTGACCTCGGGCAGCAGACCCTATGCCATCGCTGGTGCTGTAACCGGGTTTGCCGACCTTGCAGAGTACGCACTGGATGAGGCTCAGCTCAATGCTTACGACCTTGGGCTGCTGCTTGAGAGGCGCAGTGATGGCGGCGAGGATATGTATCAATACACCTGGCTGGCAAGACAGGGTCTGGAATGGGGTCGGGTGCCGCGAGATGAATTGCTGTCACCGTCCAGGGAGTTTCCTTTCGGACTTGAATTACAGTTAGAGATGGACGAAGAGCTGGTCAGCCTTGAGCCTGACCCCGATGGCGGTGGCATACTGCCGCAGGTCATTTTCTTTAGCAGCGGCGAAGCCACGCCGGGTATTTTACGCTGGCGCGATGCCAGCACCGGTGAGCTGTTATGGGAGCTAGAGTGGGATTTGCTCGCCGATATGCAGCTTCGTCCCCGTGGTGAGGTCGACGATGAGGGCTGATCGTGCTCGCGGCTTTACCCTGGTTGAGGTGATGGTGGCCCTGATTATCACGGCATTGCTGCTGCCGGCACTGCTGATGGCCTTTGGTCGACAGTCAGATGGGGTTGCCTACATCCGTGACAAGTCGATCGCCCAGTGGGTAGCCAGTAACCAATTGACCCAGGCCCGCATTGAGATCGCCCGCACCCAGCTTGTGTTTCGCGGTGAGCGTGAAGGCACCAGCGACATGGCCGGCCGGCAGTGGTACTGGTGGATTTCCGCCTCCGAGACGGATGTCGAGGATTTCTATCGCATCGAGGTGCGTGTGGCGCTGGATGAAAGCCGTAAGGATGAGCCGTTGCACACGATGAACGGCTTTGTCAGTGGACCAAGGGCTGCTGAAGATGCCTGATCAACAGCGCGGTTTCACGCTGATAGAAGTGTTGATTGCCATGGCGGCAACCATGCTTATTTTGTCAGCAGCCTATGGCACCTTCAGTACCTTGCTGAATGGGCTGGAGGTACTGCGTCGTGCCACTGATGCCACTCATGAGTTGAACCGCGCGTGGATGTTTGTGGGTCGCGATTTACGCCAATTTATAAACCGCCCGATTCGCGATGAGTTCGGGGACGTCGAATCCGCCCTGTGGGGTGGTGAGTTGGCAGCAGACAGTCTGATACTGACACGGACCGGATGGCACAATGGTCGCGATCAGCTGCGGGGCAGTATGGAACGTGTTCGCTACCAGTTGGAGGACGGCACGCTTTATCGTGATAGTTACGCGGTACTTGACCGTACCGACGTGAATGAACCTCGTCAAGTGGCCTTGCTAAGCAATGTTGAACGTTTCGAGTTGAGATTTCTTGATCCTCAGGCAACGATTCAACCCGGTGGCGAATGGGACACAGATCGTTGGCCATTGAACTGGGGCGTCAACAATCGCGAGACCGGTCTGGTGAATCCTCCCGCGGCCGTATTAGTGACCCTGGATATCGAGGGCCTGGGAGAAATACAACGCCTGTACGAGGTGCCCGGTGTCTAGGAGCTTTCGATATAGCCAGCGTGGTAGCACTCTGGTGGTCACATTGCTTGTGTTTGCGATCGGTATTGCGCTGGTGGTGCCCATGTACGGTGAGTACACCTTGTTTGTAAAACGCAGCGCGAATCAGTTTGCCGCTGAGCAGGGTTATGCGTATCTCCGTGGCGGTGAGCAGCTCGCCATGTTGGCCCTGAGCCAGGACGCTCGGGTTGATGCGCAGTCTGATGAACAACGGGATCACCTGGCCGAGTTCTGGGCGCAGGAGGCGCAGGCCTATCCACTCGATGAGGGGGGCTGGTTGCAGGGGCAGCTGCAGGATTTGCAGGGCCGCTTCAATCTGAACAGCCTTGCCGGCGCTGCGCCTGAGGGTCGTCGTTACACCGCGGCACAGGAGCAATTCATTCGGCTGTTGCAGGTGTTTGAGGAGCCGGCCGTGAGTGAGCAGGACGCGATCCTGATTATGGAAGCGTCATTAGATTGGATGGATGCTGACACAGAGCCCCGTGACTTTGGTGCCGAGGACGATTACTACTACGACGCCCAGCCACCTTATCGGGCCGCCAATCGCGCTTTCAGCAGTGTCAGTGAGCTGCGGGCGGTGGCCTACATGACTGGAGAGCTATTTCGTGCTGTCGAACCGTTCCTGACAGTCTGGTCGGATGCCGAGACGGTCAATGTCAATACAGCACCGCCAGAGGTGATGCGCAGCTTCAATCAGCCTGGCAATTATCGACCTCTCAGTGTTGCCGAGGGGCAGGAGCTGGTCTCTCTGCGTGGTGAAGATGGTTATGAATCGGTCGACGTTTTGCTGGAATCCGGCTATTTCGGCGAGGAAGAACAGCGGCAGCAATTAGCCGGGCTGATGAGTTTGCGCAGCGATTACTTTCTGTTTATCGGTGAAGCGGATGTTGCCGACCGCATTAGCCGCTTGTACAGTGTGCTGCAGCGAGACGGCCAGCAAGTCAGGACACTGGTTCGTTCGAGTGGCGGTTTGTGAGGAGAGCTAGTGCGCGATAGTGCAGTCATCAGAATAGTCGGCGACCAGTTGTGCTGGTACCCGCCGGGACGTGGCGACGAGCCCCGTGATCTGTCGCATGCCGAACAGCAAGCGCAGCTGCTTGATATTCTGCAGGCGCGTCGCTCCCCGGTTATTTTCGCTGTGCCCGGCACCGCAGTTCGTTTGCAGGAGGTCAGCTACAGCGCCAATGAAAAAAGGCATATCGCACGCTCATTGCCATACCTGTTGGAGGAAGAATACGCCTCAGATATAGAGGCACTGCATATTGCGTCAACACCGTTAGCCCCCGAAACCCTGGCAGTGGCAGGCAGTGAGCATCAGTCACTGCAGCATTGGCAGCAGTTGCTTGCCGATTACCCTGGTATTCAGCAGTGGGTGCCTGAACCCTTGTTACTGCCCTGGCGTCAGGGTGAGATCACCCTGGTCATTGAGTCGGGTCTGGCGGTCATGCGCCAGGGGCCCTGTGTCGGTTTGAGTATTGAAACATCTCTACTCCCGGCAGTGCTGGCAGACTCCGATATTACTCAAACCAACACTGTTGTGATGTATGGCTATGATCAGGACGCCGACATGGCCCTGTTGCCCGAAGCCTGGCGCGAGAAGGTTCAATGGCGCAATGGCGGTTTCAGTGCGGCGCTTTTGCTGACTGCTGAAGAGCGTGCACCGCTGAATCTGCTGCAAGGTGAATATGGGCCCAAATTACCGCTGGAGCGCTGGTGGACATTATGGCGCTGGCCAATGGCGGCCCTTGCAGCGGCCTTTGCAGTGCAGATGGTGCTCACCTTTGCGGATTACAAATCCTTGCAGGGGGACAACCTCCGCCTGCGACAGGCCCTCGAGGCCAGCTACAGGGAGGCGGTGCCCAAAGGTGCCATTGCCGACCCGGAACGGCAGCTGTCCAGAAAGCTTAGAGACTTACGTGGCGGCGATGCCAGCGTGCCTTTTATGGCGATGCTGGAATCGGTCGGTCAGGTCATACAGGCCCAGCCAGGGGCGCGCATCAGCAATATCAATTTTAGCGGTCGCACCGGTGACTTGCGGCTTAACCTGGTGGTGCCGGACTTTAGGGCGGTCGAGAAAATTCGTGAACAAATCAACAGCGGTAATTACAGCGCCAGTGTCGAAAGCAGCAACGCCCAGGGCGAGGAAGTGCGTGCGCGCATGAAGGTAACGGCGCGGACTACCGGGGGTGCTGCGTGAAGGACTGGCTGGAACAGCTGAATCAGCGTGAACAGGTTTATCTGTTGGCGGCGGCATTTGCGATTGCGCTTTACCTGCTCTACATGCTGGCCTGGACGCCACTCAGCGCCATGCGCGCCGATATGGTAGACACTAACCAGCGCGTTGCACAAAGTTTGCAGCGTGTGCAGCAGATGTCAGCAGAGCTGGTGCAGCTGCAGCAGGCCGGCGGCAAGAGCACTAATCGCAATCTCAATCGACTGATCAACACCAGTACCGGTCAGCACAACATCAAACCCAGTCGTATACAGGCCAGTGCCAATGGTGCTGTGCAAATCCGCTTCGAAGAGGTCGAGTTTGCTGGTTTGCTGCGTTGGTTGAACCAGATCGAGAATGCGGAAGGGCTGCTGGTTCGAGATGCGTCAATTAGCCAGGGCGATCGTGGCGGCACTGTCGACGCCAGTATTCGCGTCAGCCTGGGTAGCTAATCATGAATCGTAAGCGACTCGCGATTTTCGCGGGCAGTTTGTTCGTGCTGTCACTGCTGGTACACGCGCCCGCACGACTGATGGGCTTTGCCCTGGCCGACAGCAACGTCGCCATGTCGGGTTTTTCCGGTAGCCTGTGGCGAGGCCAGGCGGAGCAACTGCGCGTACCTTTGTCTGGCCAATCCTTTCAGCTGGGACAGGTGCGCTGGCAACTGTCACCCTGGTCTTTGGTGTTACTGAGCCCAAACATTCAGCTCGACACCGAGTGGGGCCAGCAACGCCTGCGAGCTGAACTCAGTGTTGCTCCCTGGCGAGGACCGCGTATCCATAGTGCGGAGCTGAGTGCCGACGCCCGTTTGGTACGCTTGTTTGTGCCGGTTGATCTGCGTGGACGAGGTCAGCTGACCCTGTCAGAAGTGGCCCTCGGCAAAGACGGTATGCCCTTTGATGGCACTGCGCGGTTGGTCTGGCAGCGGGCCAGCTGGTTGGGTAATCGGAGTGTGCAGCCACTGGGTGACTATGTGTTGGAACTGCAGGTTAACGGGCCTGCCGCTGCCGATGGTGCTATCAGTAGCCTGTCAGGGCCGGTGCAAGTGAGTGGTTCAGTGGGTTTGCAGCCGGGTACTTACTCAGTGGATCTTATGCTCGAAAGCGAGACTGAGTTGGTGTCCGGATTCAAGTCTGCCCTGGAATTGATGGCAATGCCTGTCGGTGCGGGTTACCAGGTGCAATTCAGCGGCAATTTGTAGGTCTTGCTGGCCATTATTTGACCCGAATTGTTAGTCATGACAGGCCCGCGTGTCATTGTCGGTGGGCGGCCTTTTGCCTAGCATCTGCTGACGATCTTTCGGACAGATGCTGCTATGAATTTTGAATTTTCTGACGACCAGAAATTTATCCAGGAACAGGCCCGCAATTTCCTCCGCGATCAGTGCACCAGTGAGCAGGTACGCGAAGTTCTGGAAGGCGGTCTGACGCATCACCAGACTCTGTGGCAACAGGTACTGGAGTTGGGTTGGCCCGCCACCGCGATACCTGAAGAATACGGTGGGCTCGGCCTGGGCTACCTGGAGCTTTGTGTATTGGCTGAGGAGATGGGTAGAGCGCTCCTGCCCGCGCCCGTAAGTTCCAGTGTTTATCTGGCGACCGAGGCCATCAAGCTCGTAGGCAGCGACGAGCAGAAGCAACAATACCTGCCGAGGCTGGCTGCAGGGGAGATCATCGGTACCGTGGCCTTTGCTGAAACCGGGGCGTCCCTGCACCGGGGTGAGGTGAGCACTACTGTCAGTGAAGCGCTCATTACTGGCTGCAAGCAGCCGGTAGCCGATGCCACCATCGCCGATTTTGCCATTGTGGCGGCACGGGATTCGGGAGCAGAAGGCTATTCCCTGTTTATTGTCGATCTCAAGAGCGAGGGAGTCAGCACAGAGTCCGCTGATTGCCTGGATCCATCCCGCCCGCTCGGGAAACTGGATTTCGCATCAGCAGCCGTCGAACCGCTTGGAGAGGCGGGAGAGGGCGCAGCGCTGGTATCCCGCCTTTATGATGGCGCCGCTGTTTTGCTGGCGTTTGAACAGGTGGGCGGCGCCCACGCGGCCCTCGATCAGGCCATGGAATACACCTGCGGTCGTTATGCGTTTGGTCGTCAGATTGCTTCCTTCCAGGCCATCAAACACAAGCTGGCGGATATGTTTGTTGCCCTTGAACTGGCGCGAGCGAATGCTTATTACGGTGCCTGGGCTCTGTCCAATGATGCACCTGAGCTGCCCCTGGCGGCGGCCACCGCCCGCGTCAGCGCTATCGATGCCTACTGGGAGTGCACCAAGGAAAACATTCAGGCCCACGGTGGCATGGGCTTTACCTGGGAGTTTGACTGCCATCTGTACTATCGGCGCGCGCAACACCTGGCTCTGTTACTGGGTGGATCACGCACCTGGAAAGCCCGCCTGGTCGAACAGCTCAAGCACGCAGCCTGAAGGAGAAACGAAATGGATTTTAACGATACCCCTGAACAGGCTGAATTTCGCGCAGAAGTGCGTGCCTGGCTGGAACAGAATGCAGAGCGCCGTACCGACGATGTGCAAGTTATGCGAGGTCAGGAAGGCGGCTATGAGGCAGCCAAAGCCTGGTACCAAAAGATTGCGTCGGCAGGTTATTCCTGCATCACCTGGCCGAAGGAATACGGTGGCGCCGGCCTGTCCCAGATTCACCAGGTGATCTGGAGCCAGGAGGTGGCCAATTTTGATACGCCGGATGGCTACTTTGTTATCGGCATCGGCAATTGTGGGCCCGCCATCCAGGCGTTTTCACCGGAAGAGGTTAAGAAAGAGCTGTTGCCTAAAATGGCCAGTGCAGAGCATGTCTGGTGCCAGCTGTTTTCAGAGCCTGCGGCGGGATCTGATGTGGCGGGACTGCGTACCCGGGCCGAACTCGATGGTGACAACTGGAAGGTCAACGGGCAAAAGATCTGGACCTCGGGGGCGCAGCATTCCGATTACGGCGTGATCCTCACTCGTACCGACCCCACGGTGTCCAAGTATCGCGGTCTCACTATGTTCATGATCGACTTCAACCAGCCCGGCGTTGAAGTGAAGCCGATCAAGCAGATGGACGGGGGGCAGCATTTCAACGAAGTCTTTTTCAATGATGCAGTCATTCCGGATGCTTACCGCCTCGGTGACGTGGGTGGTGGCTGGGGAGCAGCACTGCATGTATTGATGAACGAACGCCTGGCCATTTCAGGTGTGCAGCCGAATGGATTTCCCCAGTTCCTGCATTTTTGCCAGAACACTGTGATAGACGGTGAGCGGGTGATTGATGATCCCATTGTCGCTGACAAGCTGGCGACCTGGTACGCGCAGGATGCAGGGCTGCGCAATGCCAACTGGCGTATGCTTACCGCGATCGCCAAAGGTGGCATGCCCGGTGCAGAAGCTTCATTGGGCAAGTTGGTAGGCGCGGTCATGAATCAGGAAATCGCCAACTTCACCTTAGATTACTACGACGAGGCGGGCGCGATTAAGGACGACGCTCTCAACGTGCTGGAGGGTAATTTCCAGAGATCTGTTTTGTTTGCGCCGGGTATACGGCTCGCAGGCGGGACCGATGAGATCATGCGTAATATCATTGCCGAGCAGGTCCTGGGGCTGCCCCAGGAGCCCCGCGCCGACAAGGGCATCGCCTTTAGCGATATTCCCACCGGCAACAATTGACGGGCTGATGCACTGGGCTGATTGATTGGGTATATTAACGGCTTCGACTATTTTCTATTGGTTTTACAATGAGCGATTTCAAGAAGTACGAATGTGTCATCTGCGGTTTCATTTACGATGAAGCTGAAGGTCTGCCTGATGATGGCATCCCCGCCGGTACCAAGTGGGAGGATGTTCCCGAAGATTGGGAATGCCCCGACTGCGGTATCAGTAAAACCGACTTCGACCTGCTCGAAGAGTAGTTGCGCGCCAGGCTAAATTATCTCGTTTACACCGGTGAAAAGCCGGTGTACGTCGCATCAAAGGGCGGGGCTGATGCTGCGCTCTCGATCAGTGCCCGGTTTGAGGCTGTCGAATGCGACATTCTCGATGCTCGAGCGCTTGATCCTGCCCCGGCACTTGATAAGCAAGGGTTTCAGTTGGAACCACTGCCGACCTCGGTGCCTGACTTCTATCAGTTCGAGCGGGTAAAGGAAGCCTACGAAGCAGAAATCACCCCCTTGCTGTTGCGCTGCACGGGTGCCAGCTCTGCATTGATATTCGATCATACCTTGCGGTCTGATGCGCCTGAGGTGAGGGGGGAGCACGCCACCCGCGAGCCCGCCACAGTGATTCACAACGATTACAGCGATGCCTCTGCCGAAAAACGTCTTCGAGACCTGGTTGGAGATGCGGCTGCGGAACAACACCTCGTGAACCGCTACGCCATTGTGAATGTTTGGCGCAGCATCAATCATCCGGTGGAGCGTGCGCCGCTGGCTTGCTGTGATGCCAGCACCATCGCCCCCGGTGACCTTGTCGCAAGCGAGCGACGCGCAGCGGAGCGGGTTGGCGAGCTGGAATTGGTTGTTAACAATGCAGCACATCGCTGGTACTACTTTGATGAAATGCAGCGAGATGAAGTGTTGTTGATCAAAACGTTTGATTCATCTGTCGATGTCGCCCGGCGCTCGGTTCACAGCGCCTTTGAAAACCCGCTGGCTGGGGCTGACGCGCCGCCCCGTGAGAGCATCGAATCAAGGGCGCTGCTCTTCTATTCCTGACTGGCTTGACTACACTCAGGGTGGTCAGTTCACGCATTTTTGCCTTAGCAAGGAGCACACTATGCCAAGCATTGGTCCGCCAGGAATTCGACGTCGGGAATTGATAGCCGGGGCAATGGCCATGATGGTGGCACCAGCCTGGGCCTCGCGCTGTCGGCAGCCCCAGTTGCCGGACGATCGTTTTGCCCTGTCTGGATTTGGTGCCCATTCCAGTGCGGAAGAGGTGACTGACGCTCTCGATTTAAGTGGCAAAACCGCTGTTGTGACAGGCTGCAATTCCGGTTTGGGTTTGGAGACCATGCGGGTGCTGGCTGCCAGGGGTGCGCACGTGATTGGTACAGCCCGAAGCGAAAGTAAAGCGGCAAAGGCCTGTGCATCGGTGGCTGGAACAACAACGCCGCTGGTTATGGAGTTGACTGATCTGCACTCTGTGCGCAGCTGTGCCGCGGCCGTACGACAACTCGATATGCCTGTGGACATGCTGATTTGCAATGCCGGAGTGATGGCAGTCCAGGAACTTCGTCTCTACAACGGTGTTGAAATGCAGTTTGCGGTAAACCATCTGGGGCACTTTTTGTTTGTGAACGAGACCTTAGCTGCGGTGAAGCAATCGGAGGCAGGGCGTATCGTTATTCTCAGTAGCTGCGCTCATCACAACGCGCCAGCAGAGGGTATCGATTTTGACAATTTGGATGGTTCCCGATCTTACTCACCCTGGACGGCCTATGGCCGCTCCAAGCTCGCCAATGGCCTGCACGCACTTGAGTTGGCCCGTCGACTGCGTGATACCAGCATTACTGTTAACGCGGTACATCCCGGGGTCATTCAAACCAATTTGTGGAGGCAGTTGCCCAATCCCGTCAGTGAGGAAAACATGAATAAGAGCACTGCGCAGGGTGCTGCTACCCAATGCTATGTTGCTGCTAACCCTGCGGCCGGCTCTATCAGCGGCCAGTACTTTGCCGACTGCAATCCGGTGCAGGCCAATCCACTGATGTACGACGAGAGTCTGTCACGCCGCCTTTGGGATGTCAGCGAGCAGCTGCTTGCGGTCTGAATCGCCTGCTTTTGGCACTTGTGACTACTAGCTAATGCGGCTGTCTTCCCTGTGCCGGGCTCTGGCAGAATAATCCCATGAGGCGGAGCAGGGGAACCGTTAGCTGTAAGACCAATCGTCGGGTGTTTTACCAATACTGGTTACCCGACCGGCGCCCACGTGCGCTGGTGCTGCTAGTGCACGGTTTGGCGGAGCACGGCGGCCGCTATGGTCACGTGGGTCAATACCTGGTGGATTGCGGTGTTGGTGTTTGTGCCCTGGATCTTCCGGGGCACGGGCAGTCATACGGTTCCCCAGGTCATATTGCTCGTTTCTCACATTATCTGGATGCAGTCGCTGCCATACAGTCGCAGGTGCAGTCTGATCATGAGGGTATTCCCCTGGCGATTATGGGCCACAGCATGGGTGGTCTCGTTGTCGCCAATTACCTGCTTGAGCACCAGCACGACTTCTTTTGCTGTGTTCTATCGGCGCCTGCGCTGCAAAGCACAGACGCTCCGGGCAAAGTGCTCGGCAGTGTCCTCAAAGGACTGTCTGCCAGCATGCCGCGGGTCGGTGTGCTCAGCCTTGATGCTGAGGCCGTCAGTCGCGACCCCGCGGTGGTTAGGCGCTACCAGAATGACCCCATGGTCTACCGTGGCCGCATCTCTGCCCGACTCACCCAGGAGATGCTTGATGCCATGACCCACGCTCGCAATTTTGCGTCCAGCGTCAGGATTCCCATTTTGTTGATGCATGGTGGGCAGGACAGGCTCACCGATATCAACGGAACCAATAGCTACCACAAGCATGTGGTCTCGCCGGATAAGCGCCTGCAGCTGTACCCCGACCTCTACCACGAACTCCTCAACGAACCCGAGCGGCGTCATGTGCTCAAGCAGGTTATGAGCTGGCTGCGAGCCCATATTCCGCAAAAATAGCTGCCCTGTTACCATTGGCGACCTGTTGATGGGTGAGTACATGCTGGCGAACGCGTCTGAAAAAGTAAGAGGTCTGGTTTATCCCTATGGGCACAAGATTGCCCCTGCACCGGGAGAGCCGGTAGAGGTAGCTGATGGTGTTTATTGGGTGCGATTTGATATGCCCATTGCACTGGACCACATCAATATCTGGCTGCTGGTAGATGGCGATGGCTGGACAGTGGTAGATACCTGCCTGGACATTCCCTCAGCTCGAGAGCAGTGGCAGGCCCTGTTCGATGGCTTTATGGTCGGTCGACCCGTGAAGCGGGTTATCTGTACGCATCTGCATCCAGATCATGTGGGCCTTGCCGGCTGGATTACCCAGCGCTTCGATGCTGAATTCTGGATGTCGCGGGAAGAGTTCCTGATGTGTCGATCTCTTGCCAGTGATACCGGGCGCAAGGCACCGGACGTGGCCATTCGTTTTTATCGGGCAGCGGGCTTCGATGAGGAGCAGTTGGAGGCTTACCGTGGTCGTTTCGGCAGCTTTGGTCGCGCCATTTCTCCGCTGCCAGACAGTTTTCGTCGCCTGATGAATGGCGAGACCTTTCGAATCAACGATCGCTACTGGCAGCCCGTGGTGGGGAGTGGGCATTCACCGGAGCATATGAGTCTTTACTGTCCGGCGTTAAAACTTTTAATCTCCGGGGATCAGGTGTTGCCGAGAATCACGCCTAACGTCAGCGTGTTTCCCACGGAGCCCCGAGGCGATACGCTCAAAGACTGGCTCAATTCCAATGCCCGCATTCGTGAGCAACTGCCTGACGATGTGCTGGTGCTGCCTGCCCATGAGTCCCCATTCTATGGCCTGCACGTGCGCCTGACGCAGCTCATTGAGGCCCATGAGCGGGATCTCGACAGCCTGTATAATCACCTATCCGAGCCGCGCAGGGCCGTGGATTGCTTTCCCGCCCTGTTTAAACGAGACATCGATGGCAAGGTCATACAGATGGCTACCGGGGAGACCCTGGCCCACCTGAACTGCCTGATTGGCCGTCGTCTGATACTGGTCGAGCGCGATGAGCACGGCGTTGACTGGTATCGCCAAAAACCGGAGACCGCAGAGTTTGAATAGTCAGTTACCCATGCAAGCTATTTCCCAGCGCCTTGAGGCAGTACGGGCGCAAATGGCTGAGCGCGACCTCGATGCCCTGGTAGTGCCGCGCGCAGATGAATACCTGGGTGAATACATCCCGGTGCACAATGAACGCATGATGTGGATAAGCGGTTTTACCGGTTCCGCCGGCGTCGTCATCGTGTTGCGTGATAGCGCCGCCATCTTTGTCGATGGCCGCTATACGGTGCAGGTCAGGCAGCAGGTGAGCGACGAGTTGTTTGAGATACTCAGCCTGGTGGACGAGCCCCATATGAAGTGGCTGTCAGCGCAGCTGCCCGAGGGTGCGCGTATAGCCTATGACCCGCGCATGCATCCCCTGAGTTGGCAGCAGGCAGCCGAGAAGATCCTCCACAAGGCCGGTCATGAGCTGGTCGAGCAGACTGATAACCTGATCGACCTGTGCTGGCAGGATCGACCAGCGCCACAATCGCGGCCCGCTCTGCTGCTGGCCGAGGATTACAGTGGGCAGCACAGTGCTTCCAAGCGTGCTGAAATCGGTAATCTGATCGCTGCAGAAGGTGCTGACGCGGCTTACATATTTGCAGCCGACTCCTGCAACTGGCTGCTTAATATTCGCGGGGGTGATGTGCCCAATTTGCCGATCCTGCTGGGCAGTGGGCTGCTGCACAGTAATGGTGACATGGTGTTCTTCACTAACGTGGATGCGCTGCCCGACGGCTTTGATGCCCACGTGGGAGAGGGGGTTACGGTAGAACCCGAATCGGCGTTGCTGGATGCGTTCAAGGCTCTGGAGGGCAAGACCGTATTGTCAGACCCCAGCACCGCCAATGCCTGGAGCCAGTTGAGCCTGGATCGCTGTGGTGTGACTCGTATTGCCGGCGATGATCCGGCCATGTTGCCCAAGGCCTGTAAAAACAGCATTGAAGTTCAGGGCATGCGCAATGCTCATATACGGGATGGCGCAGCTGAAGTGCAGTTCCTGGCATGGCTGGATCGCGAGGTGGCTGCCGGCCACCTGCATGACGAAGCCACATTGTCCGACAAACTGGGTGCCTTTCGAGCCGAGCAGGAGCATTTTCTTGAGACCAGTTTCGACACCATTTCCGCGGCAGCTGGGAATGCGGCGATGTGTCACTACAATCACTTGAATGCGACACCTGCCAGCCTGGAGATGGATGGCGTCTACCTGGTAGACAGCGGTGGCCAGTATCTGGATGGCACCACTGACATCACGCGAACTGTGGCTATTGGTGAGCCGGATGAGGAAGTGCGCGAGCGTTTTACCCTGGTGCTGAAGGGGATGATTGCGCTGGGTGAGGCGCGCTTTCCCGAGGGCACCACTGGCAGCCAGTTGGATATCCTGGCGCGGCAGTTCCTGTGGCAGCGGGGTCTGGATTACAACCACGGCACCGGGCACGGGGTTGGTAGCTGCCTGTCGGTTCATGAAGGGCCACAGCGCATTGCCACTGTGGGTAATGGTGTTGCACTCAAGCCGGGCATGATCTTGAGTGACGAGCCCGGGTATTACAAAGATGAACAGTACGGTATGCGCTGCGAAAACCTGTGCGTGGTGACCGAAATTGAAACCATGCAGGACAGCGACAAGAAACTGCTGGGTTTCGAAACCCTCACCCTTGTGCCTTTCGACAAGCGGTTGCTGAAAGTGGAGCTGTTAAGCGCCGCGGAGTTGCACTGGCTTAACGCCTATCATGCCACGGTGCTGTCCAGAGTAGGGCCGCTGCTAGAGGGTGATGATCTGGCCTGGCTGGAGCGAGCAACCAGTCCCATCGCCTGAGAGAGGGCCGGGTGCAACAGCCCGGCATCTGGTTTATGCTGAGCGGCTACTGAAAAAACAATAATTTAAGGAGCTCAATCATGGCCGAAGCCTATATCTGTGCAGCGGCGCGCAGCGCTGGTGGTCGTAAAAACGGACGCCTTTCAAAAATCCATCCCATTGACCTGGGAGCCATGGTGGTCGACGCCCTGGTAGAGCGTGCCGGGATTGAGCCTGAGGCCGTGGATGACCTGGTTTTCGGTTGTGTCAGCCAGGTCGGTGCCCAAAGCAGTAACGTGGCGCGCAATGTCTGTATTTCTTCGGTACTGGGTGAAGCGGTGCCCGGTACCTCGGTAGATCGTCAGTGTGGTTCGGGCCAGCAGGCCATGCACTTTGCCGCACAGGCGGTTATGTCCGGTACTCAGGATGTTGTTATCGCCGGCGGTGTTGAGAGCATGAGCCAGGTGCCGATCGGTTCGAATATAGTCGACGGTTACAAGGCTGATCACGGTCTGCCCTATGGCGCACGGATTGGTGAACGTTATCCCGGTGTTCAGTTCAGTCAGTTTGTTGGCGCCGAGATGCTGGTCGATAAGTACGACATTGAGAGCAGCGAACTGGAGCAGTTTGCTTACGACTCTCATCGCAAGGCCAAGCAGGCAGTTGAAGAGAACCGTTTCGGCGGTGAAATTGTGCCGATTGAGATCGAGCTCGAAGATGGCAGTCGAGAGATGCATGTGCAGGATGAGGGCATTCGCATGGACGCCACCCTGGATGCCATCCGCGGCCTTGAACCTTTGCAGGAGGGCGGCAAAATCACGGCCGCCACGTCCTCACAGATTTGCGATGGCGCAGCGGCGGTGCTGATTGCCAATGAGGCCGCTGTCGAGAAATACGGTCTTAAGCCGATGGCCAGGATCGTTTCACTCAGCGTAGTGGGCACTGACCCTGTCATCATGCTCGAAGGCCCCATCAAAGCGACCGAAAAAGCGCTGGAGAAAGCCGGCCTGAGCATGGACGACATCGACCTGTTCGAAGTCAACGAGGCGTTTGGCTCCGTGCCTCTGGCCTGGGCCAAGGCGCTTGGCGCCAATATGGACAAGCTCAACGTCAATGGCGGCGCACAGGCACTCGGTCATCCGCTGGGCGCTACCGGCGCCAAACTGATGACTACTATGATCCACGAGTTACATCGCACCGGTGGGCGCTATGGCCTGCTGGCGATCTGTGAAGGTGGTGGCACTGCCAACGGTACAGTGATCGAGCGCATTTAAGGAGTACAGTTCATGGCCGTAGCTGGCGCGAGTCACGAGAACTGGTCCTCACGTTTCGCCTTTTTGATGGCCTCGGTCGGCTTTGCCGTCGGCCTGGGTAACATCTGGCGGTTTCCCTATCAGACCGGAGAAAATGGCGGCGCCGCTTTTGTGCTCGTGTATCTCGCCTGCGCTCTGGGTATTGGGGTGCCGATTCTGATGGCGGAGTTGCTGGTGGGAAGACGCGGCAAACTCAGCCCTCCAGAAGCGATGGCCAAAGTGGCGCAGGACAATGGCCGCTCCCGGCACTGGCAATGGGTTGGGGGCATGGGTCTGCTGGCCGCCTTTACCATCGAGATTGTTTACTCAGTGATTGTCGGCTGGGTCTTGTGGTATTTGTTCAAAGCGGTGACAACCGGCTTTGCCGGCGTCGATGCCACTGCCGCTGAGGCACAGTTCAGCGCAGTACTTGCGGATCCCACCGGCATGATTTTCTGGACTCTGCTGGGTTTGGCTATTACCGGTTACATCATTTACTCGGGTGTGCAGGGCGGTATCGAGAAAGCGGTCACGTTCATGATGCCGACCCTGTTCGGTCTGCTGATTATCCTGGCCATTTACAACGTGTTTGCCGGCGGTATGGGGCAGGCGATCAGCTGGTTGTTCACGCCTGACTTCTCCAAGATTGACGGCGGTACCTTTCTGGCCGCCCTGGGGCAGGCCTTTTTCTCCATCGGTGTTGCCATGGGCGGCATGATGACCTTTGGCGCCTATCTGCCCCGTGAGGTGTCTATTCCCCGCTCTGTGCTGATTATCGTGATCGCCGACACCATGGTGGCCATGGTGGCCGGACTGGTGATCTTTCCCGCGGTGTTTAATAACGGTCTCGATCCGGCAGCTGGTGCAGGCCTGATTTTCCAGACCCTGCCTGTGGCCTTCGCCCAGATGCCCGGTGGTTACCTCTTTAGCGTCATGTTTTTCCTGCTCCTGTCCTTTGCCGGTATCACCTCTATGGTTGGGCTGATTGAGTCGGTCGTGTCATGGATGGAAGACCATCACGGTTTTGCACGCCACAAAGGCGCGCTGGCTGTGGTTGGCGCCGTGGCGGTATTGAGCGTGCTCAGCGTGCTGTCTTACAACGTGCTCGCGGAGTACCAGGTGGGGGCGCGCGATCTCAATGGTCTGCTGGACTATTTCTCCAACCAGGTGTTGCTACCCCTGGGCGGCCTGTTGATCGCGGTGTTTGCGGGCTGGCGCCTGAGCCGTGAAACCGTTGCCGAAGAGCTGGCGTTTAAGAGCCCGGCCTTGTTTGCCTGCTGGCGTTTCCTGGCACGCTACCTGGTGCCGCCGGCGGTATTAATCATCTTCGTGATGGGTGTGACCGAGTAAAGCCATGGAAATGATGCACGCCGTCAGCGATTTTCTCTGGGGGCAGGTGCTGATTGTCGGCCTGCTGGGCGGCGGTGTGTTTTTCACCGTTGCCAGCCGCTTCGTACAGTTTCGGTATTTCGGCCGCATGTTTACCAGCATGGTGCGCGGCATGGCCCACGAAAAGGGTCAGATCAGTTCCTTCCAGGCGCTGATGGTCAGCGTTGGTGGGCGCGTTGGCGGTGGCAATATTGCCGGCGTCGCAGTCGCCATCAGTCTCGGCGGCCCCGGTGCCGTATTCTGGATGTGGGTGGTGGGGCTCATCGGCATGTCGATGAGCCTGCTGGAATCCTCCCTCGCGCAGTTGTACAAACGCCGCGAACCTGACGGCAGTCTGCGCGGTGGCCCCGCTTACTATATGCGTCATGGTATTCGCCAGCACGGCCTGGCCATGGTGTATTCGGTGTTGCTGCTGATTACCTTTGGCCTTGCGTTTAATGCAGTGCAATCCTTTGTCATGGCCAGTTCCCTGCAAGCCAGCTTTGGCGTCCCCACCTGGACCAGTGGCCTGGCGCTGGTCGCCATGCTTGGTCTTTGCATATTCGGAGGCATTCAGCGTATCGCCGCCGTTGCGGAGTTTGTCGTGCCCTTTATGGCCGCGATCTACCTACTCTGCGCACTGGTAGTACTGGGTCTGAACCTGAGCGCGATCGACGACGTTCTCGTGCTTATTTTTAACAGCGCTTTTGGTCTGGAACAGGCGGTCGGGGGAGGGCTCGGTGGTGCCATTATGCTTGGCATCAAGCGCGGCTTGTTCTCCAACGAGGCCGGCCTGGGCAGTGCCCCAAACGTCGCCGCTACGGCGGTGGTTCCTCATCCCCTTGACCAGGGTTTGGTACAGGCGCTGAGCGTATTTATAGACACCATCATCCTCTGCACCTGCACTGCGATCATCATCTTGCTGGCGACGGTTTACCAGCCCGGTATGGCTGTTGATGATGGGGTGGTACTCACCCAGACGGCACTGGCGGAGCATGTGGGAGGATGGGGCGACGAGTTCATCAGTGTGGCGCTGACCCTGTTTGCCTTCAGCTCGATACTTTACAACTACTACCTCGGCGAGAACGCGCTTAATTATTTCAGCGAAGAAAACCAGGCCCTGTTTAATGTATTCAGGGTGTTGGTGCTGATGCTGGTGTTGTGGGGAGCTATGCAGGACCTGGCAACCGTATTTGGGTTTGCCGACCTCACCATGGCCATGCTGGGTGTCTGCAACCTGGTGGCGATTATGTGGATGTTTCGGCTGGGCCTGCGGCTGATCAGGGATTACGACAGCCAGCTGAAGCAGGGACATGAACCACGGTTCAATCCTGACGATTACGCAGACCTGGATATCGATCCCAGCGCCTGGAAGTGAATCAATGGGGTCAGAGTACTTTGATTTTCAAAGTACTCTGACCCCATGGGTGTTAATAGCCGCAGAGGGTGGCGTAGCGATCCTTGTGGTAGCCGGCATCTCCGTAGAGTTGCATGGCAACGCGGGCGCGCTTGAGGAAGAAGCCGATTTCCAGCTCGTCAGTGACGCCGATGCCGCCGTGAAGTTGTACTGCTTCGTTGGTCACCAGCTTGCTCACATCATTGAGGCGCGCCTTGGCCAGGCTGGCCAGCATCGGAAGCTGCTCAGGTGTTTCGTCGACTGCAGAACAGGCCTGCAGGACGACTGAGGTAGCCATTTCGAGCTCTATGTACATTTTCGAGGCGCGATGTTGCAGGGCCTGGAAACTGCCAATCTTGGCGCCAAACTGGTCTCGTTCTTTCAGGTATTCCACCGTGCGGTTAAACGCCTCCCAGCTGCTACCGAGCATCTCGGCTGCAAGGGCCACACGCGAGCGGTCCAGTACCTGTTCCAGCACGGGCCAGGCTGTGCCTTCTTCACCCAGCAAGTTGGCTGCGGGTACTCGCACATTGTCGAACTCGATGTTGGCGGCGTTGCGGCTGTCCGCCATGATGGTGCGCTTGCGTGTCAGGCCACTGCTATCGCCATCGACCAGCAATAGAGTCAGACCGTCACTGTCGCCGCTGTTGCCAGCGCTGCGCACCACGACGACCAGTTTGTCGGCACTGTGGCCATCTGGCACAAACAGTTTGCGACCACTGAGGACATAGGCATCACCGTCTTTGGTTGCGGCCATGGCTACAGCGAGCGGGTTATGGTGATTGCTCTCTTCCAACGCCAGTGACAGCGTCAGGCTGCCCTCGGCCACTTTCGGCAACAGGTCTTCTTTCTGCGACTCGCTGCCCGCAAGCAGGATGGCTGAACTACCGGTGATGGCGGTGGCCAGTAAAGGAGAGGCCGTCAGCGTCGCGCCGGTCTCGCGCAGCACCGCACCCATGCCGGCAAAGCCAAATTCCAGGCCGCCATACTGCTCAGGCAGGATGATGCCGGCCCAGCCCAGTTCGGCCATTTGTTGCCACAAGTCGGAAGCATAGCCGAGTTCGTCGCGCTCATCGCGCAGTTTGCGCAACGTCGTTACCGGTGCATTCGACGCCAAGAACTCCCGCGCGGTGTCCTGCAGCAGGCGTTGTTCTTCATTCAGTACCAGTGCCATTACAATCTCCTACTGCTGGGGCAGTTCCAGTACGCGCTTGGCGATAATATTGAGTTGGACTTCGCTGGTGCCACCGGCGATGGTCAGCGTCTTGGACATGGCCCATTGGCGCAGCGCCTTCAGCTCATCATCGCTGAATTCATCACCCTCCCAGCCAAGGCCCGCACTGCCGAGTAACGCCAGCAACAGCTCACCTTTCTGGGTTTCTGCCTCAGTACCTGCGTATTTCATAATCAGCGGTACGTTGCTGTTGATACCTGCCACCCGCTCTTCGAAGGTGCGGAAGTGCGTCAGGCCCAGCGCATGCATGTTCATATCGTATTCGACCTGCTGGCGACGCAGCTCGGGGTCAGCGATTTTGCCGTCGACCATTTCAACGTGATCGGCCAACATTTCGCGGGGGCCGACGCTGGGAATGTCAGTGCCCATTTCGGACATCAGCTTGCGCTCGTGTTTCAGCAGTGATTTAGCTACCGACCAGCCCTGGTTCAGTTCACCCACCAGGTTTTCCTTGGGAACCTTCACATTGTCAAAGAAGGTTTGGCAAAACTCGGATTCGCCAGAGATCAGTCCAATAGGCGTGGTGCTGACACCCTCCGTAGTCATGTCAATCAGTACAAAGCTGATGCCTTCCTGTTTGATGGCATCGGGGTTGGTACGCACCAGGCAGAAGATCCAGTCGCACTCGTCCGCTTTGGTGGTCCAGATTTTCGAGCCGTTGATGAGAAAGTGGTCACCCATATCCTCGGCGCGGCACTGCAAGCTGGCCAGGTCTGAACCGCTGCCCGGCTCACTGTAACCCTGGCACCAGCGTGTCTCGCCACGCACGATGCTGGTAATGAAGGTTTGTTTTTGCTCTTCGGTGCCATATTCGAGAATGGCCGGGCCGAGCATCCAGATGCCCAGGCTGAAAATGGGAGCCCTGGCGTTGATGGCTTTCATTTCGTCCTTGAGGACTTTGGCTTCCTCGGCAGAGAGGCCGCCACCGCCGTACTCGGTGGGCCACTCCGGCGCAGTCCAGCCCTTGTCGCGCATGCGCTCAAACCAGAGCCGGGTATCTTCGCTGTGGAAGGTGGCGTTGCGTCCACCCCAGTATTGTTCGCCGGGGTTGATCGGCGCGCGCATGGACTCGGGGCAGTTATCGGCGAGCCACTGGCGCACCTCTCCCCGAAACTGATTGAGAGAATCCATTGTCATACCTGTATTCCTTTAGATGGCCAGCAGGGTACCCGCTGGCTGACATGCTTCCTAGTGGGAAAAGGGGCAGAGATACTAACATTTTCGGTCAGTCCGCAAGCGCCGTTTCAGTACAGTTTCTTGTACTTGCATGAGCCCTTCATGAAACTTACTTGTATTGTTTAGGTGTTATCGGCAAGCTTCTGTTTTATATAGTAAAAATATGAACAAAAAGGAGGCAGATATGGGGCGTTTTACAGACAGGGTGGCGCTGGTGACTGGGGCGGGCAGTGGCATTGGAAAAGCCACCGCAGAGCGTATTGGCAGCGAGGGTGGCAAAGTGCTCTGTGTTGACCTGGATCTGGCCGCTGCGGAAGAGACCGTAGCCAGCCTGGGTGATGTTTGCGGTGCAGCGATGGCCTGCGATGTCAGCCAGGCTGAACAGGTTGAAGCTGCCGTAGCCGCATGTGTTGACCAATTCGGTCGCCTCGACGTGCTGGTCAATATGGCTGGGCTGTTGCGCTTCGATCGCAGTCACGAAATGCCGATTGAGCACTGGCAACAGGTTCTGGATATCAACCTGACCGGTACCTGGCTGATGTGCCGGGCCGCGATACCCCATCTGCTGGAAACCAAAGGCAATATTGTGAACGCGGCGTCCACAGCCTCTCAGGCGGGTCTGAAATGGGGCGCAGCATACTCCGCCAGTAAGGGTGGCGTGCTGGCGATGACGCGATCAATCGCTGTTGAGTACGCCGACGCCGGTTTGCGGGCCAATACCGTGAGCCCGGGCGACATCAAGACCAATATGTCAGCCAACGTCAGCATGCCGGATATTCCTGAGGCCAATGAGATGGTTCGAATCAGTTCGCGCACGGGAGCCAAAGGACCGGAGACAGTGGCTTCCGTCATCGCCATGCTGGCTTCTGATGACGGGGCCCATATCACTGGAGAAGATATTCGCATGGACGGCGGCACACTCGCCTGAGTTGCCGGTCTACTGCGGTGGTGCTACTTCCACTGTGAATTCTTTGCGCTCTTTGCCGCGACGAGTTGTGATCGTGACCGATTCACCGGGCTGCTTTTGTTCCATGGCGCTGAGGTAGTCGTCGTTATCGGCAACGGTTTTGCCGTCGATGCCGACAATGATATCCCCCAGTACGATATCGCCGCGGCTATTGCGGTAGGCACCAATGATGCCGGCGTCGGCTGCAGGCAGGCCCGGAAAGACCCGGACCACGGCCACGCCCTGAATACCATAGCGACGACGCCAGCGGTCGCTGGCCAGTTCGATACCGATAATCGGGCGAAACAGCCGCCCATAGCTGATCAACTGCGGCACTACCTCGCGCACGGTGTTCACCGGAATGGCAAAGCCGATGCCGGCGCTGCCCCCGCTGGGGCTGAAGATCGCTGTGTTTACACCCACCAGCTGACCCATTGAATTGAGCAGCGGGCCGCCCGAGTTGCCTGGGTTGATTGCCGCATCGGTCTGAATCACATTGCGAATCGTGCGGTTATTGGTGCTGGCTATTTCGCGTCCCAGTGCGCTAATGACACCCGTGGTCAGAGTGGTATCGAGGCCGAATGGATTGCCGATAGCCAGCACCTTGCGGCCCACCTCCAGCTCGGAGGAATCACCCATGGGTAGGGGCACCAGCTTGTCCTCGGCTACTTCAATCTGCAGAACGGCGAGATCTTTTTCCGGTGCCACTCCGATGACCTTGGCATCCCATTCACTCTGGTCCTGCAACTCTATCACGATGCGGTTGGCGCCCTGGATGACGTGGAAGTTGGTGACAATCAGGCCGTTGTTATCCCAGACAAAACCGGTACCGGAGCCACGGGGAATTTCCTGCACGTTGCGTGAGAACATGCCGCGCCGCATCAACGCGTGGTTGGTCACGTGCACAACCGAAGGACTGGCAGCGCGGTAAATCTCCATGCTGTTGGCCTCATCTTCAGTTTTGAAGCTGAGGTAGTCGGGTGCGGCAAACGCCTGCAGGCTGAGCGCCGCGAGCAGTAACAGCAAGTGCCGCACAGCTGTTAGCCCTCGGCCTGGTACGCCCGTGTGAATGCGCGAATTCGATTGGCATTGGCGCCGATGTCGCTAACGCCCACCCGCGACACAGAGCGCAGGTCGATGGCCGTGCCGGTGGCAGTCGCGCTGAAGCGAATAGCAATGTCATCGACAAAGCCAAACCAGAAAGAGGTGTAAGAGGCCTCAATGAGACCAGTCGCGGGATCGTTGTTGTAGATCGTCCAGTTCATTTTGGTGGCGATGTCGGCAGCCCTGGCCATGGCGGCCGCAGGCTGCAGCTGGGTTTGTAGGGTGGCCAGGTCAGGGTAAGCCTGCAATTGAGCGGCGATCGTATCGGGTTTGATATCCAGCGTGTTGGAGTTTTCGCCGCGTTCGATTACACCCTGCACGAATAACGGTGGGTTATCGGTGTCCGTGGTGATGTCGTGAATAGGTGGATAATCTCCCGCCGAGCCCAGCAGGGCGCCAGCCAGCAGCACTCCGGGTAAGGCCGCCAGCGAGCGCTTGATAGCGGCAGCTCGCTGGGCCTTGAATTTGGGCATCAGGCTGACGATCGCCAGCAGTATCAGCATGGCGAGGGAGAGCAGACAGGCCAGTGCGAAAACCGGCAGTCCAGCGGAAAAATGGAGAATGCCGAAGCGTACACCGGCGACAGAGAGCGGTATCAATACCAGGCAGGTGAGGGCAACTCGACCAGGCCAGTAAACCAGTGGGGACAGCGGCGTGTTATCAGACATGATTGGAGCTCCTGTGTATGTGGTGCAAAGCATACTCGGGCAGCCGGTGCAGGCCAAGCGATGCCGCTAATGACATCCACTTGGCCGTTTCGGCAATTGAGACGGGCCCGCGCTGCGTGCTCTACTGCGCGTCTGTCTTTAAAGGAGTATCCAAAATGAACCGAGTTGAGGGCAAAGTAGCCATCGTCACAGGCGCAGCCAGCGGGATGGGCAAGGCCGATGCGCTGTTGCTGGCCAGCGAGGGCGCTAAAGTCGTGTTGACCGATCTCAATGAAACTGATGGTCAGGCCGTAGCGGAGCAAATCGGTGCCGATGCGATCTTTGTTCGCCATGATGTGACCGATGAAGACAACTGGCAGCAGGTGGTTGCGACCACGCTCGAGAGCTTCGGAAGGCTGGATATCCTCGTCAACAATGCAGGCATGATGACTATGGGCAGTGTAGTGGATACAGATCTCGAGACTTATCGCAAAACCAACGCTGTGAATAACGAGGGCGTGTTTCTGGGTTGCAAGCACGCCATCCCGGCCATGGAGAAGAGCGATGGCGGAGGCTCGATTATCAATATGTCTTCGGTGGCTGCACTGCACGGCATGTCATTCATCGCCGCTTACAGTGCCAGTAAAGGCGCCGTTGCCGGTTTGACCAAAAGCGTGGCGCTGTATTGCCGGGAGCAGGGCAACGGTGTGCGATGTAACTCTATCCACCCCGACGGTGTGAAGACGCCTATGGTGGTGAAGGTTGCAACGGGTAATGATACCGCCACCCAGGAAGAGATTGATGCACTGGGCGCCGCGGTACCCATGTGCGAACCCGAGGATATTGCCAAGCTGGTACTGTACCTGGCCTCGGATGAGTCAGGTTTTGTAAACGGTGCCCAGATGGTGATCGATAACGCCGCCACGATTACACCGCCCACCCCAGCCGTCTGAAACCTGTCTATAATCACGGGCTTCAGTTAAAGGAGCCCGTGATGTCACTTTCAGACTTCAACAATCGAACCGTTATTATTACCGGCGCCTCCATGGGCGTCGGAGCTGCTTGCGCGCACGCCTTTGCCGACGCGGGAGCCAACCTGGTGCTGGTTGCCCGTGGTGAAGAACGGCTACAGGCCTTTGCGAAAGAAATAGAGGCAAAGACCGGTGTGCTGGCCGTTGCTATGGATGTGTCAGATTCCGCGGCCTGCGAGTCGCTGCTCGAGCAGGCGCAATCCAGGTTCGGGTGTATCGATGTTCTGGTCAACAACGCAGGCATGCATAACCGTGGTGATGCCGCCAGCGTAGGCCCCGAGGCCATCGCGGCAATGGTGGACGTTAGTTTGCGGGCGCCGCTGTTGCTATCTGCCGCGGTGATACCCTACCTGCGTCAGCAGGGTGGCGGTGCCATTGTCATGGTGGGTTCTCTTGCCGGGCGCACGCCCATGCAGGGTGCGGCCACTTATGGTGCCACAAAAGCTGGATTGCGCTCCTTCACCTATGCGCTGGGCGACGAATTGCGTGGTGAAAATATTGCGGTAGGCGTTGTGTCACCGGGACCCATCGATACTGGTTTTATCATGGATGAAATCGATGACGTGGAAGACATTGTATTCTCCCAGCCTATGAGTACCGCTGAACAGGTAGCTGCAAATGTGCTGGCCCTGGCTCGCGGTGAAGCGGATGAAATCAGCATGCCGTCATTCAGTGGACGCCTGACTACCCTGAGTTACCTGTTTCCAAAACTGCGGCGGGGAATGCGTGACCGTCTTTACGCGATTGGCCGCAAGAATAAAGAAAAATATCGCCGCAGTGCCGGTTAAGCCGGCCCGCGGCGTCTGTCACTGTTTTACGAAGTCTTCCTTGTAACGCACACCGCAATCGGGGCAGGTGAAATCGTCGGGCAGTGAATCGAAGCTGGTGCCCGGGGGGTGGCCCTCATGACTGTCCCCCTTGTCTTCGTCAAACCGGTACTGGCAACCGGGGCATTCGTAAACACCCATCAGGCTGTGGCCAGCTGTCCGTTACCAAAGCGGGCGTAAATCTCATCGCGCTTGGCCGGGTCAATATTTACCTTGGACAGATCTCCCTGGATATGTGGCAGTTCCAGTACGCGCTTATCCATAATCTTGTACCAGAGCCATGGGATGTAGGCTGCGATGTACATGCCATAGTAGCCGTTGGGCAGTTCGGGCAGGTTCTCAAAATTGCGCAGGCTCTGATAGCGGCGGGTCGGGTTGGCGTGATGGTCTGAATGACGCTCCAGGTGGAAGAGGATGATGTTGCTGAAGATGTAATTGGCATTCCAGGAGTGATGCGGTTGGCAGCGCTCGTAGCGGCCGCTTTCCTCTTTCTCCCTCTGCAAACCATAGTGCTCAATGTAGTTGGCGGAGGTCAATTGGAACCAGGCAAACATGTTGTGAATCAGCAGAAACGGAATCATGATCCAGCCAAAAGCGATTACCAGGCCAACCTGCAGTACCGCGCTGATGGCGTAGGACTGGAGAATGTCGTTGTTCCAGCTCCAGGCTGATTTGCCCTGGCGCTCCAGTCTCACTTTCTCCTGCTCCCAGCCACGCCAAAAGGCACCCGGGATTTCACGCAGTACGAATTTGTAGATGGATTCGCCCATGCGTGAGCTAGCCGGGTCTTCAGGTGTCGCCACGTGGGTGTGGTGGCCTCGGTTGTGCTCAATGCAGAAGTGTCCGTAAGCCGGTACCGCCAGCACGATCTTGGCGAGGAAACGCTCAATGCCGGTTTTTTATGCCCCATCTCGTGAGCGGTGTTAATGCCCAGGCCGGAGTAGGTGCCAGCCGTCAGTGCCAGGGCAAGTACCGACCACACAGTGAGCTCGCTGGCATGGCTGCCCACAAACCACGCGAAGCCGATCAGCACCAGGAAATGCATGGGCACCGTGATGTAAGTGAGTATCCGGTAGTAGCGATCTTCCTCTAATTGGGGAACGATTTCCTCAGGTGGGTTGTTGGTGTCACTGCCCATGCCCCAGTCCAGAAAGGGAATGATGCCGTAGGTGAAAAACAGGGGCAGCCCCAGCGCCCACTGGCTACCGGTGTAGTAGTAGAGCGCAATTCCCATCATTGGAAATACAGGCAGGATTACTGAGGACAGCCACAGGTAGCGCTTTTTATCGGTGTAGGAAATGGTTCCCTGTTCGGGATGTTCCATTGTGGAAGTCGTCATGAAATGCACCTCCGCATTGTGTTGCACAAAGATTAGACAAAGGCGTGGGACGAGTGAATTTCACTTAGTGACAAAAAACTGGTTAATAAGTGACAGGACGGCTAGGCTATGGCTATGGAATCTGGCTATTTTTCATCCGCAGCTTATGCTTATTGTATTTGAGAGCTGCTCAGCATGACCCTGCCATTCTGCTGCAGGGCACGGGCTACACACTGGCTGAGGTGGAGGCTCTCGAGTACATCCCGGCAGAGGCTTTGGCCATGCTGCTGCAAAACATTGATGCGGCCGGTTTCGAGCCGGGATGGGCCGCCCGCGTTGGCGAACAGTTTCACATCAGTGCCCATGGTCCGCTGGGTTTTGCAGCACTAAGTGCCCCGACCCTGGGTGATGCGCTGGATGTGATGATTCGTTACCACGCTGTCCGCGTGACCAGCATTACTGCTGAGATGATTGAGCGTGACAATCAGCTGTTGTTTGTGATTCACGATCTCACTGGTGAGGCCCAGTACGCACAGTGGCTGGCCGAAACCGTGCTCAAGGTCATCGAATCATTGATCGAAACGATTATGGGGCATCCGGTCGGCGAGCAGGTCACTATCAGCTTTACTGCACCTGCGCCGGCCTATGAGGCGTCATTGGCGAAAACCTACGGTTCACCCTGTGTTTTTAATGCACCTCACAATGCGATTGCCGTCCCGCGCTCCTGGGCAGGGGTGAGCTCGCCGCTATACGACGAGGCCATGTATCGCAATAACCTGGCTCAGTGTCGCGACATCATTCGTGCCCAGGGTAATAGCGCCGACCCTGTGCAAAAAGTCCGGGATCTTTTGCATGATCATTTTGAGCTGTGCCAGTCTGGCGCCGGTAATCAGGCAGCGCCGACACTCGAGGCTGTGGCCGCTCAGCTGCATATCACACCGCGCACGCTGATTCGTCGCATGCGTGCCGCCGATACAAGTTTTCGCGAGCTACTGGAGCAAGCCCGGCGAGTACGGGCTGAACAGATGCTGGGTCTGGCCAACTTCACGGTGGCTGAGGTGGCGGGGCGTCTTGGTTACAGTGATCCGGCTAATTTTGGCAGGGCCTTCAAGCAGCGGACGGGAAACTCTCCGGCGGCGTGGCGACGCAATCAATAAAGGAGCCATTATCCCAATGGTCCACATTTTTGAACCCCATTGTTCCTTTGTGCGCGCTGTCGTACTATTTGCGATGTCAGCACTGTCAACCAGTGACTGACAACTAATAAATATAACATTCAAGAGGTCGAATGATGTCCGTACCGCACCGCAAGTCCGCGCTCGCCGCGGCGTTGTCTATGGCTGTTGCTGCTCCCTTTGCGTCTGCACAGCTGCAATTGGAAGAAGTGATCGTGACTGCTCAGAAACGGGCAGAGAGTCTGCAGGATGTGCCTATCTCTGTGTCGGCGGTACAGGGGGACAAAATCTCCGATGCCGGTATTCCGAATATGGCAGCCCTGGCCGACTATGTACCCAACCTGTTTATTTCGGATGCTCCGGTGAGCACCAATATCTATATGCGGGGCATGGGTTCTTCCAACAACCAGGCCTTTGAACAATCCGTGGGTATGTACATCGACGGTGTCTACATGGGTCGCGGTCGTCAGTATCGTTCGCCCTTCATGGATATTCAGCGCGTTGAGGTGCTGCGCGGACCGCAGGGCACCCTGTTTGGTAAGAACACAGTAGCCGGTGCGGTGAACGTCATTACCGCATCGCCAACCACTGATGAGGAACTCAACGGCAATATCGCGCTCTCTGTAGAGGACAACGATGGCTACATCGTTGAAGGTATGTTGAGTGGGGCGGTGACCGACAGCTTCGCCTTGCGTGGTGCGATCAAGTATCGCGAAACTGAGGGCTATGTAGAAAACACCTTCCTGGACCAGGATGAGCCTGAAGTCGAAGAGACCGTATGGCGAATTTCAGCCGTTTGGCAGGCCAGTGATAATTTTGATGCCACATTGAAGTACGGTGAGTCCAACTACGAACGCACCGGAGTGGCCTCTGGTGCCAATCTCTACCTCGATGCGGCACAGCGTGCCGAGCAAGTGCCCAACCGGAGCGCCTTTGCAGATATTGCTTATACCTTGATGGATGTCTACTACCCGACTTTCGGAACGGATATCCAAGAAGAGTTCACCATTATCAAAGACAATAACTTTGGTCCCGGATTACAACCCGTACCGAATTCGTCAGGTGCCGCTATCGGCATTAACCCCGAGTTAAGTGACAACGAAACCCAGAACATGTCACTCAACCTGAATTGGTATATTGGAGAGCACACGCTTACCGCAGTGACTGGCTATTCAGCCTACAACTACGTGGATGGCGCTGATGTGGACTGGCTGCCGCTTCAGTTCATCTCTCGTGACGATGATCAGGACTTCAAGCAGTTCAGCCAGGAGATTCGCCTGACCTCTCCGACTGAAGGCCGTTTCAATTATATTGCTGGCCTCTACTATGAGGAGAATGAGCTGGAATTTGACCGCAGAGTGGTGATCGACACTAATATGGGTGGGCTGGTGCCACCGGTCTTGGGTGTTGAGAACTTGCTCGCACTGCTGACGGGCGGCGCCTATTCAGCCAACCAAATAGCAAGGGACCACTACTTTAAACAGGATGCTGACTCCTGGGCTATCTTTGGCCAGGGTACGTTCAATTTCACGGATTCAGTGCGTTTGACTCTCGGCCTGCGTTATACCGAGGAGAAAAAGGAAGTCGAAAGTATCCAGACTCTGAGTGACAGCGTCACCGGCATTGGTGTCCCCAGCGATAACTTTTTCCTTGGTCTGATTCAAGCCCAGAACTTTAATACCTATCGCTACAACTACAACGAAGACCGCGACACCGATGCCTGGATCCCATCGGTCAACTTGCAATGGGATGTTACCGACAGCTCCATGCTCTATGTCAGTTGGTCTGAAGGCTTCAAGAGCGGCGGCTTCACCGGCGCTGACGACGGTAACCCCGGTGACCTTGGGGTAGCAGAATGGCCATGTATTCCAAGTCAGCCTCTGGAAGCCTGTTACGATCCGACCAATCCCGCGGATGATTTTGAGTTTGACGACGAAGAAGTACAGGCCTGGGAGCTGGGTGGTAAGCATTCTCTGGGCGACGGTCGCGCGACTCTGAACTGGGCGGCGTTCCACACTGAGTACACCAACCTGCAAACCTCTATCTTCAAGGGAGTGGGTTTTGGTGTCACCAATGCAGCGGAAGTGACGGTTCAGGGTATTGAAGCCGACTTGCTCTGGCAGGCCACTGAAGGTCTGCGTATCGGTGCCAACGGCTCCTGGCTGGATGCTGAATACGACGCTTACCCGACAGCGCCCTGTACGGCGATCCAGCTTGATGTAGATCCGCTTTGTGGTACGCCGGGCGGGTTCACTGACAATGACCTGGCAGGTGAGAACACCACCTTTGCACCAGAGTACTCAGCCTCACTGTTCTTTGACTACAACCACCTGTTCAGTAATGGACTGGAATTCTTCCTCGGTGGTGAAGCCAACTACAGCGATGAGTTTGATACCCAGGGTGACCTGGACGTTGCAGACCTTACTGACAGCTATACCAAGTACAATCTGCGCGGCGGTCTTCGTGGTTCGGATGGAGCCTGGGAGCTCATGCTGTATGGTCGTAACTTGACCGACGAAGAGGTATCTATCTACGGTTTTGACGTACCCGTACTGGCTGGTTCCCATGCCACAATGTACGACGAAGGTCGTGTGATTGGAGCTCGCTTCCGTTACGTCTGGGAGTAATCTTCCGGCGGATCTGAAAAGGGGGCTTCGGCCCCCTTTTTATTTACAGGTACGCCTTCTAGCTAGCTCGTTTCTCGTAAAAGCTCTCTGCCTAGTTAACATACTCTCTGGGCACGCGGTTATGCGTCCGGGTCATTATTTCGTAGCCGATGGTATCGGCATTGGCGGCCACCTCGTTCGCACTCAGCCCATCGCCCCACAGAATCACCTCGTCGCCAATATTCACCGGGCCCAGTTCGGTGACGTCGACCGTAATCATGTCCATGGAAACGCGCCCCACAAGTTGTGCGCGATGGCCATTGATGAGTACGGGAGTGGAATTGGCGGCGTGTCTTGGATAACCGTCGCCATAGCCCACTGGAATGGTGGCGATGCGGCTGGGTCTTTCAGCGGTCCATGTGTTGGCGTAGCCGACGCTTTCGCCAGGTTGAATATGGCGTATTGCCATGACCTCAGATCGGAACGTCATGACGGGCAGCAAGAGATCTGCACTGTCCTGCGGACAATCGAAGGGTGACTGTCCGTACAGCATAAAGCCGGGTCTGTTCCAGTCGGCGCGGGTCTGGGGCCAGCCCAACAAGGCTGGTGAGTTGGCTAGGCTCCGAGGCCCCGGTATGCCTTTACTGCATGACTCAAAGCGGTTCAGTTGATCGCGGGTAAAGTCGCTGTCCAGGTCATCTGCACTGGCAAAGTGGGTGGCCAGTACGATCCCATCCTTCACCTGCGAACAGGAATCAAGGCTGTCGTATGCATCGCCGGCATCCTCGGGTTGAAAGCCCAGGCGGTGCATGCCGGTGTCGATTTTCAGCCAGCAGGTAACGGGTTCTTCCAACTGCGCTTTGGACAGCGTCTCCAGCTGTTCCTGATTTTGAATCATCAGCCAGAAGTTTTGATGGCCGGCGAGTGCCAGCTCCTCGTCGCTGAAAAAACCTTCGAGCAGGAGAATTGGTAACAGAATGCCCGCTTCACGCAGTTCCAGCGCTTCTTCTATGCAGGCGACGCCAAAAGCCGGTGCCAGGGATTCAAGTGTCCTGGCCACCTCGATAGCGCCGTGACCATAGGCGTTGGCTTTGACGATGGGCATCGCCTTGCCGCGGCCACTGAGCTGCACTGCTGTCCGGTAATTCTTGCGCAGTGCCTCGCGATCAATAATGGCGCGAGTAGGGCGGCCCATCAGTAGTCGTACTTATGTTGGGAAAACAGTTGCTGGGCAGCCAGCCACACATCGCCAACTTCGCCGTTGCCAACCGGCTTGCCGTCTACCTCTGTGACTGGCGCGATCTCCTTGGTAGAGCTGGATAGCCAGACTTCGTCGGCATTGTGCAGTTCGTCCAGCGTCACCGGGCGCTCTTCAATAGGAATGCTGCCGTCGGCACGCAGGATGTTTAACAGCAGCAGGCGGGTAATGCCCGGCAGGATTTGGTGGTCTGTCTCGGGGGTGGTGATCACGCCATTCTTCACCACATATACATTACAGGCGCTGGCCTCGGTGAGTTCCCCGGCGGCATTGTGCAGGATGGTTTCGTTGTTGCCGCCCTGGTAGCCCTGGTTGAAATGCATGATATTGCCCAGCAGTGCCGTCGACTTAATGTTACAGCGCTTCCAGCGCAGGTCCTCGGTGGTTGTGACCGAATAGGTTTTGGCCAGTGCTTTGTCGGCAACCGGAGGCTCTGGTACCTCGAAGGTAAAGCCAAATACGGTCGGTTTGATGTCCTCAGGGTAGGCATGGAAGCGCTTGCTGTCCGCTCCGCGACTGACATGCAGATAGATGCCCAGGTTACCAGAGCCATTGCGCTCTACCAGTTCACTACAGATTTGCTGCCACTGCGCATCGTCCCAGTCGAGATCGATGTCTATGGCTGCCAGGCCATCACGCATGCGATCGACATGTGGCTTAAAGCCGACCATGTGGCCACCGTAGCTGGGAATGACCTCATAAATGCCATCGCCAAACAGAAAGCCGCGATCCATGGGTGAGATCTTTGCCTCACTCATCGGCATGTACACGCCGTCCAGAAATACAGTCGTCATTGTTTCTCTCCAAAGCCCGTAATACTGCGTAGTTGCGCCAAGATCGATTCGCCAACTTCTACTGGCAGGGAATCTTCGGTGAGTGTGCTTTCACGGGTGACGCCATCAATACAGCCGTGGTCGGCCAGGAGCTGCAGCACCTGGCGAGGTTGTAGTGTCGCAAGCAGGTCCTGCTGCTGCCAATACCCCAAAATAGCTATAAGTCCCAGCGCTGCCCAGTTGGAAACGTCGGCAATCAACAGCTCATCGCAACGGGTCCTGGCGGGCACGATATCCAGTTGTGCCGGGGCGTCGTAGACGTTGCCCATGCCAATTTCATTGCCGCCATCGCCAATGGCAATACTCGGGCAGTCCGCCAGCTCGAGAAAGTGATCAAAGCAGGCGCAGCGATCGCTGATATCTTCGCCGCGCATATTGAAGTAGCGTCCGGTGTCGCTGAGGCCGGGTCGCTCTATGCTGATAATGGCGGCGGGGGTCACCTCCTGGAGGTAGTGCCGCGCTTCTTCTTCATCCAGCTTGCCGACCGTGATCTCGTGAACCCGGTAGTGTTTTGCGAGAACATCCGAAAGCGGTTTGCCGCAGACCAGAATTGGATTGGCGCCCAGCGCTTCAAGTGCCTGGTAAAGGTGGATGGCCCCGACAGGTCCATCCGTCTCAAAGGTCTCCAGCACCGGGAAACCGGTTCCGATCAGAACTGTGCCTTTAATGTCTCGAAGCATCTGTGCAGCGCGCAGGTAATAGCCGGGCTGCAGTGCCTGGCGCAGGTCGCCCATGCCTCGCGGATTGCGAGCGGTGAGCAGATCCTCCACAGCCAGGCTGAGTGCCATCGTATCAGTCATCGATGAACTCAGTTTGTACTGTAGCCAGGCTGGCCCGATGCAAATGCAGCAGGTTGTGCGCGCGTTGCAGGTCGATCTTCTCAAAGCGGACTGTGGCACCAGGGGTCAACTGCCCGAGGCGATGCAGGTCCAGCGACAGGGCCGAGCCGATCTTTGGGTAGCCGCCAATGGTCTGGCGATCGTTCATCAAGACTATGGGTTGGCCGTCAGCGGGTACCTGTATTGCGGCATGGCAAATGCCCTCTGACAGAATGCCCTCAATATCGCAGCGGATTGTGGGGCCGGTCAGTCGGTACCCCATACGGTCCGCTCTGTCGCTCACTTCAAATGTGCTGCTGAAGAAACGGCGTTGTTCAAGTTTCGAGAAATGAGCGCACTGGTAACCCGGAATCACTCTCACCACAATCTCATTGCTGTAGCGCGGCAGATCGCTGTCACGAAGCTGTTGCAGCGGTTGCTGGCTGGCGAGGCAGGGCAGTATTTCTCCGGTACCAAGTTTGTCTCCGTGCGTGCCACCAACACACTCGCGAATGACAGTAGATTGGCTGTCGAACTCGGGTTCCACCTGAAACCCGCCGGCGACGGCCAGATAGCCGCGGCAGAATTGTTGTGCAAATCCAAGTTTGATGCGGTCACCCGGATGTACTCGGTAACTGCGCCAGGGTGACTGTTCAACACCGTTGATGCTCAGCGGAATATCGCCGCCTCCAAAGGCCAGCACAGTGCTGGTATTCGCTTCCAGCTCGAGGCCACCAAAACTGGATTCAATACAACAGGCCCCGGCGGGGTTGTCCAGCAGGCGGTTGACCAGGGTCATGGCCACTGCGTCAATGGGGCCGCCATTGGTGAGCCCGATACCGTGATGGCCGAATCGACCAGCGTCCTGGAGTTGTGACAGTACCCCGGCCTGACGCACGGTGAAGCTGCTCACAATTCACCCCCAAGCTCGATATAGGTGGCGCGGTCGATCGCTTTAAAGCGCACTCGATCGCCTACCTGTACCGGCATGTGTGGTTTGTTCTCGGGCTGAAACATGGGCGTCGGGCAGAGGCCAATCAGGTTCCAGCCGCCGGGTGATACAGCTGGATAAACGGCAGTCTGGGCGTCGGCGATAGCCACAGCGCCTTTTGGCACGCGCTGTCTGGGTGTTGCGAGTCTGGGCGTAGCGATGCGTGAATCGACCTCGCCGAGATAGGCAAAGCCAGGGGCAAAGCCAATCGCGTATACGCGATATTCGGTGCTTTGATGAATCTCGATCACCGCCTCAGTGCTGAGTCCGGCATCGGTTGCGAGTTGCTTCAAATCCGGACCGGATTCCGTGCTGTAGTAAACCGGTAGCTCAACCAGTTTGCCGCTGCCGGTATGCCTATCAGCCAGCTGGGTTTCGGCCCGCCTTAAAGCCGCTCGCACGGCAAATTGATCTGTTTGCAGGGGATCAAAAAGAATCAGCAACGAGGCATAGGAGGGCACCTGGTCGATGAGACTCGCACCCAGCAGGCCTGGCAATAAGTCTGCAAGCGCCTGTACCCTGGCTGACACAGCCGGGCTTTGCCCTTCACCCAGATACGCGATCAGGGCGTTCTCTCCTGCAACCTCAATCTGCATCAGCTGATCAGCGCACGTATATCCTGAATGGCAGCGACTCCGGCTTCATTGTCGCCATGCACACACAGGCTATCAGCCTGCACGGCCAGTTCTTTGCCGCGAACAGTTGTCAGCGTGCCTTTCTGGCTTAGTTGCTCAACTTGGGCCAGCATTTTGTCTCGACTGTGGACGGCACCGTCTTCACTGCGGGGTAGGAGTTTGCCATCGTCCGCATAGCAGCGGTCCGCAAAAGCTTCCAGCAGTATATCGATGCCCGCACTAGCGGCCTCGGCTCGATGTTGGTCGGCCTCAGCGGTCGCCTGTAACATCAATTTGAGCGGGCGATGATAGCTGCTGATGGCCTCTATCACTGTGGCTCTTACGCTGTCTTTGGCCATCATGTCGTTGTAAAGGGCGCCATGGGGTTTGATGTAGCTCATCTCGACGCCTTCACTGCTGGCCATGCCATCCAGCGCTGCTATCTGGTACAGCAAAGCCGCGAGCAACTCTTCATGCGAAAGATTCATGCTGCGACGCCCAAAACCCACCAGATCCGGATAGGCGGGATGCGCGCCTATGGCCACATCATGTTGCCTGGCAAGCGCCAGGGTGCGTCGCATGACCAGAGGGTCACCAGCATGAAAACCTGTGGCGATGTTGGCCTGGTCGATATAGGGCATGACCTGTTCATCCAGGCCCATAGACCAGGAGCCATAACTCTCGCCGAGGTCACAATTGAGTTTCATCGGGTTGGTCCTTTCACAGTATGTGTTAACTATAGCCCGCCGTGGCCGTGCCGGCACATCACTGGATTGTGGTATGGCATAATGCGCGCCGCTGTCAGGAGAAACCAATGCCCGAACGCCAGACTCTCGAACACCTGCTGAGTACGCTGCAACCCAAGCGCCGCGAAAGCCTTCAGTTTATTTGTGAAAACACACACCCTGACGGGTTTCGGGTGTATGGAGGACAGGTGCTGGCGCAGGCCCTGGCCGCTGCTGTGGCGACGGTACCTGAGGATCGCAAGGTTCACTCGCAGCACGCCTATTTCCTGCGTCCTGGCAATCCTCGCGAACCCATCACCATGGATGTGGAGGAATCCCGCGATGGTGGTACGTTCAGTTCCCGTAGAGTCGTGGCCTCGCAAAAGGGTAAACCGATTCTGGTCTCTTCCCTGTCTTTCCAGGTGCCCGAGTTTGGCGATAGCTACGAAGCCGAGATGCCACAGGTGCCCGGCCCCGAGGGTCTGGAAACCGAGCGCGATCGGGAAATTGCCGAGGGCTGGCTCAACCCTGATTTTATGATCGTGACCGGCACTGATCTGGATGTTCGTGTGGTGGAGCCCATCGACTGGGCCAATCCAAGCCCCCGTGATACCCAGTTCCAGGCGTGGATGCGAACAACCGGGCCGGTTGGTAATGAAACCGGTCTGCAGGAGGCATTGATTGCCTATATGTCGGATGCATTCCTGGTGGATGTGGCCCTGATCACCTGCGGTAAGAGTTTTATGGGCGACGATATGCAGATAGCCAGCCTCGATCACGCGTTGTGGTTTAACCAGCCCGCACGTGCGGACGAGTGGCTGCTGTTTGTAGCCGATGCGGAACGCGTCGGGGGCGGTCGCGGGCTGGCCCGGGGACGATTTTACACTGAAGATGGTCGTTTGGTTGCTACCTGCATGCAGGAAAGCCTGTTGCGCAAACTCCAGTAGACCCGCTGGAGGCTGGTATGAAACCCCATCAATATCCTGAGCAACCTGCCCAGTTATGGCAGCACTTTTATGACATCAGTCGTATTCCGCGGCCATCGGGGCATGAGCAGGCCATCCGCGATTACATCGTTGAGCTGGCGCAGGCGCACGGCGCGACCACCCGGATGGATGATTTTGGCAACCTTGCTGTTTACGTTGCAGCCAGCAGCGGTCGAGAGCACGAAGCCACGGTGCTGATCCAGAATCACCTGGATATGGTCACGGTTAAAACTGAATCCAGTAGCCATGACTTCGAGCGGGAGCCCCTGCAGCTGCGGGTAGAGGAGGGCTGGCTCTTGGCCAGCAACACGACGCTGGGCGCCGACAACGGCGTGGGTTGTGCTGCCGCGCTTGCCCTGATGACCGATCCGAAAGTCTCTCACCCCGCGTTGGAGCTGTTATTTACTGTAGAGGAAGAAACAGGCCTGTTTGGTGCCAGCGCCCTGGATCCTGAATTGGTCAGCGCCAAACATTTGATCAACCTGGATACGGAAGACTGGGGTGAGTTGTTTATCGGCTGCAGTGGCGGTCGAGGCTGGGTCGGAACGGCTGACTTGCAGTGGGAATCCACTGCGCCGCGACAAGGCTGGTCCCTTGAGCTTAAAGGCCTGGCCGGCGGTCATTCGGGCATCGACATTCATCGCCAGCACGGCAATGCCATACAACTACTGGGTGAGGTGCTGGAGACATTGGCTCCTCATAATGCTCGGGTAGCGGGTTTCTCCGGTGGTGAGGCCCACAATGTTATTCCCCGCAGCGCCCGTTTGCTGTTCAGCCTCGATCTCGAAGAACCAGCGCTGATTGAGCATCTCGAATCACTGTTGGTCGGCTGGCGACGGTACCTGCCCGCCGCAGATAGCGGTTTGGAATGGGTGCTTCAGGCGCAGCAGCTGGATCGGCAATTGTCACTGTCAGACCAGCTGCGCCTGCAGCAGCTGCTGGCGCTGCATCCCCATGGCGCCCAAAGGTATTCGCTGGATCAACCCGGTGAGCTAGTTGATCTCAGTGTTAACCTCGCCCAGGTGCGGGCCGATGAAGAGGGCCTGCTGCTGGAAACTACCATCCGCTTTTTCCGCGACGAAGAAGCACGGCCATTGCAACTGCAATTGTTAAGGCTGGCCGAGCTGATCGGGCTGAGGATGGAGAAAACCGTGGATTATCCCGGTTGGGAGCCAGTTTTTGATGGCGGCCTGTTGGAGCATACCCAATCGCTGTATCAACAGCTGTTTGACAGCGAAGCGGCTGTGAAGGCGATTCATGCGGGGCTGGAATGCGGTATTGTCAAAAGCAAGCGGCCGAGTCTGGATGTGATTTCTTTTGGCCCTACGATTCGGGGTGCGCACTCGCCCCAGGAGCGTCTTGAGATCAAAACAGTGATGCCGTTCTGGCAGTTGCTGACCGGCTTATTGGCGGCACCCCTGCCTTAAGCCGGGTTAATTGCAGGCAGTACCTCATCAACGAATAATCGCAGTGATTCCCAGCCCAGCTCGGGTGGCATGCCGCCGCAGAGAGGATGCAGGGTGACGTTGCCATCCGTACCGCGCTCCTTCGCGTATTCTATGGCCTGTTCGGGCGTCAGCACCGGGTAGAGACCGGTAGCCCGAACCGTATCCACATCCAGCGCCTGAAAGGGCTCGCCGGTGATTTGAGCGGTCCACTCGCTATAGGAATTCAACTCGTGGGCGAGAAAGGGGCCAATCGCCTGCCAGGTTTTCTCAGGGTCCTCGCTAACGTGCAGAAAGCCAAAGCCAATGTCCCACCAGGGCGTTGGCTTTTGCCCCAGCCGAGTGGCTTCATCGAAGTAGTGCTGGTAGAGATCTTTTTCGGCAGTGTAAAACCCCTGGCAGATTCTCGCTGCCCTGCGAGCGGCTGCCGGGCTGTTGCCACCCATCCAGATCTCAGGTCCATTGGGCTGAATCGGTGTGGGGGTGATTCGCACCTGACGGCCCTGGTACTCGAAGGCTTCACCGCGCCATGCGCGTCGAATGGTCTGAATGCCTTCTTCCATCAGTTGGGGTCTGTCTTTGGGGCTGATACCGAACATGTCGAACTCGTGCAGTGCGTAACCGCCACCAAAGATCGCGTGAACCCGGCCGTTGCTGATGTTGTCCAGCACGGCCAGGTCTTCAGCAATGCGCAAAGGGTCGTGAAAGGGCAGAGTGATCAGGGCAAAGCGCAGCAACATCTGCTCCGTGCGTGCCGCTACTGCAGCGCCGAGCACAATGGGTGAGGGCAGGTAACCGTCTTCTACGCCGTGATGTTCGCTGAACTGCACAATATTGAAACCGTTCTGGTCGCCCCATTCGCACATAGAGATGGCCTCGGAGTACAGCTCATTGCTGGGCGTGCCGAAGCTGGGGCAACGCATATCGAAGCGCAGGACTATATTGGTCATACGTTGTCTCTGACGAGCAAAAGAGACACTGTACTGGCTTTTAGCGCTCTCGTCATCAAAGGCGGGCAAAACCGCCAGGCGCATTTGCGCGTAAGCCCTGTAAGTCCATATTATTAGTCCACCATAAAAACAGGATAATCGACATGCCACATATCAGCGTTACTGCCAAGGACTCACCGGACAAGCCCGCCATTGTCATGGCCAACACCGGGGAAGTTGTCACCTATGGGGAGTTGGAAGCACGCTCCAATCAGATTGCCCATTTGTTTCGGAGCCTTGGTCTTGGCAAGGGAGATCACATCGGCCTGATGATCGAGAACTGCCGGCAATTTCTCGAGATCGTTCAGGGCGCTATGCGTTCCGGGATCGTGTTTACGCCGATCAGCACTCACCTGCGCAAAGAAGAGACCCAGTACATCCTGGAAAACTGCACAGCCCAATTATTTATCGGATCTGACAAGCTGGCCAAAGTGGCAGAAGAGTTAGTGGGTGATGTGCCGGCCATTAAATATTTCTACATGGTGAATCGGGTCCGGGCCGGATTTGAATCCTGGGAAGAGGCTGTGGCAGCGCAGCCGCAAACGCCTATTGCCGATGAGTGTGCGGGTGTGCCGATGCTGTATTCCTCCGGGACTACCGGCAAACCCAAGGGTGTATTGCAGCAGGCGGCTGACGACGATATCCACGCAGAGAGCCCTGTACTGGCAGGTTTTGCCGCGGCTTTTGGTTTTGATGGCGACACCCGCTACCTGTCCCCGGCGCCGCTGTATCACGCTGCTCCCATGCATTACAACAATATGGTGCTCGCGCTAGGCGGGTGCACGGTAGTGATGGAGAAGTTCGATCCCGAGCAGGCGATCAGGCTCATTCAGGAGCACAAGATTACCCACAGTCAGTGGGTGCCCATCATGTTTGTACGCATGCTCAAGCTGGAGGAGTCAGTGCGAGCCCAGTACGATTGCAGCTCCCTCAAAGTCGCTATTCACGCAGCCGCGCCATGCCCGATTGATATCAAAGAGCAAATGATCGATTGGTGGGGCCCGATCATCTTCGAATACTATGCCGGCTCAGAAGGCTCAGGTATGACCATCATCGATTCCAATTCATGGCTGACGCACAAGGGTTCAGTCGGTCCGGCCATTGTTGGTGAGCTGCATATCCTCGATGAGGAAGGTAATGAAGTAGCCCAGGGCGAGGTTGGTACTGTTTACTTTGCCAATGGTCCCAAGTTTGAGTACTTCAATGAGCCGGAAAAAACCAAGGGCGCCTACAGCAAGGAAGGTTGGGCTACCCTGGGCGATGTCGGTTATGTTGATGAGGATGGTTTTTTGTTCCTGACCGACCGCAAGAACTACATGATCATCTCTGGCGGTGTGAACATTTATCCCCAGGAAGTGGAAAACCTGCTGGTCAGTCACCCTGTAGTGGCAGATGTCGCGGTGTTTGGCGTGCCCAATGAAGAGTTCGGGGAAGAGGTGAAAGCTGTCGTGCAGCCCCTGGACTGGGCTCATGCCACAGATGAGGTCGCGGCGGATATTATCGAGTGGTGTCGAGAGCGCCTGTCGCATATTAAAGTGCCACGTTCCGTCGACTTTATGGAGCAACTGCCGCGCATGGAGAACGGCAAGCTCTACAAGCGCCACCTGGTAGAGCAATACAAGACAGCGGGGCGTTAAGTCGCCTCCGCTGCAGGCAGGTCACCGGTCAGGGTGGCAATCTTCTCCTGCCGGAAGGGCAGGTAGAAGCTGGGCAACACGAACAGCGTGAACAAGGTGCCAACCAGCATCCCCGCGGTGATCATCAGGCCAATGGCGAAGCGGCTTTCAGCCCCGGCGCCTGAGGCAACCAGCAGGGGATAAACCCCGAGCACCGTCGCAAAGGTGGTCATCAGGATGGGCCGCAGTCGCAGTCCCGCGGCTTCCAGCACCGCCTCTTTGCGGCTCTTGCCCTCCAGCACCATATGATTGGCGAAATCCACAATGAGGATGCCATGCTTGCTGATCAAGCCAATCAGAGTCAGTAGGCCCACCTGGGTGTAGATATTGAAACTGGTCATGCCGATGGCGATGGGCACCACAGCACCAAACACCGAGAGGGGTACACTCACCAGCACCACAAAGGGATCGCGAAAGCTGTTGAACTGTGCCGCCAGCACAAGATAGATCAGGGTCAGCGAGGCTGCAAACAGCAGCAGGAAGCCACCGCTCTCCTGAATATAGCGACGCGACTGACCGGTATAGCCCGCGCGGAAGCCAGGCGGTGACACTTCAGCCAGTTTTTCTTCCAGGAATGCCAGGCCAGTGCCCAGGGTGTTTGGTGGCATCATCAATCCCTGGATGGTGGCGCTGTTGAGCTGTTGGTACTGGCGCAGGCTGTTCGGTTCGATCGTCTGACTAAGGCTAATGACGGTAGATAGGGGCACCAGCTTGCCAGAGTTGCTGCGCACGTAGTAACGCTCGAGCCACTCCTTGGTCAGCCTGAAGCCGCGATCAGCCTGTGGAATGACCTTGTAGCCGCGACCATCCAGGGTGAAGCGATTGACCTCGGCTTCACCTAGCATGATTTGCAGTGTGTTACCGATGTCTTGCATGGACAGTCCCAGTCTTGCGGCTCGGTCGCGATCGATACTGACACTGATCTCCGGGCGACTGAACTTCAGATCTTTGTTTACAAATATAAACAGGCCCGATTCACGCGCAGCGGCCAGTATCTGCTCGGCAACTTCGTTGATCACGGCGTAGTCGGCCGTCGACGCGATGACAAAGCTAACCGGCAGGCCACTGTCGGAACCCGGTAGTGAAGGAAACCCGAAAGAAAAGATTTCCAGCCCACTGACGGTAGCAAAGCGCTGCTGCAGCTCTATTTGCACTTCCTGCTGGCTGCGCTCACGCTCCTCCCAGGGCGCCATGGTCAGGCCGCCAAAGGCGTTGCCTTCCTGGTTGACCTGCCAGGCGTGGCTCATCTCGGGCACTTGCTTCCATTCCTGAACCATTTGGTCGATGAACTTGTTCATGTAGTTGATGTTGCTGTAATCGGGCGCATTGGCGATCACAAAAAGGTGGCCTGCATCTTCCTCGGGAGCGAGTTCGCTCTGGGCAAACATAAACAGCACTGGCAGGCTGAGTAGAATGAAAAATCCGAATACGAAGACTGCGCCGCGGTTGTTCAGGCATTTCCGCAGCGCTTTCTGGTAGGCCTGGCGCAGGGATTCAAAATGCTCATCAAGCCAGTCGGCCATGCGCCCCTGGTGATCGTGATCGGTCAGGACTCGGGAGCACATCATCGGGCTCAGGGTGAGGGCGACGATGCCCGATACAATGACCGCGCCCGCCAATGTCAGGGCGAACTCACTGAACAATACGCCGGTCAGACCACCGAGGAAGCCAATAGGTGCGTATACCGCAGCCAGTGTCAGGGTCATGGCAATGACGGGCAGGGCAACCTGACGAGCGCCCACTATCGCTGCCTGATAGGGGCTCTTACCTTCCTCGATATGACGGTGCACGTTTTCCACCACCACAATGGCATCGTCCACCACCAGACCGATGGCGATCACCATGGCGAGCAGGGTGAGCAGGTTAATGGAGAAGCCCATGGTGTAGATCAGGAACAGAACGCCGACTAAGGACAGAGGAATGGTGACGAGAGGAATGAGTACCACTCTGATGGAGCCCAGAAACAGGTAGATCACCAGCGTCACAATGGCCGCCGCCTCCAGTAGCGTCACCACGACTTCCCACAGTGCCTTTTCAATCTGTACGGAGCCGTCATAGTCCATAAACCAGCGCATATCAGCCGGCAGTGCCTCTTCGACCCGAGGCATCACCCCTTTAATGTTGGCGGCCACATCGAGCGGATTGGCGCCCGGTGCCTCGTTGATGGCGATAAAGACGCTTTCTTCGCCACTGGAGAGGGATGTGAAATTGTAGTCCTCAGCTGCAAGTTCAACGCTGGCAACGTCGCTCAGAAGTACTCTGCGCTCGCCGTTCTGGCGGACCACGATATCGCCAAATTCCTCAGGGGCTCGCATGTCGGTCTGGGCGTCGACGCTGGCACGTACCCAATCTCCTTTGGTGGTACCCGGCGCAGAGATATAGTTGTTGGCCCGAATGGCATTACTGACGTCCAGTGCGGTCACACCGAAGGCCGTCATCTTGGATGGATTCAGCCACACACGCATGGCGAAGCTGGAGCTGAATAACCTTGCCTGGCCTACACCGTCCAGGGTGGACAATTCTGGCTGGACGTTGCGAACCAGGTAGTCGGCCACCTGTGAGCGCGTCATTTCATCTGACAGGAAGGCCAGGTACATCATCGCATCGCCACCGGTCTGGGTGGTGATGACCGGGTCTTCAATTTCCCTGGGTAATTCAAACTTGGCTTCGGCGGCCTTAGCGATCACCTCGGTTAAAACGTCGCTGGTGTTCTCACCGAGTTTGACAAACACTTCTATGGTAGAGCTGCTGGGGTTGCTCTCGGAGGTGATGTATTCCACCCCGCGAGCGCTGGATATCCGTCTTTGCAAGGGCTCAGTCACAAAGCCTTTGACGGTTTCAGCGCTGGCTCCGGGGTAAGCAGTGCGCACGTAGATAACGCTTTTTTCCAGCTCTGGAAATTCACGGATGGTGAGGTTGGTGATGGACTGGGCCCCGAGAATCACCAGCAGGCAGCTCACCACAATGGCGAGAACAGGACGTTTGATGAACAGGTCGGTGAACTTCATGACCTACAGCTCTACCGCCTCGTCAACGACCACAGGAGCACCGCGGTAAAGCTTGTTTTGACCTGCAGTCACAACCCGCTCGCCGGCACCGAGCTTGCTGAGGATCGCAATACGACTGTCCTGGACGGCGCCGATTTCGACCACGCGCGGTGTCACTTTGAGAGCGCCTTCAGAGTTCTCAATAATCCATATGGTATTGCCCTGGATCGAATAGGTGACTGCTGTCTCTGGCACGGTAACCGTGGATTGATTTTCGCCCAGGTCAATGCTCAGGTTGGCGAACATGCCTGGCAGCAGCCCCTCGCTGTCGTTAATGCGGGCTCGCGCCATTAGATTCATGGTGTCAGAGTCGACCTTGGCATCCAGTGCCAGCAGCGTCGCGTCGAAAAGACGCTCAGGAAAGGCGCCAACCGACAGCTGGATGGTGAGTCCGGGCTTCAGCCTGGGGCTGTAACGCGCCGGCAGGTTAAAGTCGATTTCCAGCTCGCTAAGATCTTGCAGTGTGGCGATATGGGTGCCGGGTGACACGTAGTCGCCAACGTCAACCTGGCGAATACCCACAGTACCCGCAAACGGGGCGGCAATGCGTTTGTTGCGAATGCGGGCCTCGGTTTCAGCCAGTGCTGCCCGCGCTCGTTCCAGATCGGCCTTGGAGCGGTCGTACTGGGACTCAGGAATAGAATGTTGCTTGATCAGCTTGCTGTCGCGCTCATACAGCACCTTAGCCAGGTCTAGGCTGGCAATCTGGTTGCGGCGACTGGCTTGTTCTACCTCGTCATTGAGGACCAACAGCTCCTGCCCCAGTTCGACAGCGTCTCCGGAGCGAAAGTTGATCGCAGTGACTTCACCGCTGGTTTCGGAAGTCAGGTCAACGCCGCGCACGGCTTTTACGGTGCCGACAGCCGTTAGCAGTTGAGGCCGGGATTCATTAATGGCCTCAGCCGCGGCTATCGTCACTGGTGGTGGCGAGAAATCCATATTGGCGAATGCGGAAATACGCCAGTATTGATAGCCGCCGATGGCCCCAAAAATAGCCAGCAGCAACACTGCGACGAATCCGTATGCGCGCACCTTAAACCCCTACAAAACTTGGACTACCATTTTATACCAATTTACTTGCGGACCAGATCAGTTTATCCCGAGAATGGTTGTTTAAAGCGAGCGAAGCATAAGGAGAAAAACTATGGCGCTTTTTGATCGATTCAGACTGGATGGGCAGGTGGTGGTGATTACCGGTGCCGGTAAAGGTATTGGTGCAGGCATTGCGCGAGCTTATGCGGAGGCGGGCGCCAACGTGGTGTTGGGAGCCAGAACCGAGGCCGATCTGGCCGCCGTGGCTGCAGACGTAGAATCGCTGGGTCAGCGTGCAGCCTGGATCAAAACTGATGTGATGGAGCAGGATCAGCTGCAGGCGTTGGCGGACCTGGCGATCAGTGAGTTCGGGCGGCTCGATATACTGGTTAACAATGCTGGCGGGACTGCGCCGCGACCATTCCTTGATACGCCGGTAGAGGCTTTTAATCAATCCATACTGTTCAACGTCAGCAGTGCTTATGCCATGACGCGGATCTGCGTGCCGCTGATGATGCAGAGCGGAGAGGGTGGCTCCATCGTTAACATTTCTTCCATCGCGGGTGAAAAACCAACGCCTTGCTTTTCTACCTACGGAACGGCTAAGGGGGCCCTGTCGATGCTTTCCAGCGAGCTGGCTCAGGAATTTGCGCCAAAAATTCGGGTCAACGCGATTTCCGTGGGGTCGATTAAGACCGACGCGCTCAATACGGTGCTGAATGATGAAATCGAGCAGACCATGGTCGAGCTCACGCCCATGGCCCGCCTGGGTGAGGTGGAGGACATTGCCCTGGGCGCCCTATACCTGGCTTCACCCGCGGCGAGTTACGTTACCGGTGAGGTGCTGGCCATTCACGGAGGGCTAGAGCGCCTGAATATGCAGATGCCCCGTGCTTTCGGGGGTGTGGGCTGATTTAGCGATAGATTTTCGCCCCGTAAATGGGCTAGATATCGGGATCAGTGTGCTAATTACCGTTAGTTTGGCCGCTGATCACGCCTATGATCTCGCCACCGGATGCTTTAAGCTGTCACTGTCAACATCAAAGGCATCCGGAGGTACTGGTGCTTACCAATCTCAAGCTTCGAACCCTCGACAAACAACTCGCCACCGCCGAATCCTACGAGGTATGGCGGGAACTGGCCGAGGAGCACGATCGTCTCAGCGGCATGGATCGCTGGCGCCAGATTGATCACACGCCCATGTACGACTACAACTCTATCCGGGGGCGGCTGGACCGCCTGCGCCAGCTGCGTGCTCGTCATGACGATGTGGGGCTGTTGTTCACCCTGAACGAGGGTATTCACGGCAACATGGGCGGGATGGGCAACTCCAAGCTCTATCACCAGTCCAAGGTTGGCACCAAAAAGCTGATCGAAGACTACGTGGAAGAGATAGTACTCGCACTGCAGCACCTGGCCGAGCTGGAGTCTGATGAAATCTCTTTTTCCGACAAAGTAGAGTTTTTCTACCGGGCCAATCACTGCTACGGCCGCTCTGCGCTGATGCTCAGCGGCGGTGGCATACTGGGCTTTTATCACCTGGGCGTGGTGAAAACCCTGCTGGAGCAGAAAATGCTGCCGCGGGTGATCTCGGGTTCCAGCGCAGGCTCCATGATTGCCGGAGTACTGGGCACCCATACTGATGCCGAGCTCGAGAAGTTCTACGATCCCGCTAACGTGCACTTTGAGGCGGAGAGGGAGGCCAGCTTCGTCGACAAGATGATTTTCGGCAAAAATCAGGCGCTGCAAATTAACGATCTCGAAGCGATCGTTGAGCGCATGATCCCGAATATGACCTTCCAGGAGGCGTACGAGAAAACCGGCCGCCAGATCAGCATATCGGTAGCCCCGGCAGAACCCCAGCAAACCTCGCGGCTGCTCAACGCCATTGCCTCGCCCAATGTCTATATTCGCTCTGCGGTCATGGCCTCCTGTGCCGTACCCGGTGTATTCCCCCCGGTGACCTTGCAGGCACGCAATATGTATGGCGATCCCCAGGATTACCTGCCTTCAAGGCAGTGGGTAGACGGTTCTATCAGTGACGACCTTCCGGCCAAGCGACTGGGCCGGCTGTACAGCACCAATCACTCCATCGTGAGCATGGTCAATCCGATTGCGCTGCCGTTTTTAACGCCGGGCCGCGAGCCCAATCGACTGCTGGCGTCCTTGGGTAAGTTTGGTATCGAAACCACCCGTGAAGCTCTGAACATGTATCGATCGCGGGTACAAAAGCACGGCAGTGACTGGCCACGTTTTTCCGGTTTGGTAAACAGCGTGCACAGCCTGCTGGACCAGACTTACACCGGCGATATCAATATCGTGCCTGATTTCCGCTGGTACAACCCGGTGAAAGCCCTGTCCCATATTTCCGAGGACGAACTCATATCACTGATGCAGGAAGGCGAGCGTTCAACCTGGCGTGAGCTGACAGCGATCGATACCTGCACCCGTATCAGCCGAACTCTTGATGAAATTCTCGAGCGCTTTGAACGTGGTGACCTAAAGCCGACCCGGGCAGCCCGGCGCCGACCCAAGCGTCCGGCCGCCAAGACTGGCAGCAAGCCCAGGGCAAAAGCCAAATCCAAAACTCGCGGTAAGCCCAAGCTGGTCAGCGTGGCATGACGCTGCGTGAGCAGCTTCTGGGGGCCTGGCAACTGGTGGCCTGGAAGGTGCGCTGGGAAGATAGCGACGACTTTACCTACCCGTTTGGTGAAAAGGCTCGTGGTCTGATCGTCTACAGTGACAACGGCTATATGAGTGCTGTCATCCATGCAGGTGATCGCGCCTCGCTGCCCGCCGGTCTGGGTCCTAAGCAAATGCCGGCAGAGGCCTGCGCCCTGGCATTTTAGAGCTACATGCATTACGCGGGCCCGTTTCGCATGGAAGGCGATTCCGTCATACATGAGGTTGCGCATGCCCTCAATCCCAATATGGTCGGCACTGAGCAGCTTCGCCATATTGATTTGCGTGGCGACGAGCTAACCCTGCGAGGGGTAGAAGACCTCGGTTCTCGCAAGCGGCTGCACGAGGTAGACTGGCGCCGCGGGTGAGCGCAACGCACAGGCCTCCTGCAATCGCTACGTGACTTCGAGGTCCCATGGATCCGCTCAAAGGCCATCCGCTTAAAGTCTTCTTTGCTTACTCACTGCCGACTATTGTCGGCATGCTCGCCATATCGTCTGCGACTGTGATCGACGGCCTGTTTGTCGACAACTACGTTGGATCCGACGCGCTGGCAGCAGTCAACATCAGTATGCCACTGCTGACTATCGTGTTTGGCTTTTCCTTCATGCTGTCGATTGGCGGTTCGGTGATGGCAGGCAAGTTCCTGGGGGAGCGCGATGTGCCTAGTGCCTCTGCCATATTCACGCGCATCGTCATTGCGCAGCTGGCCTTGGGCCTGCTGGCGGCGGGTGCTGGTCTCATTTGGATGGACGGCCTGATATTCCTGCTGGGGGCGGCCCAGGGGGTCGAGGATCTAGTGGCCGAATACCTGGTGATCCTGCTGTGGGCGACACCGATATTCATGGTGGGCATCTGCTTCGAGTATTTTGTGCGCGTGGACGGCCGCCCGTTTTTGGCGGGTTCAGCGTTTGTGATTGAGGCGGCGCTGAACATTTTTTTTCGACTGGCTGTTCATTGTTGTGCTGGACTACGGCCTGGCGGGTGCAGCCTGGGCCACGGCGATCGCCTACGGGGTCGCCAGCCTGATTTTGTTGTCGCATTTCTTTAGCAGCAAGGCAAAGCTGAGCTGGGAACTCCGGATAGGGCGCTGGCGCGATATAGGTCGGGCAGCATTCAACGGTGCCTCGGATTTCGCCAACGAGGCGTCAGCCGGCATCATTGCCCTGATCTTTAACTGGGTGATGATGAGCCGCTTTGGTGTTGATGGCGTCGCCGCGTTTGCCGTCGTCAATTACATCCTGTTTGCGGGCATCATATTCGCCTTCGCCATCGGTGATTCTCTCCAGCCCATGGTAAGTCACTGCCTGGGCGGGCGTGATGCACAGCGTATCAGTGAGTTTATGCGTATTGCTGTAGTAACAGTATTTAAACGGGCCTGCTGGTGGTCGGCCTGCTGCTGACGGTGCCGGGTGTGCTCATCGATATCTTCCTGGACGACAACAGCCTGGCGGCAGAGCAGATCGCCGTGGAGTTTGTAAGCTGGTTCTGGCCGGCTTTTCTTTTCAATGGTGTCACCATTTGTATCGCGGCTTATTCCACCGCCATGCACAAGCCGATACCTTCCGCCTGTATAGCGATTTCCAGAAGTCTGATATTGCCCGGTCTGTTTCTGCTGACGCTGCCGGTGTTGGTGGGGGATGCGGGGGTGTTCATGGCAATACCCGCCGCTGAGTTTGCAGCCCTGTTTATAGCCATTTATGTTTACAGACAATACGCCCCGGCCCGGTTGGTGGCGCGGCTCGATAAAGAGGATACTCAATGAGAATAACGATAGTACTTGCCGTATTGTTGCTGACAGGCTGCGCTGAACCTGGGCCGGCCTGGGAGCCGGGCCCGGACGCGGATGCACAGGGCCACACTGCCCCCACTGCCTACACCGCTGAACGGAATCTCGCGGTATTGGAGCAGCGTCCGTTCTCTAACCAGCAGGATTTTGAGGATGCGTCTAGGGGCTTGATTGCAAGCATGCCTGAGCTGGTTGTGCCACGCGATCTCGGCGGCACCACCTGGAACCAGACCGCCTACGAGTTTATGGGTGAATCAGTGCCTGCCAGCGCCAACCCGAGTCTTTGGCGGCAGGCCCGGCTGAACAATCAGCACGGCCTGTACCAGGTGGCAGAGGGTATTTATCAGTTGCGCGGGCATGATCTGGCCAATATGACCCTGATCGATAGCGACAATGGCTGGATTGTGGTTGATCCGCTCACCGCTCGCGAGACAGCTCGCGCTGCGCTGGCTTTCGCCCGGGATCAGCTGGGGAATAAGCCAGTGACGGCGATCATGTTCACTCACTCCCACATTGATCATTTCGGCGGTGTACTGGGTATTGTTGATGAATCCGAGGTGCGTGAACGAGGCATTCGCGTGATTGCCCCCAGGGGCTTCATGGAGGAAGCCACCAGCGAGAATGTGATTGCCGGCGTGGCGATGATGCGTCGTTCCCAGTACATGTATGGCAGCCGTCTGGCTCGCAGCGAGCGCGGGCATATTGGTTCCGGGCTGGGTAAGGGGCCCGCCTTTGGTATGGTGGGTCTCCTGGCACCCACCGACATCATCGATCACGACACCAAAGAGCTGGTGGTGGATGGTGTGACGATTGAGTTCCAGTACACGCCGGAATCTGAAGCGCCGGCGGAGTTCATGTTCTACCTGCCGAAACAGCGCGCATTCTGTGGCGCTGAAGTCGTGTCCAGCAACCTGCACAATCTGTACACACTCCGCGGTGCTAAAGTCAGGAACGCGCTTAAGTGGAGCGCCTATATCAACGACAGTATCGAGCTGTTTCCCGATGCGGAAATCTACTTTGGCAGTCATCACTGGCCGCGCTGGGGGCGGGAGCAGGTGGTGGACTTTCTCGAGGTGCAGCGAGATACCTATAAGTATATCCATGACCAGACGGTGCGCCTGTTTAATGAGGGTCTTACGCCAAAAGAGATTGCCGAGCAGCTCAGCTTGCCTGCTAGTTTGCGTCAGAGTTTTTCCAATGCCGACTACTACGGCACCGTTCGCCACAACGCCAAGGCGGTATACCAGGGCTACCTCGGTTGGTATGACGGCAACCCGGCCCACTTGAATCCGCTGCCGCCGGCTGAAGCCGGACAGCGCTACGTGGACATGATGGGGGGCAGCGAGGCGATTCTGGCTAAATCACAATCGTACTTTGATCGGGGTGATTACCGTTGGGTCGCTGAAGTGTTAAACCACCTGGTGTTCGCTGAACCTGATAACACAGCCGCGAAGGATCTATTGGCTCGCGCCTACGATCAGCTGGGTTATCAGTCCGAGTCCGGGCCCTGGCGCGATGTGTATCTCAGTGCAGCCTATGAGTTGCGCCACGGCAAACCCACGGAGCCCGTGACCGACCTGGCGGCGACTCGTGACCTGCTGAAACATACCCCCTTGCCCCTGATGTTTGACTCCATGGCCGTCAGGCTAAACGGACCTGAGGCCGAGGGCGAGGAGCTGGCTATTCTGATGCGCTTTACGGATGTTGATGAGAGCTATCTGCTGCAGGTGAAGAATTCAGTCCTTCATCATCGCGCTGAGCGTCCCGGAGACGTTGCCGATGCAACGCTCACCCTCACTCATACGCTGTTTCTTGACTTGGCGCTCAAAACGAGGCCGCTGCAGGAAGTGTTTTTTTCAGATGATTTAAGTATCGAAGGCAGTCGCCTGGATCTGGCTCGTTTCTTCGCCCTGCAGGATCAGCCCGATGGCATGTTCGCGATCGTGACACCCGAATAGCTCATCGGTCGAAAGTGCGGTATTCCATTACCGCAAATGGGGCGCCCAGGGGGAGCGCAAATGCCGTCCGGGCACCGACTTGAAAACAGCCTGCTTCAGTTGGCCTTTGCCACCGCTGATGCGTGTGTGGGTACGCTGGCGATCGCGTCGGCAATCGCGTTCTGGTAGCACGCCTTGCCGGCACGGGCCTGGCGAGCAGGTATGCGCCGTGCTGTATCCAGATCGCAGACGTCACGCGCGGCGTTGCGAATACGCTGATGCATAATCTTTTGATCGGCCGGGCGGGCCAGATTGAGGTCCGCATAGGAGACCGCGCGTGACTCGACCTGCAGATTGGCTTCGCTTGCCTGTGCCATACCGTGACAACCAATGCCTGCGCTCAGTGTGATCAGGGCTATGCTCTTGCTCAAAGTGTTTTTCATGGTCGTTCTCCTGTGCCGGATAGGGTGCTGGCCGTAGCCATGAGTAGAGACTGCGCTTTTTGAGCGGTGCTGTTTAGCGTTTTGCGGTGAACGGAGTGCTGGCAGCGGTGAGTTGCTGTATCGCAGCTGTTTTTGGCGCTGGACGACACAGCATCGGCGGGTAACAATGCCCGCTGGCCAAATTTGGGAGCACAGCAATGACTGACACAATAACGACCACAACGCTGGAAGTACGCCGCGACGATTGGGCGCAGACGCGCCTGCAAGAGGGCGAGCTAGCCGCAGTTCTCGAGGCTGATGAAGTTCTTATGAAAGTCGATCGCTTCGCTCTGACAGCTAACAATATCTCTTACGCTGCATCTGGTGATGCACTGGGCTATTGGGGCTTCTTTCCAGCGGAAGAGGGCTGGGGCTGGATACCGGCGATGGCCTGGGCTGAGGTTGTTGATTCTGCACATCCCGAGATTCAGGTCGGCGAGCGTGTGTGGGGGTTCTTTCCCATGAGTACCCATCTGAAAGTGAAGGCAGGACAGGTGCGCGCGGAGCAGTTTGTGGATGTATCAGAGCACCGCGCGGAGTATGCGCCTGTTTATGCCCAGTACCAGCGGGCCGCGGCCAATCCTATTTATGACCTGGAGCGGGAGGATCAGGACAGCCTGTTGCGTGGCCTGTTTATGACCTCCTGGCTGGCAGAGGACTTCATGCATGATAACGCGCTGTTTGGGGCTAATGCGTTCCTGATCTCCAGTGCCTCCAGTAAAACCAGTATCGCACTTGCGTTTGCCGTGCGTGAGCGTGGTGAGGCGCAGTCGATCGGTCTGACATCAGCTGGCAATGTTGCTTTCTGTGAATCCCTGGGCTGCTACAACAAAGTGGTTAGCTATGACGATATCGCTAACCTGGACGCCAGCGAGGCAGTCGTGCTGGTGGATATGGCTGGCAGTGCCGGGGGGTGATTTCCAGCCTGCATCATCACTACGCAGATAATATGCGTTATTCCTGTCGTGTGGGCGCCACGCATTATGAGGACATGGGACCAGTCGATGGCCTGCCGGGCGCTACGCCCGAGTTCTTTTTCGCACCTGCACAGGTACAAAAGCGCGGCGCTGAAATTGGCGCGGCTGAACTGATGATGCAGTTGGGCATGTCTTATGTGGCTTTCCGCAAGTTTTGCGACAGTTGGCTTGAAGTCAGCAGGGGCTATGGCCCTGAGTCTGTGAGTACAACTTACCAATCAGTACTGGATGGTAGTGCCAGGCCTTCCCAGGGGCAGATCCTCTCGATGTGGGATGCCTGATCTTTATATTGACACGCAATGTGTCAATAGTATGCTGCCTGTGACCAAGAGCTCTTAATACAAACAACAACGGAGTAGCCCTATGAAACTAGGTGTTAGCCAGATGACGTTTGGCAATCGCGCCAAAATAAATATGGACCTGATCAAGCACGCAGAGAGCCTGGGCTTCCATTCCGTCTGGACGGCGGAGGCATACGGTAGTGATGCAGTGTCGACAGCATCCTGGATCCTGGCCCAGACCTCGACCATCAACGTGGGTACTGCCATTATGCAGATGCCCGCAAGAACGCCCGCCATGGCGGCGATGACTGCGATGACCCTGGATCATCTTTCCGGCGGTCGTTTCATTATGGGGCTTGGGCCTTCCGGGCCGCAGGTGGCAGAGGGTTGGCATGGGCAGGTCTATGGCAAGCCCCTGATACGCACCAAGGAGTACATCAGCATTATTCGCCAGATCCTGGCACGGGAAGCTGCGGTTGAACACCAGGGTGAGTATTACCACATGCCTAATCACGAAACCGGCAGCACCGGACTCGGCAAGCCCCTGAAAAGCATTCTGCATGGGAATCCGGATTTACCCATTTTTACCGCCTCCATCAGCCCGAATGGGCTGCGTTGCGCTGCTGAATGTGCCGACGGGGTCTTTCCCATGATGTTGAAGCCGGAAAGCTACGGCGACGTCATCAAACCCTTTATCGATGAGGGCTTTGAGCGAGCCGGCAATGGTAAGAGTAAGGCAGACTTTACCGTGGCCCCTGGCGTTAGCTGCCTGGTGGGCGAATACGATCAGTTGGCCCCGATGGTGAAAGCCAATATGGCGCTGTATATCGGCGGCATGGGTGCGCGCGACAAGAACTTTTACAACGAACTGGCCAAACGCATGGGCTATGTGGATGCCGCGGTGGAGATTCAGGATCTGTACCTGTCCGGCAAAAAGGAAGAAGCGACCGCCGCAGTGCCTGATGAGTTGGTGGACGCTGTGCACCTGATTGGTTCCGAAGAGAAGATTCGGGAGCGCTGCAAAGCCTGGAAAGCCAGCGGCGAAGCTGGCGAGGTTGATCTGATGATGGTGGGTACTGCGCAAACTGAGGCCCTGGATATTCTGGCGGACGAACTGCTCTAGCTCGGGCTGTTGGGGAGATAGCTTAATGACCACACTGGAATCACCGATACATCTGCAGGGCGTGCACGGCAGCCCATACACCCGCAAGGCTCTCGCGGTGTTGCGCTATCGCCGTATTCCCTATCGCTTCATTATCGGGCAGCCCGGCATGATGACGGATTCAGGCCATATCGACGGCGCCAGCCTGCCGGTAGCGAAACCATCCCTGCTACCGACCTCTTATTTTCCCGATGAAGAGGGTGTCGACCAGCCGGTAACGGATACCACGCCGATCCTGGAGCGCCTTGATGAAGCGTTTGATGGCCGCAGCGTGCATCCTCACAATCCGGTGCTGGGTTTGATCAATTACCTGCTGGAAGACTACGCAGATGAATGGCTGACCCGCTGTATGTTTCATTTTCGCTGGGCGTTTGATGCGGATATCGACAAGGCGGGTTCGGTGCTGCCGTTTTTCTCAACCACGCTGCATGAGCCTGAGTTGGCCGCCAATATGAAAGAGGTGTTCTCCAAGCGACAGATCGAAAGGCTTTATGTGGTTGGCTCCAACGAAGTTACCGCGGCGGTCATCGAAAGCAGTTACGTGCGTTTTCTGGAGTTGATGGATGCCCACCTGCAGCAGTGTCGGTTCTTGATGGGCGATCGTCCCGGCTCCAGTGATTTCGGTATCTTTGGCCAGCTCACCTGTCTGACTCATTTTGATCCGACACCCATGGCGCTCACCTTGCAGCATTCTCCGCGTGTCTATGCCTGGACCGAGCGGGTGGAAGATTTGTGTGGGTATGAGGTCGAGGAGGGTGACTGGCTCGACCCTGCTGATTTGCCAGATACCCTGATGTCTCTGCTGCAGGAGATGGCGAGAACCCATATGCCTCAGATGCTGGCGAATGCCAGGGCCTTGTCTGCAGGCGAAAAGCAGTTTGAGACGGAGATTGATGGCAAGACCTGGACGCAACCCAGCTTTCCCTACCAGTTGAAGTGCCTGAACTGGACCCGGGAGCGCTATCAGGCTCTGGCTGGTGCCGATCGGGAGTTGGCCGACAGTATCCTCGACCAGGCCGGCTTGTGCCCGCTTGTCGACCCGGTCTAGTTCTCAATCGCTATTCTGGGCTCAGAGTACTTTGATTTTCAAAGTACTCTAACCTCGAGGCAGGTTTAGCTGGCTTCCTGCTCTTCCGGCGGATCCGGATCAAGAATGTCCTGGGTGCGTAACTCGAAATCGCTCTTGTCGTGGCGCTCGAGCAGCTGGCTGGACTTTTTGCCATAGGGACGGTTAACCATTTGGCCGCGCTGTACTGCAGGGCGCTCCCAGATTTCATCCACATAGCGAATCAGGTTCTTGTAGCCCTCGGCCTCCAGGAACTCGGCCGCGTCATAGGCCTGGTTGCGAATCAATGAGCCGTACCATGGCCAGATCGCCATGTCAGCGATACTGTAATGGTCGCCTGCAATATAGCGTCGCTCAGCCAGTGTGTTGTCCAGCAGCGAGAGCTGCCGCTTGGCTTCCATGGTGTAGCGATTGATCGCGTACTCAATCTTGATGGGTGCATAGGCGTAGAAATGGCCGAAGCCTCCCCCGACAAGGGGCGTGGCGCCCATTTGCCAGAATAGCCAGTTCAGGGTTTCGGTACGACCGGCATGGTCTTTGGGCAAAAACTCACCAAACTTCTCAGCCAGGTAGAGCAGGATAGAGCCGGATTCAAACACCCGTTGTTTGGGCTCGACACTGTGATCCACCAGAGCCGGAATCTTCGAGTTGGGATTGGCGTCGACAAAGCCACTCTCGAACTGCTTGCCTTCAATGATGTTGACCAGCCAGGCGTCATATTCAGCGCCTTCATAACCCAGCTCCACCAGCTCCTCGAGCATGATGGTGACCTTGACACCATTGGGTGTGCCCAGTGAATACAGCTGCAGGGGATGCTTGCCTACTGGCAGTTCCTGCTCCTGCTGTGCTCCGGCTGTGGGTCGGTTGATGTTGCCGAAAGCCTGGTTGCTGTCGGGGTTCCAGGTCCAGACTTTGGGCGGTTCGTAGCTGTCATCAGCCATGCCATTTTGCTCCGTACTGATTGAGACGAGGGTGTGTTTTATATCATGTTGACGCTTATTTGGATGCTTCTTTGCCGCGTTTTTTGCCTGTCGCTCCAGGCGAATGGTTTTTGCAACAAACTTGAAGATGCTGAGTGGATTGGCCATGAATTTGCGCCACATCAGTCGACGCATATTGGCGCTGCCATCATAGTTTCCTTCGCGCTGTCCGTGCCCTGTGTGGAGACCTATTTTTGGAATGTCGATCACATCCAGTGGCAGCTTCAGGGTGAAGGTTTCGGTCGTGGGAAGAAGGCACTCCTGGTCAGTACAGGCCTGGTAGCGCACCTTGATCTGTATATCGATGCTGTCCATGTCCAGCGGGCGTGTCTCGCTCACCAATTCGCCGGTAGGGTAGAAGGGAACTACCAGGTCAACCTGGCCAGACCACACCTGCAGGTTCACATCCATGGCTTCAAGATAAAGCGGCTCAGTCGGAGGGAACTCGGGTTCCAGTACGCGAATACCCTCATGACCACTGATGTCGATCGAGGTGGCGACCATACCTTCAGGTACAGGTTCACCATAGATATGAAGCCCGTCGCTCATCTCAAAGCGCACCACCGCCTTGCGGATAATGCCCTGTCGAATGCTGCCATTGCCGCCGTGGACTGCCGCGGTAATCTTGATGGATTCGTCGCCACCCTGCGCCTGCGGCGCATCGTCTGCCAGGGCTATTTTGCCCATAGCAGCATCAATTAGCATCTGAGCGCTATCGCGCTTCTTGTAGGTGTCGTGGAAGAACTTGGCGGTCACCACACCTTCCTCGTTACAGATGTAGACACCCGGGTAGGGTATACCCCAGAGAATAAAGTCATCCTCAGAGACCTGGGTATTGAGGATGCCGTACTGGCGTATGACCGCTGAATCGACGTCGGACAGCAGGGTATAGGGAATCGATTGTTTCTCGGCAAACTGGCTCAGCGTGTCCTGATCGTCATAGGACAGGGCGTAGAGTTTGATGTCGTTGCTTTCAAACTCAGGGAAGGCGTCTCGCAACTCACCGAGCTGCGTCCAGCAGGGGGGTCACCACACTGCCGAGCGATAAAACACCAGCGCGGCTTTTTTGCCACCTCGATCCTCGTGAAATCGGATCGACTGGCCGTGCGCATCGGGTAGATTGAAGTCGGGTAGGCGTTCACCCACTGCCGGCCCGGTGGCATGGCCACTGGGCAGGCCGGCGCGGCCGGGGTGCCCCAGTGCCGCCGGCGCATCAAAGCCGTGATGATCGCGCTCTATAACCATGCTTCAATATTGGCACCGATGGTGCCAATACACAAGAATGGCCGCAATCGCTTTTAGCTGGCCTCAGACTCGAAACGTGCCTTCAGGTCCTTTTTAAGCACCTTGCCGCTGGGATTGCGGGGCAGCGCTTCATCCAGCAGGAACACATAGTGAGGGACCTTAAAGTGAGCCAGGTTCTCCTTCGCGAAAGCACGCACGCTCTCGACATCAAGATTGCTGCCACTGCGCGGTACTGCGGCCACCGCCAGTTGTTCGCCCATGGCTTCATCGGGCAGGCCAAAGGCTGCGACTTCTTCAATGTCGGGATGGTCGTGCAGGCAGCCTTCGATCTCCGCGGGGTAAATGTTTTCACCACCGCGAATCACCATATCTTTGGCACGATCAGACAGGTACAGGTAGCCGTTGTCGTCGAGGTAACCAATGTCACCGGAGTTGAACCAGCCGTCTTTGAAATCCTTGGCGTTTGCATCCGGACGGTTCCAGTACTCGGAGATGACGGTGGGTGACTTGATCCAAAGCTCGCCGGCCTCGCCCTGGGGCAATTCATTGCCGTCCTCGTCCCGAACGCTGAGTTGAACCGTTGGGTGAAGGTGACCCGCGGATCCCGGGTTTTTCTTGAAAGAGGCGCCAGTAAAAGAGCTGCCAATAGCGTTGGTTTCGGTCATGCCCCAGCCGGTGCCAGGATAGCCTTGTGGCAGTTTTTCTTCGATCAGGCGCGCTGCGCGAGGTGGCGTGGCTGCGCCACCAGCACCAATGCTCGACAGGCTGGACGTGTCGCGCTCGTCGAAGTCTGCTGACTCCAGCAGCTGAAGAATCATGGCCGGAGCCGCGCTGGCAGCGGTAACGCGTTCCTGCTCGATCAGCTCAAGCGCCTTCTCGGCGTCCCATTTGAACATCATGACCACGCGACGGCCCCCTTTAAAGGCGCCGAGAAATACCGCGTGAAGACCAGATACGTGGAACAGCGGGACTGCCAACAGCTGAGTCGGGGGGTGTCCGCTGGACATCATGGCCTGCATGGTTTCGGGATTGATCATGGCGAAGGCAAAGGCGCCGACCTCGAAGTTGGTCAGGGCCTGGCACAATGCGCGATGAGTAGATAGGGCCCCTTTGGGCGCGCCGGTGGTGCCGGACGTGTAGAGAATCATCACCGGGTCTTCCGGATCGATCTCGACGCTGGGCATGGTGGCTTCCCCAGTACTTTCCATCAGGCTTTCCCAGCTACTGGCGCTGGATTTCATGTCGGTGTCCTGGGGGCGGGCAATAACCGCATGGGTGCCGCGCTCTTCCAGCCAGTCTGCCACCAGCGCATAACGTTGATGGTCGCAAAACACCACTTTGGCATCGGCGTCGTTAATGGCGTATTCAAGCTCCCTGGCCTGGTCCCAGCTATTGAGCGGGACGACGACTGCACCAATGGAGGTCACGGCAATGTAGGCAATCATCCACTCGGGGTAGTTGCGCATGGCGATGGCGACGCGATCACCTTTTTCAACGCCGTAGGTTTCCCTCAGCTGCACGGCCATTTTCGCCGCCAGTCGCAGCATGTCGCTAAAGGTATAGCGCTCGCCTTCATAGACCAAGAACTCAGCGTCGCCGTGCTGCGAAGCAGCTTCCCAGATGTCCAGAATTGTTTTTGGGGCGTTGGCGTACACAGTGTATTCAACACCGTCGATGCTGCGCTGGGTCAGGGCGTAGGGCGAGCCGTCCGCAGTGAGTTGGGCAATGGCTTCATCGTAGGCACGTTTGAGTTCGGGCATTTTCTCTCCCCCGTTAAGTCACGGGTTGCTGCAAGTGATGTATGGAAGCTTAGGATGCGGCGCAATTTATCGCCATAGGCGGAATTTTCAAGATCTGGTGGCATAAATTGTCATGCCGTTATGCAATTTGCTCTTTTTGCATGCCATCTCGTGCCGGTACCAGGAAGATTGCCGCCAGCAATAGCAGCAGCAGGCCTGCGCTGCACCCCCACTCGGCAGCAGCGTAGCTACCCGTCCAGTCCAGCCCCAGGCTGAATAGGGCAGGCCCGATGGCACTGCCAAATACCATTGCGGACATGCACAGCCCCGTGATTTCACCCAGATGAAGCGGGCCAAAATGGCGGATAAATGCCAGGTTAGAGATCACTGACCAGAGCCCGCCACCAAAGCCGAAGCCGACCGTAAGCAGCCAATAACCCCAGTCATGTTGCAGATTAAGGAGACCCTGGGCTCCGCAGAGGAAAGACAGCAGCATGATAATCAGCAGGGGTTTTAGCGACATGCGATCAGCCAGATAGCCAAACATCAGATTGGTGCTGGTGGACACTACGGCGACAGGGAAAAAGTAGGAATAGGCCTCGCTGGCTTCTCGCCCGGCCTCGGTGAACAGTGAGACGATGTGGAACGTCACCGCCGTACCAAACAGGGCATGCATGGCCAGGCTGAGGCTGAAAATCCAGAATGTGGGAGTCAGCCTGGCCTCGGCCAGGGTTTTGCTGGGCAGGTCGGGTTTGTTATCGTCGCTGTTGTGGGCCCCGCCATCGATCAGTACACCACACTCGTCCGGCCGGTTGCGCAGTAACAGAAATGCTGCGATAGCAAATGCTGTGCAGGCCGAAGCCAACAGCCACAGCGCGCCGCGCCAATCATGGTTGGCGATGAGCCAGGCCAGCCCCAGGGGCGCAATCGAAAAGCCAAAGCTGACGAAAACACCGCGCGCTGCTCACCAGGCCGCGTCTGCGTTCAAACCACAGCAGCAGGATATTGGCCGAGCAATTGGTGAGTATGCCCTGACCAAAAAAACGCACGCCAAAATAACCCAGTGTGATCAGCAGGAATGTCATCGCCTCGGATCCACCCAGCAGTCCTGATAGAAGATCTGTTGCTGATATAAACAACAAGGCCAGTGAAAGGGCGATTGCAGCAAGAGGCACCATAATGCGACCGCCGAGAGCGTCGTACCAGCGTCCTGCTCGGGTCAGGAATAAGGAGGATGTCACCGTACCGATCAGGTAGGCCATGGAGAGTTGTCTGCGACTCAGGTCCAGTGCCTCAATCAGGGGATCGGTAAATACGGCCATGCCCATGGTCTGGCCGGGAATGCTGGCGAGGAAGCCGAGCAGGCTCAGCAGCCAGATGGCCCAGCCGTAAAAGAAGGGCAGGCGGCGTATATCGAATGGCCAGGCAGCGGAAATTTTCATGGGCGCGAATTCTAGCACCGAATGTTATTCTTGCTGTCTGTTAATACAGTACAGGTAGTCCACATTGAATTTCAGTATGACCACAGAACAGCAGGAAGCTTTTCTGGCGGAGCCAAGGGTCGGTATTTTTTCATTCAATCAGGGCGGCGACAGCCCGCTGATGACGCCCATGTGGTTTGTCTACCAGGCTGGCGAGTCGGACTACTGGTTTATCACCAGCGCCGAGTCGCGCAAGGGCAAGTTGCTGTTCGAGGGCTCGCCGGTGTCTATGCTGGCGCAAAAAGACACCGTGCCTCACAAGTACGTGACGGTGCGCGGAAAGGTCGTGGAGTTGAGAGAGGCCGATTCAAAAGATTGGCAGGTCATGGCGGCGCACTACAGTGCGGGTGGCAGTGGTGATATCGCTGAGACTGGCCTGGTTCAGCCGATGCTGGTGCGCGTCAGTATTCTTAAATGGACCAGCTACGACGAGGAAGTCTGAGGGGTGTTTGATACACCGCCTGAGGACGCGTCACTGTTTCTGTCGCGCTCCGACGTCAATGACCCGTTGTCTACTCACTCCCGCCATGGATTTCATCTGGATGAAGCTGACTGGCCGTCTGTTGAGCACTACTACCAGGCCACCAAGTTTTTGGATCCCGCATACAGCGAAAAGATTCGTACTGCCCCACACCCCGCGGAGGCTCGCAAGCTGGGCAATGCTCGACTAAAGCGGCGCAAGCCGGAATGGAAAAAGCATCGGCGGGTCATGATGACCCGTGCTGTGTATACCAAGTGCCGGACCCACGCAGATGTCGCTGAGCGACTCCTGGATACCGGTGATCTGCTGCTGGTGGAATCCAGTGCTTTCGACTACTTCTGGGGTTGCGGGCGCGACAAGCGGGGTGAGAACACCTACGGGCAGGTGTTGATGGATGTGCGCAATAAGCTGCGCGAGGAGCGTGCTGCTGAAGCGGGGGCTTAAGCTTTGCCTTCAAGCAGGGCTTTGATCGGTTTCTCACTGTCCGCTTCGCCGCCGGCTTCTTTCAGGGCAAAGGCTTCTATCGCGATCTCGTGGTCTAACACAAACTGAAAAAAGGCCCGGTCTTCCTCGCTGGCATCTGCCAGCAGACTTTTGAATTCAGCCATGAACGGTGCAGTGCCTGAGGCCAGGCTCTTCATGGCTGTACGCCAGGGCATCAACGCGAAAACCAGGCCCGCCAGTGTTCCCAGTACTCTGGACAGCAGCGGATAACTCACTTTTCCCCGTGCTCCTGAACCCATTCCAGGTAGCGATCCATAACGTTTTGTTCCAATTGGGCAAACAGTTGCCATTTGCGCTTGTGTTCGGCATTAAAGCTAAGCGCCGCGGCGGTTTTGCCCAGGGCCAGACCGGTGACCTCAGACTTGTAGACACCGTAGTGTGTTGCTGCAGTCAAACCATAAACCTCCGATAGAGCAGGTGGATTCCCAAAAGCATCAACCCGACAATGCCGGCAACGCTGTTGACCGGGGTCAGGAAAAAGCCGAGCCAGGCGTTACTGGTGTCTATCAGCGTAACACTGAGCAGATCTGAAATCAGGCTCACCGAGCTCTGTAGCGGAGATGCAAGGGCAAATTCCAACAGTAGTATGGCCGCAATAATAGCGATGCGGCCCAGCAACAGAGTCCTCTGCCGATGCTCCACCTGCGCCATGACGGTGCTGACGAACTGGTCGCTGGCGGGCTCCTCAACCGGCTCGGCGAACAGGCTTTCCAATAGCGGGTCGCGCTCTTCGTTCATGATTTTTCTCCGTACGCCGCGAGCAGCTCGCGTAGTCGTTCGCTGCCGCGGCGGATATGTGATTTTACCGTGCCTATGGCAATGCCTGTCAGATCGCTGATTTCCCGATGCGCCAGGCGCTCGTGGTATGACAGCACAATGCACAGGCGAACCGCAGCCGGCAGGCTGGCGAGGGCCGCGTCAAGATCCATAGCAATGTCGGGGCGGTCCTGGTTAATGGCTGGCAGCTCGGTGTCATCGTCAGCCAAGTAGAGTGGATCCTGCTTTCGCTGGTGTTGCAGCAGCTGGTTAATACTGAGTCGCTGCAGCCAGGGTCCGAATTTCTCTGGTTCTTTGAGTTGCCTGAGCTTTCGCCACATCTGCAGAAAAACCTGCTGCGCCAGATCGTCGGCCAGTGCAGCGTCGTTACAGCTTCTTCGCATAAACGTGCGCACCGAGGATTGGCGTCGACGCACCAATTCGGCAAAGGCCTGGCGATCTCCGTGCATGGCCAGACTGACGATGAGCGCTTCCGGCCCATCGCTGTAATAGGCGGGTGAGGCTGCCATTCAGTCGGCCTGTTCCTCGCGGCGCCATTTTTCAGTCAGGTAGCCGGCGTAGTACAGGCCGCCCCCGATAAACAGCATCAGCCCGGCCACACCGATGAGTGCGGTCAGTGCCTCGCTGCTGAGGAAGCTGAGCGCTATGCCAAGGACCAGCATACCGGGCGCGATCGCCAGTACGATAATACCGGCAACCTTCAGGTCTTTAGCGGCATCCTTCTCCTTGCCGTTAACGTTGAGCACGCGGTTGATGGTATCCGGATCCAGTTCTTTGCCGCTCTCCACCAGTCTGCGCAGGGTCTCCTGTTCAGATTCCCTGCGCCTGGCGCTGTCCCAGATGCCACCCAGTACGCAGGCGGCGACAAAGAGCCAGAAGCCAAATGCGCCCAGTTCAATAACAGTAGATTCCATGTTGTTCTCCCGTTTGTTGCTTTGATACTAGTAGAGATGCAGGCAGGCGGTGTTTGGATGCAGTCGCATGAAATATTTTTCATCTGCCCAGATAGCGCTTGCCAGTCGGGGCGGTGCGTAGCAGAGTAGTTTCGACGAGAAAACAGGAGCAGCTTATGGCCACGGTGCCTCTGGTGCGTATTCATGCACCCAATGAAATTAAAACGGACCATGTCGCCAGCCCTGGGCTGGGGGAGCAGGATGTACTGGTCGCGGTGCAGCGCTGTGGTATTTGTGGGTCCGATCTCAGTTACGCCAAGTTGGGCGGTATTCCAGGTGCAGCCAGCCCGTTTGCACTGGGTCATGAGTTTTCAGGCGTTGTCGCTGAAGTCGGTGCCGGCGTGCAGAGTGTGGCGGTGGGTGACCGCGTCGTGGTGAATCCGGAAGCTGGCGGCAACGGCATTGGGAGCGACGGCCTGAGCGGTGCTTTTTCACCGGCTGTTGTGTATCGCAACGCTGTGGAGCACCCCGAGGGACTGCTCAAATTGCCCGATTTTCTGGACTTCGATCACGGTGCCCTGGTGGAGCCGCTGTCGGTAGGCATGCACGGTGTGAACCAGGCTGCTGTTCAACCCGGTGATCGAGTGCTGGTATTTGGTGCCGGCCCGGTCGGCGTCGCGGCTGGCATAGCTGCCTTGTACAAGGGCGCTAAGGATGTAGTGCTCACCGACCTGTCGGAGAAGCGGCTCGAACTTGCGGCGCACATGGGTATGAGTACCTTCCTGGCCGGATCCGGGGAGCTGCGCGACTTCCTGAAGGCGCAGCACGGGGTGGATGAGTCTGACCCCCGACTGGGTCCCTTGCCTGCGACAGACGTCATTATTGAAGCCACGGGGGCTGGCCCGGTTTTTCAGCAGGCGCTTGATATCGCCCGCAAAGGCGCCCGCATCTCGGTCGTGGGTGTGCATTTTGCGCCGGTTGAGATGAACATGATTAACCTGCTGATGAAAGAGCTGCAGATTGTGGGTTCGATGGCCTACGTCGATGAGTTTGAGGCGGTACTGGAAATGTTGTCTTCCGGCTCGGTGGACGTGACGCCTATGATCGCACACCAGTTCCCGCTATCGCGCTTTGCCGACGGCTTCGCCGTGGCCCAGGATCAGCAGCAGTCCCTCAAAGTGATGATCGACTGCCAGGCATAAAAAAGGCCGGGGTTTGATGCCCGGCCTTTTTGAACGGCTTGCGGTTTAGACGCGCTCGATGATGATGGCCGGTGCCATCCCGCCGGCTGCGCACATGGTCACCAGGCCGAACTGCTTGTCAGCACGCTCAAGCTCATCAACCATGGTGCCTACCAGAATTGAGCCGGTTGCACCGATCGGGTGTCCCAGAGCCATGGCGCCGCCATTCACGTTGACCTTCTCGCGGTCGAGATTCAAATCGCGAATGAACTTTTCTGCCACGACAGAGAACGCTTCGTTGATTTCGAACAGGTCGATATCATCGATGCTCATGCCGGCCTTGGCCAACACTTTCTGCGCGGCTGGTACCGGTGCGTTCAGCATCAGGGTAGGGGAGTCACCCATATTGGCCATGGCGACAATGCGGGCACGCGGCTTCATACCGTTGGCCTTGGCATAGTCGGGAGAGGCCAGCAGCAGGGCAGCGGCACCATCCACAACACCAGAGCTGTTACCAGCATGGTGAACGTGGTTGATCTCCAGATCCGGATACTTCTGCTTCACCAGGCCTCGGAAGGTGGTTCCCGCTTCGTCCAGCGCGTAGTCCGCCAGCTTGGCAAAGGAGGGCTCGAGTTCTGACAGGCTTTCCAGAGTGGTCTGGGGACGTGGAAATTCTTCCTTGTCCAGGGCCAGGCTACCGTCTTCGTTGTGGACAGGCACCAGGGCTTTGTCGAAGCGACCTTCTTCAATGGCGCGCTGCGCATTGCGCTGGGATACCACAGCCAGTGAGTCCACTGCCTCGCGGTCAATGCCTTCAAGGGTGGCAATGGCATCGGCGCATACGCCCTGGTGGGGCTGAGGGTGCGCTTCGCGCAGGCGCAGGTTGTCACTGTCGATGAATGGCGACATGCCTTGAATCGCCGCATAGTGGCTCATCATTTCTGTGCCGCCGGCAATGGTCAGGTCTTCCATGCCAGACATGATGGACGCTGCCGCCATGTTGACCGTGGTGATACCTGAACCGCAGAAACGGTCCAGTGTGACCGCGCTGGAGCGCACGTCATAACCGGCATCCAGTGCCGCCATCCGACCGAGGTCGCCACCCTGCAGGCCTTTCTGCTGGCTGGTGCCCCAGACAATATCGTCAACCTCAGCGGTATTGATATCGTTGCGCTCTTTAATGGCTTTTAATACTGTCGCACCCAGCTGCTGGGGGTGAATGTGTGCCAGTGCACCTTTGCCTACTTTACCGATACCGCGTGGGGTGCGGCAGGCGTCGATAATCCATGCTTCAGACATGCTTATTTACCTTTCCAGTTGGGAGCACGCTTCTCGGCGAAGGCAGTCGCACCTTCGATAGCGTCTTCAGAGGTGAACACAGGGGTGACGATCTCTCCCTGCTTCTTGAACATTTCAGCCTGGTTCCAGTCAGACTGCTTGGCGATGACCTGCTTGGAGGCCGCCACCGCCAGCGGGCCGTTGGCAGCGATCTTGGCCGCCAGTTCCTTGGCTGCATCCAGGGCGGTGCCCGCGGGTACCACGTGGTTGATCAGACCCAGTTCGGCAGCGCGAGCGGCATCAATGAAGTCACCGGTCAGCGCCAGCTCCATCGCAATGCGCGGGGGAATCTGACGAGGCAGTTTCACCAGACCGCCGGCAGCAGCGGCCAGGCCACGCTTCACTTCGGGAATACCGAACTTGGACGCATCGGAAGCGATCAGCATGTCGCAGGAAATGGCCAGTTCCAGGCCGCCCGCCAGTGCATAACCTTCTACGGCGCCGATCAGCGGCTTGCTGGGGGTGTATTCCGTCAGGCCAGCAAAACCTTTACCGGGGATATTGGGGGTTTCGCCTGATACGAACGCTTTCAGGTCCATGCCCGCGCAAAAGGTGCCACCAGCGCCGGTCAGGATGGCGACGCGCAGATCGTCGTTGCTTTCCAGCTCATCGATCGCTGCGGCTACGCCCTCTGCCAGTGCCTTGTTGGCGGCATTTTTGGCTTCCGGGCGGTTCAGGGTAATGATAAGTACGCCGTCTTCGGCGCTTGTGAGTACTTCATCTGCCATGGTTAGTCTCCTTGACGTTGGGTTTGAAGGTAATTACTTGATCAGGCTGACACCGGCGGCGGCGAGCGGAGTCACCATTTTGCCGCGGCTGGCCGCTTCTGCGCTGCTGGCGGTGCCAACTTCAACGCGTTTAACAATGCCCTGCAAAATCGCCGCCAGGCGGAAAAAGCAGAACACCAGGTAAAAATTCCAGTTATCAATTTTGTCGCGGCCGGTGCGCTGGCAGTAGGCGGCGATGTAATCCTCATCGGTAGGGATGCCGAGGGTAGAACGATCTACACCGGCCAGACCGCTGATGCCTCCCTCAGAGGGCAGCATCCAGGCCATACACTGGTAGGCGAGGTCGGCCAGCGGATGGCCCAGGGTCGACAATTCCCAGTCCAGCACGCCGATGATGCGGGGTTCGGTGGCGTGGAACATCACGTTGTCGATGCGGTAGTCACCGTGCACCAGGCCGGAACTGCCATCATCTTCGGGCATGTTGGCTGGCAGCCACTCCATCAGAATTTCCATTTCGTCGATGGTCTCGGTTTCACTGGCACGATACTGCTTGATCCAGCGACTGATCTGGCGCTCAAAGTAGTTGCCGGGACGTCCGTAGTCCGACAGGCCTACCGCGTCTACATCCACATTGTGCAGTGCAGCCAGTACGCGATTCATGTCGTCGTAGATGGCGGCGCGCTCGTCGTTGCTATTTACTTCTGGCACCTGTGAATTCCAGAATACCCGGCCATCCAGGTGCTCCATCACATAGAACATGGAGCCGATCACCGATTCGTCTTCGCACAGGCAGTAGACTTTCGCGACGGGAACGTCGGTATCCTGCAGAGCTGAGATCACCTTGAATTCGCGGTCTACCGCATGGGCTGACTTCAGCAGTTCGCCCGGTGGCTTGCGCCGCAGTACATAGTGATCGCCACCAGCGCTGAGCTTGAAGGTTGGATTGGACTGTCCGCCGGGAAACTTCTCTGCACTGAGCGTCCCGCTAAAGCCGGGGATGTGGTCTTCCAGGTAGCCCTGCAGCTTGTCGGTGTCGAGGGTCTGGGTGCTCATGTTTCGTTGTACCTTCTGATCAGTTGTTTACCCAGGGCCATCATGTGCACCTGGTCAGGGCCGTCTGCCTGGCGACACCAGCGGGCGTAGTTAAAAGCTTCCGCCATAAAGAAGTCCTGGCACAGACCGCCGGCACCGTGAATCTGCATACAGCGGTCGATCACGTTCTGCACGGTTATCGGCGTGGCAATTTTTGCTGCAGCAATCATGTCGCGGGTTTCCTTGTTGCCCAGGCGATCCAGCTTGTCGGCCGTTTCCAGTGTCAACAGGCGCACCTGCTCGATCTCTGCGAAGGAGCGGGCGATGTCCTCCAGTACCGACTGGTGCTGGGAAAACTTTTTGCCAAAGGTTTCGCGCTCTTCGGCACGCTTGCAGGCCAGTTCCAGTGAGCGCTGGGCACATCCAATCAGGCGCATACAGTGGTGCAGGCGTCCCGGGCCCAATCGTCCCTGGGCAATCTCGAAACCACGACCTTCACCCAGCAGCATGTTCTCTGCCGGCACGCGCACGTTGTCGAAGACCACCTCGGCATGACCAATGGGGGCATCGTCATAGTTGAAGGTTTTCAGTGCCCGTTCAACGATCAGCCCGGGCGTGTCTTTCGGCACCAGGATCTGGCTCTGGGTGAGGTGGCGGTTGGGGTTGTCCGGATCGGATTTGCCCATGACGATAAAAATCTGGGTGCGCTCATTCATGGCGCCGGTGATAAACCATTTGCGACCATTGATCACATAGTCGTCGCCATCGCGTTCGATGCGAGTCTCGATATTGGTGGCATCGCTGGAGGCGACCGCAGGCTCGGTCATGGCATAGGCAGAGCGGATATCGCCGTTGAGCAGGGGAGTGAGCCACTGTTCTTTTTGCGCCTCGGTGCCGTACTTCATGAACACTTCCATGTTGCCGGTATCGGGGGCATTACAGTTGAAGATTTCCGGCGCCCACAGTACCCGGCCCATGATCTCGGCCAGGGGAGCGTACTCGGTGTTGCTGAATTCGCCGCCATGGTCGGCGGGAATAAACAGGTTCCAAAGGCCAGCTTCTTTGGCTTTGCCTTTGAGTTCTTCCATCAGCGGGACAGTCGCCCAGCGGTTGTCGCAGCTGTCGAGATAGTCGTAGTAGTCGTGTTCTACGGGATAAACGTGTTCTTCCATGAAAGCGCTGAGGCGTTCCATGGTCTCGACAACTTTTGGGGGATGGGAAAAATCCATGTGTATCAGCCTATATTGCGTTCAACGCCATCCCAGTAGGGCTTGCGCAGTTCTTTCTTGAGAATTTTGCCAGAGGGGTTACGGGGCATTTCCTGAATAATTTCGAGTTGGCGTGGAATTTTGTAGCCGGCGATTTTGTCGCGACAGAAATCAATCATCTCATCCAACTCCAGGGAGCCTCCGGGTTTCAGCACAACGAACGCTAACAGCGCTTCGCCATACTTGTCGTTGGGAACACCGATTACCGCGACATCGGCAATGGCCTCGTGGCTGGCCAGGGCATTCTCCACTTCTACCGGGTAGATATTCTCGCCACCGCTGACCACCATGTCTTTCATGCGGTCCTTGAGGTAGATGAAACCCTCGTCATCCATGTACCCAGCGTCGCCGGTATGCACCCAGCCGTCGGTGAGATTTTTGGCGGTCTCTTCTGGCAGGTTGTAGTAGCCCTGCATATTACAGCCAGCATTGACCCAGATTTCGCCGACTTCATGCGCCGGACACTCCTGGCCCTGCAGGTCGACAATCTTGATCTGTGCACCCACAGAGGGGCGGCCGCAGGAGCGCAGCAGCTCGGGCTCGCCGGATACGGCGCGACGATGATCCGCCGGCGACATATTGACCACCGTGCCGCAGGTTTCTGTCATGCCATACATCTGCACAAAGTCGGAGCCAAAGACCTCCATGGCCTGCTTGAGCACCGCCTCCGAGATCGGCGAGGCGCCGTAGTACACCTGTTTAAGGTTCGAAAAATCGCGCTTTTCGATGTCCGGCAGTGCCAATACCGCCATGATCATGGCGGGCACCATGAACAGGCCGACGATGCCGTGCTGCTCGATATCATCGACCACCGTGGCAGGGTCAAAGGCTTTGTGCAGCACGATATGAATGCCAGCGTATACCGCTCCCAGCGTGGAACCGGCTCCGCCAATGTGGAACATCGGGGCGCAGATGAGGTTGGCATCACCGGGGGCGGGGCGGTTGGGCATCAACACCGTGTTCATGGTGAACTGCTGAACAATCGCAGCATGTGTCATCACCACGCCCTTGGGGTTGCCGGTGGTGCCGCTGGTGTACATCTGCAGCATGGCGTCTTCCGGTGTCACCGCAGCGGAGGGCGCCTCCGTCGACTGCTGCGCCAGCCAGGCATCCCAATCATGGCTGTTGTCGTGTCCATGGGTGAAGACCTGCAGGTCTGCGGCGAGGTCATCGCGCATGGTATCCAGGGTAGGCAGCAGCTGATTGTCCAGCACCAGCAGCGCTCTGGCCTGTGCATCATTAATGATAAACACCAACTCAGCGGGGGCCAGACGATAGTTCAGGGATACCGCCACCGCGCCAATCTTGGCCGTGGCCAGAAAGGTCAGCAGGTGTTCAAGGCTGTTTTCGCCAATGATGCCAACCCGGTCTCCGCGTCCAATGCCCTGGCTTTGCAGGCCATTGGCCAGCTGATTGGCGAGAGCGTTGACCTGGCCGTAGCTGTGAGTGGTGCCGTCCTGGGTCAGGCAGGGATTGTCGGGAAAATTGCGTGCGTAGTATTCAGTAAACTGATGGACCAGCATGAGGCGTTCCAGTTCTTATGATGTCGCCGAAAGCGCGTCAGTCTGTGGCGTAGGGCGAGATGGGACAATGACGGGTAACAACAAAAAAATAGACCGTATCTGACAGTTTTGCACTAGTGGCGTGCCAAAAAGTCCAGCAGGGTCGCGAAGGCCTGTTCTGCAACCGCTGGATCGCGGAGAACCACCCAGTCTGCCTCGATATCAAAGCCATGCCCGACCTCGGGGTACAGGTGCATCTCAATGTTACCGCCGGCCGTCTGCTGCACCTCTGCGGCTCTTTCGCAGGGTTCAGGTGCGGTAATTTGGTCCTTTCTGGCGAGGAGCATCAAGGTGGGCATGTCCTGCCGCCAGCCAGTACTGAACTGGTTGCCGAAGCCACAGTAGGGGTACCAGGCGATGGCACCCTGCACGCCGCTGAGTGGGGAGGGTATGGCCTCTGTCAGACCGCTCGCCTTGCCATCAGTGATGGCCATCGCTTCGAGAATTGTCCATGCGCCATGTGAAAAACCCTGTATAAACAATCTGTTAGGGTCTATATCTGGATTGTTTCTAGCATGGTCCAGGGCGACGAACACATCGCCTGCGCGCTCAGGCCCTTGGAATTCGGTGCCCGCGCAGACGGGTGGTACCTCGAGTCCGCGGCCACTGAAGCTGTCCACCAGCATAACAGCGTATCCCTCATCCACCAGCTTTTGAGCGCGCGGCAGTGCATGGTCCTGGATGCCGCCACAGCCGTGAAAAGACAGCACCAGGGGGTGCGGTCCCTCGCCAGTTGGCATGATCAATTGCATATGCGGTTCAAGAATCGCCAGCACTTCCTGCGGCGTCTTGGGGTCGATAAACAGGGCTTTGCGAAACTGGAAGGTAAAGGCAAAGACTGCCAGCAGGGCCAAACTTAGGCCCAGAAGCACCAGTCGCTTAATCCATATCATCATGAGGCCTCCAGGGCGCGATTAAACAAGGGGGTGTCAATGTTGGATCCAGTCAAGATCAATCCTACGTGGTCATCTTTGTTGCGGGTGTCCTTGAGAGCCGCGGCCAATGGCGCAGCACCGGCGCCTTCAGCCACGTTGTGGGTGTCATTGAAGTAAATATCAATGGCCTCAAGCACCTCCTGATCGCTCACTTCGATAATCCGACTGATGTTGCCCTGCATAATGGCCAGCGCATCGGCACTGGGCACCCTGACAGCCATACCGTCGGCCAGGGTATTGGCGCTGTCGGTGCTGACGGGTTCCCCCGCGGCAATCGATCTTGCGTAGCAGTTGGCGTTTTCCGAGACAACGCCAATGACCTCGGTGTCCAGGCCCAGCGCATTGCGTGCTGTGATCACGCCGCAAACTCCCGAGCCAAGCCCGATGGGTACGTAGATACGGCTCAGGTCCGGTTGGGCTTGCAAAAATTCCAGTGCATAGGTGGCAACTCCGCCCACCAGGTCCATGTGGAAGGAGGGCATGCGGTGATGCCCCTCCCGCTCGGCGAGTTCGCCCGCGTGCTCCGCGGCTTCGTCGAAATCCTTGCCGTGCACAATCAATTGGGCGCCCAGCGCCTGCATTGCGCGGTTTTTACTCTCGCTATTGCCCTCGGGTACCACAATCACGGGTTTGTGCCCGTTGATTCGTGCAGCGAAGGCCACGCTCTGGCCGTGATTGCCGCGGGTGGCGGTGATGACACTGTTGCGCTCTGGCTCTCGATCCTGCAGGTGGCGCATATAGACCAGTCCGCCACGGACCTTGAAGGCGCCGGTGGGATTGTGGTTTTCGTGTTTGACCCAGGTTTCGCAGCCCAGCCGCTTGCTGAGCAATGGCCAGTTGATTTGCGGAGACGGAGACATATACTCGTAAATCCCAGCCGCATGATGTTGCAGCTGGTCGAGGGTAGGCAGTGTCATCACCAAATACTCCGCGCTAAAAACCAACGAATCCTAACGATAAAGGCAAGCAATGTACAAAGAGTTAAAAGAAGCGATGGCCGAGCTCACCTCAGCCGGGCAAATGTTCGAAATTGTCGAAAAAGAGGTTCGCGGCCAGACCGTGAAAGCCTTTGGTGGTGCGCCGTCATCCCTGCGGGATCTTTTTCAGATGTCCGCTGGCTACGCCGATGCAGATTACCTGGTTTACCAGGATGAGCGCTGGACCTATGCCGAAGCCCACGAGGACGTCGCGTGTATTGCAAACTGGCTGGTTTCCAACGGTGTGAAACAACACGATCGGGTGGCGATTGCCATGCGCAACTATCCCGAATACATGCTGGCGTATTGGGGGATCGTTTCCGTGGGGGCTGTCGCTGTTGGTATGAACGCCTGGTGGGTGACCGATGAGATGGAGTACGGATTACAGGATGCTGACCCGGTCATGATGATCTGCGATCAGGAGCGCTATGATCGCTTCGCACCGGTAGCCTCAGAGTTTGCTGATCTGAAAGTTGTGATGGTGCGTCCCAGTGGCGATGTGCCTGAGGGCGTGATTGATTGGAGTGAAGTCAAAAAGGCCGAACCCAAGCTGCCGGAAGTGACCATTGACGGTGATGATGACGCCTGCGTCTTTTATACCTCGGGTACCACCGGTCGTCCCAAGGGAGCCCAGCTTACCAACCAGGGCTGCACCAATAATGTGGTGGCGGTGATCTATGCCAACCTGGTACAGGCAGCAGCACTTTCCAAGGTGCCTAAGCCCGAAGGTTACGAAGCGCCAGCTGAGGAGGCACCTGTGCAGCAGGCGGCGATTGTTTCAACGCCTTTGTTCCACGTGACTGCGAACAACTGTGTGGCTCACGCGCTGACCGTGGGTGGCGGCAAGTTGGTGCACATGTATAAATGGGATGCAGGTGAAGCGCTGCGTATTGTCGAGGAAGAGAAAATCACCACCTTCACCGGTGTGCCGGTCATGGCCCGGGAGATGATATCTCACCCGGACTTTGCCACGCGCGATACCTCATCCTTGAAAACGCTTGGCGGCGGCGGTGCACCTGTGCAACCCGACCTGGTCGACAAGATCGACAAGCAGGAAGGCGACAAGTCCCCTTCACAGGGTTATGGCATGACCGAGGTCTGCGGCATTATTGCGGCTCACGGCGGCCCGTTCTTTGTGGACAAGCCCAAAAGCGCCGGCATGATCATGCCCCATTACGATGCCAAGTGCGTTGACGAGGAGGGCAATGAAGTCCCCCTGGGTGAACGCGGTGAGGTCTGTGTGAAGGGCGTGCAGGTGATCAAGGGTTACCTGAACCGGGCTGACGCCACAGCTGAGACGATTGTCGATGGCTGGCTGCACACTGGCGATATCGGCTATATCGATGAAGACGGTTTCCTGTTCCTGTTGGACCGGGCCAAAGATATGGTGCTGCGCGGCGGCGAGAACGTTTACTGCAGCGAGGTGGAGACCGGTATCTTCAATCACGCCGCGATTGCTGAAGCTTCTGTATTTGCAGTGCCCGATGAACGACTGGGCGAAGAAGTCGGTGTTGCGATCTTCCTGAACGACGGTGCCTCATTGACGGCCGATGAGCTCCGCGAGTTTCTGAAGCTGCATCTGGCGGCCTACAAAATTCCGCGCTACATCTGGATTCTCGATGAGCCCCTGCCGCGCAATGCCAGCGGTAAGTTCCTCAAGCGCGAATTGCAGCAAACCCTGGACCTCAGCGACGCCGCCTAACATCAAGGGGTCAGATAACTTGAAATTCAGATCAAGGGGTCTGACCCCTTGATCGTCTGTTTCCCCCGTGACCCAATGATCGGGCACGCCTGCTCAATTTGTTTCCAAGGGAACTCAGGAATTCGTCGTCTCCCAGCACCCAGGCATTGTTGGTCGCCGTTCTGATTCTATCGATTTGCTCTGGTGCGACAGGCTTGTCGAAAAAATTTGCGTATGCAGCGTGGCGCATGTGAGGTGTGGATCCCAGTCCCATGCAGAGATCATGTGGGGTAATTACGTTATCCTGCTTTCCTTGTGCATTGTGGCGGTAGCTTGACCACGCATAGTCTGACGGGTGTGTAGTCATTTCAGCACGCACAGGATTGAGTTCGATGTATCGACTGACAGTGAAGAAGTATCTGTCTGTATCTACTAGCGTAGCTTTATAGCGGCCGTCCCAAAGTGTACCTGTCCTCTTGTGTCGCTTGTTAAAGTAGGTGACGTATCTCACTCCTAGCGATTGCATCATTCTCGGGCAGGATTTTTCAGTCTGTGGTGTCGCGAGTATGTGGATGTGGTTACTCATCAGAACGTACGCATGAATAGCGACACCTTCAGAGTTTGATGCTCGATTCAGATATTTGATGTAGATGCGCTTGTCTAGAGAATCAAAAAAGCAGTTTTGGCGATTATTCCCGCGTTGAATAATGTGCTGTGGAATTCCGTCCGCATAAAGTCTGGGTAGTCTGGCCATGCTTCCCTCCTTGGTTGCATGAAGAACTATATTGAAGTTAGTTTTTCGGTGAAGTCTGTCAAGGAAGTTTCAAGGGGTCAGACCCCTTGTTTAGAATTTCAAGTTATCTGACCCCTTGATTTTGTTTATAGGCCTTTGCGGTAGGTGTAAGGGGTGACCCCGGTCCAGCCTTTGAAGGCGCGGATAAAGGCGCTGGATTCCGAGAAGCCGGAGCGATGGGCGATTTCCTCAATGGAGAGCCCGCGTTTGCCTAAGTAGTAGAGGGCAATGTCGCGTCGTAGCTGGCTTTTTATCTCGCTGAAGGACGTGCCTTCTTTGCTCAGGCGCCGGCGCAGCGTCTGTGGGTGAATTTCCAGGTCTTCGGCGACCTGGTCCAGCTCAGCCAGTTCCTGCAGGTCTTTCTTCAGGTATTCCTTGACCTTGGCTGTCCAACTGGCCTGGTCATATTGGGTGGAGAGCATCGCCAGCACGGGATGACGCAGGAATCGGGTCAGGCTTTCCTCGGTTTGCACCACCGGTTTTTCGAGCAGGGCGGTGTTCAGGACCATTTCGGTATGCTGTTGTTCAAACTGCACCGGGTTAGCCAGAAACATAGGGCGGTATTCGGTGACGTGTTCGGGTGCTGGATGGGCAAAATTGAAAATGTGGGCTGGCAGATGCTCAGCGACCAGCCAGCTCATAAAGCGATGGCAGTTAAACAGGGACAGCTCACCCAGGTAAACATCTGAGTCGGGCTCGTCGGAGCCCATCCGCACGAAGCTCAAATCGGCGTGCGTCTCCAGGCGCAGGCCCTGGTCCTTGTGAAACAGGGCGAAGAATCGGCAGTAGCGAGCAAGTGCCTTGCCCAGGGTGTCGCAGTTGATCACGGCATGGCACATCATGTGCCAGGTCCCAATCGGCAGCGGCATGTTCCCGTAGCCCAGGCCCTCGTCCTCCATGGCCAGCATGATCGCGACCTGCAGGTCGGCAAACCGTTCCACGGAAATGCGCGCGTCATCTTCCTGCAGCAATCGTGGAGAGATCCGGTTGTCACGCAGCAACTGCGCTGGATCCAACCCTTTATTGACTGCGTGCTTGAGCAACGCCTGAACAAAGTAGACGGAGATGGAGATCTGTCGTGTTGATTTACGGGCTGCGGGCATCGCCTGTTAGTTTAAGTCAATTTATTTGTCTAAGCGCGTCATTGTTGGCGTGCAGGGCGCTCACCATACTGTGCAGCGCCCTGAAATTCCAGCGAGGTCTAATAGATGCTGCCCAGAGATTTCACCGAAGAACAACACATGTTCCGCGATGCCTACCGCAAGTTCCTGGCGGCGGAAATCGTCCCCCACATGGAAGACTGGCGCGAGGCGGGTATCGTCGACCGCTCTGCCTTCGAGAAGGCCGGCAGTCAGGGGTTCCTGATGGTATGGCCGGACGAAAAATACGGCGGTATGGGTGATCCCGACTTCCGCTTTGAACAGATCATTATGGAAGAGACTGCCTACGCGCGGGTGGGGGACTGGTACAACACTCTGCACAGCCGTCTGGTCGGTCCCTATCTCACCCGTTTCGGTAACGATGAACAGTGCCAGCGTTTCCTGCCGAAATGTGTGAGCGGCGAGTGCATTCTGGCCATCGCCATGACCGAGCCTGATGCCGGCTCTGATCTTGCAGGTATGCGGGCCAGCGCTGTCGAGCACGATGACCACTGGGTGCTCAATGGTTCCAAGGTATTTATCTCCAATGGTATCAACGCAGACCTGGTGATCGTGGCCGCTAAAACCGACCCGGATAACAACCCTCACGCCATGACCCTGTTTCTGGTGGAGCGGGGTATGGAAGGCTTCGAACGAGGCCGCAATCTCAAGAAAATGGGCCTGAAGGCGCAGGACACCGCGGAGTTGTTCTTTAACGACGTGAAGGTGCCCAAGGCTAACGTGCTGGGCGAGCCCGGGCAGGGCTTTATCTACCTGATGGAAGGTCTGGCCGAGGAGCGCCTGATTGGTGCTGCCGGTTATCTGGCTGCCGCACAGCTCTCCTATGACCTCGCCGCCGATTACGTGAAAGAGCGTAAGGCCTTTGGCAAGCCCCTGGCCGCCTTCCAGAACACCCAGTTCAATCTGGCTGATTTGCGCACCGAGTTGGATTTTGCCCAGACCTATATTGACCAGTGTGTGGCCGCGTTTAATGCGGGGCAGCTGACGGCGGTAGACGCAGCTAAAGCCAAGCTGGTGACCTCTGAGTTGCAGGTAAAAGCCGCTGATATCGGCGTACAAATGCACGGTGGTAATGGCTTCATGGACGAGTACCCGATCTCGCGTCAGTACACCGACGCGCGCATCTCTCCGATTTATGCAGGCACCTCGGAAGTGATGAAAATCATCATCAGTCGCGAGTGCCTGTCAGAGGATTATATTCCCTTTAATACACGCAATTTTTAATTAAACCGAAACTCTAATAAAAGGAGCTAAGTTATCGATATTCAAGGAAAATCAGCAATTATTACAGGTGGTGCTTCTGGCTTGGGCCGGGCCACGGTCAAGCGTATTGTCGCCGCCGGTGGTACCTGCACCATCTTCGACATGAACGAAGAAAAGGGCAACGCGCTGGTCGAACAACTGGGTGCCAACAAAGTGCAGTTCCAGAACGTTAACGTGGCCGACGAAGACAGCGTGAAGGCGGGCATCGCTGCGCACATGGAGAAGTTTGGCGCGCTGCACATCAACGGCAATTTCGCCGGTATTGGTAATGCCATGCGCACCATGGGCAAGAAGGGTCCTTTCCCGCTGGATGCCTTTAACCTGGTCATCAACGTCAACCTGGTGGGTACCTTCAACGTGCTGCGCCTCTGTGCTGAGCAAATGGCCGAGAACGAGCCCTTCAACAAGGATGGCGGACGTGGTGTCATCATTAACACCGCATCGGTAGCAGCCTACGAAGGTCAGATTGGCCAGGCGGCTTACTCTGCATCCAAGGGTGGTGTAGTGGGCATGACCCTGCCCATCGCCCGCGACCTGGCGGTGCTGGGTATTCGCGTAAACACCATCGTACCCGGCCTGATCGCCACGCCCCTCATGATGGGCGGTGCCGAAGAGCTGACTCCGGAAATCTGGGAATTCATCAAGCCGCTGGGTGAGCAGGTGCTGTATCCCCGTCGTTTGGGTGATCCCGATGAAATTGCATCCCTGGCGCAGCACCTGATGGAGAATGACTACATCAACGGTGAGTGTATTCGTATGGACGGCGGCATCAGAATGCAGCCTAAGTAAGGAGACAGATATGGGTCCGTTGAACGGTTACACAGTACTCGAGCTGGCCGGCATCGGGCCCGCTCCGATGGCGGGGATGATCCTTGCCGATATGGGGGCCGAAGTTATCCGCATCGAACGTGCGGGCGCCTTCGACCCCCGTAAATCCAAAGATGTCAGTTTCCGCGGCAAAAAATCCGTGGTGCTGAACCTGAAAGACCCCTCTGGCGTTGAAACCCTGCTGCGCATGGTTGAAAACGCCGATGTACTGATAGATCCCTACCGCCCCGGCGTCTGTGAGAAGCTGGGTATTGGTCCGGATGTCTGCCTTGCGCGCAATCCCAAGCTGATTTTTGGTCGCATGACCGGTTGGGGGCAGGAGGGCCCGCTGGCCCAGGCTGCAGGTCACGATATCAACTACATCTCCATTACCGGTGCGCTCTACGCCATTGGTCGTAAGGATGAAAAGCCGGTACCACCTCTCAACCTGATTGGTGACATGGGTGGCGGCGGCATGCTGCTGGTGAACGGTATCCTTGCTGCGCTGCTGGAGACCAATAACTCCGGCAAGGGGCAGGTCATTGATGCGGCCATGGTCGATGGTGCCGCCCAGCTGATGTGGATGTTCCACGGGTTTGAGGCGGCTGGCGGGCACGATGCCACCCAGCGCGAATCAAACTTGCTCGATGGTGGTGCGCACTTTTATGACACCTACGAATGTTCCGACGGTGAATATGTCTCGATCGGTTCCATCGAGCCCCAGTTCTACGCCTTGCTGATGCAGCATGCCGAGCTTGATCCTGAGGTGTTTGGCAATCAGCACGACAAAGAGCGCTGGCCGGAAATGAAGGCTGCACTGGCCGACGTGATCAAGACCAAAACCCAGCAGGAATGGTGTGCCATCATGGAGGGTACCGACGTGTGTTTTGCGCCGGTGTTGAACTTCCTGGCTGCACCCAATCATCCCGCCAATGTTGAGCGCGGTGTCTATGTTGAGGTGGATGGCGTAACCCAGCCGGCGCCCGCGCCGCGTTTCAGTCGCACGCCTCAGTCGGTTCAGCACGGCGCCCATGATATTGGCGCCGATACTGACGCCATACTGTCGGCAATGGGTTTTGAAGAGCAGGAAATCGCCGGTCTCAAAGAATCAGGTAGCATCGGATAATTACAGGGAAACATAATGAGCTACGAAACAGTTAACGTTGAGCGTGAAGGACCGATCGCAATCCTTACCTTCAATCGCCCGGACAGCCTCAACGCGATAGATGGTGGCATTCGCAGGGATATTCTGGCCGCGGCCAATGAGGTTAACGGCGATGACGAAATTCGTGTGGTGATTTTGACCGGTGAGGGTAGGGTCTTCTGTGCTGGCGCGGACCTTGCCGAAAAGCTGCCGGGAAATACCCATGTGACCGACATGCTCAATAACGAGTACAAGCCGGCCCTGATGGCTATTACCAATGCCCGCAAACCCTGGATCAGTGCAGTCAATGGCGCCGCAGCCGGCGTTGGTTCCGCCTTCGCCATGAACTGTGACCTCACGGTGATGTCAGAAGACGCCTATATCTACCAGGCCTTCGCGGCAATCAGTCTGATTCCAGATGGGGGTGCCACCTGGCACCTGGCGCGGACCGTGGGTCGCAAGAAAGCCTACGAACTTATGGCGCTGGGTGAAAAGCTCAAAGCCAACGACTGCTTGAGCCTGGGTCTGTGTAACCGGGTCGTGCCCGCTGATCAGTTGATGGAAGAAGCCATGGCGCTGGCAACAGAGCTGGCTGGCAAAGCACCGCTGTCCCTGCGCTACACCAAAGAGTCGCTCAACTACGCCATGGAGCAGAGCGTTGAGGATGTGATCAGTAACGAAGCGCGACTGCAGTACTACTGCATGAGCAGTGAAGACGCGAAGGAGGGTGCACTGGCCTTCCTGCAAAAACGTCCCGCAGAATTCAAAGGTAAATAAGATGAGTGATGCCATCCTGATCGTCGAGAAAGAGGGTGGCATTGCCACCTTAACCCTCAATCGCCCGGACTCCATGAACGCACTCTCGCCCGAGCTGCTGGGTGAGCTGTGCCAGGCGTTCAAGGCGCTGCAGGCCGATAAGGAAATCAGGGCAGCGATTTTGACCGGCAACGGCCGGGCATTTTGTGCTGGCCTGGACCTCAAGGCCATGGAGTCGCATCCGGGAGGGCTGGATGCCTTTGCCATCCACGGTGATAACGATGTGGCGCGGGCCATGGGAGACTTCGATCGCCCCATCATCATTGGCGTCAATGGCGTGGCAGCTACAGGCGGCTTTGAGCTTGCCCTGATGGGTGACATTTTGATTGCCGGTGAGAGCGCCCGGTTTGCAGACACACACTGTCGGGTGGGTCTTGCGCCCGGCTGGGGTTTGTCCCAGAAGCTGTCGCGCATGATTGGGCCCAGTCGCGCCAAGGAAGCACACTTTACCGGTAACTTTATTTCCGCCGAGCAGGCGGCCGACTGGGGTATGGTGAGCCGGGTAGTGCCAAATGACGATCTTGCTGCAGAGTGCCGTAAGGTTGCCGAGGACATAGCCAGCTGCGTGCCCGCTACTGTGAAAATTTATAAGAAACTGGTGGATGACGGTCTGGATTCCACATTGGGCGCCGGCATGGAAATGGAGAAGTTGGTGATGGGCTATGCCAACAAAGGCGTCAGTGGCTCCGATGTCGGTTCTCGCCGTAAAAACGTACAGGAACGAGGTAAGTCTCAGCTATGACCCACAAGAAACGAATTGCATTGTCCCTGCCTGCACCCACCGGCCAGGTCAGCGATACGATCGCCTTGTCGCAGCAGGCAGAGGCGGCTGGCTACGATGACCTGTGGTTGGCAGATGCGGGAGGGCTGGATGCGCTGACCCTGTCGCCTATGATCCTCGAAAAAACGGAGAACATCCGTTTGGGGATTGCCGTGGTGCCGGCCTATACCCGGACGCCAGGTGTGCTGGCATCAACCCTCAGTGTGATTGGGCAGTCTTACCCGGGGCGGTTTGTGCCGGGGCTGGGTACTTCCAGCCACACAATTATCGAGAACTGGCACGGCCTTAAACTGGAAAAACCCCTGACCCGGATGAAAGAAACGGTCGCGATTATGCGCTCGATGATGGCGGGTGATAAAACCGATTTTGAAGGGGACACCCTGCGCAGCAAGGGCTATCGACAGATGCCGGTCGAGAACATGCCCATATACCTGGCTGGGCTGCGCCCCAAGATGCTTGAGGCCGCAGCAGAGTTTGGTGATGGTGTGATCCTCAACCTGTTCCCTCGCGGTGCTCTGCCTAAAATCATGGAGCATATCGCTATTGGCGCAGAACGGGCTGGTAAAAAGCCTGAAGATGTAGAGGTGGTTTGTCGCCATATGATGGTCGTGACCGACGATAAGGAATCGGGACGCAACGCTTTCCGGGGTGCCTTCGCCAGTTATTATTCAACGCCTGTCTACAACAAGTTCCTGGCCTGGGCGGGATACGAAGACGCCGCCAATGAAATTCGTGAAGGTTGGGCTGCCAAGGATCGTGAACGCACGGCAGCCGCGCTGCCCGATGAGTTGGTGGACGAAATCGGCCTGATCGGCAGTGCTGAGGAATGCCAGGACTTGATGCGCGGCTACGCTGATGGTGGTATTCACACCAATATCGTCTCCTGCATTTACCCGACGCCGGAGAACTTTAAGGCCACCTTCGACGCGTTCAGTAAAGACAACTTCAGCTTTTAGTGAGCGAGCGAACTCTGCGGCCGCGTGATGCGGCCACCCTGATTATCGTCAGGGACAATCGCGAGGTGCTGCTCGGCGTGCGCAGCGCGGGCCATGTCTTTATGCCTCATCTCTATGTCTTTCCCGGCGGCAGGGTAGACGCTGGTGATGCTCGAGTGAGTTCACCGGTAGCCCTGCGTCCAGCGGTTGAAAAAAAGCTTATTCGCAATACCTCGCCGGCGAGGGCGCGCGCACTGGCGATGACTGCGGTGCGCGAAACTTTCGAAGAAACCGGCTTGATTCTGGGTCATGCTACTGAAGACTTGCCTCGCACCCAGTCCGAACACTGGAAGCCATTCTTTGAAACAGGCCATGTGCCGGCGTTGGACAAACTGGAGTACGTGGCGCGAGCCATTACGCCGCCCAACCGGGTCCGGCGCTATGATGCGCGCTTCTTCCTTGTGGATGCCGCCCATCTCAGCGGTGAGCTGAAGGGGAATGGCGAGCTGGAGGACCTGCACTGGGTGGATGTTGATAAAGCCATGCAGCTGGATTTGTCACCCATCACCGAGTTGATCCTGCAGTTGCTCGACAAGCGACTGCGCGGCCTGGCGGACGATTTGCCGGGCATACCCCTGTACCGCGCCCGGGGAGGGCGAGAGGAGATAGAGTATGAGTGATTATCAGACCATCATCGTCGAGCAGGATGGTGCCGTTGATTGGGTAACCCTCAATCGCCCCGACAAGCTCAATACCTTGAGCATGGGACTGGTCAATGAGTTGACGGAGTATTTCACCCGCCTGCAGGACAATCACGACACCCGGATAGTGGTCTTGAAAGCAAACGGACGCGCTTTCTGTGCCGGAGCAGATCTCACCGGCGAAGGGTTTGAGGGCAGTTTTGAGCCCGTGAATGTGTACGACAACCAGATTCGAATTGGCAATATCTACCGTGCCATGCGGGCCTGCCCCCAGCCGATCATCGCCCTGGTGCACGGGGCTGCCTGTGGGGGTGGTTTTAGCCTGGCGCTCGCGGCGGATATTCGCATCGCAGGTGAGAGTGCCAAGATGAATGCCGCCTACATCAAGGCAGGCTTCAGTGCCTGCGATATGGGTTGCAGTTATTTCTTGCCTCGTCTGGTCGGTGTTTCGGTAGCCTCGGAACTCATGATGACAGGGCGCTTTATCCACGCCCCCAGGGCGCTGGCGACTGGCCTGGTCTCTGAAGTGGTCGCGGATGAGCAGTTGGTGGAGGCGGCTAAGCCGTATTTGGAGGAGATGCTGCGTACCACCCCGATGGGCTTGCGCCTGACCAAGGACGGACTCAACCAAAATATCGATGCGCCCAGCCTGGAGGCGGCCATGGCCCTGGAAGATCGCCAGCAGTCACTGGCGGCCCTGACTGAGGACTGCAGGGAAGCGCAGATGGCCTTCTTTGAAAAACGCGAGCCGATTTACAATAATCGGTAGAATACTGGCTCAATCAATCGAGGGGGATTAAGTGATGAGTGACACAGTTATTGAGGGAATCGATTACGGCCCGTTGGCCTGCCTGGTCGGTGTGTGGAAAGGCGACGAGGGCATGGATGTCGCTCCTGAGCCCGATGATGATGAGCACAACCCTTACTATGAAACACTTGTGTTTACGGCAGCTGAGGATGTGACTAACGCTGAAGAGCAGACGCTCTGTGCGGTTCGATATCACCAGCAAGTCAGCCGGAAATCTAATGACAACGTGTTTCACGATCAGGTCGGTTATTTTCTCTGGGATCCTTCGACCGGCGTGATCTGCCAGACACTGAGCATTCCTCGTGCGGTCACATTGCTGGCCGGCGGTGAGGCGAAGGTCGATGGTGACACCACAACTATTAAGGTCAAAGCTGTCGAAGGTGACAAGGACTGGGGTATTGTTCAATCACCTTTTATGCAGGAGAAAGCTCGCACAACTGCCTTCACCCATACTATCAAGGTTACCGGGGACCGGCTTGAGTACAGCGAAACTACTGTGCGGGATATCTACGGCAAAGATCAGTACCAGCATACTGATGGCAATACACTGAAGCGGCAGTAAGCTGTGGCCGTTGTCTCCTTTTCCCGCATCCTCGCCTACTGGGCCGACAAGGACCCGGAAGCGCTGGCGCTGGCCATCGGCGAGCGCTCGGTCACCTACACCGAGCTGGAGGCCAGCTCCAATCGGTTGGCCAGGGCTTATGAGTCACTGGGGGTCAAGGAAGGCGATAACGTCACCATCGCCCTGCCGAACTCAGTAGAGTTCGTTGAGGCCAGTTATGCGGTCTGGAAGCTGGGTGCCACACCTCAGCCCGTATCCAGTCGGCTGCCCAAAATGGAGCGTGACGCGATCATTGAGATTGCAGAGTCTTCCCTGGCCGTGGGCATTGATGACGAGTTGGACGGCACCCATTGTCTGCCCGTGGGGTTTGATGCCAGCGAATTTGATGATTCACCCTTGCCGGAGAAAACATCGCGCTATATGAAAGCGATGACCTCCGGCGGCAGTACTGGTCGCCCCAAGCTGATCGTGGCCGAGCAGCCTGCTGAGATGGACCCGGAGGATCCCTTCCTGGTGATGCCTGTGGCGGAGCCTGTGCTCATACCCGGGCCGCTCTATCACAACGGGCCGTTCCTGTTTGTCTGGGCAGGCCTGGGCAACGGTAATCACGTGGTGTGCACCGAGCGCTTTGACGCAGCTGAAACCCTGATGCTCCTGGAGCGGGAGAAAATTGTACTGGTGTACATGGTGCCGACCATGATGCAGCGTATCTGGCAGTTGCCCGACGAGCTCAAGCAGGCTGCTGACCTCAGTGCATTGCGTATGGTTTTTCACCTGGCGGCGCCCATATCACAGTGGCTTAAGGAAGCCTGGATTGACTGGCTGGGCGCGGAAAAGATCGTCGAGCTTTACGGTGGCACCGAGGCTCAGGGCTTTACCGTGATTGGCGGTGCTGAATGGCTTGAACATCGAGGTTCAGTGGGCAGACCCATTGGCGGTTCGCTGATGAAGGTGGTGGATGAGGCGGGCAATGACTTGCCTCCCGGCGAGGTGGGCGAGATCTTCATGATGCCCGCCACCGGACAGGGTTCGACCTATCACTATATTGGTGCAGAAGCCAAAGCTGACTCCGACGGCTGGGAAAGTCTGGGCGATATGGGTTACATGGATGAGGACGGCTATCTCTACCTGACCGACCGCCAGACCGACATGATCCTCTGTGGTGGCGCCAATATATTTCCCGCAGAAGTTGAGGGGGCTATCGAGGCTTATCCCGGGGTGCGCTCCTGCGCAGTGATCGGTCTACCCCATGATGATCTCGGCAATACGGTCCATGCCATCATTGACGCCGACGGTGCCTCAATCAGCGAAGAGCAGATGCTTGAGCATCTGGCTGAGCGATTAGTGCGTTACAAAATTCCGCGCAGTATGGAGTTTGTCAGTGAGCCCCTGCGTGATGATGCCGGCAAGGTTCGCCGAAACGCGCTGCGCGAAGCCCGCATCTGAATAGATGAGCGACTTCGAAGACTGGGTAGGGCGCAGTCGAACCAGCGAGGCCTTGCTGGATAGCTGGCGCGCCAATGCCCTGGCCGCTGTGATCGAGGCGCAGGCTCCATCGGGTGAGCTGCCCCCGCTCTGGCACTGGCTCTATTTCCTTGAGGCTGCCCCGCAATCGGAAATTGGACCTGATGGGCATCCTGCCACGGGCGGTTTTATGCCGCCGGTACCGAATCCGCGACGCATGTTCGCCGGCGCGCGCTCGCGGTTCCTGCAAGCTTTGCTGCTGGACGCTCCCGCGCAGCTGAAAGAAACCATCGTGTCGGTGCAAAAAAAGCAGGGTGGACAGGGTGATCTCTACCTCGTGACCGTCAGTTACGACTACTCGCAACAGGGTGAAACCTGTATCAGCGAGCAGCGCGATTTCATTTATCTGCCGGGCAGGTCCTCCGGCGCCGTCGGTGAGCTGAGCGAGGAACTCATTGATGTAGAGGCGGGCGACTGGCAGCAAGAGGTGTCCGCCGATTCTGTTCGCTTGATGCGGTTCTCTGCACTGACCTTTAACAGTCACAGAATCCACTACGACCGTGAGTATGCAAGAACCTCCGAGGGCTACCCTGAACTGGTGGTACACGGCCCGCTCACGGCGATCTGGCTGGCAGAGCTTTGTCGGCAGGAGGCAGGCAAGCCACTGGCGACATTTAGTTTCAGGGCCAGGGCGCCGCTGTTTGCGGAACAAGCCATACGCCTTCGCGGCAAACAAACGGCTGAAGGCGCTGTGCTGACTGCCTGGCGACCTGACGCTACAATTGCTGTCGCCGCCGAGGCAGCATTTAAGCAGGATTAAGACAATGACAGATTCAGATTCACTCGAGCAGGGTGGACTTCGGCCTGAGTTAGAGGCCCTCCAGGACCGCCTGGCGCGGACGCTTGATGAAGACCGCGGCGAGGCCGCTGCCAAGCGGCATGCCAAGGGCTACAGGACCGCGCGTGAGAACCTGGCTGACCTGATTGATGAGGGCAGCTTTATCGAATACGGTCAGTTGGCCGTGGCTGCACAGCGCAACCGGCGTGATTATGAAGACCTGCAAAGCAGTACCGCTGCTGACGGAGTCATCACTGGTGTGGCCACGATCAATGGTCAGCGTGCGGCAGTGGCCATCTATGATTACGCCGTCCTGGCCGGTACTCAGGGATTTTTCCACCACAAAAAACTCGATCGTATTTTTGAGCTGGCCGAAGACTGGGAGCTGCCCGTCATTTTGTTCAGTGAGGGCGGTGGCGGGCGGCCGGGTGATACTGATGTGTCAGTGCAAATAGCCGGTCTCAATATCAAATCGTTCTCCACTTGGGCTGAGCTTAGCGGGCAGGTGCCTCGGATAGCGGTAAATAACGGCTACTGTTTTGCCGGCAACGCCGCCCTGTTTGGTTGTTCGGATATCACTGTCGCCACTCGTTCATCGTGGATTGGCATGGCCGGGCCGGCCATGATTGAGGGTGGTGGCCTGGGTGTTTATCCACCTACGGATATTGGCCCGATTGAGGTGCAGGAGAAAAACGGGGTGGTTGATATCGTCGCCGAGGACGAGGCCGATGCCACCGCTATTGCCAAAAAATTGCTGGCTTACTTTCAGGGCAAAACCGACACCTGGGAAGTGGCAGACCAAATCAGCCTGCGCGACTCTGTGCCCGAAGATCGGCGCTGGGGCTATCCGGTCAGGCGCATCATCGAGACGCTGGTTGATCAGGGTTCGTTCACGGAATTGCGACGTGTTTATGGTCGCCCAATTATCACTGGTTTTGCCAGGTTCGAGGGTCAGCCTGTTGGTCTCATAGCCAATGACTGTCAGCAGCTGGGCGGCGCTGTCGATGCTGAAAGCGCCGAAAAGGCAGCGCGCTTCCTGCAGCTGTGCGACGCGTTTGAACTGCCGGTTGTTTCTCTGACCGACACGCCTGGCTTTATGGTGGGGCCACAGAGTGAGGCGCAGGCATCGGTGCGGCGAATGTCCAGCCTGTTTGTGACTGGTGCGTCTATCACCGTGCCGCTGGTTGCCATATTTTTACGCAAGGGCTACGGCCTTGGGGCGATGGCTATGACTGGTGGCAGTTTCGTCGCGCCTGTTTATGCAGTATCCTGGCCCACCGGCGAGTTTGGCGGTATGGGATTGGAAGGTGCCGTGCGCCTTGGTTATAAAAAGGAATTGGAGGCGGTGGAAGATCCCGCAGAACGTGAAGCCCTGTTCGACCACTTGGTGGAAAAGCACTACGACCACGGTAAGGCCACCGAGGCTGCTTCCCACCTCGAGATAGATGCAGTTATCGACCCTGCCGATACGCGCGCAGTGATTATCAATGCGCTGGCCACAGCGCCAAAGGCCAGGCCTCGTCACGGCAAGCGACGCAATTTTGTTGATACATGGTAGATCCCCTCGGCAGACCCACGGTTTACGCCGGTACCATTAACCAGGTGCTGCAGGCAGCGGCGCGCTTTGGTGTAAACCGCGAGCAGTTGCTGATGCTGGATCATCTCGAACCCGGTTGGTTGTCTGACGCCGATGAGCGCTTGCCCGTCGATCGACTTTTTGAGGTTTATCGCCTCGCGGCAGAGTTCAGTCGCTGCCCGGACCTTGGGCTCTACGTGGGGCGCATCTCACACTTCCGTGGACTGAACCTCCTGCTTTACATGTCGACTATTTGCAGGACATTTCGCGACTACCTCAATCTCGTGCCCAGCATCCTGAAAATGGCGGGAGATATCGGTGAGGTGGCCATTGTCAGAGAGCAGGATTATCTGCGTCTCGAATGGCGCCCCCTGATGGAATCATCGGCCAATGAACGTTTTCTCAGCGATGAAATACTGAGTTCCTCCCAGGCGATTGTGAACTCTATATGCGTCGACCCTATACCGGTACGCAAGGCCTGTTTTACCTATTCCAGACCGGACAACATCGAGATGCTTGAGCAGATATTTGGTCATGATTTGCATTTTGAGGAGCCCGTCAGCTGCCTTTATTTCGATCGCAGTGCGCTGAAGTCTCCGATTATCAAACTGGAGTATGAGCTGGCTGAGGGAGTGGCCTACGCCTTACGCGATTTGTTCGAAGATGACTCGAGCCGGGATCCATTCCTGCAGGCGGCGCATCGCGAAGTGGTCAAGTCGCTGCCGGCAGGGGAGGTCACCATTGATTATCTGGCCACCGAACTTGGGGTATCACGCCGCACCTTGCAGCGTCGGCTCGCCGAGCGAGAAACCAGTTTTATGCAGCTACTCTCTGAGGTTCGCGCCGATCTGGCGGCCAGGTACCTGTCGGACAAGCGTCTGGGTATTACCGAAATAGCCTTCCTCCTCGGCTATTCCGACCCCGCGTCTTTCTCTACCGCATTCAAGGGCTGGTACGGCACCAGCCCCAGTGACTTTCGCGCCGGCTAGCGTGCCGGCTGCCCCCAATACTTAATCCAATTCAGTAATGGCCTGATACGTCAGGGCTTTGAACTTTGCTGCCAGCTGGGTCTGGTGGGGAATGCTCTGCACCATGAAGATGCCGATCAGCTCTTGTTCCGGGTCAATCCAGAAACGGGTGCCCGCGGCGCCGCCCCAGTTGTATTCCCCCGCTGAGCCGCTTTCACCGGCAGTGGCCGGATCCAGCAGTACGCCGAAACCGAGCCCAAAGCCCCAGCCAGGCCTGCCCCATACGCCGTTGAATCCATCCAGATGATTCGCGCGAATCAGTTCAACGGTAGTGGGGGAGAGGTAGCGCCTGCCCTGAAACTCGCCGCCGTTGAGCATCATCATAGCGAAGCGCATGTAGTCGTCGGCAGTCGATACCGGGCCACCACCGCCTCCCTCAAACGTGGCGCCCTGGCGATAGCCCGCGTTGATCTGCTCATCAGCGACAACCAGCGTCTGTGATGTATTGCGGGACCAGCTTCGGTCAAATCCGACTTCGGTATCCTGGGGCGCGTAAATCTGGGCAACGCGAGCCCATTTCTCGTCGGGCACGGTGAAGCTGGTGTCGGTCATGCCCAGAGGTCCAAACAGTCTTTTCTGCAGAAACTCGCCGAAGCTCATGCCGGACAGCACTTCGACCAGTCGACCCTGCACGTCCACAGACACGCTGTAGTGCCATCGAGTGCCCGGCTCATATTGCAGCGGCATCTTGCCTAGGTCCTTCACAAAATCTTCGATCGTGGGCTGGCGGAACATGCCGGCTTCGCGATATAGGCGATCGACCTCTGTGTCGCCGAAGATACCGTAGGTGAACCCGGCCGTATGCCGCATTAAATCGCGGATCGTTGGTTGCCTTATCGGTGCGCGGGTCTGTCCAATAAGGCTGTCGTCCCCATTGCCCGAGCCAACACTGCTGGTGCCGTCTGAGATAACACCTGTGCCGCCGTCTGCAGTGGACAATGCCAGCTGCAGGTTGGCCAGTTCAGGTAGGTATTTGGAGACAGGGTCGTTGAGCAGGAAATGCCCCTCTTCTTAGAGCATCATCAGGGCAACAGAGGTGATGGGCTTGGTCATGGAGTAGATTCGGAAAATGGTATCCGTCTCCATCGGTTTGCCCGCCTCTCGATCGGCCTGGCCCCAGGTGCTGGTATATACCACTCGGCCACTGCGGGCGATCATACCCATGCCGCCGACCATGACGCCCTCATCAACGGCCTTGTTCATGTAGCCGTCAATACGAGCCAGCCTTTCCGCTGACATCCCCTCCCGGGCCGGAGCTGCGGTTTTGAGGTCCGCCGCCCATACTGAAAGGGGCAGGCTTATCGTCAGAAATAGAAGCGTTATGCGAGTAGTGGCTTTGAATACCATCATTTTTTTATCCGAATTATTGCTGGTGATTTTTAGAATACCCTGAATTTTTAACCAGCATAAGCCTGCGGCAATTTGCCGTTTAATCGTGTAGTCTTTTCGTCAAAGACCAGCAAAACCTGCCAAAGGAGTCAGCTCAATGTTTAACCTGTCATCGGTCCCTCGAGTGAGCACCAGGCTCGCCATACTGGCATTCCTGACGGTTGTGGCGGGCTGTGCCCGGATTCCGGAGAAAGTAGAGGTACCCCCGACACAGGCTATGCCTGCGGCTGAAAGCGGCAAGCTGTATGCGCTGGGCCAGACGGTGGCTTCCTCTTTTACCGAGGGCAATGCGGCCATGCTGGTGACCCATAACAAAGATGCCATGGATATTCGTCTGGCCATGATTGACAGTGCCGAGGTATCGCTGGACCTGCAGTACTTTGTCTGGTCCGGCGATCGTTCCGGCAACCTGATCCTGAGTCATCTGCTGGAAGCAGCAGATCGCGGTGTCCGCGTCAGGCTGCTGATTGATGATCTCTACCTGCTCAACGACAGTGGTATGAAGGGCCCCGACGTGGTGCTGGCCGCCGTCGATAGCCATGAAAATATCGAGCTTAAGATTTTCAACGCGGGCAAGTTTCGTTCCGGCAAAATGGGTATCGCAGGTAACTTTGTCGGTGGTTTCAAGGAATTTAACCGCCGCACGCACAACAAGCTGATGATCGCGGATGGTCAGATGGGCCTGGTGGGTGGTCGAAATGTAGCCGATGAATACTACGGCTTGCGCGAAGACTACAATTTTCTCGATCTGGACGCTCTGGTGGTGGGCAAGGTAGTGCCCAGTATGAGCGAAGCGTATGACGTCTATTGGAACTCCGGCCCGGTATACGCGGCCGAGGCGTTAAACCCGGAGGCCACTGGCGATGAGTTAGCAGCGGTGCGCGATGATTTGGCGCGCCTGCTGGAAGAGAGTTCGGAGTGGTATGCGTCGTACCCCATGGCGAGGGCCGATTGGAGTGAGTACCTTGCCAGCTTGCCTGCCAGGATGCATGGGACTAACGCAACCTTCCTGCAGGATGACCCGGAAGTAGATGGTGAAGAGAATTACCGTCTTTATGACATGCTGGCTGAGTGGGACAAGGATGACGATCGCGAGGTTTTCCTGGTGACGCCCTATTTGATTCCACTGGATGAGGGTATCGCCGAGTTGCAGGAAACCCGCGATCTTGGAATCGAGGTGACGATTCTGACGGCGTCCCTGTCCGCCCTTGATCTTCCTGCGCCGAATGCGCATTACAAAAAGTATCGGGAGTCCATTGTGATGACAGGCACCCATCTGTATGAGTTTCACCATCAGCCGGGTAAGGACATGCGGAAGATGGCTGATACCGCACCCCGAACAGCGGAGTTCGTGGCATTTCATTCCAAGCTGTCTGTGACCGATGGTCGTACTTGCTATGTGGGTTCCCTGAACCTGGATCCGCGTGCTGTGATCATTAATACAGAGAACGGCTTGGTTTTTGAATCGGAAGGATTTTGCGGTGAGCTGAAGGAGCTCGCCGAGTTGTATATCCAGCCGGAAAACAGCTGGCATGTCACGCTGGATGAAGAGGGCGAACTGCAGTGGACGTCTTATGAGGGCACGGTAGATAAGCAGCCGGCCCGAAGCGGCGGCCAGCGTATGGCAGACTTCTTCTTCCGCATCATGCCCATCGAGAAGATTCTCTAGCTGAGACACCCCATTTGGCGCGGCATCCCAAGTAATTGGCGCCGCGTCCAAAGCTATCGCAAGTATTCAGGCATAGCATTGTTGCTCCCGAATAGAGGAGAGCATGATGTCGCTGGATTTTGATACTGCACGCCTACCCAATCCCAATATTCGTCCTGAACATGAGGAGTGGCGCACCATGCTGCGTCGTTTTATCGACACTGAGATAGCGCCTTACGCAGATCAGTGGGATGAAGACGGGCATATTCCGATAGAACTTTGGCCAAAGGCCGCTGAAATTGGCCTACTGGGTATGGGCTACCCGGAAGAATATGGTGGTATCAGCGAGGGTATTGATTCCTGGCACAGCTGGATTACCAGCGAAGAACTGGCCCGCTTTGGCGCCGGCGGCGTGAATGCCAGCCTGATGGTGCACGGCATTGGGCTGCCACCGGTTGTTAACTGGGGCAGTGATTCTATGAAAAAGATGGTGGCGCCGCCGGTGCTGGCCGGAGAAAAGCATATTGCGCTGGGTATCACCGAGCCTGGTGGTGGTTCTGATGTCGCAAACCTGCAAACCACTGCCGTTCGCGACGGTGATCACTACATCGTCAACGGATCAAAAACCTATATCACCGGGGGCATGCGTGCCAACTGGGTATCCACAGCCGTGCGCACGGGCGGGGAGGGTGCTGGTGGTGTGTCCATGCTTTTGATTCCCACTGATGCCGAGGGTTTTAGCCGCACTCAATTGGACAAAAAACAGGGCTGGTGGGCATCAGATACCGCTACCCTGTATTTCGACAATGTGCGGGTCCCGGTAGAAAACCTGATTGGCGAAGAGAACAAGGGTTTCCTGGTTATCATGACCAACTTCAACGGTGAGCGCATGGGCATGTCGGCATCGATGGAGGCGCTGGGTCGGGTTTGCCTGGAAGAGGCGGTAGAGTGGGCCCAGCAGCGTAAGACCTTCGGCAAGCGTCTTGCTGACCATCAGGTCATTCGCCACAAAATCGCCCAGATGAAGCAGAAATTGAATGCTACCCAGGCTTATATACGAATCTGTTTCGAATCCATCGAGAACGGCAATCCCAACCCTGGTGATATAGCCATGCTCAAAGTGCAGGCCAGCGAAACCATGGAGTTCTGTGCGCGCGAGGCGAGCCAGATTCTTGGGGGTATCGGTTACATGCGCGGTAGCCGGGTAGAGCGGATTTATCGTGAGGTTCGGGTCAACGCCATCGGTGGTGGTTCGGAAGAAATTATGCGAGACCTGGCCTCGCGTCAGTACGGAGTCTGATATGAAGTTGTGGCATTGCAAGGGTGCGCGGTCACTGCGCGCACTTTGGGCGCTGGAAGAGATGGGCATGGACTACGAGGTGGAGGTGATGCCATTTCCGCCCCGGTTTCTGCACGAAGGTTATACCGACGTGAATATTCTCGGCACGGTGCCTTATTTTGTCGATGGTGATACACACATGACGGAGTCCTCCGGCATCTGTCAGTACCTGGTAGAGCGTTACCAGCGCTACGACTTTGGTCTGAAGGCAGATCATCCTGAGTACGGTGCCTACCTCAACTGGCTGTTTCACTCTGACGCTACGCTGACCTTTCCCCAGACTCTGGTCATGCGCTATTTCTTCCTGGAGCCGACACCCGAGAAACAGCCTGTCGGCGCGGATTACGGTAAGTGGTTTTTTGCGCGCTTACGCATGCTCGATGAACACCTGCAGAACAATGAATATCTGGTAGACAAGCGTTTTACGGTGGCTGACATTGCTGTGGGTTACGCGCTGTACCTTGCAAAGGCCGTCGGTGTGGGTGAGAAGTGTGGCCGAGAGTTCACGCCGCAGACCGCAGACTATCTTGCGCGTTTGGAGGACAGGCCCGCATTTCAGCGTGCCGATGCCATGGATGTGGAGGAGGCAGAAGCCTCGCAGGAGTCCTGACATGGCTGTTTTCAAAACGCAGTTGGATAGCAACTCTGAGGTCTTTGCTGAAAACAGCGGGATGATGCGAGCGGCGGTAGATGAATTTCGTGGCATAGAGCAAAACGTGCTGGACCGGGCCGCCGCCAAGGCACCCAAGTATGCCAAGCGAGGGTACATGTCGCCGCGCGAGCGTCTGAGCCTGTTGCTGGATCCAGGTTCCCCCTGGCTGGAATTGTCCTCGCTGTGCGGTTACATGCAGGATCAGGATACAGATGGCAGCTTTGCTGGCGGCTCTGTGATCGCCGGTATTGGCTATGTGGAGGGTACGCGCTGTACGGTGATGGTGGATGACTTTCTCACCAAGGGCGGCATCATGACGACCTTTGGCGGTGCAAAACGCCAGCGTATGCAAGACATCGCCTTGCAAGAGAAGATTCCCCTGGTTGCACTGGCGCAAAGTGGTGGCGGCAACCTCACTACGGCTGGGGATACCTTTGGTACCTCTGGGCGCATGTTTGCTAACCAGTGCCGGCTTTCGGCCGCTGGTGTACCTCAGATTACCGTCGTGCATGGCAGCGCGACAGCAGGCGGGGCATACCAGCCAGGCTTGTCAGACTACATTGTGATGATCAGACGTCAGTCGACAATGTACCTGGCGGGTCCGCCACTTCTGAAAGCAGCGACCGGGGAAATTGCCACGGACGAGGAGATTGGCGGCGCTGAAATGCACGCGGAAATTGCGGGTACTGCCGATTACCTTGCAGAGGATGATGCAGACGGTATTCGTATTTGTCGTGAGATTGTTCGCAAGCTGGGCTGGAACGCTCCTGCCGAGGCGTCTGGCTCGCGAGAGCTGGCTGGGTCCGACCCGATCTACGACAAGGAAGAGCTGCTGGGCATTATTCCCACTGACCCAAAAATTCCTTACGACTGTCGGGAGATCGTCGCCCGCCTGGCAGACGGCTCCGACTTGCTCGATTTCAAAGCGAATTACGATACCGGCACCATTTGTACTCACATCCAGGTCAAGGGGCAGCCCTGCGGTGTCATCGGCAATAATGGTCCGATTACCGCTCGCGGTGCCGCCAAAGCGGGTCAATTCATCCAGCTGTGTGAACAGAGTGGCACGCCATTGTTGTTCCTGCACAACACCACCGGATTTATTGTGGGCACCGAGTCCGAGCAGGCCGGCATCATCAAGCATGGCTCCAAGCTGATCCAGGCAGTCACTAACAGCAAGGTTCCCAAGATCAGCATTGTTGTCGGTGGCTCATACGGTGCAGGCAACTACGCCATGTGTGGCCGCGGTATGGATCCTCGATTCATGTTCGCCTGGCCCCGCAGCGTTGTCTCTGTGATGGGTCCGGCCCAGGCTGGCCAGGTCATGAGGCAGGTCTGGGAAGCCCAGATGAAAGCTGCCGGCGAAGTGGATGAAGCCAAACTGGATGAAACCGAGCGCGCAGTGGTGCAGGCCATGGAAGAGCGCTCCCATGCCTACGCCAATACGGCCAGGGTCTGGGATGACGGCATGATCGATCCGCGCGATACCCGCGAGATACTGGCTTTCGTGCTGAGTGTTTGTACCGAGGCAGACCAGCGTGCAGTGAACGAAAACAGCTTTGGTATCGCGAGGTTCTGATGGCCTATCCCGGCGTAGAAGAACTGTTGATCGAAGAGTCTGAGGGTGTTCTCACCATCACCATCAACCGCCCTGAAAAGCGCAATGCCATGAACGGTGCCGTGGTGCAGGGCATTATGGATACCTTCACCGCGATTGAAGATCGCCGCGATATTCGCGCGGTCATTCTGCGCGGTGCTGGTGGTCATTTTTGCGCTGGTGGCGATATTTCCGGCATGCAGTCTGGCAACGATGCAGAGGTAGCGGACCCCCAGAAACTGGCCTGGGAATTCAACCGTGTGTTCGGCCGTATGTGTACCCAGGTCAACCGGGCCCCTCAGGTTGTTATTACCTTACTCGAGGGTGCGGTTCTGGGAGGAGGTTTTGGCCTGTGCTGCATCTCTGATGTGGCGATCGCTGATACCAACGCAAAATTTGGTATGCCAGAGACCGGCCTTGGCATTATTCCAGCGCAGATAGCACCTTTTGTCGTGCTGCGTATTGGCCTTACGCAGGCGCGAAGGCTGGCCTTACTGGGCGAGCGTTTTGGCGGCGACGAGGCCCTGCGATTGGGGCTGGTGCACTACCACACCGACGGCGAAGCCGAGATGCAGACACAACTGGACGAAGTGCTGAAGAAACTGCGTCGCTGTGCGCCTGGCGCCACGGCAGTCACCAAGCAGCTGATGCTTGATGTCGGCAGTTGCGAACTGGAACAGCTGCTGGACCGCGCTTCAGACGATTTCTCAGTCGCTATCAGTGGCCCCGAGGGTATCGAAGGAACCACCGCATTTGTCGAAAAACGCCTGCCCGCCTGGGCGGCAAATCAATAAGTGAAAGGAGTGTTTGCGTGAGCAATGTAACGCAGTCAGAAATGGACGAGTTCCGGGCACAGTGTGCCGCCTGGATGAAAGAAAACAACCCCAAAGATCCGGGTTTCCTCTTACCCCAGACCTTTATGGAAGTGGGCAGCGATCAACAGTTTGAGTTTCTGAGGGAGTGGCAGCACAAGCTCTGGAACGCTGGCTACCTGGGTGCGCACTGGCCCAAGGAATACGGTGGTGGTGGTCTCGATCCCGTGTTCCAGCGCATTGCTGACCAGGAGATGAAGCGCGAAGCAGTACCCATCGTGTTCAACGTGATCGGCACAGGTTGGGCGGGCCCCTTGATCAATGACATAGGCACTGACGAAGAAAAGAAGAAATACCTCAAGGGTATTTTGTCGGCAGAAGATGTCTGGTGCCAGGGTTTCTCTGAGCCAGACCACGGTTCCGACCTGGGTAACGCGCAGTGTCGTGCCGTGCGGGATGGCGATGAATACGTGATCAATGGCACCAAAATCTGGACTACGCTCGGCAACTACGCCAAGTACATGATTTTGTTGGCTCGAACCAGCACTGAGGGTGCCCGTAAATACGACGGCTTGTCGTTTTTTCTTGCCCCCATGCACACCGATGGCATCGAGCCACGGCCCATCAAGAAGATGACGGGTGAATATGGCTTTTGTGAAACCTTTTTCACTGATGCTCGTATCCCCGCTGAATGCCTGATGGGTGAAGAAGGGCAGGGTTGGCGCATTGCCATGCAAACCCTGCAGTACGAACGAGGTGCCGAAGCGGGATCCGCCGGCGGTTTGATGGTGGTTCGCACTGTGGTTGAGGACCTGATTGAAGCAGTTAAAGACCTCAAGCGTGACGGTCAGCCGGTATTGCAGGACCCGATAGTCAGGGACCGCATGGTGCAGTTGCTGATGGAAGAGCAGGCACTGTCCCTTGGCGACCGACGCATGGCGCATCCCGCCCTGAATACTGATTATCCATTCTCACTGGCCCTTTCTGGCAAGCTCCGATCTTCAGAGTTCCAGCGCAGAATGCGCCAGTACGCCGTGCAGCTGCAGGGTGCTCACGGCAGTCTCTATGTTGGCGATGAAGATGTACCGGCATCCGGTTTCTGGCAGCGCGCATATTTCAACAACTTCTCGGCCACGATCGGCGGCGGTACTAGCCAGGTGCAGGCCAATATCGTCGGTGAGCGCGTACTGGGTCTGCCTAAGGATTAAATGACATGAGAAAAACGAATACGGCAATGAGTTTCAGTGACGAGCAGGCAATGTTGCTGGAAAGCGCACGTGCTTTTTGTGCCGACAAATCGCCTGTCAGCGCGGTTCGGGGTCTGCTTGAAGACGAGCGCGGCTACGATCCGGCTGTGTGGCAAGAAATGGCTGAGCTGGGTTGGCTGGGTATCGCAATACCCGAAGAATTTGGCGGCTCTGAATTGGGTGTCGGCTCGGTCGTTCCGGTGGTAGAGGCGACAGGCAGGGCCATGCTGTCGACGCCCCTCATCGGCACAACCCTCGCTGCCCAGGCAATTCTGAGAGCCGGAGACAGTGGCCAAAAAGAAAAGTGGCTGCCGCAGTTGGCTGCGGGGACGATCGCCAGTCTGGCGCTGCTGGAAGACGAAGATTGGGGTGAGACAGACGTACATTGTCAGCTTCAGCAACATGATTCAGGCTTTGAGATTCAGGGCGAGAAGTGGTTTGTTACCCATGCCAGTGACGCCGCAGTATTTGTGGTTCTGGCCCGTCGAGAGGAGCATCTTTGCTACGCCCTGGTGCCTGCGGCTGATCTCGCCGAGGGCGCTATCACCCAGCATCTGTTGATTGACGAAACCCAGCGAGCAGCGAAAGTGAACTTCTCCGGTGTCGTGGTTTCGCCTGATCAGGTGATGTATGGCGCCGAGGTTGCCAGCAGCCTGCGCGATCTGCGCTTGCTGGGCGCCTTACTGGTGGCCGCCGAGGCAGCGGGAAGTGCCGCAGCCTGTCTGGATGCCGTGGTGGACTATCTCAATACCCGCAAGCAATTCGGCAAGTTGATTGGCTCCTACCAGGGGCTTAAGCATCCAACCGTTGAGATGATGATCGGCATGGATGACGCGCGTTCACACTGCTATCACGCCGCTAGCCTGGTGGGTGAGGAGGCTCTGTCACAAGACGCCGAAATTGCCTGTCGCATGGCCAAAGCCCAGGCAACCGACGCTCTCTGCTTTGCCGGAGACCGGGCGATTCAGTTTCACGGTGGTATGGGTTTTACCTATGAATGCGATGCCATGCTGTATATGCGTCGAGCTCAGTGGGTGCAGCAAAACTTCGGCGATGCCTATCACCATCGTAAGCGCCTGGCCGGATTATTACTGGACTAAGTTGGAGAAAGCCGATGTCCCGGATAGAAAAAATTCTCGTCGCCAATCGGGGCGAGATCGCCTGTCGGGTGATGCGCACTGCGCGAGATCTTGGCTATCGCACTGTCGCCGTCTATAGCGAGGCAGATCGCGATGCCCTGCACGTGCTCAGCGCGGATGAGTCGGTGTGTATCGGTGCAGCGCCGGTAGGCGAGTCCTATTTGCTCGCCGAGAACGTGCTGGCGGCGGCAAAGGCGACCGGCGCGGACGCAATACACCCCGGTTATGGCTTCCTGTCTGAAAACAGTGAGTTTTCGCACAGCTGTGCTGAAGCAGGGATCACCTTTATTGGTCCACCCGCGGGTGCCATTGAGTTGATGGGCTCTAAGCGCCTGTCCAAGATTGCCATGCTGGAGGCAGGCGTGCCCTGTATTCCTGGCTATCAGGGCGAAGCACAGGACGATGACACGCTGATTGGGAAGGCTCAGGAGATCGGTTTTCCCCTGATGGTGAAGGCTTCCGCTGGCGGTGGTGGGCGCGGCATGCGTCTGGTCAATAGCGCCGAAGAACTACCCGAAATGCTGAAAACCGCTCGTTCCGAGGCGCTTAACGCTTTTGGCAGTGATGAACTGATCCTGGAGCGCGCGGTACTGGAACCCCGCCATATCGAGATACAGGTGTTTGCCGATGATCACGGAAATGTCGTGTACCTTGGAGAGCGTGATTGTTCGATTCAACGTCGTCATCAGAAAGTGGTCGAGGAGGCACCTTCGCCTTTTGTTGATGAGGCCTTGCGGCAACGCATGGGGGAGGCTGCCGTAAATGCCGCGCGAGCCTGCGATTATCGTGGCGCCGGTACGGTCGAATTCCTGGCGGACAAAGATGGCAACTTTTACTTTCTGGAGATGAACACGCGCCTGCAGGTTGAGCATCCGGTGACCGAAATGATTACCGGGCAGGATCTCGTGGCCTGGCAGATTGCGGTGGCTTCAGGCCAGCCATTGCCGCTTTCTCAGGATCAAATTACGCTGCAGGGGCACGCGGTTGAGGTTCGTCTCTACGCAGAGGACCCACGCCGACAGTTTCTGCCCCAGACTGGTGTGGTGCGGGCGTGGTTTTACCCCGAACGCGACGGTATCCGAGCGGATCACGGCATAGCCCAGGGCCAGGAAGTCACAGCATTTTACGACCCAATGATCGCGAAATTGATCGCTTATGGCAGTGATCGCGATGAGGCCTGTCGCAAACTGGCCAGCGCGTTGCAAGACACACACCTGCTGGGCTTAAACAATAATCGCCTGTTTCTCGAGCGTATTGTTCGCCACCCCGGCTTTCTGGCCGGCGAGGCCACAACGGCGTTTCTGGAGGAGTCATTCGGCGACGATGAAAGTATGCGCGATCAAGCGCCATCTTTCGCTGATCAGGCCCTGGCCGCGCTCATTTTTTACGTCGAGTCCAGTTCTCAGGAACAAACCTGGCGCGCCACGTCGGCGGCGAGCTATCACTTCAAGCTCAGCTGTGAAGATCGATTGTCGAAGGTGCAACTGGTCGAAGATGGCGATGGATTTCTGTTTAGCGACGGTGAGCAGCAACTGCGTATTGGCTTGTTGAGCCGCGATAGCCAGTCAGCAGAGGTGATTGTCGACAACGTTCGCCAGCGCGTGTCTGTCTGTTGTGAGAATGATCGTTTGTGGCTGGATGCAGGCCGCGGGCATTACTGTTTTGACAATGTTACCCAGGCTCCGGCTGCCGCTGCGGCGGGCGCTGGCAGCGGAGAGATCAAAGCACCGATGGATGGCGCCATTGTCGATGTCAGCGTTGCTGAGGGGCAGACGGTTGAAGCAGGGCAGACCCTTGCGGTGCTGGAGGCGATGAAGATGGAGCATCCATTAAAAGCAGGTATTGCAGGGATCGTTAGCGCAGTGAATGTGAGCGTGGGTGACCAGGTGAAATCCAAGCAAGTGTTGGTGGTGGTGTCAGATGAGTAAAACTGTTCGCATTGGTTGCGCCGCTGGTTTTTATGGCGATAGTCAGCTGTCCGCACGGCAGCTGGTCGACAAGGGTGATATTGATTACCTGGTATTCGATTACCTTGCCGAAATTACCATGGCCATTCTGGCTAAACAGCATTCAAAAAACCCCGACATGGGTTTTGCTATTGATTTCGTGACAGTGGCGATGCGCGATGTGCTTGCAGATTGCGCTGCCAAAGGTATCAAGGTGGTGGCCAACGCCGGTGGCGTCAACGTACCAGGCTGTATCGCCGGTCTGGAAAAGCTTTGCGCTGAGCTGGGTCTGAAACTAAAGATTGGTGGCGTGTTTGGTGACAATCTGCTGGGACGCGATGATTTGCCGTTTGCTGCTATGGATGAGTTCCAGAGCGGCGAGTCGATACCGGAGAAACCCGCCAGTATGAACGCCTATCTTGGCGCACGGCCTATCGCCGACGCGCTCTCAGCCGGGGCCGACGTTGTGGTTACCGGGCGCGTAGTCGACAGTGCGGTGATGCTGGGTCCGTTGATTCACGAGTTTAACTGGGCTGAAGATGACTATGACCAGTTGGCACAGGGTTCTTTGTGCGGACACGTGATTGAGTGTGGTGCCCAGTGTACCGGTGGAAACTATACCGATTGGGATACGGTGCCTGACTATGCCAATGTGAGCTATCCGGTGGCCGAGGTGAGTGCCGATGGTAGCTTTATTGTTGGCATTCCAGAGGGTACCAGCGGGCTTGCCACAGTGGGCAGCGTCAGTGAACAGATTCTCTATGAGATTGGCGACCCCGGTAATTATCTGTTGCCTGACGTCGCTTGCGATTTTGGCCAGGTGAATGTCGATGAAGTGGGCAAGGACCAGGTTCGCGTCAGCGGCGCCAGGGGGCGCGCTCCGGGCAATCGCTATAAAGTCTGCACCACCTGGCGAGATGGCTTCCAGATCAAGGGTTGCGTGATGATTGGGGGGCTGCGGGCGCTGGACAAGGCTCAAACAGCTCTGGAGGCCTGGATTCGTCGCTGCCGGGCACATTTCGAAGCTGTGGGCGCAGCAGACTTCCGTGAAGTTGACCTTGAGTATCTGGGTGCTGAGCACACCTTTGGCCCTCATGCCCGAGAGGGTGCCAGGGCAACGCGCGAAGTAGTGGCCAAGTTCGGCTTGCATCATGACAATCCTGATGCCCTGCAGTTTGCCGCCAATGAATTGGTCTACCTGGGGACGTCGGGCGTGCCGGGTTTTTATGGCCTCGGCGGTGGGCGTGCACGCCCTGGCGGCTTGATGCGGGTGCATTCATCGCTGCTGGATAAAAGCTATGTCACCGTCAAAGTGCAGGTGGGTGATCAAATTGTGGTTGAGAAGCCCTATTTGACTGAGGCGGAATCCGAGGCCGTCAGCAAATACCGAATAGATCCGGAAGCTGAGGATCTCAGTGGTGACACCCGTGCGGTGAGCCTGGAGGAGCTGGCCTTTGCTCGTTCCGGTGACAAAGGCAATAACGCCAACATCGGAGTGATTGCACGCAAGCCTGAATATTTACCCTACCTGCACTCGCAGCTGACGGCGCAGGCGGTGGAGGATTATTTTGCCCATCTTGTAAAAGGCGAGGTGGAACGCTTTGAAATGCCAGGTATGGGCGCGTTTAATTTCTTTATGACGGAGGCACTTGGCGGCGGAGGGGCAGGATCAGTGCGCACCGATGCCCAGGGCAAGTCCCTGGCGCAGCAATTGCTGTCTATGGAAATTACAGTGCCTGCTGATCTGGCATAAACTTATTTTTTGACTCGAGGTTTAGTATGAAGGACTTATTTTCTGTCGCCGGCAAAGTGGCGGTTGTTACTGGCGGCTCTACCGGTATCGGTGCCATGATTGCCAAGGGCCTCGTAGAAAACGGCGCCCGTGTTTATATCACCGCCCGCAAGCAGGAACAGCTTGAAGCAACTGCTGCTGAACTCGGTGAGTCCTGCATCGCCCTGCAGTCAAACCTTGGTACGCTTGAGGGTGTCGAGGCGTTCGCTGCAGAGATACTGTCCCGTGAGTCAAAGCTGGATATCCTGATCAACAATGCCGGTGCTACCTGGGGTGCAGATATTGATGAGTTTCCTGAAAGTGGGTGGGACAAGGTCATGGATCTGAATGTTAAATCCGTGTTCTTTCTGACCCAGAAACTGCTGCCAGCACTGCGCGAGGCAGGTGAAGTGGGTAGTCCGTCCCGGGTTGTTAACATTGCTTCTATCAATGGTATTACTCATCCGCATATGAACAACTATTCCTACTCTGCCAGTAAATCTGCGGTCATCCAGCTAACTCGCCACCTGGCCGCTGATCTTGCACCAGAAGGCATAAACGTCAACGGGATTGCGCCAGGGTACTTCCCGAGCAAGATGACAAAGCACATGGCAGATTTTGAGCAGGACATTGCTACGGGCACTCCAACCAGAACCGTGGGCAGTGCCGAGGATGCGGCTGGAACGGTTATCTACCTGTGTTCCAGGGCCAGCAACTATATCTCTGGTCATACGATTGCCATGGATGGCGGCGTTGTCGCCAATGCAGGATAAGATGGCCCGCCTGACCAAACTATCCCGCTCCATAGAAGGCAGTGTTGCCTTTGTCACCGGTGCCGCCAGTGGTATGGGCCGCGCCACCGCGCATTTGTTTGCTGATGAAGGTGCCGCCCTCGCGATTATAGATATCAATGGGGCAGCACTGGAAACTGTGGCCAACGAGATTCGCGACGCCGGAGGCAAGGTGCTTCCTATCGCTGTAGACCTGCGTGATCGCGATGCAGTGGAGGCAGCCGTGCGCCAGGCCGCAACGCATTTCGGAGGCCTGGACATCCTCGTTAACAACGCCGGCTTTGCGCTGCCTGCTGAGATCGATGGCGACAATTACAGTGAATCCTGGGACGCATCATTGGACGTGATGACTACAGCACAGGCCTGGGCGATACGGGCCGCATTGCCGTGGCTCAGAGAATCTGCGCATCCGAGAGTGGTGAATGTGGCGTCGACCGAAGCGCACGGTGCCACGCGCTTCAACAGCGCTTATGTGGTCGCCAAACATGGCTCTATGGGTTTGACCCGCGCCATGGCGGTAGATTTGGGAAAAGAGGGCATTACGGTGAATTGCGTGTGTCCTGGCCCTGTAAGAACAGGCATTACCGATGGCATTCCGGAGCAGGATAAGCAAACCTTTGCCAATCGAAGAACGGCTTTGCGTCGCTATGCTGATCCGGAAGAAATTGCCCACGCGACCCTGAGCCTGGTGCTGCCGGCTGCGAGTTTTATCACCGGTGCCGCCCTGGTTGTAGATGGTGGCGTGACCATCCGCAACGCGTGAACCTGACAAAGTTTAATAACAGAGAGATAACATGGACGACAAAAAAATAGCCTCGTATTTCGACATGACCGGAAAAGTGGTTGTGTTCACCGGGGGCAGCCGTGGATTGGGCCTGAACATGTGTAGGGCCTTCGCACAGGCGGGGGCGGATCTGGTCATCAGTTCTCGCAAGCAGGCTGGTTGTGATGAGGCGGCGGCAATCATCCGGGAGGAGACCGGCGCGCACTGTCTGCCTGTCGCTTGTCACGTGGGCGACTGGGATGCCTGTGATGCACTTGTTGAAGCGGCGTATGCAGAGTTCGGGCGTATCGATGTGCTGGTGAACAATGCCGGCATGTCGCCGTTGTACGGTTCTCTATCGGAAGTGACTCGCGAACTCTGGGACAAGGTGATCGGTGTGAATCTGGCTGGCCCGTTCAGGTTGGCAGCGCTGGTTGGGGAGCGCATGGCGGCTGGCGATGGTGGCTCGATCATTAATGTCAGCAGTAATGCTTCGCTCAGCCCGTCACCCGCAGAAGTGCCTTATGCGGCTGCGAAGGCGGGGTTGAATAATATGACTCAGGCGTTAGCCCGCACCTATGCGCCTAAAGTACGCTGCAATGTCATTGTGCCCGGCCCGTTCCTGACCGATATTTCCGATGCCTGGGGTGATGCCGTCAAAGAGGGCATTAAAGCCATCGTGCCGCTGGGCCGTGCCGGGGAGCCGGAGGAAATCATTGGTATTGCTCTGTACCTGGCCAGTGATGCCTCTAGCTATACCAACGGTTCAGTGCTGAAAGTCGACGGCGGTATGTCTTTCCAGTAACCGCAAATTCAATGGGATCAGAGTACTTTGATTTTCAAAGCACTCTGACCACCGTATAGCCACTACTTAAAGCCGGCCATCTCGGCCATCATGCCGAAGATAGTGAGGATGTCCGTCTGTTCCTGGCTGTTACTGAATTCACGATACAGGCTGTCAACATTCACCGCGATACGCTCGGCATCGCTCCAGGCGCCATACTCCTTCAGCTCGATATCTCGCGTTGCCTCCATAGCGCTCATGCCCGCGTCGTAGCGCTGACGCGCTTCCGCTTCAATGTATTGCAGGTATTCGCGAACTCTAGCCACACCCGCCTTGTCGGTAATGGGGCCGTGCCCGGGGACAATCACGTCCACATCCATACCCTCGATAAGTTCGCAGGCTTTAATCCAGTTGGCCACCGGGCCTGCCCACATGATTGGCGTGCCCTCAATAAAAAGTATATCGCCAGTAAAGACGGTGCGATCTGAAGGCGAGTAGGCCAGCACGTCACCGCGGGTATGGGCGGGGCCTACTTCGATGAGTTCAACGGTCTTATCGCCCACCTGTACCTGATGCTCACCTTCAAAAGTGCAGGTGGGTGGTGTGTGCTTGATACCCTTGAACTCAAACTGGCCGAAGCAGTGCATAAAGTACTCTCCGGTAGGGCCCATATCTTTTGCTGCTTCGACGAACATCGCCATGGCTTCGGGTGCGAGCTCTTCCATCTCTGCAGCTGAGGCTGCAGAAGCAATGATTTCTGCGCTGCTGACCAGTTCATTGCCATGGCAGTGATCGCCGTTGGCATGGGTATTCACCAGGGTATCGAACTGGACGGTTGCCAATGGTGCGGCGTCACGCATGGCGTTGAGCATTTCGCGGGTCAGCTTAAGGTCGAACAGCGTGTCGACCAGCAGCGATTGCTCGCCGTCCGTAATAAGGCCCGCGTTACTCCAACCCCAGGAGCCATCGGGGGCGAGCCAGGCATAGGCGCCATTACCTATCTCGTGCAGTCCTTTTTCGTAAGTCCAGGGCATTGTGATCTCCGGTTTATTATGTGGCCGCGGCTGTCATTGCATCACAGCTGGATTCTGGGGTATACCCTGTCTGCGATTTCGGCTTTATTCGGAGTTTTCCATGACTTTTCTTGTCACCCTGGTCCTGCTGATCTGGGCAATTAGCTTTTTTTGCCTGAAGGGTGAAGACCTCAGCCCCTATGACAGCCCGGTTCCAACCTCCATGAGCGGCGATGCGCCTGCCAGTGCGGGTGTGCGCGAAGCGGAGCAACTGTTCGAGCAGATGGGCCAACAAGGTGAGGGTGACCTCGGCGGCGCGATGATTACCGGTAGCGGTGTCCAGAAAATGCGTGCCATGATGGATGAGTTCGGTAAGGACGTCGCTTTCGATGGCGAGATTATTCCGGTTGACGCCAACGGCATTAAAGGCGAGTGGCTAGTTCCCCCCGGTGCAGATATGAGCGTTCGTATGCTGTATATCCATGGTGGTGCCTTCGTGGTGGGCAGTCCACTCAGTCACCGTGCCATTACCACCTACTATGCCAATATGCTGGGGGCCCCGGTCTTTTCCCTGGACTACCGCATGTCTCCGGAGTTCAAACGTCGGGATACCATTGATGACTGTCGTTTTGCCTATCGATGGATTCTGCAAAACAGCCCGGAAGGTAAATCAGAACCGGCGACAGTATTTGTCTCGGGTGACTCAGCGGGCGGCAATCTGGCCCTGTTGGTTAGCGCATGGACCCGCAACGTGGGCCTGCGCATGCCCAATGCCGTGGTGGCCTTGTCGCCAGCAACGGATTTGACCATGAGTGGCCCCAGTTTCAAAGCCAACGTGGCGACCGACAAAATGCTCGGGCCGGCCCTTTCCAAACTGACCTGGATGCCGCAATGGCTATTCTGCTGGATTAGCCTCGTCATGGTGCGCACCAGCCCTTCCAACCCCGAGGTGTCGCCGGTTGCCGATGACCTCAGTGGTCTGCCACCCACGCTGGTCCACGCCAGTGAGGTTGAGATGTTGCGGGATGATGCCATTCGCTACGCCAACAAGGCCCGAGCCAGTGGTTCGCCGGTCGAAATACAGACCTGGAACCACGTCATGCATGTTTGGCATATGTTTCACGAGATGTTGCCCGAAGGTAAAGCGGCGATGGCTGAAATAGAGTCGTTCCTGTCCCAGCATCGCGCTGACAGCGATCAGGAGCAAGCCGCGTGAGTTGGATTCGCTCCGGCCTTTTTTTGCTGTGGCTTGTTATCACGGTTGTTCCCTATGCGATTGTCTTAGTGCTGTTGTCGATCTTTGTAAGCGGTCGACCTTTGTATACCATCGCTCTGGGCTGGCTCCAGCAGATTATTTTTGCGGCTCGCATCATTGGTGGTGTGAAGTACCGCGTACAGGGCCTTGAGCATGTGCCAGACGCAGATAACAATGAGCCGGTAATTCTCGCTGCGAAGCACCAGTCGACGTGGGAGACGTTCGCATTTCCTGTGATTATGCCGCATCCCCTTGCTTACGTTTTTAAGAAAGAGCTATTAAGTATCCCGTTTTTTGGTTGGGGTATTGGTCGCCTGGATATGATTCACATAGATCGCAGCAAACGGTCTGAAGCATGGGCCAAAGTAGCGGAGCAGGGCAAAGAACTCATGGACAAGGGTGTCTGGGTGATTATGTTTCCCGAGGGGACCCGGACCGAGCGAGGCAAAAAAGGAAGTTACAAGGCAGGTGCAACCCGTCTGGCCGTTACAACCGGCGCATCGGTTGTGCCCATAGCGGTAACGTCTGGTAAATGCTGGCCGCGGGGGGGGTTCCGTTTGTTGCCCGGTACCGTGGATGTTTCCATCGGAAAGCCAATACCATCGGCTGGTCGTGAGCCCGATGAATTTATGCGTGAGATTGAGCAGTGGATAGAAGCGGAGATGCGGCGTCTGGCGCCGGAAGACTATGAGTAAAATTCTAAAAATACTGGCTGTGGTTGTTGCCATCCTGGTGGTGGCGGGTATCGTGCTGAGTTTGGGTAAGCAGCCTGAGCCCTTTCCTGACGGTAGTGAAAGCGCCGCTCGTCTGCAACCTGGTCCACTTGGCGTGAAGAGTTTTAACCACACTTTTGTGGACAGCTCGCGCCCGACTCAGGCGCACGGCAGTTACGCGGGTGATGATAAGCGCACGATGAAGGGAACAGTGTGGTACCCCGCTGTGACTGATCAGGCGCCGTTTCCACTGGTGGTCTACAGCCACGGTTTTACCAGCACCAAAGAGGGCGGGGCCTATCTTGCGGAGCAGTTGGCGAGTCTGGGGTATGTCGTGGTGTCGGTCAATTACCCGCTGACAAATATGGGGGCGCCTGATCAGCCCTATGTGAAAGATGTTGTGAATCAGCCCGGCGATGTCAGCTTTTTGATTGATACGCTGATCGCCAACTCATCCGAGTCCGGTCACGAATTGGAGGGACTGGTGGATGAAAGCCGCATTGGGGTCACCGGTATCTCACTCGGTGGCATGACCAGCACGCTGGTCAGCTTTCACCCCGACATGGGCGACGGTCGCATTGGTGCAGCGTTGTCTATTGCTGGCCCCACCTCTTTTGCCAATGAGGTATTTTTCAGTCATCGGCAGGTGCCTTTCCTGATGCTGGCTGGGGATATCGATGCCCTCGTGCCTTACCCGAGCAATGCCGCGCCAGTTCCCGCTGTTGTTCCTGGCTCACAGCTAGTTACCGTGGCTGGGGCGTCCCACACCGGCTTCGCCGGACCTGCAGCGGCTTTGCGTTGGCTCAGCAATGCTGATGTCATAGGTTGTTCCATGGTGGCTGACAATATCAATGCCAGTGCCGAGGAAGAATTGTGGTATGAAGAACTGGGCACGGTGGAGCAGGGCATCAACCACGATGCAGAAAATGAGTTGTGCCTGATGGACCCATTGCCGCCAGCGATGAACATTTTGCGTCAGCACATGGTCACCAGCGTGGTGGTGAGCAGTTTCTTTCAAAGTATTTTTGCCGCCGATGCAGGGAATCGCGAAGCGGCCCAGCGCTACTTGCAGGAAGTGATCGCTGAGGAATTGACAGAAGTGAGCTATCAGGCGTCGGCTCTATAATTTTGATTCGTCCTGCAGGCGAATAGGTCCCTGAAGTTCAGGAAAACGGCCTTCCGCTTCACCGTAAAAGGCACGCAGGACATTCATGTCTGTTTCAACCTCGCCGCTGGCTTCCAGTGGCGGGCCAAAGCCACCGGTCTTGGTTTTCCAATCCAGTTTAGATGGCAGGATAGGAACGCCGGCCTGGTGAGCAATATGGTAGAAACCTGACTTCCAGTGACTGGCCTCTGCGCGGGTGCCTTCCACTGGCACCACCAGCATCAGCTCTTCGTTTTCACCGAAGGCCTCAACCATGCCTGCAACCACATTGCCGCTGCGATGCCGGACGATCGGCATGCCGCCCATGGCGCGCATGATCCATCCCATAGGCGGTCGGAACAGGCTGTGCTTGCCCATCCAGTGAATATCCACGTCATACATGGCCGCAAATGCCAGCATATAGGGGAAGTCCCAGTTTGAGGTGTGTGTGGCAGCGATGACTACCGCGCTTTTGATGTCAGGTTTGGGGCCCTGTGTCTTCCAGCCTGTCAGGCTCAGGAACAGTTTGGCCAGCCACTTCTTCATTATTTGGATGATTCCGTACGTGCGCTTAGATCATGCCGTAAAGCACTCTAAAAAACTCAGTACTGCCGCGATTCCATGGGGTGGTATATGCTCTGGTATATCCCAATAGAAAGCAAAGCTTTTTAGAGATGACAAGTATAAGAACCCGGTCTACTTTGTAATATCGAGCTGTTATTCCAGGATGGAACATTGCGTTTATTCAGCACTATTTTCGTGATTATGGCGCTGGGCTTACCCACCCAAGTGGTCAGTTCAGAATTCCTGAGCATCAAGTACTCCAAGAAAAACCAGGTGCGCACTGGTATGCGCTGGATGCAACACCATCCCAACCTGGTTCGTAGCGAGGACATGACACCGATTCTTCACCGTATTCAGCGTGGTGAAGACGATGTGATTCCTGACGAATACGCATTTACACCGAATATCACAGTTCCCGATCCTGCCGATTTGAATCAGCTGCCTCATGCAGCCATCGGCAAACTGTTTTTCACCAAGAAGTCGGGCCCTGTGTCTACCTGCTCAGCGGGCTTCGCGGGAGGATCGGACATTATCGTCACAGCGGCTCACTGTATTTTGTCGCTGAGCGGGGAGTGGAACGACGATTTTCTGTTTGTGCGCGCCTACGGCACCAATCATCAGGAAGCCTACGGCATTGCCTGTGTCGGTGTGCCCTGGCAGTGGGGCGAACTTGAAGGTGATGACGCCCTGGATTACGACTTTGCCTTTTTAAAAACCATTCGCGACAGCAGTGAAGGCGCATTGGGTGTGTCCAATGGTCTCGCACCCGAAGAGGTACTGCTGGTGGGGTATGCAAACAAGTACTTCAATGGCCGGGTGATGCTGAATCTGACTTCTCCAGCGTTTTACTCGCCCAACGGGCGCGTCAGTTCCAAAGATAACCCTCTGGGGCGCGGTAGCAGCGGCACTCCCTGGGTCGGTACTTCAACTGTTTACAGTCTTTCATCTTATTTCCTGGAGGACGAAGACGATGTGATGTGGGGCCCGAGATTTACTCGCGAAACCATGGAGCTGATGAATTACGTGAGAAATGGCTGCCAGGGTTAATAACAATAAATGGAGGTAGTTGATGAGCAATTCTGATGAGGAATTAACAAAAGCAGCAAGCGCTATGGCCTGGAATTTTCAGTGGCGCTTTATGCTCTATGTCAGCTTGTTTATCGGTGCCGCGTTTGCTGCGGTCTATGCCAGCAACTTGTTGTTTTTCGATTCTCTGGATGAGCTGGGTATTGATTTGGGCTTATCGCGTTCGCATCCCTATTTTGAGTACATCCAGGACCAGCGTGATCGCTTAATGCTTATTTTCCTGGGTGTTTGTTGCGTGGCTTTTGCGATCCTATTTCTTGCTGGTTTCGTACTAGCCCGCAAACTCATTGGCCCCGTATTGGCCGTTCAGGTGTATTTCGATCGCCTCGATAAAGAAGGAGTCAGCGTTGGCGCTTTTGAGCTAAAAGACCAGTATTTCTTCCCTGATCTGGAAAATACCGTTAATAAAACGGTCAGCGAGTTCAGAGAGAACTGGATGCCAGCTGAACGGGGAGACAGCTAGGTGGTTTTTGAAGACAAGATTTCTGTACAGGCGGTTTCGCCGCGTGTGCTGATTATGATGTTCAGCCTGGTGCTGATTATTGCGATGGTGGTGCTGGGGCTATCCAGCTATATGATTTTTGAGCGCGTGGTGACCAAGTCGACCTTGCTGCGCGTGCAGGCAATCGCCGAACAGCGACGATATGTGATAGAGGACTATCTTGAGGATACGCGTCAGGCCGTGCGTCAGCTGGCACGCAACTACGCCTGGGTGAACATATCCAGTGATTATATTCAGCGGGAGGCGGATGGCACGCTTGATAATCATCCTCGTGGCAAGGGGCGACATCCGATGGTGACGACTGCCCGTGCGGCCATGCTGGAAGGTGACTTCTACGACTTCTTTCTAATTACCCCAGAAGGACGGGTTGTATATTCCTTTAAGCGGCAATCTGACTTTGGTGAGAATGTAATTGACGGTCCTTTAAAGGATACAGGACTTGGTCAGGTCTATGCGGCTATCAACAGCTACGGGCAAATCGAGACCAGCAAGCTCTCTTATTACGCGCCTTCAGACAGGCCTGCGGCCTTCGTGGCGAGCGGTATTTACACTCCGGAAGGAGAGCAGATCGGGGTAGTTGCTATCGAGCTTTCTGTTGATCGCCTGGCCATGGCAACGGCTGATTTTGCTCAGCTGGGCAGTACTGGCGAGGTGGTACTGGCGACACAGGTGAACGGAAAGCCGATGGCTGTGACGCCTTTGCGGCATGCTCCCGAGGCTGCTTTCGATCCCGAGTTTTTTAATGATCCATCGGGTCTTCTGCCCATATCGAGGGCGCTAAAAGGGGAGGCTGGTGTAGGGAAGTCTTTCGACTATCGCGGTGTGCCTATCGTGGTGTCCTGGCTGCCCTTAGCCTATGGCGACCTCGGCATGGTGGTTAAAGTAGATTACGCCGAAATCATGCAGCCCCTTCAGGAGCTGCAGTGGTCCCTATTTGTGGTGGCGGTCGTGACGCTGGCGCTGGTGGTGTTACTGACCCGACTCATCGCCAGTGTCAGCGGCTAGTGCAGAGATTTAGCTCGTAGCGCAGAGGTATGGCTGCGGTGTGCTCGCAATCATCCATGACGACACCCTTATCAATGCTCAGGCCACGGCTGTAGCTCCGCTTTCTGAGGTCCGGGGGCACCATGAAGTGGTCTGCGAAGCTAAGCGCTAGCACCTTATCGCTGTAACTCACCTTGTCGAAATATTGCACAGCGGTTTCGCTGTTATAAGCCGTATCGCTTAGCGCCAGGGGCAATCGTTGTGTGCTGATGTGGTAGACAATGACGGCGGCCTTAGCCTCACCCAGAGACTGCCAGGCAGCTACGATGAGTTCGCGCCCCAGCCCTGCATCCAGGCCGGCATGTGTAAATGCCCGCTGGAAGACGCCCTCCAGTTTTTTCTGGTTTGCCGGCGACAAATTGCTCATCGCCAGGCTGTCTGCCACTACAAAACTCTCTCGAAAAGTGCCTGCCTCTGTGGGTTGGGTCTTGTGGATATAGTTGAGCCCAAGCCGGGATTCGAGATTGGTGATTAGTGCTTCATTGAACAGTGGCTCTGTGACAGATACCAGTGTGGAGCCTTTCAGTGCATTGCCGAGCCTGCGTAGCTCATCATACTCCCAGCCTATAAACCGGTAACTGATGTCATACAGCACCTCATTGGCCATAGCCTCCCGAATGATGATGTCCATGTTGTCGTCCTGCCTCATTCTGCCATCACGCGAGATATACCGTGAGACCATGGTGGAGCAGGCGATAAAGTCGTCGCTGGGGCTAATGCCTATTTCTTGTGACTGCCTGATGCGGTCGATGCAGAACAGGGCAATGGCTTTGCGCGCACCCAGCTCGTCAAATGAAGCATACTTGGAAAAATATCGGCTGGCTTTCCTTGCCAGTTCATTGCGGCCGTGGGCATGGCGGGCGTGATCTCTCTTAGCCCAGTAGAGAGTGCCCATTTCGAAGTACAGCTGTTTGTCTGGCTCTGGCTCCTGAAGCGCATCGGCAATCGACTCGATTCTGCTATTGAGCGCTCGTTCTGTATCCATGCTACCGCTTGCCTGCGCCATGACGGGGGCGCAGAGCAATAAGCTGATCAGGAAGAGCCGCAAAATACACATCTCATTAGGGTAGGCAGGATGATTTGATGAATTCTATCGCAAGAGCGATGAATGTATGCTGAAAACGGAACACAAACGGTACAACACCGTGGTTTTGAAAAGCGCCAACGGCTTATTTGCCTAAGCGGCCAGTTGCGGTCAGACTGGGGATACTAAAGTGAGGGCACAGCGATGGTGTGGGTTAAAGCGGGGCTGCTTATTCTGTACGGCATACTCGGCTATGTGGCTTTTAATCGGCCGCTGACGATTCCGGCGCAAATCAGCCAGGCAGCACTGGTGCTGCTGGTGTTCGGCCACAGTCTGGAGTGCTATCTGTATCAGCGTCAGATGCGCGAAGCTCCCGGCGCTTACTGGGGACACTTTGTACAAGTGTTCTTGTTTGGCGTGGCGCACAAAATCATCATGGATCAGGACATTCGGGATTTGGACTTATGAAAATAAAACTGTTCCTGGGCTTTGTCGCCCTGATGTTTATTTCCTATGGCTTGTACTGCCTGGCAGATCCCTCCATTTTGGCAGGTGGGGCTGGTGTTGTAGCGACGACCATGACAGGCACTATTGAATTGCAAACCATGTACGGAGGCCTGCAGACGTCTATTGGCGTGATGTGCCTGCTGGCCGTGTTTCAGCCACGTTTTCAGGCTGGAGCATTGATGGCTCTGGTATTCGTGTTTGCCGGGCTTGCGGTGGTTCGGGTTAGCCTGGGCCTGGCTCATGGTGAATTCAGTGGCTACAACGTGTTGGCGATGAGCTTTGAAGCCGTGGCGCTGGTTATCGCGATCCTGTTACAGAAATCGGCCCAGCAGGTGGGTGACGGCGTTCTCAACTCTTAGAATGCGCGCCCCGAGGCTAACAGGCGCGCAGCCAGCGGCCTGGAGCTTTTCAATCTCGAATGGAATGAATCCGCCCTCCGGCCCGACAAATAGATTAGTAAAGTCTGAGTCGGGCTGGAACGCAGCATGATCACCCGGATGGGCTACCAGCGAGCGCTGGCCGGCTATCAGACCTGGTAAATCATCCTCGACAAAAGGCTTAAAGCGCTTGTGCAGATGCAGCGCGGGCATAACGGTGTCCCGTGCCTGACTGAGCCCCTGCAGAAAGTAGTCTCGTACCGCCTCTGATTCCAGGGCCGGCGTATGCCAGTAGCTTTTTTCAACCCGGTAGCTATTGATCAGGTGCAGCTCCGCTGCCCCCATCTCTGCCACAGTGCGCAGGATACGGCGCAACTGCTTTGGCCTGGGCAGGGCCAGAAACAGGCGTATTGGCAGTTTTTCAGGTGGTGTTTCGTTGAGATCAACCGCGAGGGTCACATGATCGTTGCTCTGCTCCAGTATGATTCCGCTGCCGATCAGGCCGCCAATTTCACCGACACGGAGTACATCGCCGGGCTCGGATTTGAGGGTTTGCTGAACGTGCCTGAGCCGGTCCCCGGCTAGTCGAATATGATGAGGGTCTATGCGATCCGAGTGATCGAATAGGATCAGGTTCATCCCTCCGAGCCCGGCCCAGCCGGATGCGGCCCAGCCCACAGATCATATTCATCGGCAGCTTCGACAACTGCTTCCACAAATTCGCCGGGCTGCAGATCGGTAATACCATCCAGGTAGACCTTGCCATCAATCTCGGGAGCGTCCGCCATGGAGCGGCCAATGCTGCCCTCCGGGTGAACTTCATCGATCAGGATCTCAATAGTCTTGCCAACCTTGGCCTGCAGTTTGGCAGTGCTGATCGCCTGCTGCTTCTCCATAAAGCGTTCCCAGCGCTCTTGCATTAGCTCCGCCGGCACATGATTGGGCAGGGCGTTGGCGCGGGCGCCTTCAACAGGTGAATACTGGAAACAGCCGACTCGATCCAGCTGGGCTTCGTCAAGAAAATCCAGCAGTACCTCGAAGTCCTCGTCCGTTTCGCCGGGGAAGCCCACGATAAAAGTAGAGCGAAGGGTAATTTCCGGGCAGATCTCGCGCCAGGTGCGAATACGTTCAAGGGTGTTTTCCGCCGCGGCTGGGCGTTTCATGTCTTTAAGCACCCGGGGGCTGCCGTGCTGAAAAGGGATGTCGAGGTAAGGCATGATCTTCCCCTCGGCCATCAGCGGAATCACATTGTCGACGTGGGGGTACGGGTACACGTAGTGCAGTCGCACCCAGATGCCGAACTCAGCCAATGTTTCGCACAACTCCTGCATACGGGTCTTGATGGGGCGACCATTCCAGAAGTCGGTTTTGTACTTTACATCCACGCCATAGGCACTGGTGTCCTGGGAGATCACCAGCAGTTCACGCACACCAGCCCTTACTAGTCGCTCAGCCTCTTCAAGCACGTTACCAATGGGCCGGCTCACCAGCTTGCCGCGCAGGTCGGGAATAATGCAGAAGCTGCAACTGTGATTGCAGCCCTCCGATATTTTCAGATAGGCATAGTGGCGGGGGGTAAGTTTGACACCCTGGGGAGGCACCAGGTCGATGTGCGGGTTGTGTTCCAACACCGGCGGCACAAACTCGTGCACCGCGCCCACCACCTCTTCATAAGCCTGTGGCCCGCTCACTGCCAGCACGTCAGGATGCACTTTGGTAATCTCCTGAGCATCCTTGCCCATGCAGCCTGTCACAATGACCTTGCCGTTTTCATGCAGAGCCTCGCCAATGGCATCCAGGGATTCCTGCTTGGCGCTGTCGATAAAACCACAGGTATTGACTACCACCACATCCGCATCCTCGTAAGAGGGCACAATGTCATAGCCGTCCAATTTCAGCTGGGTCAGGATGCGCTCTGAGTCCACCAGAGCTTTGGGGCAGCCGAGGGAGACAAAGCCGACTTTGTTCGAAGTGATACTCATAGAAGTAGTCTAGCTGGAAAAGCGCGCAGTATAGACAAGTGCCGGGCAACATTCATAAAAATATGCCTACATACTGTGCTGCGACTTGATGTTGCTGTGAGCACTTTTCTGCTCTGTTATGGGTTAACTGTCCGATGGTTCGATTTCGCCTAATAGTGGCCTTGCGTCTATTCTTAGCTGGCACACCTACAACAAGGACAGATCATGGTGAAGCCGACTTATCAGTTCGTTGCTCAGATGTTCGCTGCAATCGGTGTCATCGTTTCTCTGGGCTTTGTGGCGTATGAGCTCAAACAGAGCAGAGACCTGGCGATCGCGGAGCTAAACATTTCACAAAGCTACGGAATTGGAGAGCTATTTCTTTCACTGCTTGAGCAAGAGCATTACTTCAGCGCACAGAAGAAGCTAGCGGGCGCTGGCGGTGAGCTAACATGGGAGGAGAGACGGGCCCTCGATCTTGTGCACCGATACGCAATGAATATTCGACATAACAACTGGCTGCTAGACGAAATGGGCCTTGCTCTTGCTGGGGAGTGGGAAGCTAGTGAGGAGTCCATCAAAGAGGAAATGGCTGACCCTGGACATTATGAAGCCTGGATGACGACGCTTAGAGGAACAGGTGGTAGCCCTGCATGGAAGCAGAGATTGCTTGAACTCTGGGTAGAGGTACACGGCGAAGTGTCTCTTATAGAATAGCCACCTTCACGCCGACAACTCCGTGGTGTTCACAATACAACGCTCAGTTTTGTCCACCTTCCTGGCAAATTCTATTGGTTTGGCTGCATCAGCCTGTAATCAGCTAAGCGACGTCGCTGTAGAGAGCGCTGCCGAGATTCTCATAACCAACGCCAACGTTTATACCGCTGCTGATGAAATGCGCATTGCTGAAGCACTGGCGATAGCAGGTAACAAGTTTGTTTGCGTGGGCGATAACGCCGGTGCTGGAGTACATTTCTGAACTCGGCATAACCACCAGATGGGAGGTGGCAATGATACCGGGCGCTTTTGAGGCGCTTGAAACTCTGAGTTCCCTGTGTAAAACAGCAATGTTCAATGTACAGACACTTGTCGCACTTGTCGTGGGAGGAAACAGAACTTCAACTGAGTAGTTGTGTGAACGAGTCAGAAGCGAATACCAAGCTCGCTCGGGTGTTTATGGTGAATTCTGTGAGTATATGTTAAGGCACTCTGCGGAGGCAGAGGGAGACGAAGCCGACTTTGTTGGAGTTAGCTTTCATGTATTAATCTAGGAGGAAAGGCACAGAGTATAGCCTCAAGGACCTAGAATATTATTGCAAACAGCGGTTTCGCTATGTGCATGGTTGTTTTTCGGATTTGATGCCCTGAATTGCTTCTACAGCCCTCGCCAACGCCGCCTCAGTGTCGCGGCCCAGCTGGTCGGCGCCAATGAATGCCACATCTTCGATACCGATAAAGCCCAAAATGTGCCGCAGATAGGACGAGGCGAAGTCGATGTCACTGTGCATGGCCGTTCCGCCAGAGGTGACAATCACGAAGGCCTGTTTGTCTTTCAGCAGACCCTCGGGGCCATTATCCCCATAACGGAATGTTTCTCTCGCGCGGCAAATCTGATCTATCCAGGCTTTGAGTGCTGCAGGTACACCGAAGTTGTAGATCGGTGCGGCCAGTACCAGCGTATCGGCGCTTCGCAGCTCTGAGACCAAAGCATCCGATTCAGCCAGCACGGCTTTCATCTCTTGGCTTCGTTGTGCCCGGACGGTGCTGTTCGCCTCAATCCAGGCTTCATTGATTAAGCCCACGCCTCTCGATAAATCGCGATTAATCAGAACGGCTTCGCGATCGCTAGTGAGTTGGTCAACCAGTCGGTCAGCCAGTTTACGACTATAGGAGCCTTCTCTGCGCATGCTGGCATCGATACGTAAAATGGTATGTCTCATGAACTTTCTCCTGACCTTATGCGGATATGTTTAGGGAATTCGGTGCGCTCACGCACCGAATCCTCCATCGATCGTATGTGAAGCACCGGTCATGTAGCTGGCTTCGGGGCCAGCCAGAAATGCCACCAGGCCTGCAATCTCGTCGCTTTGCGCATGCCTTTTGATGGCCAGAAAGCTGTGCATGACGTCACGCATCGGGCCATCGGCAGGGTTCATTTCAGTATCCACCGGCCCGGGTTGTATGTTGTTGACGGTGATATTGCGCTCGCCAAGATCCCTGGCAAGCCCTCGTACCAACCCCTGCATCGCTGATTTCGTCAAGGCATAGGCCGCGCCTCCGCTCATAGGCATGCGGTCTGCATTGACAGAGCCAATCACAATAATGCGACCACCATCGCGCATCATGCGTGCAGCCTCCACGGCGGCGTGGTAGGGCGCACGGACGTTGATATCAATCATGCGATCAATCGCTTCGGGCTCCAGGTCCAGCGGGTTACCCATGACCAGAGTGCCGGCATTTACCACCAGAATATCGATCTCCTGCTGTTGCGCAATAAAACCCGTAAGGGCAGCCCGGTCTGCGCTGTCGACACAGCTGGCGGTAGCTTTCGTATCGGCGCTAAGTGAGTTAGCTGCATCAGCAGAGCCCGCATAGGTGAACGCCACATTGGCCCCGTCGGCTGTCAGCCTTCTGACGATTGCTGCTCCGATGCCGCGACTTCCCCCAAGTACCAGGGCGTTTTTGTTTGTAAATGTGCTCATGATGTTGTCTCCAAATTCTGCTTGTTCGTTGAAGTGAAACGATGTCCTCACCGTTGGGATAAGATTAGGGGCTCCCAATAAACAGATAAATAGTCCATTATTGAAATAACTATTCTGAAAAATAGAATAATTACTGAGCAGTTTTTGGGGAGGAGGCTATGGACCGATTTGCACAGGCACGGGTATTTGTAGAGTTGGTTAAGGCCGGCTCACTCACCAAAGCGGCGGAGCGGCTAGGCGTGGCGAACTCCGCGATTAGTCGGCGCTTAAAGGAACTGGAAGAGCGTCTGGGTACCCAATTATTGACACGCACGACGCGAACCATGCAGTTGACTGACGTGGGCCTGCAGTATTACCGGCGTTGTGTTCAGATCCTTGATGATCTGGAAGAGGCTGAGTCTGAGGCTGCAGCCAGCTTCGGAGAGCTGACTGGACGTCTGTCTATTGCTGCACCGCTCAGCTTCGGGGTGACTCATCTGTCGCCTGCGATCAACGAGTTCATGCACCGACATCCTGGTTTGCAGTTAGATCTGGATTTGAGCGATCGCCGGGTCGATTTGATACAGGAGGGTATTGATGTTGCGATTCGCGTCGGCGACTTGCAGGATTCAAGTTTGAGGGCGCGTCATTTAGCGCCGATGCGTCACGTGGTGTGTGCCTCGGCTGATTACCTGTGCCAGCACGGCCGCCCTGAGACGCCTGATGATTTGGTTGATCATGCCTGCCTTTGCTATTCAAATCTAAAGTCGCCAGAAGTTTGGAGCTATCGTGAAGAATCGGACAAATCATGGCGCTCCGTGCGCGTGGTGCCAAGGTTAAGGGCCTCCAACGGCGACGCGTTAACCCATGCAGCGATAGCGGGGCTGGGTATATTGTGTGAGCCCAATTTTATTGTGCATCGTGCGCTGAGCCAGAGGCTCTTGGAACCTATTCTTACTGAGTATCGTTGGTATGAGATGGGCATCTTTGCCGTCTACCCGCAGGCGAGGTACCTCTCGGCAAAAACCCGTACATTTATAGATTTTTTGGCAGAACGATTTGGCGATCAGCCTGATTGGCAAGAGGGTTTTTGAGTGAGCTGTTCCCGCTGGTGTGTGATATCTGCCAATGCACTTTGTAGCGTAGAGATGGTTTTCTGACGGGGACGTCCTTGATAGTCTGTAGCGTCCAATAAAAGGAGCAGCTCAATGAAAGCAGCCGTATTTCAAGGCCCCGGCCAGCCACTGGAAATCAAGGATATTGCCGCACCGGAGATTGGCGATAACGAAATGCTCGTTAAAGTACGCCGCTGCGGTATCTGTGGCACGGACATCCACGCCTCTCGAGAGGGGCCATTTATGGCGCCGCCGGAAACAGTTTTTGGTCACGAATTTGTAGGTGACATTATTGAGGTCGGTGCTGGCGTGCCAGCAGGGCAGTTTGCCCCTGGTGATCGGGTTACCTCCTTGCCGTTTATCGGCGAGCAGACCATTGGCCTCGGTGAAATCACCGGTGCCTATTCAGAGTACGTCAAAGTCGGTCATGAACTGGTGCTCAAGGTTCCGGAGAGCCTCGATGACAACCGCGGTGCTCTCATCGAGCCGCTGGCGGTGGGCCTGCATTCGGTCAAAATGGCCGATGGTATCGCCGAGAAAGATGTGCTCATTATCGGGGTTGGGCCTATTGGCCTGGCCTGCGCCATCTGGAGCCGTTTTTTCGGTGCCCGCTCAGTCGTACTTAGCGAAATGTCCCCCGCGCGACTGGAGATGGCGCGCACCCTGGGTTTTACTGACTTCGTTGACCCTGCAGGCGACGTGGGTGCTCAGTTCGAGGAAATCACCGGTGCCGCACCTGCAGTGCAGCTCGAGTGTGTGGGAGCGCCCGGTATGTTGCAGGCCTGCATTGATCGTGCGCCAAATCGAGGCGTGATTATGGGTATTGGCGTTTGCGACAACCCGGACCAGATCGTGCCTCTGACAGCGTTTATTAAAGAGGTTCGAATTCAGTGGGCAGTAGGCTACGACAAGGAAGACTTCCAGTTTGCCATCGACATGATGGTGGCCGGTAAAGTGGATGCCACGGCGATGATCACGGACGTGATCAGCCTGGATGAAGTGCCAGAAGCTTTCGAAGCGCTCCGCACACCCACCAGCCAGTGCAAGGTGCTCATCGACCTAACGCGCTAAGCACTGCGTCCTTATGCAGCCTGGGTCGGTAGCTCCTCCCAGCCCTTCATAAACTCGGTGCGAAATTTATGCAGGTTTGAGTCGTCGACGGTGTACTCCGGCATCCTCTCGAGCAGGATTCGGGTCAGGGTTTCTCCCAGAAACGGGCCGAAGTTACGACCTGCGCAGTAGTGTTCGCCCACACCAAAGGTCAGAGTGCGCTTTGGCTTACGGTGAATATTGAATACATCCGGATTCTCATATTCCCTTTCGTCGCGTTCCGCCGAGGCCAGCAGCATCAATACCGCCTGTCCTGGTTGTAAGGTCTGGCCCTGAAACTCAATGGGCTTGGTGACTATGCGACCCATGGATTGAGTAGAAGTATCGATACGCAGGCCCTCCAGGAAGGCCTGCCGAGCAAGTTCCGGGTTGGCAGCCACCTCGGCGCGCTGATCCGGGTTCTGGTACAGGCGATAGGCCATATGCGGAAAGCCCTTGGGGAACTGTGCTGGGGCGCCGAGGAAAAAATTGATCACATGATGGGCGATGACATCATCGCCTTTGTCGTGCAGCTGCCCAGCTTCTTCAAGGCGGCCGAAGACCTGAATCATGCCATCGCCTTTAAAGCCTTCGGCGCGGCTTTTCTGGATATAGCTCCTCAGCAGTTCAGTGGTTTCGTCATACACGCCCACCGCGTGATCGGGTATGCCATCGATGCCCGTATGAGCAATGCGATGTATGGTGGGTGCTTCTGATTCTGGTAAGCCGCAGATCAGGGCAGTGAGGTGGGATATAGCGGGCCAGGCCACGTCATGCACCATATCAAAGCTGCCGCGCTCGGCGGCTTCATCGACAATGCGACGGCATATCGCTTCCATCCGCTCGGCAATCCGCTTTACACCATCATGGCCGATGGCGGGGCCTACGGTCTCCATAATTTTGCGATGCTCGGCGTAATCAAGGTGCGAGATCATCACGATCGGCTTTTCGCGGGGGGCTTAGGTTGCAGCACCAGGTTGGGAATGTCACCGTATTCTGACGAGAGTCGGTCGTTTTCCTTAAAGCAGTCCCACACATCCTGGAATCGAGACAGGGCCCAGGCGTCGTATTTCTCCATGTAGTAACAGGGCGCTTCGTCGCGCAGCTGCTTATAGATCGGGAGCGGATTTTCCAGGGCTTCATCAGAATAGGGGTCGTACTCAATCACTGCATGTCTCCAGTTATTCAGGCATGTATCAGCTTAGATGCAATTATTGTGTTGGCGTGCGCTTCTTCCCGCTGTGAGTTAGATCCTCTGCACCAGCCCAAATTGTTAAACCCTAAACGAGGAGGCGGGGTTAGTTTAAGTACAAGGATGTCGCGTCGAGAATCCGTCTTAATGCCACCATAATAGAGATAGGGTCACTGTCTGGATAAGCACATGCAGGAACAAAAAGAACAAGCACTGATTGTTTATGGCTCCAGGATTTCATACTTCACCGGCAAGCTGGAAAATTATCTTCGGGTTAAAAACATCCCGTATCAATTCGAGGTGCTAGGCCCTCGTATTCGAAAGCGTCTTCAGAGAGAGGTAGGCTCCGGTCAGTTCCCGGCGATGGAGTTGCCGGATGGCCGACTGATGACAGATACCACGCCGATCATTCAGTGGCTGGAAGAGAACTACGCTGGTCAGCGCCTTATTCCTGCTAATCCTTTGCAGCGCTTTTTCAGTCTGTTGCTGGAGGACTACGCCGATGAGTGGCTATGGCGTCCTGCCATGCACTACCGTTGGTATTGCCCGCACGGCGCTCATTTTGCCAGCGACCATCTGGGCAGGGAATTGCTGGGAGCTTCGCCAGTGCCGGTATTTCTGCGTCGCTGGATACTCACTAATCGGCAACGCCGCGGTTTTACAGCAGGTGATGGTATTGGTCCTGATGCCGTAGCTGGCGTGGAGGCGATCTACAGCCGTATGTTGCAGCAGCTTGAGGCGATTTTTAGGCAACGTCCTTTTATGTTGGGCAACAGTCCCAGTCTTGCCGATATCGGTTTCTCGGGGCCAATCTTCCGTCACTTTGCCCTGGACCCGGTACCCGCCGAAATCATGCGCCAGACTGCGCCCGCTACTTATGAGTGGGTGGCGCGTTTGTGGGGCCATACAGAGAATGAAGTGCATTGGCTTGAGGGCGTGCCCGAGGACTGGGGACCCATACTTCAGGCTATCGGCACGGATTACCTGCCTTACCTCAATGCCAATATTGAGGCCGTATCAGCCGGGCAGTCCCGCTTTGATGCGAACGTAGGTGGTGTTCCCTATACCAAAGCAATCAGTTCCCGCTATCGGGTTTGGTGCCTGGCCAAATTGCGAGAGGCCTTTGACGCACTGGATGAGTCCACACAGGCCTTGGCTAAGGCGCTACTGGCGCAGCACGGTGCCTGGGAGCCTCTGTGGCAGTACAAAGAGCTGCCGATGGCTGAGGGTTTCCTCGGCGATCTGCCGTTTCGTACCCAGGCCAATATGCTGGATGTTTATTAGCCGTCTGTCGGTCATTCTGCTGTTTGCCGTTTCGGCTCATGGCGATAATCGGTTGGCCTTTGGTCCTGAATCGCCCGCCTGGCTGCAGGCGGTCGGTGTGATTCATGCTGAATATGTGTGGCAGGACAATCCCAACGAATGGCAGCAGTGCAGTGGTGCGCTAATCGCCCCGGAAGGTGCTTCCTATGCCAATCTGGTGGCCACAGCCGGTCATTGCATCCAGGGTTGGATACGCAGAAAGCGTGATTCACAGGGCAGGGAAGTTCAGCCCGTGCAGTACGACTATGCCTCGGTACAATCACCGATGACCATTACGTTCAACCTGCTCAGTGGTGAGAGCCTGCAGTATCAGGTGCAAGAGGTTTTGATCGATAGGGCCGGGCATACAGATCTCGCAGACTACGCTTTACTCAGTTTGAGCGAGCCTGTGCCGGTCGAGCGCATACAACCTTTGATTATGCAGAAGCTACCCTTTGCCGGTCACAGTACCTACCGATTTGGACTGCTTGATTATCACTTTCAGGCAGCAGGAGATGCTCTAGCCGTCCGACACGCCTACAGGCAGCACGCAGGGCTCTCTGCTGATGAATACCTGCATAAAGTCGGGCTTCCAAGACCCGTTGCAAGTCTCGCTGGTTACTCAGCAGATCCGGGCCTGGGAGAGGGTGGTCGGAGGCTGACCTATGACCCTTTGTGCGACTTTATCGATGGCTATCGCGCTCTAGAGACAACCGTGTGGTGCCGTGCTTATCCCGGCGCCAGTGGTGGACCGTTTGTGATCAGTCTGGATCGGGGAGCCGGTGAGCAACATTTCTTTGTGGGAGTTCTCTCAGGTGGCACCGGTGTGATACGCGGGCAGTTGCGAATGAGCCCGCATGATACACCCGCGTTCTATGATGCTTTTACGCAAGCAGTCTCTGAACAAGAGTCGAGCATGCGCTAAGCTGTTGGCTAAAAACGGAGAACAATAATGACGATATCCGAGCTGGGTAGCCTTGGAGAACTGCTGGCTGCCATCGCCACACTCCTGACCCTGATTTATCTGGCACTGCAAATACGCCAGACCACCCGCTCCCTGGAACTAAACCGAACCAAGGTCGTTCAGGACGATGCAGATCGCTGGCGCTCTTACCTGATAGAGAACAAAGAAATTGCCGCCTTGTATCGACGCGGCATGACCGATTCCGAATCTCTTGATAGCGACGATCGGCTGCGGTTTCGGATGTTAATGGATCAGCTCCTGTATGGATGGCAAACACAGTATTTCAGTCAGGCGGATGCCTACACCGCTACCAGGGAGTTTTGGCCCCAGACGCTCCAGTCCCCGGGCGGTGGCTTACACTGGCAGCGCTCCAGGCAGCGTTTTGAGCCGGAATTTGTCAATTACATTGAATCCCTTTCAGAGGCAAAGCAATGACACCTGAAGATATCTCGCTTAAAGGAAAGGTCGCCCTGGTGATGGGCGCCGGTCGTGGTATTGGACTATCCATCGCCGAAAGCCTTGCCAACTTTGGTGCGCAAACACATCTGGTGGACAAGGACCAGGCGCTGCTTGATGCCGCCTCAGATAAGTTGGGAGACACTGCCCGCATCCACTGTGCTGATGTGACGAACTCGGAAGCTGTCAGGACCCTGGCTTCCAGTGTCGGTGCCGTGGATATCCTCGTCAATAATGTTGGCGATCACCTCAATCTGATTAAGCCTTTCCTCGACACCGACGAGACGGAATGGGATGCCATCTACGACATTAACCTGAAACACATTTTCAGGGTGATACACGCGTTTGCGCCGGCCATGCGCGATGCCGGTAACGGCGGCTCAATTATCAATATTTCCTCTATCGAGGGTTATAGAGCCATTCCTACCTGTGCCACTTACGGCGCCATGAAAACAGCAATCGGCGGCTTTGTGCGCAGCCTGGCGATGGAGTTGGCCCCTTACCGAATTCGGGTCAATGCGATAGCGCCAGAAACCACCGAAACCGAGCAGGTGAACCCCCGGGACTTTACCCACGCCCACTACATGCAACACTGGGAGGTGTGGAATCCGCTGGGGCGCTGGGGTCAGCCTACCGATACAGCCGGTGCAGCCCTGTTCCTGGCCAGCCCGCTTTCGGAATGGGTAACCGGTACGACTATTCATGTTGACGGTGGCGCGCTGGCAGCAGCGGGCTGGTATCGTATGCCCGGAGAACAACAACGCTGGACCCTGGCGCCGGTTATTCAGGACAGCGGATTTATCTACTAGGGGGAATTGTGAAGAAGTATCTGGCACTAACAGTTGTCGCGCTGACGGCCTGTGGGCCGGTTGAAGACCCGAGTCTGTTTCCGGCCTACGATCCAGCCAGGGCGGAGCCGCCACCGGCCAAACCCGCAGTTGCCGCGAATCCTCAGCGCAACCTGCTTTGGGGCGATCTGCACATTCACACCAGCTATTCGACTGATGCCTACAGCATGGGTGTTCGTGCTACGCCGGATGATGCCTACCTGTTCACCCGAGGGGGCACGATCGCGCACGGCGCGGGTTATGCGATTCGCATCAATCAGCCGCTGGATTTTGCGGCGGTCACAGATCACGGCGAGTATCTGGGCGTGTTGCGCAAAGCCAATCTTGGCTTACCGCTGGAGACAAAATCCCTTCGCGACCGCTTGCTGCAGGACAGCCCGCTGTCTCTGACCATCGCCCAGGGCATTACCGCAGGTCGCATTGCCGGCGGTGATTTGACCGTAGAGGGCATCGAGGATCCCGAGTCTATATCAGTAGCCGCCTGGCAGGATATACAGGCTGCTGCAGAGCGGCACTACGAGCCGGGGGTGTTCACCACCTTTGTCGCCTATGAGTGGACATCTATGCCCAATGATCAGAACCTGCACAGAAACGTCGTATACCGGGGTATGGATGTGCCGCGTTTACCGTTCAGCTCTCTGGACTCGCCGAACCCGGAAGATCTCTGGGATGAGCTGGATCGACAGCGGGAACAGGGCATGGAGGTGTTCGCGATCCCTCACAACGGTAATGTCAGCAACGGTCTGATGTATGACTCGGTGACCTTCGACGGCGGCAAAATAGACGCGGCCTACGCCGAGCAGCGCAACCGCAACGAGCCGGTCAGCGAAATTCTTCAAATCAAAGGCACTTCTGATACACACCCCTTGTTGTCACCGGAAGATGAATTCGCCAACTTCGAAATCATGGTGGAGCAGCTGTCTGCATCAGGTGACCCTTCTGAGCCCAAGGGCAGTTATACCCGTGATGCCCTGCGCACCGGCATCGAGTTCAGCCACAGCGAAGGCTTCAATCCCTATCGGTTTGGCGTGATCGGTTCCAGTGACAGTCACAATGCCAGTACCTCGGTTGAGGAGAATAACCACCATGGCAAGCTGCCGGTGATGGATGGGAGTGCAGCCATTCGGATGGGGCTGGCCACGGTGATGCCAGATCAGTATCAGCGGCAGAAACGCTGGGGCTCCGCGGGGCTGGCTGCCGTATGGGGGCAGGAGAACACGCGCGAGTCAGTCTTCGATGCGATGCGTCGTAAAGAGACCTATGCCACCTCCGGGCCACGCATACAACTGCGCTTTTTTGGCGGTTGGGATTACGAGGCTGATCTTATTGAAGATCCCGATATCACAGAAAAAGCCTACGCCGGTGGTGTACCCATGGGGGGCGAGTTGTCCAATGCTGCAAATGCAGCGCCAAGTTTTCTGGTGTGGGCGGCCAAAGACCCGGAGAGCGCTAATCTCGATCGCATTCAGGTCATCAAGGGCTGGATCGATGAGGCCGGCCAAAGTCGGGAGCGTATTTATGACCTGGTCGCTTCTGACGGGCGCGAACTTGATCAGGATGGTCGATTCCCGCCAGTGGGCAATACGGTGGATGTTAAAAATGCCAGCTACAGCAACAGCGTTGGCGCGCCGCAGTTAGCCGCCTGGTGGCAGGATCCGGAGTTCGACTCGGCTATGGAAGCCTTTTACTACGTGCGTGTGTTGGAGATCCCGACACCGCGCTGGTCGACCTACGATGCAAAAACACTGGGCATCGATGCGCCTGACCCGCAGACCCTGCAGGAGCGGGCCATTAGTTCAGCGATCTGGTACCAACCCTCGAAGGACATGCGATGAGCAAGGTAAGCGTTGAGATTCAAGACAATATCACCACGGTTATTATCAATCGGCCGGACGTGCGCAATGCGGTGGATGCCGAAACCGCCGGCGAACTGGCCGAAGCTTTCAGGGCCTTTGATGCTGATCGTTCCCAGGCTGTCGCCGTGCTTTACGGTGACGGTGGCTACTTCTGCGCGGGTGCTGACTTAAAAGCCGTGGCCGGTGAGTCTGGTAGCAACCGAATGACCGCGGACGGCGATGGGCCTATGGGGCCCAGCCGCATGCAATTGAGTAAGCCAGTTATTGGCGCAGTCGCGGGCCCTGCGGTGGCCGGTGGACTGGAGCTGGCCATTTGGTGTGACATGCGTGTGGTTGAGGAGTCTGCCCTTTTCGGTGTGTTTTGTCGCCGCTGGGGTGTGCCCCTGGTGGATGGTGGTACCGTGCGCCTGCCCAGGCTGATCGGACACAGCCGAGCGATGGATATGATTCTGACCGGCCGCGAAGTGGGCGCAGCCGAGGCGCTGGAAATTGGGCTGGCAAATCGCGTGGTTGCAGATGGTGCCGCCAGAGCTGAGGCCGAAAAACTGGCCAGGCAGATCGCCAGCTTTCCCCAGGGTTGTATGCGCAGTGATCGAATCAGTGCTTACGAACAGTGGGATCTGGACTTTAATCGCGCGATGGCCAACGAGTTTGAAAAAGGGCTGGAGGTCGTGCGTTCAGGAGAAACGCTGGAGGGTGCATCGCGCTTCGCCGGCGGTGCGGGGCGTCATGGCGCATTTGATCACTAGCCAGCAGCTGCAATCAGAGCTCGCGGATGTCGTCGTTGTCGACTGCCGTTTTTCATTGGCGGACACCGAGGAGGGGCGGCAGCAATACCTGAAAGGCCATATCCCCGGCGCACACTACCTGCATCTGGACGAGGATCTTTCCGGCGAGACTGGTCAACACGGTGGCCGACATCCGCTGCCCGAGCCTCAGGCATTCTGTGACCGGCTCGCGGCAATTGGTATTGCTCGCGATACCCCGGTGGTGGCATATGATGCCTCGCGCTTCGCCTTTGCCAGTCGACTTTGGTGGATGATGGGCGCTTTGGGCTTTAGCAATGTGCGCGTGCTTGATGGCGGTTTCCATGCCTGGGTGAACCTTGGGGGAGCGCTTGAGTCGTCCTTGCCCGATGCCGCGGCCGTAACAGCGCATCAGGCAGAGGCTTACCTGAACCTGGTCGATTTCGAGAGTGTGCGTGAGGCCCAGCAAGCTTCGAAGTTGTTGATCGATTCCCGGGAAGCACCACGCTACCAGGGTCTGGAGGAGCCGATTGATCCAGTTGCTGGCCACATACCGGGCGCGCTGAATTTTCCCTGGCAGGAAGCGACTGACGCGAATGGCTTGGCGCTCAGCGTTGAGGCGCATAAGCAGCGCTGGGCATCCGTGCAGGACGATGAACTGGTCGTGTATTGCGGTTCCGGGGTGACTGCCTGTGCAAACCTGCTGTCACTGGCGATAGCGGGGCGGAGCGATGCCAGCCTCTATGGCGGTAGCTGGAGCGACTGGTGCAGTTACCTGGAGTCAGAAGGGTAGCGGCGCTTCACCTGAAACCCAGTCGCCACTGACAGGGTGACTGAAACCGAGTTGCCAGGCGTGTAGCATCAGCCGGTCTGCCATCCCCAGCGCCTCATCGTGCGCATACATGTCACAACCGAGAATGGGGTGATCGATGCTGGCGAGGTGAATGCGCAGTTGGTGCGAGCGGCCGGTGACCGGTTTCAACAACAGGCGAGTGCGGTGACCCTCGGGGTCGCGTTCCAGCACTTCATAGCGCGTGAGTGCCTGTTTACCGCGCTCATGACAGATGATCTGCTTCGGCCGGTTTTCCCAGTCAGTGGCGATGGGTAGGTCGATCTCACCGCTGTCGCCTTCCACCAGACCATAAACAACAGCGTGATAGCTCTTCTCGACTTTACGCTCCTGAAACTGCCGACTGATATGGGAATGGGCGGGCTTGTTTAGCGGAACCACGAGGATGCCGGAGGTATCCAGGTCAAGACGGTGCACCACGCTGGCCGAAGGATAGTCCTGCTGCACACGGGTAATCATGCAGTCCTTATTGAGTTCATGCCGGCCGGGCACACTCAGCAACAGGTCCGGTTTGTCGACCAGCAGGAAGTGCTCGTCCCGATGCAGTATTTCCACTGGTCGGTCACAGCGCGGTACGATGTAGGGCGGATTCATTGGCGCGCACTTTAAACCCATGACGGCAAAACACAAGCCCCACGAGCATGCTGCACTGTCTGACATTCTCGCTCGTTACGTGCCGGATGGTCGTGCACAGTACTTACAGCTGCCGGATTGCCGTGGTCTGGGCCTCTATCTTCTCAATGAGGACTATCCCCAGCATGAGCTGAGTGCCGAACAGGCTCAGGCCCTGATGAACTACCCGGCCTATTGGGCCTTTTGCTGGGCCAGCGGTGTGGTGCTGGCGCGCTACCTGCTGGAAAACCCCGGCTGGGTAGAGGGGCGCACCGTGCTGGATTTCGGCAGTGGCTCAGGTGTTGCCGCCATTGCATCTGCCATGGCTGGCGCAAAGCGGGTGATTGCCTGCGATATTGATGAAGATGCGCAACTGGCCAGTCGCGTCAATGCTGAGTTGAATGGCGTGGATGTTGACCTGGCAGCGGATTTCAATGACGTCACCGACGAGCTCGACCTGATCCTGGTGGCAGATGTGCTCTACGATCGGGAGAATCTGCCGTGGTTGGAACGATTTCTACAGCGAGCCCCCGAAGTGCTGGTGGCAGATTCGCGCGTCAGGGATTTTCGATTTCCGGGCTATGAACGCATCGCCCAGTATGACAGCAGCACCTTGCCTGACCTGGATGAGTCAGCCGAATTTCGACGGGTGAGTTTGTATCGCGGCGGCTAAGCGCTTTTCCCTAGCGCCCGCTGATAAGCTTCGATGGTTGTTTCGAAACCCATGCGAATGGCATCCACGGTCAGTGCATGGCCAATCGAGACTTCCAGCAAGTTGGCGATCTGCGCAAATCGTGGAAGGTTGATCAGGTCCAGGTCGTGTCCTGCGTTAACGCCGATACCCAGCCCGGTGGCCAGGGCCGTGGCATCGGCGTATTGCTGCCAGACTGTTTCGATGTTCTCGCCGGCTTTCACCGCGTCTGCATAGGGTTCTGTGTAGAGTTCGATACGGTCTGTGCCGATTTGTGCCGCCAGTTCAATCTGCTCAGGGATGGGATCCATAAACAGGCTGACACGAATGCCCAGCTCATGCAGTTGATCGATAATGGGCTTGACGGTGTCGCCATCGGTCTTGAGGTCAAAGCCGTGATCTGAAGTAAGCTGACCATCGCCGTCTGGTACCAGCGTACACTGGGCCGGACGAATCGCTTCTACCAGCTGCATAAAACCCGGATAGTCACCCACGCCTTCGCGAGGAGCGGGGCGCGGGCCTGCAACAGGGTTGCCCTCAATATTGAATTCGATGCCGGGGTACTCGGCCCGCAGCATCTCGTTCAGTTCGGTGCAGTCGCTGGCGCGAATATGACGCTGGTCAGGGCGTGGGTGCACCGTGATGCCATCCGCTCCAGCGCGCAGGGCCATGCGTGCATGTTCCACTACATCAGGATTGGTGGTGTCCCTTGAGTTGCGAAGCAGGGCGATTTTGTTGAGATTGACGCTCAGGGCAATCATTGCTGGTCCAGGCGTACCATGTCGAGAATTTTGATTGGCGTCAGGGGTACGTCGCCGTGGCCCATAAAGTTGCCGGTGGGCTCAACCGCAATAGAGTCAACGGTGTACATGCCGTCAATCACTTCGCCAAAAACTGCATAGCCAGAGTTGCCGGGGCTCCAGTCAAGGCGGAAGTTGTTGCGCACATTGATAAAAAACTGGCTGGTGGCGCTGTCCGGGTCGTTGGTCCTGGCCATGGCCAGGGTGCCACGCTCATTGTGTAAACGGTTTTTAGCTTCATTCTTGATGGGGTCGCCATTGGGCTTCTCCCGCATGCGCTCGTTAAAGCCGCCACCCTGGATCATGAAGCGGGGAATCACCCGGTGGAAAATCGTGCCCTTGTAAAAGCCGCTGTCCACATAGCCGAGAAAGTTTTCGACGGTGATCGGGGCTTTGTCGGCAAACAGGCGCACAGTAATATCACCGTGACTGGTTTTAATCAGTACCCTGGGATCTTCGGCGTGGCCGGGCATAGCAATCAGCAGGCTCAGCAACAGCGTTAGTTTGGTTACAAACTTCATCAATTAGTCCTTAGTAAGTATCAACGCGCATTTTTGCTTCAGGCCCAGCTGGAGCTGGGTCTGCGTTTCGGCCACAAGCGTGGCACCAGCAGGGTAATCATAACGCCCAGTAATACCGCCAGGGCGCCGTTAAGGAAGGCTTCTGATTCGGCGCTGTCCTGCAGACGCTGGTTTTCAGCCTCCAGCACTTCTATGCGCGAGGCGCGAATCTCAGCCTCTTCCAGCAGTCGCTTTTTGTCCTGGTCGAGGCTCAGCGCATTGGCAGAGATGCGTTTGATCTCAGCCAGTTCGCCGCGGGTGTTGGTCAGGTCGCTTTCGCTGCGCACCAGTTTGTCCGACGCTGATTGATAGGTTTCGCGAAGCTCGGCCAGGGTCGCATTGGCTTCAGCCAGCTGTTGCTGCAGTTGATCGCGCTCGGCTTCTGCGTTGGCAAGGCGCCGCTTCGCCGGTACCTCACTGACCAGGTACTGGCTTCTGATCCAGCCTTCAGTGCCCCGCGCGGTGACTATACGGCTGTACTCTCCGTCCTCGCTGCTTTCCTCAACAGTCAATTCCGTACCGCTGGGAATGCCGCGGTGAACGATACGGTATTCGGAGCCAGGGCCACTGCGCAGGGGTACATACTGCTCGTCACTGACAAAACGGGTTTGTGCCTGCGTGCCAGCTGAGAAAAGCAGAAAAATGAGGAGTGCGCGGATCATGGCAGAACAATCTTGTACGGTTTAACGACCACCTGCTTGTACACGCCTGCTTCGATGTAGGGGTCCTCGTCAGCCCAGGCCTGCGCCGCTTCCAGACTGTCGAATTCAGCGATGATCAGGCTGCCGGTAAAGCCAGCTTCACCCGGGTCTTCTGTGTCGGCGGCGGGGTGGGGGCCAGCGCAGAGCAGGCGGCCTTCCTCGACCAGTTTATCCATGCGGGCCAGGTGCGCTGGTCGCGCCTGTTTGCGCAGGGGCAGACTGTTGTCCACGTCTTCACTAATAATTGCGTAATACATCAGGTTTGCTTTTCCGAGATTGAATCTTCTTTGACATGAGGGGCGATCATCACCGCGGTGATGATGGTTAGCACCAGGGTAAAGCCCAGCGTTGAATAGAGTTTATAACTGACCCAGAAGGCCTCGCTAAACTGGTAGGCCACCACCAGGTTGAGCGTGCCGACCAGTGCAAAGTTGCCGGCCCACAGCCACAGCAATTTGTTCCAGACCGGCTTGGGTAGTTCGATCTGGCTGCCGAGGGTGCGCTCCATCAGGTTGCGATCGCCGATAAAGTGGCTGCCGGCGAATACCAGGGCGAGCACCCAGTTAAACACGGTAGGCTTCCAGTAGATAAAAGTCTGGTCCCTGAACAGCAGGGTGGCGCCGCCAAACACGCATACGGCGGCGGTCAGCCATAACAGGCGGCGCTCCAGCTCCCGGGTCATTATCCAGTGGATAAGTACATGGGCGGCGGTGGCAATAATGAGTACCGCGGTAGCGCTGAAAATACCGTCAAAGGTGTACTGCCAGCCGGCGATCTCGACCTGCTTGCCATCCAGCTGGTAGGTGACGAAAAACAGCAGCAGCGGTAGCAGTTCTGCCAATTGCTTCATAGTGTGGAATTCTCACTGGAATGGGACTCGAAGAGTCCGGATAATGCGAGCCATGATAATTGATTTTCATACGCATAGTAACGCCTCTGACGGCAAACTGGCACCTGCCGATCTGCTGCAGGAAGCGCTGGCTGCGGGTATTGAGCAGCTGGCCCTGACAGACCACGACTGTGTGGATGGTTACCTAGCGCTCAAGTCCTCACAGGCCGCTGCTGATGAGGGTTTGAAGCTGCATGCCGGCGTGGAGCTTTCCTGCCGCTGGCACAACGATACCGTGCATATCGTCGGCCTGGGCATTGATGTTGAAGAGCCCGGCCTGGTGGCTGGTCTGGATCAGCTGGCGCAGGCCCGGCAGAAGCGCGCCGGCACCATCGCTGAGCGTTTGGAGAAACTGGGTTTCGAGGGCGCGCTTGAAGGCGCGATACGCCACGCTGGCGTGAGCCAGATCGGCCGGCCTCATTTTGCTCGCTGGATGGTTGAGCAGGGTCACGTCAGCGATATGAATGCCGCCTTCGACAAATACCTTGGCGCTGGCAAAACCGGCGATGTGAAGGCCTTCTGGCCCGAGTTGGATGAGGCGGTAAGCTGGATTAGCGGTGCCGCCGGCATTCCTGTGCTGGCGCATCCCCTCAAGTATCGCTATACCCGCAGCAAGCTGCGCCGCCTGGTGCGCGATTTTTGCGATTGCGGAGGGCAGGCGATCGAAATATACAGCGGCCGCCAGCTGGCCGACCAGACTGAGCAGCTGCGCAAGCTGGCGAAAGAGTTCGGGCTGTTGGCCTCTGCGGGCAGCGATTTTCACGGACAGCGTGATTACGGGCCGACCCTGGGGGTCGATGTGTCTAGCTTTGAACGCGATGACAGCACCTGGCAGGTGCTGGCTGCCAGGGCGGTGTCTTGAGCCAATTTTTTCAGGTTCACCCCGACAATCCGCAGCATCGCCTGATTCGCCAGGCGGTAGATATTATTCGTGCCGGTGGCGTGGTGGCCTATCCAACGGACTCCGCCTACGCCCTGGGATGTCATATCGGTGACAAGAATGCACTCGACCGTATTCGCCGGATTCGCCAGCTGGACGACAAGCACAACTTCACGCTGGTCTGTCGCGATCTGTCGGAGTTGGCGAGCTACGCAAGGGTCGACAATGCCGCGTATCGCCTGCTGCGCAACAATACTCCCGGTGCCTATACCTTTATTCTGGAAGCCACATCAGAGGTGCCGCGGCGGCTCAAGCACCCCAAGCGCAAGACCATCGGGCTCCGGGTGCCTCATAACAATATTGCACTGGCCCTGCTGCAGGACCTGAATGAACCGCTCATGAGCGTGACGCTTATCATGCCTGGTGACGAGTACCCGCTGATCGATCCCTATGAGATTCGGGAGATTTTGGAGCACGAGGTCGACCTGGTGATTGACGGCGGATATTGCGGTATGGAGCCCACCACCGTCATTGACCTGTCCGCCGAGGCATCTGAGCTGGTTCGCCAGGGTAAAGGTGAGGCTGAGCCCTTTTTGGCTGACTGAGAGCTGGCGACCGCGGGAGCGGGGGGTGTATAATTTGCGCTTCTGAGAAGGGCATAACATATCGTGGAAAACCAGGACCCGGCGGGCACCGAACAAGAACAACAAAACCAGCCCGCAGACGCCGCCGAATCCAGCCAGGAGCAGGCTGCGCCAACAGCTGAATCCAGCCCCGAAGCACCCTCAAATACTGAAGAGGCCATTAGCCTGGAACAGCTGCGCCAGCAGCCCCAGCAGGGCGAAATGCCGTTTGCGGTGGTTCTCGGCCAGGCCGTCACTGAGTTACCCAAGGATCTCTATATCCCACCGCGGGCACTGGAAGTGTTCCTGGAGGCCTTTGAGGGGCCGCTGGATCTGCTGCTGTATCTGATTCGACGCCAGAATCTCGATATTTTGGAAATCGACGTCGCCCGCATTACCGAGCAGTATATGCAGTACGTGGAGCTAATGGATGCCATGCAGTTTGAGCTGGCGGCCGAGTACTTGTTAATGGCCGCCATGCTGGCCGAGATCAAGTCACGCATGTTGCTGCCGCGCTCTGAGTCGGTTGAAGACGACGAGGAAGATCCGCGCGCCCAGCTGATTCGACGACTGCAGGAATACGAGCGCTTCAAAAAGGCGGCAGAGGACATCGAAGAGCTGCCGCGCATGGAGCGCGAGTATTTCCCCGCCAACGCGACGCCACCGGAGATTGATCGCAGCCGACCCGACCCCGATGTTGATATGCGCGAGTTGCTGGTTGCCCTGGGCGAGGTGCTGCGGCGGGCCGACATGTATGAACACCATCAGATTCAACGGGAAGCCCTGTCCACCCGTGAGCGTATGTCTGACGTTCTGGAGATGATTCGCGGCCAGCAGTTTGTGCCTTTTGTCTCCCTGTTCAAAGTCGAGGAGGGTCGCCTCGGTGTGGTGGTGACGTTCCTGGCGATCATGGAGCTGATCAAGGAATCGCTGGTAGAAATAGTGCAAACCGATAGTTTTGGTCCCATCCACGTCAAGGCGCGGGTGGAAGGTGCCGAGGAAGGTGAGGTGGCACCGGCGGCAGACGAAGCGAAAGAGGAAGAGGAATAGCATGGCGGAAATAGGCCTGGTACAGATTCTTGAAGGTGCCATCCTTGCGGCGGGCAAGCCGCTGACCGTACAAAACATGGCGGATCTGTTTGAAGAGCACGAGCGCCCGGAGAATAGCCAGATCCGCGAGGCTCTCAAAGAGGTCGCGGAGCGCTGCGAAGAGCGCGGTTTCGAACTCAGCGAAGTGGCCAGCGGCTTTCGATTCCAGGTGCGCCAGGAGCTGTCTCAGTGGGTGGGTCGCCTCTGGCATGAGCGCCCGGCGAAATACTCCCGGGCATTGCTCGAGACCCTGGCGCTGATTGCGTATCGTCAGCCCATTACTCGTGGAGAGATTGAAGAAATTCGCGGCGTAGCGGTGAGCTCCAATATCATTAAAACCCTGCACGAGCGTGACTGGATCCGTGTGGTGGGGCACCGCGATGTGCCCGGGCGGCCGGCCATGTACGCCACGACTCGTGATTTTCTGGATTATTTTGACCTCAAGAGCCTGGACCAATTGCCTGCCCTGGCTGAAATTCGCGACTTCGAGACACTGACGCAGGAGCTGGGTTTTGAAGGGCTTGTGGATGAGTCAGCCCAAGAAGAGGCCGCGTCCGAAGCCCTTGATTCTGAAACGGATGCCGAAGCAGGCGAGGCGGGGAATAGCTATAGCGAGATCGAAGATGCGGCCGAGGTAGAGGACGAAGCCGTCTCACCTGAGTCTCCAGAAGAAGCAGTCTTATCTGAACCGGAAGCTGACTTCTCTGAAGACGACTCCGGCGACGATGAGGATACGGCCCGCCTGAATGGCTGAGAACGATGAGAAGCTGCAAAAGGTCCTCGCCCGTGCAGGACTGGGCAGTCGCCGCGAGATGGAGCGCTGGATTGAAAAGGGGCGCATCACCATTGACGGGCGACCGGCCACACTTGGTGACCGGGTAGACTCACGCGCCAAGATAGCGGTAGACGGGAAGCTGCTGGATTCCAGCGATGGTCGCCAGACGTCGGTACTGCTGTATCACAAGCCCCCTGGCGAAATTACCTCACGCAAAGATCCGGAAGGACGCCGTACGGTATTTGATCGCTTGCCGGCGCTGAAAGATGGTCGCTGGATAGCAGTCGGCAGGCTCGATTACAACACCAGTGGATTGCTGTTGTTCACAACGGATGGCGAACTGGCAAATGCGCTGATGCATCCCTCCAGCAATATCGAGCGGGAGTATATGGTTCGCGTGCGCGGCGATGTCGACAACGATACGCTGCAGCGTCTGCACGACGGTGTCATGCTGGAGGATGGCATGGCTCGTTTTACTGATATTCAGGACGGCGGCGGCGAGGGCAGCAATCACTGTTATTACGTGGTGATTATGGAAGGGCGCACCCGCGAAGTCAGGCGCCTGTGGGAATCCCAGGACTGCGAAGTATCGCGCCTTAAACGCACCCGGTATGGCAATGTCTTCATTCCCAGCAAGGTTAAACAGGGGCATTGGATCGAGCTGGAGCGCAAAGAAATCAAAGGTCTCTACCGGCTGGCAGGGCTGCCGGACAAGCCGATTGCGCCATTAGCCCAGAAAGAGCGTGAGCGCATGGAGCGGCAGTTCCAGAAGCGCAAGGGCTCAGCTCCCGCAAGAAGCTCAGCGAAGAAGAAACGCAGCTAGCGAACTGAGAAGGCTCGACCCGTCTGGCCGAGACTGTCATCACCCATCAGATACAGGTAGGCCGGCATGATGTCCTGCGGTGTCGGCAGAGTCTGTGGGTCTTCTGCGGGATAAGCCGAGGCCCGCATGGCAGTTCGGGTGCCGCCTGGATTCAGGCTGTTGACCCTGATGGCGCTGGTATTGGCCAGCTCGTCTGCCAGTACCTGCATCATGCCTTCGGTGGCGAACTTTGATACCGCGTAGGCACCCCAGTAGGCGCGGCCGGTGCGTCCTACGCCTGAGGATGTGAACACAATGGAGGCCTGTTCCGCATTTCGCAGCGGGTTGAGCATGGCCTGGGTCAACAGCATCTGGGCGGTGACATTCACCTCCATCACCTCACGCCAACGTGCCGGATCGGAGGACTCGATGGTGGTGCGCTCGCCGAGCACGCTGGCGTTGTGCAACAGGCCGTGCAACGCGCCCAACTCGCCGATAATGGCATCCGCCAGCAGTCGGTACTGGGCTTGCTCCGCCTCTGCCATATCCAGCGCATAAATAATGGGCTGGGGATTGCCGTCGGCCACGATGCTGTCGTGAACGGATTCCAGTTTGCTCTCGGTTCTGCCCAGCAAAATGACAGTCGCACCATGAGCAGCGAAGGTTTCCGCAGCGCAGCGGCCAATGCCGTCACCGGCGCCAGTCACCAGAATATTGCGCCCATCTAGGAGCTTGGCTGGGGCGCTGTAATCGCTAGGAATAATCTGGCTCATTGGGTTCTCTGTTGGTCAGTGCAATAGGGTCTTGAGGGCAGCAGACAGGTCGCGACTGTCTTCTGCCAGGATGTCGGCACCCCAGTCGGCGGGATCGTCATCTTGCTCGATGTAGCCGTAAGCTGCGGCGATCGTCACCATACCCGCGGCGCGGCCTGCGTCGATGTCGCGACGGTGATCGCCAATGTAAATCACTTCCTCGCTGGCGCAACCCAGCTGTTCGCAGTTGAGGAACAGGGGTTCCGGGTGGGGCTTGGGCTGGCTGACATGGTCAGGGCAAACCAAACTACCGCACGCGGGTTGCAGATTGATACTTTCCAACAAGGGTTCAGCGTATGCCGCTGGCTTATTCGTGGAGATACCCCAGCGAATACCCTGAGCATGAAGTTCCGTCAGCAGTGCCTCAATACCTGGATAGATCAGGGTTGCTGATCCTAACAGTCCGCTATAGATGGTCAGTAGTCGCTGGCGCTTCGTTTCAAACTCTGGGTGATCCAGCGCCAGCCCCAGACTGAGCTGCACCAGCGCGCGGGCGCCGTTCGACACATTGGCGCGGATCAAGGGTTCTGGCAGCCGCGGTAGATCATGCTCATCCCGCAGTTGGTGCACCACTTCAATAAATTCGGGGGCGGTATCCAGCAGGGTGCCGTCGAGATCAAAGACCACGGCTTTCAGTTTGGGCGAGAAGCTCATGCGGGCTTGCTGGCGTGCACCATGTAGTTCACGCCGACATCTTTTTCTTCCAGCCAGTAGCGACGAGTGAGCGGGTTATAGAGCAGTCCGGTCATGTGCTCCAGCTGGAGCCCGGCGCTTCGGATCCAATCTGCGAGTTCAGACGGTTTGATAAATTTGTTGTACTCGTGTGTGCCCTTTGGCAGTAGCCCCAGAATATGTTCAGCACCCACAATTGCGAACAGGTAGGCCTTTGGGTTGCGATTGATCGTTGAGAAATACAAGGTGCCACCGGGCTTGCAGAGGTCGGCACAGGCTTTTACAACGGCTGCCGGGTCGGGCACGTGTTCCAGCATTTCCAGGCAGCACACCACGTCGAAGTCTTCCTGGCGATTGGAGGCCATGGCCTCAGCGGTGCTCTGCTGGTAATCGACCTCTACCCCTGATTCCAGCTGATGGATGCGAGCAACAGCAAGCGGAGCCTCGCCCATATCGATACCGGTCACAGTTGCACCGCGAAGGGCCAGCGACTCTGACAGAATGCCACCACCGCAGCCCACGTCGATCACTTGTTTACCAGCTACCGGCGAGCGCTGGTCGATGTAGTTGGCTCGCAAGGGGTTAATCTGGTGCAGGGGTTTGAATTCGCTGTCTTTGTCCCACCAGCGGGAAGCGAGCTCTTCAAACTTGGCAATTTCCTGCGGATCGACATTGTCCTGCAGCTCTTCAGTGAGCTGGTTCATGAGGTGGCTCCGGTTTCTGCGATACGTTGCTGCCAGTCACGAGCGCGATCAAGTACCCCTGCCAGATCCATGCACAATAGCTCACGATCTCGCATGATGGCGCGTCCCGCAATCCAGCTGTGGCTGACCTGACTGGCCTGGCAGGCATATATCAGCTGTGATATCGGGTTGTAGACGGGCTGGCTTTCAGCTGCGCTGAGATCAACGGCGATCATATCAGCGTATTTACCGCCCTCCAGGCTGCCAAAGTCAGCGTCTCTGCCCATACAACTGGCACCGTCTATCGTCGCCATTTCAAGAAGGCGATGGCCGGGCAGGGCGGCGGCGTCACCCGCAGTGACTTTGGCCAGCAGGCCTGCGCTGCGAACCTCACCCAGCATATCGAGGTTGTTGTTGCTGGCGGCACTGTCGGTACCGAGGGCAACCGTGACCCCAGCGGCCTGCAAATCACTGACCGGGCAAACGCCTGAAGCCAGTTTCATATTTGAGTCCGGGCAGTGCACCACGCTGGCGCCGGTCGCTGCCAGTAACTCGATCTCCTCTGCGTTTAATTCGGTCATATGCACACACTGTGTACGTGGGCCGATCAGCCCCAGTTCATTGAGTCGTGCCAGGGGGCGGATACCTTTGCTGGACACGGCCTCGTCGACTTCTCCGGCTGTTTCGTGGAGGTGAATATGGATCGGAAGGTCGAGTTCTGCGGCCAGGGTGGCGATTTTTTCCAACGCGGCTTCGGAGACTGTGTATGGTGCGTGGGGACCAAATACCACCCTCAACAATTCGCTGTGTTTGTAGTCGTCGCGCAGAGCCAGGCCCTTGCTGATGTAATCGTCGGCGTTGTCGCCCCAGGCAGTAGGGAAATCAAAGACCGGGAAGGTGAGCTGGGCACGCATGCCTACCTCGGTGCAGGTCTGCGCTACCACGTTCGGGAAAAAGTACATGTCACTGAAGCAGGTAGTGCCACCGCGCAGCATCTCCGCCATCGCCAGCAGCACGCCGTCGCGAACGAATGCCTCACCCATATGCGCGCCCTCGGCTGGCCAGATATGGTCCTCCAACCAGGGCATGAGTGGCAGGTCGTCGGCGAACCCGCGTAGCAGGCTCATGGCGGCATGGCCGTGACAATTCACCAGCCCCGGTAGCAGGGCGTGTCCGGGTAGCTGAATGCGCTCGCTGACTGTCAGGCTGCGAGCTTCTTCGACGGGCACAATGGCCTGTATGCGCTCGCCGCTGACAATCACGGCGTGGTTTTCCAGGACCTGGCCGGCGGGTCGAACGGGGATAATCCAGCCCGCTTCGATAATCAGATCTGGGGCATTTGTGGGACTTGTGTCAGTGCTGGGCATAGTGCGCGAGAGTATACCCGCTCCGGGCCGAAAATAGTGGCCTGCGAGCAGCTTTCTTTGGGGAAAATCTTGGGCAAAAAATAGCTATAAAAGACCCATTTCCGTATAATGAATCGTTTGTTTTTATCGGGCTCGAATAAGGTTCTGAATGGGTGATCTAGCCAAGGAAATTTTACCGGTCAATATCGAGGATGAGCTGAAGCAGTCCTACCTCGATTACGCCATGAGTGTGATTATCGGGCGCGCACTGCCCGACGTTCGGGATGGCTTAAAACCGGTGCATCGCAGGGTTTTGTTTGCGATGAACGAGCTCAACAACGACTGGAACAAAGCTTACAAAAAGTCGGCCCGTATCGTCGGTGACGTCATCGGTAAGTACCATCCTCACGGCGATTCGGCGGTGTACGACACCATCGTGCGGATGGCGCAGCCTTTCAGCATGCGCTACATGCTGGTGGACGGGCAGGGCAACTTTGGCTCTATTGACGGCGATTCCGCTGCGGCCATGCGCTACACCGAGATTCGCATGCAGAAGATCTCCCACGATCTGCTGGCGGACCTGGATAAAGAAACCGTCGATTTAGTGCCCAACTATGACGGTACCGAGCAAATTCCCGAAGTGCTGCCGACCCGGGTGCCCAACCTGCTGGTGAATGGCTCATCGGGTATTGCGGTCGGTATGGCGACCAACATCCCGCCCCACAACCTGCGAGATGTGGTGAGCGGCTGCCTGGCCCTGTTGGACGACGACAGCCTGGATGTTGATCAGCTCATGCAGTACATCCCGGGCCCTGATTTTCCCACTGGCGCCATTATTAACGGTCGTGCCGGCATCGTGCAGGCTTACCGTACTGGTCGTGGCCGCATCTATGTGCGCGCCAAGGCCGAGGTCATCTCCAATGAGAAGACCGGCAAAGACACCATTATCGTTCACGAGATTCCCTACCAGGTGAACAAGGCCCGCATGATCGAAAAGATTGCGGAGCTGGTGAAAGAGAAGAAGATCGAAGGCATCACAGAGCTGCGCGATGAGTCCGACAAGGACGGCCTGCGCGTGGTGATTGAGCTGCGCCGCGGTGAAGTGGGCGATGTGGTGCTGAATAACCTGTACGCGCAAACCCAGCTGCAGTCGGTATTCGGCATCAACATGGTGGCCCTTGTGAATGGCCAGCCCAAGGTGCTGAACCTGAAAGAAGTGCTGGAAGCCTTCCTGCGCCACCGGCGTGAAGTGGTGACCCGCCGTACAGTGTATTTATTGCGCAAGGCGCGTGAGCGTGGCCATATTCTGGAAGGCCTGGCGGTTGCCCTGGCCAATATTGATCCGGTCATCGAGCTGATCAAGGCGTCACCCAATGCCGCAGAGGCCCGAGAAAAACTGGTGGCACAGTCCTGGGCACCCGGTGATGTGATTGCCATGCTGGAGCGCGCCGGCGATACCGCCTGTCGCCCTGATGAGCTGGAGCCCCAGTATGGTCTGCATGATGGTCAGTACTACCTCTCTCCGGCCCAGGCCCAGGCCATTCTGGAACTGCGCCTGCACCGCCTGACCGGCCTGGAGCATGAAAAACTGCTGCAGGAATATCAGGAGAAGCTGGTAGAGATTGCCGGTTACCTGGAGATTTTATCTGATCCCGAGCGCCTGAAGCAGGTGATTCGCGAAGAGCTGCAGGAAACCGTGGAAGAGTACGGCGATGATCGCCGCACCGAAATCACCGAGTCTGCCCATGACCTGACCGCTGAAGACCTGATCACGGAAGAAGATCGCGTGGTCACGATCTCCCATGGCGGCTATGCCAAGACTCAGCCTTTGAGTGACTACCAGGCTCAGCGTCGCGGCGGCATGGGTAAGTCTGCGACAGCGGTGAAAGACGAGGACTTCGTGGAACACCTGCTGATTGCCAGTACTCACGACACCATTTTGTGTTTTACCAATGTGGGCAAGGTGTACTGGCTGAAGGTGTTCCATATTCCTGTGGCGGGTCGCGGATCCCGCGGTCGGCCGATGGTCAACTTGTTGCCCCTGGACGAGGGGGAGCGGGTGACCTCCATTCTGCCTGTGCACGAATACACTGAAGGCCACTTTATTTTCATGGCAACTGCCAATGGCACGGTGAAGAAAACCGCGCTCACCGACTTTTCTCGCCAGCGCAGCGTTGGCTTGCGCGCCCTGGAACTGGACGAAGGCGATGTGCTGGTTGGCACCGCGATTACCGATGGCAGTCAGGACGTGATGCTGTTTAGCAGCGAAGGCAAGGCGGTGCGCTTCAAAGAGACAGACGTGCGCGCCATGGGCCGCACCGCACGGGGTGTTCGCGGCATCAAACTTGGTGAAAATCACCAAATGATTTCGCTGATTATTCCGGCAGAAAATGGCAAGGTGCTTTGCGTTAGTCAGACCGGCTACGGCAAGCGCACCGAGGTGACAGAATTCCCCACCAAAGGGCGTGGTAACAAGGGCGTTATCGCCATTCAGTGCAGCGAGCGCAATGGCGACCTGGTAGGCGCGGTACAGGTGTTTGAAGGGGATCAGCTGATGCTGATTTCTGATCAGGGCACCCTGGTGCGTACCCGCGGCGACGAGGTGTCCACCCAGGGTCGTAATACCCAGGGTGTGCGCGTGATCAAGCTGAAGGAAGGCGAGAAGCTGGTTGGCCTGGAGCGTATCGATGAGCCTGAAGAGGATGACTCTGAGGGTGAAGTGATCGATGGCGAGTTGGTTGAAGCGCAAGCGGATACCCCAGCCGACCCTGAACCACCGACCGAAGACGGCGCTGACTGATACAAGCTGAACGACAACATTTAGCGCTACAACCACTGAAGGATTGACCGATGGCACGTTGTTACAACTTTTGTGCCGGGCCGGCGGCGTTGCCGGAACCCGTGCTGGAACAAGCTCGCGAGGAAATGCTGGATTGGCAGGGTCGTGGACTCTCCATTATGGAGATGAGCCACCGCAGCCCCGAGATCGTCGGTATTGCCGATGCCGCGGAAGCATCCCTGCGCCGGCTGCTGAATATTCCAGACGATTATGCAGTGCTCTATATGCAGGGCGGTGCCAGCACGCAATTTGCCTGTGTGCCGCTGAACCTGGGCGCGCAAGCCGGTAAGGCGGATTACATCAACACGGGTCAGTGGTCTAAAAAAGCCATCGCCGAGGCGAAACGCTATCTAGACGTGAACGTGGCGGCCACGGCGGAAGACACCAATTTTTCCACCATTCCGGCCCGCGACAGCTGGAAGCTGAACAGCGATGCGGCTTACCTGCACTACACACCCAATGAAACCATTGGCGGCGTGGAATTTTTCTGGACGCCTGAAGCCGACGTGCCGCTGGTGGCGGATATGTCATCTACGATTCTGAGCCGGCAGATTGATGTCAGCCAGTTTGGTGTGATTTACGCCGGCGCCCAGAAAAACATCGGGCCGGCCGGCCTGACCCTGGTGATTGTGAAGCGCGATCTGCTGGGCCAGGCGAGTGAGAACTGCCCAGCCATGCTGAACTGGCAGGTGGCTGCAGACAATGACTCCATGTACAACACACCGCCGACTTACGCTTTGTACCTGTCTGGCCTGGTGTTTGCCTGGCTGGAAGAGCAGGGTGGGCTTGAGGCAATAGAACGCATTAACCGTCGCAAGGCAGAGAAGCTGTACGCTGCTATCGACAACAATGACTTCTACGCCAACCCGGTTGAAGTGCCGAGCCGTTCACTGATGAATGTGCCGTTTACACTGGCCGATGATAGCCTCGATAAAGCCTTCCTGGCGGAATCCGAGTCAGCCGGCCTACTGAATTTGAAAGGCCATCGCAGCGTGGGCGGAATGCGTGCAAGCATATACAATGCCGTGTCTGAACAGGCGGTGGATGCCCTGATTGATTTCATGGAGGCATTTGCCAGCAAGCACGGCTAAGCCGCACAACAAAGATAAAAGCCATGGCAGAAGAAGACCTCGACAAGGTTCGCGCAGAGATTGATGCGCTGGACCGCGAAATACAGGCGCTGATCAGTCGTCGGGCTGAGTGCGCCCAGCGCGTAGCTGATATCAAAATGGAAGCGGCTCTGGCCAGTGGCAGTATCGAAGACGTGGTGTTTTACCGTCCCGAGCGTGAAGCCCAGGTGCTTCAAGGCATCAAGGATCGGGCCGAAGGACCGCTGCCGGGCGAAACCGTCGCGGCGATTTTTCGCGAGATCATGTCAGCTTGCCTGGCGCTTGAGCATCCCATGCAGGTGGCCTACCTGGGCCCAGAGGGCACCTTCACCCAGGCTGCTGCCATTAAACATTTCGGGCATGCGGTTATTTCCCGCCCGGCTATGACCATCGACAATGTGTTTTCGCTGGTGGAGTCCGGTGAGTGCAACTACGGTGTGGTGCCGGTAGAAAACTCCACAGAGGGTATGGTCAGCCACACGCTGGATAACTTCATGGAGTCCAGCCTGAAGATCTGTGGCGAGGTGGAGGTGCGTATTCACCATCACCTGCTGGCAGCCAAAACGGCTGAGCTGGAAGGTGTTACGCGCATTTGTGCTCACCAGCAGGCCCTGGCCCAGTGTCGCACTTGGCTTGAGAACCACTGGCCTGCGGTTGAAAAAGTCGCGGTGTCCAGCAATGGCGAAGCGGCCCGTATGGCGGCAGAAGACCCGTCCATAGCTGCTATTGCCGGCGATTTAGCAAAAGAGCAATACGACCTGGCCACTTTGTCAGAAAATATTGAAGACCAGTCTGATAACACCACCCGCTTTTTGATTGTGGGCCGGGAAGAGGTGCCGCCCAGCGGCAGTGACAAAACCTCTCTGATCGTCTCCAGTCGCAATAAGCCAGGCGCCTTGTTCAGTCTGTTGGAGCCTTTCCGCACTGCAGGCGTAAGCCTGACCCGAATCGACACGCGACCCTCGCGTACCGAGAAGTGGGCGTATGTATTTTTCATCGAGTTTGAAGGACACCTGCAGGATGACAATATTCGCGCAGTGGTCGCAGAGCTCGAAGAACAGTCCATCCTGCTAAAACCCCTGGGTTCCTATCCCGCGGCCGTACTATGAGCCAGTTGTTGATTATTGGCCTGGGCCTGATCGGCGGCTCGCTGGCCCGCTCGGTTAAACAAACCGGATTTTGCGAACGCGTCAGCGGCTATGGCTATCGTGATCGCTCTTTGAAGAAAGGGGTCGAGTTAGGCGTGATCGACGACTACACCCTGGATCTCGACGAGGCCATGGCCAGCGCAGATATCGTGGTGTTGGCAGCGCCGACCCTGATTGCCGGCGAGATGATGGTGGATGTATTGCCGCGGCTGAAAGAGGGCGCGATTCTCACCGATGTGGCCAGTGTTAAAGGCTCCCTGCTTGAGGCGGCCGTAGCTGCCAATGATGGCGTGGTGCCGCCACAGCTGGTGCTGGCTCATCCGATTGCCGGCTCCGAGCAGAGTGGGGTAGAGGCTTCCGTCGCTGACCTGTTCGTAGACCATCGCGTCATCCTGACACCCACGCCGGAAACCAATGCTGATGCCCTGGCAACAATTCGAGCCATGTGGGACAGCACTGGTGCTGAGGTGGTGGATATGGGAGTGGCGGAGCACGATGCCATACTTGCCGCCACCTCTCATCTGCCTCATGTGCTGGCTTACACCCTGGTGGATGCATTGGCAGCCAGCGAAGCCAGTGAGGATATTTTTCGTTTTGCTGCTGGTGGATTCCGCGATTTTACCCGCATTGCCTCCAGTGATCCGGTCATGTGGCGCGACATTGCTCTCGCCAATCAAGCTGAGATACTCGGTGCCATTGATCAGTTCTCTGATCATCTCAGTACGCTGCGTGACATGGTCCAAAATGCCGATGGTGAAGCCATGCACGATTTGTTCAGTCGCGCCAAGGCTGCGCGTGACGCCTTTATGATCAAGAAAGGCGATTAAAGAGGATTCGGACTGATGGAATTTCACATACTGCCCGGTGGCGTCTTGCAGGGCGAAGCCCGCGTTCCCGGTGACAAGTCCATGTCTCATCGATTGATCATGCTTGGTGCCCTGGCTGATGGAGTGACGCGTGTTCGGGGGTTTCTCGAAGGTGAGGATGCCCAGGCTACGCGCGCTGCTTTTGAGTCCATGGGAGTCAAAGTCGAAAAAGCCGACGACGGCGAGTTACGCATACACGGCAAAGGCCTGCACGGCCTGAGCGCTCCTGACGATGTGCTGGATCTCGGTAACTCCGGTACTGCGATGCGGCTGATGGCTGGCCTGATGGCCGGACAGGACTTTGCTACAGAACTGACGGGCGACGTTTCTCTGAACAGTCGTCCTATGGGGCGGGTGATGACACCACTGGCGCAAATGGGTGCCACTATCGATAGCGCAGAAGAAGGCCGTCCGCCACTGAAGATTACGCCAGCGAATGGATTGACCGGCATCCACTACGATTTGCCGATGGCCAGTGCCCAGGTGAAATCGTGCGTATTACTGGCAGGCCTCTACGCCGATGGTAAAACCTCAGTCACTGAACCTGCGCCGACCCGGGACCACACCGAGCGCATGTTGAGAGGCTTCGGCTACGCTGTGGAGCGTGACGCAGACGGTGTGATCAGCCTGGAGGGCGGTGGCAGCCTGGCGGCCTGTGATATAGATGTACCAGCCGATATTTCTTCAGCAGCTTTCTTTATGGTGGGGGCTTCAATTGCCCCTGGCTCTGAAGTCTTGTTGACCCATGTGGGTATTAACCCGACCCGAATTGGAGTCATCAACATACTGCGCGCCATGGGCGGTGATATTGAGTTGCTCGATGAGCGTGAAGTGGGTGGGGAGCCCGTTGCCGACATCCAGATTCGCTCTGCCCAACTCAAAGGTATTGAGATTCCCGAAGACCAGGTGCCCCTGGCCATTGATGAGTTCCCGGTGCTGTTTGTTGCTGCCGCCTGTGCGGAAGGTCGAACCATTCTGCGCGGCGCCCGTGAGCTGCGCGTGAAAGAGAGTGATCGCATCGCGGCTATGGCCGATGGCCTGATTGCCATGGGCGTCAGCTGCGAGGTGCTTGAGGATGGCATCATTATTGATGGTGCAGGCCCAGATGGCAGTCTTGGTGGTGCCGAGATTGAATGCCATCACGATCACCGCATCGCGATGGCCTTTGCTATTGCTGCACTGCGTGCCAGTGCCGAAATCGTGATTCATGACACCGATATTGTTGCCACTTCCTTTCCTGGCTTTGATGCCCTGGCCCGTGGCATGGGGCTGCAAATCTCGTCCTCGGAATGACTACTCACCTGATCACCGTTGATGGACCTTCCGGTGCGGGCAAAGGGGCAGTGTCTTCCAGGCTCGCCGAAGCGTTCGGTTGGCACCTGCTGGACAGCGGTGCCCTGTATCGTGTGACCGCCTATGCATGCGATGTGAAAGGTGTGGATCTTGGGGATCATCCGGCTGTAGCCGACGTGGCCCGTAATCTGGATGTGAGCTTTATTCGCGCTGATACCGGTGAAGTGCTGGTGTATCACGCCGGCACTGACGCCAGCCGCGCGATTCGTACCGAAGAGGGGGGTCGCGGCGCCTCCACAGTGGGCGCGATTCCTGAGGTTCGCGAGGCCTTGCTGCAGCGCCAGCGGGACTTTTTGCAGCCTCCCGGTCTGGTTGCCGATGGACGTGATATGGGAACGGTGGTTTTTCCTGACGCACCGCTCAAATTCTTCCTTACCGCCAGCGCAGAAGAGCGCGCAGAGAGGCGCTATAAGCAGTTGATAGATAAGGGAGAAAGTGTTAATCTCGCGCGCCTTTTGAGGGATATCGAAGAACGTGATGAGCGAGATAGCTCACGTTCCGTGTCTCCATTAGTGCCGGCCGAAGATGCCATTGTCATCGATAGTACGGCAACACCCATCGAAGATGTGTTCGCAACGGTCATGTCTTCGGTTAACAAGGTCTTTCCTGAACTGTAAACCAGTAGTGGTTCAGGCAAGGCGATAGAAACTGACCCATATCGACTGGTGATATGGCCAAAACAGGTAAAGATCTATGAGCGAAAGCTTCGCTGAATTATTTGAAGAATCCCTTAAAACTGTCGACATGCAGCCCGGCTCCATTGTGACTGGCGTTGTGATTGATATCGACAATGAGTGGGTTACCGTTCACGCGGGACTCAAGTCAGAAGGGGTGATTCCCCGTTCCCAGTTTGTTGATGCCAGCGGCGAGTGCGCCCTGGAAATCGGCGACGAAGTGCAGGTGGCTCTGGAAACCGTAGAAGACGGTTTTGGTGAGACCCGCCTGTCACGTGAGAAGGCCAAGCGCGCTGAAAGCTGGAAAGAGCTGGAAGCTGCCCACGAGGCCGACGAAGTGGTTAAAGGTATTATCAACGGTAAGGTCAAAGGTGGCTTCACGGTTGATATCAATACCATCCGCGCATTCCTGCCCGGTTCGCTGGTTGATGTTCGCCCCGTTCGCGACACACTGCACCTGGAAGGCAAAGAGCTTGAGTTTAAAGTGATCAAGCTGGACCAGAAGCGCAACAACGTGGTTGTTTCCCGTCGTGCGGTTATGGAAGCAGCCAACAGCGAAGAGCGTGAAAGCCTGCTGGACAGCCTGCAGGAAGGCATGTCTGTTAAGGGTGTGGTCAAGAACCTCACCGATTACGGTGCCTTTGTTGACCTTGGCGGCGTAGATGGCCTGCTGCACATCACTGATATGGCCTGGAAGCGCATCAAGCATCCTAGCGAGATCGTTGAAGTGGGCCAGGAAATCGACGTTAAGATCCTCAAGTTCGACCGTGAGCGCAACCGCGTATCACTGGGTCTGAAGCAGCTGGGCGAAGATCCCTGGGTGGAAATCACCAACCGCTACCCGGAGAACACCCGTGTTATGGCTCGCATCACCAACCTCACCGACTACGGCTGCTTTGCCGAGCTGGAAGAGGGTGTGGAAGGCCTGGTACACGTGTCCGAAATGGATTGGACCAACAAGAACGTACACCCCTCCAAAATTGTCCAGCTGGGCGACGAGGTAGAGGTAATGGTTCTGGAAATCGACGAAGAGCGTCGTCGTATTTCCCTGGGTATCAAACAGTGTCAGCAAAACCCGTGGGATGCCTTTGGTTCTCAGTACAGCAAAGGGGATAAAATTTCGGGAGCCATTAAATCGATCACTGACTTCGGTATCTTCATCGGTCTGGAAGGCAACATCGATGGTCTGGTTCACCTGTCAGACATCAGCTGGAACGAAGCTGGCGAAGAAGCTGTGCGTCGCTACAGCAAAGGTGACGAGATCGAGACCGTTATCCTGTCTATTGACCCCGAGCGTGAGCGTATCTCCCTGGGTATCAAGCAGATGGAAGATGATCCCTGGAACAACTACGTGTCTGAAAACGACCGCGGTGCTGTTGTTAGCGGTACCATCAAGGAAGTTGATGCACGTGGCGCCGTTGTAGAACTGGCTGAAGAAGTAGAAGCCTACCTGAAAGTGTCTGAACTGAGCCGTGACCGCGTTGAAGACGCGCGCAGCGTGCTGAAGGAAGGCGAGACGGTAGAAGCTAAGATCATCAATGTAGATCGCAAGAACTGCGGCCTGCAGCTGTCGATCAAGGCCAAGGACTACGACGACGAGCAGGATGCTGTGAAGTCTCTGAAAGATCAGGAGACGGAAGCCGCTTCTCCGGGCACCATTGGTGACCTGATTAAAGCTCAAATGGGTGAAGATTCTTAAGCGTCGCTTGAGAGTTCAATCGCTGACAAGGCCCGCTATATGCGGGCCTTGTCATTTCTGGCTTGCACAAAAGTTTTTATAAGTGCAAAATAGGCAGCCGAATCAATGGCTTAGCCTATAATTATGACAAAGTCTGAATTGATTGAACTGATCGCGTCCAGGCAGTCTCAGTTGTCTGCGAAGGATGTAGAGTTAGCCGTCAAAACCATATTGGAGCATATGTCCGAAACCTTAGAGACCGGTGAGCGCATCGAGATCAGAGGTTTTGGCAGCTTTTCACTGCATTATCGCGAGCCGCGTAAAGGGCGTAACCCCAAAACCGGTGATGCGGTGCAGTTGACTGGGAAGTACGTGCCTCATTTCAAGCCAGGCAAGGAACTGCGCGAGCGAGTTAACCTGGGGCTGCAAGGCGGGCTGTGATAATTGGATACGACAAAAAGGGTATGACCGGGAGGTCATACCCTTTTTTTATGTATAGGGATTTATGAAGTTACTTTATCGAATACTCTTTTTAGCCGCGGTCCTCGCCGTGCTTGCCATCGGTGTGCTGTTCTCTGTGCAGAACACCGCGACCGTCCCGCTGGATCTGCTAGTTATTGCGCTACCCGAGCGCTCAATTGCCCTGTGGGTGCTGCTCGCATTTACCCTTGGTGGACTGGTCGGCATGCTGACCTCGGTGGGCGTAGTGTGGAAACTGCGGGCTTCTCTGCTGCGCGCAAACCGGCAGTTGCGTAAGCAGGAAAAACACCTGGCACGTACATCCGAGAAGGCAGCCGACAGTCCGGCTGGCGTCACCAAGGAAGAGGAGGCCGCTGCTTGAGCTCGCCCGTTATTGTCGCCCTGGATTTTGATACCGCTGATGCTGCGCTGGCATTAGCGCAGCGCATGGACCCGGCACTGTGCCGGGTTAAAGTTGGCAAAGAGCTTTTTACTCGGGCGGGGCCTGCGCTGGTCGCTTCACTGCATGAGCTCGGCTTCGAGGTTTTTCTGGATCTTAAGTTTCACGATATACCCAATACGGTCGCCGGCGCTGTTAAAGCCGCTGCAGACATGGGCGTGTGGATGGTTAACGTACACGCCAGCGGTGGCAGTCGCATGATGCAGGCTGCGCGCGAAGCGGTTGACGAGAGTCGGCACAAACCACTTCTCATTGCAGTGACTGTGCTAACCAGTATGTCCCTGCAGGATCTGGCAGAGCTAGGCTGGCCCGGTGATCCGGCAGAGCGCGTCGCTTCCCTGGCACAACTGGCGCAGTCTTCTGGGCTGGATGGGGTGGTGTGCTCGGCACAGGAATCTTCGATGCTAAAAGATCTGTGCGGTGATGAATTTGCTCTGGTCACACCCGGTATTCGACTTGCCGGTGACGCCGCAGGCGACCAGCGCAGGGTGGTTACGCCTGTGGATGCCGTCGCGGGTGGCAGTGATTACCTGGTGATCGGACGATCCATTACCCAGTCAGAAGACCCAATTGCGACCCTCCAGCAGATATTGGCTGATCTCGATGGAAAATAGCGCTCCACATTTGCATCAATCGGGCTAGGCTGAACAGTGCAGGCAGGGCAGGACGCTCTGCGCAATGATAAGGAGATCTCCTCATGTTTAACGCAATGACTCTGTTTAAAACACTGACGCTGGCAGTGGTGCTGGCCCTTAATCCATGGGTGGGTAGCAGCCATGCCCTGGCTGCAGATCCGGCACCGGCCGTTGTTAATATCAACAGCGCCGATGCCGATACACTCGCTGGGGCACTGGATGGGGTGGGTAAAAGCCGCGCCAGGGAAATTGTTCGCTACCGTGAGGCCTATGGCCCGTTTTATTCGGTAGAGGATTTATTGGAAGTTCGGGGCGTTGGTCAGTCTATTCTGAACAATAATCGCGAGCGCATTACCTTGGAATAGCCCGAGCCCAGCCGTATCATGCAAGGGAGCTTCGGCTCCCTTTATTTTTTGGAAGAATAACAAAGCGATGCGCAAATGAAGTCCCTGGTGACCGGTGCCAGTGGTTACATTGGATCAGCTATGGCGACTGCACTGGCGGAGCGCGGTGACGAGCTGGTGTTGCATTATTATCGTCAGCCTCCCGCCGATGCGCTGGGTGCAACGATGCAGCTTGAGCTTGGTGCTGAAGATATCCGCGCCGATGAGCTGGCCGGTGTTGATGTGGTGTATCACTGTGCGGGTATCGCCCATCAGCAGGCGGATGTTACTGCGTATCAACGCGTGAATTATCTGGCCACCATGCAGTTGGCGGAGGCAGCCAGCGCCGCCGGTGTTCGCCATCTGGTGTTTTTAAGCAGTGTTAAAGCCGCTTCTACTGACTCAGCCTACGGTTACTACAAGCGTGAAACAGAGTTGGCGCTTAAGTGCTTTGCCGACAACGACATGGCCGTAAGCTGTGTGCGTCCAGCGCTGGTGTATGGTGAGCAGGCTCCGGGAAACCTGGGCCTGTTATTACAGCTGGTTCGCTATGGTATGCCTTTGCCGCCCGACTGGGGCGGGCGCTCGATGATCGCGTTGCCTGATTTGGTGTCGCTGTTGTTGTGCGTCAGTAGTGAGCCCCACATTGGATTCAGCTGTGTCAATGCAACTGATGGCGAGGTGTACAGCACCCGTCGACTCTGCCGCGCCCTGCGCTATGCGCTCGGCCGTCCCCGCGACGGCGGTTTACGATTGCCCGATACGCTCTGGCGTGCGGCCTGTGCCGTTGCAGATGGTATTCGCACATCCGATCAGTCGGTTTACGAACGGTTGTTTGGTGACGATATCCACAGTAACACCAGTGCCTGTGAACGTTTTGACTGGCGTCCGAGCCTTTGCTTTGAAGATGTCGCCCGTAACATGGTACTGAGCTGATGCTTTGGGTTTGCCTGGTGGTGTTTATGCTGAGCCTGGTTCTCGGCGGACTTTATCTTCACTGGGCGCCGCGCTGGGGTCTGGTGGATGTGCCGAACCAACGCAGTGCTCATCAGCAGCCGGTTCCGCGTGGCGGTGGTGTCGCACTGGTGCTTGCGTTTTCAGTCGGTGTGATCTGGGTGGCAAGGGCAGGGCCTGTCACTGACGCCTTGGCCATCTGGACGGCACTCTTTTTGGCTGTATTTGCGATAATCGGCGTTTGGGATGACCGTCGCGGTTTGGGTGTTGGCCCTCGGCTTATCGGCTATGGCATTGCGTGTGTGCTCGCGCCATTGCTTCTCTTTCCCTACTTGCCCTTGTGGAGCCTGGCTTTGATTGCTCCAGCTGGGCTTTGGCTGCTTAATCTCTACAACTTCATGGATGGAATCGACGGTATTGCCGGCAGCCAGGCTTTGTTTGTCGGCCTTGCACTCGCGGTGTTGGCATCGTTGTTTGCACGGGATAGCCTGCTAATTGCCTACGGGTTGTTAATCGCGGCGGCGAGTGCCGGGTTTCTGGTATGGAACTGGCCTAAAGCGTCGATGTTCCTGGGTGACGCGGGAAGTGTGCCTTTGGGCTTCCTTATGGGTTTGCTTGCGCTGATGGCGCTCGAGGAAGGCTGGCAGTGGTTGGCGGCCTGGGTGGTATTAATGGCAGCGTTCATTGCTGATGCCAGCATCACGCTCATCTGGCGAGTGCTAACCCGGCAGTCATTTCTGCAGGCCCATAATCTTCACGCCTACCAGCGACTGGCCCGCCGCTGGGGTAGTCACGCTCGCGTACTGTGGCTGCTGTTGGGTATTAACCTGTTGTGGTTGATGCCGCTGGCCTGCGCCTGCCTGTTGTGGCCTGCATGGGCCCCGTTATTGGCTGCAATCGCCTATCTGCCGCTGATTTTAGGGGTTTTCAAAGCGTACAAATTCCCTTAATTACCGCCCCGATTGGCGGTACAATGCGAGGGTTTCCTGTTGTACTGGTACGGGGGAGTGGTTTGACGCCAGTGATTCAGCTTCTACGCAGCGCCATCGGCCTTCTGCACCGCGCTATCGGCAATCTCGCTGATACAGTGCTGTTGGCTCTGGAAAAGCTGGTCGAGTTACCCCGTAACATCAAGCAGGCCTTCCTGTTAGCGCTGGATATGGCGTTCGTCTCTTTTGCGATGTGGACAGCGATTGCGTTGCGCTTAGGCAACGTGCAATTCCAGCTCGGCCCTGTTGAATACGCATGCGCGGCGGTCACCACACTCATCAGCGCTGTCATATTCCTGCGACTGGGTTTGTATCGCGCTGTCATACGTTTTATGGGCCAGCAGGCGATCTGGGCGATTATTCGTGGTGCCAGTTATTCCACCATGGTATTGGGCGCCACCATCTTCTTTACTCAGGCCCATGTGCCGCGTTCGCTGCCGTTTATCTATTGGGGCATCAGTCTACTGCTGATTGGTGGCACCCGTTTACTGGTGCGCGCCTATTACCAACACAAAATACGGTCTGCTTGCGAAAAGGTCATTATTTACGGCGCCGGTGAAAGTGGTCGCCAGCTGCTGACCGCTTTGAGTCATGGTGACAAGTTCAGGGCTGTGTTTTTTGTCGATGATGATCCGCGCCTGCAGCGTAGCGTAATCAACGGCGTTCAGGTCGTGAAGCCTGGCAAAATTGAAAAGCTGATTCGCGAGCACGATATCTCCCAGGTACTGTTGGCCTTGCCTTCGGTCAGCGGAGAGCGACGCAAGGAAATTATTAATTCCCTTGTAGGCCTGCCCGTGTACGTTCGCACGGTACCGAAGTTTAATGACCTGTTGCTTGGCAAGGCCCAGGTCGGCCAGATTCAGGATATTGAGCTTGAGGATCTGCTGGGTCGTGCACCGGTGCCGCCACATCCGGAACTGATCGACCGGTGTATTGCCGGTAAGGTCGTGATGGTAACCGGAGCAGGGGGTTCGATCGGTTCAGAGCTTTGTCGCCAGATACTGCTGTCCAAGCCGCGTGAGTTGATATTGCTGGACAGCTCAGAGTATGCGCTGTACAGCATTGAACGAGAGCTGCGTCGCATGTTGCGCAGTTCCGGTCTTGAGATAGAGCTGATTGCCCTTTTGGGCTCAGTACAGGATCGACGTCGCCTGCAGCGTGTTTTCAAGACTTTCGGGGTGCAGACTGTCTATCACGCCGCCGCGTATAAACACGTGCCCATGGTGGAATACAACGTTGCCGAGGGTGTTGCCAATAATGTGTTTGGCACCCAGTACGCTGCAGAGGCGGCGGTAGAATCTGGTGTAGAGACCTTTGTACTGGTGAGCACCGACAAGGCTGTGCGGCCCACCAATATCATGGGCGCCTCCAAGCGTTTTGCTGAGATTATTTGTCAGGGGATGACCTCTCAGCAAACCGATACCCGCTTCTGTATGGTTCGATTTGGCAATGTGCTGGGTTCCTCGGGCTCAGTGGTGCCGCTTTTTCGTGAACAGATTCGCGCGGGTGGTCCTCTCACAGTGACCCACGCTGAAGTCAGTCGCTATTTCATGACAATTCCTGAAGCAGCACAGCTTGTGCTTCAGGCCAGCGCCATGGGGCTGGGTGGCGATGTGTTTGTGCTGGACATGGGCGAGCCGGTGAAGATTGCCGAGCTGGCCCAGCGAATGATCCGTCTGAGTGGCTACAGCGTACGCAATGACGATAATCCCACGGGAGATATCGAGATTCATTTCACCGGGCTGAGGCCGGGCGAAAAACTGTACGAGGAGCTGCTGCTGGGTGATCACGTCACTGGTACCGGTCACCCAATGATCATGCGCGCTGAGGAGGAGTGCCCCTCAATGCCACAGATCAGTGAGTGGCTGGAAGCGCTGGATGAACATTGTGACCATATGAATTGCGACAGTATTAAAGACGTTTTGCTGGAAGCCGTTCACGGATTTGAAGAGCACGAAGGTATGCACGATCACCTCTGGCGGAAACAGCGAGCCCTGGCTGCCGAAGCGCCATCCAACGTACAGGTACTGTTCCCCGAACGTTCCTCTGGCGACAACTAACCGATTCAGGAAAACCTTGCATGGCTGACTATGATGTCTTCAATGGGGACGCAGACGGTATCTGCGCCCTGGTTCAGATGCGCCACGCGGAGCCCCGCGATGCCCGCCTGGTGACCGGCGTTAAACGCGATATTAATTTGCTCAAGCAGGTGAGTGCTGGAGAGGGAGACCGGGTTACGGTGCTCGATATCTCGATGGACAAGAACAAGGATGACCTGCTACGACTCTTGGACGCCGGTGCCGATGTGTTTTACTCCGACCATCATGTGGCTGGCGACATACCCCAGCAGCCTAATCTTCAAGCCCTGATCAATACCGCACCCGACGTATGTACCAGTATTTTAGTGAATGGCCACCTGGAAAGCGCCTTCCTCGGCTGGGCCGTAGTGGGGGCCTTCGGCGATAACCTGTTTGCCAGCGCTGAGGCGCTGGCCAAGCCGCTGGACCTGGATGAGGGGCGTATGGCCACCCTCAAAAACCTCGGTACCTGCATCAATTACAACGGTTATGGCTCAAACCTGGAAGACCTGCACTTCGCGCCCGCTGACCTGTACCGCAAGGTAGCGCCTTATAGCGACCCTTTCGGCTTTGTTCGCGACGCCAAAGAGGACTTTGAAAAACTGGAAGGTGGGTTTCAGACCGATATGGCTGCAGCTGCCGCGGTAGAGGCAGAGCAGGCCAGTGATGCCACAGCGGTCTTCATTTTGCCCAATCAGCCCTGGGCGCGCCGTGTCAGTGGCGTGTACAGCAACGATTTGGCCATTGCTAATCCTGCCCGAGGGCATGCGGTGCTGACCGAGAAGGCCAACGGTAACTACCTGGTGAGTGTGCGTGCGCCGCTGGAAAACAAAACCGGTGCCGATGAACTGGTGATGAAATTTCCCACTGGCGGTGGCCGCAAGGCTGCAGCCGGCATTAATGATTTGCCGGCGGATATGCTGTCCAGTTTTATCGATGAGTTCAGCGCGTTTTACGCCTAGGAGATAATTATGAGAGTGCTGTCCATTGTATGCCTGCTGCTGTTGAGTACGCTGGCACAGGCCCAAAACGACGCTATGGAGCTGGCCCGCGCGGATATCCGCAGCGCCCGCATGAGCATGATTGCGCTGGCAATGGAGCTCAATTCAGATCAACAAAACGTGTTTTGGCCGATCTACAATGAGTACGCCAAAGAGCAGGATGAACTGATGGCTCATCGCATGGATCGGCTGGCGAATTTTGCCGAGAATTATTCCCTGCTCGATGACAAGGCAGCGCGCGCACTCGCTGAGGAAAGCTTCGCGACTGAGCGCGCCCGCATTGAGCGTCGCGAGCGCTACTTCAGCAAGTTTGCTGAGGCGATTGGCCCGGTGCTGGCAGCGCGCTTTATCCAGGTGGATTGGCAGATCTCAACGCTGCTGGACTTTGAATTGCTTGAAGCAACCCCACTCATCGTGCCACCTCAGGAAGTGGAAGTGACCGACAATTAGTCTCGCGTCTTGACGCAGCTGGTGAGCACCCGGTAGCCGCCCTGGGTCGGATAGCGAAAACTGGTAACAGCCTGCTCGCACAACTCTTTGCTCTCGAACTCGACGGTCTCGGTTGTTACCGAGCCGGATGGTGCGTGTATCAGAAAAATGATCAAAGCCCATTTCATTGGTGCTCTTCCTCTTCTTTTTTCTCAGCGTGTTCGATGACCCGCAGCAGGCGCCTGATGCCGTAAAACAGCCCGGCGCAGATCAGTATGGCCAGTAGCGGAAATACAACACTGGCAACCGGCATGGCTTTACACTCGATCTCAGTCGCAGTAGATGAAGGAGTTCTGCACGATGCAGGCCTCGTTCACCACAATGGTGATTGCTTTGCGGAACTCTGGGTCCAGCGCCAGCTTTTCCCACTCCAGGTTGTAGGTTTCGCTCTGGCCCTGGTGGGCGTCAGCCTGGGCCAGATTGACCCATTGCGGAGCGAGCAGGCCCACGCCTGCGCCCAGGGCGAATACACCCAGATACTTCACAATATTCATGCGGATGACTCCATGTAACAGTTAATTTCAATCTTGATGCCTGCCGGGTCCAGGAACTGGATCTGTTCCAAGCCGAAATCAGGTAGTTGGATATAGCCATACTCGACGCCACGTGCATCCAGTCGCGACTTGATACCGTCGAGTGCATCAAACTTGAAAGCAACATGATCGAGATGGCTCATTTCCGGCGGTTTGTGGTGTGGGCCTTCCATCATGTGAATGACGGCGGCCTCTGAATCGGGGTGGTACAGCCAGTAGCCGGGTATGGGTATGTCTGGGCGGGGGCCTACCTCCAGCTCGAGAATCTCACAGTAGAAGTCTTTCAGCTCTTCCATGAACTCGACACTGGCACTGACATTGATGTGATCAAAGCGCACTGCATACCTCGTTAGCCGCGGGAGCTTGAGCTTTCAGGATACAACAGGCTCGAGCGGCTGCCTACAGTTCGAGTTTGATGCCGGCAAGTGCATCCTTAGGGTTTGCAGATGCCTTACACAAGTAGATTCGACTCGGTGGAATACCGTGCTCCTCTACCAATGCCCGTCGTAAATTTTTACCACGTACCTGAGCCAGCTCAGTGAGTTGTTGTGCATGTTCTGTCTGCCAGTCTGGCTTAATCGCTTGCGCTGCTTCAGCCTCAGTGGTTTGCGCCTGGACAGCCAGTAACTGTCGATGCAATGCCTCGTAGTCATCGCCACCGGCCTGGGCGCAGGCATTCAGCTCCAGCTTGGGTCTTTCCTTCATCAAGGTCGCCAGCTTGCCCGCATAGTCTGCTTGGGAGGGGCCTAGTTCAGACGAGAGCGGGGTAAACAGCATAGGGTCCAGGCGCATTCGGCCGGCGAGTTTCATGCCCAATTCCGCCCCCATCCATATGGCGCCGTAGGGTTGCAGGGCAAACTTGAGGTAGGTGGTGGAGCCCGCGGTGAGCGCCTTGCCCAGGGCCTTGCTGATGATTTGTCGACACCCACACTGGGATCGTTCAGGTCACCAGACAAGGGAATCTTGAGGCTGATGTTGTCCTTGCTGTCACGCAGCATATTCAGGCCCAGATCCAGAGGGATTGGCAGTGGTTGTGTGGGTTCGGTATCCACAGAGGTCACCTTGATCTGACGCAGCTGGATGTCATTTTTTGCATCCAGCTGCTGCTCTTGAATGATCACATCGAACTGGTGGTCCATCTGCCCTGAGCTCAGCTCATAGCCGATAAGGGACTCGCTGTAAGGTGACAGCAGAGGCAGGGGTAGTGAGGTGATTTCGCCCTTCAGCTGAGTCGATGTCAGTGGATCCAATGCGCTGAGCATGCCTTCCAGCCGAATGCTGCCGTAGTCACCCAGGCCAGCATCAAACAGGAACGGGCTGGACTGCTCGGCGTGGCTGTTGTCCAGCGCCTGCAAGCTCAGCTCGTGGACTTTGATGGGTACGCTGTGTCCCGCCTGCATGGCTGCGGTCTCAAAATGGACGAGCCCATCGCGCCCCTGGATATTGTCAATCCGCCAGCTTAATGGCGCGGATTCAGCCGTCTCGCCTGCTTCATCTTGCAGGGCATTGAAGGAGGCGGTCAGCACCCCTTGCGAGCGCAGCTCGCCATCCTCGCTAAGCGCCAGTGTCGAGGCAAAACCGGTGGACTCAATACTGCCCACAATCAGCTGGTTGTCAGCATAGGTGAAGCTTTCGATGCTGATGTCTCCGGCCTTTAACAGCTCACCTTTGTCATCACCCGCGGCGGCAAAGTCGGTAAAACGGGCTGTCTCAAAGCCGATGCGCGTGGTGTCTGTGACGGTCAGTGCGTTGATTTCGGCCTTGGCCAGATTGCCCAATAGCAGGCTTCGCGATTGGTCTTTAATACTCAAACCCTCCAGCGACAAATTGCCTGTGGTGCCAACTGCAGTAGGGGAAATTTCGATCGGCCCATGCCTGGCCAGCCGTTGGGTCAGCACTTCGAGATGGCGGTAAGCAATGTCGATGGAGCTTAGCTCCAGTGTCACGTTCGCTTCAGTGGTCTTTTCGGAGAGGGTGCCTTTGAGTGTCAGATCAGCTGTGCCTGCCAGAGCCGTGATATCCTCGGGCATATACGGGGACAGATCCTTCAATTGCGCCCCGGTCAGCGTAATATCCCCGGAGAATGCGGGTGCTGAGCCAAAAATAGACAAGGCGCCCACAGCCTCGAGCCTTGCCTCCTGCCAGTCCATCTTCAGCGCCAGTTCAGCCGGTTCGGCGTGCATATTGGAAAGCCCCAATAGCGACAGCGAATCTACCATCAGCGACCCTTTCTGGCCGAAAGCGTTGATCTGGGTGAGGCTGTTGGTCAGTTCAAACTTGCGCAGTGCGAATAGAGGGATATTGACAGGAGTTGTCTCACTGGAGCCCTGCTGTGCCAGCGCAAGCAGTACTACAGGGTGGCCCTCGTCAGTTTGCTCGATGCTGATCTCCAGCCCTTCGATGCTGATGCTTTCAGCGACCAGGTGCCCCTGTAAGAGGGACAGCATTTCGAGGTCTGCTGCGAGGCTGGGGTTTGTCAGGGAAGAACGGTGCTCCCCGAGAATACTCAGGTTGTCGATCGCCATTCGGCCGGTGAATGGATTGAAATCGACATTCTCAACCTGGGCTGTGAATCCCAACTCGCGATCCAGCATATAGACCATGAGCAAACCCAGGCCATGGGGCAGGGCGGTTAGCAAGAGAAGAAATATCAGGCCTGTTATGGCTAGTGCGCGCATCCAGTAACTATGCGGCAGATTGCTCGGCTTGTCGATGAGCCTGGAGCGGTGTGCTGGATGAGTGGGAGTGAGCGACAAAATAGTGGCCCAAACCTCCCTGTCCGGGCAGTACCGCTTTGTCTTCGAATTACATGAGCCTTCGAAGCCTATCCATGTTAGCGCTAGCCCACGGTAAACGCCGGGTATTGGTGATACATGTCCCAAATGGGACACGAAATCTGTGGGTTAGTCTCTGATAATTTCTGTTAGGCAGGCTGGTAACAGGATGTCGTGGCTAAAACATTGGCAATATAAAGTTTTCTAATATACTTAGTTAAAAATAACGTTTCTGGCGACTGTGGCAGGGGCAAGCCCGCGGTCACTATGTATCGATTGGTCGGTGATGATAAGTATCGATGAGTTAGCTGGCAGGTTCTACGAGGGGGTCCATGACAACGAGGCTCTAGGTAGCGCCATGGATACTCTGGCCCACCTGGTAGGCGCGCGAGCGTTTTCTCTGCAGCACATCAATACCGTGAGTAACGAGTTGTCGTTCTCAATGCATTCTCAGTTGTCCGAAACTGATCCCATGATGCAACTCCTTGAAATACATGACAATCCTTACTTGAAGCCAGATATTCTTGCCGACCTGTCCTGGGGCAATATTCATTTTGCTAATCAGATGGTACCGCGGCGCCTGGTGGAGCGTACTGACTTTTACGACCGTGCCCTGCGCCCGGCGGGAGTGCTTGATATTGCCGGGCTGTCTACGGTGCATTCAGGCAGTGGTTTCAATCTGGTGAGTCTGCCCGTGGAAATGCGCAGCAAGCTGTCCCACAGAAATGAGGCTACACTCGCGCAACTTGCGCCCCATGTGAGGCGGGCTCTGTTGTTGCGAAGTCAGTTGATCGTAGAGCAGGCTAAGCTCAAAACCTTGCAGTCCTTAATGGATTTTCAGGCCAGGCACGCGGTGATCCTGCTGGACGATAATCTGGACACAGTCTGGACTAGCGAAGAGGCACTGAGGCTGATAGGCCAATGTGATTCTATTTCGATGCCGAATGGTCGTTTCCATGTTGAGGCGGCATCGGTGCAGCGGCACCTTCAATCGCTGCAGCAACAAGCCCGAGTGAGTCATGGCCTCGACGCCGGCCTTAACTCAGTTGGCGATGCATATGTTGCTTCGAGCGAAGGCGGCATCGAGTGCGCCATTAGAGTGTATGCCGCCAGCTGGAGCATCATGGGTACGCCGGTGAACCATGTAGTGTTAGCACTGGCTGATGCTAATCAACGCCACCGCACAACGATTCGCCAGCTTCAGGATTACTTCAGTCTTTCTCCGGCAGAGGCCATCACAGTTGTTGAGGTAGGTTATGGCAAGTCACTGGATGTTATCGCGCAAGAGAGACAGCAGAAAATTGGCACCACAAGAAACCTGCTAAAGCGCGGCATGAGCAAAATGGGTGTGCACCGCCAGGCCGAGCTGGTTTCGTTTCTGTGGTCCATTGGCTGACAAGCACTTAATAGCAATCGAAAGCCCCTAATTTAGATACTGAACAATTAACGAGTGTTACTGACAGGAACGTCAATATGAATGAACAAGAGCTACTTTTTGAGAATTTTCTACGGGGCGCCCGATTTGATCCCAGCAATCGAACCAAAAATGCTGATGGTGATGCGATCAAGGTGCGCCTGGACCTGGATGATCGAGCGCAAACGATCGTTGTGAATGATCAGACAGAAATTATTCGAATACAGGGCAGGTCGCTTAAGGATCAGGTTAAGAAAACCAAGCGCGCCTCGGAGGAGGAGAATATCGATGCTGGACGAGCCCTTCTAGTCGCGTCTACGACAGATGGTCGATTCGGTGCCGCGGGAAAACGCATTGATGTGCTGGACGAAGAAGGCGGCGCTTCACAGGAACTGCTTAAGTTGTACGAGCTGGCAAAACTGGGCGGAAATGTGGGCAGCGATGCCGATATTGATTTGAGGCTAGGCGACAGCAGTGACGGATCAGACACCGATGTAGCGTATCTTGAAATTCTGGTCGATGGTCGGCGCTCCACTGATGTGCTCAGAATAGAGGGTGATTTGGCGCTTGAGTTGATGGGGACAGACACGACTCCTGAGCCTGAACCAGAGCCCGAACCCGAGCCCGAGCCCGAGCCCGAACCTGTGCCTGAAACGGTGACCATTAACTTTGAGCAGGGTCAACGCGTGGCTGAATGGAGCGAGTTCCCGTATCAAAGTATCCTTTACGAGGAGCAGGGGTTCAGATTTTCCTCTCAGTCGTATCGAGAATATTCGAATTCCGAGACATTTCAGCAATTCCAGGAAGGCTTATTCTCCATTCAAAACAATGCGGGTGATTCAGCTCTAGCACTTCCTGCATTTAGCGTGCAAGCCGGAGAGTTTTTTTCACAGTTCTCCTTCACCAAGCTCACGGCCAGTGACGGCGGACTGTTTTCTCTAGAGTCACTTGATGCTGTGCTTGATTTATCTAACCCAGATGTTTCGCAATCCTTGAGCTTAAACTACTACACGTTGGGCAAGGATTACTGGGCAGGAAAAACCGGTCCTGGCCCTGATGATTGGCGAATCCAGATATATGACATCATTGCACAAGAACCACAGGATTTTGCTGCTACTTTTGATCAGGTGGCGGACCTGTTTACCGATGTTAGCGCGATAGATATCCGTTTGAATGAGAACTCTCAACAAGCTGGGCTTCTTGGTCTATCACTGGATGACATTCAATTAACCTCCCTGCCTAGACCAGACGCTAAACCAATCACATTGGACTTCGACGACGGACACTTTACGGCTCTTAATCCTACTGGTGCTTTGCCTGGTATCTACCAAGAAGACGGTGTTTCTGTAGTATGGACCAGCTTTGAGCCAGTTAGTGATCCCCAGGCTCTTTTCCGGGATTTTGATGGTGATGGCGATGTTGAATTCGGTTTTGATTTGGCCGAGCTGCCGGTTGGCGAGTTTCTCCTCAATGAGGCCAGTATCACTATCCAATATGATGATGGGTTCAATTTTGACTTGGCGTCTCTGCAATCGTTCGGCGATAGCCTTTACTTGGTAGAAAGAGGGCTTTCTGTAGATATTGAAATCTATACCCGCCAAGGCACTACCGAATTCGTTGTTAGAGGTGCACCCGGTAATTCTCAGGAATGGCAAATCGGAACTATTGATCGTACGACTGGAATTTACGAGAGTACTTCGGTGAGTGGCCCTGATTTTGGCGGGATGTTATCTGATGTTGAAATTACGCGTATTGCAATCGGCTACACTGGAATGCTGACTGAGCCCGTTACAGGCGGAATAGGCTTCGATAATATTGATTTGTTTGCTTAAGTTTTAAGCAGATCTCTATAACACCTGACCGGGTTTCGCCCCGCTGACCTAAACGTCAGACATAAAAAAACCTCGCCCAAGGGCGAGGTTTTCATACGTTTGGCTCCGCCTGCTGGGCTCGAACCAGCGACCCAATGATTAACAGTCATTTGCTCTACCAACTGAGCTAAGGCGGAATGATAAAACCGCTTCGGAGTACCCGAAGGCCGCGTATATTAATGACCCAACCCCTGTTGGTCAATAGCTATTTCGCGGATAATACGCGGATGTCCAAAGCCCTCCAAGTTGTCTCAGAATTTGAACCCACCGGTGACCAGCCCCAGGCTATTTCAGAGCTGGTGGAAGGTATCCAAGCCGGCCTGGCTTCGCAGATTTTGCTCGGTGTTACCGGCTCGGGCAAGACCTTTACCGTAGCTAATGTCATACAGGAATTGCAGCGTCCGACGATTGTCATGGCACCCAATAAAACCTTGGCGGCGCAGTTGTATGGCGAGTTTAAGGAATTCTTCCCCAACAACGCGGTGGAGTATTTCGTCTCTTACTACGACTACTATCAGCCTGAAGCCTATGTGCCTTCCTCAGATACATATATTGAGAAGGATGCCTCGGTAAACGACCATATTGAGCAAATGCGGCTCTCGGCCACCAAGGCCCTGATGGAGCGCCCGGATGCGATAGTGGTAGCCACCGTGTCTGCCATTTACGGCCTGGGTGACCCTGAGTCTTACTTCAAAATGGTCATGCACCTGACTCGGGGTGAAATCATCGATCAGCGGGCCATACTGCGACAGCTGGCGGAGCTGCAGTACACGCGTAATGACCACGATTTTCATCGCGCCACTTATCGTGTGCGCGGAGATGTGATCGATATTTATCCCGCAGAATCCGAGCGCCAGGCGGTGCGGGTAGAGTTGTTTGATGAAGAGATTGAAAGTCTTAGCCTGTTCGACCCGCTAACCGGTCACATAGAACAGCAGGTGCCGCGCTATACGATCTTCCCCAAGAGTCACTACGTGACGTCACGTGACGTGTTGCTCAATGCCGTCGATGAAATTGAAGATGAGTTGAAAGATCGACTAAAACAGCTGCGTGATAACGACAAGCTGGTCGAGGCCCAGCGCCTCGAGCAGCGCACCAAGTACGACCTGGAGATGATTCGTGAGCTGGGTTTTTGCACCGGCATCGAGAATTACTCCCGCTACCTTTCAGGCAGGGCACCCGGTGCGCCGCCGCCCACCCTGTTTGATTACCTGCCTCAAAACGCGCTGGTCGTGGTGGACGAATCTCACGTCGGTGTACCGCAAATAGGCGGCATGTATCGCGGTGACCGTTCACGCAAGGAAACCCTGGTGGAATACGGCTTTCGCCTGCCCTCAGCGCTGGACAACCGGCCCCTGCGCTTTGATGAGTGGGAGAACCTCGTGCCCCAGGCTATTTTCGTCTCCGCTACGCCTGGCCCTTATGAGCTTGAACATGCCGGGCGTACTGTAGACCAGGTGGTGCGCCCCACGGGGCTGGTCGACCCCGAAGTTGAGATCCGGCCTGCCAGTACCCAGGTGGATGATTTGCTCTCACAGATCAATGTGACGGTAGGGCTTGGTGAACGGGTGCTGGTGACCACACTGACCAAGCGTATGGCCGAGGATCTCACCGAATATCTGGCTGAGCACGGAGTTAAAGTACGCTACTTGCACTCAGACATTGAAACTGTGGAGCGAGTAGAAATTATTCGTGACCTGCGCCTGGGCGAGTTTGATGTATTGATAGGGATTAACCTGCTACGTGAGGGCCTGGATATGCCAGAAGTGTCCTTGGTGGCGATACTGGATGCAGACAAGGAGGGCTTTCTTCGCTCCGATCGGTCACTCATCCAGACCATTGGCCGCGCTGCGCGAAATCTGAATGGCCGCGCTATTCTGTACGCGGACAATATGACCGGTTCCATGGAGCGTGCTATCGCAGAAACGGATCGACGTCGAGAAAAGCAGGAAGCCTACAATCTAGAACACGGCATCACCCCTAAAGGCGTCACCAAGGCCATTACGGATATCATGGAAGGTGCCGCCGGAGCGCCGGGCCGCGGGCGAGCGAAGGGCCGCAAAGTGGCCGAGCGTAAGGGCGGTTACGCGGTCGATGTGAGCAATATGAGCCCGGATGCGCTGGCGAAAAAGCTCAAAGAGATGGAAGAGCAGATGTACGAGCACGCCAAGAATCTGGAGTTCGAAGAAGCGGCGCGCCTGCGCGACGAGCTGGAACACGTCAAGCAGCAGGCCTTTATTCAGTAATTAGCAGTCCCGGCCCAATAGAGTCATAGCCTCCCGACAGGCTTCATCCAGTCGCTGTTGTTCTTCGGCGCCAAGATCGTCATAACGTGAGTGGGGCATGCCTCTGCAGTGCGCGGCTGCAGAGTTGATCCAGTCTCCCGCGGGTATCTCGAAAAAGGTAGCTATCTGGTCCAGGGTGTTGTGGGTGTCTGTGACAAGATCCTCAAATGCGACTTGTAGGAAGTTCTCTGCAGGTATTTGTGGCATCGCGGCCATGCCGGTCTGTACCTGATGGCTCCAGTAGCGACCCAGAATTTCAATCGGAATCTCGTGGCTCAGCAGCTCGGGAATATCTTCAGGCGGTGCACCCAGCGACAGGGCGCCGGCAGCGCGTAGTATCGGCAGTGCCTGCATCGATGTTGCGGCATCGCGGCCATCGCGGTGCAAGTGCAGGTATTTGCCCTCAGGAAAGAAGCGAATCAGGTCGGGCAGGTAGTCCATAGAAGCGCCGGAGCGTTCTATCCAAAAGCGCTTGCCCAGGTGCTCAGCCAGCCACGCCAGCGCCTGGCGGTAATGCTGTGACAGTTCACCATCGGGATAGGTGGCAACTTCGGCGATAAACTCATCAAACAGCTGATCCGGGTCTTCGGTCATGTGGGGTAGGGCAATACTCAGAATCCATGGCACCGGGTCTTCCAGTTTGTAGCGCACGCCGGGCTTGTGATCCGGGTACGAGAAGGTTGAGGTGCGAATGCCCATTTGATGGGCAATGGTCATCAGCGGGCTATCTTTGCTCAGCTGTTGTGCCAGCTCTGGCCCTGTAACTGTTCCAGGCTGGAATCTGAAATCCGGATCCAATCCCACGAGAATTTCATAGATGCTCAAGACCTCTGGATTTTCAGATAGCATCTCCGAAAGCAGCGTAGAGCCACAGCGGCCTGTGCCGACAATAAAGCGAGGTCTCATAACAGCTCCGAATGTTTGACCAGCTGCACCTCAATCTCTGGTATGGGCTTGTTGGTACGTGACCAGCGCAGCATGGCTGTGCCTTCACTGTGGCCGAGCGTCAGTATTTCGTTGTCACGGCCCAGAGGAGTCTGGGTAATCACAAACTCTACAGAGCCATCATCTTCATAGGTAGCGGTTTTGTTGTTCAGATGGGTGTCTTTGCGGCCGTACCCGATCACCTCGTACCAGATGTTCACTAACTCGAAACCCCAGAAAGGGATGTCGTCCGGCTTAAAACGGCACAGCAAGGCTTCGTCTTCACCAATATCGAAATAGCTGGTGGAAAATCGGTGGGCCATCGGCAATGACAAATCATCGGTGCTGGCCTGGCCCACTGCAGCAAATCGATTAGTGCCAGCGCCTTTGGCCGCACCTGACAGAGCGCCCCAGAACTGGGCCTGTCGAATAACAATCTGAGCGGTGCGTTGCAGGTGCTCGCTGAGCTCATCTAGTGTCAGGGCAGGGCGGTCTCCACCGCCTTCCCGCGTTATTGTGAACTGGCCGGGTGTGTGCCGCTCCCAGTCGTGGCTGTAGCGGCGAATCATCAGGTGGCACACCTGTTCATCGGTCTGAATCCAGTTGCCATCATGCTGGTTGGGGCTGAGGATTATCTCCAGGGAGCCATCGTCTGCCACCTTTAAATCGGTCTCGGTCAGTGAGCGCAGAACTTGCGAGGTATCGTTGACTGCGATCTTGCCGTTGTAGACACCCACTTCAATGAGTGGGGCCGTACCCAGTGTGCCCGTGATGCGATAAGTTTCTCTGCCGTCGATCACCGCATGCAAGTAGCGGGCGTCAGAGCCCGCGCCTTCATAGGAGGTAACCGGATCAACCATTGGGGCTAGAACAGGATTGAGCGGATCGCTGTATTCATGTGTGAGGTCAAAGGCGATACGCGTCATACGCATCAGGAATCGGTAGCCTTCAGCCAGATCCAAGTCACCCTCGGCTGGATTGGCTTCTCGCATGGCGTTGCCCGCCTGCATCAGACTGGTACAGAAGGTTTCCCAGGGGTCGTTCGCCATTGCTGTCTCCGCCAACAGTTAACCCACTGTAGGGCGGCCGGAGCCGAGCGACAAGGCGTATCTCCCTGATTATTTGAACCGTCGCAAAGGCTTTTATTCGGTGGTGGCTATCTATATAATTCGCGACCTCTGTAGGACTATAGCTCAGTTGGTTAGAGCGCTACCTTGACATGGTAGAGGTCCCCAGTTCGAATCTGGGTAGTCCTACCAATCTCCTTGAAGACCCTGAATCAGCCCCCTCTATAGAGGTCCCCACCGGTAGAGGTCCCCACCGGAGCGCCGACCGGATGAATCAGGGTAGGCCTACCAATCTCCTCCCAAGACTATCCGAGAAAAGTTTTGCTATTCTTGGTCGACATTCTGTCAGCTGAGATGCCGCGCTTGAGTAAGAGCCAAATTCGCCTGATCCCTTTCTGGGGCCTCAGGCATCTGTACGAATCCAGCTTGCCCGGCTACACCATCGTTATCTTGCTCGTGCTTGCTTTCAGTCTCGGGCAGGGCGGCCTGCAGTTCATCTTCTCTGAGATTAAACCCGGCTCGGTTTTCGATAGATTCCTGCAAACCGATACATTCGGTGTTGTCGGATTAGCCGCAAGTGTTGGCGCCATAACGAGTCTATTCCTATCCTCGTTCATTTTGGTGTTCAGGTTCGTCAGAGATATCTTGCATCCAAAGTTCCTTGCGCTTGACCCATCCATAGATGCCGCGATTGACTCTCTCGCCCTATCCTGGAGCTCAGCCTTGCCATGGATCTTTGGGATGACCATCCTCTTTGTTGTGGTCAATTATGCGCTGGCGTCTTCGGTGCTCGGTTTAGAGACATTAGATCTAGGAGTAGTTCTGAATTCCGGTAATGCGGCGATACTCCGAGTTTTTGTGCTGGATCCTATAAATGCCGCGTGTGGCGGGCTTGCGATCGCCTCCACATACCGCTTGCAGCAGTATCTGGTGTTGGTCGCTCGAACGATCTCCGTAGACATTCTTAAGGTCGAGGCCTACCACCCCATCACTTTGCCGCCCGCAATGGTATTTGCCTTCACGTCTTCGTTCGTGGCGATTGTCGGTGCAGTCCTGTTTGCACTCGACTATGGAATTTCAGAGGTATACCTAAAAGGCGCCATGATAGGACTTTTCGCAATCGGCGCTATCTTCGCATTGATGTTGTTTCATCCGGTATTGATTCTAAGAAACCGTATCGCAAAGATGATAGGTGTGGAAAGAGAGCTGCTTGTAAAAGCAATACGCGGCGATTCCGCCGTGCTTGAGAATAGCAATATTGTTGATCGGCGCGCGAATAGCACTGAGCTTGCCTCCTGGCTTGCCTTGCTAAACACTTTATCTGAATGGCCCGTTAGCGAGGCGATAAAGCGATTGCTGTTGTTTGGGGTGCTACCTCCGTTGGCCTGGACGCTCGCAGCGGTGATCGAGAACACACTTTACTAGAAAGGATATAACCAGTGCAGCATCGCGCCATTGTTTTGCCTGAATACCTGAACGATCAGGGCTTTCTGTTTGGCGGCAACCTGCTCAAGTGGGTGGACGAGTTTGCCTACATCACAGCCACGCTGGATTTCCCCGGTAATCGCTTTGTCACCGTGTCTCTGGATGAGGTGAACTTCAATCATCCGGTGCTGCCGGGGGAGATCCTTTGCTTCGATGTTAATCGGGTTCACAAAGGTCGCACCTACCTCAAATACCTTATTGAAGTAAGAGGTGAGAAACTGGCCGGTCACGATCAGCCCTTGTTTGCCACACAAATCAGTTTTGTAAACGTGGGCGAAGACGGTAAGCCCGTGGCTATTTAGTTGCCGCGGCGCCAGCGGCGACCCACATTAGTCCTTATTCATCATTGCATAAGCACAGCGTTCCTCAGCAAAGTCGACTACTCTGTAAAATAGAGTGGCAGGCGAGCAGGGGAGGTGTATCCCCTGAGGCTGGCGACTGATGGCATGAATCAGACAAGGAGATTGTCGATGAGGAAGATTTTGAGCGCTGCGGGCGCATTGCTGTTAGCGGCATTGTCGTCGCATGCTCTCTCCGCAGATAAACCCAATATCCTGGTGATCTGGGGCGATGATATCGGCATGAGCAATATCAGTGCCTACAACCTGGGCATGATGGGCTATGAGACCCCCAATATCGATCGCATTGCGAACGAGGGCGCGATATTTACCCATGGCTATGCCCGGCAGAGCTGTACGGCTGGTCGTGCCTCTTTTGTGTTGGGTCAGCATCCTTTCCGAACCGGCCTGCTGACGATTGGTATGCCGGGGTCAGACCATGGCATCCCTGATTGGGCGCCGACCATCGCCGATCTCCTTAAGGAACATGGCTATGCCACTGGCCAGTTCGGCAAGAACCACCTGGGCGACCAGGATAAGCATCTGCCGTCCAACCACGGCTTTGATGAGTTCTTTGGCAATCTATATCACCTGAATGCCGAGGAAGAGCCCGAGACCTACTATTACCCCAAGGATCCTGAATTCAGGAAGCGCTATGGTCCTCGTGGTGTGATTCACTCGTTTGCAGACGGCAAGATTGAAGATACAGGCCCTATGAGCCGCAAGCGCATGGAGACTGCAGATGAGGAGTTTCTCTCCGCAGGCATGAAATTCATCGACAAGGCGGTCAAGAACGACAAGCCGTTTTTCGTCTGGATGAGCACCACGCGCATGCACGTGTGGACGCGTCTAAAGCCTGAGTCTGAGGGTGTGACCGGGATTGGTCTGTATCCCGATGGCATGGTCGAGCACGACGGTCAAGTTGGGCAACTGCTGAACCAGCTTGAAGAGTTGGGCGTGGCAGATAACACCATTGTCATTTACTCCACCGACAACGGCGCGGAGAAAGTCTCCTGGCCCGACGGCGGAGTGACACCGTTCCATGGTGAGAAGGGCACCACCTGGGAAGGCGGTTTCCGAGTACCCATGATGGTGCGCTGGCCCGGTACAGTTAAACCGGGCAGTCGCTTTGACGAAATGATATCCCAGGAGGACTGGCTGCCGACCCTTCTCGCGGCTGCAGGCGAAGACGATATTGTCGGCAAGCTGAAGAAAGGCCATAGAGCCAACGGTAGGCGTTGGAAGGTGCACCTGGACGGCTACAACTTTAAACCCTTTCTTGCCGGCGATGTCGACAAGGCACCGCGCGAAGAGATCCTGTATTTCGATCCAGCAGGTAATCTGAACGCAGTACGCTGGAATGACTGGAAGATCCATTTCGCCACCCAGGAGGGCAATATCACTAACGCGGTGCGTTTTGAGCCGGGCTGGCCTGTGCTGGTTAACCTGAAGGCAGACCCGTACGAGGAGATGCACCATGAGTCAACCATGTACTTGCGCTGGTACGCGGACAATATGTGGCTGTTTGTGCCCATACAACAGAAAGTAGCTGACTTTATCGGCAGTCTCGAGGGTTACCCGATGCAGGAGGGTATGCCGCTCAATGCGGCCGGCATTAACTATCGCAGCCTCAAGGCGATGAAAGTGCTGGAGCAAATCAACAGCAAAGGGCTGTTGGATCCAACCTTCGGTAATTAAGCCGTTTCGATAAGGCGAGCACGCGTTGCTGCTCGCCTTTCAATTGAGTTATAGCGCCCCGTGCATGTGGTATCGTTGTCAGATACAACTCAGACGAGACTAATAATGAAAAGAATACTCACTGTGTTTGCCCTGCTGACGCTCATAGGCTGTGAAACAGTAGCCCCCCAGAAAGAAGAACTGAGTACCATTCGTGATGCCTAGGGGGTACAAATTTATTCCGAGGATGGTGAACGAGGCATTATTCTCATCACTCCCCGCTCTAATCGAGAGGTGGTTTGCATGGCGCCACAGCCCGATGCCGTGCTAACCGGTGGTGGCGGCATCAATATCAGCGTGCCATCGTCCGCAGGTAGTGTTTCTGCGGGCGATAAAACAGACTATGGTTCATTGGCGACGGGTGGTAGAAGTCCAGCTGTCCTGATAGTGAGGGAATTGCTCTATCGCGCCTGCGAGTTTTCCACGAATTACGATCTGGATAAGGATGAGGCCAAGGCGTTTTACCTCAAGCATTTAGACGCATTGTCTGGGATTATCTCCAGCCAGACTGAGAGTGGTGATTCAGCCTTGTCCTCTGCTGTAGCAAGCTCGGATGACGATTGAGTAACTAAGCGTGCAGCACATTGCGCTGCACGGTTAATGAGACATTAATCAGTTGGTAATGAGCCCGACTGCTCCGCATATAAAACTGCCTGCGGTGTTCACGTTGTAGGTACTGCTGCCTTTCAAGCTCAGTTTGTTGTCATCTTCAATAAAACCTGCAAATACCTGTAGGGTGCTGGCCCCTTCAATAACACCTTTTAAGTGCTTCACATGCGTGCCAGTCATACAAAGGGTGCTGGAGCCTTCAACATGTAGATCCAACGTCTCGCAAGCCGTTCCTTTGAGGTATACCGTACTGGCCCCCTCAATCCAGATCTTGCGAGTTTTCTTGCCTGGGCAAAAGCTATCGAGGTTTTTCACAACTTTGGACGCGCCTTCAATCATCAAGTCGGCGTCTTTCTTCTTGAACGCCAGCGCCTGAGTGCTGCTAAAGGAAAGTATGACTGCAACGGTGACAGCCAGGCTAGCTGGTGAATAATTCTGTATTTTCATGGGATACCCTTTCACTAGTTGTTGTTATGGTGGTGCCCAGGTTGAGTATAGTACAGCTTAGACTCAAGCAGCTCTGGAGTCGCCCAGGGGGCAGCCACGATAATGCCTATGTGGCAGGAGTGAATGAAGTGCGCGATGAGTTTGATTCGCTGCTTTAGAAACTGCTAAGCGGCAGTTAGGGCTCATCTCAAGGGCAGTTGCGCTCTTCTGGCGGCGTATTAAGTATCTCTTCAAGCAGGATAGGGCGGTCGGTCATGATGCCGTCCACGCCCAGGTCAATCATGCGCAACATTTCTTCGCAGGTATTGATGGTCCATACCTGAACGGCCAGGTTGACGTTGTGCGAATCGGTAATGAAGTCATCAGTCACCACGGTGAGTTCCAGCTCTACCTGCTGAATCTGGCTGGTGTCCGGCGGTACCTGAAACGCCACGTGCTCAGGCACGGGCGGCATGGGGTTGTCGCCAAAAGATGACAGGACCAGCAGCGTGCCCTGATCCAGTGGCACCGCTGTGTGCACGCAGGGGGCAGCGGCTTTGAAATTGTTAGCGGCCTCATCCACAAAAGACACGGCAATCATGTCATCGCGCCGGCCGTAACGCTGGAGCAGTTCAGCCATCTGCGCCTCGTACTCACCTTCTCCGTCCAGGTCCGGTTTCAGCTCAAGGTTGATCAGCTTGTCGGGAAAACGCTGCAGGGCTTCCTCAAGGGTAGGAATGCGAAAGTCTTCCGCGCGATAGCCCTCAGGCGGGGGCTTGTCTCCCGTGGCGATGCCGCGAAATGTATAGGCAGACTCTGGTTGGTCGTGGGGTGTGCCCTGGCCCTCGACGAACCAGTAGGCTGCATCTAACTCACGCAGCTCTGTCAGGGTCAGGTCGACTACCTGGCCTGTGCCATTGGTGGTGCGGTCAACACTCAGGTCGTGCAAAATCACCAGTTCATTGTCAGCGGTCTGGTAGACATCCATTTCCAGTACATCGGCACCGGCCCTGGCGACTTCTGCGTAGGCGTACAGCGTATTTTCCGGGAAGTCGATCACGCCCCCACGATGGGCGTAGTTCAGCGGATCTTCACCCAGCCTACGCCAGCGATTGGGGTTGGCTTTTTGATAGGGTGCATCGCAACTGCTGTCGTCATTGGCGATATAGGCGTTCACACTATTGGCATTGAAGCTGACGCCTTCATCGGCGCTCAGCGAGAGCTCCAGGTATTCCAGGCCCTCATCATCGGCATCTCCCAGTATCTCGATGTCCACTCGCGTTTGCAGTTCCCCGGCAGGAAGAATCACTTCACCTGACGCTGCCAGGTAGTCTTCATCTGCCACTGCTGTGCCATCACGCGTTTCAAATCTAATGGCAATATCGCGAGCCTGCGGCTCGGCCACAGACACGATGCTGCTGAGTGTGCTGATTTCTCCTGGTGACCCCTCCGGTGCTGCCAGCGGGGTAATTGTCAGTTGTGCACTTAGTGGCGGGGCCGCTTCGCTCAGCCCGGCGCCGGGATCACTGTCACTACACGCAGATAGCAAAATAGCGAAGGCGGTGGCGCTGGCCAGCGGGTAAAAACGCGTCATTAAAAAACACCTGGGGCTAGTGACTTGGGCAGGCAGTATAAGTGATTTGGCGACGACGAGGCGCGGGTTCGCTAATCCGTGCTGTCTGTCCCGCCCGTGATGGCGGGTACCAATACATCCCGGAGAAAAGCGCGCTGATGGTCGGGCTGGTAGTCGTCCCTCATTAGCAGCAGGGCGTGAATGCTGATGATGATCTCAATAATCCTGGCATCAGTCAGGTCAGCCCTGACCCTGTTCTCGCGCCGGCCCATCTCAATCACCGATGCCCAGGTGTCGCGCATGTCTGACTGAATGTCGTCTGTGCCACGGATCAGAAACAGCTCCATACGATGGTTGGATTCGCGCTGAACCAGCTCGTTAATAAGGTGATCTGACCGCCCGGCATCAACCGAGAAGATAGAGCCTTCAACCAGTGCCTCTACAAAACCGGTGTAGCCTGCCAGGCGTTTGCGAACTTTACTGCCTAGGATGCCAATGCGCTGAGTGAGAATATCCTCAATCAGTGCGGAGCGATCTTCAAACAAGCGGTAGAGCGTTTTGCGTGACACGCCCGCGAGCTCGGCAATTTCTGCCATGGAAATCTTCTGGCTGCCATCGCGCTCAAAGCAGTCAATGGCAGCGTCGATGATGAGCTGCTTGGTCTCGCTGGCTTTGCGGCGGGGTTGTGCGGTGGATGGCTTGGCTGGCACGGTCTCTCCAAGTCGGCGTTGCTGGCCCGGGTGGTGCAGGGCGCTGCCTCAAAGGCAAAATACTATCACTCACCATCGGGCCGATAAACGCCGAAAGTCAGGCTGCGGACTGCTGCGCCTGAGCCTGTCTTGTTACCTGTACCAACTCCCCGGGAGTACTGCCACTGGGTTTGTCACTGTGGTGAGTGATCTCGCCGTTGACAATGATGTACTCATAGCCGCCCGCTTTGCCTTTACGGCGCCAATCCCCGTTGGGCATGTCGTGTACGATCTCGTAGCGACTCATGTCAAAGTAGAGGCCATCCAGGTCATAGACCAGTACATCTGCTTTGTAGCCTGGCAGGAGGGCGCCGCGATCTGTCAACAGCACCGACCGCGCTGGCTTCAAGCTCAGCTGAAAGTGCATATCCTCAAGCGTAATCAGGTTTTGCTCACGCACCATCCAGATCAACAGATCGGTAGGGTAGTGACCCATGCCGAAGGTCTTGGTATGAGCTCCGCCATCCGAGCCACCGGGTACAACCGCGCTATGAGCCATCATGGTCTTGGCCTGGCTGGGATCCGTAGCCGCGATGGGGCCAGACTTCAGCTGCAGCGCAAGCCTGGATTTGTGAGCCAGCTCCAGCAGAACCTGAATGACACCCTTGCTTTCCTGCTCTGCAATCTCGCCCAGCGTTTTGTTGAGATACCCCTGTAGATCTGCGTCGTCACCGATCTCAATCACGGTCTGACCTTCAAAACCTGCGGCACCATTGGACGGTCCTGATTCAGCGTATTCCCTGGTAAAGTTTTCCAGGTATTCAGGTCCCTGGATCAGGTCCAGAACTTCTTCGTCGGACTCGCAGGCTACAATGGCTCGTATGGAAGGCAACTGACCTGCCGCCGCATCCAGTTGGGTGAGGTCGGCCTCGACCCAGCCCCGGTTCAGCATGCAGCCTACGGTCACATCCAGCCCCTTCGCTCTCATTCCGTCCAACCAGGCAAGATCTTCCGCAATGGTATGAGGCAGTAAATCATGGGTTAGGAAGGTGTTGTGGATGACTCTCACCCCTGTGCCTTTGGCGAGCTCGGCCATTTTCTCGGTAATGGAGCGATCGCCGTAAAACACGATCTGCGACAGCATTTGGATGACACCTTCTCCGCGCTCAATGACGGCGCGACCGATGTCCAGAATGACATCGTGATCGATGGCGTCGGTAGGCATTGAACTGCCGTCGATATCGACGTGTGAGTTACCATCAGCGCCCATGACAGACATCGATATGCCAATCGCACCGGCATCCATGGCTTCATTAATCAAGCGGTGCATCTCTTTCATCTCGCCTTCGGTGGGGCGGCGGGATTTGGCAGCATCAATGCCCATCACATATACCAGCAGTGGATTGAGAGGCAAAAAGGTCATAACGTTCACACCTTTTTCCAGGCCGCGCACCCGATCGAGGTATTCAGGGAATGACTCCCAATCCCAGGGGAGTGCGGCGCGTTGGTGGGCGACAGGTATCTGCTCTGTCGTCTCGAGCATACCCATGCATCGCTCCTGATCAGAAGGTCGCACAGGTGCTATGCCAAAACCGCAATTCGCATTAACAACGGTTGTCACCCCGTTTTCCCCGGAATTTGATACATAGGGGTCCCAGAATAGCGCGCAATCGTAGTGCGTGTGCTGGGTAATATGCCCCGGAGCGACAATTTTGCCTCTGGCATCGATCCGTTGGTTCGCCGTATCCGACTTCAGGTCACCGATGGTGGCGATCCTCCCATCGATAATGCCGAGGTCGGAGTAGGTGCCCGGACTGCCTGTGCCATCCACTAAAAAGCCGCCCTCAATGATGGTGTCATAAGTGCTCATCAGCATTCTCCTGCAGTGGCTCGATTGGCCAGCTTGTTATTCGAGTAGGTTTGGAATATGACACACAAAATATAAAATGTCACCATAAATTGACACAAAATAATTAAAATGTAACCTATTCGGAAGATCACAACGATAAAACCATAAGGAGGCTGAGTGGCCATGAGCATCGGTAAGCAGCAATCGCATAGCGGCATGCGTGCCATACAGGGTTCTGTTCTCGCGACAGCGGTATCTTTGGTATCACTATCTGCGCAGGCTGAGTTGGAGGAGGTGCTAGTCACTGCCACCAAGCGTTCGGCAAGTATTCAAGACATCCCCATCTCGATTTCGCAGCTCGGTGGTGCCGATCTGGATGAGCGAGGTATCCGCAATATTGAACACCTTAGCTACCACATACCCAATTTGCAGTTTGGTGCCTTTGGCAGCAACTCATTTATTACGATCCGTGGTATCGGCACCACGGTAGATTCCGGCGTCGCTGAACCAGCGGTAGCGACTTATGTTGACGGTGTCTTCTTGCCCCGGTCTACCATGGGCGTTATTCGCCACGTTGATATTGAGCGGGTGGAGGTGCTGAGAGGACCGCAGGGTACTCTATATGGTCGCAACGCTACCGGTGGTTCCATCAACTACATTTCTCGTGCGCCCGCTGAGGCCTTCGAGGGTGGAGTGCGAGCCAGTGTCGAGAATCGAAATGGCTACGGTATACAGGCCTATCTTTCCGGCCCCATCTCCGATCGTTCTGCGTATCGCATCAGCCTCGGTAAAGAAGACCAGGATGGCTACGTCGACGTCATAAACACGGGTGAAGACCTGGTTGGCACTGATTTGCTATAAGGGCGCGCTGCGTTGCAGTTCAAGCCCACCGACAGCCTGGTCATAGATCTTGCCATTCAGCATGAGGAATCTGATGGACCGGTCAGTTTGCAGCAGCTCAACTCACGCGCCGTCGTCGTTGATCTTATATCGCCTGGAAATAACCAAACCACTGAGGTCAACAAAACTTATGGCGACAGTGCGTACGATGGTGAAGCAGAGACCACGCTCTTCTCTGCCAGAATTAACTGGGATGTTTCGGAGTCCATGTCGTTCAGAAGTGTCACCGGTTATGTCGACCATAATGTCACCTCCACCTATGATGCCGATGCAACAGACGCTTTGTTCGTAAATCTGGTGGATGCGGCCCGTCCTTCAGAATCCTGGAGTCAGGAATTTAATCTCTATGGCGGTACTGATCGGCTGGAGTGGTTGGTGGGGGCGTTCTACTTTAAGGAGGATTTTTCTCTCGCCTTGCCAGTGGAGTTTGTTTCCACGGCGCTGGGCATTCCGGGAGATCCGTTCCCGGTGCCGGTGCTTGCAGGTGACTTAGAGGAAGAAACGGAGTCCTATGCGCTATTCACTGATTTGACGCTCGCCCTGACTGATCGTTTCAGGGTGAATGCAGGGCTTCGCTACAACGCGGAGAAAAAAGAGTTCACTTATTTTGGTGCGCCCAGTGGTGATACCGACGAGACAGATTGGTTACCAAAGATTGGTGTGCAGTTTGATGCCTCAGATAACGTTAACCTCTACGCCAGCTACCAAAAAGGTATCAAGTCGGGAGGGCACCAACTGGGTGCGCCGGAGCAGTTTGCCCCCGAGGAACTGGACTCTTATGAGATCGGGCTCAAATCCACGTTAGTAGATGGAAAGCTCACGGCAAACGCAGCGATATTTTTCTACGACTATGCCGATCTTCAGGCGACCACCACCATACCGCCAGCAACCACGGTGGTGCGTAATGCGGACGCCGAGATTCTTGGTGGCGAAATGGAGTTGGTCTTTTCGCCCAATGAAGCCTGGAATTTCAACTTTGGTCTGTCATTACTCGACAGTCAGTACAAAGACTTCGCATACTTTGACGAGTTTTCCATGCAAGCTATCGATCTGGATGGCGAGCCAATCATTCGAGCGCCGGAGTACACACTTAACTTCGGTGCACAGTGGGTGATACCCATTAGTGCTGATTTCTTGAGCGACATCACGCTGCGGGGCGACCTGTATCATTCGGATGAGTACAAACTCACGTTCATTGACTACCCGGAGACGCGGCAGGGCTCTTACACGACGGGTAACCTGTCGGTCATATTTACCAGTGCATCTGAACAAGTTCGGCTGCGCGGCTTTGTGGACAATCTAGGCGATGAGGAGGTCCTGAACAACGGTAGTTATCTGGCAACCCTGGGAGCGTTTATTGGCTATTACTCAGAGCCTAGAACATATGGCATAGAGTTGTTATTTGATTTCTAGCCCGCTGATGACAGCCTAAACCTGTTCAGCGCAATTCGCATCGATACGCATGTAAACATATGTGTGTCGGTGCGCGTTACACTTAGTACATGTTTGCTAGCTACATAAACGAAACCGGCGGCCCGGAAGTGTTTCAATTCGGAGAACTGCCTACACCCGACCCAGGTCCAGGGCAGGTATTGATCAAAGTGATCTGTGCGGGTGTGAATCCCGCCGACTGGAAAAACCGTCAAGGTATGTTGGCTCAGTATCGCCCCTATAGCTTTCCGTATGTGATTGGCTTTGATGCAGCCGGGATAGTGGCTGCATTGGGCGATGGTGTGGACAGCTTCAGCATCGGTGATCGTGTGTTCACGCCTACCGACCACGGACAGGGCGGGCAGGGTAGCTATGCGGAATATACGCTTGCCGGTTCAGACAAGGTCGCCCTGATGCCGCCCTCACTCAGCTTCGAGTCTGCTGCGTCTATACCTGTAGCAGCTTTGACTGCGTGGCAGGGCATTCATGATCGAGGCGGCCTGAGTGCGGGCGACACGGCATACATCCACGGCGGTTCCGGCGGTGTTGGTAGCTTTGCCGTGCAGTTTGCCAAGGCGGCTGGTGCCAGGGTCGCAGCCAGTTGCAGCAGCAACAATGTGGACTACCTGGCCAGTTTGGGTGTGGACCGAGTGATTGATTACACATGCGAGGATATAGGTACTGCTCTTGGAGAATGGGCCCCGAGTGGTCTGGATTACTTGATGGAGGCTGTCGGTGTTAGTACCTTGCCGCGGGCCCTGGATCTCGTTAGAGATAGAGGGACTTACGTCAGCATTCCAACACTCGTGGATGACGGCGATATCGTGGCAGCTGCGCATGCGGCAGTTGGGCGTGGCATTCGGCGTGAGTTCTCGGTGATGGATGATGGTGGCTGCGCAGGGCAATTGGCCACCATCGCCCAGCTGTTAGTCGAACAGACGATTCAATTGCCGCCTGTAGTGACTTACCCGCTGAGCGATGTGGCACTGGTGCATGGCATCATTGAGCGGGGGCATACCCGGGGCAAGCTTGTATTAAGGATCGCAGAAGATCCCTAGCCCTGCTTAAAGACCGGGTCACGCTTTTCCATGCGTGCGGTCAGTGCTTCCTGAAAATTCTCCCCGGTAAACAGTGCTTTAAGCGCTTCGTTCTCCAGATCAAGTGCCTGCGTCATCGACGCTAGGTTCTGTTGGTGAATCATGCGTTTCATGGCCCGAATAGCGCTGCCTGCACCTTGTGGTGGGATTAATTGCATTGCCTTTTCCCGCGTATAAGTCATCAGTTCAGCGTGGGGCAGAATAGCGTTCGCGATACCGAGATCCTGCAGCTGTGCTGCCTCAAGTTTATCCGGATAGAACAGTAGCTCCTTGGCTTTATGCATGCCAAGCAGTCGAGGCAGGATGAAAGTGGAAGCCAGTTCAGCGGAAATTCCGAGACTCGCAAATGGCATGCGCGCCCAGGCATGTTCTGATACGTAGACCTGATCAGCAACGGATAGAGGCAGTGTCAGGCCGGCTCCAATGGCCAGGCCATTCACAGCGGCCAGTACCGGCTTGTCACACTGGAAGAACTCGAGCACGCATCCTTTCATGGCCGCGTCATTGGGATCGATCTGCTGCAGTATTTCAGGAGGCAGGTCGTCATAAATACCAGGCACGAAGTAGCCACCACTGCTGAACGCCTGCTTTTCTGGTGCGCAGTCAGGGTCATTGGCGCCTGTCAGTATCATGGCGTGTGCATTGTCGTCCGCTTTAAAGAGTCTGGCGGCCCAGGTCAGTTCCAGGCCGGTTAAGCCACTGATAGCATTTTTACGCTTCGGTGTGTTCAGTGTGACGGTGACGATGCCATCGCTGTCGAGTTCGTAGTTGATATCGCTAAACGAAGAGGGTTCCATTCCATTTCCTGCTGGTTACTGAGGCGGCTTTCCGGCCCGGAGTGTAAGAGTGGGTCATTATGGTCCGAAACATCATGCTCATAACAGTCAGCCTGCGACAAATAGTCACATGGTTTAATGGCACGCAACATTAGATCATGTACACTCTGCGCGGCGCGTTAACTTCCTAAGACTTCAATGAAAAAACTCATTTTATCGCTGTCGGCGTTGTCCGGCCTGACCCATGTATTGCCTGCTTTTGCTCACGAAGCGATTGAAGAGGTTGTTGTAGAAGGTCGCCGCGAGGTATTGGTGGGTGAAGCTCGCACTGCGTCTGAGGGCAGGGTGGGGCAAATGGACCTGGCTCTCAGGCCAATCCTGCGGCCCGGTGATCTGCTGGAAGCCGTACCCGGGATGATTGTGACGCAGCACAGTGGTTCGGGTAAGTCCAACCAGATGTTTTTGCGCGGCTTTAACCTGGACCACGGCACTGATTTTGCTACCTGGATTGATGGCATGCCGGTGAACATGCGCACCCACGGTCATGGCCAGGGTTACACCGACGTGAACTTTCTGATTCCGGAAACGGTACGTACTTTAAATTTTGTAAAGGGCCCTTACCACGCAGAACTGGGTGATTTCAGTGCCGCCGGTGGTGCGCAGTTCAGCACCTTTTCCCGCTTTGATGAAAACATCGTCAGCCTTGGGCTGGGCGAGAATAACTATGGGCGAGTGCTGGCCATGGGTAGTGTGGATGCGGGCCCCGGCGCGTTGTCTGGCGTGCTTGAGCTGCAGCAATACGATGGGCCCTGGACCGACATCAAAGAAGATGTGGAAAAGACCAACGGCCTGGTCCGCTACGGCGTTGAGGAAGACTCTCACGGCTGGCAGCTGACGGGCATGTTCTATGACAACACATGGAACTCTGCAGACCAGATTCCATCCCGTGCGGTTGAGGCTGGTCTGATTGATGAGCTGGGCTCGATCGACGACACCCTCGGGGGCGAAAGCAGTCGCTACAGCCTGTCTGGCAACGGTTACCTTGAAACCGACAGTCACCGTTCCGAGTTTGCGCTGTACGCCATTGATTACGACATGACCTTGTGGAGTAACTTCACCTACCTGCTTGATGAGCCGGTGTTGGGAGATCAGTTTCAGCAAACTGATGAGCGCAAGATTTATGGTGGTCACTGGCGTGGCTACTGGCTGGATCGCGGTGCCAACAATCACCTGCATCACTCTGCCGGCATTGAGTGGCGCTATGACGACGTTGACGAGGTGGGTCTCGCTCGCACAGTAGCTAGAGAGGCTTATGCCACGGTGCGAACCGATGCGGTAGAACAGGGCAGTATCGGCGCTTTTTACCAGTTGGACTGGCGCCTGACTCAGAATTTGCGCACGATTTTGGCGCTGCGCGGAGACTACTACGAGGTAGATGTCTCTTCAGACAATCCGCTCAACTCGGGTGACGACTCCGACTGGCTGCTCAGCCCGAAACTGAGCCTGATCTACAGCCTCAATGACGTGTCCGAACTGTATGCCAGTGCCGGGCGTGGTTTTCACTCCAACGACGGGCGCGGCGTTGTACAGCGGGTTGACCCTGTCACCGGTGAAGCGGTAGATCAGGCAGATTTTCTGGTGCGTTCTGATGGTGCGGAGCTGGGTTTCAAAACCACGTGGTTGGACATCTGGAACACCTCACTGGCTCTATGGTACCTGGAGCTGGATTCCGAGCTGGTCTATGTCGGTGATGCCGGTACAACTGAAGCCGGTCGCCCGAGTGAGCGCTGGGGTGTGGAATTCAATAACCATTGGCAGGTCGATCCCGTATGGGCACTGGAGCTGGACCTGGCCTGGACCGACGCCAAATTTGCCGACTCTGCGCCTGAGGGCAATCGCATTCCTGGTGCACTGGAATTTGTGGCATCTGCTGCGGTGACTGCCAGCCTGCCATCAGGGTGGTTTGGTTCGCTGCGCGCTCGCCACTTCGGCGGTGCGCCTCTGATTGAAGACAACAGTGTGAAATCAGATAGCTCCAACATTGTTCACCTGTTGGCAGGGTGGAGCAATCAGCGCTGGCGTGTACAAGCAGAAGTGCTCAATCTACTGGATTCAGATGATCGAGACATTGAGTACTTTTATGCCTCGCGTTTGCCGGGTGAGCCCGCTGACGGTGTGGAAGATCGTCACTACCACGTGTTTGAGCCGCGCCAGCTGCGCGCCTCGGTAACGTTTAGCTTCTGATTCGCGTCATTGCGCCATCTACACGGCTCTTTGCTTCGATTAGCAACAGGGGCTGCGGAATCTCGCCTATACTCAGTGAATGCATAGATAAGGAGATAACACATGCGTTTTGCTCTGGGTTGGTTGCTGGTTTCGATGTCAGCGCTGGCAGGTGCCGCTGATAAACCCAATATTCTGGTGATCTGGGGCGATGATATTGGTCAGTCCAATATCTCTGCCTACACCATGGGTGTCATGGGGTATCGCACCCCCAATATCGATCGTATCGCCAAAGAGGGCATGATTTTCACCGACTACTATGGTGAGCAGTCCTGTACGGCGGGTCGCTCCTCTTTCATCCTCGGCCAGAATGTCTTCAGAACCGGGCTCAGTAAAGTGGGCATTCCTGGTGCCGAGCAGGGCATTAGCGAGAAAGATCCCACCCTGGCTGCGCTGCTCAAAACCCATGGCTACGCCACCGGACAGTTTGGTAAGAATCACCTCGGCGATCAGGACGAGCACCTGCCGACCAATCACGGATTTGATGAATTCTTCGGCAATCTTTATCACCTCAATGCGGAAGAAGAGCCCGAGAATGAGGACTACCCAAAAGATCCTGCCTTCCGCGAGCGCTTTGGTCCTCGCGGTGTGATTCATTCCCACGCTGACGGCCGCATTGAAGATACCGGTGCACTGACCCGCAAGCGTATGGAAGTGGTGGACGATGAAACTATCGCAGCTGCGATGAAGTTCATCGATAAGTCGGTAAAGCAGGACAAGCCCTTCTTTGTCTGGTGGAATGGCACCCGCATGCACTTTCGTACCCATGTGAAGCCGGAGCTGCGTGGTATCAGTGGGCAGGATGAGTATGCCGATGGCATGGTCGAGCACGACATGCATGTTGGGCAGTTGCTGAAACAACTGGACGACCTGGGTATTGCAGATAACACACTAGTGTTTTACTCCACCGACAATGGCCCGCACCTGAACACCTGGCCTGATGCCGCGGCGACGCCATTCAGGGGCGAGAAAAACACCAATTGGGAAGGCGGCTGGCGCGTGCCTGCCATGGTGCGTTGGCCCGGCAAGATCGAGGCAGGTGCAGTCAGCAATGAGATTATGCACCACCTGGACTGGTTCCCTACCTTGATGGCAGCCGCGGGTGATGACGACATCACAGCCAAGCTTAAAAAGGGCGGCGTGCGCGCCATTGACCGCCGTTACAAAGTCCATCTGGATGGCTACAACTTCCTGCCGCACCTGACAGGTGAGCAAGAAAAGGGGCCTCGTGAAGAGGTTTACTATTTCTCTGACGATGGCGATCTTACCGCCATGCGCCTGCAGGACTGGAAGTTCATCTTTATGGAACAGCGTGTAGAAGGCACCATGCAGGTGTGGTCAGAACCGTTTATTCCCCTGCGTATACCTCTGATCTTCCACTTGCGTCGCGACCCGTATGAGCGGGCAACGCTCACATCCAATACCTATTACGATTGGATGCTCGATCGTGTATTCCTGTTAATGCCCGTTCAGGCACGTGTCGGCGCGTTCCTGGGTACGTTCAGGGAGTTTCCGCCGAGAATGAAGGCGGCAAGCTTTACCATTGGCGACGCGCTGGAGATGCTGCAGCGCAGTGCGGCGCAGCAGTAGTCTTAACAGCCCTGTGAAATATCACCAAAGGCCCTGCGGGGCCTTTGTTTTTTTGGACATGCAAATCGGCTAGAATGCGCAGCACATTTACTTAGCTTCAGCACCAACACATTGTTACCGCTGACTCACGCGGCCTCTGGTAAGGGTCGCCACTGACAAAGGACAGCATCATGCCTGCAATTACCCTGCCTGACGGCTCTCAACGCTCATTTGATAATCCCGTATCTGTATATGATGTCGCTGCCGATATCGGTCCCGGCCTGGCCAAAGCTGCCCTGGCTGGCAAGGTCAATGGTGAGCAGGTTGATACCTCCTATGTGATGGATGCCGACGCCGAGCTGGCTATTATCACCGACAAGGATGAAGAAGGGCTTGAGCTGATACGCCATTCCAGTGCCCACCTGATGGCCATGGCGGTACAAGAGCTGTTTCCCGGTGTGCAGGTCACGATTGGCCCGGTGATTGACGACGGTTTTTACTACGACTTTGCTTCAGGTCATTCTTTTACCCCAGAAGATCTGGAGAAGATTGAAAAGCGCATGTTGGAAATCGTGCAGGACGACGTGCCGATCGAGCGCGTTGTCACCTCGCGTGAGGCAGCCATAAAGACCTTTCGCGAAATGGGCGAGCACTACAAGGTGCAAATCATCGAGGAACTGCCCGAAGGCGAAGAGATCTCCATCTACAAGCAGGGCCCCTGGATGGACCTGTGCCGTGGCCCCCACGTACCCAGCACCGGCAAATTACAGAGTTTCAAGCTGACTAAAGTGGCGGGTGCCTACTGGCGCGGTGACTCCAAGAACGAGATGCTGCAGCGGGTCTACGGCACCGCGTGGCGCAATAAGAAAGAGCTGAAGGCCTATCTGCATCGTATTGAAGAGGCTGAAAAGCGCGATCACCGCAAGCTGGGGAAGAAGTTCGACCTGTTTCACACTCAGGAAGAAGCGCCCGGTATGGTGTTTTGGCACCCCAAAGGCTGGAGTATTTACCAGACGATTGAGCAGTACATGCGCGCTCGTCAGGGTGAGCGCGGCTACAGTGAGATCAAAACCCCTCAGATTGTGGATATGACCCTCTGGGAGAAGTCAGGTCATGCCGACAAGTTTGGCGACGATATGTTCATGCTGCATTCTGAAGAGCGCCATTTTGCCGTCAAACCGATGAACTGCCCCTGCCATGTGCAGGTGTTCAACCAGGGGCTGCGCAGCTATCGGGATTTGCCCCTGCGTCTGGCAGAGTTCGGTTCCTGTCACCGTAACGAGCCCTCAGGTTCACTGCACGGCATTATGCGTGTGCGTGGTTTTGTGCAGGATGATGGCCACATTTTTTGTGCTGAAGACGCGATTCAGTCGGAAGTGTCAGAGTTCATTGATTTCCTGCACTCTGTGTACAAGGATTTTGGCTTCAACGACGTGATTTACCGCCTGTCCACCCGTCCAGAGCAGCGGGTTGGTAGTGATCAGGACTGGGACCGTGCCGAACAGGCGCTGGCCCAGGCGCTGGATGCCCAGGGCCTGCCCTGGGAAGAACTGCCCGGCGAGGGCGCCTTCTATGGCCCCAAGATCGAATTCTCCCTGAAAGACAGCATTGGGCGCATCTGGCAGCTGGGCACCATTCAGGTTGATTTCTCAATGCCCGGCCGCCTCGATGCCCAATACGTGGCTGAAGACGGCTCTCGGCAGGTGCCGGTGATGTTGCATCGGGCCATTCTGGGCTCTTTTGAGCGTTTTATTGGCATTTTGATTGAGCACTACGAGGGTAACTTCCCCTTGTGGCTTTCGCCGCAACAGGCGGTGGTGCTCAATATCACCGATAAGCATCTGCCCTATGCCCAGGAAGTGGCAAGTAGCCTGAATGCGCAGGGGCTCCGGGTGATTACCGATGAGCGCAATGAAAAGATCGGATTCAAGATACGCGAGCACACTATTCAGCGGGTGCCTTACCTGCTGGTGGTGGGTGACCGCGAGCAGGAAGAGGGCACTGTGGCGGTGCGTACCCGCTCCGGTGAAGACCTCGGCGCGCTGAGTTTAGATGAGCTGGCAGCCAAGCTGACCGCAGAGGTCGCGGAGAAGGGCTGATTAAGCCCCCCAAAGGGTGCAAGTTTCCTTAAAAAACAATGACTTTGCGGACTATTTGGGCTTGTGAAACAGGCCCAACCTCTATACAATCCCGCGGCTCAGTCACCCCTAGGTGGCTGTTTTGCTGTGTTTGGCTATTTGGAGAGCTGACCGATCAAGAGAGATAGTGGCAAGAGCAAGCGTGCGCCGATTAACGACGAGATTCAGGCAAACCAGGTGCGTCTCATTGGTGCCGATGGTGAACAGGTTGGAATTGTAAGTCTGACAGAGGCGATGGCCGCTGCAGAGGCAGCCACTCTGGACCTGGTGCAAATCACCGATTCAGAGCCCGTAGTGTGCAAGATCATGGATTACGGTAAGCACGTGTTCGAAGCCAAGAAGCAAAAGGCAGCTCAGAAGAAGAAGCAGAAAAGAACACAGGTTAAAGAAATTAAGTTTCGTCCAGGGACGGAAGAAGGGGATTACCAGGTAAAACTACGCAACCTGGTACGTTTCCTTGAAAACGGGGACAAGGCCAAAGTAACGCTTCGCTATCGCGGACGTGAAATGGCTCACCAGGACATCGGCATGGAGCTACTCAAACGAGTAGGAGCTGACCTGGCGGAGTTAGGTAACGTCGAGCAATTTCCTAAAATGGAAGGTCGACAACTGACGATGGTAATAGCCCCAAAGAAGAAGAACTAGCGGCCTGTGACTGCCCTAGGTTCTATTTATTAATCATTGCAAATGCGGAGTATGTAATATGCCCAAAGCAAAAGTTCACAGCGGGGCTGCCAAGCGTTTCAAGAAGACCGGTAACGGTTTCAAGCGCAAGTGTCAGCATAAAAGCCACATCTTGACCAAGATGACCACGAAGCGTAAGCGCCAGTTGCGGGGTACCCGTGGGGTACACCAAAACGACAAGGTGCTGATTGACCGCATGTTGCGGACCAAGTAACGCTGACTGTTTAAAGAGAGGACAAGACTATGCCCCGCGTAAAACGTGGTGTGGTGGCTCATCGCCGTCACAAGAAAATTTTGAAGCAGGCCAAGGGTTACTATGGTGCCCGTAGCCGTGTGTTCCGTGTTGCCAAGCAAGCGGTAACCAAAGCAGGCCAGTACGCCTATCGCGACCGTCGTCAGCGTAAGCGTCAGTTCCGCGCTTTGTGGATCACTCGCATTAACGCGCAGTCGCGCGCTAATGGCCTGAGCTACAGCCGTCTGATCAATGGTCTGAAAAAGGCCGACATTGCCCTGGATCGCCGCGTACTGGCGGACCTGGCAGTGCATGACAAGCCGGCTTTTGCAGCGATTGTGGAGCAAGCGAAGGCCGCTCTGGCCTAAGCCCACCCCCACCGCGCCCGCTCAAAAGCGCGGTTCGCTGGCTACACTGATTGAAAAGGGAAAGGGCTCTGCTCTTTCCCTTTTCGTGCTTTTGGAAAACGAAAAAAATGGAAGATCTGGAAAAGTTAGGCAACGAAGCAAGGGATGCCATCAACGCCGCTGCAGATGGACAGGCGCTTGAATCCCTGCGTGTTGAGTACCTGGGTAAAAAAGGCACCATTACCGGTTTGGCCAAAACCCTGGGCAAGCTCGACCCTGAGGAGCGACCCAAGGCGGGCGCTGCGATCAATGCGGTTAAGCAGGAGCTGCAGGACCTGATTGGCAGCCGCAAGACCGAAATGGAGTCAGCGGCGGTAGCAGAGCAGCTGGCCGCTGAGCGCATCGACGTTACGCTTGCAGGTCGTGCCAGTGGCGCAGGTGGTCTGCACCCGATTACACGTACCATTGAGCGTATGGAGGACTTCTTTGGCTCCATTGGCTTCGAGGTGGTTGATGGTCCTGAGATAGAAGATGACTATCACAACTTTGAAGCGCTGAACTTTCCGCCTAATCACCCGGCGCGTGCTGATCACGATACCTTTTACATCGATGAGAAGACGGTACTGCGCACGCACACATCTCCTGTGCAGGTCAGAGTGATGGAGAACAACCAGCCGCCCATCAAGGTGATCTGCCCGGGCCGTGTGTATCGCTGTGATTCAGACCTAACCCACACGCCGATGTTTCACCAGGTAGAAGGCCTGCTGATTGATGAGCAGTCCAGCTTTGCCGATCTCAAGGGTATCGTGGAAGATTTCTTGCACGCCTACTTTGAAAACGACAAGTTGGCGGTGCGCTTCCGCCCCAGCTATTTCCCCTTCACCGAACCCTCAGCTGAAGCAGACATCCAGTGCGTAATTTGTGAAGGCGAGGGCTGTCGTGTGTGCAGTCATACCGGCTGGCTGGAAATTATGGGCTGCGGCATGGTGCATCCCAACGTATTGAAGATGTCTAACATCGACCCGGATAAATATGCCGGGTTTGCCTTTGGCATGGGTGTAGAGCGGCTGTCGATGCTGCGCTATGGCGTGAATGACCTGCGGATCTACTTCGAGAATGATCTGCGCTTCCTGGAACAGTTTAAGTAGGCCAAGGCATGAAGATTTCCGAACAGTGGTTGCGTGAATGGGTGAACCCCTGCATGGCAACAGATAAGTTGGTCCACCTGATCACCATGGCAGGGCTGGAAGTGGATGGTGTTGAGCCGGTCGCTGGTGCGTTTACCGGTGTGGTTGTGGCCGAGATTATTTCTGCCGAGCAACACCCGGACGCAGACAAGCTGCGCGTGTGTGAAGTAAGCACAGGCTCAGAGACGGTGCAGATCGTGTGTGGTGCACCCAATGCTCGCGCTGGCCTGAAGGCGCCCCTGGCAACGGTGGGCGGTGTGTTGCCTGGCGATTTCAAGATCAAGAAAGCCAAGCTGCGCGGTGTTGAAAGCTTTGGCATGTTGTGTGCCGAGCAAGAACTGGGCCTCAGTGAGGCCAACGAAGGTTTGATGGAGCTGGCGGCCGATGCACCGGTAGGCACAGACCTGCGTGACTACCTGGGTCTGGATGACCAGGTGATTGAGGTTGACCTCACGCCCAATCGCTCAGACTGCCTGGGAGTCCGTGGCGTAGCGCGAGAGGTAGGGCTGCTAACACAGACGGCCGTGAATGAGCCGAGTTTCGATATGGCCAAGGAGTCTATCGATGATGTGTTTTCCGTTGAGCTGAAAGACTCGGATGCCTGCTCCCGTTTCACCGGGCGAATCATTAAGAACATCGATATTTCGCGTCCGAGCCCGCTCTGGCTACAGGAACGCCTGCGCCGTGCCGGTCTGCGTTCGATTGATGCGGTGGTGGATATCACCAACTATGTGCTGCTGGAATACGGCCAGCCCATGCACGCCTTTGATTACGACAAGCTGACCGACGGTATTGTGGTGCGTAAAGCCGATAGCGGTGAAAAGCTGGATTTGCTCGATGGCCAGAGCGTGGAGTTGCAGGAAGGTACGCTGCTCATTACTGACGGCAGCGGCCCGATTGCCATGGCCGGCATTATGGGTGGCGCCAGCACCATGGTGACTGAAGAAACCACCAGCATCATGTTCGAGGCTGCCTTCTTTCACCCGGATGCGATAACCGGCCGCGCCCGTTCTTATGGTCTGCATACTGATGCATCCCATCGTTTTGAACGTGGTGTGGACTATCAGCTGCAGCGTCAGGCGATGGAGCGAGCCACGCAACTGGCTCTGGATATCGTTGGTGGCGAGGCTGGACCGATTACCGAGGTGGTGGCCGAGTCTGATTTGCCAGTAATCAATACCGTAGCACTGCGTCGTGCCCGTATACCTCGCATGCTCGGATTTGATATGGATGACGCCGAAGTGGAGCGCATACTCACCGGCCTGGGTCTGGGCGTTACATCAACCGATGACGGCTGGCAGGCAGAAGTGCCCAGCTGGCGTTTTGATATTGCGATTGAGGCGGATTTGCTGGAAGAGTTGGCGCGCGTATATGGCTACAACAATCTGCCCGTGAGTCATATTCACTCCGACCTGGTGATTAAACCCAAAGCGGAGCAGGTGGTGAGTCTTCGCGATATTCGCCGCCGCTTAACCGGTCGTGATTACCAGGAAGCTATCACCTATACATTCGTGGAGCCTGCCAAGCAGGTGCTGTTTGATCCTGAATTGGTGCCTGTACCCCTCAGTAATCCCATGTCGGCCGAGATGTCAGTCATGCGAACCAGTCTGCTGCCTGGTTTGATGGAGTCACTGGTGCGGAATGTGAACCGTCAGCAGCCCAGGGTACGTCTGTTTGAAACGGGTCTGCGATTCCTACCCGGCGCCGAGCTGGAGCAGCGTCCGACTCTTGCCGGTCTCATTACCGGGCGACGGTTGGAAGAAGCCTGGAATGAGCAAGGCGATACAGTCGACTTTTACGACAGCAAGGGTGACCTGGAAGCGGTTCTGGGCCTGGCGGCCAGTGACGCTGAATTCCGATTCGAGCAGACGGAGAGAGCGGGGATGCATCCCGGCCAGACCGCAGCGGTGTATCGGGGTGATCAATACATCGGCTTTGTGGGCGCTATTCATCCCACGGTATTGGCCGAATATGACCTTTCTGCGGCGGTTTTTGCCTTCGAGATCGACCTGGATGCAGTGCGCGGGGCGGCTCTTCCGGCCTTCGCTGAGCTGTCCAAATACCCCGAAACACGCCGTGATCTGGCGGTTTTGGTCGACAAGACGGTACCCGCGGCAGAGCTGCTTGAAAATGTTCGAGCAGTGGCGGGAGCTTACCTGAAAGACTTAAGGCTCTTTGATGTTTATGAGGGCAAAGGTATTGATCCTAAAAGAAAAAGTTTGGCCTTGGGTTTGACATTTCGGGATGCTTCGCGCACCCTTAGTGATGAAGAGATTAATAAAAGTGTGGATCAAGTGATTGATCTGCTTATAAAAACCTACAGTGCTGAATTAAGGAACTAGGACGCAAGCCATGGGGGCGCTGACAAAATCCGAAATGGCGGAACGTTTGTTTGAAGAGTTAGGACTCAACAAACGCGAGGCCAAAGAGATTGTCGAGCTGTTTTTCGAAGAGATCAGGGCCTGCCTTGAGGGTAACGAGCAGGTGAAGTTATCTGGCTTCGGAAATTTTGATTTGCGCGACAAGAGCCAGCGTCCCGGCCGCAATCCCAAAACCGGGGAAGAGATTCCCATTTCCGCCCGCCGTGTGGTGACATTTCGCCCAGGCCAAAAGTTAAAGGCCCTTGTCGAAAGCTACGGCGAGCAGATGGCGGAGGAAGCAGCAACCCAGGAAGAGCCCATCTCCTTTGGATTAGGCTCATACGATGCTGGAATCGACCGCTAACACCGACCTGCCGAGCATTCCCGGCAAACGCTACTTCACCATTGGCGAAGTTAGCGAACTCTGCAACGTAAAGCCTCACGTGTTGCGTTACTGGGAGCAGGAGTTTCCCCAGCTCAAACCTGTCAAGCGTCGTGGCAATCGCCGTTACTATCAGCGCCAGGACGTACTCACGATACGCCAGATCCGCAGCTTGTTATACGATCAGGGCTACACCATTGGTGGCGCTCGCCAGCGTATGGAAGACGAGGGCAACGCACCGTCCGATGAGACCCCCGCGCCTGTTCAAAATGCCGATGCAGGCACAGTTCGCGGCATCATCGCCGAGCTCGAAGAAGTCGTAAAAATCCTCTCGCCTTAAGGCCTTCATTTTATTGAAACACCTGCAGATTCCCGTATAATCGCGGCTTCTTTCGTCGGGCTATAGCGCAGTCTGGTAGCGCACTTCACTGGGGGTGAAGGGGTCGTAGGTTCAAATCCTGCTAGCCCGACCATTTTCTCTCTGTGAATTCTCGCTAGATGCGTGACACATTAAGCTTTCGTTTCAAGGTTAACTTGAAGGGGAAGCAACATGACCAAAGCACAGCAAGCCAGGCTGGTCGCCTGGCGCCTCAAAATCCTCAATTGGGCCGATGGTGAGCCCCGGCAAGTCTCTCGGACATGCCGTTACTTCGGTATCTCCAGAACAGCGTTTTACCGCTGGAAGCGCCGTTATGAAGAGCACGGCGAGGCCGGGCTGGCAGATCGAGGCAAGCAGCCACATCGCCACCCCAACGATACACCCAAAGAGGTGGTCAGCAAGATCCTGTATCTGCGTCAGAACTACCACTTTGGCGCTGGACGCATACAGGCTTACCTGCAGCGCTTCCATGAGATCAAGATAGCTGTATCAACCGTGCATCGAATCCTGGAGAAGAACGGAATGGGCCGTCTTCCTGCCAACCAGAAGCACCAGCCCCACAAGAAGCGGTGGAAGCGCTATGAGAAGCCAAAGCCCGGACATCGCCTGCAAATGGACGTAAAGTTCCTTGAGCGCATTCCTGGGACCGGTAAACGCCTATACCAGTTCACAGCTATAGATGATTGCACTCGAATCCGGGTTCTTAAAATCTATGATCGATGCAATCAGAGTACTGCCATCAAGTTTCTAGAAGAGGTCCGAAAGCGACTTCCCTTCCGAATACAGGTCCTTCAGACGGATAACGGCGCGGAGTTCCAGTCCAAATTCCATTGGCATGCTGAGTCCCTGGATATTACGCACGTGTATATCCGACCACGCACACCGCGCCTAAATGGCAAGGTTGAACGATCACATCGAATCGACAATGAGGAGTTCTATCAGCTAGTCGATCAAGATGGCATATCGACGGATATACACCTGTTTAACGAAAAACTGCGTGAATGGGAGGACTACTACAATTATCATCGTCCTCATGGAGCGCTGCAGGGCCAGACTCCATACGAACGACTCATCGATAAAACGAGAGCTGATGTGTCACCGTTAGAGTGAGAACCTACAGGTCTGAAATACGAGTGGAGTAGGTCCTAATGTGGCTGAACAAATCCTCGCCAAAGCGGGTTAGCTCCTCCATCCGCTTCAACTCGTCGGTGTGCGGTGTAATGTACTGCTCTGAGAGTACGGCGTCAGCAGAGCTGAGCGCGCCGGCGGGCATCTGCATCATCACCATGGTGTTGTCAGCAAATGAACTTAAATCGGCCACCCGGTACTCGGTGAATTTGCCCTCAGTAGCAGCACAGGCACCCAGTAGGGTAACCAATGGCAGGGCGATCAATGTTCTCTTGATGGTATTCATGGTCAGCCCTCCTTATGCGTCACGCAGGTCTTTGCCGAATTGAGCTGCTTCTTTAAGCAGCGACTTGTATTCCATTACGTCAAAGGCTTCTGAATCACTCTCGCCAGCTGCCAACTGAGCATGGGCGCGTACCCACACCAGCACAATCAGCTTCAGACGCGCCGTATTGGTGTAGATTTCATTGGTCACATCATTCAGCTCTTTCTGAATGTTCCAGTAGTGATCCAGGTAGGGTTGCATCACATTCATAATGCGGCTGAGCTGATTCAGCTGCGCGATTACCGCTTTTTCCGTGTCCGGTGCGTTGGGCTTTTCGGTATCCACCCGCGACAGGAACTCAACGCGGCGCTCATCAATGACCTGCTTGAAGGAGACCACTCCTTCGTACTCGGCATTTACTTCATTGTGAATGGACAGGCTGAGTGCGCTCACGGTCTCTTCGTAGGCAGTCAGCAGATCCTGGCCGTAGCGACCGATTGCCGTGACAACCGGCTGGGCGATCTCCAGCGCATTCAGGTAGTTGTCCTGATTACGTACATAGTTGATCCGAGTTTCGATAGGGGGATCTACAATGACGAGCTTGTCAGCGGGCAGGCTTTTATAGAAACGCTCCAGCTCATCGGCCAGTAGCGCGACTATTTCGGAGTCCTCAGCGCCAGTGGTAGAGAGGGTGGATACGGCGACCGCGTAGTTCTCCATGGCGCTCAGGAGCACGTCGGAATCGGCGATCAGGGCCTCAAGCTTCATGTTCAGGGGATCTTTGGGATCGAGGTAATCCTTGATCAGCAGAGTGCGGTCAGTATTGAACGAAATCGCCGGCTGCTCAAACAGCGAGATCATCTGGTCTGCATAGTTGTTAATGGCCGCTTGTTTCTTTCTCTCCAGCGCACCGGCGTTCGCCATCAGTGGCGACCCTAGCGCTAGGGTAAGAACGACTGTGATAGTTGTTCTAAGCATGAGCTTGTGTCCTCCGTGTCACCTCGCTTGAGTATACATGATGCTATGGGGGTCGCCAGTTACGCGCTAGAATATCCTTATGCTGTTGATTGTCATCGTTTTGTTGCCCTTGTTGCTGCTTTTATCGCCACCCGCTGTGGGTGAGGCAGATATCAGTAAGGTATTTCCCGATGGCTGCCACCGGGTCGATCTTAGTTACACCCGGGTAGAAGCCTTTGATGCCGACGTGGATCTTTGGCTTCCGGGCTACACCTATGCCTATAGCAACCGATTTCGTGTGCAGGCGGTAGGCAGTTTCCTCGATGTCAGTGCTACAGATCTGCCCGGCGGCCAGGACGGCATTGGCGACACTTTCGTGCAACTGCAGTATGACCCCGCGGGTAATCTGACGGCGAATCCGTTCATTCCGGATGGCATCGGTCTGTACGGCGCATTGAGTCTGCCCACTGGTGATTTTGATAAAGGACTGAGTACTGGTGCCTATATTGGTGAGGTGGGAGGCGGCTGGCTGATCGATGGCGTCAGTGATGTCTGGTTTGCACCATCGGCCTATTACCAGAAATCCTTTGCCCATGAAGAGGGCGCCCTGCGGGTGCATGAATTAAATGCCGGGGTCGGTGTGTACTGGTTGTTTCCGTTTGCTGCCTGGCTCGGCATTGAGCCCTATCTTGGCTATGACTTCGAGAATTCTGAAGACATTTTCTCGTTTCGCCTGGTGATGGGTAAAACCTTCAGTAATAACCTCAGTGTTGATCTGCAATGGGGTTATGAAGACCGCACCGAGAGGGGGGCGCAGCGGGACGACTCGGTGCTGTTCCTGGGATTAATCTATCAGTTCGGTGATCCTCCTCGTTCACGATAGGTGCATCACAATCTGTCGTTGATTGTGGCCGTGCCGATGTTCCCACAGGTAAACACCCTGCCAGGTTCCAAGTAGCAGCTCGCCGTTTTCGAATGGAATGCTCAGCTGTGAAGCGGTCAGTGCAGACTTGATGTGCGCAGGCATGTCGTCTGCGCCTTCCAGCGTGTGGGTGTAGAGCGGATCGTTTTCAGGCACCAAACGGTTCAGCCAGTTTTCCAGATCCACACGGGCGCTGTCTTCGTAGTTCTCCTGAATCAGCAAGCTGGCGGAGGTGTGCCGAACGAACAGCGTCAGCAGACCCTCGTCGAGAGTCAGGTCAGCCAGTTTGGCACGAATCTGATCGGTAACGGGGTAGAGCCCCTGGCCCTGAACCGAAACCGTCAAGTGGCGTATCACGCCGGTTCCTGATAGCCAAACAAGGGGTGTAGCTGTTCGCTGACCATGTTATCGATGGCAGCCACCTGTTCTTCAGTGAAGTAGTCTTTGTAGCCGCCTACCTTAGCCTTACGTACCTTGAAGGAGTCAGGGTTGTTGGGGTCGCCAGCTTTCATGCGTTTGCCACTGTTACTGAAGTGGTTGGCGGCCTCTTTGGCGCGCAATTTTTCAACCGAGGCGAACTCGACGCAGTCGGCGATCCAATCTTCGCGAATCTCTTGCTCGAAGAACGACATAATGCGCTTCATTTCCTCTGCCGGTTGGGAACGCAGGTCTTCGTATCGGGTCATCGCGAACTGTGCGATCTTGTCGGCTTCTTCAGCCCAGCCATTCATGTAGCGAATAATGGCTGGCAAGCCCTGCAACTCGTGATTCACAAAGGTCCAGGCATCGATATCCGCACCGTGCTCAGGGTAACGATTGAGCACTTTCTTGCGTGGCCGCATGCGATGCTGCCACTGGAAAAACTGGGACACCGCGACATCCTGGGGTCGTCGGGCCAGGAACAGGGTCGGGTAGGGGTAGAAGTCCTCTTTGGTGTCCAGGTGCCCGGTGTAACTGCGCAGGTAATTGTCGTGGGTAAAAAACAATTTGGGTGCGGCCGGGTTAAGTTGCTGGTAGTTGTCGAACTCCAGCAGCAGGTGGTCCGGAATGCCATAGGCCAGCTGGCAGTAGCGCGAGATCATCACGCGCAGCCAGGTGCGTCCTGCCTTTCCATAGGACGCCACCACGCCGTCTGCGTGGCGCAGCATGCGGTATTCCCTACGGCCGCGATACCAGCGTTCCAGTGAAATCGATAATTCTGTCAGGGGAGAGGCCAAGGCAGGTATTCTCATATGAACCAGCCCGGCATTATAGCGGGCATCAGCTGTGTGATGAAGGAAGCAGTCAGTTACACTGTCGGGCTTTACCGAATGTAACCTACAGGTGACCCATGTCCGAATTCTCCTATGAAGCCACCAGCAAATCCTTCGCGGCTGATCACGGAACCATTCACTACCACGAAGCGGGCAGTGGCCCGAACCTGTTCCTGATTCACGGATCAGGCCCTGGTGTGACCGGCTGGGCCAACTACGAGGGCAATCTGCCGGTGTTTGCCGAGCATTTTCGTTGCGTGATTATCGATTTGCCAGGTTACGGCAAAAGTGACCCAATTGAGGGCGATCCCATCGGCGGCTGCGTCACCGCATGCCTGGCATTGATGAACGAGCTGGGCATGGATAGTGCCAGCATTATTGGCAACTCACTGGGCGGCATCGTCGGCTCCCAGATAGCCGCGCACTTTCCCGATCGGGTGAACAAGTTTGTGACCATTGGGGGTATCGGCATGAACATCTTTTCACCCTTTCCGGGTGAGGGGTTGAACCTGCTGGTTGAGTTCACCGAGGACCCGACCCGTGAGCGCCTGGAGCAATGGCTGCGTTCCATGGTGTTTGACCCCGCCCTGGTCACTGAAGAACTGATTGAGCAGCGCTATAAGCAGGCACTGGACCCGGTCACCATGGCCACCAGCAAGCAGTTGTATTCCCGCGCGTCGATTAATGCCACTGCTGAGATGTTTCGCGGCGAAAATGCGCACCTGCGCATCGCCCACCTGACCTCAATCAAAGCGCCCACCCTCATTACCTGGGGCCGCGATGATCGGGTCACACCCATGGATATTGCGCTGCTGCCCATGCGCCTCATACCCAACGCCGAGCTGCATGTGTTTCCACAATGTGGTCACTGGAACATGATTGAGCGCAAGGTGGAATTTGAGTCGGCAGTGAAGGCGTTTCTGCTGCGTGAGGACGCTTAAGTTTTACAGTCAGGCGCCTCAGCCAGGCGCCCCGACTGCGCGTCCCGAGCTAGGCGCCCCCAGCTAGGCGCCCCCCTCTAATTCGTAGATTGAACGCAGGATGTCGCGCCATTCCCGGTACTGGTCTTCCAGGCTGCCGTTCAGTTCCACGACCCGGCCCTCCAGTTCAAGAAAGGTGGGTTGGGTCTCATTCCTGAAACCCTCTGCCAGGCGCGCTGATTCCTGTTCCTGCACCTTGGCCCATTTAAAGTTCAGGTAGGCGCGCTTCATGGCCTGGTAACTGCCTTTCTTGGGCTTCTCCCGTTTGGCCAGCCGGTCTTCGTAGAGTCGTTGGTAAAGTGCCTGTTCGCGGTTGAACTCCCGCCACAGGTCGTAGGTAGGACCCAGTTCCTGGAATAGGGTGGCGTACTGTCCGTCCACAGTGTCTACAAACACGTATTCCCGCTCCCGCACCAGTTCAATACGCGCCAGCATGGGGTCATCGTAGGCAGGCAGGCGAGCCAGGTTGAAGCGACCAAACTCGTCCAGCACCACATAGCCGTTAAAAGCGCCGGGCGCCAGCGACTGGGCATAGCGCAGCAAGGCCAGGTCCTGGATACGCCGAATTTCTGATTGTCCCAGCAGTCTGGCAGCGCTCAGCAGGTCGCCGGCGAAACGCTGATAGAGTTCGGCGAAGGGGCGTTCTTTTTGAATTGAATTGGGTTGGTAATCAGCGTCAGCCGCTCTCTCGCTGTAGGTCTTGTTCAGCCATTCGCGACCGCTGGCGTCGACAGCCCTGATCTGCAACTCCAGGCTCACCCCGTCCGAATGCAGGATCTTGCCGGTGACCAGCAGTTCGCTTTCAGGGTCTGCTGCAGGCAGCACCCGCACTGGGCCCCATTCGTCACTTTGCATGATGGATTCACGCAGGGCGAAGGGCAGGTAGCGCGCTTCCAACTCGCGAATCTCCGGGAAGATGCCAAGCTTGCGATATTGGCTTGGGTCTACATCAAGGCCGGGATCAAACACCACGATATTCACGTCAACCAGCCGGGTGTCTGCTTGGCTATTCATCGCGAGCAGCAGGCTGCAAATCACCAGCAGGCGAACCATCATGAGCTGGCCCTGCTGCAGACATTGCCCCGACTCAGGGTGTATTCACACTCAAAGTCTGGTGGCAGCGGTTCAAAGCGATAGTAAACACGATTCAGGGTGAAATTTCGGTTGCCGCCACGTGAAACCCGGGTGGCGATGTGCAGGCGCTGCCCGTCTGGCGCCAGCGTGAAGCGATGATTGATGCGGGTACCCTCCGGCAGGTCGACCACAAATACCAGTTGATGTGCATCCCAGCCGCACACCTCGCTGCCCAGGTTGTCTGTCACCACCTCCGGGCTATCATCGACAAAGGCGCAGCTCAGGGCAAAGGTATCTTCGCGCTCGACCAGGATGTCATAGTCACTTTGCTCAATTTCCAGAGCTTGCGAGGTCGTGATGAAGTCCGCGAGCTTGGCCAGCGGAATAATGCCGGCGATGGCATTGGATACCTCTGGATTGCTGGTGGTGGTGACCCCGCCGCGAGTGCTGTATTCCGTACTACTACCGCTGCGACGGGCGGCCTGGCGCTGCAGGTCTTTATAAATACTGTTCAGCTTTTCGTTCAGGTTATCGCTGCGTCCGTAGTCCATTTCCCAGTTACCGGAGAAATCCACGCGCTCTTCATCGGCGTCAGAATTTGCGACGGAAGTTGCTCCGCCACTGGCCGGCTGTACGCTGTCGCTGCGGCAGGCGCTAAGGATGGCCAGAATCAGAAACGGCAGGCTAAGTCGGATGATTGCGTTCATGGCGGCCAATCTTAAACCATTCGCGGGGCAGATGGTGTTAACAATTGTCAGGACGCGACGGGATTCTGCTAAAATTGGCGGTTTTTCGGACCCACCCAGCAAGAGTGATATTTAATGAGCCTCGCCAACAAAGTTCTCGCGGTTAATAACGACCTGCCCATCCGTACTGACCAGCCGGTGCACAGCGGTAAAGTCCGCTCGGTGTACTGGCTTTCCGATGCTGGCAGCGCCCGCTTGATCAGCGAGCGCGGTTACGACGTGGCGCCCGATGCGCCGCTGGCCATTATGGTGATTTCTGACCGCATCTCAGCCTTTGAGTGCATCTGGCGGGGTGAAGGCGGCATGAATGGCGTGCCTGGGAAAGGTGCGGCTCTTAATGCCATCTCCAATCACTGGTTCAAATTGTTTCGCGAGCAAGGCCTGGCAGATAGTCATATTCTGGATATTCCGCACCCGTTGGTATGGATCGTACAAAAAGCCCGTCCGGTCATGGTTGAGGCGATTGCGCGGCAGTACATTACCGGCTCAATGTGGCGCTCCTATGAGCGTGGCGAGCGCGAGTTTTGTGGCATCCAGATACCCGATGGCCTGACCCGTGACCAGAAATTGCCCGAGTTGCTGATCACGCCTTCTACCAAGGGCATTCTCACCGGCATTCCCGGTGTGCCTGAAGTAGACGACGTCAATGTGACTCGCAGCGATCTGGAGAACAACCACCAGGCTTTCCAGTTTGCCAGCCTTGATGACATCGATCGTTATGAAACCCTGCTCAGCGAGGGCTTCGCCGTCATTAGTAAGGCACTGGCAGATATTGACCAGATCTTTGTCGATACCAAGTTTGAATTCGGCTACGTCACCGACGCCAGTGGTCAGGAAAAGCTGATTTATATGGACGAAGTTGGCACGCCTGACTCTTCGCGTATTTGGGATGGTGCGGCTTACCGCGAGGGTAAGGTGGTTGAGAACTCCAAGGAGGAGTTCCGCAAGCTGCTGCTGGATTACTTCCCGGACCCCGATATCCTCACCAACAAGGATCGTATGGACGAGCGGCCGGCCCTGGCCAAGGAGAATGAGCTGCCTGAATCCATCATGATGCAGATCTCCGGCACTTATCTGGGTATCGCCGAGAAAATTACCGGGGCACCGCTAACGCTTTCGGATAACCCCAAGGCCGAAATCGTTGATATCCTTAACAGTCAGTATGGGCTGATCAATTGATCGAGGAGGCTGATATGTCTCGCTTAAGGACGTTGCTTGCCGCTGGGTTGTTAGTGATGATGACAGTCTGGCTGGGAGGTTGCGCCAGTTCGGCGCCGAACACCTACGCCAATGTTGACCCTAATGCGGACTTTTCCGGCTACAAAACCTATGGTTTTGTGGATCAACCCGCGTCAGACAATGCTGACTACGAAACCCTGGAAACCAGCTTCCTGAAAGTGGCTGTGGCGCAACAGATGGACGTGCGCGGGTATCGTTATGACAGTGACCCGGACCTGCTGCTGAATTTCTATATTCACACCAAGGATAAGGTCGAAACCTACAACACCCCAGTTGCCCATGGTTACTACGGTTACCGCAATTACAATTCTTGGGGCGGTTATGCCTATGAAACCCAGGTGCAACAGTACACCGAGGGTACTTTGCATATTGATGTGGTCGATGCTGCCAATCGCAAGCTGGTGTGGGAGGGCGTGTTGACGGGCCGGCTGACTGACAAGGATGTGGCCAATCTCGAAAACACGGTCGACGAGGCCGTAAAAGAAGTGTTCGCTAACTTCCCGGGCTAGAAATTGACCTGTCCCGTGGCGTGGATTGCCACAAGATGTGGTAAAGTTGGCGGGTAACACACACATCCAGAGGGATATACATGGCTATAGCGATTCTTCTGTTCGGTTTGATCGTTGGCGTGATGCACGCCACTGGTCCGCAACCTGTTCTTCAGCCCGGTGAAATGGTCGCCAAGGCGGATGTGGTTCAGGAGGCTGAGCAGGCCGCAGCAGAACCGATCAGTTCCAGCCGTACTGCCGCTCGTGCAGCCGAGCAGGCGCCGGTGCCAGCCACTGCTGCGCTGGATGTGTCAGCCTCGACCCGTACTAATCCTTACGAAGCCCTTGCTCGTGCGGGCAGCACTGCCGAGATGAACCAGATGGTGGCGGACCTGGTTGCGGCCAGCCCCGACAAAGCGGGGCAGATCGTAACCATAGCCATTGCCCAGCGATTTAAAGACAACACCATTGGCGATGTTGCCATGATTGCAGCGTCGGCCACCAAGGCGGCCCCGGAACAGGCGGTTTCGATTGCCGGCGCTGTTGCACGCTCTCTCAAAGATGCGCCTCCCGGATTGTCTGCTGCGGTGGCGTCGATCATTGTGCTGGTACCAGAGCAAACCCAACAGGTAGCAACCGTGGTCGGTGCCGTGGTTGGTGATGATGCCACCACTCTGGGTATGGTGGCACAAACCGTCGCCATTGCCTCGGGTCAGGAAGTGTTTGGCAGTTTATCTACCGGCTCTGGTGCTTCGGTTGCTGCTGTTATGAAAGAGAGTTCACGTCTGGGCATTCAGGTGCCTTTCGAAGTGCCTGACTATGCGGCACAAACGGCACCACAGCCCACGATGGTTGCCGACACCCAGCCCGCCAGCGCCAGCGAAGAAAGCCCGAACTAATATGAGTCAGCCCCCCGAGCCGCGTCCGGCGGCCACGGTGGTATTGCTTCGTGACGGAGATACCGGCCCGGAAGTTCTGCTGTTAAAACGTAATAAAGCACTGGCCTTTGCCGGTGGGCTCTGGGTGTTTCCTGGTGGCGCACTCGACCCCGCAGATTGGGACAAGGCTGATGGCGTTGAGGAAGACGCAGCGCGTATTGCCAGTGCCCGTGAGGCTGAGGAAGAATCCGGGCTGCAGGTGGATCCCGATATCATGGTGCAAATCAGCCACTGGACCACACCCGAGGCTGAGAAAAAGCGCTTCTATACCTGGATTTTCCTCGCCCTGGTGGAAGACAGTCAAGACGTTCAGATTGACGGCAGTGAGATTCACGATCATCAATGGTTGTCGGTGCGCGATGCTATCGATGCGCACGAAAGTGGCGACCTGGGCCTGTTGCCGCCCACGATTATGACCTTGCGTGCACTGGCGCCCTACATGCAGGCGGAAGAGGCAATGCACGGTATCGCCGCGCGCAGGCCGCCACACATTCTGCCTATTTTTGCCAAGTGTGAAGATACCGTGGCGGTGTTGTTTCCCGGTGACGAAGGCTATGAGGCCGGCGACGCCGAACAACCTGGTGTTCGCAATCGAGTCGAAATGCGCGATGGAGTCTGGCGCTACCTGTGCGAGTCACTGGGCTCGGAATACCCGCGCATGGACGTTTAGCGCGAAGTTTTTGCCTGCATTTAAACGGCCAGCTTCTCCAGCAACGTTTCTTGCGCCGAGCGCTTGTTCTGCCCCTGCCTGGGGGAGCTCAGGGTATAGTGCCCATCCGGGCCCAGCCGCCAGCTCTGGCAGTTGTCGGTAAAAAACAGCTCCAGTTCTTTGCGCACCCGGGTGGCCAGTTTGTCGGACTCGATCGGAAAGCCAACCTCCACCCGGTTGAGCAGGTTGCGCTCCATCATGTCCGCGCTTGCGAGGTAGACCTGGGTCTCCGCGTTATGGAAGTAGTAGACCCGGGAGTGCTCCAGAAAACGCCCAACCACAGAAATCACGCGAATATTGTCTGAGACGCCTTTGACCCCAGGGCGCAGGCAACACATGCCGCGGACCACCAGGTCGACTTTCACGCCGGCTTGAGAGGCGCGATAGAGCGCCTTGATAACCTTCTGCTCGGTCAGGCCGTTGACCTTGGCCATGATGTGCGCCTTCTTGCCGCTGGCTGCGGCTTCTATCTCGCCGTCAATCATGGCCAGCAAGCCCTTGTGCAATGTGAACGGTGCGTGCAGGAGCTTGCTCAATTTAACGGCCTTGCCCATACCGGTGAGTTGCTGAAACACCTTGGCGACATCGTTGGTGACATCCGGGTCTGCTGTCAGCAGGCTGTAGTCGGTATAAATACGGGCGTTACGGGGATGGTAATTGCCGGTGCTTAAGTGAGCATAGCGCACCAGCTTGCGCCCTTCGCGCCGAATCACCAGCATCGCCTTGGCGTGGGTTTTATGACCGACCACACCATACAGGACCAGTGCGCCTGCCTCCTGCAGAATGCCGGCAAAGTTGAGGTTTTCCTCCTCGTCAAAACGCGCCCTCAATTCGATGACCACGGTCACCTCTTTACCGTTGCGCGCTGCTTCAACCAATAGCTCTACCAACTCGGAGGATTCACCCGTCCGGTAAAGGGTTTGTCTGATAGCGACGACCTGGGGATCTCTCGCGGCCTGGCGCAGCAAATCAATCACAGGTGCGAAGCTTTGGTAAGGATGCAGCAGTAACTGATCTTCCTTGCTCAAAGTATCGAAGATAGTGGAAGCATCTTTCAGGGCTTTCGGCAGTGCGGGGGTGAACCCGGGATAGCAGAGTTCTGGTCTGTCGAGCTGGTCTATCAGTACGGTCAGTCGCTGCAGGTTAACCGGCCCATCGATGCGGAATAACTCGTCTTCGGAAAGTGCAAAACGTTCGAGTAAAAAGCTGCACAGATGTTCTGGGCAATCCCGTGAGATTTCCAGTTTCACCGCTGCGCCAAATCGCCTTGAATGCAGCTCGCCGCGCAGTGCCAGGGCGATATCGCCGACTTCGTCCGCATTCACCTCCAGATCGGCGTTGCGGGTCACGCGGAACTGGTGGCACTCTTTTACTGTCATGCCGTGAAACAGTTCCTCGGCATGGGCTTCAATAATCTCAGACAAGAGCACGAAATTATCGCCGCTCTCGCAGAGGGCGTCGGGCAGTTTAACGACGCGGGGCAGGGAGCGGGGTGCGGGCACAATGGCCATGCCGCTTTCGCGACCAAAGGCATCTTTGCCCTCGAGTGACAAAATAAAGTTAAGGCTTTTATTCACGAGCCGCGGGAAGGGGTGGGCGGGATCAAGCCCGAGTGGGCTCACCAGGGGCATCACCTCGCTGCGGAAATAGCGCCTTACCCAGCTGGCCTGTTCCTCGCTCCAGTCTTCAGCGTTGAGAAAGCGGATATCAGCTTCCTCCATCTGTGGGATCAGTACTTCATTAAGTATGTCGTACTGACGCGCGTACGCCTCATGACACTGCAGGTTAATTTGTCGCAGCACCTCATGGGCCGGCAGGCCGTCCTTGCCGGGGATCTCGCGGTCCAGTTCCACCTGGTGACGCAACTCGGCCACCCGGATCTCATAAAACTCGTCCATATTCGAGCTGAAAATCAGCAGGAAGCGGAGCCGCTCTATGAGCGGAATATCTTCGTCGACAGACTGTGCCAGCACGCGCAGGTTAAATTGGAGGTGGCTGAGGTTGTTGTTGATATACAGCACTGGGTCCGTCAGTGCAGGTACCTCTTCAGGGGCAGTCCAGGTGGATTGCTCGCCCACCAGTTCGTCCCCGGCAACTTCCTGGTAGTCGATCTCTTCTGCTATGCGTTCTTCCATACTTCGCTAGACCTCAGGGGCTGTTAGGGTGGGATTGCGCCCATTGCGAATGTCGTCGAGTCGGCTGTGGGCGACATCGCGCCAGCCGTCGTCGGACAGAATATAAAACTGCCTGTCGATAATAGCCTGAAATACGCGCTCTGCCAGTTCTGCCGGTTGCTTGCCTGCGGCGGTGGAGTTAACGATGGCTTCAGTGGCGAATTGCCTGGAATCTGTGCCGGGTACATCACCCAGGTGATCGGGTCGATTGCGATCCGAGCGGGCAATACCGGCATCGAACAGCTCCGGACACAGGCATGAGATGCCAACCTGTGGTGCCGCCAGTGAGAGTTCGTGATACAGGCACTCACTCAACGCCAGCACAGCATGCTTGGTCATGTGATAAATGCCGGCATAGGGCAGGCTGCTGACAGCGGCCATAGAGGCTGTGTTGACGACATGGTATTCCTCCCCATGGTTGATCATCTCTGCCAGAAAGCTTTGCACGCCGTGGATCACACCGTATTGATTAACGTCAATCAGCCACTCGAAATCGTCGTGGCTGGCTTCCCAGATCTGCCCGCCCACGAAGACACCGGCGTTATTGCAAAGGATATGCACGTTGCCAAAGCGCTCTTTAACCGCGCTGGCCAATGCGGAGACCGAATCAGCTTTGCCCACATCGCAGACTACCGCCAGCGTATCTGCACCGAGTGCAACTATTTCCTGCTCAGCAGTATTCAGCGCATCGGGTTCGATGTCGGCGAGTACGACCTTACAACCTGCTGCTGCGAATCGCTTGCACAGCGCCAGGCCTATTCCGCTGGCAGCACCTGTGACTACTGCAACGCGGTCTTTAAAATCATCCATGACTGGTATGTTCCCGGATTAATGTGACAAGCTATGGAAGCACCCGCCCTTGGAGACTGTCAAACATGGATATAGCCACCCGTAATCGTAAAACCAGTGAGGCCCTGTGGCTGGCGCTTTATGAACGGCGCTGGGATGACCTGGGCGCACTGTTCGCTGCCGATGGCCTCTACCAGGATGTGCCGACGCCGGATCATGGCGCGGTCGGACCAGATCAAATCGCTCGGAGGGTCTCGCTGGGGCACGATCCGGTTGAGCGCCATGAGCACCAGATTTTCAGGATGGTTGCCGACGAGCAATGCTGCATTACCGAGCATCGCGAAGACTGGTTCTGGCATACCGGCGAGGTGGTCAAATTGCCCTTTACCTCAATTCACGAATATAGCGAGGCGGGTGAAATTGTGCTGTGGCGGGATTACTGGGATCTCAATACCCTGATGAACGGCGCACCGGCCTGGTGGATAGAGCACATTATGAATGCTGCCGGCGAGGACGAGTTCGGCAGCAAGGAGGGTTGAGGATCATGAGTCATCCGCGTTGGGATGGTGGTGTTCGACTATTCCACTGGTCGCTGTTGATCCTCGTTTTGCTCTGCTGGATCAGTGAGGAAGAGGATTATCTGCAAGTTCACATAATGGCCGGCTATGGCGTGCTGGTGCTTGTGGTTTTTCGTTTGCTGTGGGGCTTTGTGGGTGGTTATCACGCTCGCTTCGTTGACTTTGTGAGATCGCCAATCGCGGTATTCAACTATTGGCGAGGCGGTCTGTGGCAGGGCAGGGGACATAATCCAGGTGGCGGCTATGCAGTGCTGGTTATGCTGCTCTTATTGCTGGCCCAGGCGCTGACGGGGCTGTTTAACAGTGATGAGCTGATTTACTCAGGCCCGCTCTACCACCTGCTCGACAGCAGCTGGACTGACTTTCTCGGGGCCTGGCATGAAAGACTGTTCTGGGGTGTGCAAGCCATCATCGGCCTACACATTGCAGCGATTGCCTATTACCAGCTACTGCGCAGGAAAGACCTGCTTTGGCCAATGATCCATGGCGGTAGCGATGGGCAGGGCAGCTCTGGCTCGTTTGTGCTGGCCCTGCTAATACTGGCAGCACTGTCAGGCCTGTTATGGTTTGGCCTGTCGCAGGTGCCGCCGCCGCAAATGCCCTGGTGAGGGGCTAGTTCAGGTAGTCCTTGCTTTTGTAATCGTCGTGACAGGCTTTGCAGGTGCCACCGGTTTTCTGGAATTGCTGCAAAATGGCACGCTTGTCACCGGTGCTGGCTACCAGCGCCAGCTTCTCTGCTTCTACCCTTAGCGCATCTGCCTTGCTCTGAAAATCGGCCATGTTTTTCCAGATGGCAGGGCGGGCACGGGTTTGGCCGACTTCGCTGCCAGGCGGAAAACCACGCATCATGTCCAGCGTAGACACGACGGCTAACTCGTTAGCGTAGCTCTGAAACGCGGCATCATCCCAGGGCATTTCACCCTTGATCATGGAAGTCATAGGGCCGAAATTGGCGCCCATCAGGGCAAACAGGGATTGCCGGTAAGACTGGTTAAAGGCCGCCACGTCCAGGTGAGATAGGGCCACCGGCGTCGCGCTTAGACCAGATAGTAAAACCAATACTGCGAACAGCTTCTTCATCTTTATTCTCCTGCTGGTTGATGCACTCATCATAGCCAAATTTCGAGTACTATAGCGACCTTCTTTTAGCCTGGTAGAAAGTCATGTCTGAGCAGCAAGCCTGGGATCACAGTGTCGATGTGCTGGTGGTCGGTTCCGGCAACGGCGGGTTAACCGCAGCCCTGTGTTGTTATGAAATGGGCACTGAAGACGTGCTCGTTATCGAAAAATCAAATTTTTTCGGTGGCACCAGTTCAGTGTCAGGCGGCGGCGTTTGGGTGCCCTGTAACCGATATGCCAAGGCTGCGGGTGCCGAAGACTCACTGGAGAACGCCAAGACCTACCTGGATAACTGCCTGCCTGAAGGCCAGGTGCCCGAGCATATGATTGACACCTACCTGGAAAACGCGCCGCAGATGGTGGATTTTCTCCATGAGCGTACCCAGGTTCGCTACGTCACCCTCGAGCACTATCCCGACTATTACACCAATCTTGAAGGCTCTATGCCTGGGCATCGCTCGATGGAGCCTGAGACTATTAACGCCGACGCCCTGGGCAAGGAGTTTCGCCAACTGCGGCGCACGCATCCGATGATGCATCTTGGTGGTTTGATCGGTTTCACCCAGGTTGAGGCCGCATTGCTGGTCGGGCAGATGCCGGGATGGTTCAGCACCGCGATGAAGATGGTGCTCGGCTATATTTTTGACCTGCCCTGGCGGCTGTTTGGCGATCGTTATGCGCGTCGTCTTGCCACCGGTTGTGCCGGTGTGGCACGCCTGCGCGTGAGCATGCAGGATCGCGATATGCCCCTGTGGCTGAATACCGCTATGAAAGAGCTCATCACCGACGATACGGGCCGGGTCATTGGTGCGGTCGTAGAAAAAGAAGGTCAGCTACAGCGTGTTGAGGCGCGTAAGGCGGTTGTGCTGGCCGCCGGCGGGTTCGAACACAACCAGGAAATGCGTGAGCAGTACCTGCCAAAGCCAACGAATCACAACTGGAGTGCCGGAGTACAGGAAAACACCGGCGACGCCATTCGTGAGGGCCTGCGCCTCGGTGCCAAGATGCACATGCTGGATTCAGCCTGGTGGGTGAACACGATCTCAGTACCCGGTGAGGCGATTCCTCGCCTGAGTATCATGGAAAAGTCATACCCTGGCTCTATTGTTGTAAACCCCGCTGGGGAGCGCTTCAGCAACGAGTCGCAGAATTACATGGCTTACACGCTCGAGACCTTTGAAAAGCACAGCGAGGAAAATCCCTGTGTGCCCAGCTGGCAGATCTTCGATGCCAACTTCAGAGCCACCTATTTTGTCGGACCCATGTATAACTCGAAGATGCGTCCGGACTGGGCCTTGCCTGGTAGTTACCAGGACAGTGGCTTCCTGACCATCGCCAGCTCTATTCGCGAGCTGGCTGAGAAAGTCGGCATAGATCCCGATGGTCTTGAGGCGACTGTGGAGCGTTTTAATGGTTATGCCGAAACGGGCAAGGATCTCGAGCTGGAGCGCGGCGATTCGGTTTACGATCGCTATTACGGGGATCCCCGGGTTGAACCCAATCCCTGTCTTGGCCCTGTGATTAAGCCGCCGTTTTACGCTATGCGCATTGATCCAGGCGATTTCGGTACTCAGGGCGGCATGGTGGTGACACCCGATGCCCAGGTGCTTAAAGAAGATGACATACCCATTGCCGGGCTTTATGCCATCGGTAACTGCAGCGCCCCGGTATTGCCTAATTACCCCGGACCAGGCTCCACCCTGGGGCCATCCATGACCTTCGGCTACCAGGCCGCCAAACATATTTGCCAGTGGCAGGAGTAAGCGATCCTCGCGATCTGATTGAGTCCACGCCTGTCGGCTCAGCCCAGCTGGCGCTGCTGGCTGTTTGTTTCCTGCTCAATATGGTGGACGGCTTTGATGTGCTGGCCATGTCTTTTGCTGCACCGCCACTTGCCGACGACTGGTCGCTGCCGCCAGAGCAATTGGGGCTGGTGTTTAGCGCCGGCGTTCTGGGTATGACCCTGGGCGCCATGTTCCTCGCCCCACAAACAGACAGAATTGGCCGGCGCCCCATGATATTGGCCGCTGTGGCTGTGATGGGTGTGTCGATGTTCGTGACGGGCTTCGCCAGGGATCTCAGCAGCATGATTGCGCTGCGAGTGATTACCGGGCTCACCATTGGTGCCATGTTGGCTAGCCTGACTACCCTGGTCAGTGAGTTCTTTCCGGATCGGCATCGCAACCTTGCTGTCGGGGTGATGCTGGCTGGCTACCCGATGGGGGCCGTGCTCGGGGGTTTCCTGGCGGCGATTCTGATTCCGGAGTATGGCTGGCAGGGCGTATTTTTCGCTGGCGGCATTATGACGCTGGCGGTATTGCCGCTGATCTACCTGTTCATTCCGGAAAGTATCGAGTGGTTGTTGTCTCGTCGCAGGCCCGATTCACTGCAGCGCATCAACGCAGTATTGCGTCGCCTGGGACACTCTCCTGTTGAAATGCTGCCCGATCAGGGTGTGGCGCCACCGCCCGTGCACGTGAAAAGCCTGCTGGCCAGTACCTATCGCAGCGATACCCTGCGTTTGTGGGGTGCCTTCTTCCTCTGTTTCGGCACGCTGTACTTTCTGCTGAGCTGGATTCCAAAGCTGCTGGTGGATGCCGGGCTGCCTCTGAACCAGGCCATCTACGCGGGTATCGCCTTCAACCTCGGTGGTGCAGGCGGCAACTTGTTGATCGGTTGGGCGTCGGTGAAGCTGGGCCTGCAACGCACGATTTTGCTGTTTCACCTGATCGCTGCGGCAGGAATGGTGATTTTCTCGCAGGTGTCCCTCGGTATTACCGGTCTGCTGGCTTTGACGGCCATCATTGGATTGTTTCAGCAGGGTGGCTTTGTCGGATTCTACATGTTGGCGGCGCGCGTCTATCCCGCTGAAATTCGCACGACGGGTATTGGCTGGGGTATCGGGCTGGGTCGATTTGGGGCTGTGGCTGCTCCCTATATGGCGGGCATGCTTATCGCAGGCGGCTGGAGCGGTGCCTCACTGTTTTTGCTTTACGCTGTACCGCTGGTGATTGGTGGCAGCCTGATTATGGCGGTGCATCTACAGCCGGTTCAGGCCTCTACAAATTCCACGACTTCCAGATGAAAGCCTGACAGGGCGTTGTAGCGCGTCGGAGCAGACATTGCCCGCATTTTACCGACACCCAACTGCTTGAGTATTTGCGAACCGGTGCCAATCAGGCGGTAAATCTGGGTGCCGTCGCTGCCGTCGCTGCCAACCTGTGGGGCTTCCGGAAACTCCATCACCTCGCGCAGCTGTGCCTCGGCTGTCTGGCCCTGGTCGATGAGCACCATGGCGCCACAGCCTTCCTCGGCGATACGCTGCATGGCTTTGCGATAGGACCAGCCACTGGAGCTGCCCGGTATCACCGTGCCCAGCACATCACGCAGGGTGTTGACGGTCTGTACTCTCACCAGTGCGGGGCTGTCTTCCTGTATGTCTCCCTTGGTTAACGCAAAATGCAGGCGATCGTCGACCAGGTCCAGGAAGCTGTGCAATTCGAACTCGCCGAATTCAGTGTGTACGGTTTTTCGATCCTTGAGTTCCACCGACTGCTCATGCATGGCGCGATAGGCAATCAGGTCGGCGATGGTGCCAATTTTGATATTGTGCTTTGCGCCAAATTCTTCGAGCTGGGGGCGGCGCGCCATGGTGCCGTCTTCATTCATGATTTCGACAATCAGGGCCGCCGGCGAATAACCGGCCATGCGGGCCAGGTCGGTGCCGGCCTCTGTGTGGCCCGCCCGCCGCAACACGCCACCGGGTTTGGAGACCAGCGGAAAGATGTGCCCGGGCTGACTGATGTCTTCCGGTTTGGCGTCAGCGGCGACTGCGGTCAGTACGGTATTGGCGCGCTGAGCGGCGCTGATGCCGGGGCCGACCCGTTCAGAAGCGTCAATCGAAACGGTGAAGTTAGTCTCGTGCTGTGAGCGGTTGTCGCGCACCATCAGTGGCAAGTTCAGGCGCTGCGCCTGCTCCGGGGTAATGGGCATGCAGATCAATCCGCAGGCTTCGCTGGCGAAGAAATTGATGATCTCGGGCGTAACCGCTTCTGCCGCCACAATAAGATCGCCCTCGTTTTCACGATCTTCATCATCCATGAGGATCACCATCTTGCCCTGGCGAATGTCCTCAATAATGTCTGCGATGCTGCTCAGTGGCATAGCGTGTTTACACCATTTCTATGGCGAGGGCAGTCGCTTCGCCGCCGCCAATACACAGGGCAGCGATACCGCGCTTCTCGCCGCGCTGCTTGAGCTGGTGCATGAGACTGACAACAATGCGGGAGCCGGTTGAACCAATGGGATGGCCCTGGGCGCAGGCACCGCCGTTGATGTTGACCTTGTCGTGGTCCAGCCCGCATTCCTGAATAGCCAGCATGGTGACCATGGCAAAGGCTTCGTTGATCTCAAACAGGTCGACCTCGTCCTTGTTCCAGCCGGTTTTCTCGAGCACTTTATTGATCGCCCCAATGGGCGCAATAGTGAAGTCTTCAGGGTTTTGCGAGTGGCGGGCGTGTGCAACGATGCGGGCCATGGGCTTGAGCCCCTGGGCTTCAATCGCTTCGCCGGAGGCCAGTAGCAGGGCGCTGGCACCGTCAGAAATCGAGCTGGCATTGGCCGCGGTAATGGTGCCGTCTTTGGCAAAGGCAGCCCGCAGGCTGGGAATCTTCTCGATATTGGCGTTGAGTGGCTGCTCGTCTTCTGTGACAACAGTTTCACCGCGACGGGTTTTGATCGTCACCGGCACGATCTCGTCATCCAGCTTGCCGGTTTCCATAGCCGCCTTGGCCCGGGTCAGGGAGCCGATGGCAAATTCGTCCATCTGCTCGCGGGTGAGCCCGTACTTGTCGGCAGTTTCCTGGGCAAATGACCCCATGGCGCGGCCGGTGTAGGCATCTTCCAGGCCGTCGATGAACATATGGTCGGGGGTTTGGTTGGCGCCTGTGCGCAAACCAGCGCGGCTGCCGATGAGCAGGTGCGGGGCATTGCTCATGCTTTCCATGCCGCCTGCAACCGTGACGGTATTGGTGCCAGCAACGATGCTGTCGTGAGCACAGATCGTGGCCTGCATGGCCGAGGCGCACATCTTATTCACAGTGACCGCGCCGGTGGACGTGGGAATGCCAGCACCAATGGCAGCCTGACGGGCCGGGGCCTGCTTAAGGCCGGCGGGCAGTACGCAGCCCATGAAGACCTCGTCAATGGCATTGGCCTCGATATTGCCACGCTCCAGTGCCGCGGCGATGGCGACAGTGCCCAGTTCCGGGGCTGTCGCGGCGCTCAGGCTGCCCTGCAGGCCGCCCATCGGGGTGCGTGCGCCACTGACAATAAATACCTCTGGCTGGCTCATTGCTTAGTTCCTGTACAGGTGGGATTGAGGGCCGCATTTAGCCACAAGGGATGCCCCGGGGCAAGGACTAGGATTGGGCCTTAAACAGCTTTCCGCGCGCGCTTTGGCGATAGCGCGCAGGGGGCATACCCGTGTGCTGCCTGAACAACTTGGTGAAGTAACTGACGTCCTGTAAACCGACCTGCCAGGCTACCTCTGACACGGACAGGTTTGTGGCTCTTAGTAACTCCCGGGCCGACAGTATGCGCTGGTCCTGCAAGTAGCGACTGGGAGACCGGCCGGTGGCCTGCTTGAAGCGTCTTGCGAGTGTCGACTTGGCGCAGTTCAGCACGCTGGCGAGTTGATCGACAGTGATCGATTCATGCAGGTGTTCCTGTAACCATTGCTGTGCCTCCAGCACCAGTTCGTCGTGGTGCATGGGGTCTTCCCCATGTTGAAAGGCGTGGGCCCGGAAGGGCCGCCTGATTTCGGGTGAGAACTGGTTCTCCACCGCTCGTGCAATCAACGGCCCGAACCAGTCCTCGAGTATATGAATCATAAGGTCGGCGATGGAATTAACGCTGCCCGCGCAATAAAGTTGCCCGGCCTGGGTTATCAGGTGTCGCTGCTTCAGGTCGACCAGTGGATAGTCCTGCGTGAAGCGGTCGAAATAGTTCCAGTGCGTGGTGGCGGCAAGCCCATTCAGCAAGCCGGCTTCCGCCAGAAAGCAGCTGCCTGTTCCGACCGCACAGATCGGTATGTCGCGGGCATGCAGCTGGTGAAGGATGTCGATCCAGGCTCTTTGGCTGCGTACGACCGGGCGCGGATTGCGCCACATACCGGGCAGGATCAAAAGGTCACATTGGCTGATCTCGCTGCTGAGTAAGTCAGGGGTCAGTGTCATGCCCCCAGCCGTGGTCACGGGCTCATTGGATGTGGCCGCGAGGCGAAAGCGGATGTCTGCGTCATCCCGGCCGGCAGCCCTGGCCGCCTCAGATGCTCCTGCCAGTACATCCATAGGTAGGGTCAGGCTGGTCGCCAGGGCGCGAGGGTAGATGGCTGCTATCACGGTGCGCATATGAGCTATTAAGCCAATAAAATGAGCAAAATGCCATACTGGTGGTTCGCTTCCTGCCTCAACAATAGACGCTAACAGATTGACGAATATAGAGGTTTTGCTTGTGCGTTTACCGCTGGTCGTGGGTTTTGGAGGTATCAATGCCGCCGGACGTAGCTCCGGACATCGGGCGTATCGTCGCATGGTGGTCGACGCTCTGCAGGCCGAGCAGGCAGACGCGACCTGGGCCAGCCTTGCCGCACTGACGGGTATTCATTGGGATGGCAGCGACCAGGTCAGAAATCAACTGCGCGAGGCAAGCCTGGTTCGTCGCATTGAATCCAGCCTGTTTGATGTCGACGCCGTACCCTGGAATCGGCGCATCAATGCCAATTCCGGTCAGGGCCCGACCAGTTTTACCACCCAGCCAAAGCACCTGCCCGATGTGATCCCTGAGGGCTGGCGTGTCAGCCCTGTAGACGACAAGCACGTGCGGGTAGATATTGAACAGGGTCTGGAATTCTTAGTGCCCGCGCAGCTCAGTGCGCCAGTCAAGGCTGCCGGGCAGCTGCCCTCGGGATTCGACCCCGGCAAACTGTACCAGTCGCGCAGCCATCCCCGGGGCCTGCAGATGACGGTCTACGCTGCTTCGGATGCACTGGCGCAGACCGGCATCGACTGGCAGCAGATTCAGTCGCGCGTACCCGTAGACCAGATCTCTGTTTATGCCGGTAGTGGTATGAGTCAGCTGGATGCCCAGGGCAATGGCGGACTGGTCAAAGCCCGTGCCAATGGCAAGAAAGTCACTTCCAAATACTGCCCCTTCGGTTTCGCGGAAATGCCCGCTGACTTTGTAAACGCCTATGTGCTTGGCAGCCTGGGCAGTACGGGGACCAGCATGGGCGCCTGCGCATCTTTTCTTTATAACCTGCGCCAGGGTATTCACGATATTCAGAGCGGTCGCAGCCGAGTCGCCATAGTCGGCAATGCAGAGGCGCCGATCACCGCTGATGTGATGGAGGGCTATGCCGCTATGGGTGCCCTGGCCAGTGACAAGGCCCTGCGTGAGCTAGACGGGCTTGCTGCCGATGAAGATCCGGATTATCGCCGAGCCTGCCGGCCTTTTGCCAACAACTGTGGATTCACCATCGCCGAGTCGGCGCAGATGGTTGTTCTTTTTGACGATGAGCTGGCTCTTGAGCTTGGGGCTTGTGTGTACGGTGCTGTCACAGACGTCTTTGTGAATGCCGACGGCCACAAAAAGTCCATTTCTGCGCCAGGTATCGGCAATTACATCACAATGGCCAAAGCGGCCAGCGCTGCTCGCGCGATTGTGGGTGAGCAGGCTATGCGCGAGGGCGGGCTGGTGCAGGCGCACGGTACCGGCACGCCGCAGAACCGGGTGACCGAATCCCATATTCTCGAACAGGTGGCTGCCGCTCATGGTATCGAAGACTGGCCTGTTGTTGCCGTGAAAGCATATCTGGGGCATTCCATCGGAGCTGCGGGTGCGGATCAGCTGGTGTCTACCCTGGGCATTTGGCAAGACGGTATAGCACCGGGCATTGCCACGATTGACGCAGTGGCGGATGACGTTTACGCAGAACGCCTGTCTATCAGTGCGTCACACAAGCAGCTGGATCCGGCACAGCAGCGCTATGCGATTATCAATGCCAAAGGATTCGGCGGAAATAATGCGTCGGCGACTGTGTTGGCTCCGGCACAGGTTGAAGCCATGTTGGCACAGCGTCACGGCAGTGCCAGCCTGGATCAATGGCGTGGGCGTCGCGAACAGGTGGAAGAGGCTGCGGCCAGCTATGATGCCGCCGCGAGTCGCGGAGAAACCAGCCCCACCTATAAATTCGATCACAATGTGCTCGGCCCGGAAAACATCGAACTGGGCCCGGACACATTGCGCATAGCCAGCGCCGGTATTGAGCTCGATCTCAGCGAGACCAGCCCCTACGCGGACATGCTCGGCTGATTGAGGCGATGGCTGACAATCATCGCTGGCGTCGCGGGCTGGCTGGTGCGGGCCTGCTGGTTGTAGTACTTTGCGTGGCCTCGTTAGTGGGAGATGGCCCCATGCACCGCACAAGCTACAGAATTCCAGTTAATCTCAGCCCGGAACAGACCTGGGCGAAATTGAGCGATTTTTCCCTCGCCATTCACTACGTGCCCGGGCTGACCTCGCTGGAGATGCTGACCGAACAGCACAGCGGTCTCGGCGCCAGCCGCGAGGTTTCAACCGGCGGGAAGGTGACCATCCAGGAAACCGTAGTCAGCTGGGAAGACATGAAGGGATTCAGCCTGCGTCTGCATCGCGGTGAGGACGGTCCGGTGCCGCCCATGACCGAAGCCTATTACGACTATGGCATGGAGGTGGTAGACGGGCAGGTGTACCTCAGCAATGCCATGCGTTACACCGTGGGCCTTGGTTTAGTAGGTCGCTGCCTCAACTGGCTGGCCATTGGCAAGGTGATTGCCGGGTCCGTGCGCGACTCCACGATTGCCCAGAAGCTCTACTATGAAAGCGGCGAGACGGTCACACCCCAGCAATTAAAGACGGCCAAGAAGGCGCTTGCCGGCAGCTGATCTTGCCTGTTTGTCCCCTCAAAGTTCCGGGCTACCGCGAGGCACTGCAGCTGGCTGTGCACAACAGCGGCGATGCGCACGTGTCGCGTCAAATAGAAGAGCAGGGTATCTGGGAGCCGTTTGAGGGTGAGCTGTTCCGCCAGCTTCTACGCCCCGGCGACCGCTGTTTGGATATTGGTGCAAACATCGGCTACTTCAGCGTTCTGGCGGCAGAATGCGTGGGAGAGGAGGGCGAGGTGTTCAGTTTTGAACCCGAACCCGCCAATGCAGCACTATTGCGGGAAAACATAGCTCTCAACGGGCTGCAGGATCGCTGCTACATCGAAGAACTGGCGCTTGCGGACAGTAGCGGTGAGGCCAGTCTTTACCTCAGCGACGATAATTTTGGTGATCATCAGTTGCAGGCAGATACCGCCCGACAGCAGGTCACGATCAAGTTGCTGCCGGGCGATGACTTTTTTCGGAGCCATCCTGGCCCGGCACGACTGGTAAAAATAGATACCCAGGGCTCAGAGCATCGTGTGGTACGCGGCTTGCTGCAGTACCTGCGAGACTGCGGTGCGGATCTGCACATTCTTATCGAGCTGACGCCGTATTCCCTGCGCATGGCGGGAAGCATTGGTGCGGCACTGATAGGATCGCTGCAGTCGCTGGGGCTGCCTTTTTTCATTGTTGATCATATAGAGCACCAGTTGGTGGCCTGCACTGCCACTGAGCTGATGGAGTGGTGCAATAACGTAGACGACTGCCCCGGCGATCAGGGCTTTATGAATATCCTGGTGGGACATGGCCCCTGAGCGGGTTATGATGCGCGCTGATTGAGAAATGCCTATGTCATCGATTCAAGACTTACTAGCCCAGAGAAATTCCGCGCCCAAGCTGACCGGCCCCGCGCCCGATGCAAAAACCCGCGAGGCAATGTACCGTGCCGCGGTGCGTGCGCCAGATCATGCCTGGTTGCAGCCCTGGCGATTTATCGAAATAGAAGGAGAGGCGCGGGACGCCCTGGGCCAGATTTTTTGCAAAGCACTGTTGGCCAGTCAGCCCGATGCTGATGATGCCGCTCGCACAAAAGCAGCCAATGCGCCGCTGAGAGCGCCCTTACTCATTACTGTGGTCTGCCGGGTGCAGGAACATCCCAAAGTACCGCGGGATGAGCAGATCATTTCAGCTGGTTGTGCCGCCCATGCCATGCTGCTGGCCGCAGAGGCTGCCGGCTTTGCCGGTATCTGGCGCACCGGCAGCTATGCGCTAGATCCAATTGTGACCGAAGCTCTGGGCCTGGGCACTGATGAAGAGATCGTGGGCTTCTTATACTTTGGCAGCCGCGATGGTAACCCCAAGAGACTGCCGGAACGGGAGATAGACAACTATGTCAGCCGCTGGGATCCCTGAATACGAAACTTTAAGCCTGTCTGTGGCTGAGGGCATTGCTGAAGTCGCGCTCAATCGACCTGACAAAGCCAACGCCATGAACAAGCCCATGTGGGACGAGTTGCAGTTGTGCTTTGAATGGCTGGACCAGGAACCTTCGGTTCGGGTGGCCATTCTGGTCGGCAATGGCAAACACTTTTGTTCTGGCCTCGACTTGGACGTGTTTTCCGATGCCGCTGGTGGTGATGGTGAGCCCGGTCGCAAGGCTGAAGGCTTTCGTCGCATGGTATTGCGCATGCAGGGCAATCTGACGGCGATAGAAACCTGTTCCAAGCCGGTGCTGGCCGCCATTCACAATACCTGCATCGGCGGCGGTATCGATATGACCTGTTGTGCCGATATGCGCTATTGCTCTGCCGATGCCTACTTTGCCATCAAGGAAATCGATCTTGGCATGGTGGCCGACGTAGGCACGTTGCAGCGCTTGCCCAAACTGATTGGCGAGGGCATGGTGCGAGAACTGGCTTATACCGGCCGCCGATTCGATGCCGAAGAAGCCAGAGCCCTGGGTTTTGTGAATGCAGTCTACGCTGACCGTGACAGCTTGCTGACATCTGTGCGAGCGATTGCTGCCGATATCGCTGCCAAGTCGCCGCTGGCAATACGCGGCAGCAAAGAAATGCTGAACTATGTTCGCGATCACAGTGTGGCTGATGGCCTGAACTACATTGCGACCTGGAATGCAGGTATGCTGAGCCAGGAGGACTTGTTCGCCTCTATCTCTTCCGCCCGAGGCGAAACACCGCAGTACAAGGACTAATTCCACGGCTATGCCCCAATTATTCAAACGCCCCTGGCTACATTTCCTGGTGCTGGGCCTCGGCCTGTTTATGTTGCAGCAGCAGCTGTATCCGCCGCCCGTGCCGACGGTGGGTCCCCTCGGTGAGAGCAGAATACAAACCTTGCAAAGGCAGTGGTTTAACACCGCTGGCCGGCCTGCGTCGCCCGCCCAGCTGGAGAGTATGGTGCGGGCGGAGCTGGACCGCGACATGCTGTTTCTCGAGGCCCTGGAGCTTGAGATTCACCTGTATGACTCAGTCGTGCAGCAGCGCCTGATTCGTAACATGCGTTTTTTGCGTATGGGTGAAGGCAAGACTGACGAACAACTCTACAAGGACGCGCTGCGTATGGAGCTGCACCTTGGGGACGAAGTGGTGAAACGCCGTTTGATTCAGGCTATGGAGCAGATGTTATTGGCGCAGTCGCCACCGCCGGTCGTGAGTGAGGCTGATATCCTGGCCCGTTTCGAAGCAGATCGTGAAGCTCTGCGCCGTCCGCCCCGATACTCTTTTGAACACGTCTACCTCACCCGCGAGCGCAGCGGCGACGCGGCAGCACTTTTACAGAAGGTTCAGGAGCAGGGCATGGATGCGGCGGCGGCTCGCTCCCTCAGCTCACCATTTTTGCCGGGTTACAGTTTTCGAGGCCTGAGTCCCCAGCAGGTGGCACGGCATTTTGGTGCGGCGTTTATGCTGAATCTGCAGAATGCTGAACCGGTTGCGGGGCAGTGGGTGGGGCCAGTTGAATCCACCTATGGCCTCCACCTGGTATGGATAGAGGCACTGGAACCAGAGCGGGATGCTGAGCTTGAGGAAGTCCGTAAGCAGATTGCCCGCGACCTGTTACTGGAACGCCGTAACCAGGCGTTGCGAGATGCGGTGGCTGATCTACGAGAAGATTACGAGGTGCTGCTGTGAAACGTATCCTCTGCAGCTTGTTGTGTGTATTGCCTCTGCTGCTCAGCGTTCAGGCCGAAGCGCATCGCTTTGCACCATCGCTGCTGCGCCTGTTTGAAGTGGCGCCCAACGAATACAACGTGATCTGGAAAACGCCCGCCCAGTCCACCTCGCCAGTTCCCCTGAAGCCGGTGCTGCCGGCCATTTGCCAGGCCATAGACGGCGGTGATGGCGAGTTGGAGGGTACCGGGGTGATTCGCCAGTGGCGCATGGGCTGCAGCGACAGCCTGGTCGGGCAGGTGATTGCCGTCAGTGGCCTGGCCGATAACCAGGCCTCGGTGCTGTTCTCTGTGGAGTACCGCGATGGCACCTTCTACCAGTCATTGCTGAATGCCGAACAGGATCAGTTTCAGATTCCGGCTGAACCCACTGCGATGACGGTGGTGAAAGAATACAGCTGGCTGGGTGCCGAGCACATATGGGGTGGCATCGACCATCTGCTGTTTGTGTTTGGATTGTTGCTGCTGGTTGGCGGTGGTACCCGCCTGATCTGGACCATTACCTCTTTTACACTCGGACACTCAATTACCTTGTCGCTGGTTACGCTGGGCTATTTTGAGTACCCGGTGGCATTGGTGGAGTTCACGATCGCCCTGAGTATCCTGGTGCTGGCCATTGAACTTGCGCGACCTGATCGCGGCGGTCTGTTTCGAGCTCACCCCTGGTGGCTGGCTGGTGGCTTTGGCCTGCTGCACGGCATGGGTTTTGCCGGCGCCCTGGCTGAAGTCGGGCTACCCCAGTCTGAACTGCCCCTGGCTTTGCTGTTTTTCAACGTGGGAATAGAGCTGGGTCAGCTGGCCTTTATCTTCGCCATTTATGGATTGTGGCTGTTGTTGCGGCGCCCGCTGCAGCCCTGGCAGGAGCGCCTGTTGCCTGTGCCTGTATACGTATTGGGCAGCTTGTCGGCGATGTGGTGTATCGAACGCGGTCTGGAAGTACTCTAAACCCGTTTAGTTGAGGGCAATGAAGGGGTGGAAGGACAGCTCGATCCCTTCCTGGATAAAGTTCTTGTTCTCCAGGATATTACGGCGGCGCACAAAATCTCCCGCTGAAGAACGTGTGTCGATCGCCTCGGTGGCATCAATGCCGCCCATGGAAGAGAACACGCGCTCCAGCTCCATGTTGTAAACGTTCACCCACAGGGACGCGCCTTTGGCGGGCTGGTTCCAATTGAAGTCAGTGGATACACCATCACCGGGGCCCTGCAGGCTGGGTTTGCGGGTCACACCATCCCAGCGGGCCAGGTGCTTGAGTCCGCCAGAGAAGGTGATTTCTTTCTCTATCAGGTCAGTAAACACAAAGGCATCAACTTCATCATTGCGTATCAGCGCATCGCGCACTGCGACCAGTGCGAGTGTGAAGGTCTTCTGGTTTACGCGACCACTGGTGGGGTCAATGGGGTTGCCGTATTTACGGATTGCAGTCTTCCACTCCTGGGTAAAGCGCCGCTGGGAGACCACCTGGTAGCCGTTGCTCTCGAGGTAGTCGCGCACTGCCTTGTCTACGCGTTCCTCTGCATCCAGCAGATAACTGCGACTGGGGCCGCCAAGGTTGACCGTGGGAATAATAACGCGCTTGATCTCGGATTTCTGATGAATCTCAGCGTCGTACTCGTAAGGGTAGGCGGTGGGATTGTCTGCAGTGGTAGCAGAACCGGCACAGCCAAGAAGCATCAAGGCGGCAAGCAGGGGCAATATAATTCTAATCATGGTCGGCCTCAGGTTTCAGACCGCGCCATACTAGCAGACCCGTATTGATTGACAACCGAGGGGCGGGGTGTAGTGTATGCAACCATGTATATCGACGGTCCTTTCTACGCCGGCCTGGCCCAGGCTGCTGACGAGGCCAAGCGACTGGCAGCGATTGGATACGATGGTGTGTACACCCTCGAGGGACCCTCAGATCCGTTTTTGCCTTTGGCGATTGCCTCCGAACACGCCCCTGATCTGACGATCGCAACGGGCATTGCTGTGGCTTTTCCGCGCAACCCCTCGCACATTGCCTACCAGGCGTTTGACCTGCAGCGCTTTAGTGGCGGTAAATTCATGCTTGGTATTGGCTCGCAGGTGCGCGCCCATATTGAAAAGCGCTTTGGCGTCGACTTCGATCCGCCAGCGTCGCGGATGCGCGAGTACATCCAGGCAGTGAAGGCATTTTTCGATTGTTTTCAGCACGGTGAGAAACTCGACTTTAAGGGCAAGTACTTCTCGCACACCCTGATGACGCCGATGTTTAATCCTGGCCCGTTAGAGTGCGGAGTGCCGCCGATACTGCTGGGTGCGATGGGGCCGGGCATGACCCGGGTTGCGGGTGAGGTGGCAGATGGCCTGATCGTTCACCCGTTTAATACACTGCCCTTTGTCGAGCAGCAACAGTTGCCGGCGCTGGCCGAAGGCATGGCAAAGGCAGGTCGCTCCGGCGACGACTTTATTACCCAGATCGGCGCCATCTGCGTCACCGGTGAAACCGAGGAGGAGTACGCCGCTGCGCGGGCGACGGTTTGTGGATTGCTGGCTTTTTACGGATCAACGCCTGCTTATCTGCCGCCCATGCAGGCGGTGGGGTACGAAGGCCTCCACCCTGAACTGAATGCCCTCTCCAAACAGGGGCGGTGGGATGAGATGACTGCCCTGATTGACGACGACTTTCTGCACGCGTTTGCGGTTTGTGGTGAGCCGGCCGAGATCGCGCCAGGATTGCTGGCCAAGTATGGCGACAAGGCAGATCGGCTGAGTATTTATGCGCCTTACGCACTCGCCGATGAGTGCTGGGTTGGCATCATCAAACAACTAAAGGAGCCCACGTGAGCGACATACCTGAGGGTTACAAATCCCTGACCGGCATTAGCCCTGCAGAGGATCATATCGGCCCCTTTTATTACAGCAAGACAGACGATGGCCTGCGGATGGCTTTTCGGGCCGCCGAGGAAAACTGTAACGGCATAGGCACCGTTCATGGTGGTGTGCTTATGTGCTTTGCAGACTACACGGTGACCATGCTGGCGCTGTCTGGCGTCAAGGAAAACTGCGCCACCATCAGCTTCAATAGCGATTTTGTCAGTGGCGCGCGCCTGGGCGACTGGGTTGAAGGGAGGGGCGAGGTGGTTCGTCGCACCGGCTCAATGACCTTTGTTCGCGGTGAGTTGTTTGTGGAAGACAAGCTGGTTATGACCTTTCAGTCAGTACTGCGGCGCCTCAAGAAAGACTGACGTGAGCTTCAGTCTTTTTGACCTGCTCCTGCTACTGGTATTTGGAGCCTTCGCTGGCTGGTTTTTGACTTGGGTGCGGGTGCGGGAACTGGCCCTCCAGGCGGCACGGCGAGCCTGTGAGCGAGACGGCGTGCAACTGCTCGATCAGACTGTGAGCAGTAAGCGGGTATCCCTCAGTAAAGACGACCAGGGTCGCTGGCGAGTGTGGCGGCAATACGTGTTCGAATTCACCGAAGACGGTCAGCTCAGGCACAGTGGTCATGTGATTATGCTGGGCGGCAGATTGCAGGCCCTGGTGATGGCTGAGCGGGGACCGACCCTGCATTAGCGATGATTAGCCTATGTTGACGCGTGCCTACCTGTAACCGCCGAAGCGGTTGTCCACAGAATCTGTGGATAAGTCAGTGGGTAAATTGTTCAGAGTCACATTAAACGCTTGAAATAGGCATTGCTTAGCACTTTGGTTAAAAATTAACCAATATCCATATATTCAATAAATACAATAGCTTATGAGTAAAACCTAACGCCAGATAGTTAGAGTTGTCTCTAAGCCTGTGAATGTTTTATGACATGCAAACATTGGCTTTATACTGTGCATAACATTCTGCGGAGTGCTACGCAAGGTAACCCAACGAGGTTTTTTGGAAACATTTTTGGGGCGGCTGTGAGGTGCCTGAAAAAGCGTGTTTTTCAAACCCCTTTTTTTGTAGCACCAATCTTTTTGTCAACACATTTTTGACTGTTACCGTCAGATTTAGTCGCCGCGATAAATGCAGCCAGAGGTGCAGGTCTCACGCAGTTCAACCGCGCTGAGTTCAGGTAGTTGTGGCTTGAGTTTGTGCCAAATCCAGCGCGCGATGTTTTCGCTGGTGGGATTTTCCAGCCCAGGAATGTCATTCAGGTAGTGATGGTCCAGCTGATCGTAGATCGGGCCGAAGTGTGTTTTGAGCTCAGCGAAATCCATGATCCATCCACTGTCTTCCCCGACATCGCCACTGATGACCAGGCGCAAGTGAAAGGAATGGCCATGTAAGCGGGCGCACTTGTGTCCTTCGGGCACATTGGGCAGGCGATGAGCTGCCTCAAAGTGAAATTCTTTGTAGATTTCCATAGTGATAATCCGGCTTGGGGGCGGCGATTTTACCGGCAATTCCGGTGCTTTTTAAGCGGCCAAAAATTTTTACCAAAACCCTCCTGAGAGTGTTTGACAGCCCCCATGAAATCTGTAGAATGCGCGTTCTCGGATTCGGGGGTGGTTAGCTCAGCTGGGAGAGCATCTGCCTTACAAGCAGAGGGTCGGCGGTTCGATCCCGTCACCACCCACCACTTTATATCCGAGCTACTCGAAAGAGTGGCTACCGTTGGACCGGTAGTTCAGTTGGTTAGAATGCCGGCCTGTCACGCCGGAGGTCGCGGGTTCGAGTCCCGTCCGGTCCGCCATTACCTCGACTGTGAATTCCCGGCGGATGCAGGTCAATATCCTCTTGTCCGACCTGCGTGGTTTTACCGCACTAACGAGTGAGTGCGAGGCTGCCGAGTTGGTTGAGTTGCTCAACCGCTATTTGCAAAAGATGAGCGAAATCATCCTCCGCTATGAGGGCGCCATCGACAAGTTCATGGGCGACTCCATTATGGCGCTGTTCGGTGCGCCGCGAAGCCGGCGGGGCGACCTGGAGCGCTGCATCGCCTGTGCCGTCGAGATGCAGCTGGCTATGAACGATATCAATGCCGTGAATACCCAGCTAAACCTCCCGGAACTGTATATGGGTATAGGCATCAACACCGGCCATGTAATGGCGGGCAGCCTCGGTTCAACCCTGCACAGTGAGTACACGGTGATTGGAGATGAGGTGAATATTGCCTCGCGCATCGAGGCTCACAGTCTTCGTGGCCAGATATTGCTCAGCGAAAATACCTATCAACTGGCGGAGTCTTTCATCGAGATAGGCGGTGTCAATGAAGTGCGGGTAAAAGGCCGCAAAGACGCTGTGCGAATGTATGAGTTGCGCTCAACCCGCTTGCCTGAGCCCCTTGAAGTGCCGCAGCGAGAGGCTCGCAGCAGTCCGCGTGTCGCGGTGGATATTCCGCTGAGTTACCAGTTAGTGGCGGGCAAGGGTGTGGATGACACGGTCTACGAGGGCCGCATCATCGATCTCAGCTATGGCGGTTTGATGGCACGCTTGCCCCAGCAGCTCGAGGAACAAAGCGAAATCTGTATCCGGCTGTCTTTGTCGCTGATGTCTCAGCAAAGCAGCGATGTCTATGCCAGAGTACTGCGCGTCAACGAAGTGGATGGTGAGCATGAGTGCCAGATGGAGTTCACGTTTATCGAAGACGGCGCGCGGCGCGAACTTAAAGCTTTCGTAGACCAGATCGTAGAGACTGTTTAAGCCTCATCCGGCCAGTGGTCCGGCGTCACAAAACAGCGCTCCACTTCCTCGCCGTTTTGCATCCTGGCCAGCATGGCAGGTTGCCCACGTGCCCGAATCTGCTGTTGCAGCCAGTCGCCCGCTGCGCCGGTTCTGGTAGGGCAGAGCCACTGCAGTCTTTCCAGGCCAAGCCGTTGTTCCCCGTCCCGCTTTTCCTGGAATGCAGAGTAGGGCAGCCACTTTCTCAAGGCATAATCCGGATTGAGTCCGATTGGCTCTGCGGTATTGCTTTCGGCGTTGGCAAACAAATAGCCCTTTACTTCCATTTGCCTGAGCAGCTTGTCGACCCCAAGATCTGACAGAACAGCTCTTCCGGGTTCAGTATTTGCGAGCTGCGTCTGTCGCTGCAGTAGGTGAGTCATTTTGTCCGCCAGGCGATCCTGCTTGCCTGGCCCCAGCCAGGTGGCAGAGTCAGGTAGTCCAAGGTAGTACTTCAGCGCCAGTTCCAGGTGAATATGCTGATCGCTGTCGCGCTGTTTGTAGATCAGGTCATACTCGCCGAGAGTGCGGCCGCCATCGCGTACCGGCAGGTTGTGTGCGACCAGTTCCAATTCCGTATCGTTGGCCAGGAAAAACTGCCACAGATATTCAAAGTAGATGCCCAGCCGGGTGCTGCTGCGTTCATGAAGATGGGTCAGTAGTGGTGCAGGTTCTGCATCCAGTGCGAGCAGTGAGGCCTCCCGCTCAGGAGTCAATGCGATGGTGCAGTTGTCCAGCTCTGGGTCCAGTTGTCGGCTGATCAGCAGCGGCTCGCTGAAGATCGCCCAGGCCAGATCGCGCACGGCAGAGTTGTTTAAGTGGTTCCAAATCAAGGGATGCTTTCCGGGTCTTGGCTGGGGTTATAATAGCAAGCCTTCAAATATCGGATGCCCACCCAGTGAGCAGTTTTCACAAGATTGGCCTAATTGGTCGCAGTCGTCACGAGAGTTCGGCGGAGACACTAGAGAGCCTCATCCAGCTGCTGGAACAGCGGCAGTTGTCAGTCCTGGTAGAGAATCGACTGGGTAAACTGTTAAGCAATGGTTCAGCCCAGACCGTTGAGCGTGAAGAGATTGCAGCGCAGTGTGATCTGGCCATCGTTGTTGGTGGTGACGGCAGTATGTTGAGTGCTGCCAGGGATATGTGTACCCATAACGTGCCGGTTCTGGGTGTTAACCGTGGGCGACTTGGCTTTCTTACAGATATCGCCCCGGACGAAATCGAAGAGAAAGTCGCGGCGGTTCTCGATGGTGAATTTGAGGAAGAGCAGCGTTTTTTGCTGGACGTGGTTGTTGAGCGCGATGGTGAAGCCGTCGGTCGCGCCGATGCGCTCAACGATGTTGTCGTGAACTCGGGCACCTCGGCACAGATGATCGAGTTCGATCTGTATGTGGACGATACCTTTGTCTACAGTCAGCGCGCTGATGGCCTGATCCTGGCGACACCAACCGGTTCCACTGCCTATTCGCTGTCCGGGGGCGGGCCGATCATGCATCCGTCACTGGATGCCATCGTGATTGTGCCCATGTTTCCGCAAACCCTCAGTAGTCGCCCCATCGTCGTCGACGGCAACAGTGAGTTGCGCATTGATATTGGTACCACTAACCGTATCCATCCCCCGGTCACATGTGATGGACAAGTCAACATGACTGCCAGGCCGGGAGACACCGTGCAGGTCCATAAAAAGCCGCATCCACTGAGATTGATTCACCCCCTGGATCATGATTTTTATGCCAGTTGTCGGCGCAAGCTGCGCTGGAGCAACGCGCTGGTCGAATAGCATGGTGCCAATGACAATCGATCACTGGCGCCGGGTGCCGGCAACGCTAGTGATACTGGCTTGCGGGCTCGCTGGCTTTCTTGTTTACCTGGGTGGCTTTGAAGAGTTACTGGCCAGGTTGACCTTCACTGATTTTCGTATTCGCGGTCAGCATATAGTGTTTATCAGCGCGCCAGGTGAGTATTGGCGTTTTTTGACGCCCATATTCCTGCACTTCGGCTGGCTGCATATCGTGTTTAACAGTCTTTGGACATGGGAGCTGGGTGGCAAGCTGGAGCTCACGCTTGGTCCCTGGGTGCTGGCCCTGCTGGTGGTGGTCATCGGTGTTGGCTCCAACAGCGTACAGTATTACTACGGTGGGCCTTCACTGTTCGGTGGTCTGTCTGGTGTGGTATTTGGTTTGCTCGGCTTTAATCTGGTCTACGGCAGGCTGCAGAGAGTGCCTCTGCTGGCACTCTCCAATGGCCTGGTGATTTTCATGATCGGGTGGCTGGTTTTCTGTATGATCGGCCCCACTGAGGCATTGGGATTTGGCAGTATCGCGAATGCCGCACACCTCTCTGGCCTGGTGTTGGGCTGTCTGTTTGGGTTGTTGGCCTGGGGAATTAAACGCCTATGAATTACGATGAACTGGTTAGAACCATTACCCCGGAAATCTATGCGAATATGCGCCGCGCGCTGGAAACCGGCCGTTGGCCCGACGGGCGTCAGCTCACTGAAAAACAGCGCGAAGACACCATGTCAGCGGTGATCGCCTATGACCAGCTCAATCTGCCTGAAAACCAGCGTACCGGATATATCGATCGTGGCCAGAAAGAGGGCGAGATGTGCGATGACGATACCCAGCCCCTCACATTTAAGGAGTAACTCTTGAGCGAGCTAATTGCCAGCGGCAGTGTGCGCAAAATGAAAACCGAGCTGACCGCACCGGTCAGCTACCAGCTGCCATTGGGCGATACCCTGGTGCCGATGAATAAGCTGGTCGGCGAGCGCCTGGAAATCAGGCATACCGGGCTTATTAATTGCGTCGAGTGTGGCCGTAAAACCAAAAAAAGTTTCAACCAGGGCTATTGCTACCCCTGTTTCAGAAGTCTCGCCCAATGCGACAGCTGCATCGTTAGTCCACAGAAATGTCACTACCAGGCCGGTACCTGTCGTGAGCCAGAGTGGGGCGAGGCCCACTGCATGATTGAGCACGTGGTCTATCTAGCCAACTCTTCTGGTGTGAAGGTAGGTATTACCCGGCGCAGCCAGGTACCCACACGCTGGATGGACCAGGGAGCCATTCAGGCTCTGCCGATTTTCAGGGTAGACAGCCGCCTGCAGTCCGGTCTTGTCGAGATTGCTTTCGCCGAGCACATTGCCGACAAAACCAACTGGCGCACCATGCTCAAGGGCGCGGTAGATCCGATCGACCTGGCCGCTGAGCGAGATCGCCTGTTTGAGACCTGCAAGGCGGCGATTGATCAACTGCAGGCTGAGCACGGTTTACAGGCCATCCAGCCAGTAACAGACGGCGAAAGCGTCGAGATCAGTTACCCGGTGCAGGAATACCCCACCAAAGTCAGCTCTTTCAATCTGGATAAAGAGCCCGTGGCAGGTGGCAAGTTAATGGGTATCAAGGGGCAGTATCTGATCTTCGATGCCGCAGTGATCAATATGCGCAAGTACGGCGGTTACGAGTTAAGCCTGAGCCGATTGGGCTGAGTTTAAGCCAGGAGCAGAGTAGTGAAAGACGCACAACCCAAAGCGATTTATCGCAGCGAGTATCAACCCGCTGACTTTGAAATCAGTGAAACACGGCTGGACTTCCAGTTGTTTGAAGACCACGCACTGGTCAAAGCAGAGCTGCAAATGGCGCGCCGCGAAGGCGCTGATGCGAAGGCGCCTTTGATACTTCACGGCCAGGAGTTGAAGCTGTTAGAGCTCAAAGTTGACGGTGGCGACGCCGAGCACGAGATCGGTTCCGAAACGCTGACTGTTTCCTCGGTGCCGGATCGCTTTCTGCTGACGACGCTCACGCGCATACGGCCTCAGGACAACACGTCTCTCGAAGGTTTATATAAGTCGCAGACCATGTTCTGTACTCAGTGTGAGGCCGAGGGATTTCGCAAAATCACTTATTTCCTCGATCGGCCCGACGTGATGTCTACCTATACCGTCAGGATCGAGGCGGAGCGCCAGCGTTATCCCGTATTGCTCAGCAACGGTAACCAGGTGGACAGCGGGGTAGAGGGCGATCGTCATTGGTCCGTTTGGCACGACCCCTTCGCTAAACCCAGTTATCTGTTTGCACTGGTGGCGGGCGATCTCGAACACATCGCTGACACTTTCACTACCTGCAGCGGGCGCAGTGTTGATCTGCGTATTTACGTCGAAGAGAAAGATCTGGATAAGTGTGATCACGCGATGGCGTCACTGAAGGCGTCAATGCGTTGGGATGAAGAGGTTTTTGGTCGCGAATACGATCTGGATATTTTCAATATCGTTGCTGTCGACGATTTCAATATGGGCGCGATGGAGAACAAGAGCCTTAATATCTTCAATACCTCTTGTGTGCTGGCAAACCCACTGACGCAGACCGATGCGGCCTTTCAGCGCGTAGAGGCGGTGGTGGCCCATGAGTATTTTCACAATTGGTCGGGTAATCGGGTTACCTGCAGGGACTGGTTTCAGCTCAGCCTGAAAGAGGGCTTTACCGTCTATCGGGATGCGGAGTTCTCATCCGATATGAACTCAAGAACCGTCAAGCGTATTGAAGACGTGGCGTTCTTGCGTACAGCCCAGTTTGCGGAAGATGCCGGCCCGATGGCTCACCCGGTACGGCCGGATTCCTTTATAGAAATCAGCAACTTTTATACGGTCACAATTTACGAGAAGGGCGCAGAAGTGGTGCGCATGTTGCGTATTTTGTTAGGCCCGCAAGACTTTCGCGCCGGTTCCGATCTGTATTTCGAACGTCACGATGGCCAGGCAGTGACCTGTGATGACTTTGTCAATGCGATGGAGGCCGCCAGTGGCCGTGACTTAACGCAATTCCGTCGCTGGTATGCGCAGGCCGGTACGCCCCGGGTCGGTGTCGAGGCCGAGTGGGAAGAAGACAGTGGTCGCTTCACCTTGCACTTCAGCCAGAGTTGTCCGGCCACGCCGGGTCAGGAGCAGAAGGAGCCCTTCGTGGTCCCTGTGGAGTTGGGCCTGGTTGGAGAAGCTGGTGGTCTGCGATTGCAGATTGAGGGCCATGCAGATGATCCCGATGTCGAGGACAATACCACGGCGGTCATAGAGATCACCGAGGCGGAGCAGAGTGTTACTTTTACAAATCTGCCCGAGAAACCGGTGCCCTCGCTGCTGCGGGGCTTCTCCTCGCCGGTCAAGCTGACATTCCCCTACCAGCGCGAAGAGCTTGCACTGTTGATGCGCCGCGATGCGGATGGGTTTTGCCGCTGGGACGCGGCTCAACAGTTGGCGGTTGCGGTGATGCAGGATCTGCGCGAGGGTGCTGAAGAAGTTGATCAGCTGCTGCTTGAGGCCTATTCGGATGTGCTTGCCGATACGAGTCTCGACCCTGCCATGGTGGCAGAAATGATGCGCCTGCCGGGGGTAGGCTACCTGGTTGAACTGGAAGAGCAGGCTGACGTACACAGTATTTTTAAAGCCCGCGAGGCACTGCGCATTGCCCTTGCCCAGCATTTGCAGCCAGCGCTGTTGGCGCGATACAGGGCCCTTGATATAGACGAACCGTATCAGGCCAGCGCCGAGCAGATTGCGCATCGCAGTCTGCGCAACACTTGCCTGGCTTACCTGTCCTTGCTGGGAGAGGAAGGCATTCAGCTCGCTGTAGAGCAGTATGAGTCAGCTCGCAATATGACTGATCAGATGTCGGCTCTGACGTGTGTGGTACACAACGCGGCAATGGATAGAGCCCAGCCGCTGCTCGATGCGTTTCACAGTCAGTGGCAGCATGAAGCGCTCGTGGTTAATCAGTGGTTGCAGGTGCAGGCAACGCGCCCGCGCGACGGTGTGCTTGAGCAGGTCCGCGGCCTGATGGACCACCCGGACTTTGATATGGGCAACCCCAACAAAATTCGCTCGCTGATTGGCGCCTTCTGTTCGGCCAACCCGGAGCAGTTTCATGCCGCGGATGGCAGTGGTTATGCCTTGTTGGGTGAAATTGTGGCAGAGCTGGATTCCCGTAACCCACAGATTGCCTCAAGACTGCTGACGCCACTGACCCGGTGGCGGCGCTACAGCCATGGACAAGAGCAGATGAAGGCGGTGCTGGAAAGCCTGGCGCAACGCGAGCTGTCTCGCGATGTCTTTGAGGTCGTTAGTAAAAGCCTGGCCTGATTCAGCGACTTTTATAGAGGGCGGGCAGGGCGCGACTGTGCTTGTCTTTGCGAGCCGGCTTTATCTGCTTTCGCAAGCTTTTTGCGGCCGTCAGTAGTTCCGCTACATCCCAGGCGTCTGCTCTAGTTCCGTAAAGATACTGATCAAGCTTCAAGGTCGCTTGCAGCAGCCCACTTGCGGCCAATTGCTCGTTGCTGAGTGCCGGTTTCAGTGCCAGTAAGGCCTGTCGCGATGCTTCCGGATCCCCCGACTTGCAGGCTTTAATTAATGCGTCACAGCCTTGCTGCGCCGACGCTTGTGGAAGCGGTGATGACGTTACAGTAGCGGTTGTCGGTGCTCGACGCAGGAAATAAAACGTTGTCAGCATCCAGCCCAGGGCCAGTGCCACAGCGATGGCTTGCCAGGTGAACGTCGAGGTGAGCACGGTGGTCTCTGCCGGCAATGTTTGCGCCGTGGGTACCTCAACAGGGCTAGTGTTGGCAGCCGCGATCGCGGGTGCGGTGACTGAAAGCATGCTAGCAGGCAGCCGCGCATAGCTCAGTTCATCAGTTTCGGTATTCCACCATGCAATCTCCACAGGCGGAACCCGGTAAGAGCCAGCTTCAGTAGCAACCCAGGCGCTTCGGTGTATACCCAGCGCGGTGGTGCCGTCGCGCTCACTCACGGTCTCAAAGCTGGGCTGATCGGGGTAGATCTTGATGCCCTCCACGGCTGCTGTGTCCAGCGGGGGCAGCATCGAAGAATCGACACCTGCTGCTCTCAGCGTTAGGGTGCGGGTGAGGGAGTCGCCCACACTTATATGGGCAGGGTCAGCGGACCAGTCCTGTTCCAGGGTGAGATTACTGCTGGGTAGCCAGTCGTGATTTCTAGGATAGTTGGCTGGGATGGGCTTGACCGTTATCGCCAGAGGCTCACTGCGTCGTCGCATGCGTTTGCCCATATCCAGCAGGCTGGCTGCACGCTCCAACTGGCGCAGTCTGATTTCTATTGCGGGGATGGTCAATTCGCCCGGGCTGTCAGGCACTACTGCAAAAGGGATTTCGATGACCCTGTAGGCGATGCCATCTAATCGAGTGTTGTAGGTGCTGCTGCTTAGCTGGGTGTACTCGGCGTTGGGGATTTCAAATCCGGTGAGGCTCTCGTTGTCGGTTCTGATAGCGTGAAAGTAGCGCAGCGTAAGTATGAACTGTTCATTCACATACACGCTGTTCTTACTCGCTTCAGCCTCCAGAAAGACTAAATCGCGGGCATAGACGTCCTTGCGCTGCTCTTTGACAGTAATCGCAATGGGGTCGGTGACTGTGCCATCAACGTTCAGGCTGGGAATGATCAGCTTGCCGCTACGCCTTGGCGTTAACGGAATAATTAGTTCCTCAACGCGCTCTGTTTTACCAAGACTTGTCACGATGTTGGTGCGCCTGGAGGCCGTACCCAGTTCAAAGTAGTCCTGCAGCAGACCGTAGCGGGTGTTGCGGAGGTTTTCGCCATCGGTGGCGCGCAGAACCAGGTTGAGGCTGTCGTTAATGCTGATTTCGGTGCGATCAACTGTCACCTGGACAGCGGCTACGCTGGAGCCCGCCCAGCAGAGCAGCCACACTAAAGCCAGAAAGCTCCTACCAGTCATCTCGAGTGTCCTCCTGACCCTGTTGCTGACGTTGCTGTGATTCGTAGCGGAACTTGTTACGCAGTAACCCGCCGGGATCATCCGGGACCTGTCGCAGCCATCGTTCGGTCTCCTCATCCCCGGGCTCAGTTTCTTCCACAGTACTGGCCTCGGCATCAGCCTGCTGCTGTTCAGGCTCGCTGGGAGCTGCCTGTTCCTCCTCCTGCTGCTCCTGTTCCCGTTCAGAGTTTTGTTCGCCAGACTGCTGCTCCTCATTTTGTTGCTGATCGCTTTGCTGCTGGTCGCTCTGCTGTTCATCCTGCTGCTGATCGCCTTGTTGCTGCTCCTGCTGCTGATCCTGCTGATCCTGTTGTTCCTGTTCTTGATTTTGCTGCTCTTGATCCTGCTGTTCCTGATTTTCTTGCTGCTGCTGATCCTGATCCTGCAGCTGTTCAAGTAGCTGTTTATTAAATAACGCGTCTTCGTGGTCCGGCTGGCGTTTCAGGGCTTCTTTATAGGCTTTGATGGCGGCCTCAAAATCGCCCGATTTGGCCCGTGCGTTGCCTCGGTTGTACCAGGCGGTCGCAGTATCGGCTGATGCAAAGCCATTTTCTGAGTCCTCATAGTCACCGGCCCGGTACTGGGCGGCGGCTCGCCACTGAGGATTTTCAAAACGCTCTGCGGCTTCTTTGAACTGTTCTTCCTCCATGAGTTGACTAGCCTGTTGATCGGGCCGTTGCCAGAGGTCACGCCACTCCAACGCGTAAGCCCGTTCTGGTGCCAGCATGATGAGTAAGGGAAGACATAACACCCAGCCCCGGCGAAAGGCTGCCAGCGCCAGCGGCAGGCACGCCAGTGCCAGCCAGTAGCCCTGGTCGAGCCAGCTGTCTGTAGATCGCAGCGCGCTTTCACTGTCGAGGGCGTCGACGCCGCTGGCTGCTAAAGAAAGATCTTCGCTGCCGATCAATGCGCTGAGGTCACTGTCATCAAGGGCAATATCCTGATAGCCGCCGCCGAGGGTGCCTGCCAGCGCATCGAGCGGTTTCGATTCCAGTCGCGCGAGCACAATGGCGCCGCTGCTGTCAGTTTGCAGTTGCCCTCCCAGTGTTGGGATAGGGCTGCCCTCGGATGTGCCAATGCCAATAATGGAAAGCGTGTAGGGAGAGCCGGACAGCAAATCTTCGAGTGCTTCGATACGATCCTCGCGAATGCCGTCAGTGAGTAGCAGAATGCGGCCTGAGAGCTGGCCAGCAGCTCGAAACAACTCGATGGCCATATTGGCTGCAGCGGTCACATTACTGCCTGCGCTGGGCATAATGCCGGGGGATAAAGCCGGTATCAGGTTGGCAATTGTGCGCACGTCATCGGTGAGCGGACTCACAATGTGGGCATCACCCGCGTAGGCAATTAGGGCAGTGGTGCCTTCACTGCGTTGATTCATCAGGTCCCTGAGTTTGCGACGGGCTCTTTCCAGGCGAGATGGCTTTAGATCCTGTGCCAACATGGAGGGGCTCAGATCGAGCAGGATGACCAGGGCATCATCTTTTTGCTGGACGGGTTGCGGAATCTTTTCCCAGCTGGGGCCGGCCAGGCCAATGACTGCCAGCATCCAACCGAATAATACAGCCCGAACCGGTGAGCTGCGTTGCTCAGAGTGGCCGCTAACCAGCAAATGCGGCAGTAAATCTGGATCAATGATTTCACTCCAGCCGCGATGGGTACGGGTGTTTCTCCACAGCAGCAGGAACAGTAACAGTGCCGGCAGCAGGGCCCACAACCACAGCGGTCTAATAAAGTGCAGATTGAGCAGCGCGTCCATCAGCGCAGCCATCCGGTGATTTTCAGCAAGCCGAGCAGAAGACTGGCAATAAAGGCTGCTGCAAGTGGCCAGTGAAACAGGCTGGTTTGAGGGCGGAAAGTCTCAGCGTCCTGGTCGATGGGTTCGAGCTCATCAAGCAGGCGATAGATATCGTTCAACTCGGCGGGGTTGCGCGCCCGAAAATACTGGCCGCCAGTCGCCTCGGCAATGGTCTGCAGGCTTTTCTCATCAAGGTCGCGAGAGGGATTCACTGTGCGAGCGCCGAAGCTGGTTCCAAAAATGCCCGAGCGCGTCATGCTGTCGGCTCCGATCCCCACCGTGTAAATAGTAATGCCCTGTTCGGCGGCGACACGCGCTGCTTCTATAGGCTCTATATTGCCCGCGGTGTTGGCGCCATCAGTTAACAGAATCAGCACACGGCTGCTGGCGGGACGATCCAGCAATCGCTTGATCGATAAGCCGACGGCGTCACCGATGGCGGTTTCGCGTCCCGCAAAGCCAATCTGTGATTCCAGCAAAAAGCGTTTTACGGTTGCAGTATCGAAAGTCAGAGGTGCCTGCAGGTAAGCTTTGGAGCCAAAGACGATAAGACCCAAGCGATCACCCTGGCGGCGTTCGACGAATTCGCCCACTACTGCCTTGACAGCCATGAGTCGATTGGCGGTCTGGTTGCCCAGCCGCATGTCCTCGATTTGCATGCTGCCCGAGAGGTCCACCGCCAGCAGTAGATCGCGACCCTCTCCCGGCAGCGTGACGGGCTCACCGTAAATCATCGGACGTGCCACCGCGGCCAGCAATGCCAGCCAAATCAGGAACAGCAGCAACGGACTTAACCACTGCTTGAGGGCTGGGATGCCACCCTGTGTTTGTTCCATCGCCTGCCAGCTTTCAAAGAATGGTGCACGCAGTGCAGCCTGTTCCGAGCGACTGGAGGGCCACAGTCGATAAACCAGCCAGGGCAGGGGCAGTGCCAGGAATGCAGCGGGCCACAACAACTCAATCATGAGGTTGCTCCCGATGCGATCGAAGCCAAGCAGAGCTTAATCGCTGCACCTGCTCAATCGCATGGTGTTCTACCTTGCCTCCATAGGCTCCTTCGGCGAGCGCGCTGCCTGCAAAGCCTTGGCCTGAGTCCGGTGCGGTGCCATCGAGGAATTCCATCCATGCCTGTCCACTCAGGCCTGCGGTTTGCTTGTCGGGAAACCGAAGCAGGGCGACACGCTTGAGAATGGCATTCACCTCGCCCAGATAGTGCTGATGATGCTGATCCTGCTGCCAGACCTTGAAACTCTCCTCCAGTAAGCTGAGCGCCTGGCGTCGAAACAAATCGCGCAGATAGCGCCTCCGTAGCCAGAGTCCAGCGGCGGTAAGACAGCATAAAAGCAATGCACCCAATATCCACCAGCCGGGCGCAGGCGGCCATACCCCCACAGCATCTGGCAGATGAATGTCCCTGAGCTGCGCCAGTGGATCAGCGGGATTCATGGTCCCTTGCTCCTGCTTGGCGGTCGCTGGCTGAAGTAGGGCTCCAACTGTGCCAGTGGCTCACTGGCCGTGCTCAGCTTGATCAGGGGTACACCCAGCTTCATGTAGTGCTGCTGCAAATCAAGCAGGCCTTGTTGGTATTCGTCACTGTAGCGCTGCTGCAGCTGGCGTTCACCGGTAAACAGGTCGGCAGTGGCGTCGCCATCTGTGACCCGGTAGCTGCCAGCAGTAGGCAGGCTCGCCTCAAGCGGATCAGAAACATGCAGCGCGGTCACCTCACAATGGCGGGTCAGATGGAACAGGCCGTCCTGGGCACTAGCTTCCATGGATTTCGCGAAGTCACTGATGATATATACCGAACTGCCCGGCCGGGCAATACGACGCAACTCGATCATGGCGTCCGCAAAGCCCAGCGCCTGTTCCGGTTTTTCAAGGGGCAGGGCAGCACAGCCTTCAACCAACATATTGAGCAAGCTGAGCACTGTGCGACGGCTGCGTTTGGGTCGGACTTCTCGATGGTCGGTCTCGCTGAACATCATGCCGCCAACTCGATCGCCCTGGGCCAGAGCAGCCCAGCCCAGCAATGCGGCCGTGTGACAGGCCAGAACTGATTTGAGACAGCGCTTGCTGCCGAAAAACATGTTGCTACGCAGATCTACCGCGATCAGTACCGGGCGTTCGCGCTCTTCGCGGAACATCTTGGTGTGGGCACTTCCGGTTCGGGCAGTCACGCGCCAGTCGATTGTGCGTATGTCGTCACCGGGCTGGTAGCTGCGGACCTCTTCGAAATCTATGCCGCGGCCGCGGAAATTTGATCGCGTGGATCCGCTCAACAGACTCAGTGCACGGCTCTTGCGCACCAGGCTGAGCTGTTCGCCGCTGTGCCGCTGTTGTATGAGGTGCGGCAGTTCGGCGTAGGCGCCCCTGCAGGCGTTCATGCGACTGGCACTGCCCTCATGAGTTCGCCGATAGCGTCATCGGTGCTAATGCCATTAGCCTGCGCTTCGAAGCTTAGAATTAGTCGGTGCCGGAGAACATCCCCAAGCACCTCTTGCACGTCGTCAGGCGTGACAAATTCGCTGCCGCGCAGCCAGGCATGGGCGCGAGAACAGCGGTCCAGCGCGATTGTTGCCCTGGGGCTGCCGCCGAACTCCAGCCATCTGGCCAGTTCTCCTGAATATGCGGCAGGCTCCCGGGTACCCACAATCAGCTCAACAATATAGCGCTCCACGGCCTCCGCCATATGCAGACCCAGTATCTGCTGCCTTGCAGCCAGGACCAGTTGTTCGGGAACAGGCTCCGGACGGTCGGCCTGTTGAGGCTGCGCCTCGGCGCGCGTTAAGCGCAGAATTTCTGCTTCGGCAGCGGCGTTGGGGTAAGGGACCTGAACATGCAGCAGGAAGCGATCGAGCTGCGCCTCTGGTAACGGATAGGTACCTTCCTGTTCTATCGGGTTTTGGGTGGCCATTACCAGAAACAGCTCCGGTAGAGGGTAGGTTTGGGCCCCGACACTGACCTGACGTTCTGCCATGGCTTCGAGCAGCGCAGATTGAACTTTGGCCGGGGCGCGGTTGATTTCATCGGCGAGAATCAGGTGGTTGAATATCGGGCCCTGCTGAAAGTGAAACTGTTCCTGCTGAGGTCGATAGATCTCGGTGCCGGTGATATCGCCCGGCAGCAGGTCGGGAGTAAACTGAATACGATGAAAACTGCCTTCGATTCCGCCAGAGAGGCACTTAATGGCTCTTGTTTTAGCCAGGCCGGGCGCGCCTTCAACCAGCAAGTGGCCGTCAGAGAGCAGGGCCAGTAACAGGCGCTGCACCAGATGTTCCTGACCGATAATCTGGCCGCCTAGCCAGTCGCCGAGTGCTTGTATGCGCTGCTGTTCGGTATTCACTGCATCCCCTTGTTCAGATTTGTGCCCGCGGGCCCTTTCAGCCCTGACGCGGGCGCCGTATTCTAACTAAATAGACTATCCTTATCACGATCAGTTCAGCTTGAGGTCTGCATGAGTAGCGAATCCGGAAAGAAAAAAATACTGCACGAACTGGCCCAGCTTATTGCCAGTAAGGCAGATGGCGAGCAGGGCTTATTGGTTGATGCCCTGGCCAAGCTATTTTTTCGCTCCTACCCTGCAGATGATCTGCAGGACAGCAAGCCCGATGATTTATATGGGTTCATCTACGGCTGTTTCAAGCTCATCCAGCGTTGGGATCGCGAATCAGTGCAGGTCAAAGTATTTAATCCCGACCTGGAACAACACGGCTGGGAGAGCCATCACAGCGTGGTGGTTATTCTGTCCCCCGATATGCCTTTTTTGCTCGACTCCAGTCGCGGCGAGTTGAACCGACGAAATTCGGGCATTCGCAAGCTGCATGGCCAGAACTTCTCTATGAAGCTCAACGAGCAGGGCGAGTTGGAGCAGTTCGAGTCACACAGTGCAGAGGGCACCCGTGCCAGCCTGATTTACTTTGAAATTGATCGCAGCAGTGACCCCAGCCAGGGTGGTGAATTGACGGCTGCGCTGGAGGAAATCCTCGAGGAAGTCGGGCGCGTGGTGGGCGATTTTGGCGCGATGCGTGAAAAACTGGCTGAAGTGGCGGCCCTGGCGGAGGGCGAACCGGCGGTCATGCCAGAAGAACGGGCAGAGAACGTTGCCTTCCTGAAGTGGCTGGCTGAGAACCACATGACGCTGTTGGGCTACGAATGCCTGGGGGTTCATTACGGCGATGCCGAGCCCAAGGTTGTGACTGTTGAAGAGAGCAGGCTCGGTTTGCTGGCCCTACGCAGCACTAGCGGGGTACAGGATCTTGGCGAGCGGCTGAGGAAAAATCCACAGGCAAGCGGTGAGCTGTCTGCGCAGCAGCTGACCTTTTCGAAAAGCCGCCTGCGTTCGAGAGTGCATCGATTTGCCTACCCCGATTACATCGAGATTAATCAGCGTGATGACGAGGGCCGTATCGTTCTGCAGCACCGCTTTATGGGACTGTATACCTCGTCGGTTTACACACAGAGCCCCAGCCAGTTTCCGATCGTGCGCCTCAAGGTGGCCGAGGTTATGGCCAAGTCCGGCCTTGATGAGAGTAATCACGAAGGGCGTGAATTGGCGCGTGTCGTAGAGTTGTTCCCCAGAGACGAGCTGTTCCACGCCGATGTTGAGCAGCTCTATAACATGGCCACTGCCGTTAACCAGATTCAGGAGCGCCGGCAGACCCGTTTTTTTGCGCGGCCCGGTGCCCATGGCAAGTTCTTCTCCTGCATGGTGTATATGCCTCGCGATCGCTACACCACCGCCAAACGCATCCAGATTGAGCAGATGCTGATGGAGGAGGTGGGTGCCGAAGAGAGCGAGTTTTATACGACTTTCAGTGAGTCGGTACTGGTGCGGGTGTACTACGTGTTCCTGCTCAAACCGGGTGTGAATCGCAACTACGATGTGCCAGAGCTGGAGCGGATGATCATGCAGATCGCCCAGTCCTGGCAGGACCGACTGAGTGAGCGGCTATTGGACCAGTATGGCGAGGAGCAGGGCGGTGCGCTGATCGAACGCTTCGGTTCCGGGTTCTCTGCGGGCTATCGTGATGATTTTGACCCACGTATAGCGGTAATGGACATGGGACGCATCCTCCAGGTGGTGGAGGGTGAACGCCTGGCAATGAGCTTCTATCGCACGCTTGATGAATCTGAGCAGACTGTCCACTTCAGACTGTTTCATCGAGACATTTCGCTGCCTCTTTCGGACGTGATTCCTGTTCTCGAAAACCTGGGTTTACGCGTTGTTGCGGAGAGCGCCTACGGCGTGCGCGAGCAAGGCGGGCCGCAAGTGTGGGTGCAGGATTTCACCCTTAGCTATGACCACGGCGCCAATATTGAAGTCGACAAGGTTCGTGATGAATTCACCGATGCCTTTGCCAGGGTCTGGTTTGGCGAGGCAGAGAGCGATGCCTTCAATCGGCTGCTGCTGGGCACTCGCCTGACCTGGCGTGAAATCGCTGTGCTTCGCGCTTACGCGCGTTACCTGAGGCAGATCCAGTTTGCTTTTAGTACCGACTATATCGCCGAGACATTTGCTGAGCATCTGGAGGTCACCGGTCATCTGGTGGAATTGTTCCAGACCCGGTTTGATCCCGATCTGGAGGGCGATGATGACTGGAGGAAGCAGCGCGAGGACGGTACGGTGGCACGCATCATGGAGGCGCTGGAGCAGGTAGAGAACCTCGGCCAGGATCGTATCATCCGCCAGTTCCTAGCAGTGATCCAGGCCACCCTTCGCACCAACTTTTTCCAGCACGATAAAGATGGCCAGCTAAAGGGCTACTTCTCGTTCAAACTCAATCCTGCCGAAATTCCGGATATGCCCGCACCTCGGCCGGCGTTTGAGATCTTTGTGTACTCGCCGGCCGTTGAAGGTGTGCATCTTCGTGGCGGCAAGGTCGCCCGGGGTGGACTGCGCTGGTCTGATCGCCATGAGGATTTTCGGACCGAGGTGCTGGGTCTGGTCAAAGCCCAGCAGGTTAAAAATGCAGTCATCGTCCCTGTGGGCGCCAAGGGTGGTTTCGTCGCCAAGCGACAGCAGCCCAATGCGTCCAGGGAGGAGATAGAAAAAGAAGGCGTGCGCTGTTACCAAACTTTCATTCGGGGTCTGCTCGACCTGACCGATAACCTGGTAGCGGGAGAGGTGGTGCCACCCTCGCGAGTGCTGCGCAAAGACGAGGATGATCCTTACCTGGTGGTTGCCGCCGACAAAGGTACCGCGACTTTTTCCGATATCGCCAACGAAATATCCAAGGAGTACGGGCACTGGCTGGGTGATGCTTTCGCCTCGGGAGGCAGTGTCGGCTATGACCACAAGAAAATGGGTATCACTGCACGCGGCGCCTGGGTTTCGGTGCAGCGTCACTTCCGAGAGCTGGGTATCGATATCCAGAAAACCGATTTTAGTGTGGTCGGCGTGGGGGATATGGGCGGCGATGTATTCGGCAACGGCATGCTGCTGTCCGAGCACATACAGCTGGTTGCGGCCTTTAATCACATGCACATCTTTATCGACCCCAACCCGGATTCAAAGGCGAGCTTTGTTGAACGCCAGCGACTGTTCAATATGCCGCGCTCCAGTTGGCAGGATTACGAGGCCAACCTGATCTCCGAGGGCGGCGGCGTTTTTCTGCGCGCGGCCAAATCCATCCCGATCAGTCCGCAGATGCAAGAGCGTTTTGCCATCGATGCCGATCAGTTGACCCCGGCAGAGCTGATCACAGCCCTGATCAAGGCACCGGTAGACCTGTTCTGGAATGGAGGAATCGGCACCTATGTGAAAGCTGAATCCGAGAGTCATGCTGATGTTGGTGACAAGGCCAATGACACCGTTAGGGTGAATGGCTCCGAGCTGCGCTGCCGCGTTGTCGGTGAGGGCGGTAATCTTGGCCTGACCCAGCTCGGGCGTGTCGAATATTGCCTTAACGGCGGACGCTCCAATACTGACTTTATCGACAATGCCGGTGGCGTCGATTGCTCCGACCATGAGGTCAATATCAAAATTCTGCTCAATGCCGTCGTGAGCCGTGGTGATCTGACCGAGAAACATCGTAATCAACTGTTGGAGGATATGACTGACGCCGTCAGTGAGCTGGTGCTCAGGAACAATTATCACCAGACCCAGGCTATCAGCATGGCTGAGTCAGAATCGGTCAAGCGGGTGGACGAGTATCGCCGCATTATTTCGGCGCTGGACGAAAGCGGTCGCATGGATCGCGCGCTGGAATTCCTGCCCAGTGATGAAGAGCTGTTGGAACGGCGCAGCCAGGGACGCAGCCTGGTTCGCCCCGAACTTTCGGTGCTGATCAGCTACAGCAAAGGTATTCTCAAGGAAGAGCTGGCAGATTCAGACATTCCCAACGACAGTTTTCTCAGTCGTGCCGTGGAGGGAGCCTTCCCACAGCGTTTGCTGGATGAATACGGTGAAGAAGTTCACGGTCACAGCCTGCGGCGCGAGATCATTGCCACGCAGATTGCCAATGACCTTGTCAATCGTGTCGGCGTGAGCTTTATCACCCGCCTGATTACATCCACCGGCAGTACGGTGCCGGAGGTGGCCGCGGCCTATGTGACTGCTGTAGAAGTCTTTCAGTTGGCTAATCAGTGGCAGGCTGTCGAGGCACTCGACCATCAGGTAGACAGCGCCTTGCAGACCGAAATGTTCATTGATTTAGTGCGGCTGACTCGCAGGGCCAGTCGATGGCTGCTGCGCAACCGTAGACACAGCTTTGATCCGTCCAGCGTGATCGCCGAATTTCAGCCCGGTGTTATGGAACTGGAGGCGGCCCTGCCGAGCCTGGTCAAAGGCCAGGCTGCGGAGAGTGTGCAGAATCGCTACCAGGCCTTAACGGAGCAGGGGGTCAATAACGAACTGGCTCAGTTCGTGGCCTGCCACCACTATTTGTGCGGCGCAATCAGCATCATTTCAGTGGCGAGAGAGTGCGGCGCGACCAATTTGGAAGTCGCCGAGCTGTTCTTCGCCATCGGGGAGGAGTTGGAGTTGCACTGGTTCTCCAAAGCAATCAACGACATCAGGGTGGAAAACGAATGGCAGGCTCAGGCGCGTGATACCTACCTGGAGGACCTTGAGTGGCAGCAGCGCTCTCTGACCCAGGGTGCACTGACTCATATTTGCGATAAACGCGATGTGAGCGCCTGCCTGGCGCGCTGGATGGAACGGGAGCGCCCGCTGATCGAGCGGTGGCAGAACATGCTGACGCAGCTGCACACCAACGAAACCACGGATTTCGCGATGCTGGCAGTTGCTAACCGGGAATTGCTGGATCTGGCCCAGAGTAGCCTGAACTAGAGCCCTGGTGAATCAGCGCTAAGGTTGTCTGCCGATCGCCGCCACGCCGGTTAGTCCGTCCCATTGGTCGCTGCGCCCTTCGCGCCAGCCCGACATCCACATCTGTCGATGGGAGGTGGCCTCGTGAGGACAATCTTCGCTGGAACGGCCGTCGAGTCCGGCCTGGTAACCGCGCTGGAAGGCGCGTACGTTCATATCACGTTTCTGTCGGCGCATCTGTCTTCCTCTTGCTTACCCTCACCATCTAAGCAAAGTCCGACAGGCCCGTCGACTATCAATTTGTTACAAAGACGAAAGCCGTTATAGTGGCGCGCCGAAACCCACAGGAGACGCGGTTTGAGCAGCAATGAAAGCTGGTTTGCTACCTGCCCGAAAGGCATGGAGGGCCTGCTGTGCGATGAATTATCCAGCCTTGGCGCAGAAGATACCCGGGAAACTGTCGGTGGCTGCCACTTTACTGGCACTATCGCGGTGGCCTACCGCATTGCGCTCTGGTCGCGACTGATCAATCGACTGCTGCTGGTTCTGGGGCGAAGCCCCTGCCCGGATGGGGATGCCTTGCTGGCAGCGGTCGGAGCGGTAGATTGGGCGCGCTATATGCAGCCCGAAAACAGTCTCGTGATTGACTTTATCGGCACCCACGGTGCGATTCGCAATACCCGTTACGGGGCCCAACTCGGCAAAGACGCTATCGTCGACTATTTCAGCGCGCGCGGTGCGGGCCGTCCCAGTGTCGATACCAAACATCCGGATGTCAGGGTCAATCTGCGCCTGCGCAAGGGTGAAGTCACTGTCGCCATCGATTTTGGCGGCGGCAGTTTGCATCAGCGCGGTTATCGCACCGCACAGGGCGCCGCGCCTTTGAAAGAGAACCTGGCAGCGGCGTGCCTGATGCGAGCAGACTGGCCCGGTATGGCCGCCCGAGGCGGCGCTTTGATAGACCCTATGTGTGGGTCAGGCACCTTGTTGATCGAGGCGGCAGCTATGGCAGCTGATCTGGCACCGCGCCTGAATCGGCGGAATTGGGGCTTCCAACATCTGAGAGTGCACAATGCCGCGCAATGGGGTGCTCTGTTCAAGGATGCACAGGGCCGCGCTGAGCGGGGGCTGGCCGCGCAGTTGCCAGAGATTCGCGGCTACGATGACAGTGCCAGGGTCATCGATAAGGCGCGTGAGAATATTGAGTCGGCGGGACTGGAGAAAGTGGTGAGAGTCAGCCGCAAGCCCGTGGGCGAATTGGTGAAACCCACCCATAAACCCATCCCCACTGGGCTGCTAATCAGCAATCCTCCCTATGGTGAGCGCCTGGGCAGCGTGGATTCCCTGCGCCATCTCTATCGCAAACTGGGCGATGTGATGCTGACGGAATTCACCGGCTGGCAGGCAGCACTGTTAACCGGTGATAAGGAGCTGGGCCTGGCTACGGGCCTGCGCAGCCACCGCCGCTATGCACTTTATAACGGCTCGCTGCCGGTCAGCCTGCTGCTGTTTGAGCTCGAGCAGTCCAGCAAACTGCCGGAGAAACCGGAACCCAAACCTGTGGATGATCCGCAGCAGCTCTCAGAGGCAGCGCAGATGCTGTATAACCGCTTGCGCAAAAACCGCAGCAAGTGGGATAAATGGGCTCGCAAGCAAGGCCATGAGTGTTATCGGGTCTACGACGCGGATTTGCCGGAATATGCGGTTGCCATCGATCGCTATGGCACTCACTTACATGTCGCGGAGTACCAGGCTCCTGCGAGCGTGGCAGAAGAGCGAGCAGCGGCCCGCATGGAGGACATTCGACAGGTGGTGCCACTGGCTTTTGAATGTGCTGGTGAGCAGGTTCACTACAAACAGCGCCGGCGCCAGCGAGGTCGTGATCAATATAAGCGACAGGAGGCGCGGGGAGAGCTTCTGAACGTGAGAGAAGGACGAGCCGAGCTGCTGGTCAACCTCAATGACTATCTTGATACGGGCCTGTTTTTGGACCACAGGCCGCTACGCCTGAAGATCGCCGCCGAGGCGGGCGGCACACATTTTCTCAACCTGTTTTGTTATACGGCCACTGCCAGTGTCCATGCAGCCCTTGGCGGTGCTCGCAGTACCACCTCGGTGGATTTGTCCAATACCTACCTCGACTGGGCGCGTTCCAACTTTGAGGCCAACGGGCTGGGTGCTTCCAGGCATCGGCTGGAGCGCAGTGATGTTCGCAGTTGGCTTGTAGAGTGTGAACGCGAATACGATTTGATCCTGCTTGATCCACCGAGCTTTTCCAATTCCAAACGGATGGAAGGCAGCCTGGATATCCAGCGAGATCATCTTGAACTGCTGGAACTGGCGATGGCCAGATTGGCGCCGGAAGGTACGCTTTACTTCTCCAATAACCTGCGCAGCTTCAAATTGGATGCGGCGGCGGGAGAGCGGTGGCAGCTGTTGGATATTTCTCGATCAACCATCGATGCAGACTTTCAGAGGCGCCCGAATATCCATCGATGCTGGCAGTTACAGCACTTAAAAAAGTGACACTTACATGACATTTTGTCGAGACAAAGAAGCGAGCGTAATTGCAAAACAAGTGAGGAATTGTGGTCTCTGGGGTCAGTGACCCCTAACGCGTGCATTAGTTTTTATGCACAGCGCGCGCCGAAACACCTGTATTTATAGCGTCAAACTTTCTATGCTCGATTAAACACTATAAAAAACACGTAAGTCGTTGATTTTAATCGGCAGCAGCAAACTTAAAGTAATTTCTAGTCTGCACCCGCAAATTGCCAGGCAGGCCTTCCCCACGATAGCGGACAAGGCTGTCCCCAGACTTATCCACAGAAGATGTGGATAAGTTAAGCAAGTGCCAGCATTTGTTTACCCTGGTTTTCGCCAGTAAACAGGCGCTGAAGGGTTGCGGGAATGTTTTCAAAACCCTGCTGAATGTCCTCGCGCCAGGCGATCTCCCCGGCCATGACCCATTCCGCGATCTCGCCCATGGCGTTTTCAAACTCGGCCATGTAGTCGATCACGATGAAGCCCTGCATTTTGATGCGACGCTGGACCACGATCATCATGTTATTGGGCCCTGGCACCGGGTCTTCCTCGTTGTACCCAGAGATGCCTCCACACAGAGCGATGCGACCGAAATCAGCCATTTGCTCAATGGCCGCTTCAAGGGTTTTGCCGCCAACATTGTCGAAAAATACGTTGATACCCATGGGGCAGAGTTGCGCCAGTCGAGCCGCGACGTCCTCGTGCTTGTAATCGATGACATCATCGATTTTGCAGGCGTCCCTGAGCCACTGGCATTTCTCTTCCCCGCCAGCGATACCAATGACGCGGCAGCCTTTGATTCGTGCTATCTGGGCTACCGCTGAGCCGGTGGCCCCGGCGGCGCCGGAAACCAGCACGGTATCGCCGGGCTGGGGCTGGCCCACGTCCAGAAGGCCGAAATAGGCGGTGAGCGTGGTGGTGCCGAAAACGCTGAGCGCCATGGCTGGGGTCAGGCCCTCTGGTAGGGGGCGAGGCGGTATAAAGCTTTCAGGTCCGGCAATGCTGTACTCCTGCCAGCCATCCATGCCCTGCACCAGGGTGCCAGGCGGCAGGTTCGGATCCTCTGACTCGATCACCTCTGAAACGGTGCTGGCGCGCATGACTTCGCCGATTTGCACGGGTGGCAAATAGCTCGGTTCATCCTGCACCCAGCCGCGCATGGCCGGGTCAAAGCCAATCATGACCGTTTTCAGCAGTACCTCACCGCGACTGAGATCGGGTTGTGGCATAGTCTGTTCAGACAGCTCGAAGTGCTCTGGACCGATCATGCCGGAGGGGCGTTCTTTTAACAGCCATTGCCGGTTTGTACTCATGAGGGTATTCCTTTTATTGGTATGATGGCGCGCATGAAAAAGCTGGCCATTGTATATCACTCCCAGAGCGGGGCAACGGCGACACTGGCCGCCGCAGCGCTGGCAGGAGCGCAGGGCGAAGAGGGAGTCGACGTGCGCTGGCTGCGCGCCTGGGATGCTGACGCTGGCGATGTGCTGGATGCTGACGCAGTACTGTTTGCTTGTGCAGAGAACTCCGGAATGATTGCCGGTTCTTTTAAGGATTTCCTCGATCGGATCTATTACCCGACACTGGAGCGCACGCAGGGCAAACCCTACGCACTCTTGGTCAGCGCAGGTAGTGATGGTCGAAATGCAGTCCAGCAGCTGCAGCGAATTCTTCGTGGGTTGGCAATGAAACAGGTCGCAGAACCCTGTATTCTTCGCGGCGAGCCGAATGAGGCGGCTCTCGATACAAGTCGTGAGCTGGGGGCTGCCCTCGCAGCAGGCTTGTCACTCGGCATTTTCTAGGCAGTAGCGAGAGAGCATGAGCAAGGACATGGGCAAGGTGCCCGAAGGATTCGAAGAGCTCCCGGAAGGGCTCGGGTTCACCGATGTGTTGAGGCCGGTTTACCGGCGCATAGACCCGGACAAGAAAGAGCTGCGACTGGGTATGTATGTACAGGCTCAGCACGGCAACATGATTGGTATCTGTCACGGTGGCGTGCTGATGACGCTGGCGGACATCGCCGCGGCCCAGTCGGTTCACTTTGCCAGGGATGAGCTAGCGGGTTCACCGACGATCAGTCTGAACTTCGATTTTGTCAGCGCGGCAAGAGAGGGCGACTGGATCGAAGCCCATACCGAACTGGTTGAACTAAAGCGCCTTTTTGCGTTTGCCAGTGGCACCATTCGCTGTGGTGACAAGGTCATCACCCGCTACTCGGGCACGATTTACACGCCTGACCACGAGGGCTTTGATGCCAATATCAAGAAGATAGCGAGGCTTCACGGCCGCGAGGCCTAGTACAACTCATCAATAAAGGCGCTCGCGGCGTTACTCAGGCTGCGGCCTCGATGATAGATCAGGCCCAGTGTGCGCTGGGCGGTTGTTACAGGCAGCTCCAGCGCGACCAGCCCTTCTTCCAGCATCGATCTGGGTAATACCGTCCAGCCCAATCCGATTGAGGCCATCATGCGAATGGTCTCCAGGTAGTTGGTGGACATGGCGACATTCAGGGGCAGGCCCTCCCGATCAAAGATACTCTTGGCGATTTGTCCCGTGTAGGTGTTCATGCCCGGCAGTATCACCGGGTAATGGCTCAGGGTTTTGAGGTCCAGGTTGTTTTCAGCAGCCAGCGGGTGGTCCGCAGCAACCATAAAATCCAGCGGATCCGGCCAGATAGCGCTTGTAACTATTGAGTTATCGGCATCTGGCGCCAGCGTGACTACCGCAATCTCCAGCTTGCCCTGCATGACCTGATCATAGGCCTGTTCCGAATCCATGAATGCCACATCCAGTTTCACCGCTGGGTGACGCTGGCTGAATCTGCGTAAAACAGGGGGCAGGCGGTGCAAGCCGATGTGATGGCTGGTGCCCAGCATGAGTCGACCACTGATCTCGCCACTCAGGTCATTGAGTGCCCGCTCTGCCCGGTCCAGGTCGCCGAGAATGGTTTGCGCATGGGGTAGCAGTGCCTGGCCGGCCTCGGTGAGACTGACCCGGCGTCCAATGCGATCAAACAATGGTTTGCCCAGGCGCTGCTCGAGCCCTGCGATGCGCTTGCTCACCGCGGGCTAGGTGAGGTGAAGATTGTCGGCAGCTACTGAGAATGAGCCGGCCTCGGCAACACTGATAAAGGCCTGTAGTGATTGAATGTCCATTGCTCCAGTGTATTAAAGAATGGCCGTATATTCCATTATGGAATACATTAGATAAAAAATATGAATTTGTTTTATTTGCGCCTCGTCTTTAGAATTGCCCGCTGAACTGATACCCGATTCAGGGGGACTGACACATGGCTAAAACCCTTTACGACAAGTTGTGGGATAACCACCTGGTACAGGAGCGCGAGGATGGCAGCGCTCTGATCTACATCGACCGGCAGTTGCTGCACGAAGTGACCTCGCCCCAGGCTTTTGAGGGACTGCGCCTGGCCGGGCGTGAGCCCTGGCGTCGTGACGCGAATCTGGCAACACCCGATCACAACGTACCGACTGAACTGAGTGAGCGCAGTGGTGGGGTGCAGGGTATTGAAGACCCCGTGTCCCAGTTACAGGTGCAAACCCTGGACGACAACTGCCGGGATTTCGATATCGTTGAATTTGAAATTAACGACGAGCGCCAGGGTATCGTGCATGTGATTGGGCCTGAGTTGGGTGCCACCTTGCCGGGTATGACCGTGGTTTGTGGTGACTCTCATACTGCGACTCATGGTGCGCTGGGCGCTTTGGCGCACGGCATTGGTACCTCTGAGGTGGAGCACGCACTGGCGACCCAATGCCTGGTTCAGGTCAAGATGAAAAACATGCTGGTCGATATCAGCGGTGAGCTCGGTAACGGCGTGACCCCGAAGGATGTTGTGCTGGCCGTGATTGGCAAGATTGGCACTGCTGGCGGCACTGGCTACGCGATTGAGTTTGGTGGTGAGGTGATTCGCGCCATGAGCATGGAAGGCCGCATGACGGTCTGTAATATGGCTATTGAGGCGGGCGCGCGTATTGGTATGGTCGCGGTGGACGAGACCACGCTGGAGTATGTAAAAGGCCGCCCTTATGCTCCCGCCGGTGAGCTGTGGGATGAGGCAGTACAGGCCTGGCAGGATCTCCATAGCGATGAAGGCGCCCACTTCGACGCGGTAATCTCCCTGCGCGGTGAAGACATCAAGCCCCAGGTGACCTGGGGCACCTCACCGGAGATGGTTTTGCCGGTGAATGCCAATGTGCCTGCGCCGCAGGATGCTGCAGATGACACCGGTCGCGAGGCCATTGAGCGTGCGCTGGAATACATGGGGCTAGAGGCAGGGCAGGCTATTACTGATATCCGTCCGCAAAAAGTCTTCATCGGCTCTTGCACCAACTCGCGTATTGAAGACCTTCGCGCTGCCGCAGCAGTTGTGAAAGGCCGCAAGGTGGCGAATACAGTGAACCAGGCATTGGTCGTGCCCGGGTCCGGCCTGGTGAAAAAGCAAGCGGAGGCTGAGGGCCTCGACAAAATCTTTATTGAGGCGGGTATGGAATGGCGTGAGCCGGGTTGCTCTATGTGTTTGGCGATGAACGCCGACAAGCTGGGTCCTGGTGAGCACTGTGCGTCCACCTCTAACCGGAATTTCGAAGGGCGTCAGGGCTTTGGCGGGCGCACTCATCTGGTCAGTCCGGCCATGGCCGCCGCGGCTGCGGTGGCAGGACATTTCGTGGACGTCAGTGAATGGGAGCTGGAAGCATGAAAGCATTTACCGTAGTGAATGGGCTGGTCGCGCCCATGGATCGCGCCAATGTCGATACCGACATGATCATTCCCAAGCAGTTTCTGAAGTCTATCAAGCGCAGTGGCTTCGGCCCTAACCTGTTTGATGAGCTGCGTTACCTGGATGAAGGGCAGCCTGGGCAGGACTGCAGCGCGCGTCCGGTAAACACGGAATTTCCCCTCAATTTTGAGCGCTATCAGGGTGCTTCCATCCTGTTGGCCCGGGAAAATTTTGGCTGTGGTTCAAGCCGGGAGCACGCGCCCTGGGCGCTGGATGATTACGGCTTTCGCTGTGTGATTGCGCCGAGCTTTGCGGATATTTTCTATAACAACTGCTTCAAGAACGGTCTGCTGCCGATCACGCTGCCGGAAGCAGAAGTGGCGGGGCTGTTCGAGGCCATGTACGCCGAGGAAGGCTATGAGCTCACGATCGACCTGGAGGCGCAAAAAGTGATTTGCCCTGATGGCCGCGAGCTGGCCTTCGAAGTGGATGAATTTCGTCGTCACTGCCTGCTGAATGGCCTCGACGACATCGGCCTGACCCTGGAACAGGCTGATGCCATTCGCGCCTATGAAGAAAAAGCCCGGCAGCGGTCGCCATGGCTTTTCAACGCATTTAGTTAGGAGTTGTTGTGAACAAGGTATTGATACTGCCCGGTGATTACATCGGCCCTGAGATTGTCACCGAAGCCGAGCGTGTTTTGCGACGCGTGATCGAGCAACACGGCCTGGCACTGGAGCTGGACCACGGTTTACACGGTGGTGCGGCATTGGATGATTGTGGCGTGCCGCTCCCCGAAGACACGCTGGCCAAAGCTCGCGAATCGCAGGCGATTTTGCTGGGTGCAGTCGGCGGCCCCAAGTGGGATGCGGTTGATCGTGCCCTGCGTCCCGAAAAGGGTCTGCTGCAGATTCGTTCCCAGTTGGAGTTATTCGGCAACCTGCGTCCGGCTCAGCTGTATCCTCAGCTCGCCGCGGCGTCGAGCCTCAAGCCCGAGGTGGTGTCCGGCCTGGATATCCTGATCGTGCGCGAACTCACTGGTGGCATTTACTTTGGCGAGCCGCGCGGTATTCGCGAGCTGGAAAACGGTGAACGCGAAGGTTTCAACACCTATGTCTACCGCGAGTCAGAGATAGAGCGGATTGGCCGACTGGCGTTTGAGTCTGCACGCAAGCGCGGTGGCAGACTGTGTTCGGTCGATAAATCCAATGTGTTGGAAGTGACGATTCTCTGGCGCGAAGTGATGGACAGCCTGGCCCCTGATTACCCCGATGTGGAGCTGTCGCACATGTACGTCGACAATGCCGCCATGCAGCTGGTGATGGCACCCAAGCAGTTTGATGTGCTGGTTACCGGCAATATGTTTGGCGACATACTCTCCGATGCCGCCGCTATGCTGACGGGCTCTATTGGCATGCTGCCATCTGCCTCGCTGAACGCGCAGGGTAGCGGCATGTACGAACCCTGCCACGGCTCAGCGCCTGACATTGCAGGCCAGGGTAAGGCCAATCCTCTGGCCACGATTCTGTCTGTGGCCATGATGTTGCGCCACTCTCTCGACGCCGCCGGGGCTGCTGTCGAGATCGAGCAGGCGGTCAGCAAGGTGTTGGACAGGGGCTTGCGCACGCCGGACATTCATACCGATGGCTGTGAGCTGGTCGATACAGTGACCATGGGTAATGCGGTTCTGGAGGAACTGGAAAATGGATGAACAATATGATGTAGCGGTAGTTGGTGCTACCGGCGCCGTGGGCGAAGCGATGATTGCCATCCTCGAGCAGCGCAATTTTCCAGTGGGCAATTTTTATCCGCTGGCCAGCTCGCGTTCTGCGGGCAAGTCGGTCAGCCTGAATGGCAAGAGCTACAACATTCAGGATCTGGCGGAGTTTGATCTCAGTCAGGCCCAGATTGGTCTGTTTTCCGCGGGTGGCAGCATTTCAGCGGAATACGCTCCCAAGGCGGGTGCGGCAGGCTGTGTGGTGATCGATAACACCTCGCACTTTCGCCAGCAGGAGGATATTCCCCTGGTGGTGCCCGAGGTGAACGCACATGCCATCGCTGGTTATACCACGCACAACATCATCGCTAACCCCAACTGTTCAACCATTCAGATGCTGGTTGCGCTGAAGCCCATTTATGATGCGGTAGGCATTGAGCGCATCAACGTGGCGACCTACCAGGCTGTGTCCGGCACTGGCAAGGAGGCCATTGAAGAGCTGGCTGGCCAGGCGGCACGATTGCTCAATGGGCAGCCCGCGGAGTGTGAGGTCTATCCCAAGCAGATTGCCTTTAACGCCTTGCCGCACATCGATACCTTCCAGGACAACGGCTACACCCGGGAAGAGATGAAGATGGTGTGGGAGACCCAGAAGATCTTTGAAGACACCGAAATACAGGTGAATCCCACCTGCGTGCGCATCCCGGTCTTCTACGGGCACTCCGAGGCCGTACACATTGAAACCCGAGACAAAATCAGCGTGGCAGACGCCCGCGCGCTGCTGGAGCAGGCGCCCGGTGTCAGCGTGCTCGATGAGCGCGAGGACGGTGGCTATGCAACTGCAGTCACAGAGTCTGCCGGGGAAGATCCGGTGTTCGTCAGTCGTCTGCGCGAGGACATTTCACACCCGCGCGGTCTCAATATGTGGGTGGTCTCTGACAATGTCAGGAAGGGCGCGGCGCTCAATAGTGTGCAAATTGCCGAGTGCTTGCTAAAAGACTACTTATAAAAGATACTTACAACCAATACTAAAGGAATATTCTAGGTTTCAACCGTTTAAACCTTGATGAGTTCCAGCTGGTTCGTCGCCATGCCGTGATCGCTAGGGGAAATCGGATGGTGTGTTACTAGAATAATAAGGCGAATGTATGGTTCGTAAGTGCGGGGCTTTGCTTGTCATACTGGGGGTGTTTCTCCCGGGTGTGGCGTCAGCGCTCGGCCTTGGCGAATTAAGGCTTACCTCCTTTCTCAATGAGCCGCTGCGTGCCGAGGTCGACCTGCTCGATATCGGCGGTCTGGACGAGGGGCAATTGAGAGTCAGACTCGCGTCGCGGGCAGATTTCGATCGCGCTGGCATTGAGCGCGTCTATTTCCTGACCGGTCTCAAATTTGAAGTGGTAGTGAGGGAAGACGGTACCGGTCGTCTGCTCATTACTTCTCATGATCCCGTGCTTGAGCCCTATCTGGATTTCCTGGTTGAAGCGCGCTGGCCACAGGGCCGTATTCTGCGTGAGTACACCGTACTGCTGGACCTTCCTGCGCTGGTGGGTCCGGACAGTGGGATGACCGCTGGTGCAATTGCGCCGCAGCCAGAGCCTCTGGTTGACGAACTGCAGACACCAGAAGCACAGGCACAGCAGGCACGCTATGGTGCAGAAGCGGTAGAGCCGCCGCAGGCCGGTAGTGAATACCTGGTGAAACAGGACGAGACCCTTTGGAGTATCGCGTCGCGAGCTCGCCCGGATGGCAGCACAGTTCACCAGACCATGCTGGATATTCGTCGCCTCAACCCGGATGCGTTCATTGGCGGCAATATCAACCAGATGAAGGCAGGTTATGTTTTGCGCTTGCCAACCACTGCACAAATCAGCGATACCGATCTGGAGCGTGCGGTAGAGGAAATCGTTCAGCAGGGGCAGGACTGGCGCGCCAACCAGGCTGCCATTGACGCCCGTGAGATGGCGGGTGACATGGAGGAAGGCAGTGGTGAGGGCGCTGACAGCGAAGAGCAGGGCCGCCTACAAATAGCTGGCGTGGACGGCGATGCCAACACCAGTGCGCCTGTAGAAGGCGTCAGCAGTGCCGATCTGGAGCAGCTTGACCAGGCCAGACGTGATAATGACGAATTGCAGACCCGCATTTTAGCAATGGAAGAGCAGATGCTCACGCTGCAGCGCCTGCTCACCCTGAAAGATGACCAGATCGCCGCGTTGCAGTCCGCCTTGGGCGGTGAAGAGCTGGAGACGCCCGCCGCCATCGATGAGATGGAAGGCACTATCAGTGAAATGCCTGAGCTGCCCAGCGAGGCCGTGGACGAAACTGCGCCGATTGAGCCCGAAGTTCAGCCCGAGCCTCGCCCGGAAGTTGACTTCAGCACACCCCCGCCAGCAGACGAAGGTATTGTCGGGCTGTTGATGGATAACCTGCTCTACATCATTGGTGTGCTGGTACTTCTCATTGCACTGGTAGTGTGGCGCTTCAAAGACAAACTGAAACTCGGCGGTCTCGGTAATAAGCTGCCCAAGCTTGGCCGCAAGGGTACGCAGCAAACTACCGACGGCGATACCGACGATGAATTTGCCGGTGTTGAGCTGGGTGATGACGGCCTGATCATTGATGAATTTTCAGATCAAACTGAAGAGGATGGGCTGTCTAGCGAGCGTCTCAGCTTCACTGACACCGACGAAAACGCGTATGCGGCGCAGTTTGAAACCGGCGATGCGCTCGCAGAGGCGGATATCTATATCGCTTATGGCCGTTTCCCGCAGGCTATCGACCTGCTGAAAGCGGCCATCGCTGTAGAGCCGGCGAATGTCGAATATCGCGTCAAACTGATGGAAGCGGCCGTCGAAATGGCGGATCGGGAAGAGTTTCAGCAGCAGTACGCCGACCTTCAGCTGATTGGTGACGAGCCCGCCCTGCGCCGTGGTCGCGAGTTGCTGGAAGCAGTGGATGGAGGAGAGGTCTGGCTGGAAGACCTACCAGAGCCCAGTATCACCGAAGATGATATCGCCGCGGCGGCAGCTGCGGCTGCACCAGCGGCCACCCCGGAGCCCGTCGTTGAAGAAGTAGATCTCGGTGAAGAAGACTTCGGCTTCGATGATGAGCAGGTCAGCCCGGAAGATACAGCCACTGGCCTGGATGACGGTCTCGAGCATGACAGCCTCGACCTGGATATCGACGACTTGTCGCCGGCGGACGACCTGGAAGCTGCTGAGGATCTGGAACTTGATGCAGACCTTAGCCTGGACCTGGATGACGATCTGGCGGCAGACGCCGACACTGATGCTGAATCCGACACTAGTGCTGAACTCGATATCGATCTTGAGATAGATGACGCTGCCGCTGAGCCGGCGCCAGCCTCAGATCCCCAACAGCTGGCAGAACTCGATGAGTTCGATCTGGATAGCACCGAAAGTGCCGATTTTGATCAGCTTCTCGATGAGGCAGCGGACGAACAGTCCGATGACGAATTGGTCACCGAGGCGGCAGCAGAAGATGAAGACGCTCTCGATCTCAGCGGCATGGTCGAAGAAGAGCCGGCGTCCGAGGAACAAGAAGACATAGAAGAAGACGCATCCGACCTGGATAGCTTCGATATGAGCGACTTCTCAGCATCTCAACCTGAAGCCGAGGCCCAGGCTGAAGCGGAGGCAGAGGCGGCGCTGGATGATGACGTGGAGTTACCAGATCTGGAACTCGACGAAATTACGCAGGATCTACCAGCGGATGAAGAGATAGAGTTGGTAGGCTCTGATTCCGAGCCCGAGAGTGCAGATGTTGAGCTTGCCGACGAGCTGGACCTAGACAGCAGCAGCGCCGATGAGCCCGCCATAGAGGCAGAGCCCATGCCTGAATCCGAGGAAGCACCTGCGCCGGAAAACGACGGCCTGCCGGAAGAGCCGGTCGATCTTTCAGAACCCCCCGCTGAACTGGCTGGCAATAATGACGAACTGATTACTGATTTTGGTGATCTGGAAATTGAAAGCGGCGACGGCTTCATTATGGAAGCTGAGATAGACCTCGAGGCCGAAGCCGAAGATGACGTCGATTTGGAGCAGAGCCTGGACGAACTGACCAGCAGCTTTGACTCAGAGCCTGAGGCTGATCAAGAAGATGCCGGGCTGGTATTCGCTGCCGATGGCGATGAAATTTCTACCAAACTGGATTTGGCTCGCGCTTACATGGATATGGGCGATGAAGAGGGCGCTCGCAATATTCTGGAGGAAGTGCTGCAGGACGGCAGTGATGGCCAGAAGCAGGAAGCCCAGAGCCTGATCGACAGTATCGACTAAGCAGCCCCCCCGCTGTGTCACAACAAGCAGTTCCCGCGCAGACTCGTTTGGCCATGGTGGTCGAGTACGACGGTTCTGTTTATAACGGCTGGCAGCTGCAGGCAGGCTCTGAGGTCGTTACTGTGCAGAGTGAGCTGGAGCACGCTTTGTCTGTGATCGCCGACGCACCAGTGCGCGTAGCCTGTGCCGGTCGCACCGATACCGGTGTACACGCCACTCACCAGGTTATTCACTTCGATACCCCCGCGGCGCGGCCGTTGCGTTCCTGGTTGCTGGGCACCAATGTTAACTTGCCGTCCAGCGTGGTTGTCCGGGGCGTACACCGGGTAGAGCACGATTTTCACGCACGCTTCTCAGCCACTGCCCGGCGTTACCGCTACCTGATTTTGAACAGTGAGGTACGGTCTGCGCTGCTACACCAGCGTGTTAGCTGGGTGCGCTATCCGCTTGAGGTAGAAGCCATGCATGAGGCAGCCCAGAGCTTGTTGGGTGAGCAGGATTTCTCAGCGTTTCGCGCAGCATCCTGCCAGTCAAGCACGCCCTGGCGCTGCGTTGATTTTGTGCAGGTGAAGACGCATGGTGCCCTGGTCGTTTTAGAGATCCAAGCCAACGCATTTTTGCACCACATGGTGCGCAATATCACTGGCGCTCTGATCGCCGTGGGTCGCGGTAAACTGCCGGTATCGGGCATTGCCAGCTTGCTGGCAACGAAGGATCGAACCCTGGCCCCGGATACAGCCCCGTCAGAAGGCCTTTACCTGGTGGGTGTGAGTTACCCCGAGACCCTCGGTCTACCAGCGTATGCCCCCGGTCCGTCTTGGCTGCATGACTTTTAATACGGTGCCACAGAGCCCGGGCTTCTGGTAAGATACACCGCTTTTTCAGGGCCCCTCTCAGCGTGAAACAGACCCGCATTAAGATCTGTGGCATTACCCGCCAGCAAGACATGCTGTCCGCGGTGCACGCGGGTGCGGACGCCATTGGGCTGGTGTTCTACGAACCCAGTTCAAGGGCCGTGCAGCTTGAGCAGGCCAGCCAGATTCTTGAAGGTGTGCCGCCCTTCGTAACGGTTACCGCCTTGTTTGTGGACCCTGAAGAAAGCCTGGTTCAATCGGCGCTGCGCGAGTTGCCCATTGACCTCTTGCAGTTTCACGGCTCAGAAGATGCGTCGTACTGCGCGTCATTTGGTATGCCTTACATGAAGGCTTTACGGGTGTCAGATGGCTCAGGGCTGGATGCGGCCATAGCCGCTTACAGCGACGCGCGGGCGGTGCTGTTGGACACTTATCATCCACAGCAGGCGGGTGGCACCGGTCAACGCTTTGACTGGGGTCTGATACCTGCAGAAATGGCCGGGGGCATCGTGCTTGCAGGTGGACTCAAAGTAGACAACGTGGGCAATGCAGTGAGACAGGTTCAACCCGCGGGCGTAGATGTTAGCGGGGGAGTGGAGTCGCAAGCCGGCATCAAGTCCCCACAATTGATTGAGCAATTTATCGCGGCGGTTCGCCAGGCGGATCGCGGTATAGCTGAGGCAGAGCAATGAATGATGTAAGTAAGGTTCGCTGGGCAGAATTTCCCGATGAGCATGGGCGATTCGGCGATTACGGCGGTAAGTATGTGTCCGAGACGCTGATGTCGGCGCTGGAAGATTTGGATGAGCTATACACTCGTCTGCTCGATGACGCGGATTTCCAAAAGGAGCTGGACAACGATCTGGCGCACTTTGTGGGACGGCCATCGCCGCTTTATGAGGCGGAACGCTGGTCACAGCGACTGGGTGGTGCCCGTATCTTCCTTAAGCGCGAAGACCTGAACCACACCGGCGCGCACAAGGTAAACAATACCGTCGGGCAGGCTCTGCTGGCCAAATATATGGGCAAGAAACGCATTATTGCCGAAACTGGCGCAGGTCAGCACGGTGTTGCTTCCGCGACCGTTGCAGCTCGCCTGGGCATGGAGTGCTACGTCTATATGGGTGAGGAGGACGTGCGGCGCCAGGCGCTGAACGTCTATCGGATGAAGCTGCTGGGTGCGGAGGTGATTCCTGTCACCTCTGGCTCACGCACACTCAAGGACGCCATGAACGAAGCGATGCGCGACTGGGTCACCAATGTCGATGATACCTTCTATATTATCGGTACCGTGGCGGGACCCCATCCTTATCCCAAGCTGGTGCGTGATTTCCAGAGCGTGATTGGTCGCGAAGCGCGCCAGCAGTGCCTGGACATGACTGGCCAGCTGCCCGATGCCCTGGCGGCCTGTGTCGGTGGTGGTTCCAACGCTATTGGTCTGTTTCATCCCTTTCTAGACGATGAATCAGTCAAAATGTACGGCGTGGAGGCCGGTGGTCACGGTCTGGACACTGGTGAGCACGCAGCGCCCCTGTCCGCTGGCCAACCCGGTGTTCTGCACGGCAATCGCACCTATCTTATGCAGGATGAAAACGGCCAGATACTGCACACCCATTCGGTCAGCGCTGGTTTGGATTATCCCGGTGTCGGTCCTGAACATTCGTTTCTCAAGGATGTTGGGCGTGTGCAGTACGTCGCCGCGGATGATCAGCAGGCGCTGGCAGCTTTTGAGGCGCTGAATACCTGCGAAGGCATTATGCCGGCGCTGGAGACCAGCCACGCGCTGGCTTACACCGCTGAGCTGGCTCCAACGATGAATGCTGATGAGATCATTATCGTGAACCTGTCCGGGCGCGGAGATAAAGATATTCACACCGTTGCCCAGATCCAGGGCATAGAGTTTTAGGAGTTGATCGTTGAGTCGTATTCAGAAACGCTTTGAGGCACTGGCCGAAAAGGGCCGTAAGGCGCTGATTCCATACCTGGTGGCGGGGGACCCTAATCCCGAGTGCACGGTAGAACTGATGCATGAACTGGTGAGCTCGGGCGCAGACCTGATCGAACTGGGCGTGCCGTTCTCCGACCCGATGGCTGAAGGGCCTACCATTGCCCTGGGCCACGAAAGGGCTTTGGCCCATGGGGTCAGCTTGCGCCGCAGCCTGGAGATGGCAACAGAGTTTCGCAAGCAGGATAGCGAGACACCTCTGATACTGATGGGCTATTCCAATCCCCTGGAGCGCATGGGCTTCGCCAGTTTTGCCAGTGCCGCTGCTGAGGCGGGTATCGACGGGTTGATCACCGTGGATATGCCGCCAGAGGAAGTGGGGCGACTCAATGAGCACCTGCAGGCCAATGGCCTGGACAATATTTTCCTGGTGGCGCCGACAACTCCGGGTGAGCGCATTGACACCATTGTCGATGTCGCAACCGGATTTATTTATTACATCTCCCTTAAAGGGGTTACCGGTGCCGGTCACCTCGATACTGCAGAGGTCGCTGCGCGGCTGCAGGAGATCCGACAGCGCTCCAATCTGCCGCTGGCAGTCGGTTTCGGTATTAAGGACGCAGATTCCGCTGCCCGCGTGGCCGGGGTGGCCGATGCTGTTGTGGTTGGCAGTGCACTGGTGCAGCTACTGGCGGATACCGCGGCGGAGCAGCCTGGTACAGCAGCCCTGAAGGACGCGGCGCGAGGGCTAATTGCCGGTATTCGCGCTGGTATTGACGGCGTCAATGTGGGTCAATAGACGTGTTTGTGCAAGATAGTCGGGGGTATTTGCAATGAGTTGGTACGACAAGATTCTGCCGTCGGGCGTGGGCAAGAAGGGTTCCAAGGCCGGCGACCGTCGCAGCAATGTGCCCGAAGGTCTATGGAAGAAGTGCGTTAAATGCGATGCCGTGCTGTACCGGCCCGATCTGGAGCGCAATGGAGATGTTTGCCCCAAGTGCGATCACCATATTCGCATCGGCGCCCGACGTCGCCTCAATCTTTTTCTCGACAAAGAGGGAAGGGAAGAAATTTTCACCGACATCGAACCCGTGGATCGTCTGAAATTTAAAGACGTGAAACGCTACAAGGATCGCTTGTCCGGTGCCCAGAAATCAACTGGCGAAAAAGATGCCCTGGTTGCGATGAGCGGTAACCTGCATGGCATACCCGTGGTCGCCGTGGCGTTTGAGTTTGCCTTTCACGGCGGCTCGATGGGGTATGCGGTCGGTGAGAAATTTACCCGCGCCGCACAACAAGCCCTGGAGGAAAATCGCCCGCTGGTGTGTTTTTCCGCCTCGGGCGGCGCACGCATGCAGGAAGCACTCATTTCACTGATGCAGATGGCCAAAACCAGTGCAGTACTGGAGCGTCTTAAAGGCGCAGGTGTGCCGTATATTTCTGTGATGACCGATCCTATTTATGGCGGGGTCTCTGCCAGTCTTGCCCTGCTGGGTGATATCAATGTTGCTGAACCCGATGCCCGCGCTGGTTTTGCAGGTCCCAATGTGATTGAGCAGACCATTCGACAAAAGCTCCCAAAAGGCTTCCAGCGCAGTGAGTTTCTGTTGGAGCGGGGTGCTATCGATATGATCGTGCATCGCAATGACATGCGTGACACGCTTGCCAGTCTGCTTGCAAAAATGACCGGGCGACCCGCGGTGGCCGCCGCCAGCTAATGTCTGAACAGGGTCTGGCTGTCTGGTTGAGTCGGCTGGAGCAATTACATCCCAAAGAAATTGAGCTGGGCCTTGATCGCGTAGCCAGCGTGGCCGCGCGTATGGGTATTGACTGCCCCGGGGCCCGCGTCGTCACCGTGGCCGGTACCAACGGCAAAGGCACCACTGTTGCTGCACTGGATGCGCTGTTAACCCATGCAGGATTGCTCACGGGCATCTATACGTCGCCCCATTTCACGCACTTCAATGAGCGCATTCGCATAGGTGGTGAGCTGGCGACGGACCAGGAGATCGTAGCGAGCTTTGAAAGAATCGACGCAGCGCGTGACGATATCTCTCTCACTTATTTTGAGTTTGCGACGCTGGCGGCGTTGGATATATTCGATCGGGCCACGCTGGATGTTCTGATTCTGGAGGTTGGACTGGGCGGACGGCTGGATGCGGTAAACATCATTGATCCTGACGTCGCGGTCATCACCGCGATCGACCTCGATCACCAGGACTGGCTTGGCAATGATCGAGAGCAAATTGCGCTGGAGAAGGCCGGCATTCTGCGCGAAAACTGTCAATTTATCTGCGCCGACCTCACACCTACAGACAGTCTGCGTGGGCGGGTCAGTGAGCTGGGCTGCAAAGCCCACTGGATCGATCAACAGGAGGCTGACGCGCTCAGTGTGCCCGGGCTACGGGGTGAGAATATCGCGGCGGCCGTGCGCGTCGCGCAGTGCCTCGGGCAGGAGTTTAGCCCTGAGGCGACTGCTCAGGCACTGACAAACATACAGTTGAGCGGGCGCGTACAGCGACTGGAGCTCGATGGCGTCCAGATCGTGCTGGATGTGGCTCACAATCCTGCAGCGGCCAGACATCTGGCTGCCGAATTGCGACGAGAGCCGGTCGACGGACGCACCGCTGCGGTGTTTGCGGCTCTCTCCGATAAGGATATCCATGCTATGATTCGACCGGTCCTCGATCTGGTCGACGCCTGGTTTGTTTGTGCCTTGCCGGGCGTTAACCGGGCGCAGGGCAAGGGGGAGCTGGCCGACGCGCTGCGAGAGCAGGGTGCGCATATGGTCAGTGAAAGTGACAACGTAAGGCAGGCGTATCGGCGTGCTCGCAGCCTATTGGGTGCAGGTGATCGCTTGATTGTGTTTGGCTCCTTTCATACCGTTGGCGGGGTCATGCCGTCCGTCGAGAAGGAACAGAAAAAACTTGAATGATGTTCTCAAGCAGCGACTGGTAGGTGCGATTGTCATTATCGTGTTGGGCGTCATTGCCTGGCCCATCGTGTTTTCTGATCCAAGCCAGATGCAGCTGGACCGTACCAGCCAGGTTCCCAAGATACCCAGCCTGCAAAAAATGCAATTGGAAGCGCCTGAGCCCGTTGAGAATGTACCCCCAGCCGGTGGTCGCTATGATGAGGCGCTGGCCGCCGAAGCTGAGGAATTGGAGCGTTTGGCTCAGGAGGCCGAAAAGCAGGCAGAGAAAAGTGTGCCGGAGCAGCTGGCCTTGCCTGAGAACGGGCCGGATGAGACCACCGGCGAGTTCGCCGCGCCTGCCGCCCCTCCAACGCAGATGGACGAACGAGGCATCCCGATGGCCTGGGTCCTCCAGATTGTGACGGTGAGCAAGAAGAGTAAGGCAGAGGAGCTGGTCAGAGAGTTGGTTGAAAAGGGTCACAAGGCTTATTTCCGACCGATACAGGCAGGGGACAGCACCCTCTACCGGGTCAACCTCGGCCCTCGCTTTGAACGCAAAGCTATTGAGGAGTTAAAACCACAGATTGACCGGAGTTTACGTGTCCAGTCAATTGTTGCTCGCTATGTCCCCTGATCTGCCGTTCAACTGGGTCGACTGGCTGATTGTCGGTATTGTAGGACTCTCTACCTTGCTGAGTGTTTGGCGCGGTTTCGTGAAAGAGGCCCTGTCCTTGGCGTCATGGGTGCTCGCTTTCTTTATTGCCACAGCATTTTCCGGTCAGTTTGCCCTGTTGCTCAGCGACTCTATCGAGGCAGATGGTTTGCGCTACGGGGTCAGCTACGGGATACTTTTTGTCGCCTCCCTGATGCTCGGTTCAATCGTCAACAGCATGATACGTCAGCTGGTGCATATGACCGGGCTGGGTGGGCTGGATCGGCTGCTCGGCACGGCCTTTGGCTTTGCCCGCGGACTGCTGATCGTGGTTGTGCTGGTCTACATTGCAGAAGCATTGGTACCGGAAGAAGATGTGGAACAGGATTCAGTTTTGCTGCCACAGGTTAAGCTCGTAGTAGAATGGGCGCGCATGAACCTGGGTGGTTTGCTGGAAACGGATGGAAAGGTGCGGGCCTGATCCCGATGGAGTCGTAACATGTGTGGCCTAATCGGCATCGTTGGTAATGCCAACGTCAATCAGGATATTTATGATGCCCTGACTGTGCTTCAGCATCGTGGTCAGGATGCTGCCGGTATCATGACGTTTGCCGACGGCAATTTTCATCAGCGCAAGAGTGAAGGGCTGGTGCGAGATGTCTTCCGCACGCACCATATGCAGCGTCTTCAGGGCCGTCTGGGTATCGGACATGTGCGTTATCCCACAGCGGGCAGCTCAGGGCCGGCGCTGGCTCAGCCTTTCTACGTGAATTCACCTTACGGGATTGGCCTGGCCCACAACGGTAACCTGACCAATTCCGAGGAGCTGACTCGTGAGCTGTTCCAGACCGACCTGCGTCATCTCAATACCGACTCTGATTCAGAGTTATTGCTAAACGTGCTCGCCCATGAATTGCAGCGACTGGGCAAGCTGCGGCCATCTGCAGACGATGTGTTTTCTGCGATAAAAGGGCTGCACGAACGCTGTCGGGGTGGTTATGCTGCTATCGCCATGATCGCCGATTATGGAATTGTTGGTTTTCGCGACCGCCACGGTATTCGTCCACTGGTGGTCGGCAAGCGCAAAACGGAAGCCGGCGCAGAGTACATGCTGGCCTCGGAGAGCGTCGCGCTGGATGTGCTAGGTTTTGAACTGATTCGTGATGTTGCTGCCGGGGAGGCCGTATACATCTCCGGCGAGGGCGAGATTGAGTTCCGCCAGTGTGCGGAAAATACCACGACTACGCCGTGCATTTTCGAACATGTATATTTCGCGCGTCCTGATTCAATTATTGACGGCATTTCCGTGTACAAAAGCCGTCTGCGCCAGGGAGAAAAACTGGCTCGAAAGGTATTGGCTGAGCGGCCTGATCACGATATCGACGTGATTATCCCGATACCTGACACCAGTCGCATCGCCGCCCAGGCTATGGCTCATATTTTGGGTGTTAAATTTCGAGAAGGCCTGATGAAAAATCGCTATATCGGGCGCACTTTCATTATGCCCGGCCAAAGCCAGCGTAAAAAATCAGTTAAACAAAAGCTGAATACCATACCGCTGGAGTTTGCTGGTAAAAATGTGATGCTGGTCGATGACTCTATCGTTCGTGGTACCACCTGTCGCCAGATCATAGACATGGCTCGCGAGGCGGGTGCCAACAAGGTGTACTTTGCGTCCGCTGCGCCGCCGGTGCGTTATCCCAATGTCTACGGCATTGATATGCCATCCGCCAAAGAATTCGTGGCACACGATCGTGAAGTGAACGAGATCTGCGGAGTGATAGGTGCGGACTGGCTGGTTTATCAGGACATAGAAGATCTGGTAGACAGCTGCACTGAGGGTAATCCGGAGATTACTGAGTACGATTGCTCAGTCTTTACTGGGCAATATGTCACTCAGGACATCGACCAGAACTACCTGAATAGGATTGATGCGCTGCGCAATGACGAGGCTCAGAGCAAGCGACTGGCTGCCCAGGCAGAAGAGGGCGCGGTGATTGGCCTTCACAATGAAATATCCTAGGGAGCAGTCGTGGCCAGGGAAATAGACAAGCAGGATGCAGACAGCTATCACATTGATACGCTGGCAGTGCGAGCCGGGCAGCGGCGCAGTGATGAGGGTGAACACTCTGAAGCGCTTTACCTGACGTCCAGCTACATTTTTGACAGTGCTGCCGATGCCGCTGCGCGTTTCGCCGGTGACCAGGACGGCAACGTCTATTCGCGCTACACCAATCCCACGGTGCGTAACTTTGAAGAGCGTATTGCTGCGTTGGAGGGTGCGGAAGCTGCGGTAGCGACTGCCTCAGGTATGTCCGCCATTCTCAGTACCTGCATGGCTTTGCTGAAGAGTGGCGATCACGTGGTGTGCTCGCGCAGCGTCTTTGGTACCACGACGGTGCTGTTCAATAAGTTCATGGCGAAGTTTGGCGTGGATGTGACCTTTGTCTCACTGGTAGATCTGCAAGACTGGCGCGACGCGATCAGGGACAACACCAGGATGCTGTTTCTGGAAACTCCTTCCAATCCCACCTGTGAGGTGGCAGATATGGCTGCTCTGAAAGCGCTGTCGCAGGAGTCAGGCGCTTTGCTGGTTGTGGACAATTGCTTTTGTACGCCCGCCTTACAGAAGCCCCTGGAACTTGGCGCAGACCTGGTGATTCACTCGGCGACAAAGTATCTGGATGGGCAGGGCCGCTGTGTCGGTGGCGTTGTACTGGGCAGCCGCGAACATATGGAGGAAGTGCTGGGGTTTTTGCGCTCCTGCGGTCCTACAATGAGTGCGTTTAATGCCTGGGTCTTCCTCAAGGGTTTGGAAACTCTGCGCCTGAGAATGGAAGCCCATAGCAGCAATGCCATGGAGATCGCTCAGTGGTTACAGGCCCGGCCTGAGGTAGAAAAGGTCTTCTATGCCGGCTTGCCGGATCATCCTGGCCATGCGCTCGCGCAAAAGCAGCAAAAGGCCTTTGGCGGCGTGCTCTCCTTCAGGGTGAAGGGCGGTCAGAAAGAAGCCTGGCGTTTTATTGATGGCACTCGATTCTTGTCGCTGACGGCTAACCTGGGTGATGCCAAGAGCACCATCGTTCATCCGACGACTACGACTCATAGTCGTATGAGTCAGTCTGATCGAGAGGAGGCTGGCGTGACCCCAAACCTGATTCGTGTGGCAGTGGGTTTGGAACATCCGGACGACATTAAAACTGACCTCGGTCGTGGCTTCGAGGCGCTGTAGAAGGATTGGCTATGCAAAACCTGATTCAACGGGCAGTTCGTGAAGTGAGTCGGGTCCTGCTCGGCAAGGACGAGCAGGTGCAACTGTCGATGTGCTGCCTGCTCGCCCGGGGTCACCTCTTGATTGAAGATTTACCAGGTATGGGCAAGACCACGCTGGCGCATGCCCTGGCCCAGGTACTGGGTCTCAGCTACAACCGGGTACAGTTCACATCCGATTTATTGCCCGCCGATATTCTTGGTGTATCCATTTTTGAGCAGGCCAGCGGTCAATTCAGTTTTCGCGAAGGCCCCGTGTTCACCCAGGTCCTGCTTGCCGACGAAATTAACCGCAGTACGCCGCGCACACAGAGCGCCTTGCTGGAGGCCATGGGAGAAGGGCAGGTCAGTATTGACGGTGAGACCCGCAAGCTGCCTGAGCCGTTTTTTGTCATTGCTACCCAGAACCCAATCAATCAGTCGGGTACTTATCCGCTGCCGGAGTCCCAGCTGGACCGTTTCCTGATGCGCATAGAGCTCGGTTATCCTGATCCTGCTGCAGAGCGTCGACTATTCGATTCTGGCGGTGTTGAAGTGGAGTCACAGCACCTGTAGTGCTGTATTGATTCTGAGCAGCTCAGTCAGGTGCGAGAGGCGGTCGACCAGGTGCACACCTCAGACAACCTGCTCGATTATTTACAGCGATTGGTCGCCTACACCCGCAACACCGCAGAATTTGCTTACGGACTGTCTCCGCGCGGGGCTCTGGCGCTGCTGCACTGTGCCAAGACCTGGGCGCTGATGCAGGGGCGCCAGCACGTGGTGCCCGAGGATCTGCAGCAGGTACTGCCTGCCGTGGCGGGCCATCGCCTGGTGCCTACCAGCGATTTTGCCGGCGATAGTCATCTGTTGATTCGCGATACCCTCGCCAATGTGGAGGTGATCGCGGCCTGATCTCCGGGAGGTGGTAGCCAGCGTGCAGAACGTCGTTGATCTTCCATTTGTCCAACGCTACCGCAAACGCGCGGAGCAGCGCTGGCGCCGTTGGCTGAATCGGCGCATTCCACCCGCCAAATCGGTGGTGTTGGAACAGCGCAGAGTGTTTATCTTTCCCTCACGTACGGGGCTCGTGCTTCTGCTGTTGATGCTGGTTGCGGCCATCAACTATCAGAACAATATGAGTTTTGCGCTGACGTTTTTGCTGGCCAATCTGTTTGTGGTTGCCATTCTGCATACCTTTGCCAACCTGTCTGGCCTGCGGATACAGGCGGTGCGGGCTACTCCGGTGTACTGTGGCCAGACAGCGGAATTTGTGGTGCTTTTGTCGGGCAGCAACGGCCGTGCTTACCAGACCCTGCACATGCAATGGCCAGGCAGCGAGTGGGTCACTGAGAGCGTGCCCGAGAAGGGCGAAACCTACGTTAGCTTCTTTATTCCAACAACTCGGCGCGGTTGGCACCGGCCCGGGCGCATGCGCCTGGAAACTTACTATCCACTCGGACTCATCAGGGCCTGGACCTGGATTGACCTGGATATTCAGGCCATGGTTTACCCGCGTCCAATGGCCAGTGGAGCCCTGCCAGGCATAGCGTCCGATCGGCCGGATGGTTACGCTCAGCCGGTTCCCGGGAATGATGATTTCTACGGCCTGCGCGACTACGAGCTGCGCGATTCACCCAGGCATGCCTACTGGAAGAGCCTGGCCAAGGGCCTGCCGCTGCAGAGTAAACAGTACACGGCCTACGCCGATCGCAGTGTCTGGTTAGACTGGCAGCTATTCGAGGGTTATCCGCCGGAGCAGCGCCTGTCCCACCTTTGCTACTGGGTGTTGGAGTTTGATCGCAAAAACGAGGAATACGGCCTGCGCCTGCCCGGTATTTCCATTGCGCCAGATGTAGGGGAGCCCCACAAGTTGGCGGTGCTCAGGCAACTGGCATTGTGTGGTGTCGATCGTGAAGATTGAGGAGCAAATACCGCGCAACGCGCTGGTGTGGATCCTTCTCACCCAGTTCGCAGTGTTGATGCCTCACATAGAGCGCATTCCGATCTGGGTGCTTGGGGTTTACATAGCAACGGCAGTTTGGCGGTTTATGGTTTATCAGGGGCGTTGGTCCCTACCGGGGCGCTGGATCAAGTTTGCCCTGACCGTAAGTGCATTCGGCGCCGTCTTTGCGAGCTATCGCAGTCTCATCGGACTAGAACCAACAGTGGCATTGCTACTCACCGCGTTCTCGCTAAAGCTGATAGAGCTGGTGGCCCGACGAGACGCGTACATGTTGTTGTTTATGGCCTATTTTGTCTGCGTGACCCAGTTCCTGTTCAGTCAGGAACTGCATATCACCCTGTATATGCTGATACCCATAGCACTGACGACAACGGCATTGGTAGCGCTGCACGAGCCCTACACCAAACAGTTCAACTTCACACCGCTCAGGCGAGCGGGGCTTATGCTGGCCCAGGCGTTTCCGTTGATGTTGGTGCTGTTTTTGGTTTTTCCAAGAGTAGGACCGCTCTGGAGCGTGCCAATAAAGTCTCACACAGCAAAATCCGGGATGAGCGACTTCATGTCACCTGGCGATGTGTCTGAACTGAGTTTGTCGGATTCTGTCGCTTATCGTGTACAGTTTGATAGCGAGGTCCCACCACGTGCGCAGCTGTATTGGCGCGGACTGGTGTTTTCAAAGCTCGAAGATGATGTCTGGAGTAGTCTGACGTGGCGGGATCTTCCTGCTGATGAAAGACGCCCACGCAAACCAGCACAACTTTCTGGCGGCGTTAGCAATTATAGTGTGATCATGGAGCCCACGCAGCAGAACTGGTTATACGCTTTGAGATATTCAGAGAGCGTAGACCGTAAAGTTATGATGAGCAGTGATTTTCGCCTGTATTCACCAAACCCCATAGAGGACCAGCGGGCGTATAAGGCTCGGTCCTGGTTTCAACAACCGCTGGAACTAGATATTTCTCAATGGCGAAGGGACGTGGAAACTATACTCCCTGAGTCAGGTAATCCAAGGACTCGTGCTTTAGCAGAACGTTACCTTGCTGATAGCGGCGGCGATCATTGGACTTTTGTGCAAAAAGTCCTGCAGATGTTTCGTAGTGATGGCTATTTCTATACATTGAGGCCGGCATTGCTCGAAGAAAATCCTATGGACGAATTTCTGTTTAATTCCAAAAGGGGTTTTTGCGAGCATTACGCCGCAGCATTTACCTATTTGATGCGCGCTGCTGGCGTGCCTGCGCGTGTGGTCGCCGGCTATCAGGGGGGAGAAATCAACCCGGTAAACGGCACAGTGATCGTGCATCAGTTTGACGCCCATGCGTGGACAGAAGTCTGGATTGAGGGGCGCGGCTGGGTCAGGGTTGATCCCACTGCAGTAGTTGCCCCGGATCGCATCGAGTGGGGCTTGGAGCGCGCACTGCAGGAAGAGGGAAGTTTTTTTGGAGGGTTCGCCCTTTTCACCGTTGCGCTATCGCGATGTGGCTTGGCTGAATGTGTTGAGATTAAGACTAGATGCGCTGAACTACAGCTGGCAGAAGCTTGTTCTGGAATACGACAGCAGCGAGCAGTTTAGTCTGCTGGAAGGCCTGCTAGGCGAGGTGAATATAAGTCGTATAGCGATCGCACTGATTGGTACCTGGCTCGTCATTCTGTTGCCGGTGGGCTTTTTGTTGATGCGCAGTGGGCGTGGGCAACGTCTCGATGCAGCCAGTGAAATGTATCTGCAGTTCTGCAGGAAACTTGCGCGAGTGGGATTGCCGCGCGAACGCTCCGAGGCGCCCGGGGATTATGCGCAACGGGTGGCGATGGCCAGGCCTGAGTTGGCTGTTGAGTGCCAGTCTATTACCGGCATCTACGATGCCCTTAGTTACCGCGAAGTAGGCGATCAGCAAGCCTTGTCACTGCTGCGCCGCCAGGTCCGCTCTTTTAACCCCGGTAAGTGACTCGGGCTCCGAAAGTCGAGCTATGGACGGCGCAGCTCGTGCATTCAATCCCGTGATCTTTTAGACTGCTCATAATGAGTGACATGCTTGTAAAAACCCCCTGTATCGGCGTTTGCTCGACGGGTATCGGCGATCGGGTCTGTCGGGGCTGTAAGCGCTTCGCTCATGAGGTCATTCACTGGAACGGCTATAGCAACGAACAAAAACTGCTGATAGAACGGCGCCTGGCCGAGTTCCTTAGTCGCTGTGTGCAAAACAAGCTGCAGGTTCTGGATGCCGCCCTACTGGAAAGTCAGCTGCAGGCCCAACAAATCACATATCCCGCCCATCGCGACCCTTATTGCTGGGCCTACTGCCTGCTGAAAGCGGGCGCCAGTCAAATCGTTTCGCCCGAGCACTATGGCTTGCTGATAGATGCACAATACAGGGACATGCCGCTGGAGAAGCTAAGGCTGGTGATCGACGAAGAGTACTTTATCCTCTCCGATGCCTATTACGAACGCTACCTGCAGGCGCCCGAAACAGCCTAACTCATGAAACAGGACCTGACTGAATTATCGGCATTTCTGCCCTGCAGGACGCCCGATGCCTGGATTGACTGGGCGCTGGCGAATCAGCCGGTCATGCTGATCGACCACGCTAATTGTGAGAAAAAGGCAGCATCGACGGCGTTGAACCTGCTTTACCGGTACGTGGAGCACGACCAGCTGCTGCATAAGCTCTCTCGGCTGGCACGTGAGGAATTGCGCCACTTCGAACAAGTGATTGCGATCATGAAGAAGCGCGAGATCACCTACACACAGTTAGGCGCAGCACGCTACGCAGGCGAGTTACGCAAGTCTGTACGCAATAATGAGCCGGGACGACTGGTGGATACCCTGATTGTGGGTGCGATTATTGAGGCGCGCTCCTGTGAACGCTTTGCCGCCCTGGCTCCGCATCTCGATAAAGAGCTGGCCGATTTTTACCTGTCGCTTTTGAAATCGGAAGCCAGGCATTTCAAGGACTATCTGAGGCTGGCAGAGAACCTTGCCAGCGCTGCTGAAATAGAGCAGCGACTGGCAGTTTTTCTGCCCCTTGAACGGGGCTTGATTGAATCAGAGGATACAGAGTTCCGCTTTCACGCGGGGATACCGCCCCGGCAGGCGGCTTAAGAGTGGATTAGCCCTCTGCAATCTCAACACTCTCGATCACCACATCTTCGGCGGGCACATCCTGGTGGCCAGCCATGCTGGTGGTAGCGACTGATTTGATCTTCTCTACGACATCCATGCCATCGGTGACCTTTCCGAAGACGGCATAGCCCCAGCCCTGGCTGGTGGGTGCCGTATGGTTGAGAAAGTCATTGTCTTTGACGTTGATGAAGAACTGCGCAGTGGCGGAGTGGGGGTCCATGGTGCGAGCCATGGCAATGGTGCCATTGTCATTCTTAAAGCCATTGTCAGCCTCGTTCTCGATCGGGCTGCCGGTCTCTTTCTGGCTCATGCCCACCTCAAAACCACCACCCTGAATCATGAAGTTGTCGATGACGCGATGAAAAACTGTGCCGTTGTAGAAGCCGTCGCGGACGTAGGCTTCAAAATTTGCAGCTGTCTTGGGGGCTTTTTCGTGGTCCAGTTCGATGGTGATGTCACCGAAGGTGGTGTGCATGATGATCATTTGAGCTTCCTTGTAATGAGTGCCGGCGCTGCCTGCAGCGCCCAAAGGGCTGTCATGATACGGACTTTTGCCAATGCAGTGAAATCATTTGTCCCCTATAATACGCGCCCTCGTTACCGGGCCCATACAATCGATGTCTGAAACAGTAGCAAGCAGCAATTTCCTGCAACAAATTATTCGCGATGACCTGGCCGCTGGTCGCGTCAAAGAAGTGGTGACGCGATTTCCGCCAGAGCCCAACGGGTACTTGCATATCGGTCATGCCAAATCCATTAGTGTGAATTTTGGCCTTGCCGAAGAGTTTGGTGGGCGTTGCAACCTGAGGTTCGACGATACCAACCCGGCAAAGGAAGAGCAGGAGTATATCGATTCCATCCAGGAAGACATTCGTTGGCTGGGTTACCAGTGGGACGGCGAGGTGCGATTTGCCTCCAGCTACTTCCAGCAGCTGTATGACTGGGCGATTCACCTGGTAGAGCAGGGTTTGGCCTACGTGTGCGACCTGTCTCCTGATGAAGCCCGGGAATATCGCGGCACCCTGACGGAGGCTGGAAAAGACTCGCCCTTCAGGAGCCGCAGTGTTGAAGAAAATCTTCAGTTGCTGGCCGGCATGAAGGCAGGCGAGTTTGATGAGGGAAGCCGGGTGTTGCGGGCTCGCATAGATATGGCTTCCCCCAATATGAATATGCGTGACCCGATCTTGTACAGAATCAGGAAGGTGGCCCATCACCAGACGGGTACCGACTGGTGCATTTATCCGACCTATGACTTCGCCCACGGCCAGGAAGATGCCATCGAAGGTATTTCCCACTCTATATGCACGCTGGAATTTGAAGATCACAAACCGCTCTACAACTGGTTTCTCGAGAATCTTCCGGTGCAGGCACAGCCTGTGCAGTACGAGTTTGGCCGCCTCAATACCAGCTACACGGTGACCAGCAAGCGCAAGCTCAAGCAACTGGTGGATGATAGCGTTGTGGCCGGTTGGGACGACCCGCGTATGCCCACGGTGTCGGGTATGCGGCGTGCAGGCTATACACCGGCTGCGTTGCGCAGGTTCTGCGACATGGTCGGCACCACCCGTGGTGACGGCGTTGTTGATGTGGCGATGCTGGAGCACGCCATTCGAGACGATCTCAATGAAAATGCGCCTCGCGCCATGTGCGTATTAAAGCCCCTGAAACTGGTGCTGGAAAATTATCCGGCAGACCAATTTGAAACCATGGTGGCACCTGGACATCCGAGCAGGAATGATCTGGGTCAGCGCGAGCTGCCCTTTGGGCGTGAAATCTATATCGATGCAGATGATTTCCGCGAAGAGGCAAATAAGAAGTTCAAGCGGCTTGTGATTGGTAAGCGTGTGCGGTTACGCAATGCTTATGTGATTGAGGCCACCGGTGTGTTGAAGGACGAGCAGGGCGCAATTACTGAGGTTTTGTGTACTGTGATTGAGAATACCGTAGGAAACGATCCTGAAGACGGCGTTAAGCCCAAGGGTGTGATCCAGTGGGTGGCCGCACACAGTGCCCTGCGCGCTGAAGTTCGTCTCTATGACCGCCTCTTTAACCACGAGGCGCCCGATCGTGGAGGCGAAGACTTCATGGGATATCTGAACCCTGAGTCGCTGAGCATTGTGAAGGATGCTGTTGTAGAGCCAGGACTAGCCAATGCCGCGCCGGAACAGAACTTCCAATTTGAACGGGAAGGCTATTTTGTGGCCGATCGCTTCGATCACAGCAGCGAGCACCTGGTCTTCAATCGAACGATTGGCCTGCGTGACACCTGGGGCGGAGGAAGCTAATGGCCCTGCAGGTATACAACACCCTCAGCGGTGCCAAGGAAGACTTCGTTCCGCAGGATCCTAACCGGGTCACCATGTATGTCTGTGGTCCCACGGTTTATAACCTGGCGCATATCGGGAATGCCCGGCCTGCGGTTGTGTTTGATGTGTTTTTCCGCCTGTTGCAGACACACTATGACGAGGTTGTGTACGCCCGCAATATCACCGATATCGATGACAAGATCATAGCGTCTATCCGCGAGAACGGTCGCGATATGACTGATTTTACGGCTGAGTTCACCCAGAAGTATCGGGAGGACATGGCGGGCCTGAATGTGCTGCCACCGTCGATTGAACCCCATGCAACACACCATATGGCAGAAATGATCGAATTGGTGCACACACTCATCGAAAAGGGGCATGCCTACGCGTCACAGGGCCATGTGTTGTTTGCCGTAGAGTCGATGGACGACTACGGCAAACTGAGCCATCGCAAGCTTGAAGATATGCTGGCAGGCGCCCGAGTAGAGGTAGCGGACTACAAGCGTCACCCCGGTGATTTTGTGCTGTGGAAGCCTTCAGAAAACGGCGATCCGGGCTGGGACAGCCCCTGGGGTTTTGGTCGACCCGGCTGGCATCTCGAATGTTCTGCCATGATTCATGCTCACCTGGGCAATACCATTGATGTGCACGGTGGTGGGCAGGACCTGGTGTTCCCGCATCACGAAAATGAGCTGGCCCAGAGCAAGTGCGCACACGGCGAGGCCTATGTGAAGTACTGGATGCATAACGCCTACCTGGATATCGATGGCGAGAAGATGTCCAAGTCGCTGGGCAACTTTCGCATGGTGCGTGATCTGCTGGAACAGTATCCCGGTGAGGTTCTGCGTTTTGCTTTGTTGTCGGGGCACTACCGCACCGCATTAAACTTTTCAGCGGACCTGCTGGATCAATCAAAGTCAGCGCTGGACGGCCTTTATGGTGCCTTAAGGGATGTGCAGGACGTTGAGGTGGATATGGAAGTCGTCCTGGCTGATGAGGCTTTCTATAGCGCACTCAATGACGACTTGAACACGCCGGTTGCCATTGCAGAGATGCACGCGCTGGCCAAGGCTTTGAATAAGGCCGGTGACGGGGAGAAAGCTGCACTGAAGGGGCGTTTAATGGCTGCCGCCGACTTGCTGGGTATTTTGCAACAGGATCCCGAGGCCTGGTTTCAGGCGGGTAGCGCAGATGCAATCAGTGCCGAAGACATAGAAACTGAGATTGCCCGTCGCCAGCAGGCCAAGCTTGATAAAGACTATGCACTGGCCGATCAAATTCGTGAAGAATTGGCGGCGCAGGGCGTGGTGTTGGAGGATTCCCGCGAGGGGACCAGCTGGCGCCGCGACAGCTAGCCTTTTTTTAACCCAGACTCTTTTCTCCGGATTCCACACTCTGGTAAATCAGGGTATTGATAGTCATCGGGCCAACGCCGCCCGGTACAGGTGTGTAGGCGCTTGCGCGCTCAGTGATAGCTGACAACTCAATATCGCCGACACCGCCGGGGTGATAGCCCGCGTCCACTACTACCGCACCATCCTTGATCCAATCGCCCTTGATAAACTCGGGTTTGCCAACAGCCCCGACCAGTATATCGGCCTGTTTCACCAGCTCAGGAAGGTTCTGGGTGCGCGAGTGGCAGATGGTGACCGTGGCGTTTTTCTGCAGCAGCATCATCGCCATAGGTTTTCCGAGAATGGGTGAGCGTCCGACGACGACAGCGTGCTTACCTTCGATATCGATATCGTAATGCTCAAGGGTACGCATGATGCCCTGTGGTGTGGCACAACCGTAGGCCTCTTCACCCATGGCCATGCGACCGAAGCCAAGACAGGTGACACCGTCGACATCTTTCCCCAGCGCAATCGCATCGAAGCTGGCACGTTCATCAATCTGCTCTGGCACAGGATGTTGTAGCAAAATGCCATGCACATCCGGGTTGCCGTTGAGCTCATCGATCTTGGCCAAAAGCTCTTCGGTGCTGGTGGAAGAGGGCATTTCGACCGCCAGCGAGTCCATACCGACGCGGCGACATGCATTGCCTTTCATTTTGACGTAGGTTGCAGAAGCAGGGTCGTCGCCGACGAGAATGGTGGCGAGAATGGGCGTTTTACCGCCGGATTTCTCTTTCAGAGCCTCTACCCGTTGGAGTAATTCTTCCTCAGTCTGGGCCGCCAGGGCCTTGCCATCCAGTACCAGTGCCGCCATTGTCACGGAGTCTCCCAAGAGTGTCTATATACGAAGGCGAGGATTATCGCACGGTCTCGTCGCCCGGTAAAAGTTTGCGGCCTAATTCTCGTTGACGCTCCCATGTACCGCGGGTATGATGCGCGCTCCTGAAAACTGGTTGCTCGGGATATGTCGGGGTATAGCGCAGTCTGGTAGCGCGCCTGCTTTGGGAGCAGGATGTCGGGAGTTCGAATCTCTCTACCCCGACCATTTCTTTTCACCAACCAGTTCACCTCAGTGGTGGCCGTAGCTCATCAGGTAGAGCACCGGATTGTGGCTCCGGAGGTGGGGGGTTCGAGACCCCTCGGCCACCCCATTATTTCAGGCGATAGCCCAAGTGGTATTTAGATATTGATCGTTCAGATTATGTTTAAATATCCCAATCCGCGCTCGTAGCTCAGCTGGGCAGATTGGACAGCAATCTGCGACCGAACCCACAGCGGATACGAGCAAAGCCTGCTTTGCGACCCGCTGTTGAATTAGCGAGGGCAGGGCTTGCAGCCCCCAGGCTGCAAGGAGCATCCGCCAATAGTGTGGTTTAATATCGTTCCACGCGCTCGTAGCTCAATTGGATAGAGCATCCGCCTCCTAAGCGGACGGTCGAGGGGTCTTATGATTACTAGCCTGTGGTGCATAAGTGGCATAGCTGGTAAAGTGCTCCGTCCTTTTTTGGGGGTATAGCTCAGCTGGATAGAGCAACGGCCTTCTAAGCCGTGGGTCGAGGGTTCGAGTCCTTCTACCCCCGCATTTCTATTGATATCAATGACTTAGGCGATTTTCGTGATGGTTTAGGTATCACGAAAGATGAGGAAGTGACGCCCGAGTTGTGTTCGATTTCCTATTCTTCAGTATCCCTTTGCTGGAATCCTTCTGCCATCTCCCTCGTTTCTAGATCGTAATTGGGTAGTCGGGGGGTAAATAAAGTGGCGCTGTGGGCCTTGAATAGGGCCAGCAAGGTCAGTAGCTGTATTTCCAGTCTTAGAGGAAGATACCTTCTAAATCGATCATGCGGCTCTTGTGAGGGGAGATATGGTGGCCCAGGGGAATCAATGTGGCCGAGATCATGCTGCCCTAGACTTCAAAAGACTCTTACTGATCCTGGCTACCCTGGCAGGGAGAACATCAGTCATGGTGTATGCCGTGGGGATGACTTAGCAATTCGATCTCGAGCAACTGCTATCAATATGACACTGTTTTAGTAAAGGTAGTGACCAGCTACAGCTGCTCACTACCATTTGTTTTATATTGAAAATGACTACCTTTAACCCAACTTGGTTCGTCGAACTACAGAGGAAGCAGTGATGAATAATGTCTACCCTAGAAACTTTTCCCACATTGGTATCTCCGTCCCAAACCTCGAGGAGGCGGTAAAGTTTTATACAGAAGTCATGGGTCGGTACTTGATTATGGAGCCTACCGAGATCGAAGAAGACGACAGCGCAATTGGTGAAATGTGTACGGATGTTTTCGGTGAAGGTTGGGACAGTTTCAGGATTGCGCACCTATCTACTGGGGATCGGATCGGTGTTGAGATATTTCAGTTCCCTAACCAGGAGAACCCAGAGGACAATTTCGAATACTGGAAAACGGGCATCTTTCATTTCTGCGTCCAGGATCCCAATCTGGAGGAACTCGCGGAGAGAGTCGTCGCTGCCGGCGGCAAGAAGCGTATGGAAAAGCCGCGTTACTACTACCCTGGTGAGAAACCCTATCGCATGATCTACATGGAGGATCCCTTCGGGAACATCCTCGAGATTTACAGCCATAGCTATGAGCTCATATATAGCGAGGGGGCTTATTAAGTCTGATCGGTGTGATGTGCCTGTGACTAACTAATGAGAATCAGTTATGCCAAATAGCTTGTGAATCTCTGTATTTGCGCTGATACCGAGCGAAAATTGCGGCAAATGCGTTAGTTGTAGGCGACCAATGTAGCCAAATTGATGCGATTCCTTCTATTTTTTACAGCACTAAAAGGGCTATGGAGACTCCGCCGACAAAAATGCCTCTACTGTTTCAATGAACAGTGGAGCTTCTAATGTTGTTGGTAGAAATCCGCTCGCACCGGCTCTCTTGGCTTCTTCGGCACCTCCTGGTGCGTCAGAACCTATCAGCAATATGTCGAGTTTTTCGTGCCCTGATAGCGCTATCATTTTCATACATAGAGAAGCGCCTTCATTGTCGCCGTCTAGTGCAATATTGACTACAGCCGCATCCAGCATGGGATTTGCGTCAATCACAGAAAGGGCTTTCTCGGCTGTATCTGCCACCAAAACCCTGTACTGCTGGCGCAATGAATTAATAACCAACTTGTGATCCCTTAGCTGTTTGTCAACGATCAACACAGTCGCCTTGTCTGCATCTGAGAAGGTACTTTCTCGAACTCTTGACTGATCACTTTCTACATTAAGCTGCTGGAGGCTATGGCAAGTTTTTGAAAGCGTCTCGATGAGTTCTTCGATTAGATTATCTCGCACCTGTTCTTCTGCTTGCACTGCTTGCTCAATTTTTGCAGCCTGACTCGAGATTATCTCAAGCCCCAGGTTTGCAGAGCTACCTTTAAGCTCGTGTACATACTTAGATAAGTCATTCTCGGCAAGGTTTTTTAGATCAGGCGGGCTAACATACTGTCGCGAGAACTCCTTGAGAAGTTTGTTGTATAGCCTTTCATTTCCGCCGCAGATCTCCAGCCCTTTATCAGTGTTAAGTCCATCCAATTTAAACTCCATGACAGATTTTAACTTGGGCATAGAAAGGCTTGATTTGTTGCCCGGCAACCACTTCATAATTAGCTTGTAGAGCTCACCGGGTTTGATTGGTTTGGCAAGTTGATCATTCATGCCGGCGGCAATAAAACGTTCACGATCCCCCACCAGGGCATGTGCTGTCATGGCAATTACAGGTAACTCTTCAGCATGATCTGTGCCCAAGTTACTGTTGGCGGAACGAATTTGTGCGATGGCTTCCAAGCCATCCATCACTGGCATCTCAATATCCATCAAGATAAGGTCGAAATGTTCGCTCACAAGTGCATTCAATGCGGAACGGCCGTTATTCACTACCGTAACGTGAATATTCTGCTGCTCTAACAGCTCCCGTATTATCTGCTGGTTTATTTCGTTGTCTTCAGCTACCAGAATGCGCTTTTCGCCGGCCAGAGTGAGCTGGTCCGACGCTTCGGTGCTTTGCATAGTTTGACGATGAAGAGCAGTTTGCAGGCGGGTAGGGGTGATCGGAACCTGAATAGGTGCTTCCAGCTCCAATCCGGATAACCAATGTGGCGCGGCCAGTCCAGAGCTATAAAGTGGATGGACTGGCATGCTTGGATTGCTTTCCAGCACTTTTTGAAAGTCATCGCTTCTCGCAAAATTCGAGAGAGAGAGTACCAGTCTGTCGAACTGCCCGGCCTGCAAACCCTGGTAGAGAACCTCTCGCTCGACCTCAAATGGCTGATGACCAAGTATCTTGATTATATCTGTAAGTTCTTTTGACTCAGCATCGGATGTGTATAGACCTACTCTTAAGGCTGGGCCGCTGGTCTTGGCTATATCGGCGATTTCAAAACTGGCATTGAAATAGAAGGTGGCGCCCTGGTTTGTCTCGCTGGCGGCATAAAGAGCGCTATTCATGAGTGCAGCGAGTTCGCAGCATAGGCTTAGGCTTAGCCCGGGTTTTAGGATTGAATCGTCACTTTTATCTACAGACCCTTCTGTCTTCGACTCGGAAAAACCTTCGCCCGTATCGATTATTCGGAACTCTAGCTCTATCGTTTTTTCATCAGCACCGAGGCATACAATTTGCAGCGTAATCGAACCTTTGCGCGTATGTTCTATGGCATTTATAAGCAGATTTGCCAGGATTTGTTGCAGGCGCATTGGGTCGCCAATCAACGCTGGGAGCGCTGTTTCGGGAAGTGCCAAATTCAGTTCAAGGGACTGATCGCGTATCTGTTTACTGGTGATATCGATGATATTGTTAAGAACGTCATCTAAAACAAATGTTTCGTTACTTAGCGTCAGTTCGCCGCGCTCCAACTTGGCAATATCAACCATGTCATTCACCACGCCCAACATATACAGCGATGTGTGATGAATCTTCTGCAAATAGTCCCGATTTATATTGTCACTGTCCCTTTGTAGCGCCAAATGACTCAGTCCAGAGAGACTATTCAGGGGTGAGCGAACTTCCAGGCTGACTCGAGCTAGAAAATCCGTCTTGGCTTTGCTGGCCTGCTCTGTAAGATGTTTAGCTTCTTCTAACTGGAGTAAGGCGTTCTGAAGTTCCGATTCGGCAGCTTTCCGTTGCTCGATCTCTGTCTGTAGCCTGATGTTCCAATCCTGCACTTCTCGTTGCGCCAGAGCCTGGCAAGCATTAAGAAAGCGTTGGTCTTCTTCTGGAAGGTGGCGTCCTTTGCTCCAGAGTTGAGCTGATTCCAGTTCACCGGCGCGAAGCAAATTCACTTCAGATGGGTCCTTCAACCAAAGGCGTAACTTCTCTGCATAGGGCCGCCGAGTGTCTAGTTGAGTTTGCAGCCATCGCTCGTTGAATACGTATCGATAAATGCGCGTCCTCAGACTGACTTTGCCATTGTGAGAGGCAATCATGCCTGTTAGGTATAAACGACTAAAGCCATCTACTTCGTTTACAGGTAGCGCTTCGCCCTCACTGGCTAATAATTGCCCATAGCTTGCGAGATTGATGGTGCTGTACAGCTCGTCTAATAACATGCGATCACGTATCGTGCGCAGGTGCTCTGGATTATCGTGGTTCTCCCAGTTGTCAATGATCCGAGATTGAACTAGATCCGAAACCCACTCTGCCGCCGACTGATCTGTGGTGCTATGCAGATTGTCGACAAGAAGTTGGCACACCTTCTGAGTAAGGAAAGGCTGACCCATAGTCCAGTCTAGTGCGGCTGCCAAAAGCTCATCTGCAACAAAAGGGCCGCCCGTGAGCCCTGCTGCGAGTGGCTTCGCTTCCTCGGCTGTGAAGCCTTCTAGTGGAATAGATCTTCCAATATTGAAGGGAGAGCGTTGGTTATCGCTAACGAGATCAGAAGGTAAAGCTACACCAAAGAAAGCAAAACCGACTTTCCGCAGTCGGGGATCATCTGCTCGCTCGTTGTAGCAGGCTCTGACTATGGAAAAAAAGTCATCCGCTGCGAAGGGCAGGCTGAGTACAGAATCAACCTCATCAAAAAAATAATGAGTTCGCGTGAGGGATAATGCTCGATCAAATGTTGGCTTATTAGCTTGAGTAGCTTTTGAGCCGGTGGGAGATCACCGAGGGAATGCCACCAATCCAACATGTCGGCAGTGTCTCCAAGCTTGAATCCACGCCATAACTCTGAGCAAATGCCAGCGTACCATTGCTCCGGGCTGACCTCTACGCTGCCAATACGGCTCAGGTCAATGAAGCAGCACACATAACCGTCCTTTTGAAGGCGGTTTTTAGCATTGAGCAGTAGGGATGATTTCCCCATTTGCCTGGAATTCAGGACATAACAGAGTTCAGAGTTTTTTAAGGCCTCGAAAATTTGGTGGTCAGCCTGCCGCCAGACATAGATTGACGTATTTTCGGAAATACTCCCGCCAATCTGAAACTGGTTGCCGGCGCCTTCCATAACTACAGCACCTGCTGCTGCAAATAGTCCGCGAGAAGACGGTTAGAGGCGACTGGCACGCCGTCCTGAATGTCTACTAGTCCCAAACGCTCCAATTGGTAGATCTCAAGCCTGCTCAGTGAGTCGCTGTCGTTACTCTGAAGCTTAGTAAATCCGAGCTGAGCTGCTTCGTTAACACTGAAGTCTTGCGCCAACTGTTGCAGGAATTCACTGAATAGGCCGCCAGGCTTTGCGGCATCGGACAAAAGTGCTTGCAGTGCTTCTGAGGGGCTCTCAATTAGGGCTGAAGCACTCGCCAGATCATATAGCGCCAATTGGCAGAGATACGGATGTCCCCCAATGGTTCGAGCAAGCATGCTTATGGGACTTGCAGCAGTGCCGTCGTCGCGCCAGCCAAAGCCATAGACGCTGGCCAGATACACCAGCTGCTCTCCATCAAATGGCTTCAGCTCGATCGGCAAGCCAACATTGAACGGTGATAGATTTATGTCCAGCTGAACATAGACTTCGGTTGAGTAAATAAGTACCTGCCGGAGTTTCTGCATGGTTTCGTTGTGTTTGCTTTCTTCATGCCATGAGCGCAGCAAAGGCAGAAAATCCCGACTCACGTCCTCATGATCGAAAACCCTGTTGAGTTCGTTGATAACCAGAACCAGCGGTTGGTCCGATTGTTCAAGAATGTATTGCTGCAAAAACTGGCTGCAACTAAGCTTGCTGCCAATCAGTTCATTCCAGTAGTCGTCCAATCTGGCTTCGATGTTCAGCTGTTGGCAGATGTTTAGGCAAATCCAGCGCAGTAGTTTGTCGAGATCGCCAATAATGGCTTGGTCGGCTTGGCTAAGGTCTATGTTGGCGACCTGATATCCTTCGCTATCAGCCTGGTCAACAATGCGCAGCATCAATGAGGATTTACCCATTTTGCGTGGGCCCTTGATGCGGAGGATAGATCCCGGCCGCGTGATCTCCCGATAGGCTCTGGCTTCTTCCTCTGTGCGTTCTACATAAAATGGCGAGCTGAATGAGATTGCGGCGCCAGGGTACTCCAGCTCTAACTTTTTCTCGCTTTGGTTGTCCGTTAAGGCTTGCTCGAGTATCGGTCTAAAGTTGCGTTTTGTGACTGACTGCCCCGTTTTTTGACTGAGCTCGCTCCACAATTGTGAGCCGGCTTTACGAACGTAGTCATGATCATAGCCAGTTTCCTCGGCGATGATGTTGTAGCCCTTGCCCTCCCAGGATAATCGGAACACTTCAACTTTAATCAGGCTGAGGCTTTCCTTAGGGAGTATGCCACTGAGTAGATCTTTAGCTTCCTGGTGATTCATCGATTGCGTCTTCCAAATTTTTCCGTGAAGTTCCCGGCTTTAGAGGAGCAATCATACAACCTCAAGCAAAAATCTCACATTGCTGCCGATAACGAACACATACTTCTGTCCAAAATGTCGAAAGAATAGCTTCGTTTTTGGGGTCACCTACTGATTAACATCGTGGGAGACTGATATCTCATTAGTGCCGACCACGGCGTAGAGGTTTACTTCGGGTTCGTGCCAATTGTGAAAGGAGTATTTCAAACATGACGTTACTAAGAGTTTTTGCACTGTTTTTACTCGTATTGCTCGCTGGCTGCGGAAGCAAAGCACCTGACAGTGGCGATACAAATACCTCAGTCGCTTCTGGTGATTCGCTAGAGTCGATTGCCTATGATGCGTTCATTTACGCTTACCCCATGATGGAGCAGGTCAAGACCATCAACGGCATGTTTGAATTCATGGACATGCGCCCCAATGAGGTTTCGATGAATTCAAGGCTGCCGATGGACAATGTAGGCATGCCGATCGTAGCTCCTAACCTGACCTCAATGACCGGCGGGGTGTTTCTAGACTTCTCTGCCGGACCGGTAACCGTTGAGATACCCGAAGTTAAGGATCGATACATCGTCTATCAGGCGATTGATGTCTTCACACACAACTTCTATTACATGGGTACCCGGGGTAACCAGGGCGAGGGGGGACGTTTCGTGTTCTATCGAGAAGGTCAGGAGCTGCCCGATTCGGACGCAACCCCTGTGTTAGTGGAAGGTGACCATGCGATTATCGTGATTCGGATAGACATCAAAGATGAAACGGAATATGAGCGCGTACGTGAAATTCAGAACGCGATCAAGATAGTGGATGCGCCGGAATCTGCGAGGGACTACCCTCGCTACGACGAATCTAAAGCATATTCTCCTGATTTCGTCGATTATTTGAATGAGCTTCTTATAGAGGTTCCTGACTCTGAAATTGAGCTGTTCAAGCGATTTGCTGCGATTGGAGTGAATGCCGAAGTGGAATTTAGTACGGACCAGCGCAGAGCGGTTCAGGCGAATATAGATGCAGCTTATAGCGATATTCAGAGTGCGGTAGCTAAGCTGGAGGTAGGTAATGGCTATTTCGGGGCAACTGAGGTTTTTGGTACCCGTGAATTCCTCGACGGTAATTACCTCAACCGAGCCGCTGGAGCGCACTTTGGCCTGTGGGGCAACTCCTTAGCGGAAGCAAACTACTACATGGTGATTGTTGAAGGTGAGGGGCAAATCACATTCGCGCCAGACCAAATGCCGCCTCTATCCGAGATCGGATTCTGGTCGGTTACAGCTCATGATGAGAATGTACATGTAAATCGTAATCCGTACGACAGCGGCTATGTGCTTACCCAGAACAATATGGTCTTCGAAGAGGATGGTTCACTGATCGTTCGTTTTTCGAGCTCACCGGATGGGGAAAACTGGTTGTACACCAAAGGCGGTCCAATGGTTATCCTGATTCGAGCGTATCAGGCCGATCCTGAACGTATCTCAAGCTACGTTCCACCTGAGTTCCAGCCAGATTCTAAATGAGTTGAAAGAAACAGATCAGGTGAAAAAATGCAGGCTTCGGCCTGCATTTTTATATGTTCGACCTGAGATCACACATTGGAGAACTACTAGTACACATACCATTCATGCCTGCTCAGAGACAATAGTCACACGACATACGGCACAGCGCATGGGCGCTAGAGCCTAACTAAAGAGAGGCAATGAACAATGAATTTTTTCAAGAAATCTGCAAGTGCGAGTTTTGAACCAGGGCAAAAGATGGCCCTCTACTACTACTACGATGGCTGTCCTTTTTGTTCCATGGTGATGGCCTATGTAAATGAGCTGGGTATTGACCTGGAACTGCGCAATATCATGACGGAACCTTCATATCGTAGAGAGCTGGTAGAAGCTCGCGGTAGAGGAACTGTGCCCGTACTGAGAATTGAGTACCCCAGTGGCGATGAGCACTGGATGCCGGAATCACGCGACATCGCTAAGTATCTTCAAGATAACTTTCAGAGCGCGGCTGCCTAAGGCTTGGAAACTGAGGTTACCCAAGTGAAGAGTGACACGTTTCCAGCGCCGGACCCTTTAAGCGATAGCCAGTTTGAAGAGCTGGCTGCTCAATTAGCGCTAGAGCAGGAACGGCTTAGACAAAGTATCAAGACGCTTGAGCCTCAGCTTACCGCGCGTCAGGACTGCTCGATTCATGATGCAGTAGAAGCGGCAGGCCTGCGTGAGCAAGCAGATCGCGCCGCGGCGTTAATGCAAGGGTTCATGCACACGCTTGCCGAGGTAGAATCTGCGCTGGAGCGAATGGCTAGTGGGAGTTATGGGATTAGTGAAGCTACCGGAGATCCGATTAGCTATGATCGACTTAGGCTAGTGCCCTGGGCTCGGACCGGAGTGAACGATTGATCAAAAAGGCGCTGTTGTATACGATTTGTCAGCGCCAGGTATCGAAAGAAGCAGAGGAGAGTGTGCTTGGCAGCGCAGCTATCTAAACAGCAGCATAGTATTGCAAGCTAAACAAACCCTGATCATCTACCCATTGTGCTCGGGGGGGCAAGCTCGGCCTTGGCGGCCAGTCTAGCGAAACTGTCGAGAGTGTACTTGTAAGAATATTCTGTAAGAATTCTCTCTCCGCGCTCTATAGTTACTTGCTCGCCCGCCAGATCAACACTTTGATCTTCTTTGCTCTCCAAGTGCATTTCGATGCGACATCTCTCTTCGTTGTAAAACGCGATGTGCCTAAATGCGCTCACGGTAAAGTTAGCCCCTATGAGCGAGTTAATATTTGACAGGCAATTGAGGTTGAAAGCGGCGGTAATACCGGAAGCATCGTTGTAGGCTTGATGCAGTATTTCTATGTCTTTCTGGAGGTCTACGCCAATTAGTAGGCCGCCATTTTCGCCGATAGTGCTGCGTACATGTTTAAGGAAACTCAGAGCCTTGTCAGGTTCGTAATTTCCAATTGTCGAACCTGGGTAAAATATGAGCTTTGGTATAGCTTCCATGTCTTGGGGGAGAGAGACGGTATTCTGCATATCGTCGCAAATAGGGTGCACAGGAATTGTGGGAAACTCTGACTGCAACTCACTCGCCGCTTTGAATAGAAAGTCTCCTGAAATATCTACGGGGACATAATAAGCAGGTTTTAGCGCGCTAAGTAGCAGGCGTACTTTGATACAGCTTCCTGCACCAGGCTCCAATAGTACTTTCCCTTTACCTGCTACTTCTGCGATATCGTCAGCGTAGCGCTCTAACAGTGAGATCTCGGTGCGGGTAGGGTAGTACTCAGGAAGCCTGGTTATTTCCTCAAATAGCTGTGAACCATCCTCGTCATAGAAAAACTTGGGGTTAATTTGCTTCTTGGTCGAATTGAGCCCTTTGCGGATTTCCTGAATCAGGGAGTAAGTTAAATCATTGTCTCTGCTTGGTCGTTCGATGTCTGATGGGGGCCGCTTGGCTGTCGCACTTTGTGTTGTAGAAATGATGTCGTCTCCATGACAAGAGGTAATCCGGCAATAGCTAACTGCGCTAGCAAATCTTACAGGTGGTCACCATCAAATCAAGAGGTTACTGGGCTTTATGGGATCAGTTAGTGAAGTTGTACAGAGATTAGTCAGCTCGGGCGATTCTCTGCAATTTTACTAGACTTATGTGTTGGGCAGCGCGCAACCAATGAGGACCTACTTTTAATGAAAGCGATATGGAATGGCACAGTGATAGCCGAATCAGCCGATACCGTAATAGTTGAAGGCAACCACTACTTCCCCCCCCGACGCCATCAATTCAGAGTACATTGTGTCCAGTGACACTCAATCAGTTTGTCCTTGGAAAGGAACAGCCAGCTACTATTCTTTATCGGTGGATGGTGAGACCAATGCTGATGCCGCTTGGTTCTACCCCGAGCCAAAGGATGCTGCTAAAGAAATCCGGGATCATGTCGCGTTCTGGCGTGGTGTGACGGTCGTTGACTAGATAATAATTCGTGCTGCTGGTTTTAAGCCTGACCAAAGTTCTGCTAAGGCTCCAGCACACATTCTGACAACAATCACACACATCGCTGCACCATATTCAGGGTGATACTGGCCGCATCAGTTAAGGCACTTTAACGGCCATATTAGGGGGAGAATAAAGTGAAACATTACGATGTCATCTGGATCGGAACTGGGCAAGCCAGCGGAACGGTTCTGCCGCGCCTAGCCAGAGCTGGCAAGACAGTTGCTGTGGTGGAGGCCGGCCGTTTTGGCGGTTCCTGTGTCAATTATGGCTGTACCCCAACAAAGACTATGGTTGCTAGCGCACGCGCCGCACATATGGCTAGGCGAGGCTCGGATTTCGGCGTTGAAATTGAAGATTTCAGTATTAATTTTGACCGGGTGATGCAGCGCCAGAACGATATTCGCGACGGCGGCAGTAATGGCCTTGAGCAAGGTATCGCCAGACTGCCGGGTGTTGATGTCTATCGGGGTTATGGGAAGTTCCGCGATGCTCATACCGTAACCGTGGGTGACACTGCATTGTCCGCTGAGACAATTGTTATCCATACGGGAGCCAGGCCTCGTACGCCACCGATACCGGGGCTTGAAACGGTGGAGTGGCTCGATAATGTGCGGTTACTAGAGCTGAAAGAACTGCCCCGACACTTGGTAATCATTGGTGGCAGCTATATCAGCCTTGAATTTGCTCAGGTTTTTCGGCGTCTTGGCAGTGAAGTGACCATTCTGGCTCGTGGCGGACAGCTTATGCCTCGTGAGGATCAAGATATTGCGGTCATCGCCAGGGATGTGCTCGTCAATGAAGGCATAGAGATAAAGTTCGATATTGACGTAGAGAGTGTTACCGCCCTGGATGAAGCTGATGGTAGCGATAACTTTGAAGTCAATGTAACTCAGGCTGGCAATGCTCTGGGGGTCAGAGGTAGTCACCTCCTGGTTGCTACCGGGCGCGTGCCTAACACCGAACAGCTCGAACTTGAGGCAGCGGGAGTTGAGGTCAACAAACGTGGCTTTATTCCAGTCAACGAGACCATGCAAACTAATGTCCCGCACATTTATGCCGTCGGTGATGTGAATGGTGAGGCAGCGTTTACGCATACGTCTGTTAATGATGGAGAGATTTTCTGGGATCATTACGATCAGACGGTGAGCGATGATGAAGCCCGCAAACTATCTGATCGAATTACCACCTACGCCATGTTTATAGATCCACCGCTTGGGCGAGTTGGTATGGGTGAGAAAGAAGCCCGTGAGAGTGGGCGCAACGTGCTTATGGCTACGCGAGCCATGTCACGAATTTCTCGTGCTCGTGAAAAAGATGAAACAGCGGGCCTGGCCAAGATCCTAGTAGATGCCGATACCGAACAATTTCTCGGGGCGACTATTCTGGGTGTTGGTGGTGACGAAGTAATCAACATGTTTACTCCTTTTATGTATACAGGCCAGTCCTACAAGCTTTTTCGCCGAGCGGTTTTAACGCATCCAACGGTTGCGGAGCTCATGCCCTGGATTCTCGATGATCTCAAGCCGTTGTCTCCGGCACGGGACTGATGCTGTGACAACGTTTTCGTTGAGGGGACTATTGCTACTTCTGGTAGGTCTTTTCTTTTCCAATGCTGCATTTTCCAGTGGGGCGCTGGGAGGACTACCTCCTTCAGAAGGCCCGGTAGAGGTGATCGTAAGTTTTGACCTGCGAGAAATCGATCACATCGATGACGACGCAGAAACTTTCGAGTTTACAGGAGTGCTCAAGATGACCTGGTACGACCCGCGCCAGAGGTTTGATCCTGAGCAGGAAGGAGTATCAGAGAAAATCTACCAGGGTGTATATCAGTTTAACGAGGTTTTTGTGGGCTGGTTCCCGCAGATGGTTTTGATTAATGAGTCGGGTTTATCTGCACGCCGGGGCGTACTCCTGAGGGTTAGCCCTGACGGCTGGTTGAGCCTGTATGAAACGGTCAATTCCGTCGCCAAGGTCGACCTTGACCTGCGTCGCTACCCGGTTGATCGACAGAATCTTGATGCCGTCTTTCACGTGCTGGGTTTTGATGAGAAGGAAATTCAACTGGTGCTTGAAGGAGGACATCAGCGACGTGAATTGCTAACCAATCAGGCCATCAAGCTGCCCCAGTGGGAGCTCAACAATGTCACTTCGTCAATAGGCGCTCGACGTACGCCGTTACTGGGTCCTGACGCCAGCACCTCTACATTCACACTAGGAATAGAAGTCCAGCGCAATTCATTTTTTGTTATGCGCTTGGTAACGCTACCACTCATCATAATTGTGATGTTGTCATGGTCTGTATTCTGGATGGACAAGTCATCTCTGGGAGATAGATTAAGTGTCTCCTTTATCGGGATTCTAACTGCGGTGACTTATCAGGTGATATTGAGTGAGATTTTGCCGCGAATCAGCTACGCAACACTTATGAACGATGGCTTCCTCCTAGTCAGTTTCTGCATTATGAGTTTGACGGTGATCATCAATCTACGTGTGGGCTATTTAGACAGAATGGGCAGGGCGGAGGAGGGAGATCGGCTCGACTATGCTTGTCGCAAAGTGTTCCCCTTGGGCTATGTGCTGATATTGCTCTTGCTGAGTGCGGTGGCCTTGTTGTGAGATTACGTGTCTATACTAAAAGTTTGTTGATGGCAGAAAGCTTGCCTGATTTTCGCATACCTTAGCTCAGAATAATGGATCATATGTATGAATAAACTGGCAGTGGCTCAGTGGAGTCAACTCAAGGATCGTGAGCCCGCCTATGCATTGGTGGCTGGTGTGGACTTGGCGGTTGTCCGCCTTGATGATGAAGTGAGAGTGTTTTATGGGCGCTGTCATCATCGGGGCGCCTTACTAGCCGATGGCCGAGTTGATGGTCCTAACCTTATTTGTGGCCTGCACGGCTGGGATTACCGGCTTGATACCGGTGTCAGTGAATACCATAACGAAGAAGCTCTACAGCGCTTCACGGCCACTATCGAGGGAGACGAGGTGTTGGTGGATGAGGAGGAAGTTGCCGCCTGGGCGGAGACTCACCCTCAGCCATATAAGCGTGATGAGTATCAGGGCACCTATCAGGACTTTACTGGTACGGTTGACGAGCCAGACGTAGGTTACATACGCCTGTTGGCTACTGATGGCTTGAGCAAGGTAGGGCATCATGGTCCTGCTGAGGCCATGGGTGTATCCCGTGAACTACTGCCCAAATGGGAAGACATTCAGTTCGTGGTTGCCCAGTTACACAAAGTCCCGCTGCTGGACGACGAAGAGGTAGGAACGAATATTGTAATCGGTCCGCGAGCCAAGAAGCCGCTGCATCTCGATATTCCGATATTTGTTTCTGATATGAGCTTTGGCGCCCTTTCCGAGGAAGCTAAGGTAGCGCTGGCTAAAGGCGCAGAGACCGCCGGCACAGGCATTTGTTCAGGGGAGGGCGGCATGCTGCCTGAGGAGCAGGCTGCCAATTCTCGCTACTTCTATGAGCTCGCCTCGGCCAGATTCGGGTTCTCCTGGGACAAGGTGCAGAAAACCCAAGCCTTCCACTTCAAAGGCGGGCAGGGTGCCAAAACAGGTACTGGAGGTCATCTGCCGGGAGACAAGGTAAAAGGAAAGATCGCCGATGTGCGTGGTCTTGCTGAGGGCGAAGCAGCGATCTCTCCAGCGCGCTTCCCGGAATGGACGAGCCTCAGCCAGTTCAAGGATTTTGCTGAAGAGGTTAGGGAGAACACGGGTGGCATACCCGTTGGTTTCAAACTGTCCGCTCAGCATATTGAAAAAGATATCGATGCAGCTCTGGAAGTGGGTGTTGACTACATCATCCTCGACGGTCGGGGCGGCGGAACTGGCGCGGCGCCAGTGGTGTTTAAACACAACATCTCAGTGCCCACTATTCCTGCGTTGGCCAGGGCCAGGCGTCATCTCGACGGTTCCGGTGCCAGCGACGTGACCCTGATTATAACTGGCGGCCTGCGGCGTCCAGCTGATTTTGCTAAGGCCTTGGCAATGGGTGCTGATGGAATCGCAGTTTCAAATGCGGCCATTCAGGCTATCGGTTGCCTGGGAATGCGAGCCTGCCACACCAACAATTGCCCAGTCGGAATCGCCACCCAGCAGCCACATCTGCGCGCGAGGTTACCAATCGATCAGGCAGCAGAGCGCTTGACCAAGTACTTTGAGTCTGCGGTACACCTCATGCAGGTGCTGGCTAGGGCTGCGGGTCACCGCCACCTGAGTGATTTTTCTATTGAAGATTTGACTACTTATAAAACTGATATGGCTCAGTTGACGGGTATCGCTTATGGGGGAGTAGCCCCTCATTACGGAGAATGATTGGCCATGGCAAATCACAATTTTCCCAAGCTCGACGACACCGATTTGGTGGATACCAGAGAGGCCTGCCATGCGTATGCCAGCGTGCTCGGTGGCTGGACTGCCTCATGTCGACCACGGCGTAAACACTGGTGGCAGCTAAGTCTTAGGCCCTCGCTGGGTGGAGTAACCACAGATATCGTTCATGCCGGTGACGTGCATTTCGAGCTAGAGCTCAATCTGGCAGCCAACCGCGTGGATGCTACGATTGCCGGAGGGAAGCAGTACAGTGAACAATTGGGTCAGTAATCCGCTGAAGCACTGGCCGCGTCCCTGAAGGAGTTTTTGTTGTCCGGCGGAGTGCCGCCGCAGTTTGCACCCGATCAAGCTGCTGATGGACATGATGCGCCAGATGGTGCTGTCCGAGATGCCTATTCAGCAGAGATCACAGCGCGTTTTGCTCAAACCTGGCGCGAGCTATCTGCTGCCTTCAGTAATTTCCAAGCCAGCATCCCCGAAGAGACCAGCCCGATTAATCTTTGGCCGGGACATTTTGATATGGCCATGATGTGGTTGGGAGGCGAAAAGATTCCTGGTCAGGACCCCGCTGATGAGGAATATTCCGACAAGCAGATGAACTTTGGTTTCAGTTTTGGCGATGGCGGCATTCCGGAACCTTACTTCTACATTACCGCCTATCCAAAGCCCGATGGTTTTGCAGACATGGTTTTACCTCACAAGGCCTACTGGCATACAGAGGGATTCAATGGCGCTGTGCTGCGATATCGCGACCTGCTCGAGCACGCGGATCCGCATACTGCTTTGGCTGATTTGTGGAACCAGTTGCTGGTCGCTGGCCGGAAGCAAATGCTTGATTAGTTTTTAGGGAGATAAAATCATGGCGGAAGGCCAACCAGATTTTGAATGGATCCGAGTTGCGGGCGTCGATGAACTACCGCCAGGCCGGGTGAAAACCGTGACGGCCGGGACTCATTCGATGGCACTAACGAATATTGAGGGCGAGTTTAGTGCGATGGATAACCGGTGCCCCCATCAGGGTGGGCCCTTGGGTGAGGGTTCTGTCGAAATAGATAATGATGGCCAATGCTGGCTGCGTTGTCCCTGGCACGGTTGGGACTTCGACCCTAAAACAGGACTGCCCCCTGGCGGTCACGAGGATACTGGCCAACGGATGTTCCCTGTTGAGGTTCGCGACGATGGCATTTACATTGGTCTCGAGCCAGAGCCGGACCATGAGACCACCGTGACAGATGTCATGGCCCAAACCATGACTAACTGGGGAGTCACCAGTGTTTTTGGAATTGTAGGGCATTCCAACCTCGGGCTATCCGATGCCTTGCGCATGGAGGCTAAGCAGGGTCGTCTGAGCTATTTCGGTGTGCGTCACGAGGGAGCAGCAGCGTTTGCCTGTTCCGGCTATGGAAAACTCACTGGCAAGCCCGCTGCTTGCCTGACAATCGCTGGCCCTGGAGCTACTAATCTGATGACAGGATTATGGGATGCGAAAGTCGATCGTGCCCCGGTCTTGGCTTTAACGGGGCAGGTGAACGTACAGGTGTTCGGTCCGGGTGCTTTCCAGGACATTGACCTTGCAGCCGCCTTTGCGCCAGTGGCTCGATTCAGTCAACCGGTTTTACAAACTTCCAAACACGCTGAGCTGATGAACCTGGCCTGCAAGAATGCCATCGTGGAAAGGGATGTGGCACATCTTATATTCCCTGACGATGTACAGACTCTACCGGCTGATGATAACGCCTCACCGGGTGGGCCTGATGGCCGGATCGGCAGTTCGAGAATTGAGCCGGATACCAGTTTGGTGACGGAGATTATCGATCGGATAGGGAATGCGAGTAGACCGATTATCATCGTCGGCTACGGTGCCCTGGAAGGAATGGAAGAGGTTGTTGCCCTTGCTGAACAGCTTGATGCCCCAGTATTGACCACATTCAAAGCAAAAGGCCAGATTCCGGATAGCCATCCGCTGGCTGCCGGTGTGCTGGGACGTTCGGGTACACCCGTAGCCAGCTGGTTTATGAATGAGTGCGACTTGATCCTGGCCTTTGGTTCGTCCTTCTCCAACCATACGGGTATAACGCCCAAGAAGCCGATTATCCAAGTCGACTTTGATCGCATGACGCTCGGCAAATTCCATCAGGTTGACTTGCCCGTATGGGGCGACATCGCCAGCACTGCGAAGCTGATCGGTGCTGGTTTACCTGATACGGTTGGCAAAAGTGATCAGCGTAAGGAACTCGCAGAAAGATGGGCAATATGGCGGGCAGAGAAAGCTAGTCGCCATAGTGATGATCTAGGCAAAGGTGTTAATTCGGTTAGTATCTTTAGCGCACTGAGTGACCAGATACCTGCCGATGCCATCATTGCTGTTGACGTGGGTAACAACACGTATTCCTTTGGCAGATACTTTGAGAGCAAGGGTCAGAGAGTCTTGATGTCTGGCTATCTTGGCTCGATCGGTTTTGCCTTTTCGGCGGCCATGGGCGCCTGGGCAGCTACCCAGGATCAGGAAGAGTTTAGCGGCCGCAAAGTCATCTCAATTAGTGGTGATGGAGGATTTGGTCAGTACATGGGTGATTTCACGACAGCGGTAAAATACAACATGGATATCACCCACGTGCTTTTGAACAACTCTGAATTGGGCAAGATCTCCAAAGAGCAACGAGCAGGCGAGTGGGAGGTTTGGGAGACCGATCTGCATAACCCCAATTTCGCGTCGTTTGCCAAACTGTGTGGCGGACACGGGGTCAGAGTAACAGAGGCGGGTGAATTCGCCGCTGCTTTTGAACAGGCACTGGCGCACAAAGGCCTGGCTCTGGTTGAAATTGTCACCGATGCTGATCTAATTTAGAAATCTAATAATATTTTGGAGTAAGCCTCATGATGCATTTGTTTCACACACTGATTGAAGGGTCCGCGCTGCTGGTGGATGCAGTAGCATCCTTGATTATGTTGTGGAGTTTCCTGGTGGCTGTGTATGCATTCCTGCGACTTAGTTTTATTAACAACCCCCATGACCGTATACAGAAGATGCATTTGGCGCGATGCGACCTTGGTATCAAGCTTGTCTTCGCTTTAGAACTGATGATTATTTCGGATCTACTGCATACCGTCGTGAGCCGAACGCTTGATGACCTCTGGTTCCTAGCGGCTCTTGTGGCAATTAGGACGATTATCAGCTTTTTCCTGAGTCGGGAGATTCAGGAAGTGGAAGCCGAACTAGAACGTTAACCCCTCATAGACAGAAAGGGCTGCGAGATTGGCCACCCATGTCAGGATAACGCATGTCCCGAGCGGCGAATTGATTGCCGACGGCCCGCGTGGATGGGGGATCAAGTCATTTGAGGGAAACTACTATATAGGACGTCAATACCTGAAGACCGATCGTTTCAGGGTCAACTATCTGCCTGGCCTGTGTATCTATAAGTTTCTGTATGTCTGGATGGACTACCATTGGGAGAGCGGGCGATCGCGTAACCTGGGATGGTTCTACTGGTTACCGAATCCACTGTTTCCTTTTATAGCTTTTCGCGTTGCGGTGCCTCAGATCCATCCTGATCTCGAGGTAGAGGTCTATGAAGCCCATGATAGCGGGGCGTGACGTTATCAACTGAACATCCCTAATAAATCGGTCTGAAATTCTCAGTGATAAAATTGGCCGCTTTCTGTGTCGCCTACAGCATTACGTGCTTTTTCGTTGAACAGTCAAATGCATCACACGTTGGTGTCTAAATCACACATTGCTTTGTGATCCCCACACATCAATAAATCCGCTGTGGGGAGATACTGATCCTGTTGTTAAGACAAACACATAACCCAACAGGAGAAATAACATGTCTGATTCAAACAAAAACCGAGTAGAAAAATGGCTGGAAGAAAACACTGATCACGGCTTGCCCGTGACCGGCTTCGAGTTCGAACCTGGCCGTACCGCGATTGTCCTCACCGACCCGCAGCGTGACTTCCTTCACCCCACAGGCGTTGCCTGGGGCGCAGTAGGCGAGAGCGTGACCGAGAATAACACTGTAGAGAACATGACTGCCCTGATGAACGCCGCTGTGGCTAACGATGTACCCCTGGTGATCAGTCCTCACTACTACTACCCGACTGACCACAACTGGAAGTTTGAAGGTACGCTGGAGCGCCTGATGCATGCGATCAAGATGTACGACCGCAAGAGTGCCCTGGACGTAGAAGGCTTTGAAGGTAGCGGTTCTGACTGGATGGAAGAGTTCAAGCCCGCTATTAACCATGAGAAGACTGTGATCTGTGGTGCTCACAAGGTGTATGGCCCAGAGAACAATGACCTGGTGTTGCAGTTGCAGAAGCTGCGCATAGACAAGGTCCTCCTGGCTGGCATGTCCGCCAACCTGTGTGTGGAATCACACCTGCGTGAGCTGGTAGGGCGTGGCTTTGAGGTAGCGGTTGTTGCAGACGCCACGGGCGCTGCGAAGGTACCTGGTCTTGATGGCATGATTGCTGCTCTGACCAACTACCGCATGATTGCCAGCGATATCTGGACGACCAAGCAGGCATTGGCCAACATCGCCAACCCCGGCGAGCAGGTCGAGGCTGCATAATCCACCAACCGCCGGGCGCTTGAGCCCGGCTTCCTCCAAGGGCGCCACTGCATAGCAGGGCGTCCATTTTTTGTTATGTTTCTGCCTTTGTGCATAAAAGTGCGCTATTGGCATGGCTGGTCATTTGCATCTATCTTCACTGAAGGCTCATGCTAGCGCCGATTTATAGTGATGATTAATTTAACTAGTGGCGCATGTATATGCCTTTTCCTTAATCTCTTTGGTTCGATCTAATATTGAACCCAGAGATTCTATTGCTGGTAACTTTTCGGAGCGAATAGATGAAAGATAAGAACGAAAAAAACGGCGAGGTACAAGCCGATGGGGTTGATGATGGACGCAGAAATCTGCTGACTGGTGCTGCTGCTGCTGTCACTGTTGCCGCCGGGGCCGCTGGTCTGGCGGGAATGGCTAATGCCGCGACCCCGAAAGCGGAGAAAAAGTAAGCAGATCCAGAGAAAAGTGCTTTACCTCCGACTACGATGGAGATCGACACTAACAGAACCGCGTTAGTTGTTGTTGATCCGCAGGTAGATTTTCTCTCGCCAAAAGGAACCGCCTGGGGCGTTGTTGGTAAGAGTGTTACTGAGCAACAAACTGTCCCTAACATTGAAAAGATGTTCAAGGTGGCTAAAGAAGTAGACATGCCTGTTCTTATCTCACCCCACTATTAATACCCCTGGGACAACAACCACCACTTTGGTGGGCCTTTGGAAAAGGTGATGCATAGCCTGCCGATGTTCGTTCGTAGCGATCCTCTGAACCTGGATGGCTTCGAAGGCTCCGGTGCAGACTGGATGCCTGAGTTCAAGAAGTACATCAACGATGGCAAGACAATCGTATGCAGCCCGCATAAGGTCTATGCACCGTCTCAGAATGACTTGAACTTGCAGATGAGAAAAATTGGAATTGACAAGGTTATTCTATGCGGCATGTCGGCGAACCTCTGCGTGCAGGCGCACCTCTACGAGTTGCTGGAACTGGGCTACGAGGTGGCTGTGGTCAGAGACGCGACCGCCGCGGCACAGATACCCGATGGTGATGGTTACATGGCAGCCTTGATTAACTATCGCATGGTTGCCAATGGACTTTGGTGGACCAGTGAAGCGGTGGATACGATCAAGGAAGCATATCGTAAGAACCCGCCCACGAAGCATTCATCTGGACATCACTGATAGAAAAGAGGCGCGGCCGTTTTCGAGAGACAACGTGCCGCGTCTATCTTCCAATCAGACTTTTGATGGTTTGCTCTCCACAAGTATACTGCCGGTGAATCGCTCGGTCAGTTACTAGAGGAAAGCAGGATGGATCAAGGACTAGGTTTATGGGTGGCGCCCTTAGCGTTTATCCCCGGTATGGCCATACTCGCGATATCGACTACGGCTCGCTACAGTCAGCTACTGCTGTTCATAGTAAATAACCCAGAGCGCTTTCGTTTGCGTAAGCAGTTGCCATTGTTGCGTTATGCTCTTGTGTCGATCTACGTGGGTATCGCTTTTAACGCAGCTGCTGCAATTGCAGGGCATTTCTTTATTTTTGGTGACGAATTGTCACGCACTCTCGCAATATCCTTGACCTGCCTTGGCGCCATGGCGCTACTCTCGGCTGCTACCTGCCTAATTATGGATACCTTGAGCAGCGAGCTCCGCTACTTTGAGGATCTTGGCGATTCTTAGATTACCTCTGGATACTTACTCATATAGATTTCTGCTAACTTGCTTGTGTTTAAGAGACACAGTTTCTGAGGTAACGACATACAGTGAGTAGCAGCGTTCAATTTTCGCTAAACACGTTAGTCAGAACTGGCTATTTGGCAGTGCTGCCAATGCTTGTAGGTGCGCTGGTCGTGCACCTGATGCTGGACGATTGGCTGTGGCCCCACGAATTGTTTCACACCTTTGTTGAAGGTGCGGGCGGAGTGATGGCATTCGCTCTGGCCTTTGTGCTTGGAGTGATGATCGAAAAAGGGGCAGTTGCACACCGATATGTATGGCTTTCGGCTAGCCTGGTCGCCATGGGGGCGTTGGATATAGCGCATGCCTTGGTGCCACCAGGGCAGCAGTTTGTTTGGCTGCACTCATTGGCCACCTTTGTCGGCGGTTTGTTTGCAGCAGGTATTTGCCTGCCCGCTCGTTACTCGCAAGGTCTTCGAGTGTGGCATTTAGTGTCGCTTAGTCTTTTCTTGTCTGCGGTGCTTGGGTTCTGGACTTTCTTTTACGCGCATGCTGTGCCGCTCATGCTTAACGATGTTGGGCAGTTTACGAGAATGGCCAACTTGTTGAATATTGGTGGCGGCATAGGATTTGTTGCCGCCTGGGCCTATTTTGCTCAGCGGTACTACAAGCATAGGGAAACCGCCAGCTACTACTTTTCTAATCAGCTCCTGTTTTTTGGCCTGGCGGCATTGCTCTTTCAGCTTTCGGCGCTTTGGGACGGAAACTGGTGGCTATGGCATGGCCTTAAAGCGGCCGCCTACGTGCTGTTGGCATATTACTTTTTCGATCAGTTGCGTCGGGACAATGTGGCACTTGAGCAAACCAACGAGCGGATCACAGCAAAAATGCAGTTGGCTGAAGCTACCATAGATGGAGCGCGTGATTCCGTGTTCTGGATTGTTCCTGATACTGGAATCATCACATATACGAATAAAGAGGCATGCGGCAGTCTTGGGTATCAAAGTGATGAGCTAGTTGGCTGCCATGTTTCCCAGATAGACGTCAATATTACTCCTGAAATCTGGGATAAGTTTATAGCCGAGTCTGATACTCGAGAGCGGAAAGTTTTCAACACCGTATTCCGGCGTAAAGATGGCAGTGAGTTTCCCGTCGGTGTATCTGCCGCATTGGTGCAGCATAAAGGTGAGGAGCACTATATCGCTTTGTCGCGGGATATCACCAAGCAACTTAAAACCCAGGAAGAACTCCGAAAGGCTAAAGAAGAAGCGGAGGCGGGTGCGCAGGTAAAATCCGAGTTCCTTGCCAATATGTCCCATGAGATCAGGACGCCGATGAATGCAATTCTCGGTATGACACATCTCGCTTTGCATACTGAGCTGGACGCGAGGCAGAAGAACTACCTAGATAAAGTGCACCGAAGTGCTGATTCATTGCTGGGTATCATCAACGATATTCTCGATATCTCCAAGATAGAGTCAGGCGAGTTCACTATGGAGGATATTGATTTCGACCTCGCCGCAGTCTTGGATGATGTGACGACTATCATTGGCTTGAAGGCCGCCGAGAAGTCTCTCGAATTGTTGGTAGATCTGGCGGCAGATGTGCCAGACACGCTCCGCGGAGATCCCCTTCGCCTCACTCAAATTCTGGTTAATCTGGGCAGTAATGCTATTAAATTTACGGATTCAGGAGAGATCAGGATTGCCATCCTTAATGAAGGAACCGTTGATGGCCGAATCAGGTTAAAGGTCTCAGTCAGCGATACTGGAATAGGTATTGCTCCTGAACAGCAGGACCAACTTTTCCAACAGTTTGCACAGGCTGACAGTTCTACGTCCAGGCGGTACGGCGGTAGCGGTCTTGGCCTTGCGATTTGTCGAGAGCTGGTAGAGATGATGGACGGGGAGATAGGGGTCAGCAGCGCTGTGGGTGAGGGCTCCACATTTTTCTTTACTGCGGAATTTGGGCGAGTGAGTGCCGGCAAAGTCAACGAGATAGACGCCGCGGTGCTTCTTCCAAATTCCAGGGTTCTGATTGTCGATGACAATGCCAGCGCCCGAGAGATTCATACAGAAATGCTGGGCAGTCTCGGCCTGGATTGCGAGGATGCCTCTTCTGGAGGGGAGGCAATACAGGCTCTTGAAGTGGCTGTAGATGCGGGAAAACCGTATGGCATTGTTCTCATGGATTGGAAAATGCCTGGCCTTGATGGTGTCTCAACAGCAGCTCACATTTTGAAACAGTGGGGTGAAGAAGCGCCGAAGATAGTCATGGTGTCTGCTTACGATACGGTAGAGTTAAAAGATGAAATGCGCAGCCAACAGATTGATTGTAGTACGGTTCTGACCAAGCCGCTGATGCCGTCCACAGTATTTAACGCCATTGTTTCGACTTTTGAGGTCACAGAACATTTGCAGTCCGCCGATCATACGAAAAAGAAGTCCTATGAAGATGCGCTGGAACGGCTGTGGGGTGCAAGGTTGCTGCTGGTGGAGGACAACCAGATCAATCAGGAGCTCGCATCCGAGCTTTTACAGACAAATGGAATTCTTGTCGATGTTGCGGAGAATGGAGAGGAGGCGCTTTCGATGCTGACATCTAATCAGGCCTACGATGGTGTTTTGATGGATTGTCAGATGCCAGTAATGGACGGCTATACTGCGACCAGAGAAATTCGAAAAATCCCTGAGCTTAAGGCACTGCCTATTATTGCGATGACCGCAAATGTCATGCAGGGTGAGTGGGAGAAGGTTATCGCCTGCGGTATGAACGATCATATTGGGAAGCCTGTTGTCGTTGCTCAACTCTTCAATACCCTCGCCAAGTGGGTAAAGCCCTCTGCAACTCCATTAGCTAAAGTTTCAGACACTATTACGGGCAGGTTGGACTCGCTAAAGCTGCTGCTTGAACAAGGAGACGCTGCTGCCACTGATGTGTTGGCTCAGATCAAGACTGATGCTGATGCAGAACTAACAGTGAAACTGGAGCCCGTGCTAGAAGCTGTTAATGATTTCGACTTTGACAGTGCGCTAGAACAACTTGGCAGCTTGTTGGATTCTAATACTGCAAGTTCGCGTCAATCCTCTGGCTGATCAACTGGGATAGGAATTATGTTTTCACGTATTTTTAAATACTTGGCTATCTCTGCTCTGATATACGTGCCCGCGCTAGCCGGCAATGCTCAGGATTATCCACCATTCATCAACGACAGCCATCCAAACCGTGTGTTCTTTGGAGACACCCATGTGCATACAAAATATTCGGTAGATGCGGGTCTTTTCGTTAATGACCTAGGGCCTGACGCGGCTTATCGGTTTGCAAAAGGCGAGGTGGTCTCTTCCAGCAGCGGCGTGAAAACTCGGCTGCGTAGACCCCTGGACTTTTTTCTGGTAGCAGATCACGCCGAGAATCTTGGGCTGACGCCGATGGCGCTCGCTAAGGACCCTTTGGTTATGAATAACGATTGGGGTAAGCAATTTGCCGATTTATTGTTGGGTGGCGATTTGGCTGGCGCCTATGAATTATGGGGAGCGCGGATCACTGAAAGTGAAGATCCATTTGCTGGCGATCAAGCCATGCCGCGTGCGGCCTGGCATGAGATAGTTGATGCTGCGGAGGCTGCCAATCAGCCGGGCGTGTTTACGGCATTTATAGGTTTTGAGTGGACCTCTGCTCCTGGAGGTAGCAATTTGCACCGGAATGTTCTTTTTCGGGACAGTGAGGACAGAACCAAACAGATTTTACCCTATAGCGCATACGACTCAGAAGATCCGGAGGATCTTTGGCAATACATGTCCGACTATGAGGAGTCTACGGGCGGTCGCGTGATCGCTATTGCCCATAATGGCAATCTTTCCAATGGACTGATGTTCGATGATAAGACTTTAAGCGGAGAGCCTCTGGATAAAGACTATGTACTGCGGCGTATTAAAGCTGAGCCGCTATACGAAGTAACCCAGATGAAAGGAGATGGTGAAACGCACCCGTTGTTATCACCAACCGATGAGTTTGCCGATTTTGGCACGTGGGATAAAGGTAGTTTTAGTTCAGCAAAAGAGCCTGGCATGATTAACCATGAGTATGCCCGGGAGGCCTACAAACATGGACTCCAGTACCGTTCGGCGCTTGGGGTTAATCCGTTCAAATTAGGTTTGATAGGCAGCACAGATACCCACACGTCGCTTGCGACATCCACTGAAGACAATTTTTTCGGTAAGGCGGGCCTCGGTGAACCAACGAAAGGAAATGAAATGCGGTTTAATCAGATGGTTACCGGATTTTTGCCCGACCCGCAGGGAAGAGAATACGCGATTCTGCATCAGTCCAGTCTGGCATCTGGGCTGGCCGCTGTTTGGGCGGAAGAAAATACGCGTGAGGCGATATTCGATGCCATGGAGCGTAAGGAGGTCTATGCCACCAGCGGTACCCGTCTGACAGTGCGTGTTTTTGCTGGCTGGGATTTTCAATCAGACGATTTACATCATCCGGATTTCGCCCGCTATGGTTATCAGAATGGAGTGCCGATGGGCGGTGACTTAAAGCGAGCTAAGCAATCAAGTGATGCTCCGAGACTGTTGGTTAAGGCAGCAAAAGATCCTGATTGGGCAAACCTTGATCGCATTCAGGTCGTAAAAGGTTGGGTTGATAAGCGCGGTCATACTCATGAGCGGATATACGATGTCGCAGTCTCAGATGGTCGTGAGATCAATGATAATGGACGTTGTGAAGTGTCGGTTGGCAACACTGTGGACGTTGATTCAGCAAGCTTTAGCAATTCCATTGGTGATGCTGTTCTAGAAGCCTACTGGCAAGATCCGGACTTTGATAGAGAACAACAGGCTTTCTACTATGTACGGGTGCTGGAAATCCCAACCCCAAACTGGACTGTTTATGACGCAAAGCTGTTAGATGTCAGCCTGCCTGAGGGTGAGCCCACCAGCATTCAGGACAGAGCATACACCTCCCAAATCTGGTATATGCCCTAGGAGCGTCAACCGGGCTGAAAACTAAAATACATTTCCAAATTAGTGCTGGTAGCTATTAGAGCTCAATCTGCGGATTGACTCAGGTTTGACAACTTAAGGCTTACTGTCGCGCCTTGAGCCCATTAGGTCGCATAATGCCATAGCCCAGATTGCTAATAGTCATAAGGAGATTAATCATGATAGACCTCTTTGCTTGGGTAGTATTAGTCACCATGATCGCCAGCTTACTCTACGCGTTTGCCTGGCTTGGACGGTGGCCCGGTCGGGTAGCACAGCAGCGCGAGCATCCTTATCGCGATGCGATCAGCATCGGAAGCTGGGTATTCCTGTTGCTGGGCGGTGTTTTCTGGGCGTTCATTCTGGTCTGGGCTTACGCGACGCCTGTCAATTATGGAGCGGAGGGGCGCCCAGAATGATCCTTTTTCTTACTTTACTGTGGATCGGTGGTCTCGCCATCGCAGTGAAGGCCAACCTAATCACTCTTAACATCTGGTGGAAACTCTCGCCGCTACTATGGTCGTTTTTTCTACTTATAGCGCTAATGATACCGCTCCAGTCTTGGGCGCCATCCGGGTCATATATTTCAGGTAATCCCACAATTGCGATTGTTCCCCAAGTGATGGGTGACGTGGTGTCTGTGGAAGCGAAAGCAAACGTGCCCATGAAAAAAGGGGAGACGCTGTTCAAAATAGATGAAGCACGCTTCCGAACAGTTTTCGAACAGGCACAGGCCGCTCTCCAGCTGGCCAAGATCCAGTATGAGCAGCAAGAGCAGCTGATCTCTAACGGATCTGGTCGCCAGTTGGATCTTGATCGCTCGGCAGCGCAAATGAGGCAAAGGCAGGCGGAGTTTGAGCGAGCCAGGCTGGACCTAGAGTCCACGAACGTCACAGCTCCTGTAGATGGCTATCCAACCAATCTCGCCATTCGTCCTGGCGCAAGAGTGGCTAGCTTCCCGGTCGCGGCATCCATGGCATATGTTGATACCACCCAGACTGTAAGTGGCGGTTTTGTGCCCCAGAACTTCATCCGCTTCATCAGATCCGGACAGCAGGTAGAAATTGCCCTGAAGGCCTATCCAGGTGAGGTATTTGCCGCGACAGTTGACTATCTCGTCCCAGCCAGAGCTACCGGTCTTGAAGCTATTTCAGGCGTGCCTGTGGTGCCAAGTGACTTGCCCCATGCCCCGGTAGCTGTTCGTATAAACCCCTCACAAGAGTTACACGCACTTGACCTGCCCAGCGGCGCAACTGGACGAATGGTGATCTATTCTGACCAAGGTGGCTTCGCTCACGTGATACGTCGTGTCGACATCCGAATTGAAGCTATCCTCAATTACGTAAACCCCTTCTGATGCCGCTAGAAAAAGAAGACACCAAAAGACTGTTTTTAGTAAACATACGCAGCGTTATGCATCGCCAATTCAGATAGTAAAGGAACAAGCCATGATCATTAAAAATGTAACCATTGCGGGTGCAGGTGTGCTTGGACCACAGATTGCCTGGCAAACCGCCTTACACGGCTTCAACGTTACGGTTTACGATGCATTTGAGAATGGACTGGAGCAAGGAAAAGTGTTTCACCAGCAATTCGCTGAACTGTTCTTAACCACTCGAGGGGCTAGCCAAGAGCAAATCGACGGCACGTTTGATCGTTTGAGCTATACCACAGATTTAGCCACCGCGGTTAAAGATGCTGACCTAATCAGTGAATCAGTGCCTGAAAGTATTGAGATTAAGGCTGAGTTTTATTCAGAGCTGGCGAAACACGCGCCAGAGAAAACTATTTTTACCACCAATACTTCAAGTTTGTTACCAAGCCAGTTTGCTGAGTATACGGGTCGCCCAGAACAATTTGTTGCATTGCATTTTGCGAATGGAATTTGGGATGCGAATGTAGGTGAAGTGATGGGGCATGAAGGTACCTCCGCTGCAACCTTTGATCGAGTCGTTGAATTTGCCAGAGAAATTGGCATGGTGCCTATTCCATTGCACAAGGAGCAAAATGGATACGTATTGAATTCTTTATTGATCCCTTTGCTTGGTGCCGCAGGCGACCTGGCTGTTAATGGCGTTGCTGATTACGAAACTATTGATAAAACCTGGATGATTACCACCGGGGTAAAAATGGGGCCTTTTGGCACTATGGATGTCATTGGTATGCAAACCATGTACAACCTGGAGAAAATGTGGGGCGAGCTACTGAATGACCCTGCGCGTTTAGCCCGCGCAGAATTTGTAAAAACACACTTTATCGACCAGGGGAAGATGGGCGTACAATCCGGCGAAGGGTTCTATAAGTATCCGGACCCAGCCTATGAACAGGCCGATTTTTTGAAATAAAGATCTGTTGAGACTACATTAAACGCTAATCAGCTTTTCCTAAACGATAGATGCAGATCCCGCTTCGCGCATGGTTACCTTGGCACCGTTCGACATCTCTTTCATTGCAAAAGAGGGCGCTAATGCTAGTCGTGTTGCTACATGCGCCTCTAACTTACAGTGACGAACGCACTAGTAGCGTACTCGATGATCGTCTCCAGTTACGTTTGGGAGCTTTTTGGCCAGAGTTACATTCGAGCATTCAAGTAAATGGCCAGAGACAGAGAGGTGGACGGCTGGACTTCGAAGATGACCTTGCGCTCGATGAGAGAAAAACCACACTCTATGGTGGCCTGGCATGGCGGATTTCTTCTCGCCATCGATTAGATCTGGAGCACTTTGATCTTGGTCGCGACGGCATTCGTAGTGGCGGTCTGATTGCGGATGTTGGCGATGTGACGGTTACGGCCGACGCCAGTATCGACTCAAGCTTCGATATCTCGATTACACGTTTCTCATATCACTTTGCAATGGTTGATCGGGAAAAGCATCAACTGGGGCTTATTGCTGGCATTCATCATGCTTCGCTTGAATCCGAGCTTCGTCTAGCTGGAACTCTTCTCATTAATGACCGGCCAGTTTTTGTGGATAAGAGCAAAAGTATCGCTGAAATCAGTCGGACTGACGCACCACTCCCACACGTTGGACTTGAATATGCCTGGGCCTACTCACCGCGCCTCACCTTTCATGGTTCTGTTTTGGGGTTCAGCCTAACCTACAACGAATATGAGGGGTCTCTATTTGAAGCCAACCTATCTGGGCAGTATCAAGTAGGCTCTCATGTAGGTATCGGAGCGGGCTTAAAATACTTCCAACTAGACGTGACACGAGAGAAGAGATTAACGACGTCTGAATACGATTTCGACTATTTTGGCCCAGCAGTTTTCTTAACCGCAACATTCTGACGGTGCGTGGCTTGGCGGGACGATAAGGTTTAATTTCAAATCTCCGAGAGTATTTGTTCCTTCTCATAATATGTATGGCATAGGTATGTATCCAAAAACAAAGTACGCAATTCCTAAAGGATTTGGCGGACTTTTGTATAGTTTCTTTGGGAATGCCTTCAAGCTACGCTCATGGCTTGTCGCTGTATTACCTCTGGTAATCGCTGGGTGTGCGGGAGTACCTGAAGTCGACGAGCATGAATATGTGGCTGCGTTGCCTTCGAGCGAACATACGCTGCTGGGTTCGTTCTCAAAAGCCTGGCACACTGAAAACCGAGACTATTCTGCTCTTTTTGAGCTGAATGATCCCGCTGTAGCACTGCGCGCAAGAATCGGGCTAATTGAAGCTGCCGAAGAAAGCATTGATGCGCAGTATTTTCTGATCAAGCCCGATAACACTGGGGAGAAGTTCTTGTCGAGCTTGGAAGCAGCAGGGAAGAGAGGGGTTCGAGTAAGACTGCTGATTGACGATATTTTCACGCCAGGTATGGATGATACTTTCGCGGCCCTCGCATGTAATGACGAGGTAGATGTCAGACTCTTCAACCCATTAGCACGTGTTCCATTTCGATATCTGGTTAGTCCGCAAAGAATTAATCGACGAATGCATAATAAGGCGCTTGTTGTTGACGGTGCTGTTGCTATCTTCGGAGGAAGAAACATCGCAGACGAGTATTTCGACCGCAGAAACGACGTTGTGTTTGATGACTACGAGCTGCTTAGCTTCGGGGGCGTAGTAGAGCCTCTCGCCGATTCTTTCGACTCCTTTTGGAACAGCAAATGGGCAATTCCAATTGAAATAATAGTCGGGGACCAACTTCCTAACGAATGCTCAATCGAGGCTACTGGTGCAGTGTCAAAGCAGCTCAAAGAAGCTGCAAATGAGTACTTAGAAGACATACTCGCAAACGAAGTCGAGTACATTAGAGCCAATGCCTCTGTCATCTACGATGACCCTTCGAAGCTCAAGAACCCGGCTAGAAAAAGAATCGGGGCCAATGTATCGACGGACTTACGCGAATTATTTGGACAAGCTGAACAATCTATCACGATTGTAAATCCATACCTTATTCCGAGCGCGGAGGGGCTCGAAAGAATTAACAATCTAATCGAAAGGGGTATTGAGATTACGATATTGACGAATTCGTTGGAGTCTACAAATCATATCGCCGTGCATTCTAGATATATCAAATATCGTAGAGAGCTACTGCTTGCCGGGGTGAATCTTTATGAAATTGATGCATTTAGTCTAGGTGAGTCAAGCTCTAAAAAACTGACCTTGCATGCAAAGGTCGCAACCACAGACTCTTCAAAACTGCTTGTAGGCTCTCCTAACTTTGATCCGAGGAGTCGAGATCTAAATTCTGAAGTAGCGGTGGTGATCGACTCTGAAGCTATGGCTAGTCAGTATGAATTTGCTCTGACCGAATTCTTGAAAGGTCATGCCTATAAACTGGCTCTCAGCAAAGCAGGAGATATTCTCTGGGAAAAGGCTGCTAATGATTCAGTGGAGTTGTTGCAACGAGAGCCAGGTCTAAGTTTTGGATTAGAGCTGAAGCTTTTTTCTATTCTCTTTTACCAATAGAAAACTATCTCTAAACGTTTTCCGTCACGATCATGATGAAAATAGCTGATACGACTTCCGATCATGTCGCACAAATGTCGTTGTTAAACTGGCCAAAATAGACCTTGGGAGCTCATCTTCCTGCTATATTCAGCGTTAGAAATTAATGTCTCTGGGTGGTGTCAATGTTAGGTATCTTATTAAGAACATTTGTTTTAATTTGCGGTGTCACACTTGCGCATCCCTCTCTCTCCTCGGAGACAATTCAGCTAGACGCGTCAGCGATGCGAAATCTAGTAGAGCGAAGCTACCAGTATATTGCCATGTTTAATGTGAACAATAAGCTGGCGCTTGACGAGAGCTCGCCAACGTACACCGGTGGATATAACCGGGTCTATGCCAGTACCCAGCTTTTGGATCACACCAACAAGTTTATTGCGCGACCAAACAACGACACGCTATATGCTATTGCTATGGTTGACGTCACACAGCAGCCTATGTTGCTGCGCCTGCCAGCTTTTGACTCAGTCTACGTCTCACTCATGGTTACTTCATATGATCATTACGTCATGATTCCCTTGTCCAACGATCAAGGAGACTTTGCTGAGCCCGCTACGGTGCTTTTCTACAGTCAGCGCACTCCCAACTTTGAGGGCGGAGAGATTGATGGTGTTGATAAGCTAGTTGAAACGACTGGCGATTTTGTCAGCGTCATACTTAGAGTGATGCCTCATGCAGCAGAACCCACGAGGCTCCAAGCTAACCTTAGCGCAATGGAAGAGGTTGACTTAGTATCGCTGAGCGAGTTCGTTGGCGACGCCGATGAGATTGCTGAGTACGCGCCCTGGAGTACTCCGCTGGGGTGACATCCGCGCCTCGATCTAAAAATCGATCAAGCCAGGTTCCCGGCATTTGGTTCAGATCTCGATATCTATGAAGATCGATTTCTAGAGGTAATGCAATTTGTCCTTAACCACACTACATTTGATACCGAGGATCCGCTGGACGCAGATTTGCTCAAATCTCTTGCCCCATTTGGCCTTGAACCTGGCAAGAATTACAGCTCGGAAGATATAGCTCAGATCGATAGCAAGGCGCTTTATACAAGCGCCCAGGAAGTTGTGCTGTGGGCAACTTCGAAAGTCATGGATCCTGAATACTCAAGTGCTAACGTCACGAAGTTGTTTCAGCGCAAGGGAAACATGAACTTGGAGCTGCTGGTCATTCAGTCGGTCATAGGGCCAATCGGACAACCCGCTACTGAGGCGCTTTACCCTGCGATACTAACCGAAGATGGTTTGCCGATGAACGCATTGGAGAGTTATGAAATAGTCATGTCAGCAGATCAGATGCCGCCTGCGAAGGCATTCTGGTCTCTCACACTTTATGATAGTGAGAACGGCTTTTTTATTCCCAATGACCGAAAAAAGTACAGTGTGGGCGAGAATTCGGGGTTCAAGCTGGACCGAAAAGGGGGAATACGCATCGTCATAGCAGACAAAAAGCCCAAAGATGTTCCAATGGAGAACTGGCTGCCTATTAATAGTGGTGACTATGAAATCGACCTCATCATGCGTCTTTATTCTCCAGATCTTGATGCGTACTCAGACTGGAACCCTCCGGTTGCACGACGTTTGAATTAGGCCCTCTTTAACAACGAGAGTCTTGCTTAAGATTGCTGTCAGATACAGTAGATAAAAAACCAGGTACAGGCTTCGTTAAACTTCCGTGCCTCTTATTCACAATTTCTCAGGTAGAGCCAAATATGAGAGCTAAGCTTCCTTCTAGATTGAAAGGGGAATCACCGATGAACTTGATAATGCCCTTATGCAGAGCGATTGCGCTCTCTGTCGCAGTTTTCGTAGCGCTACCACTGTCGGCGCAAAATCAATACAACATGTCTTTGGAGGACAAAACGGCGGTGGGTCCTACCGGTTCAGTTGCGCACCCGGCAGCGCTTGCGGTTGATCGTCTGTCAGAAATAGACCAGAAAGCGGTTACGCGTGTGGCGGAGGGTATTTACCGACTGGGCGGGTGGGGAATCGCTAGCACAATCGCGGTAGAGGGACCCGAAGGCTGGATTATTGTCGATGCGGGAGACAGCCTTGAGGCTGCTACTGAGCAGCGCCAGTGGCTAGAGCGCAAAGTCGGCCCCATAGAGGTCGCCGCAGTACTATATACGCATTCTCATTACATCTGGGGCGCCAAAGCGTTCCAGGATGAAAATACGCAGTTCTTCGCCCATGAACAGCTAATGAACACACTTCGTGGCGACAATGGCGTGAGTGTACTGGCCGGAAACTTTAGTCGAAGGGCTGCACAACAGTTCGGTATTTTACATCCAGCTGAAGGACCGGATTCCTTTCCAAATAGTATGGGTTTCGGTATCGACAAGTTAACTGGCACCAAGGCGATGGTGCCACCGACAATCACCTTTGAAGACGATGTGATAGAGACGCATCAACTTGCAGGTTTGACAGTAGAAGTCCTCCCCAGCAAAACCGATGTAGTCGAGAGCGTTGCCTTCTATTTCCCATCCAAGAAGCTTCTTGTTAGCAATGCTCTTGGTTCAAGTACTGAGTTCAACCTTTATACTTTGCGGGGCGACTGGTATCGGGATCCAATGGATTTTGTTGAGGCAGCAGATTTTGCTTTGACTCGGGACATTGAGTATCAGGTAGATATACATGGACCAGTATATGTTGGCAAAGACGTAGTGATCAGTAGTTTGCAGACGGCTAGGGATCAAATGCAATTGATTCATGACCAGACTTATCGCGCTATCGCTCTTGGTAAAGATGCGCAGGAAGCAGCCGAGTGGATTTACATGCCTAATCGGAAGGGCAATGAAACACATGGTCAGGTAGAGAGCCATGTAAAACGCGTCTACGGTGCCCGTCTAGGTTGGATGGGTAATGATCCATACGATATAAATCCACTGGCTAAATCCGAGTTCAGCCAGCGAATGATTGATGCAATGGGGGGCGCTGATGCAGTGCTTTTACAGGCGCAGAAGGCTAACGCAAAACGTACTCTGGAAGACTGGCAATGGGCACTCTACCTGACGTCGCAATTGTTGATCAGTGATGCAGCTAATGCAGAGGCTAAAGCCGTCCGTGCTGAAGCAGCCCGTTCCTTGGGGCAGCGCACTTCATCGGCTAACGCCCGTGGCTTCTATATTTCTGAAGCGCTGCTGCATGATGGCAATCTTAAGTTTGGTGAGCATAGCATCACAAGCATGGAGCAGTTGAACCAGGCTTTCGGGATTGAGACCAAGGAAAAGCTTGCTTCATCGCCTCTAGACGACAACGTGCAGTATATTCGCTATATGGTGGATACCCGCAAGGCTGAGGGTTTGAACGCAAGATTTATTGCAAACTTTGGTGATGAGGGCCGGAATTATGCGATCGCTCTCAGAAATGGCGTGATTGCGATTACACACGGCAGTAATGACGGCCCCGTTATCGATATGACAAAGGAAAAATGGGGCGAATTGATCCTAAAGGAACGAAGCTTTTCGAGCCTTCATCATTCATTGGCGCCCTTCGATCTCGTCATTGCTGAATAGAGGAAAATTTTGGAGTTCGATTGGCGTCGTGATTTTCCTACGAGGCTGAGCTGGTTTTGTATCCATGCTAGACGCTTGAATTTCGTGTGGGGCAGTCAGATAAATCCTAAGGCTGTCGAGCTATCGATTATGATTCAGATAGAGCCAAGTTATCTGTTTCCTTCTAAGGTCTACATAAAGCCTATTTAAGGTCAACAGAATGACGACTTTTCTACCTCAGCATTAGCTACACTCTATAGCCTAGTTTGGAAAGATCGAGGGGCCATGCAGTGAAGGCTCAACTATTAGGAATAATTCTGCTGTTAGCGATCAGCCCGGCATCGCACCCACATGAAGTCGACTTCGGCAGCCCAGACACCGTACCAAATCAGCTGCGCGTAGACCGTTCCAACTTTGAATTCCTTAAAGCGGAACTTTACAGTCGTGGATTGCAGTTAGGCTTAGACTACTCGGTTGTAGGCCTGGCAGCTCAAAACAACCAATCTAGCGCCGATGATGCCGCCGCCAGCGGAATAGCCAGATTCTATGGCGAATGGGAGCACAGTCGCGACGATTTAGGTAATGGTGCGGCTCTGGTTTGGAAGGCAGAACATCGTCACAGCTATACTCGGACAGCACCAAGAGATCTTTTGCTGGACGTCGGTGTATTGGGAGTCACTGCGCCCCCCTTCAGTGATCAAGGCTCTAGACTTACCAACCTTTACTGGAAACAACGCTTTAACAATGGTCGAAGTGTCGTAATCGCTGGATTTCTGGACAGCAAGGATTTTCTAGACGCCTACGCCTTAGGCAGTCCTTGGGCAGGCTTCCTAAATTCCGCTTTCAGCACAGGTACAGCCACGGTCGCTTTACCTGGAGATGCAGCCTTGGGCGTCGCCGCCGGCACCATGCTCGGGAGCAACTTTTTTGTGCTTGGCGGTTTGACAGACATGAACGCCGATCCCAAGAAGCCGTTGGATGGTTTCGATAGTGTCTGGAACGAAAGCAAATTCTTCAAGAGCCTAGAACTAGGCTGGACCTCTGATCATTGGAACATCCATACGGATAAGGTGCATGTGACGCTTTGGCACGCCGATGACAGTGAAGTGCAGGGTAGCAGCAAGGGTTGGGGTATGAACTTATCTGCGACTCGACAGTGGGGGCAGTGGCTGCCTTTCCTGAGGGCAGGCTACAGTGAGGACAACGGCGCTTTGTTTGAGCGATCGGTCAGTGTGGGCACCGGCTACTTTGGCCTGGGGGGTAAACACAATAAGCTAGGTATAGGGCTCAACTGGGGCGAAGTGCCTGGGGCATCTGATCAATTCACCGCAGAGGTGTTTTACTTGATAAAGCCGCTAGCCTGGCTAGAGATCTCACCCGATATTCAGTGGGTAGCTAACCCCGCGCTAAACCCAGGAGAGGATTCATTGTTTATCTTCGGTTTGCGCGGCAGGGTCCACTTCTAGTGATTTTCCCTTATTAAACAACGACCTCAGTGTGCAGATGACTGTCGGCACTCAGCGAGTTTGTGATCAAGCAGGCTGCCTCGGCCTTTTCCAGCAAGCCGCTGGCTTTGTCGAGTTTACTGTCGTCGGGTAGTGTCAGGCGTGCAGTGATCTTAAAGCTCGTGAACTGTGTTGCACGCTCGACACGGTCCAGGGTTCCCTGCACGTCACATTCGAGTGAGGTCCAGTCCAGCCTGGAGGCCTGGGCGATGGCGCGGAAAGTTAAGATAAAACAATCGGCCACGGCGGCCACCAGCAAGTCTTCTGGTGACCAGCGATCTCCAGGCCCGCCGAATTGCGAAGGGGGCGCTGAATTGATAGTTGGGAGGCTATCCCAAACAGGTTGACGTCTCCTTCGGCACCAGCGCTCGCTGATACCTCATAGTGGTGGGGAAGTTGTTGTGCGCTCATAGATAGCTCTCGCTGCTGAATGACTCAGCTCTGTTGTTGGATCTCTCGAATTTTGTCAGCCGCACAGGTAATCACGCTGACATTGCTGTAGCCCATGCGCTGGAGTTGCTCCCCCGCGAGAGTTGCCCGGCCACCGGTGGCACAGTGCAAATAGATCGGCTGCTCTGAGTCGGGGCAGATCTCACCCACCTTCATTTCAAGAACACCCCGGGGGATATTGACCGCTCCAGCAGTGCGGCAGGCTTCAAGCTCCATGGGCTCGCGCACATCGATGAGGACGCCAGAGCCATTAGCAAGCTCGCCTACAGCGGTTTCAGCGTCAATACAGTGCTGGCCGCTGCGGGCCTCGGCAATGAGTTCGGGTAAGGTTTTCAGCATGGCCTGTAATCTCCTGATATATAGCAAAAGCCCCACGCGACGCCTGACAGCGCTGTGTCAGGGGCAGTGAGTCAACTTATCTTGATGTCATCGGGAACAACAGCCAAAACATCTGTCAGAGACTGCAGACTGGATTCCAATTGAGGGAAATCAGTAAAAGGGCCGACCAAGTTACTGACGGGTGGCGTCTTCCATCACCTTGTCAAAGTTGTCGGTGATTTCCTGCAGGCGGTCTGACAAATCAGCTACGACCGGGCTGCCGGTTTCCATGGCGCCTTTCCAGTAGTTCACTGCCAGCGACAAAAGCTTGGCTTCGGTTTCAGAGATCAGCACAGAGGCTGAAATTTCTGATTGCTTGAGTACTTCCATGACTGCACTCCATGTCCACTGCTTCAGGGACACCTAAGTGTAGACCAGCTTTCTGGCGCCTGCCGGTAAATATTACCGGTGTTTTACAGCACCATTTCGGCCATATCCCTAAGCAGGTTCTCATCGCCATTGACCAGCAGGCTGGTGACCGGTGAGTCACGCCAATCCTTTATTTTTTCCCTGATACGGTCGCGAGGTCCGCTCAGGGATATCTCGTCGGCGAAGGCGTCGGGTACTGCCGCTATGGCCTCATCGCGCTTGCCGTCGAAGAACAGGTCCTGGATTTGCTCCGCTTCGTCTGCAAAGCCCATGCGGGCCATCAGTTCCTTGTGAAAATTTCTCTGCTTGGAACCCATGCCGCCGATATAGAAGCCGAGCATTGCTTTAACGGGGTATAACGCTTGCTCCATGTTGTCATTGATATTGACGAGTGTAAAGGCCGCAATCTCGAAGCCTTCCTTCGCATTGGCCAACTGGTCTGCATACACCTCCTGTCTATAGGGTGAGTAGTACAGCGGCAGCCAGCCATCAGCAATTTCTGCGGTCTGGGTCACGTTTTTCGGTCCCTCAGCACCCAGGAAGATGGGCAGATCCGACCGTAGGGGATGGGTAATGGATTTCAGCGGTTTGCCCATGCCCCAGGCACCTTCACCGGTATAGGGCAGGGGATAAAATTCGCTGTCGCTGGTGACCGGTGCTTCGCGGGCGAGAATCTTGCGAATAATGTCTACATATTCCCGGGTACGGGTAACCGGTTTGGTGTAGGGTTGGCCGTACCAGCCCTCAACCACTTGCGGGCCGGAAACACCCAGCCCAAGTATCATGCGTCCGCCGGACATATGATCCAGGGCCAGTGCGGCCATGGCGCACGAAGCAGGTGTGCGGGCTGATATCTGCGCTACCGATGTGCCCAGGCGAATCTTCGAGGTATTGGCGCCGATCCATGCCAGTGGCGTAAATGCGTCATTTCCCCAGGATTCAGCGGTCCATACCGAATCGTAACCAAGATCCTCTGCGGTCTTTGCCAAATCGATGTGAGAGGGCGGGTACAGAGCGCCCCAATAGCCGAGTTGAAGTCCGAGTTTAAGGTCTGACATGGTGGTTCCTAAATTCCTGCTGAGTTTGGGAGAACCGGAGTGTACCCCATATAATGCAGGGCTCTATGGAGTAACTGGTGTCGGTATGAGTAGTTTGACCCATTTGGATGAGCAGGGTGCGGCGCACATGGTGGACGTGGGCGCCAAACCTGTGACCCAAAGAACAGCCACCGCTGAAGCGGTGGTCAGCATGTTGCCTGAAACCCTGAGTTTGATTCAGCAGGGTGCGCACAAAAAGGGTGATGTCTATGCGGTCGCGCGTATTGCTGGTATCCAGGCCGCTAAGCGCACCTCCGAACTCATACCGCTTTGTCATCCATTGATGCTGTCCAAGGTCGACGTTCAGTTCGAGGCGGATGAGAAGGCCAGTACCGTGACAATTACTGCCACCTGCAAGCTGGCCGGACAAACCGGCGTAGAGATGGAGGCACTCACTGCAGCATCGGTGGCTGGGCTTACCATCTACGATATGTGCAAGGCGGTCGACAAGGGGATGAGCCTCTCCGGGGTGCGATTATTGAGTAAGTCCGGAGGTAAATCCGGAGATTGGCAGGCCGGAGATTAGCTGCGTGATCAAGGTACTATTTTTTGCCAGCATTCGGGAAAAGCTAGAGCAGAGTGAGCTTGGCTGGCCGCACCCGGGTAACAATTATTCCCTGGCGGAGCTGCAGGCCGATCTGGTCGGTCAGGGCGGCGACGCATGGACCGAAGCACTGTTGGCGCCCAATGTGGTTCGCGCCGTAAATCAGCAGGTTGTCGAAGTCGACTGCGAGATCTCAGACGGGGACGAGGTGGCGTTCTTTCCGCCTGTGACTGGTGGCTGAATTGGCAGCGCTGCGTTTTGTGCGAGTACAATCGGCCGATTTCGATACTGCCGCACTGCAAACTGAGCTCTTGCAAGGGGAGGCCAGCAGCGGCGCGCTCGCCAGCTTTACCGGCCTGGTGCGCGACCGCAATGAAGATCGCGATGTGGCAAGCATGCAGCTGGAACACTATCCAGGCATGACCGAATCCAGCATCAACGCCATTATTGACCAGGCTTTGGAACGCTGGCCCTTGCAGTCGGTTGGTGTAGTGCATCGCGTGGGTCAATTGAAGCCTGGCGAGCAGATTGTGTATGTAGGGGTGGCCAGCGCTCACCGCGGCGCCGCCTTCGCAGCCTGCGAATTCGTCATGGACTACCTGAAAACCCGCGCTCCGTTCTGGAAAAAAGAGCTCTCAGGGCAGCAAAGTCACTGGGTCGAGGCGCGCCACAGTGACGAAGAAGCTGCAGATCGTTGGGATGCTTGAACCAGTCCAGCCTGGCTTCGGCTTTAGTGGGGCCTATGTCTATGCTGCCAGCAGGCAAGCTGTATAATCCGCAGCTTTATTTGAGCAAGCTCAACAAGGAGAAACGATGAGCCTGGACCCTCGAGAATTTCGCAACGCGCTGGGATGTTTTGCCACGGGTGTGTGCGTGATTACTGCCGATCCCGAGGGCTATACGCCTTTCGGAATGACGGTGAACTCCTTCGCCTCAGTGTCTCTGGATCCGCCGCTGGTACTGTGGAGCCTGCAGAATGACTCGGAGATGTACGAGGCCTGGGAGAAAACGCAGCGTTTTGCGATCAATATCCTTCGCGCAGACCAGCAGGATATGTCCAATCAGTACGCCAAAAAAGGTGATCATGCACTCAGTGATGAGCATGTGGGCGCTGGGGAAACAGGCGTGCCCATACTGCCGGATACCCTGGTGACATTTGAATGTGAAATGGAAGCCACCCATCCCGGTGGAGACCACGTGATTATTGTGGGCCGTGTTCTGGCAATGGATAGCCGCGAAAACGGCCAGCCCCTGTTGTTCTGCAATGGAGGCTATCGCGAGCTGGCCCAAGGTTGAACATGAAGTTTTGCAGCCAATGCGGCAGTGAAGTCACCAGCCAGATACCGGCCGGTGACGACCGCCCTCGTTTTGTCTGCGTCAGCTGTGAATGCATTCACTACAATAATCCACGTGTCATTGTCGGCTGCGTGCCCGTTGTGGGTGATAAAGTGCTGCTGTGCAAGCGCGCCATCGAACCACGGCTGGGTTTGTGGACACTGCCGGCGGGTTTCATGGAGAACGGCGAGACCACGGTCCAGGGTGCTGCACGGGAAACCTGGGAGGAAGCCCGCGCCAGGGTGGAAGACACCCAGCTGTATCGGTTGTTCGACATTCCCAATATCAATCAGGTCTACATGTTTTATCGCGCGACAGTGGTTAATGGTGAATACGGTGTGGGTCCTGAAAGCCAGGAAGTAGAGCTTTTCGAGGAGCATGAAATTCCCTGGCGCGACATCGCTTTCCCTGCAATCCACCACACCCTCAAGGAATTTTTCGCTGATCGGGAGCGCAATCGATTCCCTGTCAGGGTATCCTCTATCAATCGATAATAACGCTCTAAAGCTATGGCAGTTACGCAACTAGCGCTGTCGATCCTGGTCCTGGCTCTGGTAGCCGGTGTGGTTTACCTGCTGACACGCATGTATTACCAGCGGGAAATACAGCAGATCAAACAGCAGCAGGATTTGCTGCAGGAGCGAGCTCACCTTGAGCTGGCCGCCGCCGAAGAAAAGCTGAAACTGCTGGAAGACGCCAAGACCCGTCTGGGGGCCGAATTCAACAATCTTGCCAATCGCATTTTCGATGAAAAGAGCGACCGCCTGTTAAAGAATAATAAAGAAACCCTGGAAAGCACTCTGTCTCCGCTGCGCAGCCAGCTCAAGGATTTTCGCCAGCGTGTCGACCACGTATACGACCAGGAAGCTCGCGATCGTGTCAATCTCCTTAAAGAGCTGGATCATCTCAAGCAGCTCAACCAGCGGATGTCAGACGATGCGGTGAATCTCACCCGGGCACTCAAAGGCGACAACAAGGCACAGGGCAACTGGGGCGAGGTCATTCTGGAGCGAGTGCTGGAGGAGTCGGGGCTGCGTCAAGGCCGCGAGTATGAGACCCAGTTTGCAACCACAGACGAGAGCGGCAAGCGGCGCCTGCCTGACGTTGTGGTTCGCCTCCCCGAAGAGAAAGACATCGTTATTGATGCCAAAGTTTCACTGGTCGACTATGAGCGCTACGTTGCTGCTGATGACGAGGATGAAAGAGCTGTTGCCCTCGCGGCTCACGTGCGCTCAGTTCGCGGTCACATTGCGGGTCTCAGCGTCAAGGAGTACGAAAACCTTGAAAGCCTGCGCACCCTGGACTTCGTACTATTGTTTATCCCGATCGAATCAGCGTTTATGGCGGCCTTTGATGCCGACCCCGAAATGTATCGGACCGCCTATGACAAGCAGGTCATCGTAGTCAGCCCAACCACTTTGCTGGCCACCCTCAGAACTATCCAGAGTATCTGGCGTTACGAGCATCAGAATCGCAACGCCGAAAAAATTGCCCGCCAGGCCGGCGCAATTCATGATCAGTTCGCTTTAGTGCTGGAGTCGCTGGATGACGTGGGGCGCCATCTCGGGCGTGCCCAGCAGTCACACGAGGAAGCGGTTAAACGCATGACCAGTAATCGAGGCAACCTGGCAAGCCGCGTCATCAAACTGAAAGAGATGGGCGCGCGTACCAAGAAACAACTACCCCCACAGATGGTGGAAGACAGTCAGGAGGAGGATGACAGTGACGTTTCCTAAAATCGGTAACATGGCGCCAGCATTTACGCTGCTGGATCAAAATGGCAGTAAAGTCGCGCTAAAGGATTTTCGCGGCGACAGTAATGTGCTGCTGTACTTTTACCCCAAGGCCATGACGCCGGGGTGTACCGTTCAGGCCTGCGGCTTGCGCGATTCTCGCGCTGGGCTGAAGAAGGCCAACACCGTAGTACTGGCAGTGAGTCCCGACAGCCCTGGGCGTTTAAAAAAGTTTGAAGACAAACAGGATCTTAATTTCACCCTGTTATCTGACGAGGACCATGCCATCACAGAAAAATACGGCTGTTGGGGACTGAAAAAGTTCATGGGCAAAGAGTTCATGGGCGTGCTGCGCACAAGTTTTATCATCGGCAAAGATGGCAGGCTGAAGCACATCATGGATAAGGTAAAAACCAAGAGCCATCACGAGGATGCGTTGGCTGTGATCAAAGAGCTTGGAATCTAGTTCAATAGAGGTCTAGCGCGATTAATTCGCAGGGCCGATTTCAGCCGGGGTGGACCACCAATCATACTCCTATTTTTGTTCATGTAAAACATGGGAATAGGGCGTAAGTAATTGTAAGCTCGTGTGATTATTATAAGTGGCACTGAGCGCCGTGGGGATGGCGACAGGGCTTAAACAGACCTAATGGACAGCCGTTCTAACGGCTCGGGATTCTGACATGCTGCACTCCAGGCTACCTGCCATGCCGGGCATTTTCTTTGCTTTTGTTACCTCTATCCTGCTGGCCGCCTGCGGTGGCGGTGGTGGCTCCGGTGGTGACCCTGGTTTTGTCGGGGGGCGGTGTGACCGGCGGTGACGGGGAAGACGTGGATATCATCATATTGATGACCTTGACCAATAATCAGGGAGAGCCAATCGGTGCAGTGACTAACGTCGAACCTGGCGTGTTGACGGTCACCGTCACCGATCTCGGGGGCACGCCGATCGCGAATCAGATTGTTGAGGTGACCACCACCGTGGGTGAAATAAACTCGTCCACAGGCAGCATCTTGACAAATGTGGACGGGGTGGCCTCAACCTCCATTGTTTCGACAGGGTAATCAGGTGCTGGAACCATTGAAGCCAAGGTCACCATCGGCGAGACAGAGACTACTGGTCGATTAAACTTCCAAGTTGGCCAGGCTGACTTGATACTTGGGAGCCTGGACGAGGATGATGTCTTCGTTCCGGGCGTCATTGCAGCAACATCGACGAATCTGATGCCGGCGGGCTCTGTTGAGTTGACTGTAGCGGTGGCAGATGAAAGTGGTAACTTGGTTTTGTCATCGGAGACGGTCAATTTTACTTCTCGCTGCTCACGGCTGGAGGAGCCGCAGGTCGAACTGACTGCCATGTCAGATACCGACAATGGCATTGCGCGCGCAACGTATACTGTTGCTGGCTGCACTGGCAATGACACCGTGACCGCCAGTCTGGCGGCCGGTGGAACACAGACCGCTGAGGTAGTGATCAACATAGCCGCTGCCGATTCTAATTCTCTTGAATTTACTTCCGCTGAACCACTGACGTTGGCATTGAAGGGTACGGGCGGGGAAGGCCGCAGTGAAACCTCTATTGTGCAATTCACCGTTAGGGATACGACCGGTGCGCCAGTGCAGGGGGAGCAGGTATCTTTCTCGCTTTCAACAACCGTCGGAGGTCTAAGTTTGACAGTCGATGAGGCGATCACCAATGAATCCGGCGTCGCTAGAACGATTGTACAAGCGGGCGATGTCGCTACATCGGTGCGCGTCAATGCTAGCTTTATCGGCGTAGATGGCATTGAACGAACGACTGTCTCTGACAGGTTGGTGGTCTCTACAGGGCTGCCGGATGAGAATTCCTATTCTCTGTCCGTCGACATATTGAATCCCGGTGGTGCCGATTTTGATGGCGAGGAAAGCAGGCTCACTATCCGAATGGCTGATAAATTCAACAACCCCGTGCCTGATGGGACTACCGCAGTGTTTACAACTGAGTTTGGTGCCGTCCAGGCGTCCTGCGAGACAATGGCCGGGCAATGTGGTGTAACCTGGAATAGTCAAGATCCCCGCTTTCCGCTGTTTAACACAGATCTCCTGGCTACTATCGATAACACGACTTGCCCAACCAATGGCGGCCGCGGCAACCCTTGCCCGGATGCCCTGGGCGAAGTTCACGGACTTCGATCAAATATCGTGGTCACGACAATTGGTGAAGAGAGCTTCGACGACGACAATGCGAATGGCTTATGGGATCCTGGTGAACCACACCGTGACTTGCCAGAAGCCTTCCGTGACGATAATGAAAACGGCGTCTATGACGGCAATTCAGACTGCACGCCTTCGAGCACCACATCCGGTCGCATCTGTGCCAGTGGATTGGAAGAAATATTTATCGATTTCAACGAGAACGGCCTCTATGACGAGGGTAACCGTATCTACAACGGCACTCTATGTCCTGAGGAGTTTGACGTGACCAAGTTGGGCATCGATCCTGGTGACCTGACTGACGCAGAAGTCGACCAGTACTGCACCAGCGAGCTGGTGTCTGTGCGCGAGAACGTTGATTTGGTTGTCTCCAGTTTCTTTGATCAGCGCATCGTATTGACCGACCCTGACGGCAAACTAGTGACCAGTATTCCTGATGTGGTCACCAATCAGTCCTATATCCTTTGGTTTTCAGACATTTACAACAACGTACCTGATGCGGCCTCTGAGATCAGCATTGAGTCCAGCTCCTGTATGGTGGCATCTGAGACCAGTCACAACGTGCTCAGCACAAATCGCAAAGGCGCATACGGTATCAGCCTATTTCTCGAAGCGGATCTGGAGAACGAAGATCCATCTGTCGGCCTGATTACTGTCACTATCAATACTGGCCGAGGCGGTATCACCCAGGCCATCTATAGCTGCACAGACGCTGCCAACGCGCCACCACCAGCACCCTGATATCCACATAAACAAGTACACAGCCCGGCGGTTCAATTATTGCGCCCCCGGGCTGCGCTTTACGCGCCTGCTCTTAATCTTCTGTTCGAGCATGGGCTAGACTGACCTGTTTCAGGCCCAAGCAAGGACATTCATGTCTGATCTAACTTATCCCTTTGCCGAGCCACCGGCAGCCGGTGAGGCGCTGGATGTTGCCCCTGGCATCAAATGGCTGAGAATGCCGCTGCCGATGGCACTCGATCATATCAATCTCTATTTGTTGGACGATGGAGATGGCTGGTGGCTGGTTGATACTGGTATCGGGCTGGACAGCACCCAGGAACACTGGGAGACGCTGTTCTCGACTGTTCTGGCAGACAAGCCGATAAATGCCATTTTGTGCACACATATGCATCCGGATCATGTAGGTCAGGCTGGTTGGCTGTGCGAGCGTTTCCGTATCCCTCTGTACATGACTCAGGCGGAATACCTGAGCGCTCGCAGCTTTTCCAAAATGACGGTCGATGATCTGTCATGGACTTCAGAGCGTTACTACCGCTCGGTGGGCATGCAGGAAGGTTATTTCGAGGACATGAAGAAGAACTTTCACGGCTTTGGCTCGGTCTGTGAGCCGATTCCCGGTGCCTACAACAGGGTCGAGGACAACGACTATCTTACTATTGGTGATGTGCGCTGGCGGGTCATCATCGGCAAAGGTCATTCGCCAGAGCACGCCTGTCTATACAGCGCGGCACTGAACGTACTGATTTCTGGCGACCAGGTGATTCCCAGAATTACTTCCAATGTCAGCGTTTCGCCGATGGAGCCACAGGCCAATCCGCTACGCTACTGGCTCGCCTCCCATGAAAAGTTCATTCAACAGCTGCCCGGCGATGCGCTGGTACTGCCTTCTCACAACACACCATTTTATGGACTGCATCATCGCCTTCGCGCCCTGATTCAACATCACGAGGATCACCTTCTAGCTCTTGAAGAAGCCTGCCAGCACCCGAAGTCCGCGGTTGAGCTACTGCCGGTATTGTTCAAGCGCAAGCTCGACGACAACCAGATTGGTCTAGCCGTTGGCGAATGTGTTGCGCACCTTAACTACCTGGTATGGCGCGGACTCCTGGAGCGCAGCGCTGACGAGCAGGGATGTGACCGATATCTGTCGGTGGATGACAGTCTCCAGCAGCGGCTGCAACCGGGCTTGCATGCGCACGATGAAGCCCCGATGGAGGTTTGAATGCATATTGAATACACCGACGCACAAAAAGCATTGCGCGTTCAGGTACGGGAATACATGCAGCAGCGTATTACGCCGGCACTAATAGAGGAAAAGAAGAACCCCGATTTTTTTGAGGGCGGAGGGCCGGAGTTCAGACGTCAGTTCAGGCAGATGGGCAGCGATGGCTGGATTAGCCTGAGCTGGCCCAAAGAGCTGGGCGGGCAGGAAGCTTCCGCGGTCGAGCAATACATTTTCACTGACGAGGTGATCCGCTCTGGCTTTCCTTACCCTTTTCTTACCACCGAAGCGATTGGTCCGGTGTTGGCTGAGCATGCCGATGAAGAGATTCGTGACGAAGTGGTCGGCGGCATTTTGCGTGGCGAAACAGTCATCGCCATCGGATATTCCGAGCCCAGTGCCGGCACCGATCTGGCGAGCCTGAAGACGAGAGCTGTGCGCGATGGTGACGAATGGATCATCAATGGCCAGAAGATATGGACCAGCCTTGCCAACTTTTCCGACTATGTCTGGCTTGCGGCTCGTACCGACCCTGACCCCGACAAGAAGCACAAGGGACTGACGATGTTTCTGGTGCCTACAGACATAGAAGGGTTCAGCTGTAACCCCATCTGGACACTCGGTACGCGCACTAACGCCACTTTCTATGAGGATGTGCGACTGCCTGACCGCTATCGGGTCGGTGAAATCGACAAAGGCTGGCGTCTGATTACCGGGCAGCTGAATCGAGAGAGGCTGTCATTGGTGAATCACGGCATGATCGAAGCATTGTTTAGTGAAACCGCCAGTTGGGCCGCCCGGACCCGCGATGCCAGCGGCAGGCCGATCATTGATCAGGCCTGGGTGCAGCACAACCTGGCCAGGGCCAAAACCGGCATGGAGGCGCTGCGTATCATGTGCCTTAAACAGGCCTGGGCCATCGAGCAGGGCAGTCTGGGGATGGCAGAGGCCTCTGTCGCGAAGGTCTACGGCACCGAGTTTTTCGTCGAAATATACCGCCTGCTGCTTGAGATCATCGGTCAGGCTGGCACGCTCGCTGAGGACAGCCCCGGTGCGGTTCTGCAGGGCAAGCTAGAGCATCGCTATCGGTTGGGTTCCATCCTGACCTTTGGTGGCGGTACCAACGAAGTGCAGCGCGACATTATTTCTGCCGCGGGTTTGTGGATGCCCAGGAGCCGTTAGGAGTAGCCATGGATTTTTCCTATACAGAAGAGCAGCTGGCCGTTCGTGATTTGGCCGACAAACTATTTACCGATCTCGCTTCTATTGACTATCAGCGCCAGTTGGATGAACAGGGTTGTCGCTTTGATCCCGCCCTGTGGGAGGCGCTTGCCAAAGCGGGATTGCTCGGGGTAGCTATTGATGAGTCGAGCGGGGGGATGGGTTTCGATTTTGAAACCCTCTGTCTCTTGATCGAGGAAGCCGGCAAACATGTCGCTGGCGTGCCCCTGATCCCTTGTATGGTCGGCGTTGCGCCGGCACTGGCGGAAAGCGGCGCTTCCGGCTTTGGCCAAACTCTTGCCGGCATAGCGTCAGGGCAAATGATCAGTACGCTCGCATTGCTTGAGCCCGGCAACGAAAACCCCGCGTCACCTCAGTTGCGGGCTGAAGTCAGCGAGGCCGGATGGCGCCTGAGCGGTGTGAAGCACTGCGTGCCCTATGGCCGACAAAGCTAGAATATCCTGCTGACAGCGGACTGTGAGGGTGAGCTGTTGCTGCTTCTTATACCCGCTGCGGGCGACGGTCTAGGTATGAATGATCAACTCAGTACGGCTCGTGAGCCGCAGGTGGAGCTGAACTTGCAGAAGTTCTCCGCAGCCTCAGAATGCCTTGTCGCCAGAGGCGAGGCAGCTTCGCAACTGGTGCACAACGTCGTACAGCGGGTCAGGGCTGCTTATGCCACCATGGCCTTGGGATTGTGCGAGCGCATGCTGAGGATGACAGCTGAATATACCTCTCAACGGGAGCAGTTTGGCGTTGCAGTAGCAACCTTTCAGGCAGTCGGACATCGCGCTGCAGACGCGTACATTGATGTGGAATGTTTACGCTTGGTGGTGCAGCAGGCGGTATCGCGGCTTTCTCTGGGCCTGGATGCAGATGAGGCAGTCACCATCGCCAAAATCTGGACCGGTGATGTCTGTCATCGCGTGTCCCAGGCCGCACAGCACCTGCATGGAGGTATTGGCGTTGATCGAGACTATCCGTTGCACCGTTACTGTCTCTGGGCCAGGCAACTGGAACTCAGCTTGGGTACCTCCGCGGCAATGACGGAGCAACTGGGCGATGATATTGCTCGTGCATTTAAGGTGGAATCGCTTGAAGCTACAGCCTAATAGGCTATAGTCTAGGCGTGCTACGGACACCGTTTTAGTTCTGCCCAGGGAGACAACCATGACAAGCTGCCCGCACTTCGATCTAACCGCACCAGAAACCTATGAGGGCGGCATGCCCAGGGATGTTTTCAAGTATCTGCGCAATGAAGAGCCAGTCTACTGGCACGAGGATCCCAGGCAGGGCGTCGGTTTCTGGGCCGTCACCAGACAGAAAGATATCGACTTTATTTCAAAACACCCCGACTTATTCAGTTCTTCTGAAAAAAGCTGCTTATTGAATGAATCTGATCCGGAGCGCATTGAGTTGATGCGCAACCAGATGATCAACATGGACCCGCCGGATCATCTCAAATACCGCCGGCTTGTGCGGACCGCTTTCACGCCAAAAAATGTCGATTCCTACACAGAGCGCTTTCGTCAGATCGCCAAAGATATTCTGGATGAGGCTGTTAAAGGCGGCGAGTGCGAGTTTGTCGAGGACGTGTCCGCAGAACTGCCACTTATTGCCATTTGCGAGTTGATGGGCGTTCCGTTGGACTGGCGCAAACGCCTGTTTGAGCTCACTAATATCATGATTGGTATGGATGATCCGGAGCTGGCCACGTCCGAAGAAGACGGCACTAATGCCATGGCCGAGGTCTTTATGATGGCACACCAGCTGGCTACTGAGCATCGGGAAGCCCCCAAAGACGATATCGTCAATATTCTGCTCACTGGCACCGTCGAGGACGAGCCCTTGAGTGACGAAGAGTTTTGCCACTTTTTCCTGTTGCTGTTGGTCGCGGGTAACGAGACCACCCGCACTGTAACAACCCACGGTATGCGGCTGTTGATCGAGACCGGCCAGTACCAGCAGCTGGTTGATCGTCCTGAGCTTCTTGAGGGCGCGATTGAGGAGTCCCTGCGTTACAACCCCGCGGTGATCGCTTTCCGTCGCACCGCGATGGAAGATGTTGAGGTAGGCGGGCAGCTCATTAAGAAAGGCGACAAAGTGGAGCTGTTTTACGGCGCTGCCAGCGCCGACGAAGCGCTGTTTGAGAACAGCGATGAGTTCGACATCACTCGTGCGGAACGGGAAGACGTGAAAAACAATCACAGGGCATTTGGTATTGGCGAACACTTCTGCCTCGGCTCGCATCTGGCGCGTCTTGAGCTCAGGGTCATCTTTGAAGAAATCCTCAAGCGCATCCGAAATCCCCGCTTCAGTGGTGAGGTACGTTGGCTGCGTTCAAACTTTATCAATGGCATTAAGCAGATGCCCATTGCTTTCGATGTTGTCGACAGCTGATCTTCGAAGGCAAAGTCACGGAGTAGCCAGTGCGCTATATCGAATGTACGGATAGTGGCGGACCGGAAGTACTCAAGCTGGCACGGGGCGATATGCCTGAGCCGGGTCCGGGACAGGTTCTGATACAAACTCGCTTCTCCGGCATTAACAGGGCGGATATTGTGCAAAGGCAGGGTTTTTACCCACCGCCCCCAGGCGCATCCCCCATTCCCGGGCTTGAAGTATCCGGGGTCATCGCCGGCATGGGAGAAGGCGTTTCCGGCTGGCACAAGGGTGATCGGGTTTGTGCCCTGTTAGCAGGCGGCGGCTACGCTGATCATGTGCTCGCAGAAGCCCCAGAATGTCTGCCCGTACCCGATACGCTGGATATGCAGGCGGCAGCTGCTTTGCCGGAAACCGTATTGACCGTCTGGTCAAATGTAGTGTGGCGAGCAGCCCTGCAGCCCGGTGAGACGTTCCTGGTGCACGGCGGCACCAGCGGTATAGGCACAACCGCGATACCGCTGTTAAAACTGTTTGGTTGTGAGGTGTTCGCTACTGCTGGTAGCGATGAGAAAGTCCAGGCGTGTCTCGATATGGGCGCAGATCTCGCTGTGAATTATCGACGCCAGGATTTTCTTGAGGAATTTTTGAGTGCGACTGACGGCAGGGGTGTGGACGTCATTCTCGACATGGTCGGTGGCGACTATACTCAGAAGAATATCCAGCTAGCCGCAGTCGAGGGGGCGTATCGTGAACATTGCCTACCTGCAGGGTTCAAACGCGGAGCTCAATATGATGCCGGTGATGTTGAAACGATTGACCCTGACCGGCTCTACGCTGAGGGCGAGGGAGCCCGCATTCAAGGCTGAGCTCACCGCAGATGTCCGCGCGAGGGTCTGGCCCTGGGTAGAGCAGGGCCTGCTTCGCCCCCGCGTGCACCAGGTGTTTCGTGCTGCGGAGGCCGCCGACGCACATAGACTGATGGAGTCGAGTGCCCATATCGGTAAATTGCTGCTGAGTTGGGAGGATTCATGAGTGTAGCCGGCAAGCATGTACTGGTTACCGGAGCTACCGCCGGTATCGGCGAGGCCTCCGCATTGGCGTTGGCAGAGCAGGGTGCAGAAGTCAGCATTTTGGCGCGCAACCCGGATAAAGGTGCTGCGGTACTTGAGCAGTTGCAATCGCGCGCGCCAGGGCAGGAGCACCAATTGATAATTGCCGATTTCGCCAACCTTGCCTCGGTAAGGGAAGCTGCTGCCGTCCTGCTGGAAGCCGGCAGGCCGGTGGATGTGCTGCTCAATAACGCGGGTATCGTCAATACAAAGCGGCGTCTCAGCGCCGACGGCTATGAAGAGACTTTTGCTGTTAATCACCTGGCGCCCTTTTTGCTGACTGGATTGTTATTGCCCCTGGTGCCAAAGCAGAGCGGACGCATCGTCACCGTTTCCTCCGGAGCGCACGCGTTTGTGAAAGCTATGAATTTCGATGACATACATTACGAGAACGGTTATTCAACCTTTACCGTTTATGGGCAATCCAAGCTCGCGAACATATTGTTCACACTCGAGTTGGCAAAGCGCACGGCTGCTGACAGCATCTGCTGCAACAGCCTGCACCCTGGAGGTGTGCGGACAGGCCTGGGTACCCAGAACGAGACCTGGATGAGCAAATGGCTGCCGCAGCTATTAGCGCCTTTCTTCAAGACACCGCTGCAAGGCGCCGCCACTTCCATTTACCTGGCCAGTGATGAGCAGGGCGGTCAGGTTACTGGTGAATATTTTGTGAACTGCAAGCTTAAGCGCCCCAAGCCATGGGCGCTGGATGCCGAGGCCGCGTCGAAGCTGTGGCGTGTGAGTGAAGACATGACTGATTTCAATTACCCGGAGTAAGTGATGGACTATGTCAGTGTTGAAGAAGCCCGGCATCTCCCTGGCCTGCGCCTGATCCTTACCGCAGGTGTGCCGGGTCCCTGGGGAGAGTCTGCGAAAGCAATTTTCGCTTACAAGGGTATTCAGTATGTTGCAGCGCGTCAGGACGCGGGGGAGCCCAATGATGTCCTGCAAGCCTGGACCGGTCAAAACAGCGCGCCGGTAGCCGTTCTGGACGATGAGCCACCGCGCTGCGGCTGGCTCGAAGTGTTGATGCTGGCAGAACGAATCGCGCCTGAACCGGCGCTGCTACCCAGCGATTTCGAGCAGCGCAGCCTGGTGATAGGGCTGAGCAGGGAATTGGCAGGTGAGCGTGGACTGGCCTGGAATCGGCGCTTGCAAATGCTGGCGCCGGGTATGCAGACTGATGATCCTCCTGAGGGGGTCGCGCGCATGGCGAACAAGTACGGCTACAGCGAACCGGAGCTGGAAAGTGCCAATCAGCGCATTGCTGAGGCTATGTCCTATTTCACCACACGCTTGCGGATGCAACAGCGACTGCAGAGCGATTATCTTGTCGGAGATAGCGTTACCGCTGTGGATTTTTATCTGGCGAACTTTATGGCCATGCTCAAACCGCTGCCCCATGAAGTGAACCCCATGCCCGAGTACATGCGAACCATCTACGAGATGCTGCCCGAGCCGCTGGTGCCCTTGCTGAGCGAAGAACTGCTGGCGCACCGAGCCATGATGTACGAGAGATATATCAGTCTGCCTTTGGAATTTTAGGAGTCCACATGCTTGAACTGCAGGAAATTTCGGATCGTTTGGAAATCCAGGATCTGTGTTATCGCTACGCCGAACTGATTGACGCGAAAGACTTTGATCCCCTTCGTAGCGATGTGTTTACCGAGGATGCTTTTATCGATTACAGCGTGTTTGGTGGCTCGGTTGGCACCCTCGAAGACACCATCAGCTTTCTAAAAGAGGCGATGAAGCCTGAGATTTTTCCGGCCCATCAGCACATGAATGCCAATATACAGATCAAGGTCAATGGTGATTCTGCCACCGGCAGGGTGATGTGCCTTAATCCGCAGGAGATGATTATGGGAGAAGGAGAAACCCACATCTTTTTTTGTGCGCTTTGGTATGTGGACGAATATGTTCGCACGGACGCTGGCTGGCGAATCAAGCGCCGGGTAGAAGAACGCAGCCTGGTATTTAATCCGCCTGCGGGCATGGAGGACTTGTAAGCATGGGTCAGGCTAGATTTGAGGGGCAGCGAGTCCTTGTGTCAGGTGCCGCTAGTGGTATTGGCCGGGCGACTGCGCTGGCGTTCGCAGCTGAAGGGGCCAGGGTTTTGGCTGCAGATATGAATATGGCTGGCTTGGAAGAGACTGCCGCCAGCGCCAGTGGGCCGCAGATGGTGTTGGCGACCTACGATGCCAGCAGCCGCAACGAATGCTTTGCGCTCCTGGAGACTGCGGCCGCAGAGCTTGGCGGCCTTGATGTGCTCTGTAATATCGCGGGCTTCGCCCAGTGCCGTCATTTTACCGATTACACCGAACAGGACTGGGAAAAAATGCTGGCGGTCAACCTGTCTGGCGTCTTTTACTGCTGTCAGGCCGCCATGCCCTTGTTACTCGAAGGTGGTGGCTCCATCGTCAACATGGCTTCCACCGCTGGTCTTGAGGGGCAGGCCTACAACGCCAGCTATTGCGCGACCAAAGGCGGCGTGGTCATGTTGAGCAAGTCCCTGGCTATGGAATACGCAAAACGGGGCGTGCGCGTGAACGCCATTTGCCCTGGCAGTGTACAGACTCCCCTGGTAGAGAACTTTTCAGGTCCTGATGACATGGATATGAGCCTGTTCCAGCGCCTGTTTCCATTGTTGGATGCGGCTCAGCCCGAAGAAATAGCAACTGCAGCCCTGTATCTGGCGTCGGAAGATGCTCGATTCGTCACCGGTGCCGCACTGCCTATCGACGGCGGGCAAACGGCCGGTTAGCGGTTGGGGTCTACCCAGGACTCCGGCAGGTACTCCAGCTGAATGCTGCAGACCACTTTGGCGAGCTGCCGTTCCAGCTCACCCAACTCGTCCTCGCCGACCTGGTCGGCATAGTGCTGCCGGACTTCTGCTACCGCCTGCATGCTGTCTTCAACCAGCTGCAGGCCTAATTCAGTAGGGCGAATCTTTTTGGCGCGCTTGTCGTCACTGTCGATGTCCCGCACCACGTAGCCGATGCGCTCCAATTCCTTGAGAATCTTGCCCATGGCCTGTTGGGTAATGTGCGCTCGCTCGGCGAGTTCAGTGACGGGCACCGCACCCAGTCCGAGGTTGGAAAACACAGCTGAATGGCTGGGTCGTATCTGCTCATGGCCGCGCTGATGTAGCAAAGCGAGGATGCGACGCTCGAAATCCTTACCGAACTCCAGAAGGAGTCGGCTGAGGTTGTTGGACAACTGATAGGCAAGTTGGGTGTGCTGGTTCACTTGATTCATCCTGCGGGGACCTGTTTTCTCTGCTGTTATCGGCGCAGATTGGGTAAATTATACCTGTTTTTACGTGTAAAGCCCTTTTCTGGCTGTTTATTCTGACCATTTCCTGGGCGCCGTGTTCCCTGGCTGTCCCAAAGATGACGCTGTTAGAGACTGGCTGTATCATGCGCCCTTTTCGAGACAGAGTGTCTGATGGCAAAGATCATTACCTGCAACACCAATGGTATTCGCGCGGCCCAGCGCAAAGGCTTTTTCGAGTGGCTGGACAAACAGGATGCGGATGTCGTCTGCATACAGGAGACCAAGGCCCAAGAGCACCAACTGGACGATGAGCTGTTCTACCCGGCGCCATTTCACTGTTACTACTACGATGCGCAGAAAAAGGGCTATTCAGGCACTGCGCTGTACAGTCGGGTCAAGCCGCGCAAGGTCACCCGAGGACTCGGCTGGGATCCGGTAGACTCCGAGGGGCGTTATATCCAGGCGGATTATGACAAGTTCAGTGTTGTGTCCCTGTACGTACCATCAGGGTCCAGCAGCGAAGAGGCCCAGCAGAAGAAATTCCGGTTTATGGACCAGTTCTACGAACATTTGCGTGCAATGCGACGCAAGCGCCGTGAATTCGTCATTTGTGCCGACTGGAATATCTGTCACAAGGAAATTGACCTCAAGAACTGGCGCTCAAACCAGAAGAACTCCGGTTTTTTACCGGAGGAGCGGGAATGGTTAAGCCAGGTGATTGACGAACTCGGTTATGTCGACTCTTTTCGCCTCATCAACCAGGAGCCGGATCAGTACACCTGGTGGTCGAATCGAGGTCAGGCCAGGGCTAACAACGTGGGATGGCGATTGGACTATCAGCTGATTACCCCGGGACTCGCAGACAAAGTACAATCTGCCGATGTATTCAAGGACGAATGGTTTTCGGATCACGCGCCGCACACCATGGTGTTTGATTGGGATATAGAGCCCTGATACATTAGCCGACCATTTTTAGGGGTAGTTTTATGAGCTTTTTCATTCCTGAGGCCCACGCCCAGGCCGCTGGACAGCAGGCTGGCGGTGGCGAGATGTTCCAGATTTTCTTTCTGATTGGCCTCTTCGTGCTGTTCTACTTCATCGCCATTCGGCCTCAGCGCAAGCGCCAGAAGGAGCACAGCGAAATGGTGGCCGCGCTGAGTAAAGGTGACGAGGTACAGACCACCAGTGGCATCCTCGGCAAAATCACCAAGCTGGAAGACAACTTTGTCGTCCTGCAGGTAGCCGAGAAGGTCGAGCTGAAATTCCAGCGTAGCTACATCAATGCGGTACTGCCAAAGGGCACTCTGAAGTCCATCTAGTATGGCGCTCAGCTATCCGGCGCGGCTGTCGCTGGCCCAGTTGCCAACCCCACTGCAGTTAATGCAGCGCGCTTCCGCGGAGTGGGGGCAGGGAAGCCGGCTCTGGGTCAAACGTGACGATCTGACCGGCTCAGTGCTGAGCGGCAACAAGTTACGCAAGCTTGAATTCGTCGTGGCCCAGGCCCGGGCCGATGGCTGTGACACGCTAATTACCTGTGGCGGAATACAATCCAACCACTGCCGTGCTACTGCGTTGGTGGCGGCCCAGCTCGGCATGCGTTGTCACCTGGTATTACGAGGCCAGCCGACCGACGCACCAGATGGTAACTTGCTGCTGGACTATCTGGCCGGAGCCGAGATCAGTTTCTATCCACTGCGCCAGTATCAGCGGGAACTCCCTGATTTGCTGAAGCAATGGTCTGACCACTATGCAAAACAGGGTCACCGGGCACACGTTATACCCACCGGTGCCAGCGACGGGCTTGGCATTTGGGGTTACATCGCTGCTGCTGAAGAACTGTCTGAAGATATGGACGCGGCGGGCATCGATCGTGCACTTTGGCTGACTGCTACTGGCAGTGGCGGAACCCAGGCGGGATTAACGCTCGGTGCGGCGCTGCATGACGCGCCGGCAGAGGTCTGGGGCGTCGCCGTGTGCGATGACGCAGCCTATTTCGATCAGAAGGCCAGGGCTGACATTCAAGATTGGGAGCATCAATTCCAGCAGTCCCCACCAGCAGATTTGGAGATTCGAACCCTGGAGAATTATGTAGCCCCTGGCTATGGGCGTGCCCATGCCGAAGTCTTCGACACCATTGCTCGATTGGCGCGGTTAGAGGGGCTGGTACTCGATCCCACCTATACAGGAAAAGCGTTCCATGGCCTGACCCGCGAGCTGGCTGCTGGCCGCTTTGAAGAATTTGAGGACATTGTGTTTGTTCACACTGGCGGCGTTTTCGGAATGTTTCCCCAGCGCCAACAATTCAATTTTGCCGGAGAGCAAATATGACTGAGGTGATCCAGACCGTTAATGGCTGGGCGTGGGGCCCAATTATGCTGGTGCTGTTGCTGGGTACCGGTCTCTATTTGAGTATTGGCCTGCGTCTGCTGACGGTGCGGCGAATTCCAGCCGCATTCAAGATGCTGCTGGGTGGACGCAAAGGGCAGGGTGACGGCGAGATCAGCCCCTTCAGTGCCTTGATGACCTCGCTGTCAGCCACAATCGGTACCGGCAACATAGCCGGGGTGGCTACCGCCATTGTGCTCGGTGGTCCAGGTGCCTTGTTCTGGATGTGGATCACGGCCCTTGTCGGCATGGCTACCAAGTATGCAGAAGCAGTACTTGCGGTTCATTTTCGAGAGAAAGACCACCGCGGCAATTTCAGCGGCGGTCCGATGTATTACATCAAAAACGGATTGCACAAGCGCTGGCATTGGCTTGGGTTCCTGTTCGCGCTGTTTGGCAGTCTGGCAGGCTTTGGGCTGGCCAACACGGTGCAATCAAATTCGGTGTCCCAGGTTCTCTATAAAGCTTTTGATATTCCTCAGCTGGGCACTGGCCTGTTCCTGATGGTGGCAGTCGGCGCGGTCGTTCTCGGAGGCATCAAGCGCATTGCCAGCGTCGCCAATTGGCTGGTGCCGTTTATGGCCATCAGTTATCTGGCAATGGGATTACTGGTGATCGCCATGAACATTACAGCTGTGCCCTCAGCAATAGTAACCATCGTTGACAGTGCGATGAACGGGGCAGCCGCTGCGGGTGGTTTTGCCGGTGCCACTATCTGGGCAGCCATACGCTTCGGCGTGGCCCGGGGCATCTTTTCCAATGAAGCCGGGCTTGGCAGTGCGCCGATTGCCCACGCTGCCGCCCAAACCAAAGGTCCGGTACAGCAGGGCATGATCGCCATGCTTGGCACCTTTATCGACACCTTGATTGTCTGTTCGGTAACCGGCCTGGTGATCGTCATTACTGGAGTCCTGCCGAGCGGTGAAACTGGCGCTAATCTCACTGCAATGGCTTATGCAGAAGCCTTGCCCGGCGGCGACATGGTTGTGACCATTGGCCTGTGTCTGTTCGCATTTACCACCATGATCGGCTGGAGTTACTACGGCGAACGCTGTGTGGTCTATCTGTTAGGCGTTCGCGGGGTGTTGCCCTTCCGAATTCTCTGGGTGCTGGCCATGCCACTGGGCACCCTGGGTGAACTGGAAACCGTGTGGTTGCTAGCAGATACTCTTAATGCGTTTATGGCTATTCCAAACCTGGTAGCGCTATTGCTGCTGGGGCCCCTGGTGTTTAAGCTGACTCGAGACTACCGGGCAAAAGAGGGCTAGCAACATGGCCGAGGGGCTGGGCGAAAAACTGGTGATTGCTATTTCATCCAGGGCGTTATTTGACCTGGACGCCAGTCACGATGTCTATGAGCAGGATGGACTGGAAGCCTACTCCCGTTACCAGATTGAGCGGGAGGACGAACCGCTTGAGCCGGGTCAGGCTTTTCCCATGGTGCAGAAACTGCTGCGCATCAACGAAGCCCTCGATGGCGATGGCCCGGTAGAGGTTGTGCTGACTTCGCGCAATAGTGCTGACACGGGACTGCGCGTCTTTAACTCTATTCAGCACTATGGATTGCAGATTGAACGTGCGGCTTTTTGCGGTGGCGAGAGCCCGTATCGATATATCCGGGCCTTTGGCACCCATCTGTTCCTCTCTACCGAAGCTGAGGATGTGCGCGAGGCACTGGCTAATGATGTCGCTGCTGCCACCCTGGTCTCCAAGCGGGGCACCACTAAAGACAGCGAGCAGCTCCGTTTTGCTTTTGATGGTGATGCGGTGATTTTTTCTGATGAGGCGGAGCGCGTTTTTAAAAGCGAAGGCCTGGCCGCGTTTCAAGACAGTGAGCAGGCTGCGGCGCGCGAGCCTCTCAGTGGGGGGCCTTTCAAACCCTTTCTTGCAGCGCTGCAGCGAATACAAAGAGAGTTTCCCGCCACCGAAAGCCCGATTCGCACAGCCCTGGTGACAGCCCGCTCTGCACCAGCCCACGAACGCGTGATTCGCACCCTGAGAGCATGGAATATTCGTATTGATGAGTCCATATTCCTCGGCGGACTGAATAAAACCGAGTTCCTGAGGGCCTACCAGGCCGATGTGTTTTTTGATGATCAGCAACAACACTGTGAATCAGCGAGTGATCATATCGCCACCGGGCACGTACCCCACGGTATCGCCAATCAGCAGGACAGCTAAGCCATGCGGAGAATTATTAACGGCCGCGCTCAGCATCCGACTCAACGAAACACCGGGAAGCCGCTCTGTGACTGGCTGCTTATTACAAAAACGGGATTGACTGCACTCCGCGAATGACTATTCTGTTATAAGGCCAACGGGGCCATGGTTCTGATTCCGGCGCGGAGACGCGGATGAAACTACAACAACTGCGCTACATCTGGGAAGTTGCCCATCACGATCTCAACGTGTCGGCAACCGCTCAAAGTCTGTACACCTCGCAACCGGGTATCAGCAAGCAGATTCGATTACTTGAAGATGAACTGGGCGTGGAAATTTTTGCCCGTTCTGGCAAACACCTAACGCATGTAACGCCGGCCGGGGAAGCGATTCTGAAGACTGCCGGGGAAGTACTGCGCAAAGTAGAAAGCATCAAATCTGTGGCCCAGGAGTTCAGCGATGAGCGCAAGGGCAGCCTCTCGCTGGCCACCACTCATACCCAGGCTCGTTACGCCTTGCCAGAAACCATCAGCACCTTCATTGATCGTTACCCGGATGTCGCACTGCATATGCATCAGGGTACACCTATGCAGATTTCAGAGATGGCGGCAGACGGGACGGTCGAGTTTGCCATTGCCACCGAGGCACTGGAACTGTTCAGCGACCTGATCATGATGCCCTGTTATCGCTGGAACCGATGCATCCTCGTGCCCAAAGATCATCCGCTGACACAGGTCTCCCAGTTAAGCCTTGAAGACGTGGCCGAATTTCCTATCGTGACCTATGTATTCGGTTTTACGGGTCGCTCCAAGCTCGACGAGGCGTTTATAGAGAAAGGGCTGGTACCCAAGGTCGTATTTACTGCGGCAGATGCGGATGTGATCAAAACCTATGTCCGTCTTGGGCTGGGGATCGGCATCGTCGCCCATATGGCCCACGAAGAGGAAACTGATCCCGACCTGGTCGCACTGGATGCCAGCCATCTTTTTGCTTCCAGCATTACCAAGATTGGTTGTCGTCGTGGTACATTCCTGCGCGGTTATATGTACGAGTTTATCGAGCTGTTTGCGCCGCACCTGACCCGCGAGGTTGTGGAAGAGGCCTTTCAGCGCCACAGCAAGACCGAACTCGACGATTTGTTCTCACACCTGGAACTGCCCACTTACTAAAGGGCAGCTTTCCTGCGTTCACATCAGGAGTGTTACATGGAACTAGTCTGCCTGGATCTTGAGGGCGTGCTCGTCCCGGAAATCTGGATCAAGTTTGCCGAGCGCACCGGCATTGACGAGCTGCGCGCCACCACCCGTGATATACCCGATTACGACGTGCTGATGAAGCAGCGCCTGGGCATACTCGACCAGCACGGCCTGAAAATTGATGATATCCAGGACGTGATTGCCGGGCTGTCACCGCTGGATGGTGCCGCCGAATTCGTTGACTGGCTGCGTGAGCAGTTTCAGCTGATTATCCTGTCCGATACCTTTTATGAGTTTTCCCAGCCGCTTATGCGACAGCTGGCCTGGCCGACTCTGTTCTGCCATCGACTAATTACCGATGAGAATGGTCGTGTTGTCGACTACAAGCTGCGCCAGGAAGATCCGAAGCGGGCGTCGGTCAAAGCATTCCACAGTCTCAATTATCGCGTGATTGCAGCCGGCGACTCCTACAACGATACCACCATGCTCAGCGAGGCGGATGTCGGTATTCTGTTTCACGCTCCAGACAACGTGATCGCAGAGTTTCCTCAGTTCCAGGCCGTACATACCTACGACGACCTGAAGGTCGCTATCTCCGAGGCATCGGAGCGGGATATCAAACTCTAGGCTGGGCTCGACTCCAGCTGTCGCAGAAACAGGCCGACCTTGTCATAGGTCTCCTTGTACTCGCGCTCCCAGTTGGAGTCCGCCACGATGCCACCACCACCCCAGCAGAATATATCGCCGTCGCGGCATATGAGGCTGCGAATGGCGATGTTGCTGTCCATACGCCCATCTGCTGACACATAGAGCATGGAGCCGCAGTAAGCCTGCCGCGTATGGGGCTCCAATTCATCAATGATCTCCATCGCCCGGCGCTTGGGTGCTCCGGTGATCGAGCCTCCTGGAAAGCTGTCACGTAGCAGGTCCAGAGCGCTGTGGCCACGCGCCAGCTTGCCGCTGATCGTACTCACCAGGTGATAGACGTTGGGGTAGACCTCTACCTCGAACAAGCTGTCCACATGAATACTACCCGGGGCGCAATTTCTGCCCATATCGTTACGCAGTAAGTCGACAATCATCAGGTTTTCAGCGCGGTCTTTCGGCGAGTGACGCAACTGCCTGGCCATTTCCCGGTCAACCTCCCGGTCCGGATAGCGGGGGCGGGTGCCCTTAATGGGTCGCGTTTCCACATTGCGGCCGTGCAGAGCAAGAAAACGCTCCGGCGAGAGGCAAAGTAGATGATCATTGCTGGATGCACGCATGTAGCCGGAGTAGGGTGCAATAGCCTGTTTGCGTAGGGATCGGTAGGCACTCCAGGGGTCACCACGATAGCGCGCGCTGAAGCGCTGTGCCAGATTCACCTGGTAGCAATCGCCGGAGAGGATATAGGACTGGATCTGGCGAAACGCAGCCTCGTAAGCAACGGGTTCCAGATTGGAGGTGAAATCGCCCAGCAACTCAAAGGTCTCGTTGCCCGGTGAGGTCGGCGCGCGCAAGAGGTTCAACAGGCTGTCACGCTCAGTCGCGGGAAGACTGGGCAGGGCGGCAAAGGTGCAGCGTTGCAGGGTATGGTCGAGAATGACCGCCCACTGATACAGGTTGAGCTCCGCTCGAGCCCCGACCTCGGCAGGCAGGTGCTGCAGAGGTTTGCCGATCCCGTAGTCGAGGTAACCTGCAATGCCGCCGCAGAAGGGTATCTCCTCACCGGGGCTGCTGATACCGGCGCACAACTCCTTGTAACCGGCTTCCAATTCTCGAAAATACTCAAGATAGGTGTCGTAGGTGTCTGTATTTGTGGCCTTTATTGTGAATGACTCTATCGGTGCGGCAGTGATAATGTCATAGCGTCCACGGTTTCCACCGCTGTCGCATGAATCGAGCAGCAGCGGGGAAGGCAGGTTTTTAGCGCGCTCGAACAGGCCGGCGGTATCCGGCTGATAAGGCAATTCCTGAAGAAAGACAGTTGGATTACTCATCTGGCCGCCAGCGAGTTATGAAGATAGTCGCGAGATTCGTAGTCAGTAAGCTCAAAAATTACGCGAAACCCCCAATGTTTGCAGCAATAACACTCGAACTTCATGGAAAAGCAGACCGTCAAATCCGGCGTCTTAATTGACTTTGGTGGCTCAAATGCTTACTGTAAGCCGCCATTTTGCCGGTAGCGCCGCATCCTAAGCGTGTGACCGATAAACTGCAATCCCGTGCCCCTGGACAGAACCTGAAGCAGGTATGGCCAAGGGTTTGTTTTGATTCGAGTATCCGACATTATGACTAGTGATAAGCAAATAGTCCCAAATCTCAAAAACCCCTTTGCTAAAGCCAGCGACGTGGAATTCTCTGTTCCCGGACAGGTTGCGACCGAGCCAGGCTTGTATGAGGAGGCGTTGAAGGCTGGCTACGACCTTCAACAGCGCCCGCGGCAGGCCGCCGGGGTCAAGAGCATTGAGCGCCAGCACCAGAAGAAGCGCATGACAATCTGGGAGCGCATCCAGGTACTCAGTGACGACGAGCCCACAATTCTCTACCAGAACTGGGGCCCCAATCTCGATGGCGCATCACTGGTGACCGCTATCATTCGAGTCAATGGCCGCGATGTCGCCCTCTATGGTCACGACTTTACCGTTCGCGCCGGCTCTATGGATGCAACGAATGGTAAAAAGCTGGCCCGCCTGTTTGAACTGGCGGCCAAGCGCAAGATTCCCCTGGTCGGGCTGAACGACAGCGCCGGCGCCTACATCCCGGCGGGTGTTGGCGGCCTCGATGGTTATGCCGACGCGTTTACTGCATTGCGCAAAATTTCAGGCATTGTTCCCAGCATCATGTGCATGTTTGGCTTCAATGCTGGCGGTGGCTCCTACTTGCCGCGCCAGGGTAGCTTTCTGATTCAACCGAACGAAACCTTCTTCGGCCTGACCGGCCCCGGCGTTGTAAAGAGCGTGCTGGGTGAAGATGTGACGCCCGATGAGCTGGGTGGTCCGGGCGTTCACAGTCAGAGTGGCGTGACTGATTTTGTTGTACCCGATGAAGTGGCCGCGCTGAAAAAGGTACGTGAGCTGCTGAACTACCTGCCGAGTTATAACGGAGAGTCAGCACCCAAGCAGCACACCTCAGACCCGATCTCTCGCAAAACCTGGGATATCGATATTCTGCTTAAAAAGGCCTTTAACTCGCCCACCGGTTTTAACACCCCGATTGATATCAGCATTTTGATTCAGCAACTGTGTGACCACGGTGATTTCCTTGAAATTCAGCCCGAGCGCGCCCGCAATACTGTGACGGCTCTCGGTCGCATGGGTGGCAACGTGATTGGTTTTGTCGCCAACAACTCGGCAGTGGCCTCAGGCCAGATCGATATCGATGCGGCCTACAAAAACGCACGTTTTATCCGCTTCTGTAACCTGTACAACATTCCCGTAATCTTCCTGGAAGACACCACTGGCTTCCTGCCGGGTCGCGAGCAGGAGGCGGGCGGTATTGTCCAGGCCGGTCGCGCCATGCTGGACGCCATCGTCGACCTGCGTACGCCGCGCTTCCTGGTGCTGGTGCGTAACGCGTTCGGTGGTGCCTATGCGTCTTACAACAACTACTCAACCGGTGCCGACCTGGTTGTTGCGCTACCGACCACCCGGCTGGCTGTTATGGGTCCGGCTGGTGTCGAGTACGTTTACAAAGATGAGCTGCGCGCTATACGCGGCAGCGTTAAGCAGCGCCAGGAAGAGATCAAGCAGCAGCAAATGCAGGACGGCCTGTCTGAAAGCGAAGCCGCTGCAGCTGCTGAGGAATTGGTTGCCGAGTGGGTGAAGGCCCAGGAGGCAGACCTGGCAGTGCGTTACGAGCGCGAGCTGATGAACCCCAATGAAGCCCTGAGCCTGGGCTCCATCTCACAAATTGTTATGCCATCTGACCTGCGTCAGGTGTTGGCCGAGAACATGGAATTCCACCTGCGTCACTATGAGCCCTCCGAGATGGGCGGTGTGCAGCGCGAATTTCACTAATTAAGGAAGATCTGACGTGTCTAACGACTTTTACCTGAACAACCCGCTGATCCACCGCGACCGCCGTCTGGGCCGACGCCCCTCGGATTGGGTGAGCCAGTTTTCCTGTGACCACCTCAAGCCGCTAATCATCTGTCGCGGTCCAATCCGCAAGGAAGCCATGGACGTGTTTGAGGAAATGGGCATCGATGGCTACGGTATTCTGCTGTCCGAGAAAGACTCCATCGTGTACCGCAACGCACTGGCGCCAGAACTGCGCCAGCTGACCGACCCCGATCGTGTCCATCGCGTGCCTGACTACACCGGTGCGAACAAGGAAGAGCGCGACCAGCGGATCAAGCAGATCATTAGTATTGCCAAAGACAACGGCTACAACTCGATCTTTGCCGGTTATGGTTTTATGGCGGAAGACGAGACCATGGTTGCAGCCATGGAAGCGGCGGGCCTTAACTTTATCGGTCCTTGCTCCAAGACGGTTCATGACGCCGGCCTTAAAGACGAAGCCAAGCGTACCGCGCTAGCGGTCGGTGTAAGCGTGACACCCGGCATCGACAACGGTACCGCGCTGACCATGATTAAGAAGCATGGCGACGAGGCCGGGCTCAAGGCCGTGGTCGCAGAGCACGATCTGCCTCTGGACCAGGCCGCCTTTGATGCCGCCGAAACTCTTGAAGCGAAAGCCGACGTGGTACTGGCTGCATCCTATGACAAGGGTGTTGATCTATACACGGTCGATGAACTGTCGGAAACCCTGACCGAGGCGGTTGAGAAAATGGCCGCTGATTACCCAGAGAACCGTGTTCGCCTCAAAGCGATCAGCGGTGGTGGCGGCAAAGGCCAGCGGATCCTGGGCATTGGCGAGGCAGCCAAGACCGCGGAAATGGTGCGTGAGATCCTCAACGAGGTAAAAACCACCGGCGTGGGCGATAACAAGAACGTACTGGTTGAACTGAATATTGAGACCACCCGTCACCAGGAAATCCAGGTCATTGGTAACGGCGAGTGGACCCTGGCCATGGGTGGTCGCGACTGCTCCCTGCAGATGCACGAACAGAAGTTGCTGGAGGTCTCCGTCACTACTGAGTCTCTGCAGCTGGCACGGGAAGAGGCCCGCACCCGAGGTCTTGATGAAGAAGTGCGTGTGCTCGAGCAGGACATCAAGACCCTGCAAGCCATGGAAGAAGAGTCCGAGCGCTTCGGCGAAGCGGTGGGCTTGGATTCAGTATCCACTTTTGAATGTATTGTCGATCGCGACAAGCACTTCTTCATGGAAATGAACACGCGTATCCAGGTAGAGCACCGTGTCACCGAGTTGTGCTACGGGCTGAAGTTCACCAACCCTGACAAGGCTGAGGACGACTTTGTGGTTGAGTCTTTGGTCGAGGCCATGGTGTTGCTGGCGGCACATGGTCCCAAACTGCCAAAACCCGAGCGCGTGCAGCGCTATAACGATACGGTAGAGGCGCGCCTGAACGCTACCAACCAGGCCCTGCAGCCCAATGCCGGCGGCGTGGTCGAGTACTGGTCCGATGCGGTAGAAGGCGAGACTCGCGATGACCAGGGTATCAGTCTGCATAATCCTGATACTGACGTCTTCATGAAGTACACCCTGGCGGGTGCCTATGACTCCAACATCGCATTGTTGCTGACAGTGGGCGAGAGCCGTCTGGACACCTACCAGGCGATGGCGGAGGTGATTCGTCGCACGACCATGACCGGACGTGACCTGCACACCAACCTGGAGTTTCACTACGGCCTTGTGAACTGGTTTATCGGCCAGAACATTAACGCCCGACCCACCACCAAGTTTATTGTCCCGTACCTCACTGCTGTCGGCGAGCTGAAAAACACCGCCAATGACGTGGACATGGTGTTTGCCTACGACCAGATTGGTAAGCAACTCCTCGCCGATTGCGACGAAGCTGCCCAGGCCGCTATGCAGCAGACGCTGGAGCGCAAGTACTCATTGCTGCGCCGCCCACTCGAGAAGCTGTTGGCCGAACCGCACATGCTGTCCGGCTGGCTCAGCGTAAACCGCGACTGCTACACCATGATCGACGGCAAAGTGCACTGGAACGAAAACCCGGTGGGCCTGCTGGCTGACACCTATTACTTCCTGGACATGGATTACCAGGATGGCCTGCCGGCCGCCGAGATGATCTGGGATCACGACAATGATCTGCTGCAATCGGCAGTCTCGTTTTACGATGAGCTCAACAATCGAGTGAGCGCCGAGGACTGGATGGAGCTGCAGACTGTGCTGGCGGGTGATGCGCCGGATGGTTTCAGCGCTGATGAGTGGGCCGCCGTTTGTAACGCCCATGCCGGCTTCCAGAGTGGCCTGGACGTCATTGCACTGCTGCCTGCCATTGCTGAGAGCACAGGATATTACGACCTGACAGTCAATGATGACCTGACCATCCATATCCCCGAACGCCTGCTGGATGAAGACCTGCAGGAGCGCATGGCGAAGGTACTGGTGCCACCGCCAGTTGCCAGCTCTGATGAAATTCTGGCGGAGAGCGGCGGTATGTTCTACCCCCGCGAGACCCCGGAACATTCGGCCTACGTGGAGAAGGGCAGCCACTTCAATGAAGGCGATCCCCTCTACATTGTCGAAGTGATGAAGATGTTTAACAAAGTCTATGCGCCATTCTCCGGCACCATCGACGAGGTGCTGGTGGAAGGTGATGGCGTCATCATTGCCAAGGGTCAGCCCCTGTTCAAAATCACCCCTGACGAGGTGATCGTTCAGGAGTCACCGGAAGAGATCAAGGCGCGTCGTCGCCAGGTCAGCACCGAGCTGCTCGGCAGCCTGCTGTAAGGAGAAGCTATGATTACTGCACTGGACCACATCGCAATCGCCGTTCCCGACTTCGAGAAGGCGATCAAGCGTTTCATGGAAGACTTCGGCCTCGAGTTTGAGGGCACTGAAGACGTTGAGGCTGCCAAAACCAAGACGGCCTTTTTCCCGCTTCCACCCACCAACATTGAGCTGGTGCATCCACTGAATGGCGAAGGTGCCATTGCGAAATACCTGGAAAAGAAGCCCGGTGGGCTTCACCACATCTGTTTTCGCAGCGACAACATCGAAGAAGACATGGCTCGCCTGAAAGAAAAGGGCTACCAGTTTCTCGGCGATGAGCCGACACCTGGCGCGCATAATTCCAAAGTCATCTTTATCCACCCCAAAAGCTGTGATGGCGTACTGATTGAAATCAATCAGCCCGCCGAGGATCACTGATCATGAGCGACAAGATATACGACAAATCGGCTGCAACGCCCGAGGCCTGGACTGAACTCGCGGAAAAGCAGATGCGCGGCAAGCCACTATCAGACCTGACATGGGAAACCGCCGAAGGGATCGACGTTAAGCCCCTGTATACCGCAGCCGACACCGACGACCTGGCGTACAACGACACCATGCCGGGCATGAGCCCGTATATCCGTGGCCCGCAGGCCACCATGTATGCAGGCCGTCCATGGACGATTCGTCAGTACGCTGGCTTTTCAACAGCAGAAGAATCCAATGCGTTTTACCGCAAGGCACTGGCTGCCGGCGGTCAGGGTGTATCGGTTGCTTTTGACCTGGCCACACACCGCGGCTACGACTCCGATCATCCCCGGGTGACCGGCGACGTCGGCAAGGCTGGCGTGGCGATCGACTCTGTTGAAGACATGAAAGTGTTGTTCGACGAAATACCGCTCGACAAAGTCTCCGTCTCCATGACTATGAATGGTGCGGTACTGCCTGTTCTGGCTGGTTATATCGTTGCAGCTGAAGAGCAGGGCGTCAGTCAGGACCAACTGGCGGGCACTATCCAGAACGACATTCTCAAAGAGTTCATGGTGCGCAACACCTATATCTACCCGCCTGCTCCGAGCATGCGCATCATCGGTGACATCATTGCCTACTGCACCGAGAACATGCCAAAGTTCAACACCATCTCAATCTCCGGTTATCACATCCAGGAAGCCGGTGCTAACGCAGCCCTTGAGTTGGCGTATACCCTTGCAGACGGCAAAGAGTATATTCGCACCGCCCTGGCTGCGGGCCTGAACATTGATCAGTTTGCACGGCGCCTGAGCTTTTTCTGGGGCATTGGCATGAATTTCTACATGGAAATTGCCAAGATGCGTGCCGGCCGTCAGCTGTGGGCGAAGATTGTCTCGGAATTCAATCCGGAGAATCCCAAGAGTTCCATGCTGCGTACCCACAGCCAGACCTCCGGCTGGTCTCTGACGGAGCAGGACCCCTATAACAACGTTGTGCGAACCACGATTGAAGCCATGGCTGCCGTATTCGGTGGCACCCAGTCCCTGCACACCAATGCACTGGACGAGGCCATCGCGCTGCCGACAGAGTTTTCTGCACGTATTGCACGTAACACGCAGCTAATCATTCAGGAAGAGACCGGCATCACCAAGGTGGTTGATCCCTGGGGCGGTTCTTACATGATGGAAGCCCTGACCCAGGAAATTGCAGACAAGGCCTGGGAATTGATCGAGGAAGTCGAACAGCAGGGCGGCATGGCCAAGGCTATTGAAACCGGACTGCCCAAACTGCGTATTGAAGAAGCGGCCGCGAAAAAGCAGGCCCGAATCGATCGCGGTGATGACGTCATTGTTGGTGTTAACAAGTACCAGCTGGCTGAAGAGGACGACGTAGAAATCCTGGAGATCGATAACGAGGCCGTTCGCGACAGTCAGATTGCGCGCCTGGGTCAGCTTAAAGCTGATCGCGACCAGGGCGCTGTCGATGATATCCTCAACCAGATCACCGCCTGTGCCAGCGGCGGCGAAGGCAACCTCCTGGCGCTGGCTGTAGAGGCGACCCGTCGTCGCGCTACGGTTGGGGAGATCTCGGACGCTATGGAAAAAGAATTCGGTCGCTTCAATGCCACGGCCCAAACTGTGTCCGGTGTTTACGGGGCTGCCTATGAGGGTGACAGTGAGTGGGAGGGTATTTCCTCCGATATCGATGCCTTTGTAGAGCAACACGGTCGCCGGCCGAGAATGCTGGTCTGCAAAATGGGCCAGGATGGTCACGATCGCGGTGCCAAGGTGGTAGCCACTGCCTTTGCCGACGTTGGTTTTGATATCGACCTGTCTCCAATGTTCTCTACACCGGAAGAAGTTGCCCGCCAGGCGATTGAAAACGATGTGCATGTGGTCGGGGCTTCTTCCCTGGCAGCAGGTCACAAGACGCTGGTGCCAGCCTTGATTGACGAGCTCAAGAAGCAGGGCGCTGATGACATTATCGTGATTGCTGGTGGTGTGATTCCGCGACAGGATTATGATGCGCTGTTCAGTGCAGGCGTAAAATGCATTTTCGGACCGGGTACCCCGATCCCCGATGCCGCTCGCGATGTACTGAAGGCAGTTAACGAACAAAGTGCCGGCTAATATCGATCTCGAGGCCCTGCGCGCTGGCAATCGCCGCGCGCTGGCCCGGGCGATCACCCTGGTGGAAAGCACCCGGGACGATCACCGGGAACAGGCCCAGGCCATCCTTGAAGACTGCTTGCCCCATACCGGCAACAGCATCCGCATTGGTATTACGGGTATCCCCGGCGTCGGCAAATCCACCTTTATCGAGGCATTTGGTCTGCACCTGATTGCGCAGGGCAAGCGCGTTGCTGTGTTGGCGGTGGATCCCAGTTCGCCCATAGCCGGGGGCTCGATACTCGGCGACAAAACGCGCATGGAAGAGTTGTCCAGGCGCGAAGAGGCCTTTATCCGACCCAGCCCATCCGCTGGCGCCCTGGGTGGTGTGGCCCAGAAAACCCGGGAAACCATGTTGCTCTGCGAAACTGCGGGTTACGACGTTATCCTTGTGGAGACCGTTGGCGTTGGGCAGAGTGAATACGAAGTTGCCGGCATGGTCGATTTCTTCATGGTGTTGATGCTGCCGAACGCGGGCGACGAACTGCAGGGCATCAAGAAGGGCATCATGGAACTCGCTGACGCACTGGTGATCAATAAGGCCGATGGCGAGAGTGTGAACCTGGCCAACATGACCAAGAAGCACTACACGGCGGCCATGACACTGATGAAACACGCCCTGCATTGGGCACCCCAGGTCATGACCTGCTCGGCCCAGGAAGGCATTAATATTGATGCCGTTTGGGATATGATCTGCGAGTTTGAGGCCGTCTCCCGTAAGGAACAGGCGTTTGAGAACAAGCGGGACCGCCAGGCCCGCGACTGGATGCATCACCTGATTGGTGAATTCCTGCAGTTGAAGCTGTCCTCCAATCCCGAAGCGAAAGCCCTCATGTCCGACCTGGAAGGACAAGTGGTGAGCCGAGAAATCACCCCCTATACTGCAGCGAGACAAATCATCGACTGCCTGTAGGGAAAACCCTTGCGCTTCGTCCCCCTGGACAAACTGATCAACCTTCACGATGGCTACCGAAAGTCATTTCGTATCGACTACCACCAGCTTTTGCTGCTACAGGTGGAGGGTCAGCATTTTCTTATTGAAGCGGTGTGCCCCCACCAGGAGCATCCCCTGAGTGAGGCATGGGTGGGTGAGAACTGCATCGAGTGTCCGCTGCATGGTTATCGATTTGCCCTCAACAGCGGCGATCTGGTTTACGCCAGTGAAGAGCCATGCCGCGGCCTGAAGACATGGCAGGTCGCCTACGAAGGTGCCGAGGTGGGCGTCGCATGGGAAGAATCCTGACTCACACATAAAAAGAGGACAACAGCATGAGTGCTCCCAATACCGCTGATCTTGGCAAGCCACCACCGCGCTGGCTGCTTAAACTTCTTACCAAGATCAATATCTTTGTCTACGGTATCTCCGGCGGCAAGTTGATGAACAAGTTACAGGGAATGCCTATCGTCATGGTCACTATGACCGGTGCCAAATCGGGACGGACGATTAAGATACCATTGATGTACGTGCGCCATGAGTCGGGTTTTATCCTGGTTGCATCGCAGGGTGGTATGCCCAAACATCCGGCCTGGTATTTCAACCTGCAAGCCAACCCCAGCATCCAGATTACGCACGATGGCAAGACCCGCGACTATTCGGCGCGGCAGGTTAGCGACGAAGAGAAGGCAGCGCTCTGGCCAACCTGCGTCGAGTACTACCCGGACTACGAGATCTACCAGCAGCGCACGGAGCGCAACATCCCCGTGTTTCTGTGTGAATAGGCCTGGCTGATCCAGGCAGCGCCGGGAAAGATCATGAATGATTCTGCAATCACCGAAATCCTAATTGTCTCTGGCATTGTCCTGGTCGTATTGCTGTTTCTTCTGATTTCGGTCCTATACGGACTCTGGGTGGGTTGGCGCGCACACAGATCTACCGAAAAAAGGGAATTCCAGAGGCTGGCGAGAAAAGGGCGGCGCGGCCTGGAAATTGATGAGCTCGCTCGCAGTAGCAGTCAGCAACGCAGGCATGCCGCTTACGATCGGGCCGACATGGTTAAACAGGCCCGGGATGCAGAGCGTCGCGCGAGGCTTGAGGCTGAGGAGAAGCAGGGGGTTCAAGCGTTCCCGGCTTCAAAAGATTAAGTCACAGGCGCAGCTGCTGTAGCCGTGGATCGGTTTTGCCCCAGTTCCACAGATAGTCGAAATGTCCTATAAAACGTCGCGCCGAGGCTCTTGAATCAGGTTCGTAGAAGCCCATCTTGCTGCGGTCGTCGGGCTTGTAGATAACGCCGTTGGTATCTCGCAGCAGAAAAGTGGCCTCGGGCAGCTCCGGGTGCTCTTCCACCATGCGGATGCTCACGGTAGAGGATAGGCGGCGACTCAGTGCCAACAGTCGATGTCCGCGCTGCGCCACGGGCCTAGCGTCGTTAATCAAAATACGAATATCACTGTGGCGCCCGCGCCTGGCCAGTGCCGTCATCGCCGAGGCCAGTTCTTCTGTGTCGAACACTTCGGGGTCGAGTGTGGCGCTATCGATGCGAATGTGGCGTCGCGCCGACTTCGCCAGTTCCAGCGCGAGTGTGTCAAAGGGATGGGGATAGTCCACATTGGTAATGAAATCACTGGCACCGCTAAAATCTACGGAAAACTCCATTGCAACATGCGGTATGCCGGCCTCCTCGAAAGGCTCACCGAAAGGCGTAAACCCGGCCTTCAGGTAAAACTCGCGGGCCTGCTCCTGGGCGTGTAGATACAGGCGAGCCATACCCTGGGATCGGGCATGTTGAACCATGAATTCGAGCAGCTGCCGCCCAAGACCGCCACCGCGCTGGTCGATGAGCACCGCCATGCGACCGATCTTGCCATCATCGAGCAGGCGCCCACAGGCCAGCGCAATGTGATCGCGGGTCACCAGGAAATGCGTGGCGTTCTCATCCTGGTCATCCCATTCAATGTCCTGAGGTGCCTGCTGCTCCTCGATAAATACCTTGCCTCGAATGGAACGCAGTGTCTCACGATGCTGGTGCCAGCTCACCGCTTCGATATTAGTGTCAGTCATGACTGAGGCAGCCACAGCTTCGGAGCTGCAGGCAGAATTCCAGGGGCAGGTCTTTATCAATGGTGATAAAGCGGCCTTCGCACAGGGCGATAATGCCTGCGAGCAGTTCCGGGGAGAGTTGCAGAGTCCGGCCATTCGCGAAAACCGCCACGCTACTGTCGGTATCGTGCCAGGCGACACGCGCAGCAGGATCAAGACGCACGGTATCGCCAACACGGAGCGTGATAGAGCCCGGTTCGAATTCTGACTCAGTGACCAGTTCACCAAACCAGTTACTGTTGTGCTTCAGCCTGGCGAGCGCGGCCTCTACCTGTGCGGTTGCAGCAGCGAGGGCCTGTGTGTTGATTTCACCTGCGCGGGCGGCGGGTGCCAAGGGTGGGTCAATATACAAAGCTTCCGCGTGGAGGATATTGAGCAGCTCGTCCGTTGCCCGGGACAGCATATGATTCACCGGTGTGGCGCGAAAGCCGAGAGAGTAGGTGAGCGACTCATCGTTAGACACGCCCCAGTGTGCCAGCCGGGGAGGCACATAAAGCACATCACCGCTATGCAACACGTACTCTTCGCTCTGGTTGAACTCGGCCAGAATACGCAGGTCGGTATGTTCGATCAGCGGACTGTTTTCGTCACAATACTGCCCGAGGCGCCAGGTGCGACTGCCCTGACCCTGGAGCAGAAAAACGTCGTAATTGTCATAATGAGGTCCGACACCGCCGCCAGCCTCCGCATAGCTGATCATCACATCGTCAAAACGCCAGCTGGGCAAGAACTGAATAACCCGACGTAGGGAAGCGACCTCATCCAGCAGATGATCGACGGACTGCACCAGCAGCGTCCAGGGGTTATCGCGGTTGAAATCGTCGGCGGCAAAAGGGCCTTGCTGGAAGCGCCAGCCCTCTGGCGCGAGCTCGACAATGCGCGAGTCTATGCAGTCTTCCAGCGCCAGCCCGGCCAATTCCTCGGGGGCCAGGGGATCTTCAAGTCCGGGCAAGGCCTGCTTTATCAACAGCGGTTTACGCTGCCAGTAGTCACGCAGAAACAGCTCTGCGTCAAAGTTGGCGAAACCGCTCAAACAGACTCCGCCTGGTGGGTGGCGTTACCGATATAAGTGTCAGGGGTCAGCGCCAATAAGGCCTGCCGCGCTTCTTCCGGCAATTCCAGCGTCTCGACGAAAGCCTGGATGGTGTCTTTGTTCATATCCTGGCCACGGGTCAGCGCCTTCAGTTTCTCGTAGGGTTCTTCGATGCCGTGGCGACGCATGACGGTCTGGATGGCCTCGGCCAGCACTTCCCAGCTGTTGTCCAGATCTTCCAGCAAGCGTTCCCGGTTCAGCTCCAGCTTGCCGATACCTTTGAGGGATGACTGGTAGGCGATTAAAGAGTAGCCAAAGCCGACACCCATGTTTCGGAGTACGGTGGAGTCTGTCAGGTCTCGCTGCCAGCGAGAGATAGGTAACTTCTGGGCCAGGTGGCTCATGATGGCATTGGCAATGCCCAGGTTGCCTTCTGAGTTTTCGAAGTCAATGGGGTTTACCTTGTGCGGCATGGTGGAAGAGCCCACTTCTCCAGCAACGGTTTTCTGTTTGAAGTAGCCCAGCGAGATGTAGCCCCAGATATCCCGGTCAAAGTCGATCAGGATCGTATTGAAGCGCGCAACTGAATCGAACAGCTCGGCAATGTAATCGTGAGGCTCAATCTGGGTGGTATAGGCATTCCAGGTCAGGCCCAGTGACATGACGAAAGATTCCGCATGTGCTGGCCAGTCCACTTCCGGGTAAGCGCACAAGTGCGCGTTGTAGTTGCCCACCGCACCATTAATTTTGCCGAGGTGCTCTATCGCGTCCAGGCTGTCGAGCTGGCGTCTCAGGCGCGCCACGACATTGGCGATTTCTTTGCCCATAGTACTCGGGCTGGCGGTTTGGCCGTGAGTGCGGGACAGCATGGCTGCATCGGCCGCGGCATGGGACAAGGACACCAGTTTGTCCACGATCTCGCTCATTACCGGGCGCATGGCATTGACGCCATCGCGCAGCATCAGGGCATGAGACAGGTTGTTGATATCTTCAGAGGTACAGGCAAAGTGCACAAACTCGCTGATGGCATGGAGCTCGTCACTGCCGGCAAACTGCTCTTTGATGTAGTACTCCACCGCTTTGACGTCGTGATTGGTGGTCGCTTCTATCTCCTTGATACGCTGACCTGCGGTTTCGTCAAAGCGCTCGGCGATCGCTTCCAGCTGCGCCTGCGCCTCGGAGCTGAGTGCCGGCACCTCGGGAATACCGGGGTTGGCTGCGAGTGACTTCAGCCACTCTACCTCGACCAGCACACGCCGCTGCATCAGGCCGTACTCGCTGAATATTGTGCGCAACATGGCAGTCTTGCTGCCGTAACGCCCGTCGATAGGCGAGACCGCGCTTAGGGCGCTTAGATCCATGGATAGCTCCGGAAATTGAAAAAATCTATTTTACACCACGCCCATTTGGCGCGACAGGTTTTGGGCACTGGCCAGAACTTTGCGCCGCTGCAGAATCATCTTCCAACGGCGTCCACCGAGCTGCCGCCAGAGATGCGCTGAACGCACACCGGAGAGCAGCAGGGCGCGAATAATGTCGGCATTGGTCTGGTTTTGCAGCTGCTGCATGCTGCCGGTCACACGCACCCTGAACTTAAGGGTGCTGAGAGTATCCTGGTAAATACCGGAGAGGCTGTGGCACACCTCGTTGACGTGGCTGGAGAAATGTTCGGCCTTGAACTGGGTATGCTCTAACCTTGAACGGACCACGGACATCATCTCGGGCTTGGCGCTGAAACGCCGCTCCAAATAGAGAATGCTCATCACGTAGCGCGTAAGGTCAGGATTGTCCTCGCCGCTTCCCAGCATTGCAGCGAGATTGTTCAAACCCAGCTTCAGTGAGCTGACACCGCCATACACCATGGCCACTTCATCGGGGTCAAATTCAAACAGGCTATTGATTAACGGCGTTAAGAACTCCACTGGGTATTCGCCGGTTTTGGATACCTGGTCGACCAGCCTGGCTGCCTGCGCCACTCCGGCGAGAGCCAGAGTACGTTGATCCAGTGGCGTCATCATTTAGCGGGCTCGCTCGATAATGCCGCCGCCGAGGCACTGCTCACCCTGGTAGAACACGACTGATTGACCGGGCGTGATGGCCCGTTGAGGCTCTTCAAATTTGACCACGAAGCCTTCGCCTTGCTTGACCAGCTGACAGCTCTGGTCGGGTTGTCGATAGCGGGTTTTTGCGGTGCAGGACAGGGGCAGCGCAGGTGCCTCTCCGGCAATCCAGTCGATCTGGCTCACCTCTAATGCCTGCGCAAACAGGGCCGGATTGTTGTTGCCCTGGCAAACCAGCAGCTCGTTATGATCAAGGTCTTTGCCACAGACATACCAGGGTTCGTCACCGTGTTCGGCTTTTCCGCCGATTCCCAGGCCCTGGCGCTGGCCAATAGTGTGGTACATCAGGCCCTGGTGATCGCCGATCAGCTCGCCGTCGAGGGTGCGAATTTTGCCGGGTTGAGCAGGGAGGTACTGGGCAAGAAAGTCTTTGAAGCGCCGCTCGCCGATAAAGCAGATGCCCGTTGAGTCCTTTTTGTCGTGGGTGGTGAGCTGGGCAGACTCTGCCAACGCTCGCACCTCGGGTTTCTCCAGTTCACCGACTGGAAATAGGCTGCGGGCCAACTCTTCGTGACCGACCGCGTGAAGGAAGTAGCTCTGGTCCTTGTTGTTGTCGAGTCCTTTCAGCAACCTTCCAGAATCGCCTCGCACGTAATGACCCGTGGCAATGAAGTCAGCGCCCAGTGCCAGGGCGTACGCAAGAAAGGCCTTGAACTTGATTTCGCGGTTACAGAGGATGTCCGGGTTGGGGGTTCGCCCGGCTTTGTACTCCTGCAGGAAGTGCTCAAACACATTGTCCCAATATTCGGCAGCAAAGTTGGCGCTGTGCAGATGGATGCCGAGGCGATCAGCCACCGCCTGCGCGTCTGCCAAATCCGCTTTTGCCGTGCAGTACTCGGTACCGTCGTCTTCCTCCCAGTTTTTCATAAACAGGCCTTCCACCTGATAGCCCTGCTGCTGCAGCAACAGTGCCGACACGGAGGAGTCGACGCCGCCGGACATGCCGACGATGACTTTAGTCTGTTCTGGGTTCACGGGCCGTAAATGATATCCAGGGGGTAGATGTTGCCAGCTAGATACTGATCAATCGCATCCAGTACCAGTGGGCTGCGCATTCTAGCAGAATTGGCGGCTAATTCCTCGCGACTGAACCAGCTTGCGCGGACAATTCCCGTATCCAGAGGCCGATCGGCGTCATGCCCCTGCGGCTCTGCCAGAAAGGTGGTTCGATGGTAGGTGATGCCATTAGTGGGTGAGGTGTAGAGTGCCAGACCCAGCACGCCGGTCAGCTGTACCTGCCAGCCGGTTTCTTCACGTGTTTCCCGCAGGGCGGCCTCAGCCAGGGTTTCACCCTGTTCGACATGTCCGGCCGGCTGGTTGATCACTCTTTCACCATCGGCGATCTCTTCAACCATCAGATACTGTTTATTTCTCACCACCACGGTGCCGACTGTACAGTGGGCATACCAGTCGCTCATCGGCGCCTCCCTGTGCGATGTTTAGTCTGTTTCACGGGCATGTGCAGGGTTTCAGCGCGGTATTGGCCTGGAGCAAGCCCGTCCAGCGTCCATTGGCCAATCGCGGCACGCACCAGACGCAGTGTAGGCAGCCCTACAGCGGCAGTCATTCGGCGCACCTGCCGATTTCGCCCCTCCCTGATACTCACCGACAGCCAGCGATCGGCAACGTTCCTGCGCTCTCTGATCGGCGGGACTCTGGGCCAGATCGCCGCAGGCGGTTCAATGGGCTGGATACGGGCGGGCAGGGTAGGCCCATCTTTTAATTGCACACCATCTCGTAAGGCCTGCAGCTGTTCATCGGCGGGTACCCCCTCTACCTGGACCCAATACGTCTTCCACATTTTGTGCCTGGGGTTGGCGATTTGCTGCTGCAACTGCCCGTTGTTGGTAAGTAACAGCAACCCCTCAGAGTCGTAGTCGAGCCTGCCTGCAACCCTGAAATTGGGTGCACGCAAATGGTGCGCAAGCGTGGCCCTGCCCTGATCATCGGTGAACTGGCTCAATACCTGGTATGGCTTGTTGAACAGGATCAGATTTGCCATAAAAAAATCATAAAAAAGCAATAAAAATCAAAGTGTTTAGAGCAGCAAAATCACCCAATATAGAAATAATGCTGATATAATGCGCGCCGATTTTAAACCCTATCCACGAGTAACAGCACGGAGCATATTATGGGCTATACGCACATCAAGGTCCCTTCTGAAGGCGAGAAGATCACAGTCAACGACGACAGTTCGATTAACGTTCCCAACAACCCGATTATCCCTTTCATTGAAGGTGATGGCATTGGTGTGGACATCAGTCCGGTTATGCTGGATGTCGTAAACGCCGCCGTAGAGAAAGCCTACAACGGCGAGCGCAAAATCTCATGGATGGAAATCTACACCGGCGAAAAAGCTGCTGAGCTCTACGACGGCGACTGGTTTCCGGAAGAGACCCTGGACGCGATCCGCGAGTATTCCGTCGCCATTAAGGGACCTCTGACCACACCTGTGGGCGGTGGCTTCCGCTCGCTCAACGTGGCACTGCGCCAGGAAATGGACCTGTACGTGTGTCAGCGCCCGGTCCGTTGGTTTGAAGGTGTTCCTTCCCCCGTGCGCGAGCCAGGCAAGTGCAACATGGTGATCTTCCGCGAAAACAGCGAAGACATCTATGCCGGTATTGAATACCAGGCCGGCACCGAAGAAGCCCAGAAGGTTGTGGACTTCATCACCAAGGAAATGGGCGCGACCAAAATGCGCTTCACCGAGAACGTCGGTATCGGCATCAAGCCGGTATCTGTTGAAGGTACCAAGCGCCTCGTACGCAAAGCGATTCAGTACGCGATTGACCAGGACCTGCCCAGCGTGACCCTGGTCCACAAAGGCAACATCATGAAATTTACCGAAGGTGGCTTCCGCGACTGGGGCTACGAACTGGCCATGGAAGAGTTCGGCGGTGAGCTGCTGGATGGCGGTCCCTGGGTATCGGTTAAGAACCCCAAGACCGGCAACGAGATCATCATCAAAGACGTGATTGCTGACGCCATGCTGCAGCAGATTCTGACCCGTCCCGCTGAGTACAGCGTGGTAGCCACCATGAACCTGAACGGCGACTACCTTTCTGACGCCCTGGCGGCGCAGGTTGGTGGTATTGGCATCGCACCCGGTGCCAACCTGAGCGACAACATCGCCCTGTTTGAAGCCACCCATGGTACCGCACCCAAGTATGCTGGCCAGGACAAAGTAAACCCCGGTTCACTGATCCTGTCCGCAGAAATGATGCTGCGTCACATGGGCTGGAATGAAGCTGCCGACCTGATCATTAACGGCATGAATGGCGCAATTCAGGCCAAGACCGTGACCTACGATTTTGAACGTCTGATGGACGATGCGCAGCTCAAGAGCTGTTCAGAATTTGGACAGGAAATCGTTAAGCATATGTGACGTGCTGTGGATCCCGATCGATCGGGGTCAGACCTGACTGGCGAAGCCACGAAAGCTCTGACCCCTGTAGTGGGACCACGATCTACGCAAGAACCAAAGGGGTCTTTGCCATCCCCATTAGAAGAAGCCGGCCCCGCGCCGGCTTTTTTTGTGTCCAACAGTTTTGCCAGGGCCTGACCCCATTCCATGCTTTTTCCGTATAATGGCCAACATGAGCAAGTGGAACGACATTTTCTTATCCAGCGGCGATGATGGCGGGGACCCTTTTTATGAAGGCGATACCGCGCTCAAGGAGTCTGAGCCGCAGCTGAAACGGCCGCCTTTGTACAAGGTGATCTTGATAAATGATGACTACACCCCCATGGAGTTTGTTGTGGAGGTGCTGGAAACTTTTTTCCGGATGACCCGTGAGCAGGCCACCCAGGTCATGCTAACGGTACACACCCAGGGGCGCGGCGTGTGCGGGATCTATGCGCGCGACATTGCCGAGACCAAGGCCGCCGAGGTCAACCAGTATTCGCGGGACAACCAGCATCCGCTGCTGTGTGAAATAGAGGCGTCAGAGGATCAATAGGAACGGAGATATTACATGCTGAGCAAGGACCTCGAGCAGACCCTTAACGACGCGTTCAATGACGCGCGTGCCAAGCGTCACGAATTTATGACAGTAGAGCACCTGTTACTCGCTCTGCTGGACAATGAAGACGCCATCAAAGTGCTCAATGCCTGCGGCTCAGATCTAAACAGTCTGCGCGGCGATCTCACCGAATTCGTCGACGCTACCACTCCTCTGATACCGGAAGACGATGAGGCGCGTGACACACAGCCCACACTGGGTTTCCAACGGGTTCTGCAGCGCGCTGTCTTTCATGTGCAATCTTCAGGCAAAAGCGAGGTCACCGGTGCCAACGTACTGGTCGCGATTTTTAGCGAGCAGGAAAGCCAGGCCGTCTACTTCCTGAAGATGCAGCGCATTGCCCGTCTCGACGTTGTGAACTACATCACCCACGGCATTTCCAAAGTGGGCGAGGACAGCGAAGACAATACCGAAAGCGTTAACGAAGAGGAGCTGGGAGGCGGTGAAAGTGAAGGCAATATGCTGGACAACTACGCCACCAACCTCAATGCAGAAGCGGAAGAGGGACGTATCGATCCACTGATCGGGCGCCTGCATGAGGTCGAGCGCGTTTCACAGATCCTGTCGCGCCGTCGCAAGAACAACCCATTACTGGTGGGTGAGTCAGGCGTCGGCAAAACGGCCATCGCTGAGGGCCTGGCCAAACTGATTGTCGATGGTGAGGTCGCTGATGTCCTGCAGGATGCCGTGGTCTACTCACTGGACCTGGGCTCGTTGCTGGCTGGCACCAAGTATCGGGGTGATTTTGAAAAACGCCTCAAAGGGCTGTTGGCCGAGCTTAAAAAGCGCGACGGCGCCATCCTGTTTATAGACGAGATTCACACCATAATCGGTGCTGGCGCGGCCTCTGGCGGGGTGATGGATGCCTCCAACTTGCTCAAGCCACTGTTGGCATCGGGCAAATTGCGCTGCATCGGCTCAACCACTTTCCAGGAATACCGGGGCATTTTCGACAAGGACAAGGCACTGAGTCGCCGCTTCCAGAAAGTTGATGTCCTCGAGCCGTCTGCTGACGATACATTTCATATTCTCAAGGGGCTCAAGAGCCGCTTCGAGGAACACCACGGGCTACGCTACACCAACAAGGCCCTGCGCTCGGCGGCAGACCTGGCAGAGCGCTACATTACCGACCGCTTCCTGCCAGACAAGGCCATTGATGTGATCGATGAGGCGGGCGCCTATCAGCAGTTACAGCCGGCCTCCAAGCGCAAGAAGGTGATCGGTGTACCTGATGTGGAAGCCGTCGTCGCCAAGATTGCGCGCATACCGCCTAAGTCTGTGAGCGCCTCCGACAAAGAGGCTCTGGCCAAGCTGGAGACCAACCTGAAGATGGTGGTGTTCGGGCAGGACAAGCCTGTAGAGAGCCTGGCCACCGCGATCAAGCTGGCCAGGGCGGGGCTCAAGGCTTCCGAGAAGCCCATCGGCTCTTTCCTGTTTGCCGGCCCTACTGGTGTTGGTAAGACGGAAGTCAGCCGTCAGCTGGCCAACATTCTGGGCCTGGAGCTGATTCGCTTCGACATGTCGGAGTACATGGAACGTCACACGGTGTCTCGTCTGATCGGCGCGCCACCCGGTTACGTGGGTTTTGACCAGGGCGGCCTGCTCACTGACGCGGTCACCAAAAACCCGCACTCAGTGGTATTGCTGGATGAGATCGAAAAGGCGCACCCCGAGGTCTTTAACCTGCTGCTGCAGGTCATGGGCCACGGCTCACTGACCGACAACAACGGTCGTCGCGCTGATTTCCGCAATGTCATCCTGATTATGACCACCAATGCAGGTGCCGAAAGCGTTAGCCGCCGTTCCATTGGCTTTGCCATCCAGGATCACACCACGGATGCCATGGAAGCCATCAATCGCATGTTTACGCCTGAGTTCCGTAACCGCCTTGATAACATCATCCAGTTTGACCCGCTGGGCACCGAGGTGATTCTCACGGTAGTGGACAAGTTCCTGATGGAACTTCAGTCTCAGCTCGATGAAAAGCGCGTCACGCTTGATGTTGATGAGGACGCGAGGCTGTGGCTGGTCGAGAAGGGCTACGATGTGAATATGGGCGCCCGGCCAATGGAGAGGGTGATCCAGGAGCACATCAAGAAGCCGCTGGCGGAGATGGTGCTGTTTGGCGATCTGTCCAAAGTGGGTGGCACCGCACGGGTCAGCCTCGACAGTGACGCCGATGCCCTGGTGGTATCTGTAGAGTCAGAGGCGGAGGTGCCTGCTGAGGAGACATCCTGACGGCGAACGCCGTCAGGCTTAGCGCGCGCGGTACGTAATGCGGCCCTTGGTCAGGTCATAAGGGGTCAGTTCAACACGAACCTTGTCGCCCGTGAGGATGCGGATGTAGTTTTTGCGCATCTGTCCGGAGATATGGGCGGTTACGATATGACCGTTCTCCAGCTGTACCCGGAAGGTGGTGTTTGGGAGGGTATCAATGACCTCACCTTCCATCTCAATCTGGTCTTCTTTCGCCATGCGGGGCGGGTTCCTTCAATTAAAAACAGGCGCGCATTTTGCCCTAAATTGGCGGTTGGCGCCAGCGTTTAGCGCAGCGCTGTCCAGCGGCCATTCACGCAGAGCTCAAGGGGCTTGTAGTCCACCTTGTAAGCCATTTTCTGGCATTCCTTGATCCAGTATCCGAGATAGACATAGGGCAGACCCAGGGCTCTGGCGTGCTCGATTTGCCAGAGAATGGCAAAACTGCCGGGACTGCGTTGCTGCTGTTCCGGGTCATAAAAGGTGTAGATAGCCGACAGGCCATCAGATAGCTGATCCACGACAGCCACGCCTAGTATTTCACCATCAAGCTGCATGCGGTAATAGCCGGTCACTCCCCACTCATCACTCAGGAAAGACTCGTACTGATCGCGCAGGGGCGGGTACATATCGCCATCGGGATGACGCGCCTCGATATAGCGCTGGTACAAGGCAAAGTACTCATCCCCCGCAATGCTCTCCACCCGTTCGACCTGTATATCGCGATTCCGAGCCCATGCGCGGCGCTGGCTGCGTCGGGGTTTGAAGTCTTCCACGACGATTCGCGCTGGCATACAGGCATTGCACTGTGCGCAATGAGGGCGATAGATATGCGAGCCGGAGCGGCGAAAACCCAGCAGCGAAAGCTGACTGTACAGAGCACTGTCTACCCGGGTGCGGGGGTCCACAAACAGGGTAGTGGCCTCCTTGTCTTCCAGATAACTGCAACTGTGAGGATAAGTGGTATATACCTTGAGGTCACGCAGGGATGAGGTCACAGCAGCTCCCTGGCAGGGCAGTCGAGGGTCCATAACGGAGTCGGCTCATTCATGCCTGTAGTGTGCGCAAGGTACTGCTCAAAGTCTAGCCTCGGGATGCTTCGTGCTCCCAGTGACACCAGGTGATCGCTCTCCACCTGACAGTCGATCAGTTGGTAATCCCTCAGCTTTAGCTCATGGACTGCAGCAACGAGAGCCATCTTGGAGGTATCGCGCTCCTTACTGAACATAGATTCACCGAAAAACACCTGCCCCAGTGTGACGCCATAGAGACCGCCGACCAGTTGACCGTGGCGGCTCCATACTTCGATTGAGTGGGCGTAACCGGCGCGGTGGAGGGCCATATAGGCTCGCCCCATGGCATTGGTTATCCAGGTGCCCTGGTGATCTTCCCGGCGATCGGCGCAGCCAGCCACCACTCGGTGAAACGCGCGATCAGCAGTAATTGTGTAATCGCTACGCCGCATGGATTTGCGCAAACTTCGGGATATATAGAGTTCATCGGGATACAGCACAGAGCGGGGGTCGGGGCTCCACCACATAATCGGCTGTGGATCTTCGTACCAGGGGAAAATACCGTGGGAGTATGCTTCCAGCAGGCGTGGAATACTCAGGTCACCCCCGATAGCCAGCAAGCCGTTGGGATAACTGAGCGCCTGGCGCGTATCGGGGAATTCCAGGCTCTGGTGGTTGATTCGCTGTATCGCTACCATCGCCTGGATATGGTGTAGTAATCAGTCCAGATTGTCGAGATAACGCTCGGCGTCGAGCGCTGCCATGCAGCCAAAACCCGCGGAGGTGACTGCCTGGCGATACACATGGTCGCCAACATCGCCCGCCGCGAATACGCCAGGGGCGCTGGTGGCGGTGGCATTACCCTCGATGCCACTGTGAATCTGGATATAGCCATCCTTCATGTCGAGCTGGTCGGCGAAAATGTCGGTGTTTGGCTTGTGGCCAATAGCGATAAACACACCAGCCAGGTCCACATCAGTGGTGCCGTCGTCAGCTGTAGAGCGAATGCGCATGCCGGTGACACCACTGTCATCGCCCAGCACTTCATCCAGCGTGTTATTCCACATAATGGTGACATTGCCGTTCTTTTCGCGATCAAACAATTTGTCCTGCAGGATTTTCTCCGCGCGCAGGGCATCGCGACGATGCACGAGTACGACCTCTTCGGCGATGTTGGACAGGTACAGCGCTTCTTCCGCGGCAGTATTACCACCACCAATCACGGCGACCTTCTTACCGCGATAGAAAAAGCCATCACAGGTGGCACAGGCGCTGACACCTTTGCCCATAAAGGCTTCCTCGGAGGGTAGACCCAGGTATTGGGCAGAAGCGCCGGTGGCGATAATCAGTGCATCGCAGGTATAGGTGGAAGTACCCTCCAGGACGATAGGTCGTGCCGCCAGATCCACTTTTTCAATATGGTCAAAGATAATCTCGCTGTCGAAGCGCTCGGCGTGTTGCTGCATGCGTACCATCAGGTCAGGGCCTTGCAGACCCTCGACATCGCCGGGCCAGTTGTCCACATCGGTCGTGGTGGTGAGCTGGCCACCCTGTTGCATGCCCGTGATCACGACAGGGGACAGATTGGCACGGGCGGCGTAAATCGATGCCGTGTAGCCAGCCGGACCGGAGCCGAGGATGATCAGGCGGTGGTGCTGGGGGTCACTCATAAACAGGGTTCCTTAATGCTCGTGTTGTGTTTCAGTCACTATGGGGGCGAACAGCATAAGTTAAAGGGGGGTTGTTGGCAAAGATTCGGAGATATATTAAAAAAGCCTCCTAAGCTTTTGAAATAACGAATAAATATAAGCATAATTAGCAAAAATCATAAGTGGTGAACGGCCGTGTCTGAACAGACCAGCACAGTGAAGCATTTCCTCGGACCGAGGCTGCGCGAGGGTGCCCTGATCGGGGTATCTGCCGTTTGCCTGTACCTGTTGCTGGCACTGGTCAGTTATTCACCGGACGATCCAGGCTGGTCCGCCACCAGCGGTGCCGACCAGATTCGGAATGCGGGCGGGCCCACAGGTGCCTGGCTGGCCGACGTCTTTTTCTCGTTGATTGGCTATCTTGCCTATTTGTTTCCCCTGATGCTGGCGTATCGCGCCTGGATCCTGTTTCAGCAACGTTTTGAAGGCCAGGCGTTTGACTGGGTGACCCTGGCTATCCGAGCCCTGGGCCTGGTGCTCGTGATGATTGCCGGCACTGCGCTGGCCGCGATGAATGACCTTGGCCAGTCGGTTCTACCACAGGGGCTTGGCGGCATGCTTGGGCAGGCCGTGGGAGGCGCCTTTACCGAGGCCTTTAGTATCACGGGCAGTCGCCTGATCCTGGTCGCTGTGTTCCTGTTCGGCATGACCATTTTCACTGACCTGAGCTGGTTGCGGCTTATGGATCAGGTGGGTCGCTGGACGCTGGATGGCAGCCAGCGCGCTTACCAGAAACTGCTGGGTCTGATGCAGCAGCGCAAGGAAAAGCGTGAGCAGCAAAAGGTACAGCAGGAACGGCAAATTGCGATTACCCAGCACGTAGAGAAGGAAAAGAAGCGCAAGCCGCCCAAGATTAAACCCCTGCAGAAGAAGGTGGAAAAAAGCGCCAGAGCGGAGAAAGAGAAGCAGCAACCATTGTTTGACGCACTGGTTACCGGTGAACTGCCGCACCTCGATCTGCTTGATATCGAGGTTAAAGATCCCAACCGCGGCTATTCCAAAGAAGCGCTGGAGGCCCTGTCCAAGCTGCTCGAGCTGAAACTGGCCGATTTCGGTATCAGCGCAGAGGTGGTGGCGGTATACCCCGGCCCGGTCATCACTCGTTTTGAAATCCAGCCCGCCGCCGGCGTCAAAGTCAGCCGAATTTCCAATCTGGCCAAAGACCTGGCCCGTTCACTGGCGGTTATCTCCGTGCGGGTGGTCGAGGTCATCCCGGGCAAATCCGTCGTGGGTATAGAGATACCCAATGAAGACAGGGAGGTGGTTAACTTCCGCGAGGTGCTGTCTTCACAGGCCTTTGATGGTTCCAAGTCGCCACTAACCCTGGCCCTGGGACACGATATCTCGGGTCAACCGGTGTGCGCAGATCTGGGCAAGATGCCCCATTTGCTGGTGGCGGGTACCACCGGTGCCGGTAAATCGGTAGGCGTGAACGCGATGTTGCTCAGCCTGCTGTACAAGTCCGGGCCCGATGATGTGCGCATGATCCTGGTCGACCCGAAGATGCTGGAGCTATCGGTGTATGACGGCATTCCGCATTTGCTAACGCCGGTGATCACGGACATGAAAGACGCAGCCAATGGCCTGCGCTGGTGTGTGGCCGAAATGGAGCGGCGCTACAAGCTGATGGCGGCACTCGGTGTGCGCAACCTGGCTGGTTATAACCGTAAAGTGGCCGACGCCATTGAAGCGGGCGAGCCGATTAAAGATCCCTTGTGGATTCCCGAGCCGACCTTTGAACAAACCGAGGAAGAACAAACACCACCCGATCTGACCAAACTCCCTTCCATTGTGGTGGTGATCGATGAATTTGCCGACATGATGATGATTGTGGGCAAAAAGGTGGAGGAGTTAATTGCCCGTATTGCCCAGAAGGCGAGGGCGGCCGGCATTCACCTGATCCTCGCCACCCAGCGCCCCTCAGTCGATGTGATTACCGGCCTGATCAAAGCCAACGTGCCGACCAGAATAGCGTTCCAGGTGTCCTCCAAGGTGGATTCGCGCACCATTCTCGACCAGGGTGGCGCCGAACAGCTACTGGGGCATGGCGACATGCTGTACCTGCCGCCAGGTACGGCTGTCCCCATTCGGGTACACGGCGCCTTTGTGGATGATCATGAGGTGCACAAAGTAGTGGCGGACTGGAAGCGCCGCGGCGAACCGGCCTATATCGAGGGTCTGCTCGATGAAGGCGGCGCACCGGGTGCCTTGCCCGGCGAAAAACCAGAAGGTGAAGATGGCGCAGAGGAGAGTGATGCGCTCTACGACGAAGCGGTTCATTATGTGTGCAAAAGTCGTCGCGCCAGTATTTCTTCAGTACAGCGCAAACTTCGCATCGGCTACAACCGCGCTGCCCGCTTGATCGAGGCTATGGAAGCCGCCGGTGTTGTCAGCGAGATGGGCACTAATGGTCAGCGGGAGGTGTTGGCGCCCCCGCCAGTCGAAGATTGATGCACTACATACTATTTCTCATACTGCTTCTTCCACTGCATGTGTTAGCAGGCGAACTGCAGGATCGCCTGGCTGACATCAAGACGATGTCGGGGCGGTTTGCACAGGAGCTGCGCAGCGATAGCGGCGAGATCCTGCAGCAGAGCGAGGGTAGTTTTCGTCTGCAACAGCCCGGCAAATTCCGCTGGCATATTCTGGCCCCCGATGAGCAGCTGCTGATTCTGGTAGATCGCCAGCTGTTTCACTACGATGTGGAGCTGGAGAGCGCGACCCTCAGTCCTGTGAGTGAAGCGCAGCTGGAGTCACCGATAGCGATTCTCGGAGGCGAAGTAGAAAAACTGGAGCAGCTGTATCGCATTGAGACCCTCGAGGGCGGGCAATTTCGGCTGGAACCTTACAACACCGATAACGGCATTGTGGCCATTGAACTGCAGTTCGAGGGTACGGTTCTGGTAGAGATGCGGGTTGAAGACAAGCTGCTGCAGCGCTCGCAGATACAATTCAGTGATATCGCCATTAACGACGATCTACCAGAAGACAGCTTCCTTTTCGACGTGCCCGAAGGCGTCGATTTTATCCACAATGAGTGAAGATCTGTTTGCCCAGTCCGGCGCTGGTTATCAGCCGCTGGCGGCCCGTTTGCGTCCCGCTTCGCTGGATGACTACGTCGGCCAGCAACATATCCTTGGGCAGGGCAAGCCCCTGCGTGAGGCCCTGGCCCGCGGGCAGTTGCATTCAATGATTCTGTGGGGGCCGCCAGGGGTTGGTAAAACCACGCTGGCGCGACTGATGGCCGAACTGGCAAATGCCAGCTTCCTGACGCTGTCGGCGGTACTGGCGGGTGTTAAAGAGATTCGCGAAGCCGTGCAGCAGGCCAAAATGCACCAGTCTCAAGGCCGCGACACCATTCTATTTGTCGACGAAGTGCATCGGTTCAACAAGGCACAGCAGGACGCGTTTCTTCCCTATGTTGAGGATGGTACGGTCATTTTTGTCGGGGCAACCACAGAAAACCCCAGTTTCGAGCTCAATAACGCACTGCTTTCGCGGTCGCGAGTCTATAAGCTGCGCGACCTCGATCACGCAGAACTGGTGCAGGTGCTCGAGCGCGGCCTGCTGGCACTGGAAGGCTCAGGGCAGCCAGAAGAGGGCATTCTCGAGCGTCTAGCCCATCAGGCGGACGGCGATGCGCGCCTGGCACTAAACTTATTAGAGCTGGCTGCCGACCTGGCGGCAGGTTCCGCCATTGATACCGAGATTGTGGATGAAATCAGCACCGAGAGCCTGCGTCGCTTCGACAAAGGTGGTGATGTCTTTTACGACCAGATCTCGGCCTTGCACAAATCGGTTCGGGGCAGCTCCCCCGATGCGGCCCTGTACTGGTTTGTGCGCATGCTCGATGGTGGCTGTGATCCTCTCTATATCGCTCGCCGCGTTGTCCGAATGGCCAGTGAGGATATCGGCAATGCTGACCCGCGGGCACTGACCATTGCTCTCGACGCCTGGCAGGTGCAGGAACGCCTCGGCAGCCCGGAGGGAGAACTCGCCATTGCCCAGGCGGTGGCCTACATGGCCTGTGCTGCTAAAAGCAACGCGGTGTATACCGCCTACAAAGCCGCGCGGACTCTCGTTCAGGAAACAGGTAGTGAGGAAGTGCCGCTACATTTGCGCAATGCGCCGACCGAACTCATGAAAGACATGGATCACGGCGCCGATTATCGCTACGCCCACGACGAACTGGGTGCCTATGCTGCGGGAGAGAACTACTTCCCCGAGTCGCTGCGAGATGTGCGACTGTATGATCCGGTCGATCGCGGTCTGGAACAAAGGATCGCCGAGAAGCTGGAGCACCTGCGCGGCCTTGATAAACAAAGTACAATACGCCGCTACGAGTAGCCTGCCCCTAGTCCATGAAACACTTGATTTTTATTGCCCTGGGCGGTGCCGGTGGTGCATTGGCGCGACACCTGTTGTCGACAATGGTGCACAACCTCAGCAGCCATCATTTACCGCTGGGTACCCTGGTGGTCAACGTTGTTGGTTCGCTGCTGATAGGCCTGATGTATGTGCTGATCGTTGAAAAGATGGTCCTGCACCCAGACTGGCGCAGCGTATTTATGATTGGCTTTCTCGGCGCATTCACGACGTTTTCCACATTTTCACTGGAGACGTTGAGCCTGTTGGAGAACGGACAGCCCGGAATGGCCGCGCTTTACGTTGTCGCCAGTGTGGTGATCTGCTTGCTGGCAGTTTGGGCGGGGATGAGCTTAACACGATTGATTTGGTAACAGAGTAAGACATGCTAGATATAAAACTGGTCCGCAAGGACCCGGAAGAGATCGCCCGTCAGCTGGCGCGGCGTGGGCACAATTTTGACGCGGCGGGCTTTGCCGCCCTCGATGCACGCCGCAAACAGGCCGACATGGATAGTCAGTCGCTGCAAGCTGAACGTAAGAGTGCTTCGAAGAAAATTGGCGAGCTGGTGAAAGAGGGCGTGCCGGTTGAAGAGGCCAAGGCAACCGTCAACGAAACTCTCGACAAAATTGCCGCTCAGCTGGACCAGCTGACCCAAGAGGCCAGACAGGTACAGTCAGAGCTCGACGAGTTGTTGATGGCTACACCGAACGTTCTTGCGGAGGAGGTCCCGGAGGGCGCCGACGAGGACGACAATCAAGAAGTGAGCCAATGGGGTGAGGTGCCCACTTTTGACTTTGAGGTCAAAGATCACGTGGACATCGGCGAAGAGCTGGGTGGGCTCGACTTTGAGTCTGCCAGCAAAATCACCGGCAGCCGCTTTGCCGTGCTGCACGCCGATCTCGCGCACATGCACCGCGCACTGATCCAATTGATGCTCAATACCCATACGCAGGAACACGGCTATAGCGAAATTAACGTTCCCTATATCGTCAATGCCGACTCTCTCAGGGGCACCAGTCAACTGCCTAAGTTTGAAGAGGATCTTTTTAAACTGCGCCATGACGCTGATCTCTATTTGATACCCACCGCGGAAGTGCCGGTCACCAATTTGGTTCGCGACAGCATCATTGAAGCCGACGACCTGCCCAACTACCGCTTTACCTGTCACAGCCCCTGTTTTCGGAGTGAGGCAGGTAGTTATGGCAAAGACACCCGTGGCATGATTCGCCAGCACCAGTTCGAAAAAGTGGAATTGGTGCAGATGGTAGCGCCGCAGCAGTCTGATGCAGCCCTGGAAGAGCTGACAGGTCACGCGGAGGTGATTCTGCAGCGACTCGAACTGCCTTACCGCAAAGTCATTCTTTTCGCTGGAGATGTCGGTTTCGGCGCACGTAAAACCTATGATCTTGAAGTTTGGCTGCCGGCACAGGACACCTATAGGGAAATATCCTCCTGCAGCAATTACGGCGACTATCAGGCGCGGCGCATGATGGCGCGCTGGCGCAATCCGGAAACCGGCAAGCCGGAACTGCTGCACACGCTGAACGGTTCTGGCCTCGCCGTTGGCCGCACCCTGGTCGCGATTCTTGAGAATTATCAGCGGGCCGACGGCAGTGTCGACATCCCAGTTGCCTTGCAAGCCTATATGGGTGGCAAAACCCGTTTGGAACCTCGCTAAGCATGGACTACCTGCCGCTGTTTTTTCAGCTGACACAGGTCCCTGTGCTGGTTGTCGGTGGCGGCCAGGTGGCTCAGCGCAAAGCCGGCTTGCTGTTGCGAGCCGGCGCCAGGGTGACTATTGTCGCCCCTGATATCGAACCCGACTTAGAGAAGCTACTGGAACAACACGGTGGGCTTTACCTGCAGGAGTCGTATCAAAGCAGCCATCTGGACGGGCAAAGGTTAGTGGTGGCAGCCACCCCGGATAACAGCGTAAACGCCGACGTATCTGAGCAGGCGCAATTACGTGACTTACCTGTCAACGTGGTCGACCAACCCTCCCTGTGTACTTTTATATTTCCAGCTATTGTCGACAGAAACCCGATGCTGGTGGCGATCGGCAGTGGCGGGCGCAGTCCGGTACTGGTGCGCCGCGTTCGCAGCCTGATTGAATCCATTTTGCCAGCGGCGTACGGACGCCTGGTTGAGTTTGCAGCGCGCTTTCGTCAGCCAGTTGCCGAGGCGCTACCGGAATTTTCTCAGCGCCGCAGGTTTTGGGAAGAACTGCTCGATAGACCAGCGCTACAGCACAAAGTGTATAGCGGTGATACAGAGGGCGCCGGCAAGGACCTCCATGCGTCTCTGCAACAGCAGGACGCTCTCGCCGGTGGTGAGGTCTATCTGTTAGGTGCTGGTCCTGGAGATCCCGATCTGGTGTCTTTCAAGACCCTGCGGCTGCTACAAGCGGCAGACGTCGTGCTCTATGATCGCCTGGTTTCTCCGCAGGTGCTTGAACTGGCGCGACGGGATGCTGATCGCATTTATGTGGGTAAGCGGCGGGCGGATCACGCAGTACCGCAGCAGGATATCAATCAGATGCTGCTTGAGTTGGCGCAGGCTGGCAAGCGGGTAGCGCGTCTCAAAGGCGGCGATCCTTTTATCTTTGGTCGCGGAGGCGAAGAAATCGAGCTGCTGGCTGCGCACCAGGTGCCGTTTCAGGTGGTGCCTGGGGTGACCGCTGCCAGTGGCTGTGCTGCCTATGCGGGCATCCCGTTGACTCATCGCGAGCACGCCCAATCAGTGCGTTTTATCACCGGACATCTCAAGGATGGGAGCCTGGATCTGGCCTGGCAGCACATGCAGAACCCGCAGGAGACCCTGGTGTTCTACATGGGGCTTAAAGGCCTGGTTGAAATCTGTGCGCAGTTGCAGCATCACGGCAGGCAGGGGTCGACACCAATCGCACTGGTAGAGCAGGGAACTACTAGCAACCAGCGGACGTATGTAAGCACGCTCACAGCGCTGCCCACACTGCTGCAGAACACGACTGTCCATGCGCCAACCATAGCCATCGTAGGCGATGTAGTGAGACTCCGATCACAGTTAAGCTGGTACCACGAAGATCCAGGCCCGAGCAGGAGCTGGCCGCCTGTCCATGGCGGTGTATAGGTGCTATTGTTTTAAGCGAGTTGCACGTTTTTGGATACTAATATGAATAAAGCCAGAAGCCAGGTCATTATCAAGAATGACTTTCAGCAGAAGTTGATCATGAACACGCTGCTGATCACGCTCATCACCCTCAACGTGATCATTATGCTGGCCTTCGTGCTGGACAATATGTTTGGTTCAGAAGATGCGCTGTTCAACGTATTCAATGTGTCTGTTGCAGCGATGGAACTGGTAGCAGTCGTTATTGTGTACTTCATTGGCCGCAAAATCAGCTTCCATATTGCCGGCCCGGTATACGCCATAGAGCGAACCGTCAAAGCCATGGAAGAAGGCAACTTGTACCAGGTCCTGAAACTTCGCCCCGGTGACCATTTCGATGAGGTCGCTGACGCCCTCAATGCGACTATAGGGACCTACAAGGCCAGAATTGAATCAGCCAGTCGCCTGGTAGATGAAATGGCTGCCTCAGGTGACCCCAAGGCAGCCGAATTGAAAGCGCAACTGGATTTCTTCGCTACGGAGAAGCCCGCAGACTGAAGCGGGTGTGTTCCTGTTAGTCGATCAGGAACCGTAGTGTCGACGATCAGCGACTGCTTCTCGCTTGTAGGTCAGCATATCCACCAGAACGCTGCCTGACTGCTCCAGGATAATATCTTCAACCTCCACCTCGGCGGTTTCAGTTTCTTCTTCTGTGGCATCGTCAGTCTCGTCATTCGCAGCGAGATCGTCAGTGCTTTCTGAATCCTGTTGGTCCAGATCTTCCAGCAGTTCAAGCCCTTTGGCCTTCCGGCGCTCGTTCTCCAGTGCCAGGCCTCTGGCTTTCTGCTGGTCACGCAGGGCGACACGTGCTGCTTCATTAAGGGGGAGTGCTTCAATTTTGCGCGCTTCAGCCGCCAGGGCGAGACTCTCTCGCAGATAGACAAAATCCGGGTCTTCCCGAGTGCGGGCTTCATACTGATCGCTCAGGTCGGGCAGCAATCCGGGGATGTCATGGTACTTGCGATGACGCACGCCACTGATCTGATCCCAGTCGAGCGCGTTATCAAGAGCGCTCTCACCAATTTGGGACTTGTCAAAATGGGAGGGAAACTCCAGGTCGGGGATGACACCGCGATGCTGGGTGCTTTCGCCACTAATGCGATAAAACTTGGATTCAGTGAGCTTCAGCTGACCCTCATGGAGCGGGATCAGGGTCTGCACCGTGCCTTTACCAAAGGACTGTCCTCCAACGATGACTCCACGCTGGTAGTCCTGGATCGCTCCGGCGAAAATCTCAGACGCCGAAGCGCTGAGGCGATTAATCAGTACAGCCAGTGGACCATCATAGTAGGGCGTACGCAATCGCTTACCATCGCGAAACACTTTGCGGGAAGAGTGGCGAATTTGCACGGTGGGTCCGTATTCAATAAACAGCCCCGTCAGCTCGTTGGCCTCCTGCAAAGAGCCGCCGCCGTTGTTGCGCAGGTCAATGACAATACCGTCGACTGATTCAGCGACGAGCTCATCCAGCAGTCGCTTTACGTCGCGGGTAGTTGACTTGTAGTCATCATCGCCACGGCGGAGTGCCTCAAAGTCTATATAGAAGGCCGGGATGTCAATCACACCCACCTTGTAGGTAGTATCTCCCTCGGGCACTTCAATAATCTTCTTTTGCGCGCTCTGCTCTTCAAGCTTCACCTTATTGCGCACGATGGTAATGACCTTGCGGGCATCAGTGGACTTGGACTTACCGGGAATAACCTCAAGACGCACCGTGGAATCCTTTGGCCCGCGTATCAGCTGCACAACCTCGTCCAGTCGCCAACCGATCACATCGACCATCTCGCCATCTTCATCCTGTCCTACCGCGATAATGCGATCGGAAGGCTGCAGTTCTCCCTGCTTGTCGGCGGGTCCTGCGGCAACAATTCGCGACACTCGCGTATACTCGTCCTGCAACTGCAGCACTGCGCCGATGCCCTCCAGGGACAGGCTCATGTTGATGTTGAAGTTCTCAGACGTGCGCGGCGACAGGTAGCTTGTGTGTGGATCGTATTGTTCGGCGAGGGCGTTTGCATAAACCTGAAAAACGTCCTGCGCATTGTACTGACTAATACGCTTCTGCTGGTTCTCATACCGCTTGCGCAGTGTGGGCTCTATCTCATCCAGCTCTTTGCGCGCCATTTTCAGGCTCAATACCGCGTTCTTGATTTGCTTGCGCCAGCGCTCATCTGCCTCTGCCGGCGTCGAAGCCCAGGCTCTTTTCTCCGGGTCAAGGGTCAGGCTTTCCTCAACGGTGAAATCCATCCGTTCGATCATCTCTGGCAACTCAGCCAGAAGCTTGCTCAATCGATCCTCGATGCGGGTCTGGTAGCGGGCGAACACAATAAAGCCAGCATCCAGGTTGCCTGTATTGAACTGGTTGTCCAACTGAGAGCGATAGGCCTCAAACTCGTCCACATCGGACTGCAGCAGAAACATATGGCCCGGATCGAGTGCTTTGAGGTAATTGTCCAGCATCACTGAGGACATCGCATCGTCGAACTTCAGCTTGGAGTAATGACGGTTCTCCAGCTTTTCGACCAGTTCGACGGCGGTTTTAGACTGGTCTTCAGAGTATTCGAGGACTGCAGCTGAGTGAGCAGAGAGTGGCAGCCCGAGCAGAGCCACAATAGACAGGCCGCCGGTCAATGCCGACAGCGCCTTACGCGTATATGTGATGTTCAAACAAGCCTCGGGGTATCGTGTTACTTAACTGGGCCGTATAGTGTAACAGCCTGCACGGAGAAAACTATCGTGGCTCTGATCGACCTGATGACCACATCAAGCGGACTGAAGCTGGACAAAATGCTGGTACGCTACAGTGGTCATTCATTGCTAAATCACCTGTTTGCCCGGCAGGTGGGGATCTCCCCCAATCCGGCCCTGATGCTGCGCAGTACGGGGCGCATCAGCGGTCAAATAAGAGAGGCGGTGTTACCGTATTTTCCTGCCGAGGATGAATGGCTGATCGTCGGCTCGCGCGGCGGTATGCCAAAAGATCCGGGCTGGATAGAGAATTTGCGCGCTAATCCCATCGCAGAAATAGTCCTGCAACGCCGAAGCCTGGCGGTCAGCGCGCGCGAGCTGATCGCAGAGGAATACCGGCAGCAGTGGCAGGCGATCAGTGAAGCGTTGCCGACCTATCGTGACTACCAGGCACGCTGCGCAGGCCAGCGGCAGATCCCGATTATGGCGCTCAAACGCCTCGAAGTATGATTAATTTGGCAGGCAAATGCTGTAAACTTGCGCGTTTTAGCGCTTAACGTGGTATCCCCTTGAAGTCCTCGTTTTTGCCCTTGTACGGGCTTTCACTCCTTTCTGGCCTGTCCCAGGCCATGGAAACTGTAGAAGTTGTTGGCACCCGACTCGATAACTCCGCCGATTCGATGAGTGCCCAAATCTCAGTGATTGATCAGGACCGCATCGAATCCCTGAACAAGGATTCGGTCGATCAGCTGCTACAAGCCCTGCCGGGGGTCACGATCAATCGACAGGGTGGTGAAGGCGGCGTTACCAGCTTGTACCTGCGTGGCGGCGAAGCCAATTTTGCCGTTGTATTAATTGACGGTGTGCAGGTCAATAACCCCACCAATACGCGGGGCGGCTCCTTTGACTTCTCCAGCCTGGATATTGCCAGCATCGAGCGGATTGAGCTTATTCGCGGCCCCCAGTCGGCGATTTACGGCGCCGATGCATTGTCCGGTGTGGTCAACATTATTACCCGCCGCGACACCAGTGGCTCCTCCGCAGGACTGCGCCTGGAAGGCGGCAGCGATGACTACTACCGAGTTGCCGCCAGGGGCCTTCTCCAGATCGGCGAGCGTGGGCAGCTGGGCCTTGGTATTGGTCGCAAGGACGCGGGGGATGTTGTAGAGGGCAGCCAGCATGAGCTGGATTTTCTGACCGGCCAACTGGATCTTGGCCTCGGAGCACGCAGCAGGCTATGGGCGCGTTTGCGACTGGCTGATTCCGTTCAGGCTGGATTTCCAGAGGACAGCGGTGGGCCGGAATATGCCGTTTACAGAGAACTCGATGAACGACAAAACCAGGAACTCTCTGCACAGCTGGGGGCAGCTACACAACTGGGTGAATCATGGCGCACGGAGCTGATACTCAATTACTTTGAAACGGACTCCAGCGAGCGTTCACCCGGCATATTTCCGGGCACGGAAGTACCCGCCAGCGGTGCTGACATCGATTTTGAGCGCAGCCAGTTGACCTGGAATAACCAGCGCAGTTGGGACAGTGGCAAACTGGCCCTGGGCGCGGACGTTCGGCTGGAGGACGGTACCAGCGAGGGTTTCCTTGAGTTTTTTGGGGTTGTGCTGCCGACCGACTTTGAACTGGAGCGTGAAACTCTGGGCGCCTTCGCTGAGTGGCAGCAGCAATTCGCGAATGGATTGACCCTATCAGCGGGTTTGCGCTACGACGACGTAGAGGAGCTGCCCTCGGAGTGGACACCTCGAATAGGTCTGCTCTACGCACTGAGCAACGATGCCACTCGTTTGCGCGCTAACTGGGGTCAGGGTTTCAAACCACCCAGTTTCTTCGCTCTTGCCCATCCGCTGGTGGGCAACCCCGATTTGAAACCCGAGCGGGCAGACAGCTGGGACATTGGTGTTGAACACCGCTTTAGCAATAGCTGGCTGCTTAATCTGGCGTGGTTCGACAATCGATTCGAAGACCTGATCGACTTTGACGACGAGCTGTTTACCAATGTGAATCGGGATGAAGTAAAAACCCGTGGGCTGGAACTCAGTGCAGAAATGCCGCTGAGTGAAAGCTTGAGCTTGCAGGCCCATGCCACTTACACGGATATTCGAGTCGTTGGCAGTGCTGACAGATTGCGCGGACGCCCGGAATGGAAAGCCGGTGCACAGCTGTTCTACCGCTTTGCCGAAAGCTGGGCCTTCGTGGCGGAGTATCTATGGGTAGACGAGGTTTATGAATCATCCCTGCATACGGGCGAAACACAATCCTATGTGTTGGATGCGTACAACACCATGGACATTAATCTCAGCTGGCAGCCCAACGAAACCCTGAAACTGGAACTGGCGATCTCCAATCTGTTTGACGAGGATTATGAGCAGGCGGTTGGTTTTCCAGCAGCTGGTTTCTTTCCTCGTCTGGCCATTAGCCTGGGGCTGTAATGCACTGGGTATTCGGCTATGGCTCACTGATCTACAAGATCGACTTCCCTTACCTCGAGAGAGTGCCGGCCAGTATTACCGGATGGGAACGTCGTTTCTGGCAGGGTTCACACGATCACAGGGGGACACCGAAAGCGCCGGGGAGGGTGGTGACCCTGCTGCCGGCTGAGGCAGTGACCTGCATGGGCATGGCTTATGCGATCGAGGAAGGTGTCTTTGAGCATCTTGATCATCGAGAAAAAAATGGTTACCAACGGCTGGATACTGATATTGAGCTGAGCGACGGCCGCCATGTTACCGGCACAGTGTATGTCGCGGATGAGAATAACCACGCCTATATGGGGCCGGCCACTGAACCTGAACTGGCGACCGTCATAGCCCAATCGCATGGCCCCAGTGGTTCCAACCGTGAGTATGTATTGCAGCTTGCAGAGGCACTGAGGGAGCTGTCGATCGATGACGCGCACGTGTTTGAGCTGGAGCGCCTGCTATTGAACCGCTAGAAGGTGGGTAAATCACCCTCACGACTGTCGGGGTCAAAATTGTAAACACCGAGCCGAAACCCTTCCGGAATGCTTTCCCGTACTTCCTGGATGCGGCGATAAAGGCTGCCATTAGTGCCGCCGAGCAGGGCATCCTCAATCATTTGATCTTCATCGCAGGCGCGGGCAGAGTTCAACAGGCGCTCAAAGGATTGCTCGAAGTTTTCGGTATGCCGGGTTCGCACCTCGGTCCCAAACAGCAATTTGTAGCGATATTCCTCCGAGCTCAGGGCGATTAGCCGAAGCATCTCCCGGGAGAATATTTCGGGGTCTTCGCTGCTCATACGTCCCCAGAGATCGCCGAGCTTGCTCTCGTCGATACCGGTTTCGTTGGCCTCTGCCATTTGGCTTGAAAGGTAGAGCATGCCGACGATGTGCCCCAACTGCGCGCGGACGACTTCGGCGACCTTAAGAAATGATTCCCGACGCTGATGCAGCTCAGTCCTGGCGATGGCTTCGGTTTGCGCTACCGCCTGTTCGGCAGACTTCTGGATTTCGATGAACTGCATTTTCATGGCATCGGTGTTCTGGCGAAGTTCTTTCTTCTGTAGGAAGTAACCGATCACCAGCCACAAAAAGGCCAGCGGCGCGAACGCGCCCTCCAGAAAACTGCCCATGCGCTCCACCGATAATCGGGTGAACTCGAGCCAGCCCACCTCGCTGGCAATGTACATGGCCATGAGTATCTGGTAGACAAAGGTAACCGCTAGCCCGCCCAGCACTCGCCAATCCTGGTCATAGGGCGACTGGTAATTAGCCGGCGCCACTTTTGGCAGGCCGCCGCTGTCGAACACAATGTTGGGCGACTGTGGGTCAGGCTGTGAAGAGGGCTTTACTTCGTCCATAGGGCTAGTTTAACCCAAGGCTGGCAATTAGTTGGCGTTTGAGTTAAAAAGATCACGTGCTGACTGGATATATCGCAGCAGTTATATGGATTTTGAATGCCATATTCCTGTTAGTCAGCAACACTAATATAACGAAAACAGTAGTGTTAAGACCCATAGGTGATGAGCGGTATGGGGGTAGCGATAACGACGGTTAGATCCCGGTTGGCCGACTATGTCGAGCTGAGTAAGCCCCGTATTGCCCTCGTAGTTCTTGTCACCACCTATGCCGGTATGTGGCTCGCCGCCGGTTCCACGATTCCTCTATCGCTAATTCTATTGACGCTGCTGGGCACAGGCCTTGCCTCGGCCTCAGCCGGCATCCTCAATAACTACATCGATCGCGATATCGACCCGATGATGACGCGCACCGCTTTACGCCCGATTGCGGCAGGCCGTGTAGCGCCGAAAGATGCACTTCATATAGGCCTTGGCCTCGGTGGCCTGGCATTCCTGATTTTGTTGCTCAGCTCTAACCTGCTAGCCTCAACACTCGCGGTGGCCACAATCTACTTCTATGTCGTGATCTACAGCATGTGGCTCAAGCGCAGCTCTGACCTGTGCACGGAAATTGGCGGCGTCGCTGGGGCTTTACCACCTATCATAGGCTGGGCGGCCATCACGGGTAAGGTAGAACTGCCCGCCATCATTTTGTTTGTCATTATGTTCCTGTGGCAGCCGCCACACTTCTGGGTACTGGCTCTTCTGCGCGAGGATGAGTACCGCCGCGCGGGTATTCCAATGCTGCCGGTCACCGCAGGCAGCTTTATCACCAAGGCCAAAATGCTGCTGTACACAGCAGCGCTGTTGCCCGCCACCCTGTGGCTTTACCTGGCCGGGCTTGCTGGCCCGCTGTACCTCACCATCAGCACCATGGCCGGTGTAGTCTATTTGTTGCTGACCATCGATTTTGCGCGACGGCCGCTGGACCGTCGCAGCGCGTTAAACCTGTTCCTGTATTCGATCGCATATTTGTTGCTGGTATTCACGATGGTGTTTGTGGATAGCCACACCTAACAAGGATAAGAATTATGGCGCTCGCAATTGTTCTGATATTGATGGTGGTCGGCTCGGTCATCTTCCATTTCTGGAGCCCCTGGTGGTTTACACCACTCGCCTCAAACTGGGGTGCCATGGACGACACCATCATGATCACCTTCTGGGTAACTGGTTTCGTGTTCATCGCCGTCAACCTGTTCATTGCCTACTGCGTGATCAAATTTCGTCATTCACCCGATCGCAAAGCAGAGTACGAGCCGGAGAATCACAAACTGGAGGGCTGGCTCACCGGCCTCACGTCACTGGGCGTGTTCGCCATGCTGGCGCCTGGCCTGATTGTATATACGGACTTTATTAACGTGCCCGAGGACGCGGTGATCATTGAGGCGGTAGGCCATCAGTGGCAGTGGAGCTACCGACTACCCGGGGCCGATGGCGCGCTCGGCAAGGCCGACAACCGCAATATCACCTTTGACAACCCTTTGGGCATCGACCCGGATGATCCCTGGGGACAGGATGACATCGTGGTCATTGGCGAGCCGGCACATATCCAGCTGGACCAGCCCATCAAGTTCAATCTGCGCTCCAAGGACGTCTTGCACAACTTCTATGTACCCCAGTGGCGCGCCAAAATGGACGTGGTCCCCGGTCTGGTCAGCTACTTCTGGCTGACGCCGACAGTGGCAGGGGGGTTTGAAGTGCTTTGTGCAGAGTTGTGCGGCGTGGGGCACTACAACATGCGCAGCAATGTGGTTGTCGACGGGGCAGTGGACTACAAGCGCTGGCTCGCCAAGCAAATCACGTTCGCTGAATCCCAAGGCAAGCAAGCGCCGGGGGGCGACCCGGTGGCGCGTGGCGAGAAACTGGCCAAGCAGAATGGTTGCCTGGCCTGCCACAGTCTTGATGGCAGTCGCGGTGTGGGTCCGACCTGGAAAGGTATGTATGGACGCACAGAAACGCTAACTGATGGGAGTACGGTGATCGCCGAAGATGCCTACCTGGCTGAATCTATCACCGACCCCAACGCGAAAATGGTGGAGGGCTATGCGCCAGTGATGGCGGCCTATCCATTGGGTGAAGAAGACCTGGCGGCAATGATCGCCTACTTCATGACCCTTTCTGAATAACAGCAGAGGTTAACACGTCATGGCATATGCAGATCAGGACCACGGACACCACGAAGGACCCGACGCGTTTATCTGGAAGTACGTTTGGAGCCAGGACCATAAGGTGATCGCTATTCAGTACGGTTGTACCGCGATTGCGGTCGGCATACTGGCTTTGGTGCTCAGCTGGCTGATGCGCATGCAGATCGGTTATCCGGGCAGCCTTGAGTTTGTTGATCCCACCGCCTATTACCAGTACGTGACCATGCACGGCATGATCATGGTGATTTACCTGCTGACCGCCTTCTTTCTCGGGGGCTTTGGTAACTATTTGATTCCGCTGATGTGTGGCGCCAGGGATATGGTGTTCCCCTTCATGAACATGCTCAGCTACTGGTTCTACCTGGCCTCAGTGCTGATACTGTGTGCCAGCTACTTTGTACCTGGCGGTCCTACAGGCGCGGGCTGGACCCTGTATCCACCGCAATCCATTCTGCAGGGCACGCCGGGTGTGGACTGGGGCATTATCCTGATGCTGGCTTCACTGGCGGTGTTTATTATCGCCTTTACCATGGGCGGCCTGAACTACATCACCACTGTGCTCCAGGCGCGCTGTCGGGGAATGACCCTGATGCGTATGCCGCTGACCATCTGGGCGATCTTTACCGCTACGGTTCTCGGCCTGCTGGCCTTCCCGGCCCTGTTTGTCAGTGCGGTGATGCTGATGTTTGACCGGCTGCTGGATACCAGCTTCTTCATGCCTTATATCGTGCACATGGGGCAGGCCCTGGATACTGGCGGCGGCAGTCCCGTGTTATTCCAGCACCTGTTCTGGTTCTTCGGTCATCCCGAGGTGTATATCGTCGCGCTGCCGGCCTTCGGCCTGGTATCAGACATACTGTCCACGCATGCCCGCAAAAACATATTCGGCTATCGGATGATGGTGTGGGCGATAGTAGCCATTGGCGCAATCAGTTTTATTGTCTGGGCGCACCACATGTACATCAGTGGCATGAACCTGTACTTGGGTTACTTTTTTGCCACCACCACACTGATTATCGCGATTCCAACAGCGATCAAGGTCTATAACTGGACCATCACCCTGTGGAACGGCAACATCGTGCTCAACACGCCCATGCTGTTCGCCATCGGTTTCGTCAGCACTTTCCTGATCGGGGGACTTACCGGTCTGTTCCTGGGCAACGTGGCGGTCGATATACCGCTATCGGATACGTACTTCGTGATTGCGCACTTCCATATGGTGATGGCCATTGCGCCGGTGATGGTGGTGTTCGCAGCGATCTACCACTGGTACCCAAAAATGACCGGGCGCATGTATAACGAAACTCTCGGAAAGTGGCATTTCTGGACCACGTTCCTGGGCACCTACCTGATTTACTTCCCCATGCACTATCTCGGTTTTGAGGGAATGCCGCGACGCTATTACGCCTACGAGGGCTACGAGTTTATTTCCGAGTCCGCACACAGCCTCAACGAGTTCATCACCGTGGCAGCCATCGCGGTCGGTGTGCTGCAAGTACTGTTCCTGATCAATATGGTCTGGAGCCTGAAGGCGGGCAAGGAAGCAGGGCCCAACCCCTGGGGTGCAACCACGCTGGAATGGCAGACACCGGATACGCCTCCTTGCCATGGCAACTGGCGCGATGAACTGCCGGTGGTATACCGCTGGGCCTACGATTACAGCGTACCCGGTGAAGAGGTCGACTTTATTCCACAAAACCAGCCGCGCTCCGCGACGGAGCAGTCGCTGAGTGACAGCGGCGGAGAAGGGCAGCCGCAGGGGGCACCTGCATGACCAGCCTGATAAAGACCCTCACCTCCAAACCCTGGCTGAGCGGCGAGGATGATTTTGGTGCGCCAGTGGATACCAACGCCTTCCAACTGGACGATTCGAAAGTGGGACTGCGAGTATTCTTCGCCGTAGCGACATCACTATTTTTACTGTTTATCGTCGGCTATCGCCTGCGGATGTCTTATGAGGACTGGGTACCTTTGCAGGAACCCATGCTGCTGTGGCTGAACACCGGCTTCCTGGTTGCCGGCAGTATTGCCCTTGAGCTGAGCCGGCGAGCGTTTCGGAGCGATGACATGGGTCGCGCCCGGCTCACCTTTTATGCAGGTGGTCTGTGCTCGATAGCCTTCCTAGTCGGGCAGTTACTGGCCTGGCAGCAACTGAGCCAGGCGGGTTACCTGGTATCCAGCAACCCCGCCAGCAGTTTCTTTTACCTGCTCACCGCGGTGCATGGGCTGCATATTCTGGGCGGCGTCGGCGCCTGGGCCTGGGCGCTGCCCAGCCTGCAGCCTGGGGGTAACGAGCGACGGGCCGGATTAAGTATTGATAACTGTGCTTTGTATTGGCATTTCCTGCTGCTGATCTGGGGTGCACTGTTTTACTTGTTGTTACAGAGTTAGAGCGAAGCCAACAAAAGGAGATGCCGTATGGCTCATTCTGATGTGGTAGGAGGCGTAGAGGGGCTCAATAAGGACTGGGCCAACGATCGCGAAGTATTCAGGGACATACCCTGGGGCAAGGGGATGATGTGGATCTTCCTGCTCAGCGATACCTTTATTTTCACCAGTTTCCTCACCGGATATATGACGGTGCGACTATCGGCAACAGATCCCTGGCCAATTCCCAGTGACGTGTTTGCACTGACGATGTTCGGTCAGTCCATTCCACTCATCCTGATTGCCATTATGACGTTTGTGCTGATCACCAGCTCAGGCACCATGGCGCTGGCGGTGAACTACGGCTACCGCCGCGACAAGCAGAAAACCTTCTGGCTGATGGCTGCCACGGCGCTACTGGGAGCGACCTTTGTCGGCATGCAGGTGTTTGAGTGGAGCAAGCTGATCGAAGAGGGCGTGAGGCCATGGGGTAACCCGATGGGGGCTGCCCAATTCGGTGCCAGCTTTTTCATGATTACCGGTTTCCACGGATTACACGTCTCGATCGGTGTGATTTACCTGATGGTGGTCGCCTTCAAGGTTAAACGTGGCGATTACGATGATCGGGGCTATGAGATTGTCGAGATCACAGGCCTGTACTGGCACTTCGTAGACCTGGTCTGGGTCTTCATTTTTGCATTCTTCTATCTCTGGTAAGGGGGAGAGACCTATGTCTGAAGCAACTCAGGATGCAGCCGGTGGGCAGCAGCACCCCCTCGGCGTTTACCTCAAAATCTGGATTTTGCTGTTTGTGCTGTCGATGCTCTCCTACATGGTCGACTACTACCAGTTCCAGGGTTATCTGCGCTGGACCCTGATACTCATTTTTATGGTCCTTAAAGCTGGCTTTATCATGGCGATCTTTATGCACATGATGTGGGAGCGTATGGCCCTAGTGACGGCCATCTGCCTGCCTCCGCTAGCGCTACTGGTATTGATTGGCATTATGTCTATTGAGGGCTGGTTCACCCACGATATGCGCGATGTATGGATGGGTCAGGAAGTAGGGCGAGAACCTAATCCCCCGGCACATATACTGGAAGATCATTAGAAATAAAATCAACAGCACACGAAAAAGGGGGCTAATGCCCCTTTTTATTGGGTTACGAATCTAGGCCTAGGGAAGCGTTTGCATTGCATCCGAGAACTTCTTCTGAGCCTGTACCACCAGTTCAGGTGTGGCATCACCTTCGCCCGCAGCTTCCAGGCGAGGATGGGCGGTGACAACACGGCTTAACACCGCTTCCTGGTCGTCATTCACATCGACAAAGAAAATGTGCTTGCCGGCCTCCAGATCATCTTTGAAACGGACGAACTCTTGATGAGGTTCCTGAATACCAAACAGGCCCCCTTCCCAGGTGCAGAAACCCAGGACCACCACGGCCAGAAACAGGAATGGCACCCAGCCAACGGTCTCGGTAACGCCCGAGTAATAGGAAATGAAAAGCACCAGTGAGGCGGCAATCACGCCAATCACAGCGCCGACCTCCGTCCCGCGTACCACGTCTTTTTTCAGCACTGCTTCAACCGGGTGCAGGTGTTCGTGCAAGGCAACACCGGCGTCGTCATAACTGAGTACGTGAATTTGAGGAGTCGCCACGCCGGCTGCCTCCAGTTCCTCTTCAACGTGCTCCAGATCATCCAGGTCGGTGCTGATATAGTAATGTCGCTTCATGAAATACCCCTTATTTCGAATTTACCAAGTGCTCTGAGTCACTCACAAAGTCTCATTTTTATGTCTGAGGTAGACGACTGAAGCACCGGTTCGTCCAAAGCCCGGCGCCGCTATAAATAAAGATAGCTCAAGCTTAGTGTGCGTCCAGGGGCATCGGAATGAAAATAACATTATGATTTAAGGGTTTATCTGCTTATTCCGAATAAGAATTAACAAATCGTCATTCGGATTTAGCCCCGCAATCGACTAGAGTTACTAAAAAAACCAACACCTATCCGCGAGGGGATTCATGCGACCAGTACTATCTCTGCTCTCGCTGTGCCTGATCTTATTCAGCTCAGTGGGACACACAAAAACCGACAAGCCCAACTTCCTGGTGATCTGGGGTGATGACATTGGCATGTGGAATATCTCTGCCTATCACCGCGGCATGCTGGGTAATCGTACGCCCAATATCGACCGTATCGCTGCCGAAGGGGCGCTGTACACCGATTACTATGCGGAACAAAGCTGTACCGCCGGTCGCTCATCCTTTGTCACCGGCCAGCACCCGTTCCGCACCGGGCTGTTGAAGGTGGGCATGCCCGGTGCCGACATCGGTCTGTCGGACAAGGACCCAACCATTGCCGAGCTACTCAAGCCCCACGGTTACGTAAGCGGACAATTTGGCAAGAACCACCTGGGCGACAAGGACGAGTTCTTGCCCAGTAACCATGGTTTCGATGAGTTCTTCGGCAACCTGTATCACCTCAATGCAGAGGAAGAACCCGAGACCTACTTCTATCCCAAGGACCCCGCTTTCCATAAGCGCTTTGCACCGCGTGGCGTTATACGCTCTTACGCCGACGGACGCATTGAGGATACCGGCCCGCTGACTCGCAAGCGCATGGAAACTGCGGATCAGGAATTCACCGATGCAGCACTTAAGTTCATGGACAAAGCCCATAAAAATGGCAAGCCGTTCTTTGTCTGGTTCAACGCCACGCGTATGCACGTGTGGACGCGCCTGGCACCCAAGTGGCAGGGCAGTTCGGGTTATGGGCTGTATGCCGATGGTATGAACGAACACGACCACCACGTAGGCCAGTTACTCGGCAAACTGGATGAGCTGGGCATAGCAGACAACACTATCGTCGTTTACACCACCGACAATGGCTCCCAGACCAATACCTATCCTGACGGCGGCAGCGAACCTTTTCGCGGTGAAAAAGGCAGCACCTGGGAGGGTGGCTTCAGGGTACCCGCCCTGGTTCGCTGGCCAGGAGTGGTTGAACCCGATAGCGTGATCAATGACGTGACCCATCACATGGACTGGTTGCCCACGTTCCTGACCGCAGCCGGCGAACCCAACATCGCGGACAAACTCAAGAAGGGACACCGCGCTGGCGACAAAGTATATAAAGTTCACCTAGACGGCTACGACCAGACCACGCGCCTGTCAGGCAAGCGACCCCACGGCCGCGAGACGGTGTTCTTTTTTGATGACAATGCCAGTCTCAATGCACTCCGCTGGAAGGACTGGAAAATTCACTTCTCAACCATGCCAGAGGGATGGGCGGGGCAGACCCACCGCCACAACTTCCCAATAGCGATGAACCTGAGAACGGACCCCTTCGAAACCTCGATGGATTCCAGTCTGTATACGCGATGGATGGCGGACAACCTGTGGCTGTTTGTGCCGATGCAGCAGGTAGTCGGACAGTGGCTGATGACCTACCGCGAGTTTCCGCCACGCCAGCCCACGGCCAGCTTCACAGTCGACAAGATACTGCAGCAGATGCAAATGCAGGTGGAGATGATGCAGCGGGCCCAGGCCCAGGGTGGCCGCTAGGCCACCTCTTTAGCTAAGCAGATCGCGAGCGACGACCCACTTGTGGATTTCGGTGGGTCCATCGTAGATACGCATCAGGCGTACTTCGTTAGCTAACTGCTGTAGCGGCAATTCCTTGGTCATACCCATGCCGCCGTAGAGCTGCATGGCTCGATCAACGATCACCCAGGCCATTTCAGTGGCGTGTGCCTTGAGCATGGAAATCTCGCGTCGCACTGACTGCCCCTGATCCAGTTTCCAGGCACAGTGATAAACCATCAACCTGGCGCTGTGGATATTCATTTCGGCCTCAGCAACCCAGTTCTGCACCGTCTGGCGATCTTTCAACAGGGCGCCAAAGGTGCTGCGCTGGCCCGCGTACTCAATCATCATATCCAGTGAACGCTGGGCAATACCGATACACCAGGTGGCCATCTCCATGCGTCGGGTGGAGAGGCGCAACTGCATCGGCGCAAAACCCTGTCCTTCTTCTCCCAGAAGTGCACCTGCAGGAATCCGACAGTCTTCGAGTTCCAGCTCAAAGGTGGCGTTGCCGCCGAGCATGGGAATCTTACGGGCGACGTTAAGACCGGGTATATGGTTGTCCACCAGGAACGCCGACATACCGCCGCGGCTTCCTTTCTCCTTGTCGGTGACCGCGACCAGGCAGTAGAAGTCAGCATAATCTGCCTTACTGATCCAGATTTTGCGACCATTAATCACCCACTCATCGCCATCGCGTACTGCGGTCGTTTTCATGGCTGCCGGATCGGAACCCGCACCGGGTTCTGAGATGGCAATAGCCGATACGGTTTTTCCGGCCACGTAAGGTGCTAGGTAAGTTTCGCGCTGCTCATCATTAACCGTCGCCATAAGCATGCGCAGGTTTGGCGAATCAGGTGGCAAGACGTAGGGCACCACACTTTTACCGATCGCCTCGTTGACTGCGACCAGCGCCACATAGGGCATATCCATACCACCCACATCGCCGGGCGCATCCAGCCCCCACAGTCCCAGCTCCGCAGAGTGCTCGTCAAGCACTGCTTTTTCTTCGTCGGTGATCTTGTAACCCTCACCGTTTGCTTCACGCTCGAGCACGGCAGCTTCAAGCGGGTATAGCCTGTCTTCCACGAAACGATTCACCAGGTCCGACAACATGCGGAATTCTTCTGGAAGTTCAAAATCCATAATTACTGTGTCCTGTAATGTCCCCTGAGCATTGCCCAGAAAGTGTCCGTGGTTAACCGATCGGGGTTGCGCTGAGTTAAATAGCTGACGTGCTGATCCGGCTTTGCCAGTGGCGACAAACCAATAGACCACAAGCCTGTCGCTTCGTTGGGCAACATGGAATACCGAATATCAATGACGCGATTGGGGTGCTTCGGGTCCGCAGCCAGATACCCGTTACTGAACCAGCGAAAGCGCTCCACATCCAAGGCCTGCTGGGTATCGGGTTCCAACCAGGGGAAATCCCTGGCCAGCTCCAGCTTGGCGATTGAGCTGCCGGGGTAGAGGGTTAGCTCGGAGCCTGCCCGCACCGCGTCGACAAAGTAGTCATCCTCGATCTCGTAGACAATCTTCCACAGCAGGATATTACCCATGCTGGGCTTGGCTTCCAGCTTGATGGGCTGGTGGCCGCGCGATTCAGCGAGCTCCCAGCCCGCTTCGACAGCGCGGTCCCGCTGCACAAGGCCCAGGGTGGGATAGGCCAGGGCCCACACCGCGGCAATATGTGCCAAACGGGGGCGATGCTTCAGTGCCGCCGTAATAATTAGGGCTAATAAGGGCAGGGTATACAGCGGGTCGATCACAGAGATCGTATTCCAGGCAATGCGGACATCGCTGAAGGGCCAATACAACATGGTGCCGTAAGTCGTGCAGGAATCCAGTAGCGCATGGGTGGCATAACCGGCGGTGCAATAGAGAATGAATCGCGATAGAGGCAGAGCCCAGCGCCGCTGCAACAAAGCAAACAGTACCATGCCGACAATGGCGCCCCCGATCGGGATAAAAACCAGTGCATGGGTAAACTGGCGATGAAACTCCAGAAACAAGAGGGGATCGACGCTGGAGCGAATTAATACATCGAGATCAGGTGCCATACCGCCCAGCGCACCCAGCACCGCCGCTTTGCGACTGTGTTCCTTGGGAGCGATGGCAATCGCTGCTGTAGCGCCGATAACGCCTTGTGTGATGGGATCCATGGCCGCGCCACTATAGCCTTGCCCAAGCCCCATGGGCAAGATAGGCTGTGCGCCGTGACTTCGACAATAGCTATAGTTGGCCTCGGCTATGTAGGCCTGCCTTTATCCGTGGCCCTGGGGGCAAAGTTCCCCACCATCGGCTACGATCTGGATGAATCCCGGCTTGCCCTTTATCAGCGGGGTCGTGACCCCGCCGGTTCAGTCTCACCAGAAGAGCTGTCTGACGCCACTTACCTCGAATTTACTGCCGATCCAGCACGCCTTAGCGAAGCGGATGTCATCATTGTGGTGGTACCTACACCGATTGACGCTGCGCGCCGGCCAGATCTGTCGCCTCTGCATAAAGCCTGCGAAACCGTCGGCGCCCACATGGCACCTGGCACTACGGTTATCTTTGAATCAACCGTGTATCCCGGCTGCACCGAAGAGGTCTGCGTGCCTATTCTGGAGCGATGCTCAGGCCTGGTGTGGAAAGCCGATGGCGGCTTTTTCGTGGCCTACTCGCCAGAACGGGTGAATCCCGGCGACAAGAAGCATTCCCTGCAGAATGTGACCAAGGTCTACGCGGGAGATTGCGAGCAGACAGAAGCCAAAGTGGCGAAGCTTTACGGCAGCATTATTGAAGCGGGCCTGCATCGTGCGGACAGTATCAAGGTGGCCGAGGCCAGCAAGGTCATCGAAAACACTCAGCGCGACCTGAATATCGCGCTGATGAATGAACTGTCGTTGATCTTCAACCGCATGAACATCGACACACTGGATGTCCTGGAGGCGGCGGGCACCAAGTGGAACTTTCTGCCATTTAGACCCGGGCTGGTCGGCGGGCACTGTATTGGTGTGGACCCTTATTACCTGACCTACAAGGCAGAGGCAGAAGGGCACGATGCCCAGGTGATTCTGGCGGGGCGTCACATCAACGACAATATGGGTAAATTCATTGCCGAGCAGACGGTCAAACAGGTACTGCGCCAGGGCAATGACATTCACGGCTCCAAGGTGGTGATACTCGGGCTCACATTTAAGGAAGACTGCGCCGATATCCGCAATACCAAAGTGGCGGACATCATTGCCGAGCTGCAGGACTATCACTGCGAGGTGGTGGTGCATGATCCCATGGCAGATGCGGATGAAGTTCGGCGCGAATTGGGGCTCGAGCTATGTGAATGGGATGCACTACCGCCTGCAAATGCCCTGATCCTCGCCGTGCCACATCAGTTTTATCGCGAGCAGACTCTGCCACAATTCATCGCCAAAATGACACACTCCTCGGTGCTGATGGATGTAAAATCCGTTATCGATCGGGATGCCGCCGCTGAGGCGGGCATCACCCTCTGGCGACTGTAAGGACTAGTAATACATGTGCGGCATTATTGGCTATGTGGGCCCACAAAACGCGCGTCAGGTTGTTATTTCAGGCCTGAAGCGGCTCGAATACCGCGGCTATGATTCCGCCGGTATTGCCCTACAGCAGGACGCGGCCAATGCACTGGTGGTCAAAACCCCCGGTAAGGTCAGCGACCTCGAAACTGCGCTGAACGAGGTTGGCACCGGCCCCAGCGGAACTGCCATCGGCCACACCCGCTGGGCTACCCACGGCGAACCTACCCAAACCAATGCCCACCCGCACAGTAGCGGCAACGGAAATATTGTTATCGCCCACAATGGCATCATCGATAACTACCAGTTTCTGAAACACCAGCTGCAGGACAAGGGCTACGAGTTTAAGAGCGACACCGATACCGAGGTGATCGCCCACCTGATTGAGCTGTGTTACGAGGGAGATCTGCGCGATGCAGTGATCAATGCCTGCCAGCAGCTGGAAGGCACTTACGGGCTGATGGTGATGAGTAAAGCTCATCCTGACACCCTGGTCGCAGCTCGCAATGGCAGCCCCATCGTGGTTGGTATTTGTGAGAACGAAACCCTGATTGCATCGGATGTGTCTGCCCTGATCAGCCACACCAAGCAGGTGATTTACCTGGATGATGGCGATGTGTTGACCGCCACCAGTGACAGTGTCGATATCATTTCCCTGCGCAACCAGCCGGTTGTTCGCGATGCCACCGAGATCGACTGGGATATCGAGGAAATAGAGAAGGGTGGCTATGAGCATTTTATGCTCAAGGAAATTCATGAACAGCCCAGCGCCCTCAAGAACACCCTGCGTGGCAGGCTCGATTTCTCCGCCAACTCGGCCAAGTTAAGCGGGATGCAGATGGGGCCTTCCAACCTGGCTGATATTGACCGCATGCTAGTTGCCGCCTGTGGCACCTCGCTGTATGCCGGCATGGTCGGCAAATACCTGTTTGAAGATTTTGCCGATGTGCCGGCAGATGTTTTACAGGCGGCTGAATTCCGTGACCGCAATCCTATCGTGCAGCGCGGTACCTGCATGCTAGCGGTGAGTCAGTCGGGCGAAACTGCCGACACCCTGGCCGCAGTCCGTGAGTGCAAACGCAAAGGCGCCGATATTCTCGGCATCTGCAATGTCGTTGGCTCCACCATAGCCCGCGAGGCCGGACGCGGTGTTTACCTGCATGCAGGGCCGGAAATTGGCGTCGCCTCAACCAAAGCGTTCACCAGCCAGGTCACGGTATTAGCGATGATGGCGATTCTACTCGGCCGCAATCGCAGACTGTCGGCCGATCTCGGCCAGACCATGATCAGCGAACTGTCGCGCCTGCCCGACCTGGCACAGGAGGTCATCGACCAGGAGCAGGGTATTGCGGAAGTAGCAGAAAAGTACGCCCATGCCCAACATGCATTTTTCCTTGGCCGTGGCTATATGTACCCGGCAGCACTGGAAGGGGCGCTGAAACTGAAGGAAATATCCTATATACATGCCGAGGGCTATCACGCCGCAGAGCTCAAGCACGGCCCCATCGCACTGCTCACCGAGGATGTTCCGGTCATCGTAGCGGTGCCGGAGAGCCCGAGCAGGATTAAGACCATCGCCAATATCCAGGAGTGCAAGGCTCGCAAAGCACCGGTAATTGCCATTTCCACCGAGGGTGACGAGGAAATACGCGGACTGGTTGATGATGTGATCAGTGTGCCGCGCTGCGCCGAGTTTGTCGCACCGGTGCCCGTGGTGATCGCTGAGCAGTTGTTTGCCTATCATGTGGCGCTGGCCCGCGGCTGTGAAATAGACCAGCCGCGAAATCTGGCGAAAGCCGTCACCGTTGAATAAGCCGTGATACCCGGCCGGCAGCCGTGAAGATCGACCGCTCAAAGCCAACGCACTGGCTCTACCTGGGGCTATTCACCCTGAATGTGTGTATTGCCCTGATACTGCGCCGACTCGGCGTCATTCGCACAAGCAACCGGTGCCTGCTTTATGGGCACAAATTCAACGGTAATTTGCGCGCGATTTACGACCGCGCATTGCACGACGCCTTGGACGGCCCGGAGTTTTATTTTCTCTCCATGGACCCGTCCTATTGCGCGGAGCTTCAGCGCCAGAATCTGCCCGTGATCTGCGCACTGTCCCCGTCCTCCATACCCAGTCTTGCCGCAGCCTTTGGCGTCGTCGTAGACCACGGCTTACACAGCCTGGCCATTCTCCTGTATCACTCGGACTTGAAGTTCTTTGATACTGGACACGCCATCATGATCAAGGGTTTTGACGAGGTGGATTTTCGTCAGAAGCATGACTACTGCGAGGTGTGGGTCAGCTCAAGCTACATGGGGGAAGTTCATTCGCAGCGCTTCGGCGTGCCGCCAGCGATCGTGCGATCCATTGGCTACCCACGCACCGATTGCCTGATCGAGACGGCGCAAGAGAGGGCAGCTCTGCTGCAGCACTTTGATATCGAGGCGACTGTCGAAAAGATCTTCTTGTTTGCTCCGACCTGGAAGCAGGACGATCCCGGCCGGGATATCATGCCTTTCGGTGAAGAAACCGCAGCTTTTATGTCGCTGCTTGACGACGTGTGCAAAACGGCAGGGGCAACCGGCATACTCAGGACCCATCTCAACAGCGCTGACCTGGCGACACCCGCCGACAGCCAGCTCCTGTTTCGACCACATGGCCAGTACCCGGATACAGAGTTATTGCTGTCCCTGACAGATTGCCTGGTGACCGACTGGTCCTCGATTGGCTTTGATTTTCTGTTGCTCAGGCGGCCCATGATCTACCTCGATATTCCCCATCCTTTTGCCAAAGGACTATCGATACCTGCGACGCATCGCTGCGGCCCGTGGGTCTCTTCCTCGAAAGCGCTTGCCGATCAGTTAAAACGCTACCTGCTGCAGCCCGAGTTGTATATGCAGGAGTATGGTGATCAGTATAGCGAGACCATGGCGCTGCTTTACGATCACAACGCTGATGGTCATGCGTCGAGGCGGGCGGTCGATGCGCTGGCGGAATATATCTAGACTGCGGGAATGGATGTGAGAATGTTTTTCAGCTCTGCCGAGTCGAGTTTGATCGGGTGATTGGCTAAACGCTGTAGATTCACGCTCGCTATGATCTCGTCCAGATAGGGGCTGCGAGGTACTGAAGAGCCCTCAAGCTGCAGGCTGAGGCCGCAGGTCCGCATCAAGTCATACCAGTTGTCAGACGCCTGCTGCCCGTCACTTGCGCCCATCATTGACAGTAACTCTAAGTGTCGTACCTTGAATTGATCGGTGGTCATACTGTCGCTGAACTCTATATCTTCTCTTTCATGCCAGGAAAAGAAAGCGCCCAGTGACAGCGCCACCGCATGGCCATGTGGCGTGCCGAACAAACTGCTGATGCGATAGGACAAGGCATGTGGTGCAGTCGTTTTGGTGATATTGATGGCCTTACCAGCCAGGTGGGCAGCCCACAGCATGGCATCGCGGTCTTCGTCAGTGGGCTCATTAACCGCAGTGGGAAGGTGGTGCATGATCAAAGGAATGGCCTCACGCGCGTAGTCCATGCTCTGCTGGGTTGCGGCGGCTGCCCAGAACGATTCGATAGACTGGCACAGTGCATCAAATCCGGTACTCGCGGTCACTGCGGGAGGCAAGCTGTCTGTCAGACTGGGGTCACAGAGACAGGCATCTGGCAACAAAGCATCATCGGCGAGCGAGTACTTCTGCTGCCCAATATAGACCACCGCGAAGCTGGTGCACTCGCTACCGGTTCCCGCCGTTGTTGGAATGGCGATGACTGGCAGGGTGGGCTGCTGCAGGGCGACCTGGCCCTCAACAAGCTCAGATTCATTTCCCGGCATAGCCAGGAATGCGCTGATCGTTTTCGCGACATCCATGGCACTGCCGCCACCGGCGGCGATGATCAGGCTACACTGCTGTGCCTGGGCCAGCCGAGCGCCAGCCAGTGATTCCTGCAAGGTGGGGTTGGCAGAGAAGTCGGAGAAGCGACACAGCCTGCAACCGCTCAGTGCTGCCGTAATGATCGGCTCTAAACCACTTGTTTCAAAAGATTTCCGGCCACATACCAGCAGCACGCTATCGGCGTCATATTCGGCCAGCAGTCCCGGCAGCTCACGCACACAGCCGCGAGAAAAATAGCTGCGCTGCTCAGTCATCTGCTCGCAGTTTCAACATCAGCTCGTTCTTGAGTGCAACGGGGGTCTCAACGGGGCGGCCCAGGTCGGTTCGATATCCAGGCTCCACCAATACCTCCAACAGCGCCGGTCCGCTTGCATTCAGCAGGTCGTCCAGATGCCTGTCGAACTCTGACTCCCGGTCACAGAAGGCAACATGTCGATAGCCACTGGCTGCAGCGATATCGACGAGGCGCAACCGGGGCGCCGCGGTAGGCTGTCCACCCACTGAGTCATGTACACGATTATTGATAATCAGATGATGGAAGTTAGCCAGGTCGGAACCGCCATTGGCAGCGAGCGCGCCGAGATGCATCAAAGCTGATCCGTCTCCATCAATACATACGATCTGCTGATCCCGCCGGGCGCGGGCAATACCTGCGGCAACCTGAGAGGCGTGCCCCATGCCGCCGATAACAAGAAAATCCTGATTGTGAGACTGCTCCGATTCAGCACGAAGCTCGTAAAGCTCTCGCCCAGCCATGCCGGTGGTGGCCACTACAAAGGCAGATTCGCCGACCCGATTGAGCAGGCGCGCTATGGCGTTTTCCCTGCTCCACTGAGGCTTCTCTTTTGCGGTAGTGATCTTTTGAGTCTCAAAACTTTTGCCGCGCACAAGCAGCGCCCGTGGTACCTGTGTGGCTCTGGCTTTTTCCACCAGACTGCGAAGCTGCTGCGCATGAGCTGTGGCATCAGTGCTCATGATCTCCACGGGGATGCCCATGGCATTCAATAATTCGACGGTGACCTGGCCCTGTTTAACATGCTGCGGTTCGTCAGCCACGCCGGGCTCGCCCCGCCAGCCAACCAGCAATATCATGGGAATGTTGTAGACAGCGGGATCAGCGAGTGACAGCAGGGGGTTAACGGCATTGCCGAGGCCGGAGTTCTGCATATAAACCAGGGGTATCTCACCACTGGCAAGGTGATAGCCGATGGCCTGGGCGATAGCGCTGCCCTCGTTGACCGTCACCTGGTGCTGCTTGTCACCAAAGCGTTGCTGGAGTTCTGCGCAGAATCCTTTCAATAAGGAGTCAGGCACCCCTGCGTAGAATTCAACGCCCAGGGCCTGCAGCTGGTCCAGCATGGTACCGGGGTTAATCATGATTTCAGCTGGTACCGGGGATCAGTTGAAGAATATCGCCTATGGCCATGCATTCTTTCTCGCTTTCTTTGGATCGCCCGTTGGCGAGAATAGACTCAGCTACTTTGTTCATAGCGGGGAAGGCCGCGCGCAGCATATGATTGGCGTAAATCACAAGATTAATGCCTGCAGCCTCGAGTTCATCTTCGGTCACCGCACTGTAACTGGACGGAACGGCGATGAGCGGCACGCGCTGGTCGAGTTGGTTGTATAGCGCGCAAAAGTCGAATATCTCATCGGGTGTCTTTTGTCGGCTGTGTATCATGATGCCGTCAGCACCCGCAGCAATGTAGGCCTTGCTGCGTTCGATCGCATCTGTCAGCCCTTTTTCCAGGATGAGACTCTCCACCCGGGCAATGATCATAAAGTCATCGGTAATTTGAGCAGACTTTCCAGCCTTAATTTTTAGACAGAACTCTTCGATAGGGGACTGCTCCTGGAACACATCGTTGCCGAGCAAAGAGTTTTTCTTCAGGCCCATCTTATCTTCGATAATGACCGCTGAAACCCCAAGTCGCTCCAGGCTTTTAACCGTGAACTTAAAGTGCTCAGGTAATCCACCGGTGTCTGCGTCGTAAATCAGCGGCTTGGTGGTCACCTCGAAAATGTCATTGATGGTTAGCAGTCTTGAAGTGACATCCAGGGCCTCGATATCAGGCTTACCTTTAACCGTTGAGTCCGTGAGACTGCTGGACCACATGGCGTCAAACTCGCGCGCCTGCTTGTCCCTCTCTGCACTCGCGTGTTCAGCGATGAGCCCGCATAGAGGGCTGTGCGATTCCAGAACGCGCACCATGGTTTTGGCATCGAGCAGCCTGCGCAACCGCTTCAGACGAATGTCTGGCGTGGTGCCTATTTCTTTGAGTCCCTCATGAAGCTGGGTAGAGGAAATACCTTTTGTGTATTCAATTTCAACTAGCTCACCGCCCCATTGGGCCAGCGTATCAATGACCTGCTGTCGGGTCTCAGACTGAACACCGGTACGCCAGTCGTCTCCGTGAACCACGATATCCGGCTTGAGTGATTCCAGGTTGGGACGGTAGTCGAGGGTTTCTTGCGCAACAACCGCACTGACGCCCTTAACGTTCTCCACGACGGCGCGGCGTTGTTCGAAGCTCAGAAAGGGCAGACGCTTGTAACTGGCGATGGCCTTGTCAGTGAGTACGCCAACGGTGACCTCGCCAAGCTTTGCGGCCTCGGAAATGATGTTGGTGTGACCTGGGTGCAGCAGGTCGGCACTCATTCCCACATAGACTTTTTTCATGGCTCGCTGGCGGCTCCGCTTCTGACCTGACAAGTTGTCTAGTTTACATGGAAAGGCTCACGCTATCGCCCATGTGTCCGCGCTGGGGCAATAACAAGCTGATTACTCCTGCTGGCTTTGACGATACTCGTCGCTGGTCACCAACTCCTGAATGATCGCCATGCGCTGATCGCCTCCGGCAAGTCGGCTGCTATACCAGTCAATGCCGGGTTTGTCGGCGTCCCTTTTCAGAATATCCCGGTACAGCGCTAACACGAATTCCGTATCGGCCGGTATCTCACAGAGATACGCAAAGGGTTGAGCGTCAGCACTGGGCGCACTCGTACGCTGCTCAGTCAGGGCAATGAGGACGGCTTCCCGGGCCATGCCATGATTGAGACGATTAAGATAGTAATTGCGGCCATCAGGATCGCTGGGGCGTGACAGGCAGTGCTGGTAGGCCTGCTCCAGAAACTCCCTATCATCGGCGACCCGCAATAGCCCAGGGGGAGGGCAGTGCTCTCGCTTGTGTGCCCTGACATGGATCATCCAGCCATCGGCAGAGCGCAATTCATCGATCTCGAAACCGGCTTCAGCAAGCTGTGTGCTTAAGGTGAGCTCTGTAAAGGTGTTCAGGTGAAAATCACCGTCCTGGTGTTGCGTACCCATGAGGTTCTGAATAATCGCCTGCTGCTGGTCAGCCGTCTGATTGTCGACACCCTTGAGTTGCTCCAGCAATAATAGGGCGTCTGGCACTTTGAGCTCTAGTTCGCCGCCCGGGCAGAGCACGCGGTTCCACTCCTGCAAAGTGCTCAGGCACTTAAACCGGGGCAAGTGCTCCAGCAGATCCAGCGCCAGTATTTGCTGATAATACTGATCGGGCAGGGCGCCCAGGTCGGTGACATCCGCGACCAGATCGGGGGCGTGATAGGAATCGATATCCACATTGGTATAGCCCTGCCGTTTGTCGAAACCACAGCCGAGGTTCAACTTATTAGGATGCAATGCAGGGTCAAAGGCTTGCTTGGTCATGGACTGGCAATTAGGCTTGCTGCGATTATTCAGAACACTAGCACAGCGTTCGTTTCAACAGTAGACGACGCGTTTGAGGAGATATTATGGGAACCTACGCACTAACAGGCAGCGGCTCAGGCATTGGCGCTAAAGTCGCTGAAGCACTGACCAGTAACGGCCACACTGTTATCACCGTCGACATTGCCAATGCCGACATTATTGCGGACCTGTCCACCGCTGAAGGACGCCAGGCGGCAGTGAATGCCGTGCGCGACCAGGCTGCCGATGGGCTGGATGGCTTTGTGCCGCTGGCGGGGCTGGGCGGGGGCACATCGATACCTGGCAAGCTGATCACGGCGGTGAACTTTTTTGGCACCGTAGACGTGCTTGAAGGTCTGCGCGACCTGTTGGCAAAGAAGAACGGCAGTGTGGTGCTGCTCTGCTCCAACTCTGCCCCGATGGATGCGCCCACCGATTCATTGCTCAACGCTCTGTTGGCTGGGGATGAGGCCGAAGCACTGCGCATTTCAGAGGAAGAAGAAAACGGAACCGAATACATGGTCGGCAAACGTGCGATCAATTACTGGATGCGCCGCAATGCCATGTCCTATGCCCAGGACGGCATTCGCATGAACGCTGTCGCACCAGGCCCGATCGAAACGCCTATGACAAAGCCCCTGTTGGAAGACCCGGAAATGGCGAAGGTGATGACGTCTCTAAACGATGCCACGCCAATGGGGCGCATGGGTCAGCCAGAAGAGGTCTCTCGCTGTATTGAATTTTTGCTGTCAGATGCTGCGTCTTATGTGTGCGGCACGCTGCTGTTTGTGGACGGTGGCTTCGATGCGCACACCCGACAGGACCACGTCTGAACAAGCACTACAAAAGGTCAACGTGCTGCTTTTTCAGAGTGCGCAGTGCTGTTTGCGCTGCATGCTGCACCAACATCCTGCGTTTGTGAATCTATAGCAAATACCCGGGCATCCAGCTAAACTGCCGCCCAATTTGAATAGCCTTCAAACTGGCCCATGAACAGGCACGGCTCTAGATCCGGATAACAGCGATATGAACTCAGTAACATCAGCAGACTACTCAGCGCCCCAGGATGCTCCCGGACCCAGCAAGATCTATGTCTTGCACGAGAACGACGACTGGACGGTGCACCTGCAGAACCGACTGAACGAACTGGCGCTTCCGTATGAGCTATGGCACCTCGACCAGGGCTGCCTGGACCTCTCTGTCGAACCGCCACAGGGTATCTTCTATAACCGCATCAGTGCCTCGTCGCATACCCGCGATCATCGCTATGCACCAGAATATGCGCAAAGCGTCATTGCCTGGCTGGAGCGACACAATCGAGTGATGATCAATGGTGGCAGGGCGCTTCAGCTGGAAGTCAGCAAAGTTCAGCAATACATGGCCCTGAGCCAGCACGGTATTAAAACCCCGAAAACCCTTGCGGCCGTGGGCAGAGACCATGTACTGAATGCGGCACGTGAATTGGGCACCGAAAGCTTTATTACCAAGCATAATCGAGCCGGCAAAGGGCAGGGTGTGCAGCTGTTTCACTCGATTGATAGCCTGGAGCAGTACCTTGACGGTCCTGACTATGACGCCCCAGTGGATGGCATTACCTTGATCCAGCAGTACATCAAGGCACCCACACCGCATATCACACGACATGAATTCATCAACGGCAAATTCTTCTACGCCGTAAAAATAGACACCTCCCAGGGCTTTGAACTATGCCCGGCAGATGCTTGCTCCATTGAGGACATGTTCTGTCCCGTGGACGGTCAATCAGCAGAGACTCAGGCCAAGTTTGAGATTCTTAGAGACTACCTGCCTGATTTCATTCCTGTGTTCGAACAGTTTCTGCGCGTTAACGATATCCAGGTTGCTGGCATTGAAACCATCTCCGATGAAAACGGAGAGGTCTATGCCTACGACGTGAATACCAACACCAACTACAATTCAGACGCAGAAGCGGCAGCTGACAAGTACGCGATGTTGCAGCTGGCCCAATACCTTGGGGCCGAATTGGCTGCACTGACGAAAAAGACCGCAACTGCGGCCTGATCACACTGCCTGCACGCTGCAGGTCTCAAAATCCCATAGTGGGGTAGGAATACGTTAAAGGCATCCAGAGCCACAACTTCTATTTAACATAATATATATTATACGCAGTTAGTGATATGGGCCTGTATATCAGCAACCCTTGGATCCAACACCGTATTGCCCCAGTTTTCGTGTGGTTTGACGTCTTGTAGCCTCAGGTAATCCGGACCGAGTCGTTCCGGCAGTAAACAGCCATAGAGCCACCCTTGCGCTTCCAAGGCTTCAATCAACGCCGCTGCCCCTGGCTCTGTCAGTGCGACATCGATGTATCGCACAGCGAGATCTGGTCTCTCGCTTACATAGGCAGCTACAACCTGTTCAGCATCGGCGCCTATGCGTTTGATTCGCAGCACGCTTTGTTGCGCTGACGGCTTCTCAGTAACCTGGCTTTCTGTTTGGGTCGCAACAACGGGCTGCTGTGTGCCCTCAAATACTCTAGGCGCGCCTATCCGCCCATAAATGTGACTCAGCACCGCCTGATGACGTTCTGGCGCATAAATCATGCGATTTGGCATGCTGTCACGATAAAACGGTATAAACATGGCCACGATGGGCATTCTGGGCAGATTCACCGGTGCAAAGCCATCTACGCTGAAATCACCAGGCCAGTCGTGACTCAACAGCCCAGTCACCACGGCGCCGCCATCCAGTGATTTACGCTGGGAGGCATCGTGCATCGTGACACCGTAAAGATCCAATCCGGCCAGTTTGCGCGCCTCGTAATCAGCCCACATGGGCTGCGACAGCTGCGTCATCAGGTTCAGACCCCGATAATCTTCGTGGACAACCGCTGTAATGCCATCTCCGGTAATATCATCCGGAGTTTCATAATAAGTAGCCAAATGGCCAACCAGGCGTTCGCCATCAAAAGCACAGCTGGATATTAAGCATTTATTTTCAATAGCTTGAGAGACACTTTTAATGTCTTTCATCATGTCATTGGGATAGGCCTCACCGTAGATTTCGAGGATGAAATCCACCAGTTTGGGCGCCTCATGGGCCTCAAGCAGCCGAAATTGCAGGTCTGACATCCCGGCAGATCAGACCAGTGCTCGGGCCTGCGACGGCGATTGGCCAAAGTGGCGGCGAAAATGCCTCGCAAACTCACTGGCACTGGCAAACTGGTAACGGGTCGCCAAGTCACCCACATGCACCTGTCTGCCGCCAGTGACAAGCTCCGAACGCGCTTTGCTCAGCCGCTGTCGCAATAGATACTGACTGGGCGTCACGCCATAGACAAACTGGAATGCCCGCTGCAGCGTGCGAATGGTGACCCCTACCTCAGCAGCCAGGGCTTCGACGCTCCAGCGTTGCACAACACTACTGAGCAATGCCCGCTCCGCCCGACTGACGATGCGGCGGTAACTGCTTCCAAGCGCAGAGCCTGTGACGCCGTCCTGCGCCTGGGCGCTCTCTATGCCTGACGCCATCATGCTGAGCAGGTTATCCCGTATTGATTCAGCCAGGCCTGGGTTGCTGGGAAGGTCCCTCAGTAAACTCTCGTTGTGGAGCAGGCCCAGCACCTCAGCACGGACTCTTGATGCCGCTGCTGAATCAATACGAATGGTGTCAGCGCCCCGCCAGGCACTCGCTGCCCCAATTGGATTGGCAACGGGTATATCGGCCAGCGTTCTGTCACTCACTGTAATGTCCGCGTCACACCAGTTCGTTGGCGTCACAATCGACTGCTCGCGCTGGGGCGTCACCAGAGACAAGGCGTCTTGCGGTCGCTCCCTGCCCTGCCATCTGCACTGGGCGCCCTGCGCCGGACCACTCAACCAGATCCCGTTCAGGTTGGAACCGAGCTGAGTACGCCAGTGCAAACTTCGATTGGTGGCGAAGCTGCGCAAGAGCAGATCCCCTATTTGTAGCTCACTGACCGACAGCCTGAGCACACCGGGTTCAAGCTGCACCGCAGACCCTTCAAAGCCGTTACTGGCCGCATGGTACTGGGCCATATCGGAATATTGTTCTTGTCTGAAACTGGACAAGAGCATGACGCAGCCTCCGAAAGCTAAAACTGTCGCGTTCTCTGTAGAAAAGCCAAAACAGTCTGGCAAAAATTGATGGTCGAGTACATAGCTGCGCCCGCTCTGCAGGCGCACACCGTCATGAGCAATACGATTGATTCAGGAGTACTAGCATGCTGAAGAACGCCGCAGAACTGGCCAGAAACCCCGTACCCAAACCCGACGACCCCAAGGAAATATGGGACCTGTTTTACCAACAGTGGGAAGAACAGGTTATCGGTAAAGGTATCAAAGTCTATGAGGAGCACTGCTCGGCAAAACTACGCGCCTGCATGGTCGGGGATCCCTTCGCAGCCTATGTCCCGGACCCTGATGACAAAGAGATCAAGCAGATGATCGAAGACAATGCCAATGAGGAACTCAAAGCCTACTGGCAGGAGAACAAGGGCAAACACCTGCGCGACGTCGACCCGGAACGTTACGACAAGGTTTGCGAGGAGCTCGCTGCTCGCGATGAGGCTTATGAGAAAGCCGGTGTCACGGTCATTCGTAACAACGTGGGTTGGTACCCGGATGAGCTGATCGAATACAACGCCTCCTGGTATGGCCCCAAGTTCCTCTCCGCTTATGGCAGTTGCTTTACCCGCCTTGTAGGCAGCGTGCTGCTACCGGTGCAAACCACCGCCCCTTGCAGGCCGCAACCCATTGCCGGGCGTGCCGCCCTGGTTCAACTGGTGCTGGAGGATCCAGAGGCAGCGATTTTCAACTTCGGAGACATCGAACCCAATCCCTACCTGGAAGGACCTGGCTACATGGGGCTGGATGCCGCTGCCTGGCGCCAGATGCCCAACAAAACCATTCTCTGGGAGTACGGCGCTCCTAATAAGGAGGCCATTGCCGGGGCCACCGCTACCGGTGCAAATACGCCAGCAGGTTGGCCGCGGGGCCGCGAGATCATGATGCGGGTGTTCTCCGAGCTGGGCTACAAGCATGAGACATACTGGTTCGACAGCAACCTGGTGTACCACGGTGACTGCTGCATGATGAATATTGTTGAAGGTGTAGTGGGCTTACCCGACGACGGCAAGAACGGCATGTGGTCGGAGAAACCCGACTGCATCAAAGACTGGGAGATTCTGCCCATACCGCTGGAAGATGTCGCTCAGGGTGTGGGCAATTCCTCAAGCCTGGGTGATGGTCGCATCTTCATTAACGAAAACTGTAAGAAAACCATCGACCTTCTGGACAAGCGTGGTTATGAGCCGATACCGATTCCTTTCGGTACCTGCTGGGAAACGTTCAACAGCGGGCTGGATTGCTCAGATGCAAACATCTGGCGGGAGAATGATCCTGCCTGATTAGGTCAGCTGCCCGGGTTTAAAGTCCGCATATCTACGCCCTGTGCGGCCAGGTATTCGCGGATTTTGTCCCAGGCGGTGTGCGCCTCCGGCACGCCAGCGTTCGTCAACCCCTGTATGCCCTGGATCATTTCAGGCAGCAGCTCAGAATTGACATCTACGCCATCAAGCCGCGCTTTCTCGATCAACATGAAAGCGCCCTCCCTCACCGTGTCGTATTCAGGCACCTGTATATACATGGGCGGCAACCCCGTCAGATCCGCGTACGCTGGCGACACCCTGGGGTCGTCCAGGGGCATGGCACCCGCAAGGTAGTCCCGACCACGATTACGCACCCATTCCGGTGTTAGAAACGGATCCTTGCCCGGTACCTCGGGACCACTAACAGACAGGTCAAACCAGCCTGTCAGTGAAATAAAACAGCGCGGCTGGGGCAGGCCCTCATCCCTGGCCCTGAGCATCAAGCCTGCGGCCAGGCAGCCGCCGCAGGATTCGCCCATCAGAATAATGTGCTCAGGATCTACCCCCTCCTCCAACAACGCCTTGTAGGTCTGGAAACAGTCATGGTGTGCCGCGGGATATGGATACTCAGGAGCGATGCGGTAATCGGGCATCACCACCTGACAGTGCAGCTGGTCGATAATCAGCTCTGCGTAGAAGTGATATTCCGCCACCGGCGACGATACAAAGGCGCCGCCATGACAGTGAAGCACTATCCAGGGACTGTGTTCACCCCGGTGATGATAGTGGGCATAGCCTGCATCGCCGACGCTGACTTCACGGATGACCAACTCATCGCTATAGGGTTGACTGTGAATGGTGTCGAATACGGCCCGTACGTCGGCCACTGTGGCGTCGGGGCGCGCGAAATCAGCGGGAACCCCATCAATAATGGCCCGCAATTCAGGACTGATCGCCACTGTGTGTCTCCAGTTCATTGGCCAGCCAATCAAGGTAGGCGGCAATGCGCACCGCAGACTGGCGCAGGCGCTGATCGATCAGCGGTGCCGCCGCTGCGACATAGGCAGCAACTGGCTCTCTGCGATCCACTGCTGTGGGCGATGTTCCTGCCACTGCTTCACCTGCTCAGCAGTCAAACCAGCGCGTAGATGGCTCAGCCAGTCTTCCCGGTCCATACCGCGCGCATAGATCAATCCGGAATCCCACAGTCGATGCAGATTAGTCGACCTGGCGTCAAAGCCAATCCTGACTCGATTGCCTCCGAGATCGTTACCATTGCCCACGTGCAGGGGCTGGTGCAGATCACCCACAATGTGAATGGAGAATCGCAGGGCCAGCTGCTGCGACTCATTACTGGAGCGCCGGTCATCCAGAATCGCCCGAAAGCGTTTGAGAGCGGTCACCGCATCTCCTTTGGCTGGTGCCTTGCGAATATCGTAGACCTGGCCATCCGGCACAGTGACATAGTGAAAAGGTCGGGCAGTTTTCTGCCAGAACGCATCCTTGTTGCTACGCATGCGGTCCGCCCAGGTAGATACTTCTGAAAGGTTTTCGCCGGGCAGTATATTGTTTACCAGTGCCCGAGCTTTTGGGCTCAGTATTTCCTCTGCCAGCTGTGCCGGCACCTCGTGTCCCAGCGGCCCCCATGACCAAGCCGCCTGCGGCATAGCCAGTGCCAGAATCAACAGCAGTTGCTTCACAGGCGGCCTTCTACCGCACCCACAAACAGATCGCTATATTCAATGGCACTCAATTGAATTGGATTCCCCCCTGCGCTCGGGTCCTGCACGGCCATCTCCCCTACTCTCTGCGCCTGTTCTGCATCGATGCCTATGGCAGACAGGCTGTGAGGTATGTCCAGACTCTCCCTAAGCTCCAGTACCCAGTCCAGAAAGCCGCCGAAGCCTGCGGGCAGGTCGAGGTATCTGGCTGCATCAGCCATACGATCGGCGATGATTTGCTCATTACGCTTGAGCACATAGGGCATCAGGATGGCGTTTAACATACCGTGATGCGCGTCATACAGTGCACCCAGCGGATGAGCCAGCGCATGCATGCCACCGAGGCCTCGCTGAAAAGCGGTTGCACCCATGCTCGAAGCCACCAACATGCCGGTTCGAGCGTCAATATCGTCACCCTGCGCTACCGCTGCGGGTAAATGCTGCCGAACCAGTTTCATACCCTGCAGGGCAATACCCTCAGCCATCGGGTGATAGGCAGGAGCACACCAGGCTTCCAGGTTGTGGGACAAGGCATCCATACCCGTGGCAGCGGTCAGCCCCCGAGGCAGTCCAGTCGTCAGCTCGGGGTCGAGAATAACAACGCGCGGCAGCAGCTGCGGATGCCAGACGATCTTTTTCACCTGTTCGAGCTCATGGGTGATCAGGGCGGCACGCCCGACTTCAGAACCGGTACCTGCGGTCGTCGGAACGGCAATCACAGGAGCTACCAAATCGGCGTCGGCGTTAAACCAGTCGCCGTCATCGTCCTCACAGTCCCAAAGTTCACGCTGCTGTCTTGCCGCAAACGCTATGGCTTTTCCCGCATCCAGTGCCGATCCACCGCCGAAGGCGATCACAGCGTCGTGGTTGCCCTCTAGGTAGGCACTGATGCCATCGCTCACATTACTGCCTGTTGGATTGCCCTGAATGCCCGCAAATACATTCACCGCCATACCAGACTGCTCACAGCTGGCCAGCGCTGATGCGACCATGGCGCTGTCTGCCAGGCCGGGATCTGTGACCAGCAGAGGTGCTGTGCTGCCAACTTCACGGCAGACATCCGCTAATTCTGCAATGCGCCCGGGCCCGAGTCGCACCGCGGTCGGGTAGTTCCAGTTGCCTGATTCAGCCATCAGATAATCTCAAAGTAACGGGCCAGCTCCCAGTCGCTGATATGCTTGCGCGCCTCCCGCTCTTCCCAGAGGCGGGTTTGCACATAGTGATCAACAAAAACATCACTAAACCAGCTGCGCGCGGCCTGCGAGCGCGACATCATGCGCGCGGCTTCTGAGAGGGTCTCCGGCAACTGGTTTTCAGGGGCGTGCTCTTGTTCATAGGCATTGCCGACACAGGCGGCGCCAAGTTCCAGTTTTTGTTCTATGCCATAGAGTCCACTAGCGAGGCCTGCGGCCATCACCAGGTAGGGATTACCGTCCGCCGCGCATAAGCGGTGCTCCACACGCTGCGATGCTGCACTGCCTGAAATAACGCGCAATGCAGTGGTTCTGTTTTCAGTGCCCCAGGCAGCCGCCGTCGGTGCCCAGAAACCCGGAATCATGCGGGAATAGGCATTGACCGTTGGTGCCAGCATGGCGGTGAACTCCGGCATGAGGGCGAGTTGACCAGCCACGAACTGTCGCTGTTGCTCGCTCATGCTGTGCTCCCCGCCGTCACGATAAAAGGCGCTGGCGCCCTGCTCCCGGTCTTGCAGCGACAGATGCAGGTGACCACTCTGCCCGGGCCAATCGTTGGACCACTTGGCCATAAACGTTGCCATCATACCCCGGCGCTGCGCCCAGACCTTGGTATAGGTCTTGAACAGTGCCGCCTTGTCCGCAGCAGCCAGTGCGTCGTCAACGGCAATGGCTGCCTCCAGTACACCCGGTCCCGTCTCTGTGTGCAGACCCTCCAGTGGAAAATCCATGGTTTGGCAGGTACTCAGCAGTTCCTGGTACCAGTCGGAGTGCACCGAATTGCGCAGCATGGAATAGCCAAAGAACCCTGGCGTGGCCGGCTGCAGGTTCTGATAGTGTTTTTCGCGGACGCTGTCAGGTGTCTCGTTGAACAGGAAGAACTCGTATTCCAGGGCCGCCTTGCAGTCAAAGCCCATACTCGCCGCTTTATCCAGCACGCGGCGCAGCATGCCTCTTGGACACACGGTGCTGGCCTCACCATCGAACTCAGCCAGGAACAACAGCATGCCCTCTTCACCGGCCACCTCCCGGCAGCTCTCGGGAATGATGCGAACCTCGGCATCCGGGTAACCAGTATGCCAGCCGGTAATCTCCACACCCGGGTTCTCATAGAGCTGATCATTGGAGTCCCAACCCAACACCACATCACAAAAGCCAAACCCCTTGTCCAGGGCCGAGAAGAATTTGTCGCGACTCATATACTTGCCGCGCATCACGCCGTCGATATCGAACAGACCGACCTTTACGTGATCTAGGCCGCGCTGCTCAACAATATGGCGCGCGTCAGAAATATTTCGGACAGATCGAGCATCCATGATCAGTTTTTAAACTCCTCTTGACTGCGGGGGCGACCGCCCGGGCCACTGTAGGCCATGCCGTAACCGGGCTTGTTTTCAAAACTCACTTCATTCAATTGCTGCTGTAATTCAAGCCAGCGATGAATCAGCGCGTCTTCTGCAGCATAGTCGAACGGATCCTCAAGCACCTGTTCTTCCATACCGCCGACCTCGGGGGGATGTTGCAGCAGCCAGTCTACGGTGCGCCAAATGGCATCCGGGGGTGCTACCTTGTCCCTATAGTTCAGATCGCTGCGCAGGGCTGCGGTGTCCTGTATTCGATGAGTAGACAGGGGCTGCATGATCAGCGGGCGCGTACATGGTGCCAACTCGTAGGGCATGTTGATGACCTGCATGTCGCTGTTGAGGTGGTCGATGATGATCTCTGTGACCTGCCTTAAACTCAGCACATGATCGTCGGCCACATTGTATATCTTGCCTCTGCCGGCATCCCCTGAATCCAGCGCCAGCAACAATGCGTGGGCAACGTTCTCAGCATAACCAAAACTGTGCAGGGTCAAGCCGCCATCGGGCAGGATGATATAGGGGCGCTTATCAAGTACCCGGCGTACGATCATCCACTCCCTTGGCACCAGCTGATAAGCGCCGTATATGTAGGGGTAGCGGAAGTGAGTTGCTTCGGGCTGTGCCTCAAACACACGCTGCTCGGTGATACGGATGCGAAAGCCCTTGCTGTCCTGCTCCTCAGCTGACACGGTCTCCCCATCCTCGCGCATTGGCACAGGTAGCCCTTCCGGCTCAAAAAGATAGGGGTTCATATAACCGCGATAGGCCGGTGCACCGCCGACAGAGATGAAACGCTCTACCCTGCCCTGCAACACCTCGGCAATGGCCCTGAGCCTGCCGTACATCGCATAACACACATCGTATTGCTTACCAGCAAGAATCTCTTCAAGACAGCCCTGGTCATAGGGATCGGTATGCAGGTGCACCACCTCGGGGGGAATCTCATCAATCTCATGACTGCCCCGGTGCAGCATGTCTACCTGGTAGCCGCGAGCTAACAGGCCATTCACCACATGATGTCCGGTTGGACCGGTACCGCCAATAACCAATGCCTGCAAGTGGATATCCTCTATCTGTGCCGGTTATTCTAAGGCAGTCAACAAGAGGAGGTATAGCGTGGTCACAGGATTTGATCGAATCACACTGGCGGTACCTGACGTAGACGAAGCCGCTGCCAGTTATGCGAAGTTATTAGGCGATTTTCAACCCCTGGGGGATAACGCTCGCGGACTCGCCCTCAGTAACGTCGGCATTGCGCTGCAGGAAAACGTCGGCGCCGACACCTCAGTCATTGCGGGGCTGACTATGCTGGACGAGGAAAACCCAGCGCATAAGCTAGAGTCCGGCGATCGGAACTTGCCGATTTTTTCGGTTCCCGCGCGAAGTCTTAGCGGCGAGCCCGTGACCACCAGCACAGGCATTGCGGGCGTCGATCATCTGGTTCTCAACACCCGCGATGCAGACGATTGCATTCGCCTTTTTAATTCAGAACTCGGTATGCGGCTGGCCCTGGATCAGGAAGTGCCCGAATGGGGTGGTCGCATGCTGTTTTTCCGCTGCGGCAAAATGACCCTGGAAGTCATCCAGAATCTGGATAATCCGGTAGAACAGGATCACTTTTGGGGTATTACTTATCTGTGCCCTAACCTGAATGCCACCATCGCCCAGCTGGATAACAATGGCGTCGCTCATTCAGAGATCAGGGATGGCCGCAAACCCGGCACCCGGGTTGCGACGGTGAAAAGTCACGATCTGGGTATCCCCACCCTGCTGATCGAACCCACACAGTAACTTTAGGGGGTCAGATAAATTGAAAAATTGAACAAGGGGTCTGACCCCTTGATCGAAATATCAAGTTATCTGACCCCTTGTTGTTTTAGCCGACAACGCCGGCGCTGTGCAGTTCGCTGATTTGTTCAGGGCTGCGGCCGGTTTCAGCCAGGATCTCGTCAGTGTGCTCTCCCAACGCCGAGGCGCGCTTGATCGCCGGTGATGGCGTGCCCAGAAAGTTGGGCGGGTTATTCGGCTCAATCATTTCACCGCCCTGGGGATGGTCAATTCGGGCAAAGCTGTCATTGGCAACCATCTGCGGGTGATCAGGCAGCTCGCTTAGCGTCTGCGCTTTGGAACACGGCACATCGTTCGCCTGCAAGGCAGCTATGGCCTCATCGGTGTTCATTGCAGCAGCCTTCTCCAGAACACCTCTCATCAAGTCCATGAGTTCTTCTCCATGGGCATTGCGATCCATCACCGTTGCAAACTTCGGATCACTGGCATCGATGCCAAAGGCATCACAGTAGCCGAAGAATTGCGCGTCGGTGACCGGCGCAGCGGCGCCATAACCGTCTTTAAACTGCATCAGCCTTACGCCCTTGGCGATGGTCATACCCTCGTCAGCCCCTTCCCCGACGAAAGCACCCAGTCCGGCAGCGTCTGCCCAGAGAAAGCTCACTGTTGCATCGACCATTGACAGCTTAATATGCTGGCCGCCCTTGCCTCGCTCTCTGGCAAACAGCGCCGAACTGACGGCCTGGGCACCGGTGAGCGCGGTCGTCTTGTCGCAGAAGAGCTGATAATACTGAATCGGCTCACCAGTCTCGGGGTTGGCCTGGCTTTGCGCTACCCCGGCAAAAGACTGAATTACATTGTCATAGGCGGCTTTATCAGCCCAGGGCCCCTTATCACCAAATCCACAAACAGAGAGATAAATAATGTCGGGGTTCACTGCCTTCAGTGAGTCGTAATCAACCCCAAGCCGCTCGGCTACCCCCGGTCGAAAATTTTGGCACACCACATCCGCATCCCGGGCCATGTCCTTGATCAGCTCCACCCCAGCCTCAGACTTGAGGTCTACGGCGATCGATCGCTTGCCCCGGTTAACGTTGTGATACAGGCCGCTGAGGCCACCCCGGGTTGAGCTGAGGTAGCGCATCACGTCCCCTATTCCCGGCGTCTCAACCTTGATGACATCGGCACCCTGGTCAGCCAGCACCGTCGCAGCGCCGGGGCCGGCAATCATTGTGCCTAAATCAATTACTTTGACGCCCTGCATAGGTCCTGACATGCCCGTGCACTCCCTTTAAATTTTGTAGTGGGAAAGCTGCACTTCTTCCCCGTAATCCCCGTAATCGCCCTGCGCCCTGAGCGAGCGAAATTCCGCCCAGGATAGCGGGCGATAGACCGGCTCCTTACCCTGCGGCTCGATGACCGCATCGTAAGAAGGGTTGAGAAAATAGGCAATGCTGTAGCGACTACTAGTGTCACTGGCGCGAACCCGGTGCAGTGGCGCGGTGTAGCTGTCATTGCTCCAAAGCTGGAGCATGTCACCAATATTGACAGTAAAAGTATCTGCAACCGGCTGCAGCAGCTGCCACTGGCCGTGACAATACATTTCAAGTCCGGGTTGCTGGTCCTGCAACAAGATAGTCAGGCCACCCGCATCGGTATGCCGACTGATACCCAGCCCCTCTCCGATACCCACGGGGTAGTGATTGAAGCGGCAGAAGCTACTGTGATCATGTCCGAACTGGGTCTGCAAACCGCTACCGCCATAGGCGCCCACGCACAACTCCAGTACGTGCAAAGCCAGCTGATGAACCGCCTGACTATAGCTGGCCAGTAAGGTTTGAAACTCGGGCAAGGCGCTTGGCCAGGGTGCCTCCTCGTTCGGCGCAAAGTCGAATATCTCTTTGAGGTCACGCCGGTTCTTGGTGAGCTCGCGATCATAGTAGCCCCAGGGGCTCTCAAAACTACGCTCCAATGCCAGCTTATCTTCCTCAGGCATCGCAAAGAAACTCATACCGACCTGCAAGGCACTGCGACACAGATTCGCATCGATGCCATGACCACTGATCTGGAAGAAACCGGTGTCCCGGCAGGCTGCGTCAATCTGGGGCAGGACCTCGGCCTCGGGGAGGCTGAGGTCGATGACGGGAACCAGACCGGCGCTCACAATGAGCTCAGAAAGGTCTGCGGCTGGTGAGGGTTTGCCACGCCTTCATCAGTGCTCTTTCAGCAGTGCCCTCGGCAGCCATTCCCAGCTTCTCCTGCCATGATTTCTTCAATACGTGACGCACCTCATATACATCACGCTGCTGCAACTGAGCCTGAATAAAGCTGTCGCTGGTGATCAGTTCGTCCACCAATCCTTTGTCCAGGGCCTGCTGCCCATACCAGACTTCGCCGGTTGCCACTGCGGCGATATCCAGCTCTGGCCGATGCTCAGACACGAATTGCTTGAACAGCTGATGAGTATCCTCGAGGTCCTGCTGCAACTTGGCCCGATCCTCGTCGGTGTTCTCGCCAAACATAGTCACCGTGCGCTTGTATTCGCCTGCAGTGTGCTGTTCAAAGTCGACATTAGCCTTCTGCAAGAGTCGATGAAAATTGGGCAGTTGCGCCAACACACCTATACTGCCAATCACCGCAAACGGTGCGGCGAGGATGCGCTCTGCGACACAGGCCATCATATAGCCGCCACTCGCTGCCACCTTGTCGACCGCAATGACCAGGCCGACGCCCGCATCGCGAATACGCTGCAACTGGCTGGATGCCAGCCCATAGCTGTGCACCATGCCGCCGCCGCTTTCGAGCCGAACCAGCACCTGGTCGGACTCTCCAGCAACGCCAAGTACGGCACTGATCTCTTCTCGCAAATCGTCGACGGCACTGGCCTTGATGTCGCCATCAAAATTCAGTACGTAAAGCCTCGAGGCAGCCTGCTCCTCGGGCTTCTCGTCTTTTTCGCTCTTGCTGTCTTTCTTTTCCTGCTTGCGCCGGGACTTGAACTCTTTCTCCGGCAGAATCTCTGATTCCATGAACTCGCGAAACACGCGATAGCGCTCATTGAGCTTGCGCACCTCGATATGGCCCTCGGGCGTGCCACGCCCTCTTGCACCCATCGCCATGGACAGGCCGATCACCACCAGGATCGCGACCACCAGCGTCATCGCCTGGGCCAGGAACAGCCCGTATTCATACAAGTATTCCACTAGGACGCTCCCCCGCCATGGCGGGCAACATGGTCTGCAATGAGCTGCCCGGAAATCGCAGTAGCCGGAGGCGTCGTGGGAAGTTGATCGGGCTTAAACCAGTGGGCTTCGGCGATCTCCTCGTCCTCGCAGACGATATCGCCTCCAGCGTATTCCGCGAAGAAACCCAGCATCAACTGATTGGGAAACGGCCAGGACTGCGATTTAAAGTAGCGAATATTGTCCACATCCACGCCAACCTCTTCTTTGACCTCGCGTACCAGGCACTCTTCGAGTGACTCGCCAGCCTCTACAAAACCTGCGAGGGTGGAGAACATTTCGATCGGGAAATTAGCGTTGCGAGCCAGCAACATTTCTTCACCCCGGGTCACCAGAACAATAATGCAGGGCGAGATACGCGGGTAAATCATCGAGCCACAGGGCTCACAGTTCATTGCGGTTTCTTTGGCATGCTGGCTCATCGCAGCGCCACAGCTGCCGCAGAACCCGTTTTCTCGCTGCCAGGCCAGCAGCTGTTGCGCCCGGCCAGCCAGGGCAAACATCTCCTCACTGACCCGGCCAAGAATGCCGTACAAGTTGCCGACCATATAATTACCGCTGTCCAGCGGTGTGGCGGCATCCAGTTCACGCGCGTAAATGGGCGTATCGTGCCAATAGCCGAGGAACTGCTGTCGCATCGGCGCCGGTGCCAGGAAGCGGATTTCGTCGCCCGGCAACAGGCAGGGTTCCGACGCACGCATGTCAGTGAGCAGATCATTGCCATGAAAAACAAAGTAAAGCGCGCCGTCACTGCGCTCGGGTTCCCGGGTACTCGGTGTATACATTATCCAAACCTGTGTCTTAAACGGCCGATAATACTACTTCATGCCCACGGAGTAAGAAAATGGGCATACCGTGCTACGCATAAGGTCACCAATAACGTAAACTGCCCTTATTTCTTGCCGCGCAGCTCATCAACATGGACAGCTCATACAGCTTCGCCTTCTCGCGCAATTTTCTGGGGGCATCCCCGGGTTGGTACAAGAAGACGATAGCCGCCTTTCTGCTGATCAATCCGCTGGTCCTGTACACCCTCGGGCCGGTGGTTGCCGGATGGCTGTTGATTGCCGAGTTTATCTTTACGCTGGCGCTGGCGCTCAAGTGCTATCCCCTGCAACCCGGCGGCTTGTTGGCGCTGGAGGCAGTGATACTGGGACTGACCAGCTCCCACAAGGTGTACCAAGAAGCAGCCGCCAATTTCGAAGTGATTATGCTGCTGATGTTCATGGTCGCAGGTATCTACTTCATGAAAGAGCTGCTGCTGTACGTGTTCACCAAGCTGCTGCTCAACGTCAAGTCTAAGAAGATTCTGGCCCTGCTGTTCAGCGCAGTTGCCGCGCTGCTGTCTGCATTTCTGGATGCACTTACGGTGACCGCAGTGCTGATCAGCGTCAGCGTGGGCTTTTACGCGGTTTATCACAAAGTGGCCTCGGGCAAGAAGCTCACTCACGACGCGCATCACGATCATTCGGAAGACTCGGACATCATCGAGAACCACCGCCAGGACCTCATGCAGTTTCGCGGCTTTTTACGCAGCCTGGTGATGCATGGTGCCGTTGGCACTGCCCTTGGTGGGGTCTGCACGCTGGTCGGTGAGCCACAGAATTTGTTGATCGCCACGGTTGCCGAGTGGAGCTTCATGGAGTTCTTCTGGAAGATGGCACCGGTGACCATGCCAACCCTGGCCGCAGGTTTGCTGACTTGCTATCTGCTCGAAGTCACGGGGTGGTTCGGCTATGGCGATGAGCTCCCTGCCTCGGTGCGCGACGTACTGGAGCAATACCAAACAGCTCAGGAAGAGAGGCGCACCAAACGCGACAAAATGCGTCTGTTCGTGCAGGCTGCTGTGGCGGTTTACCTGGTAGTCGCTCTGTCCCAGCACTGGGCTGCGGTGGGACTAATCGGACTGTCGGTCATCGTGCTATTGACCGCTTTCAACGGCATTACAGAAGAGCACCAGCTCGGGCATGCCTTTGAGGAGGCCCTGCCCTTTACGGCTTTGTTAATCGTTTTCTTCTCCATTGTCGCCGTTATTCACGACCAGCATTTGTTCACACCGGTCATTAACTACGTACTGGCTTTCGAAGGTGACGCTCGCCCCGCCGCCTTCTTTATTGCCAATGGCCTGTTGTCGATGATCGGCGACAACGTCTTTGTCGCCACGGTCTATATCAACGAAGTGTATGCAGCTTTCCAGAACGGCGCACTGACCCGTGAGGAGTTCGACTTGATGGCGGTAGCGATCAACACTGGCACCAACCTTCCCAGTGTCGCCACCCCGAATGGCCAGGCAGCTTTTCTGTTTCTGCTGACCTCAGCCCTGGCACCGCTGCTGAGGCTGTCATACGGCCGTATGGTTCTGATGGCGCTGCCCTACACTATTGTTTTGGGTGGTGTGGGCCTGTCTGCTGTGATCTGGCTACTGTAACCGCTGAAAGCCGGGAGCTAACTCTCCCGGAACAGAACCTGACCGCCACTGGCATCGGCGATGCCTTCCAGCACTTTTTCGTGCTCCGCCAGCTCATCGGCACTGGCTCGAATGACTTTTAGCTGTGGGCGATCAGCTGACAGCTTGCGCGGCGCAACACTGCTTCCGGCATCGCCCTGCTCGCTTTCGGCACCACCTAACTGGAAAGTGGTCTGTCCGCCGGTCATGGCCAGATAGACATCCGCCAAAATTTCCGCGTCAAGTAATGCGCCGTGCAAATCACGGGAGGAGTTATCTACCCCGTAACGCCCGCACAGTGCGTCCAGATTATTGCGCTGACCGGGATGCTTATTGCGCGCCATTTTGAGGGTGTCGACCACCGTACAAATATCTGCCATGCGGGTGCGCATGCCGCTGATGCGACTCAGTTCAGAGTCGAGAAAGCCAATATCAAAAGCAGCGTTGTGAATGACAAGCTCGGCGCCGGTGACGTACTGAATAAAGTCCTCGACGATCTGTTCAAAGGGCGGCTTATCCGCCAGAAATTCATTGGTGATGCCGTGAACCTCGATGGCACCCTGGTCCACCTCACGATCGGGACGAATGTACTGGTGAAAGTGCCTCCCGGTGAGGCGCCGGTTCTCCAGCTCGACACAGCCGATCTCAATAATCCGGTGGCCCTGGCTGGTTTCCAGGCCCGTGGTCTCGGTGTCCAGCACTACTTGTCTCATAACTCGTCGATTCCCCTGTTGGCCAGCTGATCGGCTATCTCGTTTTCGCGATGCCCGCTATGGCCTTTCACCCAGTGCCAGTTTACCTCATGGCGTCCGGCTGCCTGATCCAGGCGCTGCCAGAGATCCGCATTTTTTACCGGCTTCCTGGCTGCCGTTTTCCAGCCTTTTTTCTTCCAGCCGTGAATCCATTCGGTGATGCCTTTGCGCACATACTCCGAATCGGTGGTGAGTTCCACCGCACAGGGTTCCTTAAGGGCTTCTAGCCCACAAATAGCTGCCATTAGCTCCATGCGATTGTTGGTGGTCTCCGTTTCACCACCATAGAGTTCCTTCTCAATGTCACCAAAGCGCAACAGCGCACCCCAACCACCTGGACCTGGATTACCGCGACAGGCCCCGTCTGTAAACAACTCAACCGTTTTCAAGCAGCCACATCTCCTTCAAAGGGACTGGCCACAGGCTTGGCTGAACCCAGGCCGATCAGCCGATTGCCCATGGCACGATTCCAGCGTGCACGATCAGGCGTAATCGCAGAATGCTGTTTGCAAGCATGCGTGATGTAGACTCCACCAACCGGCCACTGATGACGAGCAAAGAACCGGTCCGCGCGCAATAGTCCTGTTTGAAGACGACCAGAACCGACCGGCGGCACCGCCAACAGGTGGCGAGTACGCTCTAGCTCAAGGCCGAGTAGATGTAGCCAGTCTCGCAGACGCCAGCCGCCCAGAAGCCGCGCGCAGGCCCAGAAAGAACGACCCAGTAACCTCCGCAGACCCAACCCAAGGCCAAACAGCGACACCGGGTTAAACGTCACCACGATGATATGACCGCGCGGCGCCAACACCCGATTCGCCTCACGTAGGAGCTGATGAGGATTTCCCGAAAATTCCAGGGCGTGATGCAGCACCAGGATATCGATGCTCTCACTGGCAAAAGGCAGTGATTCAGCGTCGCTGAGCACACTCGCATCACCACCACCATGCGCCGCGGTATAGACATTGAGCGGCTGGTCTGCCGCTGCCACCAAATGCTGTTTTGTGCTGGTACCCAACTGCAGCAGGCGTGGGCCGTGTAGATCCCGCACCATATCCATCACCTGTTCCTGCTCGCGCTGCCACAAGTAGTCACCCACAGGGGTCTGGAAGTAGCATTCCAGCTGCTTGTAAATGTCGTTAAACTGATTCCTCATGGCGCCATGTTAGCCCATACCGGCGCTGGCGTCACAAGCTTTCAGCGGCATCTTTAGATAAGGCAATAATGTTTAATAACAAGGGCTTAGCTCTTTTTTCAAGTATATTTCTAGCTGCGCTCCTGGTTGCGCAAAACAGTTCAGGCAACGCTCCTGACGCGCTGCAGGGCAACCTCTGGCAGCATATCAGCGCCAATACCAGCATTGCGGTGCACAATAACCGCCGGGTAGACGCCGAGCGACAATGGTACTTACAGAACCCGGATTATCTGCGGCGAGTCAGCGCCCGGGCAGAGCCCTACCTGTTTTACGTGGTAGAAGAACTCGAACGACGTCAATTACCACTGGAACTGGCGCTGCTGCCCATCATGGAGAGCGCCTACGATCCGTTCGCCTATTCCCACGGTCGCGCTGCGGGCCTGTGGCAAATCATCCCTGGCACCGCTGGCGATCTCGGGCTGGACCAGGACTGGTGGTATGACGCGCGCAGAGATGTCAGGGCCTCTACTCATGCGGCCCTGGATTACCTCGAAAAAATCAACGCCAACTTCGACGGCGACTGGCTGAAAACCCTGGCGGCCTACAACGCTGGCCAACGCCGGGTCAAAGAAGCCGTCGCCAGCGCCCAAAAAGCCGGTCGCGGCACTGATTTCTGGGCGCTCAAGCTACCGCTTGAAACGCGCAACTATGTGCCCAGGTTCCTGGCGCTAACCGACCTGGTCAGCAGAATCGATCACTACGGGATAAATCTCACACCGGTGCTGAATCAGCCCTATTTCGCTGTGGTGGACACGCAAGGGCAGTTGGACCTCAGCCAGGCTGCACAACTGGCCGGCATGGACATCAATGAAATCTACCGTCTCAACCCCGGCTTCAGTCGCTGGGCGACCAAGCCTGCTGGCCCACATGAATTATTACTACCCCTGGAATATGAACCGGGTTTTACTGCGGCACTGGGTCAACTCGACCCTGCCCACCGTGTGCAGTGGAACCGGCATCAAGTCGTTTCGGGTGACAGCCTGATTCGCATCGCCAAGCGCTACAACACTGGCGTCGACGTGATTCGTCAGGTCAATGGCTTGCGCGGCAACTCCATTCGTGCCGGAGATACACTGCTTATTCCCACTGCCCTGGCTAACCCGGAACAGTACACGCTCAGTGCCGGGCAGCGACTGGCCAGTCGGCAGAAAACTGGTTCAGGGGTGCGCGAGGTGTACCGCGTGCAGTCGGGGGACAGTTTCTGGAGCATCGCCCAGGCCCACGGTGTCAGCGTTCGCAAGCTGGCTGAGTGGAATGGCAAAGCCCGTCGCGACCCAATCTTCCCGGGAGAAGAGCTCGTGATCTGGCGCGCTGCCTCAATTACAGATACCGCGACACTCAATACCCCCATGCGCAGCCCCATGGTACGCAAACTCGGTTACCGGGTGCGTTCAGGCGATTCGCTGGCAAGAATAGCCGGCAAATTTAACATCACCGTCGAAGATATCGTCGGCTGGAATCAGCAGCTTCAGACCAAAAAGTACATTCATCCCGGGGATCGCCTGACCCTGTTTGTTGACGTCACGGGTGGCTGAAGTGAGCGGAGACACCACCGATACTGTCCCGCTAAAGTACATCAATACCCTGCTTCGGGTCGCAGAGGAACAGGGCTACGACCTGGACAGGATTGCTCGCCAATCGGGCCTGGCCAGCGAGCTACTGTCTGCCCAGGCAGATCCTCTACAACTGATAGATGCCGATCTTTACAGCCGGGTCTACAGGGTGATCATGCGAATGCTGCAGGACGAAACCCTGGGCATCAGCATGAAGCAGCCCACGCCTTCAGGTTCCTTCAGAATGGCGGCCTTGCTGCTCATTAACTGCCGCGACCTGGAACAGGCCCTGCTGCGGGCTCACGAGTTCCAGTCATTCTGTCGCCAACTCGTGGGTATGCCAGCCTACACAGAGCCGGCCATGCGCTTCACCGACGATGATCGGGTCTTCAATATGATGCCTGACAGCAGCGAGTACTCAGCCCAGGGTACCGACATGGCCTGGTATGCCATCGCTCACACTATGGCCGTCTGGCGTCGTTTTTGCAGCTGGCTTATTGGCACACATATTCCCCTGCTAGAGGTGCATGTGCAGTTCGAAGAGCCACCAGACCAGAGCTACCTGGCACGGATCTATGAATGTCCGATTCAGTTCTCCATGCCGAACAACGGTTTCGTCTTTGACAGGCGATACCTCAAATCGCCGATCCTGCACGATGAGGACTCGCTCAACCAGTTTTTGCGCAGCGCTCCCTACCACCTGCTGGCTAACCGCGAGGTGGAGAGCGATGATGGCATCGTTTCGCAGATGCGCCGGGTCGTCGGTAACGACCTGAGCCGGGAATTCCCAAGCGTGGTGGACATGGCCGAAGAACTGCATGTCTCTGTGCGCACGCTGCGCCGTCGCCTTAAAGATGTGGGTACGACCTATCAGGAGTTTAAGGACCAAACCCGCCGTGATGCTGCGACACGATTACTGAGCAGGCCGGAGCTGAAAATCAACGCCATCGCGGCCCTACTGGGTTTTGATGAGCCATCGGCCTTTCATCGTTCCTTCAAGAAGTGGACTGGACAAACCCCTGGGGAGTACCGCAAATCCCTGACCCGCTGAACCCATTCGCGGCACTCACATTGGAAGCGTTCCCGCACCCTCGAGGCGTGACCCTACGAGCCTGGAACAGTGCTGATCGACTACTGGTGGAGTACACCCGCAATAGTGATATCAGCGGCACCGAGGTGCTGGCTGTCAACGACAGCTACGGCGCGCTGGCCCTTGCGACCGGCGCCCGGCTTTGGACAGATTCAAGTCTCAGCGTCGAAGCCCTGCGTCGCAACCTACTAGCCAATCCAGGCCAAACCGCCGGCGAGGTGATTCCGCTCACCGAGAAGCCGCCACCGAGCAAACTGGTTTTGCTGAAGATACCGAAACAGCATGACTTGTTGCAGTGGCAATTGCGTGTGCTGTCGGAGTCACAGGATACCGGCACTAGAATCGTGTGTGCGGGCATGGACAAGCACCTGAGTCCAAATACTGCCGAGCAGATTGAAGCCGCTCTCGGGCCCACCGAACGCCTGCGCGGAGAGCGCAAGGCCCGACTCTTTGTGGCTCATGTGCCGGATCATTCGAAGCCGGCTGAGCCAGAACCACAATTCGACGTACCCGGCCTGCAACTGCCTTTAGTAAGTCACCCGGCCCTGTTCAGCGCCCATCAGCTCGATATCGGCAGTCGCTTTATGATTGAGCAGATGGCGCAACTGCCGTCGGCGCGGCACCTGCTGGATCTGGCCTGCGGCTGCGGCGTTCTTGGTATTGCAGCAGCGCAGCGTTTGGCGCCACTGCATACGGCTTTTTGCGATGAATCCTATACCGCGGGCCGCTATAGCGAGCGGAATTGGGGGCAGCAGCATCCCTCATTGAGCGCTAGCTTTCATACTGGCGATGGTCTTGCAGACTATGACGGCCCACAGCCAGAGCTGATTCTCTGTAATCCGCCGTTTCATCTGCATCACATTGTTGATGCAGCGTTCGGCCAACGACTCATCAGTCAGGCGGCGGGGAAGCTGGAGTCAGGCGGTAAACTGTGGCTGGTGGCCAATCGGCATCTCCCCTATGCTGGGCTATTGCGGCGACAATTTGCGAATCTGCGCGAAGTCGCGCAGAACAAGAAGTTTATTATCTGGGAAGCAACTAAAGCGTGACTGTGAACAGCATCGGCATTCTGTTTGTGTGCCTGGGAAATATCTGTCGCTCCCCCAGCGCGCAGGGCGTTCTGGAAGCGATGGCTGACAGTGCAGGTTGTGGCGACAGGCTGCTGATTGACTCCTGTGGTACAGCCGCCTTTAACGTTGGCAAGCCACCTGACCCACGGGCAGTCATCGCTGCTGAGAAAAGAGGCTATGATATTTCGGCGCAGCGGGCCCGCCAGATTGAGCCGGCGGATTATGAGCGTTTTCATTACATTGTTGCCATGGATCGCGCCAATCTCACTCATGTCCAGACCTGGGCGCCTGCTGATTTTGGTGGAGAGATTCGCCTGCTGAACAGCTATGCGCCGCGCTCTGCATCCAGCCAGGTGGCAGACCCCTATTACGGATCCGAGACACAATTTGAGCAAACTCTGGCAATACTGGAGCGCAGCATCCAACATCTGTTCGAACACATTTTAAAAGCGCATCAACTGGAGACCAGCGCCCCATGAAATTTGTAATGTCCACTTCTTTCAGCAAAGTTGCCCATCTGACCGCACTGGCCCCGGTCGCAGACGACTCAGGCTGGGAGGCCATGTCATTCTCGGACCACGTGGTTCACCCGAGGGAAATTAAGACGCCCTACCCCTACACTGACGATGGCAGTCGTCGCTGGGAAGCATTTACCGACTGGCCCGATCCGTGGGTGACTATTGGCGCCCTCGCCGCATTGACCAAACGCCTGCGCTTTACCAACAACGTGTTTGTGCTTCCCATGCGCAACCCTTATCTGGTAGCCAAGGCGATTAGTACCGCCGCGGTTATCTCCGATAACCGGGTCACCCCGGCTTTGGGCGTGGGCTGGTCCAGTGACGAATTTGAATTGATGGGTCAGGACTTCAAGACGCGCGGCAAGCGCGCCGATGAAATGATCGAGATCATGAAGCTGCTATGGAGCGGAGAGTGGGTTGAATACCAGGGCGAGCACTATCAGTTCGATGCCATGGAAATGAACCCAGTGCCCAGCGAACCGATTCCGCTGTGGGTTGGCGGCATCTCCAAACCTGCCATGCGCAGGGCAGCCCGGCTCGCTGACGGCTGGGTCAGTGATTTACAGACCTCTGAGGAAATCATCGACTCTGTCGCCCATATCCACGCCATGCGCAAAGAATACGGCCGCGACCATCTGCCTTTTGAAGTGATGGCGACGCCCTCAGATGCCTTTGACATAGACGCTTACAAGCGCCTTGAAGACGCTGGAATCACCCACATTCTGACGATGCCGTGGCCCTTTTACCACGGCGACACCGAGGATCTCGATCTGAAGATCGACGGCGTAAAATGTTACGCAGAGGACATCGTCCAGAAAATGGCCTGATCAGTGCCAGTGAATCTGCAGACTGCCCTGCTCGGCTCCCTGCCGGGCCAGCGCTTCTGCCACTTCACCAAAGGCCTGCTCGACCTGCTCACGCCTGATTTTCATAGTCGGCGTGAGCATCGAGTTCTCAATGGTCCAGGGATCGGAAGAGATAACCAGGGCACCCACACGCGCGTGCTTTTCAACCTCATTGTTAAGGTCCTCGATCACCGCAATGAGATCTGACTCAATCTGCTCCTTGGATTGTTCCTGGGCCAGGGCACTGAGTACGCAGACCATGACAGTCTTGGAATAGCCACGCCCCAGCAAACACTGCTGCTCGGTATGGATATTGTCTGAAAATCTGGCTTCAATGGGCGGCGGCGCGACAAATTTGCCCTGTATGGTCTTGAAGTAGTCCTTGACCCGCCCGGTCAGGAATATAAAGCCATCCTCATCGATATAAGCCTTGTCACCCGTATAGACCCATCCTTCGACAAAGGTCTCCTCGGTTTTCTCCGGTCGATTGTAGTAGCCCGGTGACAGGCCGCCGGCTCTGACCTGCAACTCGCCTTCTTCACTGATGCGGATCTCCACTTCCCCAATCGCTCGACCAATTGAACCAATCTTGCGATCGCTGTGGGTATTGGCGATAAGGCCCATGGCTTCGGTTTGTCCGAAGCCCTCCAGCAGTGCCAGGCCAAGCTCACCGAACCAGTGAATCAGCGCCGGCGGAGTTGGCGCCGCAGCGGTGAGCAAATAGCGGGCATTGTCTAGCCCAAGCAGGTCGCGCATACGCTGGCCAGTACCTTCTCTGTCGTCTGCCAGCGCCTGGTCGAGTGCCTCCTGCGATCCGAACTGGCCAATAATCATTTGCTGCAACTGCTCCCAGACACGGGGCGGACCAAAGAAAAATGTGGGTTGGGTATAGGCCAGATCCCGCAAAATAGTGGCGAGATTCTCGTTGATGTTAACCCGGCCACAGGCAATAACCGAGCAGCCCTCAACCAATTGACGTTCTGCGATATGGGAGAGCGGTAAATATGAGATAAAACTCGGGTTGTCACCCAGATCAAACGCAGACTCGAATCGCTGGATAGGCACCACGAAGGAATCATGGGTCTGCATAACACCTTTCGGCACGCCGGTAGTACCGGAAGTAAACACAAGAGAAATAAGATCGTCATGTTTATTCTCGTGGGTACTGCGCTGACCGCGAAACTCCTCCAGCAAATCCTCCCAGCGCAGATGCTCCTGATCCAGGCTAACGCCAGGCAGCGCCACCAACTGCAGATCTGGTGGCAGAATCTGCTGCACATTGTCCCAGTTCTCAGATTCACCCACGAACAGCAATTTCATCCCGGTAAATTCCATGACATAGCTGGCGGTTTCATTGGGCAGTGTGGTGAACATCGGGATGGTGACATTACCGCTGGCGATGATAGCGAGATCTGCCAGGATCCAGTGAGCCCGATTTCGGGAGAGTATGCCGATTTTCTCCTGCTGGCCGGCACCGAACCGCTGCTCTAGCCAGGCGCCAAGCGTTTCGACTTCTTCCTCGGCGGCAGACCAGGTCCAGTCGGTGAAGTCATCGCCTTTGCGATCCTGCAACCACAGCAGGTCGGGTTTTTCCTGCGCCCACTGGGCGAGATATGCCGTAAGCGTATCGGGCATGCTGAGAGTCCTCTTATACTTATATTGATAACGGCTTAGCTACATTCCACAAAGCCGGCTACTGAAGTGAAGTATAGTGCCATCCGAACCGGTTGCGGGCCAAGTGGCTGCAGGGCGTCCCGATAGGCTGGCAGCTGCTTCCTGTATTGTTGTTTTTCCTGCTCATAAAAGTCTTCAAGGGACTGCCCCTCAGCGGGGGATGAGCTCTTGTAATCGATCACCCAGCGCACGTTACTGTCTACAAAACTGCGGTCCACCACCATTTCGCGCAAACGCCCCTCCCCATCCAGGCGGCTGACCGCGTATTCGCAAAAGCTCTGCTCGTGAGTGGGGTCGAGAATCCACCGGCCGGTGTCGTCATCGAGGGTACTTTCCAGCGCATTGCGCACCGCTTTCAGTCCATGCTCTACAGCCTCTGTACTATGTAGCCTGGCCACCAGGTAACTCTTCCACCAGGACTGCCAGGACTGCAGGGCACTGCGTTGCTCCGCCAGCGGCATCTGCGCCAGCCTTTCGAGAGAAAGATGCACCAGGTTACCGATCTCACGAGCCAGCAAATTGTTCTGCTCGTCTGGCAAGTTATCATTCTCATCAATCTCTTCCAGTACGGGCCCGAGACCTTCATGCACAACACGGCAAAACGGGGTTGTGACCTGCTGCTGGCGAAAAAGGTTTTTCTCAACGCGCATCGCCTGAGCCTCAAACCAGGGCCAGACTCGCGACAACAGACTGCGAGCCTCGGGGGACTTCATTTCGCCCTCCTCCCCCAGCCCAACGCAAGCGCTCAGGTAGAGCCGTTTTACCGCCCGCGTACAACCAACGTACATGAGCCGGGTGACCTCAAACTCTCTCTTGCGACGACGCTTCTCTTTCAGCCACTTGTACACATTAGCTTCCTCGTCGCCGCGGTCGTCCGCAGCCAGAAGCAGCCCTTCACGGCCGTCAGGCAAGGTAAAATCATCAAACATCAGCAGCTCTGCCTGATCACTGGCGGGCCTGTGATCCAGCCCAGGTATGATGACCCAGTCGAACTCAAGCCCTTTAGATTTGTGCAAGGTCATCAGTTGCAGCCTGGCATCAGCTGAGGCGGAACGTGAAAACAGGTACTCAACTTCACGCTCCAGCAAATCAATGGTGAACACCTCGGCGCCCTGCTCCAATGCCTCCAGCAAATCCAGAAAATCCATCGCATCATTGAGTGCATCCGGACCAGATACTACAGCCGGACCGCCAAGTTTTAGCCAGGTATCTTCGATCCAGCGACGTAACGGCAGCCGTTCGCGCCACAATTCCGCTCTTAGCAATACCTGCCGCAGATGCAGCAACTGGGGACTGTCCGTTTGTGCCTTTCGAATCACTTCCCAAACACTGGCCTCACCCCTGGTGGACAGCAAGCCGTGCAATTCATGGAGGCCCAACCCGCACCAGCGTGAGCGGAGCAAGCCCAGCCATGCCACATCGTCCGCCCTGTTGTGCAGGGCCCGGGTCAAATTCAAGAGGTCTACAATCACAGGGGAACTCGCAAGGGAGTCTATTTCCTGAGCCTGCCACTGAAGGCCCCGCTGCTTCAGTAACGCAATCAGTTCCAACAGGTGGCGACGGGTGCGTACAAGTACCGCGATACTGTCGCAGTCTGCATTCGCCAGCCCCTGCTCGATCACCTCTATCACCGCACTGGCTTCAATCTCCCGTGCGGCAGGGAGGTCCTTATCCACCGCTATTGCAGAGACCGGATTCATTTCCAGCCCATCTTTGAATGCGCTGGAGGCAGAAAAGGTCACCGCTCCCATGCGCAGGTCGTCTGCGGGTGGAAAGGCCTGGGCAAAGCTATCGCTAACCCAATTCACCAGGCCGGCGTCACTGCGGAAATTAGTGCGCAGCCGCAACGCATTCAGCTGCAGGTCTGAGATTCCCTGTTCGCGCAGGCGCACAAACAGGCTCACGTCGGCATCCCGAAAGCCGTAGATGGATTGCATTCCGTCTCCCACGACAAACAGGGTGTTAGGGTTCTCCGGATTGCTTTGGTTGTCGCTGGCCCAGGTGCGAGTCAACCGCCGCAACAGTTCAAACTGTCCACTGGACGTATCCTGATATTCATCAACCAGAATATGCTTGAGCTGGTAATCCAGCTTTTGTGCCAAATCAGTGATTTCGTCGTCTGGCCCAAGAGCCTCCTTGGCAGCAATTGCGATCTGGGCATGATCCACGACACCCTGCTCCTGAAATACCACCGTCAGCTGTGCGGCAACGACTGGCAGGAGACGCGCCAGTGAGATGAGGATCTCCCAGCTGGCGGCAGACTTATCCAGCTCTGGCAAATAACGAACGAGCAGAAACTGCTCCAGCAGCATGGGTTGTTCCTGCAACTCTGAAATAAGCCCCAGCAGTCGTGCTCCCTGCTCCTTGGCCTCGGCATCGTTTGCCGGAAAACCATCGGTTTTGGTGATCCTTTTCTTCCAGCCACCACCCTTGGTCACAGCTGCATTAATCAATTCACGCCAGGCGGGTATATCCTCCGGTTCTGTACCAGGAACCCTCTCAAGCAGCGGTTTGTTGAGCCTGCCTCGCCCATAATTTGTCAGCTCCAACAACTCATGAACAAAGGTTCCCAGCGTCGACTTCAGATCCTTGAGGTGGTCCTGCACCAGGCCTCGCACACTGCCTTCGAGAATGTTCTCAACCTGCTCGCGAGCCAGGCCGGAACCCAGATGTACCAGCCAATGTTCGCGACGCGCCAGCATCCTTAACAGCAGCTCCTCAAGCTGTTGCCAGTTGTTGTCAAAATGTAAAAGTACGGCGGCAAGATCTTCAGAAATCCAATGACCCGCGCGGAGCCTCTCCTGCAGGGCCATAACAGCTTGTCGATAGTAGGGTTCTCCATGATCGGTCGGACTCGCCGCACCACCGAAGCTGGATAGGATCGGCATTTGCCGCGTGAGATAGGCGTTCCAGGAATCAATGGTTTTGATATTAAGACGGGATGGCATACTGGTGAGCTGCCACTCACGCTGTTGGGAGACATCCAGCACCTGGCGAGCCAGATTCCAGGTGAGCGCTCGATGTTCGTCTTCGGGACAAGTTTGTTGAGCACTGGCCAGGGCCTGCAGAATGCGCTCGCGCATCTCGGCGGCTGCCTTTCTGGTGAAAGTAATCGCAAGCACCTGCTCAGGATGATCAACACGAGCCAGCACGGTCAGAAATCGCTGAATCAACAGTTCCGTTTTGCCAGACCCTGCAGGTGCGGTAACACAAAAGCTGCTCTTTGGGTCCAGCGCGGCGATACGCTCCTTACTGTCGATCACCTTAGTCATCAACCGCCACCTGCTCACCGATGCGACAAACCGACTGTAATCCGCAGAACCGACAGCTGTGCTTCGGATCAGGTGGATCCACTGCGGCATCACCATCGAGATAAGACCGAGCTAACTGCTCAAGCACCCGCCGCCAATGCTCCTGCAAATCAGTCCAATCATTCAGCTTGCCCGCGCTGGCCTTGCTCGTATCGGTAGTCAGCCCGACGCCCGCATCAGTGTTGCCAAAACCGCGGTAAGCCAGGTTGCGAGACCTGACAACGGCATAGCTTGCAGCAGAACAATCCGACCCCATCGTGTAAGCATAGAGCGGTAGCTGGGGTTCCTGGGGACGCTCCGATAGCCAGTGATTGGGGCTCATGTCGCCGGACTTGTAGTCGATCACCATTTTGCTGCCATCCGCCAGGGTATCGATCCGATCAGCCCGGATACGCAGCTCCAAATCGCCAATCGAAACCAGCATATCCTGCTCGCTGGCGGACACCGCAAATGCCGCGCGCTGTGACTCAATCTCCAGCCAGCCCATTAGCAAACGCTGCAGTCGCTGCTTTTCAAGCTCGATAAATACCGTGTCGATCCTGGCCGCCAGCTTTTCCTCTGCGAGCGCCGATGCCACGGCATCTGTAACCAGGCTCTCCCACTCGGGCTGTCGTGATTTCAGACTGTCGCTGTCTTTCAGGGTTTGCCACAGGGTTTGCAGTGCAGCATGCATCAACTGACCCCGGTCTGAGGCTGTCAGCCCCTGTTGCGGTTGTGGCAGGGGTTCTACGTTGAGCCGCCTGCGAACAAACCCGCGAAACTGGCACAGGGATTGATCCATCAGCAATCCACTACCACCAGAGCGGTGTTCTTCCGGTATTACTGCCGGGCCCTTCAACTCAACTTGGGGATAGTCCAATGCGCTGGCTGCGGCGGCTTGCCAGCTGCCTGCCATGCCCGGCTTGGGCAACTCATCGAGGACCCTGTAGTCTTGCAGCAAGGGGCTTGGGGCCTGGGCGATACCGTCTTCTTCTTGGACATAAGAGGCGATCAAAGCGCTGGCTGAATTCTCGAATCGCTGCAACATCCGCTGACCGAACTGGAACTCGCGACGGCTGTCCGCATGCGGCATGGCCAGCTGTTTCTGCAAAAACACCGGTATAAATGGATTCGGTGATGGCGTTGCCGGAAACCCGGACCGCCCCATTCCACAAATCCAGAGATGATCGAACTGCAGACCCGCTGCTTCAAGAAAACCCAGTACCTGTAACTGGCTGTCGGGGGTCTGCTCCTGGAATGTAATGTCCTGACACACTGAACGCAGTAAACCAGTTGCAGCAGAGAGGCTCAATGTAGAGTAAATGCCGTCGAGTTCCGCAAAGCGCTCCAGAGCGCTGCGCCAGTGTTCGCAGAGCTGGTACTCCCTGGATGTCAGGGTATCGCTGCCGGGCCAGCCCAACTGCGTGAGGCATTGTTGGAACCAGTCTCGCCACTGAGAGGGCGAGGCCTCGCGAGGCCGATCCCGGTGATGACGCAGCTGCAGCAGGTTTTCGCCGAGGCTCGTATCCTGTAAAAACCAGTGCAGCTGACTGGCATCCACAAGCGCCTCTGCGTGCATCTGCAATCTCCGCAGCGCCCTGGTTTCGTAATCAACATCCTCGCAGCGCCGATATCGACTGTGCAGCAGATGCACCAATTCATGCAGACCCGTTCGACCCTGAAGCAGTTCCAACAGTCTCAGGGCTGTGTCTATCACGGGCTCATCGGACAAGGCGGAACCGGCACTGAAGTTGACCACCAGTCTAGACGCGATGACCTCCTCGCCCAGTAACTCTTCCCGCAGCAGCCGCTCCATACGCAGACGCTCAGCCGCGATGTCTTCAATGAGGATTCCAATACGAGCGCTGGGTTCATCGTGCACGAGTTTCGCTGCCCAGCTTGCAGCGGCGGCTAACTCGGCCTCGCGATCAGCGCAGGGCTGCACATGACATGTCGCCTGGCCTGGACTGGCGCGATAGTGATGCAATTCACTCGCCTGTAGCTCCAGACAATGCAGCGCTAAAGGCGCCAGCTCGTCAAAATCGACCAGAACCAATTCAGCTTTGGGCAGGGCCTCTGCTATGACCGGCCAGCGCTGCTCACCCAGCAACAAGCCTTGCTGCTGGAGTCTCTGCTCAAAAGACTCAGCCCAATCCAGGAACATTTCGGTATCCGGGTTGTAACGAAAGCCGGATTGAATGCGCGGATCACGCCAGTCGCAGCGCCACAGCAACAGATTATGATAGGCATCTCGAGCCTGGCGCGCGGCACTTCGCGGCCGCAGCAACTGCGAACCCTGCTGGTGGTCTGTGACACAACGCACCCACAGCTCGAGCTCCTGATGTGATTGGGCCAATGGCGCAGGCTGTTCCTGCCAGGGATCGAGCTCACGCTCACATACCTGCCACCACTGTGACAGCGAATAGACCTCGGGCGTGGGCCAACTGGCCACATCGAGGGCATGCTGATACAAGGCCCAGGCGTACTTGATATGCCTGGCCAAGCGAAGGTTGGGCGTGATGAGTGGGATCTGATTCTGCAGCCAGGGCAGCAGCGGTTCGATGTCGTAAAAGGCGGGTCGTGCGTTCAAAGTGCAGGTATTCTAACTCGCTGCTTTCCGATAGAATAGCGCGCCTTCAAATTCAGAGACGAGTTCCACCATGAGCCCACAACAACTCGACAATCTCAATGTCGAGCGCCAGGATATTCTGACCACGCCGGAAGACCTGAAAACGGCGCTGCCAATTTCCGACGACACAGCGGAATTTTTGCAGAGCACACGTCAGACCATCTATGACATTTTGGATCGTAAAGACCATCGCATGTTCGCCGTAGTTGGCCCCTGCTCTATTCACGATGTGGACGCCGCCATGGACTACGCCCGGCGCCTGAAAGCCCTGGCTGATGAAGTCTCCGACACCATCTATGTGGTTATGCGGGTTTATTTTGAGAAACCTCGCACCACCACCGGATGGAAAGGGCTGATCAATGACCCTCACCTGAATGACTCCTTCAAGATAGAGGAAGGCCTGCACATTGGCCGCAAGCTGCTGCTCGACATTCTGGATATGGGATTACCCACTTCAACCGAAGCACTGGATCCAATTTCGCCCCAGTATTTGCAAGACCTGATCAGCTGGTCAGCTATTGGCGCACGCACCACTGAATCCCAGACTCACCGGGAGATGTCCAGCGGTCTGTCCTGCTCTATCGGCTTCAAGAATGGCACTGACGGCGGCCTCGAAGTTGCCATCAATGCCCTCAAATCCGCGTCCAAGCCGCATCGCTTCCTGGGTATCAATCACCAGGGGCAGGTTTCTATCATCAGCACTCGCGGTAACGCCTACGGGCATGTGGTGCTGCGGGGCGGCAGTGACGGGCCCAATTACGACTCCGTTCACGTCAAACTGTGTGAGGATGCTCTAGAGAAAGCCGGGCTTCCGCAAAACATCATGGTGGACTGCTCTCACGCGAACTCCAACAAGGACCCATCCCTGCAGCCGCTGGTGATGGAGAATGTCGCCAACCAGGTGGTTGAGGGCAACCAGTCATTGGTGGGCTTTATGATTGAGAGCAATATTGGCGCGGGTAACCAGTCTATCCCCGAAGATCTGAGCCAGCTGCAGTATGGCGTGTCTGTTACTGATGGCTGTATAGACTGGGAAACGACCGAGCAGGCCATTCGCGACCTGCACAGTAAGCTGAAGAGCGTATTGCCCCAGCGGGGAGCAAACTAGCTGTAGTACGCGTTAGAGCGGTCGCTGTGGTCGGTGATGTCTCTCACACCGGCCAGTTGCGGCAATTGCTCCAGCAGGGTTTTTTCGACGCCACCTTTCAGTGTGGCGTCGACCATGCCACAGCCCTGGCAGCCACCACCGAATTGCAGCACAGCAAATGAGTCTTCTGTGACTTCCACCAGGGAGACTTCGCCGCCGTGAGCCGCCAACGCCGGATTGACCTCATTGAAGAGCACATAATTGATACGGTCTTCGATTGGGCTGTTTTCGTCCAATCGTGGCATCTTTGAGTTGGGCGCCTTGATGGTCAGTTGGCCTCCCATGCGGTCCTTGGCGTAATCGACCAGGGCATCTTCGAGGAAAGGCAGGCTGCGCGCTTCAAACCAGGCGGTAAAATCTGCGTATTCGACCTTCTCGTCATCGCCCTGCACATCATCCTCGCGGGCATATGCGATACAGGTCTCGGCACGCGGTGTGCCCGGTTGGTTGATGAACACCCTTACGCCCAGGGCGTCTTCCTGCTTGGACAGCAACTCCGCCAGGTACGCCTGGGCGGATTCGGTAATGGTGATGCCGTTGTCTTGCATGATTAGTTCCTGAGTAATTTGGTCGGGTATTCTAAGCAAAGCGCCACCAATAAGCAAAGCCAGCGCAACATCCGCGGCTACACCGCCCTGACTGCGAGATCTTGGCCAAATCTATATCAAAATATTTTGATATAGATCTTCAAGGTGTTAGAATACGCGGCTTTCAAACCGATGGAATGCCCAATGAAAAGCCCCGAATCACGTGAACAGGCCCTGATCAGCGCCTTACAGGAACGCATCCTGGTGATTGATGGTGCCATGGGCACCCAGATCCAGTCGCGTGGACTACAGGAAGCGGATTACCGTGGAGAGCGTTTCGCCGACCACCATATCGATCTGAAGGGCAATAACGACCTGCTTTCGATTACCCGGCCGGATATTATTCGCGATATCCACCAGGCCTATTTTGATGCCGGTGCCGATATCATTGGGACCAACAGCTTTAACGGCACGGCAGTGGCCCAGGGCGATTACGAACTGGAGTCTGTGGCTGTGGAAATCAATCTGGCAGCTGCGCGCCTGGCCAGGGAGGTCGCCGACAAGCAGACCGCCGCCACGCCCGATAAGCCCCGCTTTGTCGCTGGCGTGCTGGGCCCTACTCCGCGCACCGCCTCTATTTCGCCAGATGTAAACGACCCCGGCGCGCGCAATATCGACTTCGACACGCTGGTTGCTGACTACAGCGCGGCAACGGAGGCGCTCATAGAGGGGGGCTCCGACCTATTGATGGTGGAGACCATCTTCGACACCCTCAATGCGAAGGCCGCGCTATTCGCTGTCCAGTCGGTGTTTGAAAAGCTGGGCAAACGCCTGCCGATCTGGATCTCGGTCACCTTCCCTGATGTTAGTGGCCGGGTACTCTCGGGACAAAGCCCGGAGGCCTTCTGGAATGCGATAGCCCATGCCCGCCCCCTTATCGTCGGCACCAACTGCGGCAGGGCATTCAATGAGATCCGTCCCTTCGTAGAAGAGCTGGCAAATGCTGCTGATTGCTATTTTAGCGGTCATTTTAATGCCGGACTGCCAAATGCCTTTGGCGAATACGACGAAACACCCGAGGCGATGGCCGGATATTTGTCAGAGTACGCCGAGCGAGGCCTGTTCAATCTCCTGGGGGGATGCTGTGGCACTGCGCCAGAGCATATCGCCGCCATTGCAGAGTCGGTCGCCAACTGTTCGCCGCGCCCGTTGAAAACCCCCGATCCGGCCTGTCGCCTGAGCGGCCTGGAGCCCTTCAATATCAACAGCGATTCCCTGTTCGTAAATGTCGGTGAGCGCTGCAATGTCACAGGTTCTGCGCGGTTTAAGCGACTGATTCTCGAAGAGGACTATGACACTGCACTGGAGGTCGCGCAGGAGCAAGTCAACGATGGCGCCCAGATCATCGACATCAACATGGATGAGGGCATGCTGGGTGCCGAGGCAGCAATTGTTCGCTTTCTCAACCTGATAGCCTCGGAACCAGAGATATCCCGCGTACCGATCATGGTGGACTCGTCCAAGTGGGATGTGATCGAGGCCGGGCTGAAATGCATCCAGGGCAAGCCAGTGGTGAATTCTATTTCACTCAAGGAAGGTGAAGCGGACTTCATCGAAAAAGCGCGACTCTGTCTCAAGTATGGAGCCGCAGTAGTCGTCATGGCCTTTGATGAAGACGGGCAGGCAGACACCCTCGCCCGCAAGGCAGAGATCTGCGAGCGCTCCTACCGCGTGCTGGTGGACCAGGTCGGTTTCGCGCCGCAGGACATTATCTTTGATCCGAACATCTTTGCCGTAGCTACCGGTATCGAGGAGCACAACAACTACGCTGTGGACTTTATTGAAGCCGCCAGCTTTATCCGAGAAAAGCTGCCCGGTGCGCTGGTCTCCGGTGGTGTCAGTAACGTGTCTTTCAGTTTCCGCGGCAACAACCCGGTGCGGGAAGCCATTCACTCAGTATTCCTCTATCACGCGATTCGTGCGGGCCTATCGATGGGTATCGTCAATGCTGGCCAGCTGGCAGTGTACGACGAGCTACCTGATGAACTGCGCGATGCCGTGGAGGACGTGATCCTCAATCGCAGCGATGAAGCCACCGAGAATCTGCTGGCGGTGGCGGAAAAGTACCGTGGGGATGGCAGTAGCGGCGCCCGTACAGAAGACCTGTCCTGGCGTGAGCAGCCGGTCTCGAAACGTCTCGAGTATGCCCTTGTTAAAGGCATCAATACGTTTATAGAAGAAGATGCCGAAGAAGCGCGACAGCAGGCCGACCGTCCCATTGAGGTGATCGAAGGTCCACTCATGGACGGCATGAATGTTGTAGGAGATCTGTTTGGCGACGGCAAGATGTTCCTGCCCCAGGTGGTCAAAAGCGCCCGGGTCATGAAGCAGGCAGTGGCCTACCTGCAGCCTTATATCGAAGACGAAAAATCCGAGGACGCCAGCTCCAACGGCAAGATCCTGATGGCCACGGTGAAGGGCGATGTTCACGACATCGGCAAGAATATTGTTGGCGTGGTTCTGCAATGCAACAACTTCGAGGTGATCGATCTCGGAGTCATGGTTGCCTGCGAGGACATTCTGCAAACTGCGCGCGAGCAGAACGTCGACATGATTGGCCTCAGCGGACTGATCACGCCCTCGCTGGACGAGATGGTGCATGTGGCCAGCGAGATGCAGCGCTTGGACTACGACGTGCCGCTGCTGATCGGTGGCGCCACCACTTCTAAAGCTCATACCGCGGTCAAAATTGAACCCGCGTACGATCGCGACGCGACTATCTATGTGCCGGATGCGTCTCGCAGCGTTGCCGTAGCCACGCAGTTGGTCAGCGACAACAAGGCCCAGTTCGTCAGTGGCACGCGCGAAGAATACGAGGTCGTGCGAGAGCGCACGGCTAAGCGTAAGCCCCGCAGCGAGACCCTGAACTTCTCGGTGGCGCAAGAGCGGGCCCTGGCTGTGGACTGGGACAACTATACGCCCCCTGCCCCCGGATTTGTGGGCACCCGCACCCTCACCGACTATCCGCTGCAAGAGCTGATTGACACGATAGACTGGACGCCTTTTTTCATTACCTGGGAGCTGGCTGGCAAATTCCCGCGCATCCTTGAAGATGAAGTGGTTGGCGAGGCCGCCAGCCAGCTCTACGCAGATGCCCAGGCCATGCTCAAACGGATCGTTGACGAAAAGTGGCTGCAGGCAAACGCCGCTTTCGGCTTCTGGCCTGCCAATCAAGTCGGCAAGGATGATGTGGCGCTTTATGCAGACGAGTCTCGCAAAGAGTCCATTGCCACCCTGCACCACTTGCGACAGCAATTAGGCAAGCCGGGTGACAAGCCGAATCTCAGCCTGGCTGACTACGTGGCGCCCTGCGACAGCGGCAAGGCCGATTATGTCGGGGGATTCGTGGTGACCACAGGTATCGGGCTGGAGCAGAAAGTTGCAGAGTTCGAAGCGGACAAAGATGACTACAACAGCATCCTGCTGAAGGCCCTGGCGGACCGATTGGCGGAGTCGTTTGCGGAGCACCTGCATCTGCGTGTGCGCAAAGAGTTCTGGGGCTACGCCAGTGAAGAGACGCTCAGTAACGATGAGCTGATACGCGAACGCTATACCGGTATTCGGCCGGCGCCGGGGTATCCCGCCTGTCCCGATCACACCGAAAAACAGACGCTGTTCCAGCTTCTGGACGCCACCAATCAAACCGGCGTTAGCCTGACCGAGCACTTTGCCATGAGCCCCGCAGCTTCAGTTAGCGGGTTCTACTATTCCCACCCGGAGGCTCGCTATTTTGCTGTGGGCAAGGTGGGTCGTGACCAGATTGAGAACCTGGCGCGCCGCAAGGACGTTGAAGTCGAGGTGATGGAGCGCTGGCTACGGCCCAATCTGGATTACGATATTGCCGTTGCCAGCTAGGCTCGGCAGGATATCGCAGCAACAGGGAGAGCACCCGTGACAGACAAGGATGAGGAAAACAAGGGACTCAATACCCTGCAACTACTCGGCAGTGTGCTGGCAGCGGGCTTTGGTGTTCAATCCAGCAAAAATCGTGAGCGAGACTTCAAGCAGGGCAAACTCGGCGTATTTATCGCAGCCGGCCTGCTGCTGACCCTGACGTTTATGGGCAGCGTTTACCTGGTAGTGCGCCTGGTACTCGCCAACCAGTAATCCAGAGTTGCCTTAGGGCTCCAGTCCGGCAATAAAAAAGGCGTCGAGCTCACGCTGGACGCCTTTTCGAGTTATGCCCGGGCATTGATCAGGTGGGCATGCCGCTCAACCAGTAAACCACAGTCCCAATAACAACAGCCATGATTGCCGTTGCTGCGATGGCATCAGCCATTCCATCACTCATCGTGTACCTCACTCAAAGGGTTTGCTTGTAAATCGGCGCGCATTATACCCAAGTTTTCCGATAAGCCATATCGAAACAACCGGATTTATGCATATAGCGGTTTTTGCTATGGTACGCGCCTTTCCATAGGGTAGAACCGCATGTACGTCTACGACCAACACGATCAGCGCATTATTGATGAGCGCGTGGCCCAGTATCGCGACCAGACTCGTCGCTATCTCGCCGGCGAACTCAAAGAGGAGGAGTTCCTGCCCCTGCGCCTGCAGAACGGCCTGTATGTGCAGAGACTGGCTCCCATGCTTCGTATCGCCGTGCCGTATGGTCTGCTCAGCAGCAAGCAGCTGCGCAAAGTCGCCGAAATCTCGCGCAACTATGACAAAGGCTATGCCCATATCAGTACTCGCCAGAACATTCAGCTGAACTGGCCGAGGCTGGAAGATGTGCCTGACATTCTTGAAGAACTCGCCAGCGTGCAGATGCACGCCGTACAAACCAGCGGCAACTGCATCCGCAACACCACCACCGACCAGTATGCAGGTGTGGCGACCGACGAGCTGGAAGACCCCCGCCCCTGGTGCGAGATCGTTCGCCAGTGGTCGACTTTTCACCCCGAGTTCGCATTTCTGCCGCGCAAGTTCAAAATCGCGGTATGTGCCAGCGAATCTGATCGCGCTGCCATCCATGCCCACGACATTGGCCTGGAACTGGTTGCCCATCCGGAGAGCGGCGAAGTGGGCTTTCGAGTGTTGGTAGGCGGCGGCCTCGGCCGAACGCCGGTCATCGGTGTGGAGATCTGCGCCTGGCTGGAGAAGAAACATCTGATCACCTATCTGGAGTCAATCCTGCGGGTCTACAACCAGCACGGGCGCCGCGACAATAAATACAAGGCACGCATTAAGATCCTGGTGAAAGCCATGGGTATCGATGCCTTCCGCGAAAAAGTGGAAGCTGAATGGGCCCGCCTTAAAGACGGCCCCTCTACTCTCACCGATACCGAGGTAGACCGCGTAAAAAGCCACTTTACTGAGCCCGCCTACCGCGAGATCGATCCCCCGGCGGCACAGGCAGCGGTGGATCAGCACGGCAGTGAAAATCCGGCTTTTGCCAATTGGCTGAGCCGCAATACGGTTGCCCACCGGGTACCGGGGTATCGCATCGTCAATCTGTCCCTGAAATCCACCGGCTATGCACCCGGCGACATCACTGACAGCCAACTGGAGTCAGTCGCCGATCTGGCGGACCGATACTCCTTCGGGGAGCTACGCAGCACCCACCAACAGAACCTGGTGCTGGCAGATGTAGAGCAGGAATCCTTGTTCGAATTGTGGCAAACCCTGGTTTCCCTGAAACTGGCAACGCCCAATATCGGCTACCTGACCGACATGATCTGCTGCCCCGGCGGCGACTATTGTGCGCTCGCTAACGCCAAATCTATCCCGGTAGCAGAGGCGATCCAGTCCCGCTTTGACGACCTGGACTACCTCTATGATCTTGGCCCGCTGGATCTGAATATATCTGGCTGCATGAACGCCTGCGGCCACCATCATATTGGCCATATCGGTATTCTCGGCGTCGACAAGAAAGGCCAGGAGTTCTACCAGGTAAGCCTGGGTGGCAACTCTGACAAGGACGCCTCTATCGGCAAGATTCTGGGCCCCTCTTTCGGCCAGGATGACATGCCGGATGTCATCGAGAAAATTCTCAACACCTATGTGGACAAGCGTACTGAGGAAGAAACCTTTCTCGATACCTATCGCAGGATTGGCCTGGCGCCATTTAAGGAGCAGGTCTATGCCTAAACTGATTCGCAATGGTGCTGTTGTCGAAGAGGCAGCTGCAGAGTTTCTGAGTCTTGAGCAGGTGCAGGCAGGTGCAGTGGGATCGGCCCTGATACTGGAACCCGGCGAAGCGCCCGATCAAATACCAGGAGAGCTTTCCCGCTTTGAGCTGATCGCGCTGAACTTCCCGGTGTTTATGGATGGCCGCGGCTTCTCCTATGCCCGTGAGCTGCGTGAGTTGGGTTTTGGCGGCGAAATTCGTGCCATTGGAAACTTTATTCGCGATCAGCTGTTTTTCCTTAAACGCTGCGGTGTGGATACCTTTGAGCTGGGCAACGAGCAGAACCTGGAAGAGGCTCTGGCGAGCTTTGCCGACTTCAGCGACAGCTATCAGGCTGCCATTGACCAGCCGGAGCCCCTGTTCCGCCGGCGCTGATCATCCCCGGTGACCGCTTGCGCTGATATACTCCAGCGATGGATATCAGCGCGATTACTTTCTCCTTCTTCCTTATTTTTACCGGTGCCGCAGTGCTGGCATCGATCGCACTGCTGACGCGACAGCCCCTGATTATTGCCTACATCGTGCTGGGTGCCGCGATTGGGCCCTATGGCATGCACCTGGTGACCGACCTCAAGCTGCTGTCAGATATCGCCCATATCGGCATTATCTTCCTGCTGTTTCTGCTCGGACTAGACATGCAGCCCCAGGCCCTCTGGTCGACCCTGAAGAAGTCCACCGTGGTGGCTTTTATCTCCTCCGGGATATTTCTGCTGATGGGTTACGCGGTAGCCATCGCGTTTGGTTTTTCACGCTTTGACGCGCTAATTATAGGCGCCGCGATGATGTTTTCTTCGACCATCATCGGCATCAAGCTGTTGCCCACGACCGTATTGCACCACCGCCATATTGGGGAGTTGATGATTGGCCTGCTGTTACTTCAGGATTTGCTGGCCATCCTGGTACTCATGTTCCTTTTCAGCGCCTCCAACAGTGCCGCTGAAGATGCGCCCGGATTATTCCAGGTACTACTGGCCTTGCCGGTATTGGCAGGTGGTGCTCTCTTATTGGTGCGCTTCGTCATTCTGCCGCTGATCGCTCGCTTTGATCGGTTTCACGAGTACATTTTCCTGCTCGCCATCGGCTGGTGCCTGGGTCTGGCAGAGGCAGCCCATGCACTGGGGCTATCGGCAGAGATCGGCGCCTTCATCGCTGGCATCACCATCGCCACCAGCCCCATCTCGCAGTATATCGCCGTCAATCTCAAACCCCTGCGAGACTTCTTCCTGGTGCTGTTTTTCTTTTCCGTCGGCGCCCGCTTCAACCTGCCCATGCTCAATGAGGTGCTTCTACCCGCAATGGTATTGGCCGCGCTGGTACTGGCCCTGAAACCCGTGGTGTATCGTTTCCTCCTCAAAGGGGTCAGCGAGAAACGCATCCTGGCCTGGGACCTTGGCTTCAGGCTTGGCCAGGTCAGCGAGTTCTCGCTGCTGATCGCTTATGTGGCTACCACGGGCATGCTGATCTCAGATCAGGCCTCCCTGCTGATACAAGCCACCACCATCATTACCTTTGTCGTGTCGTCCTATATCGTGGTTTTAAACTACCCCAACCCAATTGCGATCAAGGACCGTTTGCGGCGAGATTGAGCGTTATACTCCGTCTACTGATCTAAGAGGACAGCGTCATGAACACAGCCGTAACCCCAGATACTATGAATCTGCAGCTCGCCCGCCTGCGCAAAGCCCAGCGAGCGGATGCCTACCCATCTGCAGCGGTGCGAAAAGAGCGACTGCAACGCTGTATCGACATGCTGGTCGATCACCAGGATGAACTGGTTAACGCGCTGGACGCGGACTATGGCGGCCGTTCCCCTTACCTCAGCAAAATGTCAGAGATACTGCAGCCTATCGGTCACCTCAAGCATGCCATCAAGAACGTCGACAAATGGATGAAGCCGGAGAAGCGTGCCGCGATGTTTCCCATGGGGCTGTTCGGCGGTCGCGCTCGCATTGAGTACCAACCGCTAGGCGTGGTCGGAATTATGTCGCCCTGGAACTTCCCTCTGGCTATGATTTTTCATCCCCTGGCCAACGCGCTCGCCGCAGGCAACAGGGCCATGATCAAGCCATCGGAGTTCAATCCCAGAACTGCAGATCTGGTAGAAAAACTGTTTGGCGAATATTTCAGTGAAGACGAAATTGTTGTCGTCAATGGCGGCCCCGAGGCCGGCGCTGCATTCAGCGCACTGGACCTTGACCACATCATTTTCACAGGAGCGACCAGCATCGGCCGCATGGTCATGCAGGCAGCCTCCCAGAACCTTACCCCTGTCACCCTGGAACTCGGTGGCAAGTCCCCGACCATCATCTCCAAAGCAGCTGACATCGACAAAGCCGCAGAGATGATCACGGCCGGCAAGACAATGAATGCAGGCCAGGTCTGTCTGTCACCCGATTATGTGTTTGTGCCGGAAGACAAGCTGGAGCAGTTCATCAGCAAAACCAAAGAAGTCTTCAAGAGCATGTTCCCGACGGTCAGCGGCAACAGTGACTATGTCGCAGTGATCAATGAGCGTCACTACGAGCGCATCACCGGCTATATCGAGGAAGCGCGAGCCGCAGGTACCCGCATCGAACCGCTGGCGGATGATGCTTACACGCCCGAAGAGCAGCGCATACCGATTCATCTTATCGTCAACCCGGATGAATCCCTGCGAGTGATGCAGGATGAGATCTTTGGCCCCATCATGATCCTCAAGCCCTACCGCGAACTGGACGATTGCATCGACTACATCGCCGACCACCCGCACCCACTGGGCCTGTACTACTTTGGCGATGACAAGGCCGAGCAGGATTACGTACTCAAGAACACCCAATCAGGCGGCGTGACCATTAATGACGTGCTGATGCATGTCTCCAATATTGACCTGCCTTTCGGCGGTGTCGGCAATAGCGGTATTGGCAACTACCAGGGCCTGGAAGGGTTCAAGACCTTCAGTCATGCACGTAGCGTCTACAAGCAGGGCTTTGTGAACCTGCCCAAGCTGGCAGGCACCAACCCGCCCTATGACTCGGCCAAACTGGATAAGCTGTTCGCGGGCCAGATCAAGAAGTAGTTATTCGCAGACACAAAAAAGGCCGGCATTAGCCGGCCTTTTTTATTCCTGCTGAGAGGAAAGCCTTACAGTGATGCGTCCAGTTCGGGTACCGCATTGAACAGGTCTGCAACCAGGCCGTAATCAGCTACCTGGAAAATCGGCGCGTCTTCGTCCTTGTTGATTGCAACAATCACTTTCGAGTCCTTCATCCCCGCAAGGTGCTGAATGGCACCAGAGATACCGACAGCAACGTACAGGTCAGGGGCTACGATCTTACCGGTTTGACCCACCTGCATGTCGTTGGGTACAAAGCCCGCATCGACAGCGGCACGCGATGCACCAACAGCGGCACCCAGCTTATCGGCGATGCCTTCCAGCATGGCGAAGTTTTCACCATTCTGCATACCTCGGCCGCCGGAGATAACGATATCAGCAGACGTCAGTTCAGGACGGTCTGAAACAGCCACTTCCTCACCAACGAAGCTTGAGATACCTGCGTCATGGGCGGCATCAACCGCTTCAACCGACGCCGAACCGCCTTCAGCGGCGACGCCGTCAAATGCGGTAGTCCGCACGGTGATGACTTTCTTGGCGTCACTGCTCTGTACAGTAGCGATCACGTTACCGGCATAGATCGGACGCTTGAAGGTATCGGCAGACTCTACTGCGATAATGTCAGAAATCTGACCCACATCCAGCAGCGCTGCAACGCGCGGCATGGTGTTCTTACCATTGGTGGTCGCGGGAGCAACCAGGTTGTCATAGCCAGCACCCAGCTCAGCAATCAGCAGGGAAACGTTTTCTGCCAGCTGATGAGCGTAAGCTGCGTTGTCGGCAACCAGCACCTTGCTGACACCGGCAATCTTGGCCGCAGCTTCACCGGCAGCGGCACAATCCGCACCGGCAACCAGTACATCCACGTCCGCACCCAGGGCCTGGGCAGCAGCAACGGCATTCAGGGTTGCAGCTTTGACGCTGCTGTTATCGTGTTCTGCAATTACCAGCGTACTCATGAGATCACCTTTGCCTCGTTCTTCAGTTTGTCGACCAGCTGGGCCACGTCTTCAACGATGATGCCTGCCTGGCGTTCGGCCGGCGGCTCAACTTTGAGGGTGGTCAGGTGGGCTTTGGGTTCCACACCCAGATCGGCGGGGCTGAATACGTCCAGCGGCTTCTTCTTCGCCTTCATGATGTTGGGCAGAGACGCATAGCGCGGCTCATTCAGGCGCAGGTCGGCGGTGACAATCGCCGGCAGGTTCAGAGCAACGGTCTGCAAGCCGCCATCGATTTCGCGGGTAACATTCACCTTATCGCCATCAATCGCCACTTCAGACGCAAAAGTGCCCTGGGGCATATTGGTCAGTGCGCCCAGCATTTGTCCAGTCTGGTTGTTATCACCATCGATGGACTGCTTACCCAGAATAACCAGTTGAGGCTGTTCTTTTTCCACAACACCTTTGAGGAGCTTGGCGACAACCAGCGGCTCAACGGCACCTTCAGTTTCAACCTGAACGCCGCGATCGGCACCCAGTGCCAGCGCGGTGCGAATCTGCTCCTGGCAGGACTTGTCACCGATAGAAACTGCCACGACCTCAGTCGCAACGCCAGCTTCCTTAAGGCGTACAGCCTCTTCCACAGCAATCTCACAAAACGGGTTAATGGCCATTTTGACGTTGTTCAGATCAACATCTGAGCCATCTGCTTTAGCGCGAACCTTGACGTTGTAGTCAACTACACGCTTCACAGCTACAAGAACCTTCATAGATTCTCCAATCTTTTGATTTAAAGGGTGGGTTTCGTGGCGAGCCACGCGATTCGGGCGGGTATCATGCCCACATAGGCACCACAGGTCAAGGGCTAGCGGGGTCGCCAAATTGACCCTAAATGACACCTGTGAATAGCGCTTATGTCAGCCATGAATAGAGATTAATCCTGTAAAATTATATACTTGCGCACCCATAGTTTGAGACGCCTTTTGACAGGCACTGAGTAGAGGATACAGCCGTGGAACGTGAAGCAATGGAATTTGATGTGGTCATCGTTGGTGGTGGCCCGGCCGGCCTGTCGGCGGCCTGTCGCATCATGCAACTGGCAGCGGAAAAAGAGCAGGAAATCACCGTATGCCTGGTGGAGAAAGGCAGCGAGATTGGTGCTCACACCCTCTCCGGCGCCGTGCTTGAGCCACGCGCGATGGAAGAGCTGTTCCCCAACTGGAAAGAACTCGGTGCTCCGCTCAACACCGAAGTCACCGGTGACAAGTTCTTCTTCTATTTTGGCAAGGACAGCGCGGTCAAGCTGCCCAACTGGATGATTCCGAAACCTACTCATAACGAAGGCAACTACATTGTCTCCATGGGTAACGTCTGCCGCTGGCTGGCAGAACAGGCCGAAGGCCTGGGCGTAGAGGTCTACCCCGGCTTTGCGGCATCTGAGGTGCTGTATCACGAAGATGGCAGAGTCAAAGGCATCGCTACCGGCGATATGGGTATCGCTGAAAATGGTGAGCACAAAGACTCCTACATGCCTGGCATGGAGCTGCACGCCAAATACACCCTGTTTGCAGAGGGTTGCCGCGGTCACCTGGGCAAGCAACTGATCGAGAAGTTTGGCCTCGACGAGGGCAAAGACCCCCAGCACTATGGCATCGGCATCAAAGAGATCTGGGAGATCCCAGCCGAGCAGCACGAGGAAGGCCTGGTGGTACACGGTCTGGGCTGGCCGCTGAGCGAGTCAAACTCCTCCGGCGGCGCCTTCCTCTATCACGCCGAAAACAACCAGGTCTACCTGGGTCTGATTACCGACCTGAACTACTCCAACCCGCACGTCAGCCCGTTTGACGAATTGCAGCGCTGGAAGCATCACCCCGAGACCATCAAATACCTGCAGGGCGGCACTCGCATCAGCTATGGTGCCCGCGCCCTCGCCAAGGGCGGCATTAATTCCCTGCCTAAAATGCACTTCCCGGGCGGCCTGCTGATCGGCTGTGACGCCGGCACCATGAACAGCGTGAAGATCAAGGGTAACCATACGGCTATGAAGAGCGGCCTGCTTGCCGCTGAAAGCGTTGTGGAAGCATTGGGCCAGGAAGATGCAGCAAAAGACCTGGACAGTTATGCCAGCAATATTGAGGGCTCCTGGCTGCACGAGGAGCTCTACACCACGCGTAACTTCGCCGGCTTTATGCACAAGTTCGGTTTCCTGATCGGTTCCGCCATGGTCTGGATCGACCAGAATATCTTTGGCGGTCGCATGCCCTTTACCCTGCGCGATCAGAAGCCCGATTACGACTGCCTCAAGCCCGCAGCCGAGAGCAAGAAAATCGACTATCCGAAGCCAGACAACACCATCAGCTTCGACCGACTGTCATCGGTGTTCCTATCCAATACCAACCATGAGGAAGACCAGCCCTGTCACCTGACGCTGAAGGACGCCAGCATTCCATTGTCGGTGAACCTGCCAACATGGGACGAACCGGCGCAGCGCTACTGTCCGGCGGGGGTTTATGAGATTGTTGAAGATGCGGAAGGCCAGCGTTTCCAGATCAATGGCCAGAACTGTGTTCACTGCAAGACTTGTGACATCAAGGACCCATCGCAGAACATTACCTGGGTCACGCCAGAAGGGTTTGGCGGGCCTAACTACCCCAATATGTAAGTGCCATTCAGGCTCAGGTGAGTGAATAAAACTCGCCTGAGCTTGCCACTCCCGTCACCCCACCCTGTTCTTCAGCCAGATCAACCAGGCGGTACCAGGCTGTGCGACTGAACAAGGCCACCAGGCCGTGAGGCAGGGTCACCGCAGGCACGTCGCTGACTGATTCGAGCTCGGGCACGAACAGCGGGTACTCGGTACCCACCTCATAGCGCCGGCCGGTGTTGGTGGTTACGGTTAGGGTTTGCTGCCCACTCTCTTCTTGTTTGGCTTCGACATCAGTAATGATCAGGGGCAGTGCTTCCACTCGCAGTCGCCACTTCTCTACGGGCGTTACCAAGTAGTATTCACCGTCCTCCTCGCGCCGCAAAATCGAGGCAAAAAGGTTTACCAGGGACTGGCGTTTGATGGGACGGCCCTCGTGTATCCACTGGCCATCCGCCTTGATCAGAATATCGATGTCACCGGAGAGCTCCGGCTGCCAAAGGTGCAAGGGTGGGTTGCCCGGGTCTTTGCCCGGGCGCTCTGATTGACCAACCTGCTCAGATAGACTCTCAAGCTGGTCGGTCATGGCTTTAAGCTCCGATAACCCTGACGTTGATCACTCCTTCCACTGCACGCATTTTTTCCAGCGAATCCTCGCAGGGCGCAGTTTCAACATCGATCAGGTTATAGGCCACATCGTCACGGCTCTTGTTGAGCATGTCGATCACGTTAATATTCTCATCGGCCAGCAGGGAAAGCAGGTTGCCCAGAATCTTGGGCACGTTGCTATTGCTGATCGCCAGTCGCACGCCCTCACTCGGCTCGAGAATCAAAGTGGGGAAATTGACCGAGTTGCGAATATTGCCGTTCTCGAGAAAGTCTTTCAGCTGGTTAGCTGCCATCACCGCACAATTGTCTTCGGCCTCTTCGGTGCTGGCACCAATATGCGGCATTAGCACCACGTCATCACGACCGATCAGTGCGGGCTCTGGAAAATCAGTGATGTAGGCGCGAAGCCCACCATTGTCCAGCGATTCAATCACACCTGCGCTGTCTACAATCTCTTTGCGGGCAAAGTTCAACAGACAGCAATCCTGCTTCACTCCAGCCAACAGCTCAGCATTGACGAGACCACGGGTCGCATCCAGTACCGGCAGGTGCAAAGTGATGTAGTCGCTGCGAGCAAACAGGGAGGCAAGTGCATCCATCTTTTGAACGCGACTGTCGAGGCGCCAGGCGGCCTCCACAGACAGGGCCGGGTCATAGCCAACCACATCCATACCCAGATCCAGCGCCATGTCAGCTACCAGGGAACCAATGGCACCGAGGCCAACTACGCCCAGGGTTTTACCGTAGAGTTCGTTACCCTTGAATTGCTTCTTCTGGGCTTCGAGAGTCTTGTTCAGCTCTGCCTCATCTGAAACATCTGCAAGCGTGTCGACGTAGGAGATACCCTGCACAATACCTCGGGAACCCAGGAGCATCGCAGCTGCCACCAGCTCCTTGACGGCATTGGCGTTTGCGCCAGGCGAGTTAAACACCGGTATACCTCGCTCGGTACAGGCCGCGACAGGAATATTGTTCGTGCCCGCACCAGCGCGACCGATGGCCAGCACGGTGTCACCGATCTCTTCAGTAGCCAGCTTGTGACTGCGCAGCAAAATGGCATCGGGGTGGCCTATTTCGCTGGCGACTTCATAGTTTTCACGATCAAAGCGATCCAATCCCTTGACCGAGATCGCATTTAGGGTCTGTACTTTGAACACTGTGGAACCTCGTTTCGAGAGCTGCCGGTTCAGGCGACCTCACCCAGTGAGGCCAGGGGCAACTCTTTTTGAATACCTTTGGAAGAGCGCGAAAAAACGCGCAATTCAGCGCTGGAGGATTGTACAGCAACTGCGACCATTTCGCCCGCACCGGACTGCAGGGACCAGAAGCCCCAACCCGGCACTTCCTGACCAGCGACCACAAGTTTGATAATGCCTGGCTGCGGGCAATAGAAACTGAAGCTGTCCAGTGACTGGCTATGCCCTTCACCGCGGGCCTTGATATAGGCCTCCTTGAGCGTCCAGATCCTGAAAAACTGCTGTTGCTGATCGGCAGCGCCCAAGGCTTCCAGGCCCGCGAGCTCAATACTGGAAAAGTAGTGATCTGCCACCTCAACCATGCCACGGTCTTCAGAGACACTTTCCACGTCTACGCCAATGTTGTTCTTGGCAGTAACCGCACAGGCCATTCCGTCCGCGCCGTGGGAGAAATTAAAATTCAGAGGCGTATCCAGCTGCTCAGCCACCAGGGCCGGCTTGCCAGAAGGATTCTTGTCGAACGCCAGTGCATTGGGCGGAATGCCCGTATAGGCAGAGAGAATCTCTCGCAGAAACACACGACCGGCCAGATACTCCAGCCTGTGCTCCGGGCGAGCCAGCTCCTCATAGCGCTGAATTTCCGCGCCGGTCAGCAGGTCGCTGTGCGAGGCCTCTGCCAACTGCGCCTGGTAATCTTCCGCAGAAGCCAGCCACAGATGAACATCTTCAGCCAATTCGGGAATCAGAATTTCCGCAGTCATCAGCTTCTAACGACCTCGGCAGATTCTGCCAGCGTCCGCTGGAATGCGCCATCCAGCACACGCGCACTTTGGTCCGCCAGAGTGTTACCAATGCGCTGACGGTCCTGCTCGTTCAAGGTGTCCGGGGTGCCGGCAGTTACCCTGAAGATTTCAAACACTTCTACGTCACCGTTCGCAGTTTGCGCGTAGTCAAAACTTGATCCCTGCGTGGGCGCCAGCAAGCCAAATGCGGCCTCGCGTGTTGCCTGAGGCAAATTGAGGCTGTCACGCCGCGCACTCAACTCTACCTGCCAATCATAACCCTCGGCCAACGCCAGCTCTTCGACACTCGAGCCTGCGGCCAGCTTGGCAAGCAACTCATCGGCATATGCCACAGCTTTGTCCCGCGCCTGGCTCTCCAGAATTGCGCTGACAACATCATCGCGCACCACCTCAAGGGGCAGAGCCTCTGCGGGCTTGTGTCGGGCTACACGGAATACCACAAAATGACCGTCATCGAGCTCAATCACATCGCTGTTGAAGCCCTCGCCAAGTAGTTCCGGGCTGAAGGCCTGACGCAATACACGCTGATCGGCAAAGATGCCGGCTCCGCCAGCGCGACCAATGCCCTCTGCGCTTGCCACGGTCAAATCCAGTTCCGCGGCAGGTGCTCTAAGGTCTTCAGCGTTAAACACGAGATCCTTGAGATTTTCAGCAGTAGTAATAAGCTCACGCCGGGAACGCTCCTGGCTCAGCTCGGCGGTCAGTTCCATCTGCATCTCTTCAAAGCTGGGCGCCTCACCAGTGCGAATATCTGTCACTAACAGCAGATGCCAACCCGCTTCGCTGTTTACCGGCTGGGAGACTGTATTAAGTGCCAACGCCGCGACAGCGAATTCGATTTCTTCGGGAAAGGCATCACCGCTGGTGAAACCTAGTTCACCGCCAAAATTTGCCGAACCAAGATCCTGGGAGTGTTTGGCGGCAAGTTCAGCAAAATTGGAGGCATCTGTGGCTATCTCAGCTTGTAATGCAGCTATACGCGCTCGCAACGCCTCTTCGGTTTCATCCTCGCCCTGCTCAAACAGAATGTGAGACACGGCACGCTGCTCGGGCAGAACCAGGTCATCCTTTTGGGACTCAAACAAAGCCCTGACCTCGGACTCCTCAACTTCAACGGTGAAGTCTTCGGCCCGCAGTTCAATATACTCCAGGTCGACGGTTTCGGCGCTCTGGTACTGCTCCTGACGCTCTTCATACCAGTTCTGGATTTCTTCCTCGGGCAAGGCGCTGGCGTCCTTGAAGCGCTCAATCGGCACGGTTAAGTAGCGAATATCACGCCGTTCCTCACGCAGAATCGCAAGCTGGTCCAGTTCTGCCGGTGTTGCAAACTCGGCACCGCTGATCCCCGCGCGTAGCTGCGTCATCAGCACATCTTCGCGCAGCGCTTCGCGGAAGCCCGCCGGGGTAAAGCCCTGGTCCGACAACAGAGTCTGGTAACGCTGCGGATCAAAGCGCCCTTCAATATGGAAGGCCGGATTACCGGTAATAAATTCATTCAATTTTTCGTCAGAAATAGCCAACGAGTAGTCATCAGCGCTTTGCAGTAGCAGTGCTTTTTGTACCATGTACTCCAGCGCCGGCCCCGCCAGCACCTGGTCGTCCAACATGGCTGGATCGAGGTTGTCCCCCATGCTCATCATCAGACGGCGCTTTTGCATATTTATTTGTATCTGGAGATCGTTGCGGGAAATCGGCTGCCCGTTCACCTCGGCAACAGACGGGTCACCGCCCGGCGCGAGAATGGATTCAACACCAAATAAAGCGAAAGTCAGGATGATCAGGCCGATGATGATACGGGCCGCCCATCCCTGGATGTTCTTGCGGATATTCTGGAGCATAAAGCGATGGTTCTCAGGAGACCGAATGAAGCAGTTTTATCAAAAAAAAGCGCACCGGTCAGTGCGCCTTCTTTTCCTCTAGGTTAGGGCTGCCCATCCTGTAAACCGGGCTATCCGTTTGGGTCGTAGAAGGTTCTATTTATCCCTTGAGCCGAGAATTCCTTCAGGAATTAACAGCGTCTTTCAGAGCCTTACCCGCTTTGAAGCCGGGTACACGAGCTGCAGCAATCTGAATGGGCGCACCCGTTTGCGGGTTACGACCAGTCCGGGCTGCGCGATCCTTCACCCCGAATGTACCAAAACCAACCAGCGCGACTGAGTCGCCTTTCTTGAGCGCGTCGGTAATAGAATCAACGACGGCGTCAAGCGCACGGCCAGCTGCAGCTTTGGGAATATCTGCAGAGGCTGCGATTGCTTCAATCAGTTCTGTTTTATTCACACTTATCCCCTTTAATGAAAATGCATGGAGTTGTTGTTATGTCCTAAATACCCGAGCATTTAGTGCTTCGACTGTATAATAGAACTCTGAATCCGGTCAACAAGCTAGTACTTGTTTAATGCGTATTTATCCTATTTTTTTCGTCCTGGTCTGCATCACCGCCAGGCGTCAATGGGTCCGCCATATATTCTTCGTCTGACAAGGGCTCCGGCATAGACTCAAGAGCTATATCGAGCACCTCATCAATCCATTTCACGGCTTTTATTTCAAGATCCGCCTTAATGTTATCAGGTATCTCTTTGAGGTCTCTTTCGTTCTCTTTTGGAATCACAACAGTCGTAATACCACCACGGTGAGCCGCGAGCAGTTTTTCCTTGAGACCACCAATCGGAAGGACCTCTCCTCGCAGGGTGATCTCTCCAGTCATCGCCACTTCAGAGCGCACAGGAATATTTGTCAGTACGGAGACCAGTGCGGTACACATGGCGATCCCTGCGCTGGGGCCGTCCTTGGGGGTCGCACCTTCAGGGACGTGAATATGCAGGTCGTGCTTGTCGTGATAACTGGCGGGAATGCCCAACAACTGCGAGCGGCTGCGTACAACGGTGGCGGCAGCCTGGATTGACTCCTGCATGACGTCACCAAGAGAGCCGGTTTTTACCTGGCGCCCCTTACCAGCCACTGCCACGGCTTCGATGGTCAGCAACTCGCCACCCACCTGAGTCCAGGCCAGGCCGGTGACCTGACCAATCTTGTTCTCTTCCTCGGCTGAACCGAAGTTGAACTTGCGCACTCCCAGCAGCTCACCCAACAGCTCGCTGTCTACCTTAAGCGGCGCATCGTACTCGCCAAGGCTGATGCCCTTGACCGCCTTGCGGCAAACCTTGGCAATTTCACGCTCGAGCGCACGCACTCCGGCCTCGCGAGTGTAGTAACGAATAATGTCGGTAATGGCCTCTTCCAGAACCTCAATCTCACCTTTCTTGAGGCCATTGGCTTTTACCTGCTTGGGAATCAGGTAGCGTTCCGCAATATTGGCTTTCTCGTCTTCGGTGTAGCCCGGAATACGGATGATTTCCATCCGGTCCAGCAACGGGCCGGGAATGTTCATGGTATTGGAAGTACACAGAAACATCACATCCGAGAGGTCGTAATCCACTTCGAGGTAGTGGTCATTGAAGGCGTGGTTCTGCTCAGGGTCGAGTACTTCCAGCATGGCCGACGCGGGATCGCCGCGATGATCCATACCCATTTTGTCGATCTCATCGAGCAGGAACAGCGGGTTACGCACCCCTGCTTTCGCCATTTTTTGCAGCAGCTTGCCGGGCATCGAACCAATGTAGGTACGGCGGTGACCGCGAATTTCCGCCTCGTCCCGCACACCCCCCAGGGCCATGCGCACGAACTTGCGATTCGTTGAGCGAGCGATGGATTCACCCAGTGAGGTTTTACCCACCCCGGGCGGTCCAACCAGGCACAATACCGGCCCTTTAATCTTGCGCACACGCTTCTGCACGGCGAGATACTCGAGAATGCGCTCCTTTACCTCTTCCAAGCCATAGTGGTCTTTATCGAGGATATCCCGCGCCCGCTTGAGGTCGTGTTTGACCTTGCTCCGCTTGGACCAAGGTACTTGAATCATCCAGTCGATGTAGCTGCGTACCACCGAGGCCTCTGCTGACATCGGCGACATCATTTTCAGCTTGCTGAGCTCGGCGGAGACCTTCTCAGAAGCCTCCTCGGGCATCTTCGCCTCTTCTATCTTGGCTTGCAGCTCGTCGATTTCGTTGGGCGCCTCATCCAGCTCGCCAAGCTCTTTCTGAATAGCCTTCATCTGCTCATTCAGGTAGTACTCCCGCTGGCTTTTCTCCATTTGCTTTTTGACACGACCGCGGATGCGCTTCTCGACCTGGAACAGGTCAATTTCAGCCTCCATCAGGCCCATCAGGTGCTCGAGCCGGTCGGTCACGCTGGAAATCTCCAAAATCGCCTGCTTCTGGTCCAGCTCCACGCTCATATGGGCGGCAATGGTGTCAGCCAGACGTCCTGGCTCGTCGATACCAGACAGGGAAGTCAGTACCTCAGCGGGCACTTTCTTGCTCAGATTGACGTACTTCTCAAACTGGGTGACGGTGGAACGAACCAGTACTTCCGCCTCATCTGCGGGTAGCACCTCGCCTTCTATTTCGCGCACTTCGGCCACTGTAAAGGGTCCGCTGTCATCCATGCTATCGACACTGGCGCGGTAGCCGCCCTCAACCAGCACCTTGATCGTGCCATCGGGGAGCTTCAACAACTGTAAAATGCTGGAAACGGTACCCACCTGGTAGATGTCGTCCACACCCGGATTGTCATCCGAGGCATTGCGCTGCGCGACCAGCAGTACCTGCTTGTCGTTTGACATGGCGTCTTCCAGCGCCTCGATGGACTTCTCCCGGCCGACAAACAACGGCAGCACCATGTGGGGATACACCACCACATCGCGCAACGGCAAAAGGGGAAGTTTAACTACGGAAGGGTCGCCCATAACAATCTCCAGCGTGATCACTTCACAGTGATATGGGGGTCAGTCTTGCGTTTTACAAGTACAGATCAAAGCACAAGGCCCGCGCGGTGGCCGGACCCTAGATCACTCTTCCGGGGTCGCCGCCTTAGGCGCCTCGTTGTTCTGGTATACCAGCAGGGGCTCTGAATCACCGCGAATCACGGATTCATCAACCACCACCTTACTGACATCGTCGCGTGAAGGAATGTGGAACATACTGTCCAGCAGCACTGCTTCCAGGATAGAACGCAAGCCCCGAGCACCGGTTTTGCGCTCCATGGCTCGTTCTGCAATGGCGCGCAGGCCATCGTCCCGGAAATCCACTTCAACACCTTCCATTTCAAACAGCTTGGCGTACTGCTTGGTGAGAGAATTCTTCGGCTCGGTGAGAATCTGAACCAGCGCCTCAACGTCCAGTTCTTCCAGAGTGGCGATCACAGGCAAGCGACCGACAAATTCCGGAATCAAGCCGTAGCGCACCAGATCTTCGGGCTCCAGATCTTTCAGAACCTCACCCAGGTTCTTGGAGTCGTCCTTGCTCTTCACTTCGGCCCCAAAGCCAATGCCGCCCTTGTCAGAGCGATCGCGGATGACCTTGTCGAGACCGGCAAAGGCACCACCACAGATGAACAGGATATTGGAGGTATCAACCTGCAGGAACTCCTGCTGGGGGTGCTTGCGTCCACCCTGCGGGGGTACTGAGGCGACAGTGCCTTCAATCAATTTCAGCAGTGCCTGCTGAACGCCCTCGCCTGATACGTCGCGAGTGATTGATGGGTTGTCAGACTTGCGTGAAATCTTGTCGATTTCGTCAATGTAGACAATGCCCACCTGAGCCTTCTCCACATCGTAGTCGCACTTTTGCAGTAACTTCTGGATGATATTTTCGACGTCTTCACCGACATAACCCGCTTCGGTGAGCGTGGTAGCGTCAGCAATAGTGAAGGGCACATCAAGCAACCGCGCCAGCGTTTCCGCCAACAGGGTCTTACCACTGCCGGTGGGGCCGACCAGCAAGATGTTGCTCTTGCCCAACTCCACCTCGTCGGCACGACAGCTGTCGTAACGCAGGCGCTTGTAGTGGTTGTATACCGCGACCGACAGTACTTTTTTGGCCCGTTGCTGGCCAATCACGTACTCGTTGAGAATTTCCTTGATTTCTTCAGGTACCGGCAGCCGCTCTTGGGTGGACTCGCCTGTCGCTTCCTGCACTTCCTCGCGGATGATGTCGTTGCAAAGATCAACACACTCATCACAGATGAAAACGGACGGTCCTGCGATCAGCTTGCGTACCTCGTGCTGGCTTTTGCCGCAGAACGAGCAGTACAGCAATTTACCGCCATCATCACCCGAATTCGTTGTTTCGTCGGTCATTCACCTTACCTATTTTGCGCCGGAGCCCACGGCTGGCCTGCGCTTTAAAGATGCGGCTTTTCGCCACGCTTTGCAAGCCCTGTACGCGTGCACCGGGCCTGTATTACAATTACTCGCTCGCCGGGACGCGTTTATCCATGACAGCGTCTACCAGGCCGTACTCAGCACTCTGCTGAGCATTCATGAAATTGTCCCTTTCAGTATCCCGCTCGATGGTTGCCAGGTCCTGTCCAGTATTTTCTGCCATCAGCTGATTGAGACGCTCGCGAATAATCAGAATTTCCTTGGCCTGAATATCAATGTCCGTGGCCTGCCCCTGGGCGCCGCCGCTGGGTTGGTGAATCATGGTGCGGGCATTGGGGAGACAATAGCGCTTGCCCTTGGTGCCACCGGCCAGCAAAAAGGCACCCATGCTGGCGGCCTGGCCGATGCAGGTTGTGCTCACATCGGGCTTGATGAATTCCATGGTGTCATAGATCGCCAGTCCGGCAGTCACGGAACCGCCCGGACTGTTGATATAGACGTGTATATCTTTGTCCGGGTTTTCACTCTCGAGAAACAGCAGCTGGGCCACAATCAGGTTCGCCATATTGTCTTCAATCGGACCAACGATGAAGATCAGGCGCTCCTTCAGCAGGCGAGAATAGATATCGTAAGAACGCTCCCCTCTCGCGGTCTGCTCAACCACCATGGGCACCAGCCCCAGGTTGTCGATCTGGTTGTGGTTCATGCCTCCAAACTGCTGCGTCATCGTTACTGGTTCTCCCGCCCTTGGCTCAGTGCTTCCTGATATGTGCATTGCTGCTCGGTGACGGTAGCATTTTCCAGCAGTTTGTCTACCACCTGATCCTCCAAAACCATGGACTCAATGCTCTGCAACTGTTCCTGATTTGAGTAGTACCAGTTCACCACTTCTTCCGGCTCCTGATAAGTTGCAGCCATTTCTTCAATCGTGCTGCGAACCTGGTCAGCGTCCGCTTTCAACTCATTGGAGTTAATAAATTCGTTCAGAATCAGGCCCAGCTTCACACGACGCTCCGCCTGCTCTTGGAACATGTCTGCTGGCAGCAGTGACTCCAGGTCGAGGTTGTCCGCGCCGGCACCGCCAAACTGCTGGAACATCTGTCCACGCATTGCATTGATCTCGCTGTCGATCAGCGCCTTCGGCACGTCCTGGTTGCTATGGGCTTCGTACACCGCATCCATGACTTGCTGCTTAACGCGATTTTTCACTGCCGTGCTCAGTTCACGGTTCATGTTCTGGGCGATTTCCTCACGGAATTTCTCTTCGCCACCCTCTTCAACGCCGTACTTGCCGAACAACTCGTCATCCAGCGGGGCCAGTACCTGTTCCTTAACATCCTGCAGGGTGATCTTGAACTCTACCGCCGCACCCTTGAGGTCTTCATTGTGGTAGTCCTCAGGGAAACTGAGCTCAAGGACTTTTTCTTCGCCTTTGCTCATCCCTTCGATACCCGATTCGAATCCTGGAATCATACGACCGGAACCCAGCACCAGATCAGTGCCTTCGGCGCTGCCGCCATCAAAGGCTTCGCCATCGCGGGTACCAGCATAATCGATGGTGACTGTGTCGCCATCCTGGGCGGCGCGCTCTACAGACTCTAGACTGCCCTGCTGCTTGCGGAACACCTCAATCATCTCGTCCACATCGGTGTCGGTGACTTCAGCAGCGGGCTTTTCCACGCCCAGATCGGCAAGCTCTGCCAGTTCGATTTCAGGGAATACTTCGAAGGTGGCGATGTACTCCAGGTCCTTGCCCTCTTCCATGGTCTTGGGCTCGATACTGGGCTGGCCAGCCGGGCGCAGGTTCTCCTGGTTTACCGCTTCGTAAAACGACTGGCTGATCACCTCGCCCACCACCTCCTGGCGAACGCCGGGGCCGAAGCGCTGCTTCAGTACTTTCATGGGCACTTTACCCGGACGAAAACCGTCCAGACGCACATTACGGGCCGACTTCTGCAAGCGGCTGTTGACCTCGTTTTCTACCCGTTCCGCGGGTACACCAACGGTCAGTCGACGCTCCAATCCAGACGTCGTCTCAATAAAAACCTGCATGATTAATCCTCAGAGATAGTAACTGGTGCGAAAGGAGAGACTCGAACTCTCACGCCTTACGGCACTGGAACCTAAATCCAGCGCGTCTACCAATTCCGCCACTTTCGCAAATTCCTGGCCTGCCCTCTCAAACTCTATCTGCAATCAGCTTCAATATCTTTCGTTAAGTCTATGATATTGAAACGAAATCTACGGACAAAAATCTATGACCGTGGGGCCGCCACAAGGGGCGCGATTCTGCCATAAAGCCCCAGTGCTGGCAACCGCCCTAATCGGTCAAACAGGCGGGGTCAAACTGGTAGCCGCCCGCCAGCCAGTCAAGCAATTCGCGGGCTGCGGGATGATCCAGATTTTCGTAGCGACTCAGCAACTCGCGATGCTGCACGTCACTGAGCCCTGACCGCCCAAAATCCTGCAATAACGGTATATCCTGCAGCAACAAGCCGGCCATCTCGTCGCCGAACAAATCAACAAAATCCGGCCTCTCACGACCTATCAAATCAGCTAGCCCCGACAGCCCGGAACGGGACAGCAGTGGCTGATTCATAGGATTAAGCAAATGCCCCCTCAAATCGGCAGAAAGGCCCTGATCCCGCTGTGCAAGGGGTCGCAAATGGAGAAAATCACTGGTTTTTGCGCCGTCATTGACCGGATAGTTGTCCCAAAGCACCACGTTTCGACCCAGTTCCTGGGCAGCAACCTGGGCATCAGCCCGCGTCACAGCCGGGGAGCAGACCTGAGGCCCCGTCCAAAAGACATCTACCCCAGCATCCAGGCCGTCCCCTAGCTCCTGCCAGTAGTGCTGCGGCCTGGGGCCAAATACCTGCTCCAGCTTCGGATCAAAACTGTAGTAAGTCGGGCACAGCAGTAAGCGGGATGCTTCACTCCAGCTCTGTACATCTGCCATGATCTGGAGCTGCTGTTCCGCCAGCCCCGGCCAGTCACCTCGCATATCATCGAACAGAACCGCCAACAGCCCCCCGCCAAGCTCATTGATCGAATGGATACGGCGTTCTAGTTGTTCGCGAGCCTGGCTGTCATAGCTTCTGTACAGTTCCAGCGGTGACAGCCCTACACCAAATACAAGCCCCAACGCCGCCGCATGCTCCGCCAACGCCCTCAGCTCGAGCTTGACTGGCTCGGGCCAATCCTCCCGCCAGCGCCGGCGCAGATGCGCATCTCCCTTTGGGCAATACAAGTAGGTATTTGCACCGAGTGTCGCCAGGTAATCAGCCATATCACGGCGCTCGCCCCAACTCCACTGGCGGCCGTAGAAGCCCTCAACGATACCGGAGAGATACATGGCTTTGTTAGAGTCGCGTTTCGGCATTTGTTATTAAAAGCGTCCGCGTTATGACCAAAAGGTTTGAAAACAGGGGATTTATTTGTGGAAAATTACCATTTTTGGGCAATACTAATAGCGTGGGCACCTATCCCCTAGTTCAAACGGGTGTCCGCTGGAGCATTCTGCGTGCTCCAAAGGGAAGCAATTCCTTTATGTTTCACTCCTAATGGTCTTATTGGGCTCCTCTTGGAGCCCATTTTTTTTGCGTCCATTTTCTGTGTTCAGGCTGCCGAATGGCGGCACGTCTCACATGGTGTGTGTGGGGCGGTCGGAGTCGAGTGAACCTGCGAGGTGATTTTCGATTTTGGCGTTGGCGGTGGCGTCTTCCTCCGAAAATTGTACGCCGATGCCTGCTGTGCGATTGCCCTGGGCCCCTCTCGGCGTTACCCATACAACCTTGCCCGCGATGGGAATCTTGTCGGGCTCGTCCATCAGGTTGAGCAGCATGAACACTTCGTCGCCGATGTTGTAGGGTTTGTTGGTCGGCACAAACAGGCCGCCATGACGCAGATAAGGCATATAGGCAGAATACAGCACCGCCTTGTCCTTAATGGTCAGGGACAAAATACCGTTTCGTCCTCCCTGCTGACTCATAACCAACGCCCTCCATTCGCGCCATTCTTCGATTCTAGCATTATGGCGACACCCCACCCAATACCTTCGCAAATGCCATAGCGCTTGATTCTATGCAGAGCTGACGGTTGGGATTGGCACCTGCAACGACTCTTGAACGCAGATCCTGCATGTCATCAAGCGCTCCAAACAAGGGTCCCAACTGACGATCGCCATCGATGGCGCGATCACGAATACTGCGCTCGAGTCGCTCGGTAAACAGGCCCAGAACCGCTTCCAGCGATTCGTCTGATACCAGCTGAGGAAACTCCAGCGGGTTGATGCGCCCATCCAGCAAGGCATTCAATCCCTCTTGCAGTGTTCTCTGGCGATCCAGCTCATCGGCCTCCAGAATGTGCAGGGCCTGCAGTGGTTTGTCACTGGCCAACTGCAGCAGTTCTTCGGCCAGTGCCTGCTGGCCAACGGTCTGGCTCAACCAGGCCAGGCTGTCGGCCCGCTTTGGTGTTGCCTGAGGCAGTTCAAAACATCGCGAGCGAATGGTCGGTAACAATCTGCTGATACGATCCGTCACCAGAATCAGGTAAGTCTCCGGGGTGGGCTCTTCCAGGTTTTTAAGCAGCGCGTTGGCGGCACTGGGGTTCATAGCATCGGCGGGACTCATCAGCAGCAACTTACGCTTGCCGAGCCCCGGCGTCTTGGACAAAAACTCGCCAACCTGACGAACCTGGTCCACCTTGATGAGGCGGCTGCTGTCCTCTGGGGCCAGCAGAAGAAAGTCGGCATGGCTGCCCGCCTTCAGCAAATTGCAACTGTGGCATTCACCGCAGGCGGTGCCGGCGACAGGGCGATGGCAGAGTAGATAGGCCACCAGTGCCTGCGCCAATTGCAACTTGCCAATGCCGGTATCTCCTGACAAAACCAGTGCGTGAGGGAAACGATCTTCAGCCAGGGCGTGATTAAGTTGTTCCCAAGCAGCCTGCTGCCAGGGCAATGCAGCCAGTGGCCATTGACCCTCAGTCATCGCAGGAATCCACCAGTTGATCGAGAACCGAGCACACTTCGTTAGCAATGTCCTCGGGACTGCGGTCACTATCGATGACCCTGAATCGATCCGGTTCAGCCAGAGCGCGGGCCAGATAGGTCTCCCGAACCTTCTCAAAAAATACGACTTTCTCCTGCTCAAATCGATCCAGTTCGCCGCGCTTGCTGGCACGCGCCATACCCACCTCTACCGGCGCATCCAGCAGCAAGGTAAGGTCCGGCCGCAGAGGGCCTTGCACAAGTTGTTCGAGAGTGGCGATATCTGCCATGGGCAAGCCGCGACCGCCGCCCTGGTAAGCGTAGGTGGCATCGGTAAATCGGTCACACAATACCCAACGGCCAGCCGCAAGAGCAGGCTCGATGACTTGATCGAGGTGCTGGGCGCGAGCCGCAAACATCAACAACAATTCACTGTTTGAGGCTAGCTCCTCATCCCGGGGCTGCAGCAATAACTCGCGCACTTCCTCGGCGAAAGGAGTGCCACCGGGTTCCCTGGTTACCAGATAGTCGATTCGCTGCTGCTGCAGCCAGTCCTCTATCACGGCCAGGTTAGTTGACTTGCCAACACCCTCGCCCCCTTCCAGGGTGATGAATCTGCCCCGATCCGACATCAATGAGCACCCGCTGGCGGCGAAGAGCGATAGTCTTCCCGACACTTAAGCTGATAGCGACGCACCGCCTGCTGATGCTCCTCCAGGGTGTCACTGAACTGATGGCTTCCATCGCCCCGAGCGACAAAATAAAAACTGGTACCCGCCTCTGGATTGACTGCCGCTTCCAGCGCGGCGCGCCCGACCAAAGCGATCGGTGTGGGTGGCAATCCGTGATGGCGGTAACTGTTGTAGGGGTTATCTGCATCGGCGAGATGACTGCGCCTGAGATTGCCATCAAAACCGGCGCCCAGGCCGTAAATCACGGTGGGGTCAGTTTGCAGCCGCATGCCCGCTTGCAGGCGGCGTGTAAACACCCCCGCGATCGTGGGCCGCTCAGAACCGAGCCCCGTTTCCTTCTCTACAATAGAGGCGAGGATCACGGCCTGGTAAGGACTTTCTAATATCGAGCTCTCTGCACGTGCAGCCCAGACCTCATTCACTGCTGCTTGCATGCGCTGGTGAGCTCGCCGCAGCAGCGACAAATCGCTATCTCCGCGACTGAACTGGTAAGTATCCGGAAAGAACATGCCCTCGGCAGAAGTTTGCGGGCTGACCAGATCGAGTAGACGCTGGTCCCTCGGGCCATTTAACTCCCGGGTCAAACGCGGCTCTGCCTGTATCAGGTTTATCGCCTGCGCCAGCGTAATGCCCTCCGGCAGCGTGATGGCGTATTGAACCACTTCACCCGAAACCAGCCGTTCGAGGATATTGCGCGGGGACTGGTTGGCGGTGATCAGGTATTCCCCCTGCTTGATCTGCCCATCCTGACCCATAAACCGCGCCATGAAACGCCATAGCTGTCCGTATCTCAGTGCACCGGCGTTTTCCAACTCAAGCGCCACCGATGCCAGTGAGGCACCCGGATTAACCTGTAGTACCAGACCCTGTTGACCTTCGAAGGGCTGCAGCCACCACTCTCTGGCAGAAGCTGCCAAAGTGCCGGCAGCCAGGACCAACAGGCAAAATACAATAGTGCGCGTTCTCATGCGCTGACCTCCTGCAGGTATTGCTCTCGCAATGCAGCGGCCATTGCGCCGTGGACCGTACCACTGCCCTCCAGATTGAGGCTCTGGATCCCCACTACCGCACTCGTCATAAACAGTTCTTCTGCATCACTCAATATCGCCGCTGTTGTGCTGACTGTTTCTACCACCACGCCTCGCGCAGGCGCAAGCACCTCAATCACTAATCGACGCAGGGTGCCGGCGATACCGGCGTTCTTAATCTCAGGTGTGTAGAGACGGCCATTATTAACCCAGAACAGATTGCCATTGACGCAGGAATTCAGGTGACCCCGTGTGTCCAGAAGAATGCCATTGTCCCAACCGCGAGCCTGCACCTCCCGCGAGGCCAGAACCTGCTCAAGCCGGTTGAGGTGCTTGAGGCCGCCCAGTGCTGGCTGCACCGCCAACCGAATATCGCAAACGCCTGCGATTGCGGTGTGTGGCGTGTGGTGCAGTGCAAACGGCGCATCGGCCAGCTGAACCAGAATAGTTGCGTTGCCGGCTTGATCGCCGTAGCCCCCGGGCGATACCCGACGCTGATTACACCCTCGCGTGACAATCATCTTCATCACGGCCTCATGGCAAGCCTGTTGTTCCAGGTATTGCAGGGCCTGTTGCAGTGATTGCTGTATCAGCTCGTGCTCGACATCAATGCCCAGCGTGTTTAAGCCAGTGATAAGACGCTGCATATGATAGTCATGCAGCAGGCATTGCCCGCCGAAGCAGCGGATGGTTTCAAATAGCCCATCACCGTAAGCCAGGCCCCTGTCAGACAGAGGCAGGCTGTCAGTGAGGTGTCCGTTTACAAAAGATGCCAGCGCCGCCATTCGCAGCGCTGTTAGTCCATGGTCGCAAACAGCAGACTGCCGTTGGTGCCACCGAAACCGAAGGAATTGGACAAAGCATAGCGGATCGCCATTTCCTGGGCGGTATGTGGCACGAAGTTGAGATCACAGCCTTCGTCGGGCTGATCGAGATTGATGGTGGGTGGAGCCACCTGATCGCGCATGGCAAGCACGGTAAAGATGGCTTCCACTGCGCCGGCGGCACCCAAAAGGTGGCCGATCATAGACTTGGTAGATGATACCGCTACTTTGTCGGCACCAGCGCCCATGACGGTTTTCACCGCCTGGCTTTCGGCCTTATCGCCGGCCGGGGTGGATGTGCCGTGAGCATTGATGTAATTGATGTCCTCACCATTAACACCAGCGTCTCGCAGTGCGTTGTTCATGGACAGCGCGGCACCGCGGCCATCCTCTGGTGGAGAGGTCATGTGGTAGGCGTCGCCGCTCATACCGAATCCGATCAGCTCGCAGTAAATTTCAGCGCCTCGGGCTTTTGCAAACTCGTATTCCTCAAGCACCAGAACTCCGGCGCCGTCTCCGAGCACGAAACCGTCGCGATCTACATCCCAGGGGCGACTGGCGGCCTGGGGATCATCGTTACGAGTCGACAATGCGCGTGCTGCTGCAAAACCACCCAGGCCGACCTCGGTGGTTGCCATCTCTGCGCCGCCGACAATCATGGCGTCAACATCGCCTCGTTCGATCAATTGAGCCCCGATACCGATATTGTGCGTACCTGAGGTACAAGCGGTGACCATGGCCAGATTCGGCCCTTGGAAACCGTATTTAATCGACAGGTTTCCGGCAATCATATTGATGATAGAGCCCGGTACAAAGAACGGAGAAATTTTGCGGGGGCCCGAGGTACGAACGATCTCTTTGTTCTTCTCGATCTGGCCGATACCGCCGATGCCGGAACCAATTGCGGCACCTATGCGGGGCGCATTTTCTTCGGTGACTTCCAGGCCAGCATCATTCATGGCCTGCATGCCGGCCACCATACCGTATTGAACAAAGGTATCGAGCTTGCGCGCCTCTTTGGCGGCCAGATAGTCAGAACTGTCGAATCCCTTGACATTAGCGCTGAATCGCGTGGTATAGGCCGACACATCGAACAAGTCGATATTGGAGACACCGCTTTGCCCTGCCAGAATATTCTGCCAGGTATCCGCTACTGTGTTACCGACCGGGGTGACCATACCCAGGCCTGTCACTACTACCCGTCTGCGAGACACCATCTACTCCTCAAATCTTCCCTGTGCAGCTTCTAGATACAGAAAAGCCGCTCTATTTTGCAATAGAAACGGCCTTACTGGACTGACTGAAGTGAGAATCAGGCGAGATTGGTATTGATGTAGTCAATCGCCAGTTGAACAGTCGTGATTTTCTCAGCTTCTTCGTCAGGAATTTCAGTTTCGAATTCCTCTTCCAGAGCCATAACCAATTCAACGGTATCCAGTGAGTCTGCACCCAGATCCTCGACAAAGGAGGCCGAGGCCTGTACTTCCTCTTCTTTAACGCCCAATTGTTCTGCGACGATTTTTTTGACGCGCTCTTCAATGCTGCTCATGGTTTTGTTTAGCTCCTATTGATACGAAATAAACCGGTTTGGATGCGGTTCGGGCCGCATTTTACTCTGTTTTTACAAACAGGAATATCTTTTTTCTTTGTGTATATTTATCAAATACTTAGGCCATATACATGCCGCCATTAATATGCAGCGTTTCACCCGTAATATAGCCTGCCTGTTCCGAAGCTAGAAAGGCGACCGCGGCAGCCACCTCTTCGCTGGCGCCAAGGCGGCCTAGCGGGATTTGCTGCTGCATCAACTCACGTTGCTCCTCCGACAACTCCCGGGTCATGTCCGTGTCAATGAAGCCCGGCGCAACACAATTAACGGTGATTGCGCGGCTGCCCAGCTCCCGCGCCAGAGCGCGACTGAAACCTTCCGCACCGGCTTTAGTCGCCGCGTAGTTGCTCTGGCCCATATTTCCCATGGAACCAACCACCGAAGTGATATTGATGATGCGGCCCCAACGCGCCTTGGTCATGCCACGCAGGCAGGCTTTGCTGACCTTGTATAAAGAGGAAAGATTGGTATCGATGACATCGCTCCACTCATCTTCTTTCATGCGCATGAGTATGTTGTCTCGGGTAATGCCTGCGTTGTTAACCAACACAGCGGGTGCGGCAAAGCGCTCGCCCACGTCCTTGATCACCGCCGCTACTGAATCCTGATCCTCGACCTTCAGTACCATGCCGCAGCCGCCGTTACCAGCTGCTGATAGATACTCTGAAATCGAGGTGGCGCCACCGTCACTGGTTGCAGTACCCACAACGGTGAACCCGTCAGCTGCGAGTCGCTCTGCAATGCTGCGGCCGATGCCCCTGCTGGCGCCGGTGACCAGTGCTACTTTTTGTTCCTGTTCTGACATGCCTGCTTCCTCCTGTTAGATCTGCAGGTCCGCGAGTGCGGCGCTGAAATCATCGGGCTTCTCAATATTGAAGCTGCTCAGAGACTTGTCGATACGACGATTGAGTCCGCTCAACACCTTCCCTGGCCCACACTCAACCAGCTGATTAACACCCATGCCAGCCATTCGCTGAACACAGGCGGTCCACTGCACCGGACTGTAGATCTGCTCCACCAGCAACTCGCGAATACGCGCGGGATCAGCCTCTGTGTCCGCGTGAACATTGTGTACGACGGGAATCTCAGGAGCGCTAACCGCCATCTTCGATAACACTTCTTCAAGCTTATCACCGGCGGGCTTCATCAATGCGGTATGGAAAGGCGCGCTAACGGGCAGCGGCATGGCGCGCTTGGCACCTGCCTCTTTACACAGCTCTATGGCTTTATCCACGGCACCTGCTTTGCCGGCAATTACGACCTGGCCGGGCGAATTGTAGTTTACTGCGGCGACCACCTCGCCAGTATCAGCGGCAGCCTGTTCACAGGCACTATTGATAGCGCCATCTTCAAGGCCAATGATCGCGGCCATAGCACCCTCGCCCACCGGAACCGCAGACTGCATGGCGGCGCCACGTTGCTGCACCAGCTTGACCGCATCCGCAAATTCGATGGCACCCGCACACACCAAAGCAGAGAACTCACCCAGGCTGTGACCTGCCATGACGCCGGGCTGGGTGCCGCCGGCAGCGCACCAACTGCGCCACAGGGCGACACTGCTTGTGAGCAAAACGGGCTGAGTGGTCTCTGTAAGGTTCAGCTGCTCCTGCTCACCGTTCTGCACCAGGTCCCACATGTCGTAACCCAGAGCATCGGATGCCTCTTCAAAGGTCTGGCCCACCGATGAATGTGCAGCGGCGGCCTCAGCCAGCATGCCGACCTGCTGCGAGCCCTGACCGGGAAATACAAATGCAATGTGTTCGTTACTCATAGTATTCAATCCATTCCTGTTAAGCCGAGTCAGTCAGACTCCGTTGTGCCATCTCCAGAGCGGCGAAGAAGCCATCGGGACCCGCGCCACCATGACTTTTTACCACAAGGCCCTCAAGACCCAGCATTAATGCGCCGTTGTGCTGCTCCGGGTCACCCCAGGCGCTCAGCTCGGCGAGGGCTTCACTATGACCACGCTCAGTAATGTAGCGCGCCGTACCCTCCATGGCTTTAAGAGCGATATTGCCGGCAAAGCCATCGCAAACTATCACATCGGCGGTGTTAAACAGCAGCGCATCCGCTTCAATCTGCCCGATATAGTTAAAGGCACTCATCGCCGCAAACATCTCGGTCGCCGCCCTGACCTGGGCGTTGCCTTTACCTTCCTCTGTACCGTTACTCAGCAGCGCCACCCGGGGCTCAGATCCCGGTTGTAACTGACTGAAATGGGCACAGCCCAAACGGGCAAATTCAAGCAATTGCTCAGCAGTGCAGTCCACATTGGCACCCAGGTCCAGCATCAGGCTGAAACCCCTGGGGCCTGGAACCGGGGCGCACAGGGCTGGCCGATGAATACCAACCTGCATGCCCAGTTCACGCCTGGCCAGCGCCATCATCGCCCCGGTAGGGCCGGCACTCACGAGTGCCTGGGCGCGCCCCTCAACAAGCTCCGCCAACGCAGCTTGCAGGGAGTTCTCCCCGTCGCGCTGCCGCAATGCAGCACCCAGCTCCACATCCATAGACAACGCTTGCGCCACATCCACCAGGCTGACTCTCGCGAGCACAGCATCACCCAATGCCGCTTCAACAGCATTGCGGTCACCCACAAGGGTCAGATTAGTTTGGGGATAGGACTCCAGTAAACGGAGACAGGCTGGGAGGGAGCTGCGGAGACCGTGGTCTCCGCTCATTAAATCGACTGCTAGGCGAATCGACACAGCCAGGACTTATTCGTCGTCGCTGCTCTCTACAACCTTGCGACCGCGATAGAAACCATCTGCCGTGACATGGTGACGGCGATGGGTTTCACCAGTGGTCTGATCCACTGACAAAGTCGATCCGGTCAGGGAATCGTGCGAACGACGCATACCACGACGGGACCGCGTCTTTTTGTTCTGCTGTACTGCCATTTTAAAACTCCTGGTTTTCCTGGCTGGATTTCAACTGCTCCAGCACCTTAAACGGGTTTTCCCGGCTCGGTTCGTCGGCGACGACCGGATCCGAGTAATTATCCAAAATTTGCTTACAGTCCGCACTGTCGTGGTAATTCACGATAGGCAACCCAAGGATCAATTCGTCCTCAGCAACCGCCCACAGTTCGCACTCTTCCCCTTCCAACACCAGCGGATCCAGCCGCCCCGGCAATTGCTTGGCCCTGTCGTCATCCGGGACAACTGCCAGCTCATTGTCGGTGGCGATAGTGACTGCCATCGGCTCGAGACAGCGCTGACACTGCACCTGCAGTTTCGCGCTGGTTCGAATTGCCAGGATCGACCGGTATTCTTCATCCCGGTGAAACTCGCAGTACACCTCTATCCGCCCTTCTCTGGAGGCCAGCATCTCGCCAAGCCGGGGTAGTTTTTCGAGCTCAATATAGCCCTCTACAACCGCCTGGCGAGCAGCCGCTTTTCGAACATCCAGGGTCGTCGGAAGGGGCTCGCTCAACATAGGCGCGCAATCATAGGGGCGGTTTGCCCGGATGTCAAAAAAATCTTTTAAATACAGCAGCTTCGATTAATATGGGCCCATGCCGGAACTGATTCTTGCCTCCACTTCAAAATACCGGAAAAACCTGCTGTCCCGACTCAGGCTTCCCTTTCGCTGCGAAGCACCCGGCTGTGACGAAACTCCCCTGCCGGACGAAGCTCCCGCCGCGCTGGCCAGACGTCTCGGCTTCGAAAAAGCCAGCGCAGTGGCTCAACATATACCGCAGGCACTGGTGCTGGGCGGCGATCAGGTCGCCGAACTCGATGGCGAGGTGCTTGGAAAGCCCGGCACCAGCGAGCGCGCATGCGCACAGTTAGCGGCCTGCAGTGGGCGCACCGTCCGTTTTTACACTTCCATGTGCCTGCTCGGACCTGATCATTGGCAGTGGCAGCACCTGGCTCCTTACGAAGTGACATTCAGATCACTGAATGCCAGGGAGATCGAAAACTATGTGGCGCTGGACCAACCCCTGGATTGCGCCGGCAGCTTTAAATGGGAAAGCCTGGGGACCAGCCTGTTTGAGAGCATGAAAGGCGACGATCCCACCGCCCTGGAGGGACTGCCCTTAATCGCTCTGTGCCGCGGCTTGCGTGAAGCGGGCATCGATCCCCTCGCCTCAGCCCAGCGCTGACAGTAACTCCGGGAGGCTGTCGATCACCGCCAGCGGTGAGTGCTGTAGCAATCTCTCCCGCGAGTGGGAACCATAGCTGACACCCACACTGGGCATATCTGCTGCCACAGCCATTGCCAGGTCATATTCAGTATCGCCAACCATAACCGCGTCCTGCGCCGCGCAACTGAGCTCCTCCAACAGTTCGTGAAGCATCAGCGGGTGGGGCTTTGAGCGTGTTTCATCCGCACAGCGACTGGCATCAAAGAAATCGGCCAGATCATGGCCAGCTAACACCCGATCCAGACCGTTGCGGCTCTTGCCCGTGGCGACAGCCAGCCGGTATCCAGACTGTTTTAACTGCCCCATGGTTTCCATGGCCCCCGGATACAGCGGGCTCGGCACCTCGTCCAATTCGCGAAAGTGATGTGAATAGGCCTGTTTCAGGGGCTCGTAACGCGCTGAGCCCAAATCCGGAAATATCCGCTCTACCGCTTCGTGCAGGCCCAGACCAATGATGTTGACCACAGCCGCCTCAGAGGGGCGCGGCAAATCAACCTCTATCGCGGCGGCCTGCATGGCGGCCACAATCCGTGCTGCAGAATCACAAAGGGTGCCATCCCAATCAAATATAACCAGCATATACAATCACTTATGGACTTTATCTAGATAACTTTCGAGGTCTTGTGGCAGGCTCGCGGCAACCTCAATCCGCCCCTTTTCAGGCAGTGTGAAATTCAAACTTGCAGCGTGAAGGAAGAGCCGGGACAAGCCTTGGCGCTGGTCATACTGCAATTGCTCTTTGCGCGCATACTTTTCATCGCCACACAGGGGGTGACCCGCGTGCTGGGCATGCACCCGGATTTGATGGGTTCGCCCGGTAATCGGCTTGGCCTCTATCAAGGTGTGTGCGGGATAGCGCTCGACCACCCTGAAATCGGTACGTGCACGGCGCCCTTCTTTGTCGACCCGCACCATCCGCTCACCCGACTGCAGTGTGTTTTTTTGCAACGGGGCATCGACAAAACTGCGCTGCCTTGGCCAACTGCCAGTCACCAGGGCCAGGTAACGCTTGTCTACCTCGTCCCCACGCAGCTGCCGATGCAGCTCTTTCAGAATTGAGGACTTCTTCGCCACCAGGATGCACCCCGAAGTATCCCTGTCCAGACGGTGCACCAGCTCCAGATAGCGGTCTTCGGGGCGCAGCAGGCGGAGGCACTCGATGAGCCCCGCCCGAATACCGCTGCCGCCATGGACCGCCAGGCCAGAAGGCTTATTAATCACCAGCAACCCGGCGTCCTCATAGAGTACCTCGAGATTCTGCCAGCGCTCGGGGACACTCTGCAGTGGCTGCCGCTCACCTACCCTGATTGGCGGTATGCGCACAGAATCACCCGCCCGAAGACGGTAATCGGCCTTAACCCGCCCCTTGTTTACCCTGATCTCACCCTTGCGCAGGGCGCGGTAGAGGCGGGTCTTTGGCACTCCCTTGAGCTCCCGCTGAAGGTAGTTGTCCAGGCGCTGCCCGGCATGCTCGGCGGTGACTTCCAGAAAACGGACCTGACTCATAAAATGTTTATAATTGAAGGACTTAGTAAATACTGCTATAGTCGCCGCGCGTGATCCGAATTACGGATCGTTCTGACCAATTAATCGTTAACGAGTTAACCATTAATGTTTGGCGGAACGAAGATCGCCACAAGCATCTGGCGACGGCGGGTCACAACATACTCGTTTTTGGCAGTGCCGCCAAACAAAATGGCAGGCACAGATGATAACCGCACAGCATGGGCTGTCGGCACTACAGAATCAGTTTTATGTCGCGCAACAGATCGACTGCTGCGGCGACCAGGAAGCAAATAGCAAAACAAGAAGCTGCGTTGTTCTGTGAAACGCGCTCTGGCAGATTGCAAATGAACTTAGGTTTGATCACTACAAATAGTCGTTAAACCCAGGAAATTCGAGGCTTTTCGAATAGCCTGACTCTGAGTGCCCCACCCTCTGTGCCACAAATGTAAGTGGTACACATGAAAAAGATGTTAATCAATGCAACTCAACCTGAGGAGTTGCGCGTAGCCCTGGTCGATGGCCAGCGACTTTATGACCTGGATATAGAAAACCGTACCCGGGTTCAAAAGAAATCAAATATCTACAAAGGCAAAATCACCCGGGTAGAAGCCAGCCTCGAAGCGGCATTTGTCGACTTTGGCGCGGAGCGTCACGGCTTCCTCCCGATGAAAGAAATCGCCCGCGAATACTTCACCAAGAAGCCCTCCGAAGGCGAAGGCCGGATGAAGATCAAGGATCTCGTCAAGGAAGGCACCGAGGTCATCGTGCAGGTGGAAAAAGAAGAACGCGGCAATAAAGGCGCCGCTCTCACCACATTTATCAGCCTGGCCGGGCGCTATCTGGTATTGATGCCCAACAACCCGCGCGCCGGAGGCATCAGCCGCCGCATTGAAGGCGACGACCGTACACAATTGCGCGAAGCGCTCAACGGCGTGGAAATTCCTAACGGCATGGGCGTGATCGTGCGCACCGCCGGCATTGGCCGCACCAGCGAAGAACTGCAGTGGGACCTGGATTACCAGGTACAGCTGTGGGAAGCAGTGACCCAGGCCAATAAGGAAGAAAAGGCTCCTTCCCTGCTGCTGCAGGAAAGCAACGTCATTATCCGCGCCATTCGGGACTACCTGCGTGACGACATTGACCAGGTTCTGATTGACTCACCCGAAGCTTATAAGTTGGCCCTGGATTTCGTATCCCATGTGATGCCGCAGCTAAAAAGCCGCATCAAGCTGTACGAAGATTCCATCCCCATGTTCAATCGCTTCCAGATCGAAAGCCAGATCGAAACAGCCTTCCAACGCGAGGTTCGACTGCCCTCTGGTGGCTCCATCGTCATCGACCCCACCGAGGCCCTGGTGTCCATCGATATTAACTCTGCTCGCGCGACCCGCGGTGGCGATATCGAAGAGACAGCCACCAATACCAACCTGGAAGCCGCCGACGAAATCGCCCGTCAGCTTCGCCTGCGCGACATGGGCGGCCTGGTGGTGATCGACTTTATCGATATGCTGGCAGCTCGCAATCAGCGCGCGGTGGAAAACCGCATGCGCGATGCCCTGAAGATTGATCGGGCCCGGGTTCAGGTGGGCCGCATTTCCCGCTTTGGCCTGCTGGAGATGTCACGCCAGCGCCTGCGCCCATCACTGGGCGAAACCAGTGCTATCCCCTGCCCCCGCTGTAGCGGCCAGGGCACCATTCGCGACACCAAGTCACTGGCACTGTCGATCTTGCGCCTGCTGGAAGAAGAGGCCATCAAGGATCGATCGGCCGAAGTGCGCGCGATCGTGCCGGTACCGGTATCAGCCTATCTGCTGAACGAGAAGCGTACCGCACTGACCGAGATCGAAGAGCTGACCAAGGTTCGCCTGATCGTTGTACCCAACCCGAACATGGAAACACCCCATTTCGAAGTTGAGCGCCTGCGCGACAATGAAATTGAAGAGCGCACCGACTTGTCGTTTGGGATTGATATCCAGCCTCAGGAAGAGGAACAGGTCACCGAGGCGGCCACAGCAGACGTGCCCCTGCAGGAAGCAGCTGTTAAGGGCATAGCACCTCCTGCACCCGCCCCAGCTGCCGCCCCGGCTGAAGCTGCACCTGCGGCCAAGAAGCCCTCCCGCAATCGCAAGCGCAAACCGGAACCGAAAAAGCAAAGTCTGCTGTCAAAAATACTGGGCTTCCTGTTTGGCAAGGAAGAAGAAGCGCCCAAGCAACAGCAGAACAAGAAAAAGAGCGAAGGTAATCGCGCCCGCGGCGAAGGCGGCGGTCGTAACCGTAACCGCAACAGAAACCGCAACCGGAATCGTAACCGCAATCGCAACAACGAAAATGGCGAGCGCAACGAACAGCAGCGCGATGACAAGCAGCAGGACAATCGCCAGCAAAAGCAGGAACGCAACGAGGAAGGCAAAGGCCGTGGTCGCGATCGCAACCGCCGCAACGATCGCAATCGCGATGAGCGCCGCAAAGATGAGACCGCTCAGCAGGACAATGCCCAGGAGGCTTCTGAACAGCGCCAGGATCGTCCGCGCAAGCGCCCGGCAGATCAGCGCGGTGAGGGTCAGCCCCGTCGTCGTCGCCGCGGCAATCGCCCCGAGCAAGCCGCATCTAATGAAGCGGCAACTGAAACTGCTGATGCAGTAGCACAAGCACCTGCTCCGGCTCCGGCTCCGGCTCCTGAAGCAGCACAGCCCGAACCAGCCGTAGCAGCCACTACTGAGCAAACTGCTCCAGAACCTACGGTAGAGACTACGGCAGAAATTGCGGCTGAGCCGGCAGTAACTCCCGAATCTATTGTGGAAGTTGTGGCAGAAGAGCCGGTGGCGCAAGCAGCCCCGATTGTTGAGCCTGAGCCGACAATTGAGCCGGCTGTCGCTGCCGAGCCCCAACCCGCTACCGAACCGGAGCCCGTTGTCGAGACTGCAGTTGATACCTCAGGTGTCACCGATGCTGGTCGCGCTCTCAATGACCCGCGCGAGCAACCCAAGCCGGTGACCAATGTTGAGATCAGCACCGATCATCCGCAGCTGTTTAGCGGTGAAGTGGCCGCACCTGTGGTTCAGGTTCGCCCCAAACCACCTCGTGCGGCCAACGACCCACGTAATACGCGGGCTGCGGCATCAGCAGAAGGTAGCTAAAACTTGTATCGGGATTATAGAACTGTATAATCCCGCTTCTTTCCGGTGGGCTGGCTGAGTGGTCGAAAGCGGCGGTCTTGAAAACCGTTGACGGTTCATCCCGTCCCGGGGTTCGAATCCCTGGCCCACCGCCATTTAAACGAAAAAGGCCTCGCACCAGCGAGGCCTTTTTCGTTTAAACAGTTGTGCAAAGATTTGTTCGAATCCGTGGGTTCGACAAAACGCGACCATAGGAGCGTTTTGGACATCGCCGCAAAGCGGTCGATGCCCGCAGGGTCTCAGCGCGGGAGGCAACCGCGCTGAGATCAATCCCTGGCGGGTTATGGTGAATCCCTGGCCCACTAAGATCAATCCCTGGTGCGTTATGGTGAATCCCTGGCCCCGCGAGTGAATACCACCCTCACTCTAATAAAGCCAGGCCCTATACCCCTCCCGCAAAATTTTGCGATCATTGCTGAATGTCAGAAGCTAATGCACCCAGGCTCTCCACTTTCAGCACCTGCCTGATTGCCGCTATATTGGCCTTGATCTGGTGCGCCTGGCAGATGAGCAGCGTCTGGTTTTTCAAGGACGATTTCGTCAATCTGTTCTTTGCCTACGATCTGGGCTGGGCGTCCTTACCGGAACCGGTCTTTGAGCGAGGCTATGCCCCGGGCTACAGAGCTCTCTATCTGCTGGTGATCTCAGACAATGGTCCCTTATTTTCTCGTGCGTTACTCATCTGTTCTGTCTGGATGGGGCTGGCTGGCGCCCTGCTCTACTGGATAGCCAGTAAACGCAATGTGAACGGCCTGGCGGGGCTGTTAGCCGCTGGCATCATCATCAGCTACCCGCTGATGTACAGTACGATCGAGTGGTTGCCCTCAGCATTTCACCTGCTGCCGGCCATATGCGCCTGCCTGTTTCTGGCCAGATTACTGCTGCAACCCGGGCCAAAGGTCGCGAGAGATTATTGCCTTGCCGCCCTGGCCAGCGTCGCCTGCGCACTGTTCGCTGGGCCGGAAGCATTGATCCTGGCCGTAGCATTCCTCATTACGGCATCTCTGTCGCGCTACGCACCGGATAGCTGGGTCAATTGGGTGATCTTCCTGTTACTGGCCGCAGGACTGATCCTCACAATCTGGAGTGAACTCGGTGAGTGGGACCACGCTGGCAACAACATCGAGGGGGCCGGTAAGCAGGATCTGCTTTTGCAACTGGCGGTGTTTTTCAAAAGCCTGGCGCGCTACTCACTGCCGGGCGTCCTGGGTGGCAATGCTGATTACCTCAGCCACTCCTTTTCACTCACCCTACTCGGCTACCTGTTTATCGGTGCCACCACGGTCTGGGCGCTGCGGAGCGACACATCCCTGCGCAAACTGGCCATATTTGCATGGACAGTGAACACACTGACCCTGCTAGCGGTGATCACGCAACGAGCAGACCATGCTGGCTGGATCGCCATACCCGGTCATCGCTACTGGCTACTCGGTGAGGTGCTGTTACTACTCTGCGCTCTGCTGTTGGTGCTGAACTGGGCCAATAAGCGCTGGCAGCCAGGATACGTCTATGCGGGTCTTGCAACAGTTCTGCTCGCGGGGCTGATCCAGGGCGGCAGTTATCGCCAAACACTGTATCAACACCATGATTTCCTGACTGCGAGAGCTGCAGTGGCAGAGGCAGAGGGTATTGCCTCCCGGGAGCTACCTGCACGGCGCTGCCAGCAGCGCTTACCCAGCGGTCTGCCCGTACCCCACCAAAAATATAATCATAAGTTTCTTTTAGTGCGATATTTCACCAACGACGTGTGTGATTTTCGTCCAAAGCCTCGTGGTTAAAGGGCTGCAAGCACCTTGATTTTATTCCCGCCGCCCTTATTATGGAGACATGATGAATGCCCGTTGCGGGCCGTATTTGTGGAGTAACTGATGCAACAGATGCAAGAGAAAACCCTGTACAACGCCGAAGTGGCTGGACTGGATTCTGCCCTGTCCACCAACAAGGTGCTGAAGAACACCTATTTGCTGTTGGGCATGACCCTGCTGTTCAGCTGTGTCACTGCAGGCATCTCAATGGCTATGGGCCTGAGCCATGGCATGGGCCTGGTACTCAGCCTGGTTGGCCTGGGTCTGTTGTTCGTTGTTAACGCGACTGCTGACAGCAGCAAAGGCCTGGTTGCTGTATTTGCCTTCACCGGCGTGATGGGAGCCGCCATCGGCCCCATGCTCAGCTTCTACCTGGCCCTGCCCAACGGCCCCGGCCTGGTCATGCAGGCGCTTGGCGGCACCGCGCTGGTCTTCTTTGGCCTGTCTGCTTACGCCCTGACCACTCGCAAAGACTTCTCTTATATGGGCGGCTTCCTGATGGTCGGCCTGCTGGTGGCGATTGTGGCCAGCATCGCTAACATCTTCCTGGGCATTCCCGCTTTGTCACTGACGATTTCAGCGGCGATTGTGATGATTATGTCTGGCCTGATCCTGTTTGATACCAGCCGTATCATCAATGGCGGCGAAACCAACTACATTCGCGCCACTGTTGCCCTCTATCTGGATATCTACAACCTATTTATCCATCTGCTGCACCTGCTCACCGCTCTGGGTGGTGATGACTAAAGTCGCAGCCAGCGCACCTGAAGCCCCGGCACTGTTCCGGGGCTTTTCGTTTATGGGCAAGCATTCGTGAAGTTTGCGCTACTGGTGTTAGGCTCACCGCTCGGCTCCGGCGGCGCCGATAGCGCCTGGCGGTTTGCCGATGCCGCACTCCAGGCTGGACACAAGGTGCCTCGCGTCTTCTTTATGCATGAAGGGGTGTACAACGCCAACCAACTGGCCGCTCCGGCCCAGGATGAAACCGACCGTCTGCAGCGCTGGCAGCAGTTAAGCCGTGAGCACGATTGTGAGCTGATCGTCTGTGCCGCATCGACCATTCGCCGCGGCGTACTGGATGCGGATGAGAGCAAGCGCCAGCAAAAATCAGCGGCCAACCTGTCGGAGGCCTTTGAGATTGGTGGGCTGGGGCTGCTGATCGAAGCGACCAGCGAATGTGACAGAGTGCTGAGTTTTGGCTGCTGAAATGAACAATCCACCGACACTGTTGGTTTGCCGCCAGAGCCCCTATGGCAGCCACTTGGCTCGCAGCGGTCTGGAGATCGCGTTGGCAGCCGCCGTGTATGATCGCGATATCAGCGTGCTGTTTATGGACGAGGGTGTTTGGCAGCTAAAAGCTGACCAGGCCCCGCAAGCCATCGATCACAAAAGTATTGAGAAGCTATTGGCCTCCTTTGAACTCTACGACCTCGATACCCTGTATGTAGAGAACCACTCCCTGGAGCAGCGTGGTCTCCGCGCAGACGCACTGGCTGTACCTGTCAGCACAGTAGCAACCGGAGAACTACCCGGCTTTTTTGAGCGTTTCGAATGCATTATCAGTTGCTGACATGAGTTTGCATCTCGTTTTTGCCAGCCCCTACCACAGCGATGCCCTGCAAAGCTGCCAGCGTAGTATGGGACCAAACGACGTACTGGTGCTCCTACAGGATGGGGTGTATGCGGGTGTTGCAAACAGCCATGCCGCAAACAGCATCGTTGAAAGTGGCCGCACCTGTTATGTCATGCAGGACGATCTCGCGGCCCGGGGATTGACGCAGCAACTGGCGAATGACTTTGAAGCCATCAGCTATGAAAAGCTGGTAGAGCTCAGCATCGCGCATCCCAGCAGCCAGAGCTGGTACTAATCGTGTTTGATCAAGAAGGTTTCCTGTTGGACCTAAAGCAATGGAACCCGGATCTTGCGGTAGAGATTGCGCGCGGGGAGAACATTGAGCTCGAGGAAGCCCACTGGGAAATCATTCACCTGTTGCGTGACTATCACCAGCGCTTTGAATCGTCCCCAGCGATGCGCGCACTGGTGAAATACACCCGCCAGCAGCTAGGTGAGGATAAAGGCCGCAGCATATATTTATTGCAACTGTTCCCCGGCAGCCCGGCCAAAATTGGCAGCAAGATTGCTGGATTACCCAAACCGGATAACTGCCTGTGAGCGAAGAGCATCCTTTTGCACCTTTTGTCAGGATCCTCGGCAAAGGCAAAACTGGCACCCGCTCCCTGACCCGCGACGAGGCTCGCGAGGCTTTCGGCATGATTCTCCGGGGTGATGTTGAAGAGCTGCAGTTAGGTGCCTTCCTGATGCTGCTGCGTGTTAAAGAGGAGTCTGCCGAAGAGCTGGCCGGTTTTGTGGACGCCTGCCGCGCTCATCTGCCCGACATAGCCAATGCGCCACCGCCTCAGTTGGACTGGCCCAGCTACGCTGGCAAGAAAGCACAACAACCCTGGTATCTGCTGAGCGCGCTGTTACTCGCAGAGAATGGCATTAGTGTTCTCATGCATGGCAGCGGCGGCCACACCGCGCAGCGCCTGTATACCGGCCAGTGCATGTCGCTGTTGGGGGTACCTGATTCAGGCAACTTGCAGAATGCCGTGCACCATAGCCAGCAACACGGTATCGCCTGGCTACCACTGAACAACCTGCTGCCCGGACTGGAACGCATCATCCAGTTGAAGCACTTGCTGGGCCTGCGTTCACCGGTAAACACCCTCACCCGCATGCTTAACCCCGCAGGCGCGCCTTACAGTCTGCAGAGCATTTTTCATCCTGCCTATGCCGTATTGCACCAGGAGGCAGACCGCATGCTGGGGCAGCAGCATGCACTGGTATTCAAGGGCGACGGCGGCGAAGTAGAAATTAAGCCTCAAGCTGACACCCGTTACAGCCTGTTGCGCGGTGACCACATCAGCACCGGGCAATGGAGCCGCCGCCTCGAGGACAGACCCCCAGTGGTTGAGCTAAGCGCCGAACAACTGCTGCTGTTGTGGCGCGGGCAGGTGCCTGACACCTATGGCGAGTTGGCGATCATCGAGACCACTGCGATTGCACTGTTTTTGACCGAGCGTGCAGGCACTGAAGAAGAGGCCCGCGAGCTGGCCAGCAATTACTGGCAACAACGGAATCGTGATCGCCTCTGATGCTGATTACCGCGGCTAACCCAGAAGTGTACTATCAGCAGCTGGCGGACAAAGCCGAGCTGATTAATGCACTTTTTTCACCACTGGGCGCACCCGCTACTGAGGTCTTCGAGTCACCCTCCTCGGCTTATCGCATGCGCGCGGAGTTCAGGCTCTGGCACGAAGGCGAAGACCTGTTCTATGCCATGTTTGACCCGGCAGAGCCGCGCACACCGGTACGGATCGATCACTTCAATATCGCATCAGAGATCATTCAGCAGGCTATGCCTAAGCTGCTAGCACAAGTGAAAGACAAGCCAGTACTGCGTCGCAAATGGTTCCAGGTGGAGTTCCTGTCCACTCAAAGTGGCGAACTGCTGGTGACCATGATCTATCATCGTCGTCTCGACGCTGAGTGGGTCGCTGCCGCTCAAGAGCTGGAGCAAGCACTGAATATTCGTTTGATCGGCCGATCCCGTAAACAGAAAGAGGTGCTAAGCGTCGACTATGTGGACGAGCGTCTCGCGCTGAACGCAGGCGACTTTGAGTACCGACAATACGAACAGGGCTTCACCCAGCCCAATGCCGCCGTCAACTGTCACATGCTGAACTGGGCCTGCGCGCAGGCTGCGGGCATTGGCGGCGACCTGCTCGAGCTCTACTGCGGCAATGGCAACTTCAGCCTGCCGCTAAGCCGATACTACGATCGCGTATTGGCAACCGAAGTTGCCAAATCCTCCATGAATGCAGCGCGACATAATGCCAGAGTCAACGGCGTTGAAAACCTTGAACTGGTGCGGCTGTCTGCGGAGGAAGTATGCAGCGCATTAAAAGGTGAACGAGAATTCAGACGCTTGCGGGAGGCCCGCCCTCTCACCGACTACAATTTCAGCACTGTTTTTGTTGATCCGCCGAGAGCTGGCCTCGACCCACTGACCGAGAAGCTGGTCACCGACTTCGATCACATCATCTATATATCCTGTAATCCGGAAACACTGCATCACAATCTCAGCCAGATTTGCAGGACCCATCGCATTGATAAACTGGCCCTGTTTGATCAGTTTCCATATACCCAACATGCCGAATGCGGCGTGCACCTGGTAAAAAAGGAGTTGTAGCCATGCCATTGCTTGAGGAAGATGCATTGCAAAACGCGCTCGTAGAGCTGCCCGAATGGCAGTTAAACGCAGGCAAACTGTGTAGGGAATTCCTGTTTGGTGACTTTGTAGAAGCTTTTGGATTTATGAGCCGGGTCGCGCTGTTGGCAGAAACGGCCGACCATCATCCGGAGTGGAGCAACGTCTACAACCGGGTAACGATAGAACTGGTCAGCCATGATCTTGGGGGTATTACTGAGCGAGATATCAAACTGGCAATGGCCATAGATGCAACGCTTTAAACCCTGACGCCGTATTCCAAGAGTGCCTTGCCCAGGCGTTCGTCGAGATGATCACCATCTCCCGCGTTCAGTTCAATCACCGGCAGTTGCAGCTCTCTGAACACTTCCTTTTTACGCAGTTTGACCGTCAGGCGCTCCTTGCCCTCTTCCTTTTCCCAGCACTCGATGTAGACACCAGCGGCCGGCACGTAAAAATCAGCATAGAGTTCGTCTTCAACCGGCAGGGCTCGGCAATGAGCGTGAGCCAGCTGTGCCATGTACAGCCAGTTGCAGACCTGCCATTCGAGCAGGGTATTGAGCTGATGGCCGTCGATCGCTTCCGGTAATGTCTCTGCGGGCGTCGCGAACAAGTCATCGGCAGGACCGGTGGCGGCTTGCGGCGTCACCAGCAGCTTGTCCAGCTCGCGCTGCAAAATGGGGTTGTTGATAAAGTCTTCAGGCCAGGTGATATAGAGTGCGCCGCTGCTTTCACTTTCCTGCTGTTGGCCACCTAGTCGCTGTCCCAACTCAGTCAACTCCCAGCCCAGCACGGTGTGCTGCTGAAGTCCCAGCTCTGCCAGCACACGGTTGATCAGGCGCAGCTCAAGCCCAGGGTAGCGCTGGCGCATACCGGCAGCTGTCATGCGCTTATTGGATTCAATGGCACCAATCAGGCGATGATTCTGCAGTGACTCAGGCCAGACGATATAGCGCCCATAGCGCTTGCTGTCCTGGTAGCTGCCACCTTCAAACTCGCCTTTGCTGGTGAGGAACCAATTGTCCTCATGGCGTTGTATCCAGCCGTAGTCCTTGAGCGTGGCAAACAACTGCTGCACCGGAATACCCAGTTTCTTGGCAAGGGCCGATGTAGACAGTCTGTTCTGATCGTTACTCATAGCAGCTTCAGGCGGTGCACTCCTGGTAACGTGCGGCCAGAGCCTGATAGAGGTTGTCGGCAAACTCAGCGCTATTGCTATCCAGCTCCGCTACCAACTCCACCAGGTGCTCGTTATCTTCCCGGCCCTGCCACTGCTTGATGTAGCTACCATCTTTATAACCGTGTTCCTGGCGGAAAAAGTTGAGTACGTTCTTGCCAACATAAGCGCTGTAGAGTTGCTCGAAGTCGATGCCCGCAGCCACCATCAACTCCCAGAATGCACGAGGCGAAAAACTACGCTCCTGCAAGGCATGGCAAGCCAGCGCCTCTGTCGCCTCCAGCACGCCCAAACCTTCAGCGACAAACCCCTCAAGCTCATGAGCGATTCGATTTGCGCTGGCTTCTACCTCGCCTTCCTCGGTAAGAATGGCACTCATGCCAAAATGCCAGATATCAATAATTTCCAGCTGCACCTGCTCGACGTCTGCATGTTGCTGTTTCCACCACTTGTAGCCCTGGTGGTCCATCAGTTCGCCGCACTCGATCCAGGCGGCCCGATACCATTCAAAGCCTTGCGCCATCCAGTCTTCGTGGACGCGGGTATTCATTCGATGCTGCATTTCGAGCATATTGGTCAGGGCTTGCTTCATGTACTGTCTGTATCTCCTGCTGAAGTGATTGCCGGGTGAGAATAACAGCGCTACAGTGTGCACAACAAACAACAATAAAGCGGCGCAACATGGAACGCTATCGCTATTATCTCTCTTTTCTGATCGTCATGTTGTCTATCGGTGTGAATGTCGGCCAGAATCTGATGGACCAGTTTAATATCGAGAGAAACTACCTGATCATCGCCCTGGTGGCGATTACGATCGCCGGGTTAATCGCTCACCGCAACCTGATGTTTATCGTGTTGGTGGCGGGCCTTACCGTGAGCATCAATGTCCCCGAGCCCATGCTGTTGGAGCGCGGCATCAGCCCCGACATACTGTTTACAACCCTCTTGGCCCTGATTATGGCACCCACAGGCCTCAAGCTACTTGGTTGGCAAAACTCCTGACGGCGGTACCACGCTGACTTCCAGCGGACCAGAGGTATCCAGGTGAACATCGCGCTGCGGGAACGACACCACAATGCCCGCCTCATTGAACTTGTCGTTCAGCGCCAAACGAATCTGGCTGGCGGATGTAAGGCGCACATCGACTGAATTGATGTAGCAGCGCAGCACCAACAACAGGCTGTTGTCGCCGAACTCATCAAAGGTTACGAAAGGCTCGGGATCGTCCATCACCTCGGGATGCTCGCGAGCTGCCTCGAGCGCCAGCTCCATCGCGTCCTTAAGATTGGTGCCGTAGGCAACGCCCACTTCTATCACCACGCGGTTGATGTGATCAGTTAAAGACCAGTTCAACAGTCGGCCGGTAACAAACTCCTTGTTGGGTACCAGCAACTCAAAGCGATCCCAGTCCCGAATTGTGGTTGCACGCATCCTGATCTTTGTAACCACGCCGGAGGTATTACCCACCGTCACGGTATCGCCCACACGGATGGGCTGTTCAAACAGGATAATCAGGCCACTGATAAAGTTGGCAACAATCTCCTGCAGGCCAAAGCCAATACCTACCGAGAGAGCGGCCACTGCCCACTGTATCTGGGACCAACTTCCGCCAAGGATACCCAGCACCACCACAGTAAGAATGGTAATCAAGGTATAGCGAAACAGGGTGAGTGCGGCATACACAGAGCCGGCAGCCATTTCCATCTTCTGTCGCAGCACGACTTCGAGAATACCCGGAACGCGCTGCAGGGCCACATAGCCAGCGAACGCAACCAGCGCAGCGATGCCAAGATCCGCCAGCGTTACCGGCACCACTTTTGTCTGGCCGTCGGACGTTACTGTCTGACTCCAGAGTTCAACGTTATTGAGGATGCCCAGCGCAGGCAACACGTCTGACCAGACTCCCCAGACACCGATCACCGCACTCACTGCCAGGATCGTGGTCAGGAGCTTGCGTCCATCGGAGTCGAGCACGTCTGGGTCCGGCTCTTCAAAATGTACGAGACCTTCGTCTTCCTCAATACTTTCTGCTTCACGCCGCGCCTGTTCGGCATCAGCGGCTTCCCGCGCAGATTTGATGAAACGCTGTCGCATCAGGCGCAGCCAGCGCATGCCCATCTCGTTGGCGATGAGCACAACACTGAACAGGGCCGTCGTTTGCAATAGCAGCACAAGGAACTCAACGGCCGTACTGGTATAACCCAGCAACATCGTCACAATCAGCAGTGCGGGAATAGCGATCAATAGGCCTCGAACCACCCGTGACCAGAACGAGCTGAGTGGTCGGGCCCCTGGAATCAGCAAGGTGTCCAGACGCCCTTCCATAAAGTTGGGAAGACGAGCAAAAAACAGGAGTAACGCCAGCATGGCGATAATGATCATCAGCACGCTGAACCAGCTTTCCCCTTCAGCGTGAAAAAGCCGTGAGCTGATAATGGCCAGCACTACCGCGGGAACAAAGACCTGTTCCACTGCACGCAACTGCACAGCCACGCTCTGCAGCGTGCTCTCAGCCCAGAGAAAGTGTCGCCTGAACAACCCTTCCGGCACCACCAGGTAACGTAACACCTCAAAACCATAAAAATAGACCGCCGAAGTGATAAATGCCTCTGACGCGTACTCGCCCAACATCGGCTGTGTGTCAGAATCCGCGGCCAGCAAACCCATCACAATCAACAGCAGTGGCCACCTCAGGGCCATGACCAGCGTGATACCCAACGCATAGAAGGAATAGCGCAGCTTGTCCTGCTCGACATTACCCACGTGCTTACCTGTGTTGTCCAGCAGCTTGAGCAGGCGCTTGTGCCCCCAGAGCATCAAGCCCACCAGGAACAGCAGCGGTAAATACAAAATGGAAGTAAAGGCGTTATTGACGAACGACACACCCAGCTGCAGCCATTGCTTCAAATTGAAAATCCGCACCATCTCCCGGGTGAGCTCGGGAATAGTGCTGAACGAAACTGGTGCTGAGGAGCGAATCCACAGCAAGCGCTCAGAAATGAAATTGCTGTAGTCATCCGCCGAATTTTTAAGGCGCCGAGCAGTAAAGTCCAGATCACCCATGGCCCGCAGGTAAGTTTCTTCCAAATCAATTGCAGAAGTGAGCAAATCGCGACGCGCGAAGGTTAGTTCGCGCAACTCAGGTTCAATCGTATTAATCGTCTGTTCGCCGAGGCCATCGGTCAACTTGGTGAGGTAGGCACGCGTGTTTGAAATCTTGCGACGCTCATCTTCATACTCAAGCTGACGCAAACCCGACAGGGAAATACGTTTCTCGCGCTCACTGGCTGACATCAGCTCCGCTGCGGATCGAGGCAGGCGAATTTGCTGTTCACGCAAAACCTGGCCCAGGGCCTGACTCATACCGACAATCTCCAGCTTCAGCTGAATGGACTGCAAATCGTCTTCGTAGCGCTTCGCTAATTCACGTGCTTTGAGTTCCTGCGCTCGAATATCCTCTAGGTCAGCCGTAACCTTACTGGAATTGGCTGTCAGCTCTGCGTTGGCCTTGGCCATCTCCTTGATCAGCGGGTGCTTGTCCTTCGCCTGCTTGGCTACCGACTCTGCCTGACTGGCAGCCTTCTCGGCCTCGTCCTGACGCAGCTTGATCACGTAGAGCTCATAGGCTTTGATACGCTCGCGAACCTGATTACTGTTATAGGTGGCTTCGTCCTGCTGCGCCTTCAGCAGCTCAACCCGCCCGGGCTGGCTAAGTAACTCCTCTGCCAGCATGGTCGTTTCCGCTTTGTTGGCATCCACGCTCGCCAGGTAAGACCAGCGCAGGGCCTTATTCATGTTACTGCCTGTCACCTCGGTGAGCTCGGCGGGCTTCGCCGCCAGCTCGTCGGCAATCACTTTAAGTTCTGCCTGCCGGGTGCGGATGTCCTTGGCTCGAGTGGACTCCACCTGCAATTGTTCTTTGATTTCCGACAGGCGAGACGTCTCTATAGAGAGTTGCGCTTTATCCTTGGCAAGATCGTTCTCCAATTCAGACAACACCATGGTTTTATCAAACTCGACAATACTTTCGCCGCCCTCACTGACCACGGCCTTGAGGCGGGCGTTGATTGTTGATGCCTGTGTGCTGGCAGTTTGATTAGCCTGGCGAAAGGCCTTGCCCTGCTCTCTGAAGCGAGCGGCGCTCTTAAGTTGCGCTTCGCTTTGGCGAAGCACCGACATCAGCTCGTTCTTGGCCGCCTCTTCTAGATCTGTGTCAGCGTCGACCTCCTGAAGAAACGCCTGCACATCGGCCAGCTTTGGCGGCTGCGCTACCGCACTGGAAGAACCCGTCTGTGCCTGGGCGATACTGACAAGCAGCATGGCTACAAGTGCTGCGCTCAGTTTGAACAGGGATCGTTTCACGCCAAAAAGTTCCTGATGTTTTTCACAACATCATACAACTGTCTGATTAATAAGGAAAATGGCGCTAGGGTTCGCAGCCTATGGGCGCGAATATCGGACTGTGGTGCCTCGGGCCGGAATCGAACCGGCACGCTTGCAATAAGCGGGAGATTTTAAGTCTCCTGTGTCTACCAATTTCACCACCGAGGCAGGCCGTGAAAGCGGCGGCATGATAGCACATGACAAGGGTGATACACTGCTGCCCAAATAAAAAGGAAGCCGAGGTATGGCAGCAACACGCGGGGAGTTCAGCTCCCGCTTTGGATTTATTATGGCCGCCGCGGGCAGCGCGGTTGGTTTAGGCAATATCTGGGGCTTTCCCACCCAGGCTGCGAGCAACGGTGGCGGCGCCTTCTTACTGATTTACCTGATTCTTGCCTTTTCACTCGCCTACCCGGCGTTGATGGCGGAGCTAATTATCGGTCGCCACGCGCACGCCAATGCGGTCGATGCACTACAGCGTATTTCTCCGGGGGCCAAAAGCAGGCGCCTGGGTACACTCACCGGCGTGGTCGGTTTCATTGTCGCCAGCCTGATACTCAGCTTCTATGGCATCGTCGCCGGCTGGATGATCAGTCATGCCCTCTCTGCCATCGCCCAACTAGCCGGCCAGCCAGCACTGGCGGAATGGCTGGTGAGCTTCGCGCTGCCGCGCAATTTACTGTTTATGGGCATCTTCCTGGGCCTGACCATCGCGATTATCCGCAGCGGGGTTCACGATGGCATTGAGCGCTGGTCAGCAAGACTGATGCCTATATTGCTCGTAATGCTGTTGCTACTGGTGATTTATGTGCTGACACTGGATGGCGCCAGCGAAGGCCTGAAGGTTTACCTGCTACCAGATTTTTCCGCAGTACTGTCACCCAGCCTCATCATCAGCGCGCTGGGTGCCGCCTTTTTCTCACTGTCACTGGGTGTTGGCACCATGCTGGTGTACGGCTCTTACATCAGCGACAAAGAAAATCTGCCCGCGGTCGGCGGTATTGTGACGCTGGTAGACATATTTATTGCTGTACTGGCCGGCTTCCTCGTGCTGCCTGCCATGTACGTGGCGCAGGCCAATGGCGTCGAGATCTTCACTGCCGGCGGCCAACTGATCTCGGAAGACACGCTGATCTTTACCGTGCTGCCCGCCCTGTTCGACACCATGGGTGCCACGGGCATGGTGGTGTCAGTTGTTTTCTTTGCGCTCATGACCATCGCTGCGCTGACCTCTTCGATCTCCATGCTGGAAGTGCCGGTGGCCTACGCCATCGAATCCCACGATGTACCGAGACCCAAAGCTGCCCTGTTGATTGGCCTGGCGATCGGCGTGGTCAGCATCATGATATTGCTGAAGTTTGATGTGCTGTTTGGATTGGTGGTCGCCGTCACCACGCAGTATTCACAACCACTGCTCGGCTTTATGTACTGCCTGTTCTGCGGCTGGCTATGGCATCGTGACCGCATACTGCAAGAGGTACACAAGGGCGCACCTGAAGTCGCCGACGGCCTGTTCTGGAAAATCTGGCCCGGCTACATCCGTTTCGTCTGTCCTGTCGTAATCTTTGTGATATTCCTGAATACCCTGTTCGGGTAAGGAGCCAAGCATGTATCAACTGAATCGCCGTCAATTTGTGCAACATGCCACCACTATCGCGTTGTTGTCTGCCCTGCCTGCGGCCCTGCGAGCGCAGGTCACTGACAACCCGCCCATGGGTCCCTTTGATGAAGATTCTACCGCCGAGCAGGTCACCGAGGGGCTCGATCTAAGCGGCAAAACCTATGCGATCACCGGGGCCAACTCAGGTCTTGGCTATGAGACCATGCGCGTACTGACCATGCGCGGCGCACATGTCATTGGTATTGCGCGGACTCAGGAGAAAGCCGAAAAGGCCTGTGCCAGCATTGAGGGCGAGACAACACCAGCGTTTCTCGATTTAGGCGTGCCTGAGTCAGTGGTCAACTGCGCAAGCAGCATTCGCGCTATGAACATTCCCCTGGACGGTCTGATCTGCAACGCGGGCATCATGGCCCTTCCCGAACTGGAGCAGATCAATGGCATTGAAAAATAGTTTGCAGTAAACCACCTGGGGCATTTTGTATTAATCAATCAGCTACAAGATTCGGTGACCGCTGCTGAAGAAGGCCGCTTCGTGATTTTGTCCAGTGGCGCCCACGCCTGGGCACCCGAAGCGGGCATTGAGTTCGACAACCTCTCCGGAGAAAGAGACTACACGCCGCGTTCCGCCTATGGGCAGTCCAAACTGGCGAATGCTCTGTGTGCACGTGAACTGGCGCGTCGACTGGAGGGCACTAACGCTACGGCCAATAGTCTGCACCCAGGAGTAATCAACACCAACCTGGGCAGACACATGCCCTGGTATATGCGCGCAGGAGCTGCTGTACTGGGCTGGGCATTTATGAAGTCAGTAGAGGCTGGCGCTGCGACTCAAAGCTATGTCGCTACCAGCCCCTCTCTAAAAAGAGTTAGCGGGCATTACTTTGCGGACTGTAATCCTGCGGAGGGCACTCCCTATCTGACAGACGATCAGTTGGCCGCGCGCCTCTGGCAGGTATCTGAAGAATTGATGCAACCGTATCTTGCGGTTCCAACTCTGCAGGCTTAATCGCCCGCTTACTGCTCCAGCGACCTGATATGTCCAACAACATCAGCGCATAGCTGAGGCACAAAAGCGCGCCACCAATCATCGTAATCAGCGTCTACTCCAACTCGCCATCAAAAAAATAACCAGGCGACCAGAACGCCGCACATGATCAAGATCTGCAGGCTGTAGGCCCAGCGTTTGAGTACTGCAAACAGCGCGGCAAACACCAGCGCCAAAGCGATCGTTATATAAATCATTTCCTGTCTCCCTACGTACTACCTATAGGGAACACCTTAAGACTGGCAATGAATCAACTGCATGGCTGGGCACGCCATATTCGTGCCGGGTGCGCCATTTGGCTAGCTGAAGACCTTCCCGGCCTGGAAAATGCCGGCGGCAATGAAACAAAAGGCTGCCAACAGTGCCAGGTAGCCGCCAAACACGTAGCCAATCCCCAACACAACCGTCGCTATCGCTGTATGTAAAATGTTCATGCGAGGCAGATTAGCCTCGCAGGCTATTAAAGAATGTGGCCGGCTACGCCATTCCCTTGGCTCACTACGCCGCGTTCAGGCCAGGTGGTCGCGAATAAAACGAATACCTTGCTCGTACACTTCCTGCTCAGACGCGAAAGCGTTGCGCCAGACGTTGGCAGCTGCTGCCAACTCTGGGTCACGGGTACCGAAAGCTTCAATGACCAGCCAGCCCTGATAATCAATGGCCTTGAGTGCAGCAAAATTGGCCTGCCAGTCCACCTGACCGCTACCGAGGGTACCGCGATGGCTCTCGCTAAGATGCACGTGATTGAGTCCCTCACGACAGGACTGCAGTGCAAGATCGGGCACTGGATCTTCGATATTGGCGTGATGGGTATCGTAATGCACACCCACGTTAGACAGGCCAACCTCATCAACCATACGCTGGCAGTCCGCGGAGGTGTTGATCAAAAACACCTCAAAGCGGTTGAGAAACTCCAGGCCCAGCTTAATATCAAACTGCGCGGCATATTCACCGCATTCGTGCAGGTAATCCGCCGACCACTGCCACTCCTGCTGCGTCGCGCCACGGCCGGTAAAGTACTTGTGAGCCTGGTACAGACCGCCAACAATAATTTCAGCATCGATGACTGCTGCTTTATCTATGGTCTGCTTGAGATTCTCCACAGCCGCAGCGCGAATGCTTGCATCTGGCGAGATTGGATTGGTATCGGGGCCGACAAAACCGGAGCCGGTGCGACGCAGTCCAAGCCCATCGCAGGCTGCTGCCATCTGTTTCAACTCGGCCTGGCTTTGATCGCCCAGGGGTATTTCAACGCCGTCATAGCCGGCCTCAGCCAGCGCCTCAAAGACCGGGATGTGCTGCGGGGTAATCTGCGTTCCCCACAACAGCATATTCATACCTATACGAACATCCATCAGCCCTGACTCGCTTCCTGACGGCGGTCGTACCACCAGATCAAACCAAACACAGGCAGCAGCAGCAGGGGCACAATGGCCACCGCCTGGAAGGATTCAACAGAGGCATAACGAATCACCGCATCCAGTTCCGCACCTGAGAGTGTGGCCAGGCGCTCTACGCCACCCGCAGCATCAGCTTTGGCAGAATCAAAAATGCCTCCCATGATCGGCAAGACAAACTGTATCGCCATACCCCCGGCAAAACCCATCAGGCCCATCGCGACAGCGCCACCACGCGGGAAGCGCACCGAGGCAATGGCCAGCATGGTAGGCCAGACGAAACAGATACCAGCGCCCCAGATGGTCGCAGCAGCAAAAGCCAACAAGGGAGAGTTGGCCAGGCTCAACAGGTACAAGCCGACACCCGCCGCGAGGCAGCCTACAAACAACAGCCCAACCGAAGAAATACGCTCAACGATAGGGCCCGCGAAATGACGGCCCACAAACATCAGAGCGCTGACGTACACCAGCAACAAAATGCCCTGCATGCCGACAATATTCGACAGCGATATATTCACCCACTGGCCCGGCGCCAGCTCAGTGGTGGCGGTCAGGAACATGCAGCACCAGAACACCCAGAACATGGGCCTTTTCAGTAGCTCCTGAATCATCTCCATGTAGCTAACGCCACTGACCACCCGCTCCGTGACAGGAAAGGCAGAACCAGCGACCAACCAGGCCATGACTACAGCCGGCACCATCAATACATACAGGTTGAGCGTCCAGTCCCAGCCAAGGCTACTGATCAACACTCCCAGCAAGCCCCCGACCACAATGCCTGCCGGCCACCAGGCATGCAGAATATTCAGGCGGTGAGTTTTCTCCTCCGGATACAGAGCGGCCACCATCGGGTTTGAAGCAGCCTCCACCGCCCCCCAGCCCAGCCCGGTTAGCAACAGGCTGGCAAAGACCAGTGTTTCGACGGTGGGGCCCACTGGCATGGTCGTGGCAAGCAGCAGACCCAGCCCGCCGCCCAGGTAACCCAGGGCCGAAAACATCAGCATGCGCTTCATACCCACCAGGTCGACCAGGGCACTGCCAAACAATAAGGTCAGCGCAAAGCCGGTAAAGGTTGCACCCAGAGCCTCACCCACCATGGCAGCGGAGTTGGCGAGATCGATCTGATCATAGATATCGGCTTGCAGGTCGGGAGCAATATTGGCGCGCACGGCGAAGCCAAGCCCAATCATGAAGATGGAAAGGTTGCCGACGTAGTACAGGCGCCGGCGGTCAATTGCGTCATTCATCAAAAAGACTCTATTTATTTATCTGTTCAGTATAGGGGTCAGAGCCCAGGCTCTGACCCCAGACTTACGGCTCGAGCCCCAGTATCGCCCGGTTGCTGGCTTCGTCGGCATCTCCGGCGGCAAAGTCATCAAACGCGTACTCTGTCGTGCGAATAATATGGTCGCGTATAAAGGGAGCGCCCTCTGCGGCACCATCTTCGGGGTGTTTCAGACAGCATTCCCACTCCAGCACTGCCCAGCCCTCGTAGCCATAGCGGGCAAACTGGCTGAAGATGCCCATAAAGTCTACCTGGCCATCCCCAGGAGAGCGGAAGCGACCCGGGCGATCTACCCAGTCCTGATAGCCACCATAAATACCTGACTTACCATTGGGATTGAACTCCGCATCCTTCACATGAAACATCTTGATGCGGTCGTGGTAGTGATCGATAAACTGGATGTAATCCAACTGCTGCAGCACAAAGTGACTGGGGTCGTACAGAATATTAGCGCGGGGATGGTGGTCTACGGCATCCAGAAAACGCTCGAAGGTCACGCCGTCGTGAAGGTCTTCTCCGGGGTGTATTTCGTAGCAGAGATCCACACCGGCTTCGTCAAAGGCGTCCAGAATCGGGCGCCAGCGTTTTGCCAACTCTGCAAACCCTGTTTCCACCAAACCTGGCGGCCGCGCCGGCCAGGGATACATCGTGTGCCACAGCAAAGCACCTGAAAAAGTCGCCTGGGCGATTAATCCCAATCTCTGGCTGGCCTTGGCAGACAGCAGCAGTTGCTGGGTCGCCCACTCGGTGCGGGCTTTTGGATTACCTCTGACCTCGTCGGGCGCAAAGGCGTCAAAGGAGGTATCGTAGGCCGGGTGCACTGCCACCAGTTGCCCCAACAGATGCGCGCCTAGCTCGGAAATCTCCACACCACCCTCGGCACAGATTCCCTTGATCTCGTCACAGTAGTCCTGACTCTCTGCGGCAAGGGCTAGATCGATGAAATCGTTCTCCACCGGCACCTGCACACCTTCGTAGCCCAGGCTACCAGCCCAGCGGGTGATATTGGCCAGGTTGTCGAAGGGCGCCTCGTCCCGGGCGAACTGTACCAGGTATATGGCCGGACCTTTCATCTGCGCCATCTTGCTCTCCGTTATTCTAGTTCGAGTTGAAAGGATGCCATTTTACGTCACTGGCACTGGCCGTCACTGCCAGCTCAATAAAAGCCATACCGCGCACGGCTTCTTCGATGCCCGGACAATCCAGGCCCCTGGCAGAAGGCGTTGTGCCACTCTCCCTGGCTCGAATCTGATCGGCAAAGGCCATATAGATATTGGCGAATGCCTCGATATAACCCTCCGGGTGCCCCGCTGGTGTGCGCGTGTTCAACGCGGCCAGTTCGCCCAGATAGCCACCACCGGTGCACAGCATCTGGGCCGGACGATCAGGCCATTTTAGCCAAAGAGTATTGGGCTCTTGCTGGCACCAGCTGAGACCACCCTTCTCTCCATAGACTTTAATGCTCAAGGCATTTTCTTCGCCAACGCTGACCTGGCTGGCGCTGAGCACGCCGCGAGCCCCATTGTCGAAGCGCAACAGTATCGAGCCATCATCATCCATACTGCGACCATCCACGAAACTGCTGAGGTCTGAACACAATGCTGAAATCCGATGGCCAGTGATGTACTCCGCCAGGTTGGCCGCGTGCACACCAATATCGCCCATGCAGGCACTGACGCCACCCTGAGCAGGATCCAGGCGCCAAGCTGCCTGCTTGTTGTCTTCGTCTTCCTGGCGGTCAGCCAACCAACCCTGTGGGTATTCCACCACCAATTTACGAATAGCACCCAGCTCACCGGCAGCGACACGCTCGCGGGCTTCTTTGACCAGGGGGTAACCGGTATAGGTGTGCGTCAGTCCATACAAAAGGCCCGACTCGTTGACCAGTTCGCGCAGCTGCAAGGCCTCGTCCAATGACAAGGTCGCGGGCTTATCCGACAGCACGTGAAAGCCCTGCTGCAGGGCCTCGTGTGCCACAGGAAAGTGCGTGTTATTGGGTGTCACAATGGCCACGAACTGCATGCGCTGATCGGCAGGTAGCGCAGACTCTGCACCGATCATGGTCTGGTAGTCGCTGTAGACACGCTCTTCTGGCAGATACAGGGCTGCACCGGAACGGGCAGAACGCGCTGCATCACTGGAAAAGGCACCACAGACCAGTTCGATCTGTCCGTCCAGGGCGGCCGCCATCCGGTGAACAGCGCCGATAAATGCACCCTCTCCACCACCGACCATGCCCATTCTTATTCTTGGCATTTGCTAACTCCAAATCCGGTACAACAGTGTAACCGCGGCGATGGCGAGCAGCCAATGCGGTAATGAATAGACCGCTGCGGTCAATTCAACTGTAAGCGACTGTCATTGTGCGGCCAGCCCGCGGCCGGATACGCTGCCCGCTTCATTGATCACAGTACAGGTAGCACACATGAAAACGCGTATTACGGAAATGCTGAATATCGAGCACCCGGTTATCCAGGGCGGGATGATGTGGGTCGGCCGGGCCGAGCTGGCCAGCGCTGTATCCAACGCCGGCGGACTCGGCATTCTAACGGCACTCACGCAACCCACTCCGGAAGACCTGGTGAAGGAAATAGCCCGCTGCCGCGACATGACCGACAAACCTTTTGGTGTGAACCTGACCATTCTGCCGGCGATTGAGCCTCCTCCATATGAAGAGTACGTGCAGGCGGCGCTGGAAAGCGGTATCAAGGTGATCGAAACCGCTGGTCGCAGCCCGGAAGCGTTTATGCCGGCCTTCAAAGAAGCCGGTGCCAAAGTCATCCACAAATGCACCTCGGTGCGTCATTCAATCAAAGCGGAAAAGATTGGCTGCGATGCCGTGAGTGTAGATGGCTTCGAGTGCGCTGGACACCCCGGCGAAGATGACATAACTAACCTGGTTCTTCTGCCGCTGGCCGCGAGTCGTCTGAGCATACCCATGGTCGCTTCTGGCGGCATCGGCACCGGCGCGCAAATGGCCGCCGCCTTTGCCCTGGGGGCCGAGGCCATCAATATGGGTTCGCGCTTTGTGGCGACACAGGAAGCCCCGGTTCACGAGAATATGAAACAGGCGATGGTTGAGGGCGATGAGCGCCAGACCACACTGATGTTCCGCAGCCTGCGCAATACCGCACGGGTATTCAAGAACAGCATCTCTGAAGAAGTGGTACGGCTTGAATCAGAGCCCGGCGACACCCACTTTGGTAACCTGCAACCGCTGGTGTCCGGTAAGCGTGGCAAAGAGCGCTGCATTGAGAATGGTGACATTGATGACGGTGTATGGACCGTTGGTCAGGTCATGGGCCTGATTGATGACATTCCCACTTGTGAGGAATTAATCACCCGCCTGGTGAGTGAATGCGACGAAATCATCACGCAGCGACTGACCAGCATGACTGCCTAGTGGCCCACCGCTAGGCGAAGTGATATTCGCTCATTCCGAGAGAGAACATATTGTCGAGGTCACAAAACCCCGGCATGTGTTCAATCATCTCGGCAATAGCCTCCTGGGAACCGAAATAACGGGCGTCATCGCAAAAATCTTCCAGGCTGTGAAAGTGCTCCATCACGATGGCCCGGAAATCCGGCGCATCGGGAGTGAGCGGTCTGGCCACGGCGTTACGAACGTATGACCAACGCAGCGGATGTAAATCGAATGACTGGGCAGAGTGCAGCACCTGCCAGTTGTGGTAAAACTCGACATCCGTGACGCCTGCAGGTTTACCGTTGCCACCGAACTGGGTGATACCGGGCCTGCGCTCACCATCCTGCCAGTCTCTCTCGAAAGGCTGCACGACCGACTCGGTCACCAGGTAGCCTGTAATCCTTTCTGCGAGTTGGTGGAATGCGGCCTCAATGTCTGCGCGCTCGTCAATCGTCGCATGCCAGAATGACACCACTGCAGATACATCCTGCCAGGGCCCCATCAAACGCCCGGGTGAGCGCTCCTGCAACTCCGCGTTAAGATCAGCGATATTAATGGTGATATCAGAAGCGCCCTGCCGTCGCAGCTCCTCCACCAGCGGACCAAGTAGTGACGCGCTAAAGGCTTCAGGCGCTACCGCCGCCGACTGCTTAAGCAGATACACCATCTTTTCCATCGCGCTGGCTCCTTGCTAAGCCTATAGGTTCTGCAGAAGAATTGGCTGACCTAGAAGCCCAGAATCCGAGCGTAACGATCCCGATGATAGGAGCTGTTACCAAACGCAGTCTCCAGCACACGGGCGCGCTTGAGGTAGAAACCGGCGTCGAATTCATCGGTCATACCGATGCCGCCATGCATTTGAATCAGCTCGTTGGACATGTTGTAGAGGTATTCACCCACCCTCGCCTTGGACAGCGAGCTAAGTTCCGCAACATTGTCAGCGCCCTCGTCAATCGCCTGCAAGGCGGCCTCGACGCAAGACCTGGCCAACTCTTTGGCACTGAACAGAATCGCCGCGCGATGCCCCAAAGCCTGGAATGAGCCGATGACCTTGCCGAACTGTACGCGGGTCTTAAGATAATCGATGGTCATATCGAAGGCCTGCGAGGCAGTACCCAACATCTCGGCACCGAGACCCGCACGGGCCCTGTCCAGAATCGACTCGAGCAGTTCCAGGCCTTCATCAGCTGTGCCCAAAACTGCGTCTTCGGCAAGCTCAACACCGGACAAATCCAGGCGGGCAAAGCCGCGACTATCTGCAGTGTGCATGACTTCCCTGCTCAGTCCGGCTGCGTCTGCGGACACCAGGAACAAGCTGATACCTGCGCTATCTCCCGCTTCACCACTGGTGCGAGCCGGTATGACGAAAGTAGTCGCCGCCATGCCTTCCATCACAAAGGTCTTGGCGCCTGTCAGCTTGTAGCCACTGTTTGTTTTCTCTGCCTTCAAGGCAGTTTGCTCTGGAGCATGACGCGGGCCTTCATCAACGGCCAGTGTGAGTATTTCACTGCCATCGACAATCTTCGGCAGAACAGCTTCCTTCTGCTTAGCAGTACCACCCAGCAACAGTGCACTCGCACCCACGAGCGCAGATGCAAACAGGGGCGATGCGGTTAACTGCCGGCCGTTTTCTTCCAACACCAGGCCAAAAGTGAGATAACCCAGGTCGGAACCGCCGTACTGCTCCGGAATCAGGATACCGGTCCAACCCATTTCCACCATCGACTGCCAGGTGGCCGGAGTGAAACGATTGGGGGTATCGGCGTCACGCATAGCCCTGAAAGCAGCAACGGGCGCCTCTTGCTCAGCCCAGGACTGGGCCTGGGAGCGAATCAGTGTTTGTTCTTCTGTTAAGGCAGTCATGACTTATCCCTGTTGCGTGGTTTCTGGCAGACCCAGAATGTTTTTGGAGATGATGTTGTTTTGAACCTCTGCGGAGCCGCCGTAGATAGACACCGCTTTGCCCCACAGCCAGCCGCGAACGATGTCCAGCTCGGCATCAGTGAAGCCATTGCCTTCCCAGCCGATGCCCTGGGAGCCCATGATCTCGAGGCTGAGTTCAGACTTGCTCTGGGCCACATGGGTCGCAGAGTTTTTCAAAATCGACGCCGCCGCGCTCACTTCAACATTACCGCGAGCTTCCGCGGTAATTCTCGCGACAGTGAGCTTGTGCGCCTGATCATCCATCAAGTGCTTGATAATGCGGGTACGGAGATCCGTATCCGCAAGGCTGCCGTCTTCGCTGGTACCAATATAGCGCTTGGCCATATCCTGCAGGCTCTCGCCCTCAACACTACCAGTAGCAGCACTGGTCTGACTCTGCCGCTCATGCTGCAGCAGGCGCTTCACGACACTCCAACCCTCATTCAGCGGACCCAGCAAGTCCGTTTTGTCGGCGCGGGCATCGGTGAAGAACGTCTCACAAAATGGCGACGCACCAGAGATCAACTGAATTGGACGCGTTTCCACACCGGCGTCGTCCATGGGCAGCATTACAAAAGAAATACCATCGCGCTTGGGCGCATCGGGATCGGTGCGGACCAATGCCCCGCACCACTGAGAGATGTTAGCGCCAGAAGTCCAGGTCTTCTGCCCATTGAGGACAAAGTGATCACCAGCATCCACAGCTTTGGTAGACAGAGAGGCAAGGTCTGAACCAGCACCCGGCTCTGACAGACCAAGACACCAACGCACCTTGCCGCTGGCGATGCCGGGCAGGTGCCGCTGTTTTTGATCCTCGGTACCGTACTCCAGTATGGTAGGCCCAACCATGGTCACCCCCATACCGGCCATGCCGGGTATCGGGTTGAAGCCACCTGCCTTGGCAAGTTCTTTAGAAATAACTTTTGCCGCAGGATGGGAAAGACCCGCACCGCCGTACTCAACAGGCCAGGTCGGCGCACCCCACCCCTTTTCTGCCAGGCGGTCGCGCCAGGTCGTCAGATCATCCATGGAAATACTGGGATCCATGGCCAGGCCAAAGTTCTTGCCCTTCAGGCCTTCGGGCAGGTTATCAGCCACCCAGTCGGCCACCTCTTCTGCAAAGCCGTTGAGACCCTCTGCACTCATACATTTTCTCCGATTGAGACTTATGGGCATACGCCCTGTTGTTCACACAAGCGAACGAAAGTTTAGCAATAAAAAGCCCATGCACCAGATCGAATGCAGGTAACAAATCTTGTTCAAAGCATGGATAACATGCGCTTCTAATCGACGCTGTGAAGGTGGCGCTCCAGGAACTGGATAGTTTCACGCTCCAACTCGGCCTGTTCAGTCGGCACCATCAGACCAAACCCATGCCACATCGCATCAAATACATGCAGTTCGGCGGGAATGTTTGCCTCACGCAATTTTCTATGCTGCCTGACAGTGCAGTTCAGTAATAAGTCCCTGGTACCAGTAGACAGTAACGTAGGTGGAAAGCCCTTCGAATAGTCGGCATAGACAGGAGAGACCAGAGGATTATCCAGCCGTGCCTCGCCGGCGTAGAGAAGCGCCGCATGTCGCAGCATTTCATAACTCGGCAGAGTGGGATCAACACCTTCGTTTGTCGCATAGCTGTCCCCAATTGGCGCCAGATCACTCCAGGGCGTATGCAACACCGCTGCTGCCGGTAGCGGCAGGCCCTTATCCCGCGCAGCGATAATCACCGCCGCGCTTAAACCGCCACCTGCCGACGCGCCATAAATAGCGATATTGCTGGCCTGGTAGTGTTCGAGCATGGCCTCATACACAGCGACACCGTCATCCACTGCAGCGGGAAAAGGGTGTCTTGGCGGCATACGGTAATCCACTGCGATAACTTTGAAGCCAGCAGCAGCCATGCTGATGCTTTCCATAATGCTGCAGTCACCGCCAAACTGCGTATAGCCACCACCGTGCAAGTTGATGAGCAGCACCTCCTCGCGCAGCGGTACTCTGCCATCGGGTACGAGAATGCGTACAGTGACACCAGCGATTTCCTCTTCACTCAATTTGACTGGTGCCTTGCGAAGCGCCTCATCAATAAGTGGCGCGAAACCGCTGTCAGTGACAGCTATTTGCTTTTCCCACGCTTCTGTCGTTTTAGGGGGCTCGCCGCCAACGGCACTCATATCAACAGGCAGCGCCAGAAAAGCATTTTGCCTCTTCGCTGACGTTGTCGGGCACTTTGTATTTTGGATTGTCCATAGGCTTTGTTTTAACTCTCTGCTTTAGTGATCGGATTGCTCTTGATCGACCCAAAGGGCACAAGTTTCTTCATTTCTATAAAATCGGCCAGTTCGCCAATCATCGCACCCATAGCCTGAAAGTCGTCAGTCTGGCAGTGAGCCTCAAAGGCCTCCTGACTGGCATACAAATCGTAGTAATAAAACTCGTCGGGGGCGTCTTCAGCGGTATGGAAGACATAAACCGGCACGCCGTCTTCCCCGGCAGTGACGTCCTGCATTGTTTTGTTGGCTGCCATCAACGCATCGCGCATGCCTGGTTTTGCCCTGACGCGGGTAATAAATGCAAACATTGCTGAATCCTCTATCAATAAGGCTCACGCCTCTGAGCGAACATCCCTGGCTCCACTCTCCACTAACTCGCGCATCGCGGCACGCCAGTCTGAACTGGTTCGGCCGATCTTCTCATGCATCAACTCGGTATCGCAGGGGGTACAGGGAAAGATGTCGTCGCTGTATACAAAGTTAGCCTCTACTCCGAGCAACTCAGCCATGTAGCTGCACCACTCCTCTGCACTCACCCGTTCGCTGCCACACCAGTTCACCAGCAAGGGTGGCGTAGAGGCCACTTCTAATAGCTTTTCGACCTGCAGCACATAGTCGTCCTCAAACACCGGATTGAAGTAGTTGGGTTTGTCAGAGTTCAGGTAGATGGGTTGCCCCTCGCGCAGAGATTGCAGGTGCATCATGGGCAGCCCCCCTCGATGTCCATAGGCGACATTCATACGTGCAATCACTGCCGGAATACCAAACTGCCTTGAGGCGAATTTAACAACCGCTGCTGCGGCCACTTTGGACATTGAATAGGTGGGCAGGAACGGTCGCATGGCGTCACCCAGGGGATCGGTTTCCTTGAGCGGGGTTTGCCCGTTAGTTGCATACACCGAGCAGGTAGAGCTGAAGAAAAACGCCTCGACATCGGAAAAATGCGCCATCAAGCGGCCAGTTGCCACCGCATTGACGTCGATGGCCCGTTCGAAATCAGTGTCGCCCTGCATCTGAGTGGTGGCCAGGTGCAGTACGTCGTCGTAGTCAATATCCAGTTGATGAAGGTCGTCATTGGCAAAATCGAATGTGATGCACTCCACACCGGCCTCCTCCAAAGGCTGACGACTATTTTCAGCAGTAAACCGTGCTATCGCATGCACTGTATTGTTTGCGGCGAAGTATCGGGCGACATCACCTGCGATCTGCCCTGTTGCACCGGTGATCAAGATTTTCTTGTTCTGCATTCACCCTTCCTCTTTCAAACCTGGTCATCATTGCCTGAGTCATCCTAGCACCAGATTCTTCCCGTGACAGAACAGGCACTCATGGTCCATATTGTGGGTTTCGATTATCTGAAAGTCAGACAACGGCATGAGCAATACTGAAACAGACTTTGTCATCATCGGAGCGGGCTTTTCCGGCATGTATGCCCTGCACCGCCTCAAGCATCGAGACGTCATCTGCTTTGAGGCAGGCGGCGGCGTTGGCGGCACCTGGTACTGGAACCGCTATCCGGGTGCCCGAGTGGACATCGAGAGCATGGAGTACTCCTACGGTTTTGATGAAGAACTACAGCAGGAGTGGCACTGGCCGGAGTACTTCTCAGCGCAGGCAGACCTGGAGCGCTACGCCAATCATGTCGCTGATCGTTTCAATCTGCGAGACAGGATTCGCCTGTCCACCCGGGTGACCGAGCTGAGCTTCGATGCAAGCAGCAACCGCTGGCATGTGATCACCGATCAGGGCGACCAGGTGACCTGCCGCTGGGTGATCGCTGCCACCGGCAGTCTCACTGAACCCAATATTCCAGACTGGCCCGGTCGCGAGCAGTTTAAGGGTGACATCATTCACACCGCCCGCTGGCCGGAAGACGGCGTCGACTTTACCGGTAAGCGTGTAACCTTCATTGGCACCGGCTCTACCGGCATCCAGGCCACGCCGATCATTGCCGAACAAGCCGCTCAGTTGCACGTGTTTCAGCGCACACCAGCTTACTGCATGCCCTCCGGCAACCGGCCGCTCGACGAGGCGCACGAACAGGACTGGAAACAGAACTACCCACAGCGCCGTAAAGACATGCTCGATACCTACGGTGTTTCATTGGTCAATTATTCCGAACATGTCGCTGCGGACTATTCACCAGAAGAACAACAGGAGATTCTGGAAAAATCCTGGCACTCCAAAAGTGCATTCCAACTGCTGTTTGCCTTCCGAGATGTCATGAGCAACCCCGAAGCTAACGAACTGGTCAGCGAATTTGTACGCAACAAAATCCGAAGCATTGTGAGTGATCCTGACACCGCAGAGTTGTTGTGTCCCACCTCCTACCCCATCGGTGGCAAGCGTTTGTGTATCGGCAATGGCTACTACGAGATGTACAACCGCGACAATGTAAGCCTGGTCGATGCTCGAACGTCACCGATTACAGCATTTACTGAAACCGGATTAATAACCACCGAGGCAGAATACGATTTCGACATCATTGTCACCGCGACCGGCTTCGATGCCATCACCGGGGCGATGAGTAACATGGAGATTACCGGCCTCAACGGCGCCACGCTGGCAGATAAGTGGAGCGAGGGCCCTACCACCTACCTCGGTTCAATGATCGCGGGGTTTCCCAACCTGTTTATGATCCACGGCCCCACCACGCCCGGCGCCCAAGCGCAGATGATCACGACTGGCGAATGGCAGGTGGACTGGACACTGAACATTATTGAGGACATGGAGCGCGACCAGCTATCCCGCATTGATGTCACCGAGGAATCAGAAACCATCTGGCGCCAGGAAGTCGACATGGTTGCCGGCTTCAGCCTCATCCAGCTCGCTGACTCCTGGTACAACGGCAAGAACATCGACGGCAAGAAAGGTGGCTTTATGATCTATGTGGGTGGTTTCCCGCGCTTTGCTGAGTGCTGCCAGGACGCCGTTAACGATGGTTATCGGGGCTTTACTCGAAGCTAAATGGAGGCGAGTACCGGAATCGAACCGGTGTATACGGTGTTGCAGACCGCTGCGTAACCACTCCGCCAACTCGCCTTGCAGAGAGGCGGCCATTATACGGAAAAGCCCTTGAGGTTCAATGGCTTGTGGCGTTTCGACGGCCCGTGCTGCCAAACTGATCAATAATCAAACAAAAAGCCCTCCACGTGGAGGATTTCAGTCGGTTGCGTCACGTGACGCATTGTGGAATCTGCAGTTAAAGTAATTTCTAACTACTTGAATTATTTGCAGATTGTTCTTCAAGAACCTTCCACGCTGCCTTGAGGTAAACCAACATGGAATACAGAGTCAAACCGGCGGCCACATAGATCATGGCGTAGACACCAACCCGCGCCCAAGCGGGGCCGGTATCGGGGCTGAGCCCCAACAGTAGGAAAATCGCCAGCATCTGCACAAAAGTCTTCACTTTGCCGACGTAGCTCACCGCCACACTGGTGCGCTGGCCAAGCTCTGCCATCCACTCCCGCAGGGCTGAGACGACGATTTCGCGGCCAATAATCACGCATGCGGCGATGGTGAAGCCAATACTACGCTCCTGGTCGACCAGCAGTACGAGGGCCACCGCGACCATCAGCTTATCTGCCACGGGGTCCAGAAACGCACCAAACTGGGTCATCTGCGCCAGCTTACGCGCCAGGTAGCCATCTACCCAGTCGGTGATTGCAGCCAGGCCAAATACGCCCGCTGCGACCAGCTGGTGGTTTTCGAACTCCCAGTAAAACACCAATACCAGCACCGGAATCATCGCAATGCGGGTCACGGTCAGGCTGTTGGGAATGTTCATATCCATAAGCAGGTGGCTCAGTTGCTGTGCAGGTTGTCGTAAATTTCTCGGGCTATTTGTTCATTAATGCCGGACACTTTCATCAATTCTTCAACACTGGCGCGCTGAATGCCATGCAGTCCGCCAAAATGCCTCAATAAATCCCGCCGGCGCTTGGCGCCCACCCCGGGAATCTGTTCCAGCACCGAGCCTTTGCGCTTTTTATCGCGCCGTCCACGATGGCCGGTAATCGCAAAGCGGTGTGCTTCATCACGTATATGCTGAATCAGATGCAAACCCTTGTGATCGCCAGCGAGCTGGAACTCGCGCCCGCTGTCACCGTCCACCAGGGTTTCAAAACCGGCCTTACGGGTAGTGCCCTTGGCTACACCAATCACGGTTACGGTACTGATATCCAACTCGGCCAGCACTGACATGGCCTGACTGACCTGCCCTTTTCCGCCATCAATGAACAAGATATCAGGCATATGCCCTTCCCCGGACTTGAGGCGTTTATAGCGTCGCTCCAACGCCTGTTGCATAGCCGCGTAGTCGTCGCCACCGGTGATACCTTCGATATTGAATTTGCGGTAATCGGACTTGCGCGGACCGTTGGCATCGAACACCACGCAGGAGGCGACCGTGGCCTCACCAGAACTGTGACTGATATCAAAACACTCCATGCGCTGGGGTGTGTCATCAAGATGCAGCGCCAGCTGCAGTGCTACCACCCGCTCCTGGCCAGTTTGCTTGGCGGCCAGGTGGGATTGCAGGTTTTGGCTGGCCGTCTGCCGGGCCAACTGCAACCACTTGGCGCGAGCATCGCGAACGCGGGTTTTGATCTGCACTTTGCGCTCGGCCCGCTCCTCCAGCACCTGTTGCAGACTCTCCACCTCATCAGGTTTGGCACCGAGAATAATCTCGCCGGGAATCTCGCGTTCGCCGTTGAGGTAAAACTGCGGCAGGAAAGCGCCCAACATCTCGGATTCGCTCTCTTCCAGCCGAAACGGGGGAAAGTAACTCTTGCTACCCAGCACCCGTCCGGCGCGCACAAACAATACCTGCACACAGGCTTTGCCCGCCTCCAGCACCGCACACACCAGGTCGAGGTCACCCATGACCCCTTCGATACCCTGGCGAGCCTGCACATGCTGTAACTGGGCAAGCTGATCGCGCAACACAGCGGCGCGCTCAAATTCGAGCTTCTCTGAAGCGGCCTCCATGGCATCCGCCAACCCTGCCATAAGCCCAGTAGACTTCCCCTTGAGAAACAGACGCGTGTTATCCACCTGCACCGCGTAATCTTCCTCACTCACTTTATCGACACAGGGCCCGGTGCATCGACCGATCTGGTACTGCAGGCAGGGCCGGGTGCGATTGCGAAAGTAGCTGTCCTCGCATTGGCGCACCTGAAAGACCTTCTGCATCAGGTGCAGGCTTTCTCGCACGGCGCCCGCACTGGGGAAAGGCCCAAAGTACTCGCCTTTGGCCCGCTTGGCGCCGCGGTGCAGGGCCAGCCGGGGAAATTTCTCCCGACTCGACATATAAATGTAGGGATAGGATTTATCGTCGCGCAGCAGGATATTGTAAGCAGGCTGATGCTGCTTGATCAGGTTGTGCTCCAGCAACAGCGCATCGGTCTCCGATGCTGTCACTGTCACCTGGATGTCAGCAATACGGGCAACCATCGCCATGGTCTTGGTCGCCAGCCCGCTGGCCCTGAAGTAGCTGGATACTCGATTCTTCAGATTCTTGGCTTTGCCCACATAGAGCAGCTGGCGGTCCTTGTCGTACATCTGGTAGACACCCGGCCTGCTGGTCAGGGATGACAGGAACGAAGCGGAATCAAACCCAGCCATAGCTTCGCGGCTCCTGCTCCAGTGCAATGCCAAAACGTTCCAGCACTTCAGCATGGATCGACTCAGCGAGGTCCATCACCTCGGAACCACCCCGCCGCTCCGGATTGGTAATCACCAGGGCGTGTTCAGCGTGCACCCTCACCGGATCGCTGGTCCTCTCTTTGAAACCGCAGGCCTCAATCAGCCAACCGGCCGCCAGGCGCACCCGGCCATTGGACTGGGGATACTGGGGCATTGCGTCGTGGGTCTGTTTGAGATGTTCCGCCTGCGCTGACGACACTGTAGGGTTCTTAAAAAAGCTACCCGCATTGGGCGTTTTAACAGGATCAGGTAATCGCGCCCGGCGCACGGCCTCCACCGCTGCGGCAACTTCGGCAGGCGTCTGCGGCTGCAGTTGTTGCTCTTCAAGGTAATTGTGCAGGGAGGGATAGGATAGCTGTAATGAGCCGTTTCGGGGAAGATCCAGAGTCACAGATTGAATCATGCAGCGATCAGCCAGCTCCCCTTTAAACACACTGTCTCGATAGGCAAATCTGCAATCATCGGCCCCATGGGTTTGGGTCTCACCAGAGAGCAGGTCAACGCTTTCAACCGAATGCACAAAGCTGGACAACTCCACCCCGTAAGCGCCGATGTTCTGCACCGGGGCCGCACCGACGGTACCCGGTATCAGGGCCAGGTTTTCCAGCCCCCAGAATCCCTGCTGCACAGACCAGAGGACGAACTCGTGCCAATTCTCTCCGGCACTAACCTTCACGCGGCACCGGGAACCCTGGTCTTTGAGAATGGAAATCCCGCGACAGCTCTGGCGCACCACAAGCGCCTCTAACTGCTCGGCCAACACCACATTACTGCCCTCACCCAATGGCAGGAGCGGCAAACCCTCGGCTCGAGCGCGCTCGATCAGCTCAGGTAACTGCTGTGGCTCAGACAACACGGCATACGCGCTCACTTCACAGGGCGTAGCCAGGCTGTTCATATCGCGCAGGCAAACCTCACGCTGAAACTGCTCAGCCATGCTTTGCAGTCCTGATCTGCGTCAGCAAGCCCTGCCCGGCGATTTCGATCATATCCAGGACCTGGGCAAAACCTTCGCTACCGCCGTAGTAAGGGTCCGGCACTTCAAGTAGCGTTGATTCAGGATGAAAGTCCAGAAAAAGGGACAAATGCCCGGCGTATGAGGCGGGTGCCAGTCGCTGCAGGCTGGCCAGGTTATCGCCGTCCATCGCCAGAATATAGTCAAACTGCTCAAAGTCTCCCCGGCACACCTGCCGTGCACGCAATGAATCTAGCTGATAGCCCCGCTCAGCAGCAGCGAGCGTAGCGCGCTGGTCTGGCTTTTCGCCCACATGCCATGACCCGGTGCCCGCCGAATCAACAACAACACCGGCCTGCAGCCCGGCAGCTTCCAGCTGGGCTCGAAATACACCCTCGGCGGTGGGCGATCGGCAGATATTGCCGAGACAGACAAATAACACTGAGCAAACCACGGCTCAGCTCTCCTGCAACAGGCGTCGCACCGCGGCCAGATCTTCCTCGGTATCAACGCCGGGCGGCACATATTCGCAGGCCTCAGCCACATGAATGCGTTCCCCGTTGGCCATGGCCCGTAATTGCTCCAGGGCTTCGGTTTGCTCCAGCGGGTGCGGTGGCCAGGTCACATAGCGCCTTAGCAACCCAACCCGGTAGGCATAGATGCCTAGGTGGCGCTGCGCGTGCACCGAACTGTCTGCGGCGGGCTCGCCGCTGGCGTAGCCATCACGATCCCAGGGGATCGGTGCTCGAGAGAAGTAGAGGGCCAGGCCATTTTTATCGGCAATCACTTTGACAATATTGGGATTGAACAGATCGCCTGCGCGCTTAATAGGCTCGCTGAGCGTGGCAATGGAGGCCTCAGGGTGAGCGGCCAGATTAGCGGCCACCTGTTCAATAACGGCTGGGGGAATGAGGGGCTCATCACCCTGCACATTGACCACAATGTCATCATCCGTAAGCCCCAATTGCTGACAGACCTCTTCTATCCGATCAGTACCGGAGGGGTGATCTTCCCGAGTCATACAAACATGGCTGCCAGCGGCCTCGCATACCTCGGCAATGCGACCGTCATCTGTAGCTACCACCACCTGTTGTGCGCCACTGAGCTGAGCGCGTTCGCACACCCGCAATACCATGGGCTGACCACCAATATCCGCCAGCGGCTTGCCTGGCAACCGGCTAGAGCCGTAACGAGCAGGGATAACAACCGTGTATTGCATGATCAGTCTAGCTCCCGCGGTTGAATGGTGGTCACACTCAGATGAACAAAACCCATCTGTCCCGCCGCGTCCATGGCCCGAACCACCGCCTGGTGGGGAGTCTGGGCGTCGGCAGTGATCACTAGGGGAATCGTGGTATCACCCTCTGACACCATGCGAATCGCGGCCATCAGCGTGTTCAGGCTGTTGTCCACCAAATTGCGATCGTTAATGCGGTACTCACCCGACTCGTTGATCAGTATCTCAATCTGCTCCGGTACATCAGCACTGGCCTCACCCAGCGCCTCGGGCAGATCGATACTGAAGTGCGTTTCCTTGGTGAAGGTGGTGGATACCATGAAAAAAATCAGCAGCAGAAACACCACATCGATCAGCGGCGTCAGGTTAACGTTAACCTCTTCGATTTGCTGGCGTCGAAACTTCACTGCGCCTCGCCGTTGTCGCCCTGGCGCTCATTGTGCAGAGCATCCACAAGCTTGATGGTTTCCTGCTCCAGTTCCACCACAATCGCATCGATGCGCCCGACAAAATAGCGGTGCATGATCAGCGACGGTATGGCCACCGACAGACCGGCGGCCGTAGTAATGAGCGCCTCCGAAATGCCTCCCGCCAGTACCGAAGCATTGCCGGTACCCTGGGCCATGATCTCGGTAAACACCTTGATCATACCCACTACCGTACCCAGCAACCCCAACAGCGGCGTCACGGCCGCAATCGTACCCAGCGGGTTCAGGAAGCGTTCGAGGTCGTGCACCACATGACTGGCGGCCTCCTCAATACTCTCTTTCATGACATCACGACCGTGACGGGCATTGCCCAGCCCCGCGGCCAGAATCTGCCCCAGCGGCGACGAATTGCGCAGGGTGCGCAGCTTGGCCGCATCCAGCTCATTGTTCTTGAGCTGTTTCCAAACCAATGCCAGCAAATGCGGTGGCGAGATCTTGCGCGGGTTCAGGGTGATCAGCCGCTCCACGCAAATGGCCAAAGAAGCAATCGAACACAGTACGATTGGGATCATCAGCCAACCGCCTGCGGTAAAAATTTCGAGCACGTAATGTCCCCGTCAAAAGTGCCGTAGTTCCGGCATTATACGCACGCCAAAGGCCGTAAAAAAACTCACAGCCAGTGCGGTTGCCAACGCCGGCGCCTTGCACTCACCCGGACCAGCTCACCACCGCGCACATGCAGGCGCAAAGCCCCGCTCTCCGCGGTATTGAGCAGGTGTATTTCCAGTCTCTCTTAAGCTGCGACAACACGGGGGTCAGGATGGTTAAAGCGGTTGCGAAACCCTGCCGTCGCAATGGCCAGTGCCGGCGCCACCGAGCGCAGAAACGGCCCCGAGGATGAACTGATACTGCCATGGTGAGGCATCACCAGTACATCAGCCATCAGATCACCCGCCTGGGAGCGCACCAGATCAAGCTCTGTCTGGCGCCCGATGTCGCCGGGCAGCAGCACTCTAAAGCCGGCCAGATCCAGCATCAGCACGCAGGAACCGTCATTGTCGCTGACCTCAGCGTGGGTTCTGCCTGGTGCCAGCACCGACATCGAGAACGTACCGCGTTGCCAACTCATACCGCGCTGGCAAACCTTCTGCCGTCTGTCGCGAAGCGGCACGTCCGGCCCCTGCCAAATTGCATCAATCTGCAGTGTTTCCAGCATGGCCGACAGTCCACTGGCGTGGTCGCGATCGCCATGACTGATCAGCAAATGCTGCAGTTGATCGACACCGTCAGCGCGAAGGGCTGGCAGCACCACCGCCGGTGCCATGTTAAAGCCGTCTGGTTCGCCACCACCAGTGTCATAAACCAACTGGACACCCCTACCCTGAATCCAAACGGACAAGCCCTGTCCAACATCCAGCAGCTCGAGATGGTATTCCCCTTCCTCCAGGTCTTTGAGCCGGGCATTACCAAACAAAGGCAATAACAAAATCAGCATCAGGACAAGACTGCGGACGCGCGGTAGCAGCCATAGCAGCAGCACACCGGTGAGCGCCATGAACAGGCTCGCCGCAGTGGGCTGAAGTACCATCCACGCCCGGCTGATATCCTCCCGGTATGCCAGCAGCTGTTGCAGCACCAGAGTCAACAACTCAAACAAAAGCGGCAGGACGGGTGGCGCTGATGATGTCAGCATTAGCGAAACAGCCATCAACAATGCCGTGGGTACCAGCAGCAAACTGAACACTGGGATCACTACCAGATTCGCTACCGGCGCCAGCATACTGAAGCCGCCAAACCAATATCCCGCCAGTACTCCAAGAGCCATGCTCAATATAACCTGTAGACGTAACACAAGCTGTAGGGCACTGAGCCCTCTCCAATGGTGGGCGCAGAACATCAACAATGCGACCGCAACAAAGGACAACCAAAAACCAGGGCTATATACAGATAGCGGATCGAGCATGAGCACAGCGCACAGTGCCATCAACAGGCCCCGATACCCCGGCATGGTACGAAACCAGAAAGCAGCCAGCTGCAGTACCAATAACATCACCAGGGCCCTCTGTGCGGGCAGGCCAAAGCCGGTCAGGGCCGCGTAAAATGTGGCCAGCAAAAGCGCTAACAACTTCGGTAGATGTATAGACAAGGGATAGCGAGCATCCATGCCACGCAGCCGAGCAAGGGCAAAGCCAATCCACCAGCCCAGCATGGCGGCCAAACCAATGTGCAAACCCGACACCACAAACAAATGGCTCAGGCCAAGCTCCCGAATGATCGCCATATGGGCGAGCTCAATACTGTCCCGCTGACCCAGCAGCAGCGCCCGCACCAAGCCGAGGGCTGGCGCGCTGAGGTTCAAGCGTCGCAGATCCTGCTCCACGCTCTCGCGCCAACTCGCCAGAGGGGACAGACGGACATCGAGTAAAGGTAAGGCCTGCAGGGCAGTACGCCCCACATAGCCAGAGCCACACAACCCGCTGCGACGCTGCCACAGCCCGGCATCAAATGAATGCCAGTTGGCAAGGCCCCGCGGTGGCTTGATACGCGCCTCGAGCTGCAGCCCCATACCGGCTCGCAACGTGATTGGACCGTAATAATTCAGCAGTAGCTTGCAGCCCGGTTCACCAACAGGCTGCAGAACAAATCGCTGGCGCCGCAGATTCGGCTGAAATTGGTTGATTTGCGGGGGTTCAAGTACCGTTCCGCGAATCAACCAGCGCTCATCACCACTGTCCGCGATGTCGGGCAGCTGCCAGGCCAGCCACGCCTGTGTGTAGGTCGCGCCCACTATGACCCACGCCATAAATCGTAAACGAGCATCAATAAGCGCCAGGCACATACTGGCCAACAACACAAAACATGTGACCAGCAGGTCAGGCACCCATGGCAGACAGGCCATCGACACCACGCCCACCACAGTACCCACCATCCATGATGTCATGATAAAGTTACCGGCCTAATCCCTGGCCATATCAGTCAACTACAACACTGCCCCAGACGCCTCTCCATGGCCAAGAAAACTATCAAACGATTTCTGCCAAGCCCGGCTAAACTGCGCGAGATAAGATCGCTGCGGATGCTCGGTAGCTGGATCTATCAGCCTCAACTCTGGCAGATCAATCGCAACAGCACCTCGACGGCATTTTTTGTCGGCCTGTTCTGCGCCTTTATTCCAGTGCCCACGCAGATGATATTTGCCGCAGTTATCGCCGTCGCCGTCCGCTGTAACCTGCCCCTGTCGGTGGCGCTGTGCTGGATCACAAACCCATTGACCATGCCGCCGATTTTCTTCCTGGCGTATAAGGTCGGCGCGGTGGTCATGGGCGTCACGCCACAATCCATGGAGTTTCAGCTTAGCTGGGACTGGATTACCCACAGCCTGGTAGAGATATGGCAGCCATTTCTGCTGGGCTGCCTGATCTGCGGCCTGTTCTTTGGCAGTGTGGGTTTTGTTCTGGTGCGCGCCCTATGGCGTTGGAGTGCTGTCAGACGCTGGCAGGAACGGGCTCGACAGCGGCGTAACCGGATACGCCGGACTATTCATGACGTAGCACGTCGGCAGGAAGAGATCTCGCAGCACGCTGAGCCGGATACCAGGCCGCCAGCAGGCACATCCCCGCGGTCACCAGGCCAATAGAGAGAACATTCTCCCAGCGCAGATCCGCTGGAATGTAATCGATCGGATACACATCGCTGGTAAGAAACTGGACGTCAAAGACACGCTCCAACATCACCACCAGCTCACTGGCCCAGAGACTGAGGCCACTGCCAAGCGCACCACCCAACAAAATACCCACCATTGCGATCAGCAGGCCCTGCAGCAGGAATACCGAGCGCACATCAGCCGGGGTGGCGCCCAGTGCGCGCAGGATAGCGATATCCCCCTGCTTATCGATCACCACCAGCACCAGCGATGACACCACGTTAAAGCTGGCAATCGCGATAATAGAGAGCAACAACATGCCTACCAGGTCCCGAGACAGCTGAATAGCGGCATACAAATTGCCGTGCGTCATGGTCCAGTCATTGGCGTAGTAGCCGGCCGGAAGGCTACTGACCAGGGACCAGCCAATGCGACCGGCTGCAAATACGTCATCAACGACCAGCCGAAACCCATGCACACGATTGCCAATGCCCGCCATTGCGGAGACGCGAGACAAGTGTGCCACCGCCGCGGTCTGGTCCCACTCGGTACCCGTATTCACAAGACCGCTAACCCGCAAATAATCAAACTGCGGTGCGCCGGCCTGGGTGGCCGGAGTCACAACAGTGAGACGGTCCCCTACTTCCAGATCCAGTTTCAGCGCCAACTCGCTACCCAGTAAGACACCATCGTTCTGGCTAGAAAAATTCTGCAACTGCTGCGCTGAAAGTCGGTTATAGATACCGCCCAGCCTGCCTTCCTGCTCCAGATCGACACCATTGAGCAAGCTGGTCTCTATTCGACCCTGGTTTACCAGCATCACCTGCTGCTGCACAAATGGAGTCGCCGCTACCACGCCCTCACTATCTTCCAGAACGCCCAGCTCCGACTGCCAGTCCGCAATGGGCTGCCACGATTTGAGCACCAGCTGTGGTACCAGCGACAGGATGTTGTCGCGCATTTCCCGTTCGAACCCGTTCATGACCGACAGCACCAGTATCAACAGCGCGATGGCCAGCACGATCCCCAGCATCGATAGGCGCGATAAAAAGGCACTTAGGTATGTACCACGGCCTCCGAGGGTATATCGCAGTGCTACTGCAGCACGCTGGGGAAGTTTCACGACAGCTGTTCCAGCCGACCTGACTCCAGCAGGTAACGACCATCCATTCGGTCAGCAACCTTTTGGTCGTGAGTGACCAGCACCACGCTGGCGGTGCTGATATGGCGAATTTCGTCGAGCAGTTCCAATACCTGCTGCGCGGCGGCAGGATCGAGATTGCCGGTTGGTTCATCCATGAGCACGCAAACCGGTTGCATCACTAATGCCCGCGCGATTGCGACACGCTGGCGTTCTCCGCCAGACAGCTGCGCCGGTCGATGTTCGAGACGATGCTGCAGACCCACGCGACCCAGCATGTCCGCAGCGAGCGCCAGCGCCTGCTCTTTGGGCTGACCCCCAATCATGCCGGGCATGGCAACATTTTCACGGGCGGAGAATTCCGGGAGCAAATGATGAAACTGGTACACAAAACCGAGCGAACTGTTGCGCAGGCGGCAGCGCTGGGTTTCTTCAAGGACAGCCATGTCCTGGCCCTGCATCAGGACCTGCCCCGAACTGGGGTCATCCAGCCCACCTAGCAGGTTTAGCAAAGTCGACTTACCTGAGCCAGATGCTCCGACGATGGCGATCGCCGTGCCAGCCGGCAATACCAGGTTCACATCACTCAAGACGCTGACTTCCAGGTCCGCGTCACGGTATACGCGGGACAGATTTCTGGCTTCCAGGGCCGGCTCAGTCATATCGCAATATCTCCGCGGGTTGCACCTGGGCTGCCCGCCAGGCCGGAATCAGCGTCGCAACCAGACCCAATACCAGGGCCAAACCAACAATCATGAAGACATCGCCGCCATCGAGCCGAGCCGGCAAATTGGAAATAAAGTAAACCCGCGGGTCGAACAGTTTCACGCCCAGCAGGCTCTCCAGAAACAAGGTGATTTCCGGCAGGCGTAGTGCCAGCAGGCAGCCGCTTAGCGCTCCAATAGCAATACCACAGCCGGACAGCACCATACCCTGGCAGATGAACACCGCCATGATCCCCCCGCGCCCAGCGCCCATGGTTCGCAGTACGGCGATATCCGAGCGTTTTTCGGTCACCGCCATCGTGAGCGTGGAGATAATGTTAAACGCCGCGACTGCCACCACACTGAGCAACAACAATGTCACCATGGTTTTCTCCATGCGCACCGCGCTGAACAGGTTTCGATGACTCTGCTGCCAGTGCTGGAGCTTAAGATCATCGGGCAACTCAGATTGCAGCATCGCAGACAAGGCTGGCGCTGCGTACAGATCCGGGAACATCAGCCGAATACCATCCACTTTGCCCCTCTTGCCCATCAATACCTGGGCATCACGCAGGCTGACCAGCGCGTGGGTACTGTCTAGTTGGGCACCCACCTCAAACACATCAACCACTTGAAAACGCTTCCGGCGGGGCAAACTGCCCAGTGGTGTGTGGGTGAGTACTGGGGCGGTCAACTCGACTGTGTCGCCTGCCTGTACGCCCAGACTTCGCGCCAGCAGGCTGCCGAGCACAATGCCCCAGCGCTGCTCTTGCAGGCGACCAAGCTGTCGCTCGTCAATAAAATCGCCCATACCCACAGCACCTGTATCATGGGTTACATCAACACCCAGCAACTGTGCACCCAGCACCATGCGCGGTGATTCCAGCAAGACTTTCGATTCAAGGTAAGGTGAGGCGGCAAGAATATCGGGGCGTGACACCAGTTCCGACTGCAAGGACTGCCAGTTCTGAAGCCCCCCATCGCGGGCCTGCACAGTCGCATGAGGCACCAGGCCGAGGATACGACCGCGCAATTCATCGCCAAAGCCGTTCATCACCGAAAGCACAACAATAAGGCTAGCTACTCCCAGTGCCATACCGAGCAGTGAAACCATGGAAACGACGCCGATGAAACGATTTCGCCTGCGAGTAAAGCTGTAACGAAGACCGATCAGTAAAGGCAGTCTATTGATGCTTGTCGGCCTCGTAGAAGAGATCGGAGTTGGCAGTGGATTTGGCCTGCTTGTCACGGGTTTCCTGCTCGCAGACAGCGGGATTGCCGCCACAGATATCGCAGGAGGTGTCGATACCCAGGGCACCCATGCCACCACAGGAACCTTTGATGGGTTTGTTGCTGAAAATCACGCCCACCGCCATAGCGGCGACCATCAGCAGAAAGAACACGAAACTGAGTACAAATGTCATCATGGCCTGAATTTTACTGCAAAAAAGTATCGATTTCCGGAGTTTTGTGAACCCGCAGTTCGTCACCGCGTTGACTCACCAGATACACCGCCAGTGACTCACGTCGAGCCAGGGCGATAGCGTCTTCAACACCCAGCACTGACAGGGCTGTAGCCAGGGCGTCTGCGCGCATGGCGTTGTCGGCAATCACGGTGACCGACACCAGCTCGTGCTGAACCGGCCAGCCGGTTCTCGGATCAATGGTGTGGGAATAACGCCTGCCATCGACCTCAAAGAAGTTGCGGTAATCTCCTGACGTCGCCACCGCGCCTTGAGACAACAACAACGCTGCCATCGGCGCACCGCCCATGAGCACCGGCCGCTCAATAGCCAGGCGCCAGGGTTCTCCGCGCGGGCTCATACCACTGACCCGCACCTCACCACCAATTTCCACCAGGAAATCCCGCTCGCCCGCAGCGATCAATAACTCGCTGATTCTATCGACGCCATATCCTTTAGCCAGGGAAGAAAAGTCCAGCTCACGCAGCTCGCCTTTACGGAAGCGACGTTGTTGCTGATCAAGTTCAAGCGCGCTGTAACCAACCAGTGATCGGGACTGCGCGATAAGCTCCTCTGCGGGCACGTTACTGCCCCGCTGCGGGCCAAATCCCCACAGTTCTACCATCGGTCCTACCGTGACGTCGTAGGCACCATCACTCAGCTCACCCACAGCAAGAGCCTCGGCCAAAACCACCGTAAAGCCTTCACTCAGATCCAGCCACTCACCTGAAGGCGCTGCACTCAGCTGGTTGATCTCCGAATCGGGAATATAGGTCGACATGCTCTGGTTGACTGCGAGCAACAGGGCCTCGATGTCACGCTGCAACGCTTCGGGTTCTTTACTGCCAGCAGGTGCACTCAGGGTCACACTCCAGCTTGTGCCCATGGTTGCGCCCTGCAGGTATACCGGCACTGCCTGGCGCTGGCAGCCGGCGAGCATAAACGCCAGCGCCACAAGCAAAAAGGCCAGCGCGAATGGCTGGCCTTGATGGATGCGAGAGACTCGTGGCTTAACCACCAAAGTCATCCAGCAAAATGTTTTCGGGCTCAACACCCAGGTCAGTGAGCATGGAAATCACTGCCGCGTTCATCATGGGCGGCCCACACATGTAGTACTCACAGTCTTCCGGAGCCGGATGGTCCTTGAGGTATTGCTCGTACAGCACGTTGTGAATAAACCCTGTCAGGCCGTCCCAGTTGTCTTCGGGTTGGGGATCAGACAGCGCCACATGCCAGTCGAAGTTTTCGTTCTCGTCGGCCAGCATGTCGTACTCATCCTGGTAGAACATCTCGCGCAAGGAGCGCGCGCCGTACCAGAAGGAAATCTTGCGATCGGAGCTGAGGCGCTTGAGCTGATCAAACAGGTGAGAGCGCATCGGCGCCATACCGGCACCACCGCCGATGAACACCATTTCGGCCTTGGTTTCCTTGGCAAAGAACTCACCGAAGGGACCGTAGACTTTCACTTTGTCGCCAGGCTTCAGGCCGAACACCCATGAGGACATGATGCCGCAAGGGATGCCTTCACTACCCGGAGGCGGCGTCGCTACGCGGATATTGAACTTCACGATGCCCTTTTCTTCGGGATAGTTGGCCATGGAGTATGCGCGAATCGTGGTTTCGGCGCACTGGGACTCCAGGTCGAAGAACTTGAAACGCTCCCAGTCGCCGCGGTATTCCTCGCCGATATCGAAATCGGAGTACTTCACATGGTGCGGCGGACATTCCAGCTGCACGTAGCCGCCGGCGCGGAAGTCAACGTTTTCGCCTTCAGGCAGGCGCAGGGTCAGCTCTTTAATGAAGGTGGCCACGTTGTCGTTAGACTCGACCGTGCACTCCCACTGCTTCACCCCGAACACTTCTTCGGGAATCTGGATATCCATGTCCTGCTTGACCGGTGTCTGGCAGGACAGGCGCCAGCCCTCATTGGCCTCGCGACGGGTAAAGTGTGATTCCTCGGTAGGCAACATGGAACCACCGCCCTCTGCTACCACACACTTGCACTGGGCACAGGTACCACCACCGCCACAGGCAGATGCCAGGAACAGGTCGTTTGCCGCCAGGGTCTGCAGCAGCTTGCCACCGGCAGGCACTGACAGGGCTTTCTCGCCGTTGATATTGATGGTGACATTACCGGAGGCAACCAGCTGCTTGCGTGCCAGCAGAATCACTGCCACCAGGCTCAGCACGATCACCGTGAACATCACAACGCCCAATAAAATTGTCTGCATCGTCCTTCGTCCCGCTTACAGGTCAATACCGCCGAAGGACATGAAGCCCAACGACATCAATCCAACAATGATGAAGGTTATACCCAGGCCCTGCAGACCTTCGGGTACATCCGAATATTTCAGCTTCTCGCGGATACCCGCCAGTGCGGTGATCGCCAGAGCCCAACCTACGCCGGCACCGGCACCAAACACGGCACTCTCAGCCAGGTTGTAATCCCGCTGCACCATAAACAGCGAGGCGCCCAGAATAGCGCAGTTCACCGTGATCAGCGGCAGGAACACCCCCAGGGCGTTGTACAAAGCCGGTACATAGCGGTCCAGAAACATTTCCAGAATCTGGACAAGCGCCGCAATCACGCCAATGTAGCTCAGCAGGCCGAGGAAGCTCAGGTCCACATTGGGCAGGCCAGCCCAGGCCAGGGCACCGTCAGCCAGCAGGTAGTTGTAGATCAGATTGTTGACCGGCACGGTGATGGTCAGTACCACAACGACCGCCACACCCAGACCAAATGCCGCCTGGATCTTTTTGGAGACCGCCAGGAAAGTACACATGCCCAGGAAGAACGCCAGCGCCATGTTCTCGATGAACACCGCGCGGACAAACAGGCTCAGGTAATGTTCCATTACACGCCCTCCCGCGCCACAGTGTGCTTGCTCATGCGGAACTCAGGCTCTTCAACCTGATCCGGCTTCCAGGCACGCAGGGCCCAGATGAACAGGCCAATCAGGAAGAAGGCACTCGGCGGCAACAGCAGGAGACCGTTGGGGTTGTACCAGCCGCCATCAGTGATCAGGGGCAAAATCTCAACGCCAAACAGCTTGCCAGAGCCGAACAGCTCACGCACAAAGCCAACACTCAGTAGTACCACAGAGTAGCCAAGGCCGTTACCGACACCATCGATGAAGCTGGGGATGGGCGGATTCTTCATGGCGTAGGCTTCAGCGCGACCCATCACGATACAGTTGGTGATGATCAGACCCACAAACACCGACAGCTGCTTGCTGATCTCGTAGGCCACCGCCTTCAACACCTGGTCCACCATGATCACCAGTGAGGCAATAATGATCATCTGCACGATGATGCGGATATTGTTCGGCACATGGTTGCGAATCATGGAAATAAACAGGCCGGAAAACGCGGTCACGGTGGTCAGTGCAATACACATCACCATGGTGACCTGCAGCGAAGAGGTGACCGCCAGCGCGGAGCACACACCCAGTACCTGCAAGGCAATGGGGTTCTCCTTGAATATCGGCGTTGTCAGGGTTTCTTTCATAGTCGACATGACGAATTAAGCCTCCCCGGCCATCAGGTTATTGATAAATGGCCCGAAGCCATCCTGTCCCAGCCAGAACTGCACCAGGTTGGTCACACCGCGAGCTGTCAGGGTTGCGCCTGCGAGGCCATCAATGTCGTACTGGGCATCTGGCGCGGCAATTCCCTTAATCAGGCCAATAGCCGGTTCGCCGTCGCGATACACCTGCTTACCGGGCCAGCTGGCTTTCCAGTTGGGGTTATCTACCTCACCCCCAAGGCCGGGTGTTTCGCCGTGCTCGTAAAACCCGAGACCGGCGACGGTGTTGCCATCAGATTCCAGGGCTACAAAGCCGTAGAGGGTGGACCACAGGCCATAACCGCGAATCGGCAGAATCACTTTGTCCAACTGCCCTTGCTCTTCAATCAGGTAAACCAGGGCAAAGTGCTCTACCCGACCCACCTTGGCAATATCTTGCGTGGCGTCGAGCTTTTCTGACGTGGCGGGATCTTTGGCAGCCTTACGCTCGTCGTAGCTGAGAGGGTCTACTTCCTCGGTAAACTTGCCGGTGCGCAGATCCACGACACGAGTTTGCACTCGCTCAAACTGCTCTGAAACCGGTACGCCGTCCTCCAGCAGACCCGCTGCTGCAAGGATGTTGCGGTTGCGGTCTTCAATGACATTGGCCACCTGCCGCTCTTTGAGCATCACGGACGCGCCGGAAACAATCACCGAGCAGACCACACAGAGTGCCACGGCGACCATGAGGGTCTTCGTCACTGTATCCTTGTTAGCCACGTGCGAGCCTCCGTTTAATATTGGCCTGCACCACAAAGTGATCGATCAGCGGTGCAAACAGGTTCGCAAACAGGATGGCCAGCATGATGCCTTCGGGGAAGGCCGGGTTGACCACCCGAATGAGGATTGTCATCACCCCGATCAAACCGCCAAACCACCATTTGCCGGCGTTGGTCATGGCAGCGGATACCGGGTCTGTTGCCATGAATACCATGCCGAAGGCCAAACCACCCACGACCAGGTGCCAGTGCGGGGGCACGTTGAACATTGGGTTGGTGTCTGAGCCAATGGCATTGAACAGAAGGCTGGTCGCCACCATGCCGACCAACACTCCGGCCATGATGCGCCAGGCGGCAACGCGCGTGTACAACAACACTATGGCTCCGAGCAGGATGGCAAAGGTCGAGACCTCACCGATTGATCCCTGCACACCGCCAAAGAATGCCTGGGTCCAGCTGACTGATTGCTGCAGCACTTCGTGACCCTGCGAGGCCATGACCGACAGAGAAGTCGCACCGGTATAACCGTCTACCGCGGTCCACACTGCATCACCTGACATCTGTGCCGGGTAAGCAAAGTAGAGGAACGCGCGGCCAGTCAAAGCCGGGTTGAGGAAGTTCTTGCCAGTACCGCCGAACACTTCCTTACCAAGCACCACGCCGAAGCTGATGCCCATGGCGACCTGCCACAGCGGAATATCAGGGGGGCAAGTCAGTGCAAACAGCACGGAGGTTACGAAGAAGCCCTCGTTGACCTCGTGGCCGCGCTTGACCGCAAAGATAATCTCCCAGGTGATCCCCACCAGGAAGGTGGTGATGTAGATGGGCAGGAAGTACACCGCACCAAACCAGAAGCAGTCCCACAAACTGGTCGGGTCATTGCCCGCCAGCAGACCGATCAGCGGAGCGTGCCAGTCCGTGACGCTGCCGCCTCCCGCAGCAATGATGGTATTGGCCTGGAAACCCAGGTTGTACATGCCGTAAAACATGGCCGGGAATGTCGCCAGCCAAACGGTAATCATGATCCGCTTCAGGTCTACCCCGTCGCGCACGTGGGCGCTGGCGCCGGTAACAGAATCGGGACCATAAAAGAACGTGTCGAACACCTCGTAGATGGCGTAGAAACGCTCGTAGCGCCCGCCTTCCTGAAAATGGTGCTCAATATTGTCAAAGAATTTACGCAAACCCACGATCAACCCTCCTTCTCTATACGAGTGAGGTTGTCGCGAAGAATGGGGCCGTACTCATACTTGCCCGGGCACACGTAGGTGCACAATGCCAGATCCTCTTCGTCCAGTTCCAGGCAACCAAGGGCCTGGGCGGTTTCTGTATCACCGACAATCAGCGCGCGCAGCAGCTGGGTCGGCAGCATGTCCATGGGGATCATGTCTTCATAGCTACCCACCGGCACCATGGCACGCTCGGAGCCATTGGTGTTGGTGGTCATGGGCAGGAGCTTCTTGGGCAGCACCTTGGATGCGTAAATACGCAGGTTGGAATGCTTATTGATGCCGGGTGAGAACCAGGACATGAATTCCCGGTGACGTCCTTCCAGCAGTACAGACAGCTGCTGGTGATAACGGCCCAGGTAAGCCGTTGCGCCAGAGACCTTGCGGCCACCCAGCACTGAACCGGAAATCAGGCGATTATCACCTTCTTTTAGCTCGCCGGCACTGAGTTGCTGCAGATCGGCGCCTAGACGAGTGCGCAACAGGCGCGGTTTCTCAACCTGCGGGCCGGCCAGCGCTACTACGCGATCGGTGTAAATCTTGCCATCCAGCAGCAAGCGGCCCAGGGCAATCACATCCTGGTAACCAATGGTCCAGACCACGCGGCCGGTACCCACGGCATGCAGATGGTGAATATGAGTCCCCGCCAGACCTGCGGGATGGGGGCCTGCAAAACGCTCACCCACGATATTGGCGTCTTCAGCCAGGGGAATATCAGTATCGGAAGCCGCGCACACATACACTTTGCCGCAATCCAGCGCCGCCAGGGCTTTCTGGCCCAGCTCAAAAGCTTCCGGCTGCTCGGCAATCACCACTGCCGGGTCTGCCGCCAAAGGATGGGTATCCATCGCCGTGACAAAGATGGCTTCAGCGCTGGAATCCACCGCTGGCACCCGACTGAAGGGGCGTGTGCGCAAAGCCGTCCACATACCGCTGTCCTGCAGTAGCTTGCGCAGGCCTTCTGCACCCAGCTCTGCGGGACTTGCGGGTGTGAAGCTCACCGCATCATCACCCTCGACATCGATCACCACGGACTGCAGCACCCTCTTGGCGCCGCGATTGATCGCCGCCACAGTGCCACTCGCGGGAGCAGTAAAATTCACTCCGGGGTTTTTCTTGTCGGAAAAAAGAACCTGGCCCAGCTGGACGCGATCGCCAACCTGGACTGCCATAGTGGGCTTCATACCCACATAATCAAAGCCAACCAGCGCGACCGAGCGCACTGCGCCCGCATCAGTTATTTGCTGCTCGGGCTGCCCGGATATGGGGATATCCATACCCTGCTTCAGCTTAATCATTCGCTACGCCTGTAGAAGAAAAAGTGCCAAAGGTTTATCGGCTGACAAGCGCACTCGTCAAGCCGCGCGCATTATACGGAATCCCCTGCCCTAAAGCCATACGGGGCATGGGGATACCATTGATTTTGAACAGGTTTTTAACTACCGATTTTTGGGTAGGTGGCGTACTCAATGCCTGCCATTTGCTGCAGGATGCGGAACACCTGGCAGCTGTACCCAAACTCGTTGTCGTACCACAGGTAAATCACAGCCTGGTTTCCGTTGACAATCGTCGCCTCGGAGTCGTAGACACAGGCGTGGCGCGAGCCCACAAAATCAGTGGATACCACCTCCGGAGAGTTGGAGAAGTCGATCTGCTTTCGCAGGGGCGAGTGCAGCGCAACGCGGCGCATATACTCGTTGATCTCAGCGGTAGTGGTCTCTTTATTGAGATGCAGGTTCAAAATGGCCATGGACACATTCGGTGTAGGGACGCGGATCGCATTACCAGTCAGCTTGCCCTGCAACTGGGGCAGCACTTTACCGACGGCGGTAGCGGCGCCCGTTTCAGTCAGCACCATGTTCAGTGCCGCACTGCGACCACGACGATTGGCTTTGTGATAGTTGTCGATCAGGTTCTGGTCGTTGGTATAGGCGTGCACCGTTTCCACATGACCGGTGGTAATGCCGTACTCGTCGTCCAGGGCCTTCAGGGGCGGAGCAATGGCATTGGTGGTGCAGGACGCTGCAGAAATAATCTGGTCTGCATCGGTAATCTCGCCGTCATTGATGCCATGCACAATATTTTTCATGTTGCCCTTGCCGGGGGCGGTCAGAATGACCTTGGCAGCACCCTTGGACTTGAGGTGGCGTGACAGGCTCTCCTCGTTACGCCACATACCGGTGTTATCGATAATCAGCGCGTCTTTGATACCATACTGGGTGTAATCGATCTCGTCCGGTGCGTCTGCGTAAATCACCTTGATTTCGTTGCCATTGGCGACAAAAGACTCACGCTCTTCATCAACACGGATAGTGCCATTAAAGGGGCCGTGCACCGAGTCGCGACGCAGCAGGCTGGCACGTTTGACCAGGTCATTGGCGGCCTTGCCCTTGCGCACCACGATGGCACGCAGGCGCAGGGCGTCTCCACCATCGGCTTTTTCGACCAGCAGGCGGGCCATCAGGCGACCGATGCGGCCAAAGCCGTACAACACGACATCGCGCGGGTCTTCAATCGGCTTGACATTGCTGCCCACCAGGTCGGCAACCTGCTGTTTAACGTACTTCTTGACGCTCAGGCCCTGCTCTCGGCCTTCTTTCTCGTAACCCACCGCAATACGACCCACATCAATATGGGCAGTACCCAGGTCCAGGCCGGCCAGCGCCTTGATCACCGGGTAGGTTTCAAATTCTGACAGCTCATTTTGCTCAATCTGCCGCACATAGCGGTGATCCTGCATGATATCCAGAACCGAGCGGTTCACCAGAGAGTGACCGTAAATGTAGGTTTTAACGCTGTTTTCACGGGACAATTTGCCAACCAGAGGGATCATAGCCTCTGCCAGCGCCTCGCGCTCCTTCCAGTCCTGGAAATAATCGGCGGGGCGTTCGCGTTTGCGATCGGTCACTTGTGTATACCTGTTCAGGAGGGTAGAAAATTTGCGCGTATTATCTTCATATGATGCTGCCCCTGCAAGGGAGTACTGGCTACAATACGCCTCCTCTTAAGGTAATAATCCACAGCAATGTTCCAGGATCTGCAGCAGGCGCTTGCAAACGCCGCCCCTTCCCAGCAACGCACAGCTATCGGGCCACTCTATGGCAGCGGCGCCGCTGCCCTGCTCGCCGAACTCGGCCAGCAGGGGGGCGTGCACATGGCGGTGACTCCAGACAGCCTCAGCGCCTACCAGCTGCAGAGGGAGCTGCTGTTCTACACCCGGGGGCAGGAACTGGAAGTGCTGGTGTTCCCGGACTGGGAAACACTGCCCTACGACAATTTTTCACCGCACCAGGATATTCTCTCCGAGCGGCTGTACACCCTGTACCGACTGCCGCAGCTGAAAACTGGCATTCTGGTGGTTCCCGTGTCGACACTGATGCACCGCCTGCCGCCCACCAGCTATATCGCCGGTAACAGCCTGATGCTGGATATAGGCCAGCAGCTGGATGTAGACACTTTCCGGCGCAATCTGGAGCGGTCCGGCTACCTCAACGTAGAAACCGTGTTTGAACACGGTGAGTTTGCGCTGCGCGGCTCGCTGCTGGACGTTTTCCCTATGGGCAGTCATCAGCCCTACCGAATTGACCTGCTGGATGACGAAGTAGAAACCCTGCGAACCTTCGACCCTGAGACCCAACGCACCATCGAAAAAGTAGAACAGATCAGGCTGCTGCCGGCGCGGGAGTTTGCCCTGCATCGTGACGCCATCAACCGTTTCCACGACAACTGGTTGAACACCTTCGATGTCGATCACGATGCCTGCCCGATGTTCACGGAGATCGGCGCGGGGCGTGCCCCCGGAGGCAGCGAATACTACCTGCCCCTGTTTTTTGACGAATGCGCCAGCCTGTTCGACTACCTGCCCGACAATGCCCGATTGGTCGCCCTTGGTGATCACCATCGCGCGGCCCAGGATTTCCACCAGCAGGTGGAAAACCGGTTTGAAGACTACGGCATCGACCCCCGCCGCCCCCTGTTACCACCAAACCGCTGCTTTCTGGCGGTGGATGAACTGTATGGCCAGATGAAGCAGCGCAGTATGCTGGAACTGCGCCTGGACCCAGACGCGCCCACGCATCACAACCCCGGCTTGCTGCCCTGCCCGGAGCTGACCCCCGAAGACCACTCGGACCCGACCCTGAAGCTGGCAGAGTTTATGCTGCAGCATGAAGGGCCGGTGCTATTGTGTGCCGAATCCGCCGGTCGCCGTGAAATCCTGCTGGAGTCGCTGGCCAATTGCGACCTGGCACCACCCCAGGTTGAAAGTTGGCAGGACTTTCTTCGCGAGGGCCTGGATTTCGCCATTGTTACCGCCCCCATTGATCGGGGCATTTACCAGGGCGAGGGCAAGCCCACGTTGGTGGTTGAGGCGCAACTGTTCGGTAACCGTGTGGCCCAGCGCCGTCGGCGTGAGCGACAGGTCAGCCAACAGGCCGGCGCCGCGATTAAAAACATCAATGAGCTGCGCAACGGGGTGCCAGTGGTGCATATCGACCACGGTGTCGGCCGCTATGAAGGCCTGCAAACTCTGGAAATCGATGGCCAGCTCACCGAGTTCATCACTCTCAGTTACGCCGAGGAATCGCGACTCTACGTCCCGGTAGCCTCTCTGCACCTGATCAGCCGCTATAGCGGCAGTGACCCGGAACTGGCACCGCTGCACCGGCTGGGGAGCGAACAGTGGAAGAAAGCCCGCCGCAAAGCCGGCGAAAAGGTGGCCGACGTCGCCGCAGAGCTATTGGAAGTATACGCCAGGCGGGAATCGAGGCCCGGACAAGCCTGCCACTTCCCAGCTGTTGAATACGAGCGCTTCAGCAGCGCTTTTCCGTTTGAAGAAACGCCGGATCAGAGCGAGGCCATCAAGGCTGTCATTGCCGACATGTGCGCCGAACAGGTCATGGATCGACTGGTCTGTGGCGATGTGGGCTTTGGTAAAACCGAAGTGGCAATGCGCGCCGCTTTCCTCGCCGTTCAGAACGGCAGACAAGTGGCGGTTCTGGTACCCACAACGCTGCTGGCCCAGCAGCACTACAACTCCTTCGCCGACCGGTTCGCAGACTGGCCCGTGACGGTGGAGGTGCTCTCCCGTTTTCGCAGCCAGGCGGAACAAAATGCCGTCGTGGACCGGGTCAAAGCGGGCAAGGTCGACATCCTGATCGGCACCCACAAATTGCTGAGCAGTGATATTCGCTACGCTGACCTCGGTCTGTTGATTATTGACGAGGAACACCGCTTCGGGGTTAAGCAAAAAGAGACCATCAAGGCCATGCGCGCCGAAGTCGACATCCTGACCCTGACAGCAACGCCGATTCCGCGAACACTCAATATGGCGTTGGGCGGCTTGCGCGACTTGTCTATTATCGCCACGCCACCGGCGCGGCGCCTGTCGATCAAGACCTTCGTGCGCGAACATAATATCGCCCTCATCAAGGAAGCGGTCACCCGGGAAACACTGCGCGGGGGTCAGGTCTATTACCTGCACAATGAAGTGCGCACCATCGAGGAAAGCGCCCGCAAGCTGCAGGAATTACTGCCAGACCTGCGTGTTGGCATTGCTCACGGTCAATTGCGAGAGCAGGAACTGGAACGGGTGATGTCGGCATTTTATCACCAGCAATATCACATCCTGCTGTGCTCGACGATCATCGAAACTGGCATTGATGTGCCCAATGCCAACACCATCATTATTGAGCGCGCGGACAAATTTGGCCTGGCTCAACTACACCAGCTGCGCGGCAGAGTCGGCCGCTCCCACCACCAGGCGTACGCCTACCTGCTATGCCCCCCGCGCTCTGGCATGACCGGCGACGCCGAGAAACGCCTGGCGGCCATTGAAAGCTCCGGCGACCTGGGTGCGGGCTACCTGCTGGCAACGCAAGACCTGGAGATCCGGGGCGCCGGCGAACTGCTTGGCGACGAACAGAGTGGCCAGATCCAAAGCGTAGGCTTCTCCCTTTATATGGACATGCTGGAGCGGGCAGTCGAGGCACTGCGCCGGGGCGACATACCTGACCCCGACGGCGCCGGCGAAGATCCCACCGAGGTGAATCTGCGCACACCCGCACTCATTCCCGACGACTATCTGCCCGATATCAACTCGAGACTGATTCTTTACAAGCGCATTGCCGCCGCCAGCAGCAATGAGGATCTGAAGGATATTCAGGTAGAAATGATCGATCGCTTTGGCCTGCTACCCGAGCCCACCCGCCATCTGGTCCAGTCCACCGAGTTGAAGCTGCGCGCCGCTGCCATAGGTATCAAGAAGATCGATGCCGGTGAAAACGGCGGCAACATGGAGTTCAGCGACCAGACCCAGGTCAACCCCATGAGCCTGGTAAAACTGGTGCAGGACGCGCCCCAGGTCTTTCGTCTGGTCAACGGCAACCGGCTGCGCTTCGATTGTGAACTGCCGAGTATCGGAAGGAACTTTAAAAAAATTGAAATGGCTCGTAGCTAAATACCTTAATTATAATTCCCTGAGGTTTTAGTCAAGAAAAAACTTTGATTTGCTTTTTAGCTCATCTAAACTACAGTGTCGGCAAAAAGTTTAGAAATTTTTTGTATTTAAACAGTTTCTCTCAGCAGTTCAATTTTATATGCTCGTAACATGTCAGTTATTTATTTTATGTTAGCCCAAACTAGCTATTCTTTATGTTTTCCAGCAGGTTCTATTATAAGTTGTTTTGATATTTATCTGCAATTAGTAAAATATCAGATTTGCCATAAGATTCGCTGTCGAAACGGAAAAATTGGTTCGAATTTCTATAATTTCTAAAAGTAAGGTAATTCAAAAATAAAGAAATTGCAAGGAGATTGGGACTTTCTAAATCTCCTGTTTGTCGCATACTAAAGCGAAACAAGGAAAACGTATACTTGACTCCAACAACACGAAGTGGCCGGCCTCAGAAAGCGGCACCAAACACGGAGCAAAAAGTCCGGAGGCTGTTGCAAGCAAAGTCATTTCTATCATTGACTGAAATTAGAAGTTCTGTTCCTGAACTGGCTCATGTCTCTATAAGAACGATTTGCCACGTTTACACAAAGATCTGAAGCTTCCTTCCCGAAAACCTCTTAAGAAACCGCTCTTTACTCCGGAAAAAGCCAAAAAAAGACTTAAATTTTGCAATCATCACAAAAGTTGGACCAGAGAAAACTGGCAGGACGTCATGTTTTCGGACGAGTCGACTTTTGCACAGTCTGCCACGTAGAATTCCTTTGTCCGAAGACCTATTGGCTCTTCGCCAGTGAACTCACGATACGTTCAAGCGACTGTCAAGCATTCCCTTCTGTTATGGCTTCAGAGTGCTTTACCAGTCAGAGCCGGGGTCGTCCGTATTTCTCACCCAAAGGCCAAACGAAGACTGCCACATGCTAAATCGATGTTCTAGATACTCATTTGCTAGCATTTGTGGTCACCCATGGATGTATGACATTCCAGCAAGACTTTGCACCCTGCCATAAAGCCAAAGTGGTCACAAAGTAGTTTTAGGCCAAAAATGTCAGCATGTTGCAATGGCCAGAACATTCTCCTAACCTGAACCCATAGAAGATTTTCCTTGATTAAAAAAAAGTCTCTCAATCCAATTCAGGAAGCTTTGAAGAACTGAAACCGATGATTAAAGAAGTTTGGTGTTACGAAATTGACCAAAATTTGTGTCAAAACTTCTCAGATTCTATGCACACACGCATCCGAAATGTCATCAAAAACAAAGATCACCCCACCAAATATTAATTTTAATGACTCAATTTGGTGCACATTGAAGATGATTTAAGTATGGCAAGTTTTGCTAAAGTTTCTGCAATAAAAATAAGACAAAAAACAATATCAGTGCGTTTTTTAGTGTTTTTGCGAAAAATTTCTAATCTTTTTGCCGGTACTGTATTTAAAGGAAATAGGAACGAGCTGCGATTTATCGCCTATCCTTGGAAAAAGCATTTTGGGTACTTGTGGGTTATCTGTCATCACTTTTTTTCACCAGGTATTAAATTACTATTATTTAACTGTATATATAATGTTTAAGCCTAAAATGAGTTTGGGTTAGGGTTAGGGTTAGTATTGCAAGAATGGCCACCCAATGAATAAATTTAAAAAAAAGTGGTGACTAACCCTAACCCTAACCCTAACCCTAACCCTAACCCAAACTCATTTAATTTAATACCTGGTGAAAAAAAGTGGTGACAGATAACCCACAAGTACCGCATTTTGTTTGGTGGCAGAGTTGCTTCTAGAAATGCACTCTGCCAACAGAGCTGACCGACTCAAAAAGGGTTTGAACCCAAGTTGTTTTGTTATAAAGCCAGAAGCGCAGGTAAAAAACAAATTAAGGGGGGGAGGGGTAAGACATAATTTTTTCATGTTGTAGTGCCGTCATCATTAGTGGGCTGCTGTTGCAAGTCAAGTGTCTTTTAAGGGGCAATGAAGAATTAAATTGAGGTTATAAATTCACGCAATCATGCACATGCCCGTGTGAGTCAAAGCTTTAGTTCCAAAAACCGGAAGTAAGTGGAAACACTTGAAAGGTTACAAATCGATTCATCTTTAATTGATCAAAATAACTCATCTGATTTGAACTCACTGCTAACTTAATACAAATAAGCACATTCAATATCTGAGTTAGAGGAAGTTAATAAACTCTACTCTACCAGCTACCGCAATAAAAGCGTTGGAAATTGGACGCTTTTATATAGTAAGTAAGTTGCAATATTCATGTTTCCAAACTAACCAGGCTTGATTTGCCTGAAGTTAACTTTGTTCTAATCTGTACAGTTCATCTTCTTTTCTTTTTTCCATTCTAATCTGTACTTTTGAACACTTCAACTTTACTAAATATTTTATTTTAGTGCTGATTTTAAATTTCCAACTTATTTACTGTTTTAAGCAAATGCCACCAACTGCCCACACACACGCAGAAAGACAAAATCAAAAGCACTGCAGCCATGATTTTGTTAGAAGATGAAGATCTAAATGTTTGTTAGAAGAATAACAACTAAATGTTTGCTCGGATTGATCAGGCCGTCGTGGCCGAGTGGTTAAGGCGACAGACTTGAAATCTGTTGGGCTCTGCCCGCGCAGGTTCGAGTCCTGCCGGCGGCGCGTTGTTTTGCATGTTGCCATAAAACGTCGTTCCAACTCACCTGATAACGTACGTTAGAGTTGCCCTATTGGTTCGTTTAATCCCAAACGCTTGATTGACAAGCTAGCTGAAATTAAAACATTGGGAAGCGACTGATCTGCAAAGCAAAAGATTGGAGAGATAAATTACAAGCCGTCGCTGTGCTCTGCCGAACGCTAGTAAAAGTGACAACATTTTTGACTTTAGCAGGTAAAAACATTACTTCAGATCAATAATTAATATGTGATCCATCGACCCGCAAGAGTTGATTACATGGTCGTAGGAGAATGGCAAAGCAATAGATCAGAAAAAAATTCGGCTTTGCCCTCTAAGACTTCAAACTTGCCGACTATGTTTTCAGTTGGAAATTTGTTTTGTAACTCTCCAGTGTTTCGCTAGAGCTATTAAATACACTGATTTGGCTTAAGGTTACCTTAATCCCATCACCATTGACGTGATATTTGAGTCAGGCGAGTAATCGAAGTTTTTCTTTGGGATGTGGAAACAATGTTTTTTTAGTTAAAATTATTCGTGACGCTAAAAAATTAATATCATCTTTGTTTTCGGATACACTTTCGGGTGTTCCAACAATATTTGTCTAAGAGGAATTCAGCCCTTGAGCTCCGTTGGTTGCGCCGCTGCTTAAGGCGTAATCAGAAGCAAACTTTGCTTGTTTTGCCAAAAACATGTGGCGCTGCGCAAAAAACACGAAGAGCTTGTTTGGAAATAACAAAACAACGAAGTTTGCTTTTAAACAGCACGAACATCACAATTTTCGAAACCCACAGAAACACCTTTTAGATTGTCTAATAGGGGAGTGTTTCAGCAAAAAAGGCGCAATTCAGTACTTGCCTTTGGAGAGGAGCGTTGCTTGGTGGCAGTGTTGCCCGTAAAAATTTGGTGCGGACAGTACCGACACTTCACTGGGGTAAAGTGTTCTAAGTAGTTTTGACATGAAATTAGGAGCGCAGGTGGAAAAAGGGAGATTGAGAGAGAGATATGATGTTTGTTTTGCAATGATGCGATCATCATTAGATAGTAATTTTTTTTTGTTGGGGAAGATGCTTCTCCCGGTTTATGTAACCAGAAAGATCTGCCATGCTCTGATAGCAAAAATATGTCTCTTATGAAAATTGAAATGACGTTACTAATGCAAACAATAGCGCACATGTTCACAGACTCAGCCTTAAGAACCAGAAGCAAGCGTGAACACTGGAAAGCTCACTGATAGAATGATTTGTGAGCGATCAAAATCACTCATGTGAATTTAAACTCACCGGGGGCGTACGCAAAAATTTCTTGATGGGAGGTGCGAGACATTTGTTTTTGGAGATCAACGAACAATGAACCCAGTACTCAAAATTGTGCAGGAATAGGCAGTGTGGACCTTTTTTTTGAAGATCGACGGTCTATATCGCTAAATTTGGGCAAATGCATGCTGCAGTTACAATCATGTCCGCCGACAATCACGTTCCACAATTTCATAAGAGGGAAAACGAGGGGTGGTTTTTGGCAAATAATGGTTGAAAAAGACATTTTACTGTTCCTGAGAGGACGCTCGCATGAGAGCTTCCCCCCTGCGTACGCCACTGAAACTCACTGCTAAGGTAATACAAGTAAACTCATTCAATGTTTGATTTAGCGGCAGTCTACAAAAGCTGCTCTAAAAATCGCTACAAAAGAGGATACGAAATTGAGACGCTTTTATATTGCCTGCAAGTTGAAATATTTATGTATAAAGTTTATCTATGCCAAGGGCTGAATTACTTACAGTCTAGTTTGTCAAATTTTTACTGTCCATTTCTTTCACAATTGCAACTCTTTGACAACAGCATTTGACAAACTGAGTGATCATTTGATTAGCAAGCTAGCAAAAACCAAGCTTTAATATGTTGAGTGAGAATCACTAAACCACTGATGACTGGTTGCTTAAGGTTCAAGCTCAGAGCATGCATTTTTGCTCGTTGTATGTCCGTGTTTTGCTCTCAAGCACCTTCGTACGGAAATTTTCATCCGCTTGGATACTTACAAAGTGTCATGCAGTATACCTCGCTGCGTATTCGATTTTGTCCCCAAAGTGCGTTCCAAACTCGCATGCTTTATTTGCGGACAACGCCGGATGTTCACACAACAAGGTATTCTGCGTAATACCATATAAATATCCAAGCCATGAAAATTTCCGTACAAAAATTTTTAAGAGCAAAAAACGTACAAAAAACGAGGAATGTGTTCAGCCACCTTTATGCATATGAGCTTAAGTCATAAAGTTATTTTCAAAAGAAGCTGACGAGACATGTTTCCTTCAACTTTTGGAGTGACAATATATTTTTAACTGGTAATCAATGTAATTTTGTGTGTGGGTAAATTTGGTGAAGTGCGGTATTAAGCAAAGTTTGTTCTCAACAATATTTTCTAGCGAACTTGATTCCTGGCTAATGTCCTCTCTGCTACGAGCAGACTTTGCGACCCACCATTTTTCTGCCACAAAAAGGTGGAGAAATCCTGTTGAGCGCTTTTCTCCAGGACATAACGAGTGAACTTAAATATAGCAGGCATTCTTCGTATGTCGAGTGTAACGATATTTCAATCAGATCACTTCGTTCTTTCGACAAATTTATTATTAAATTTAACGTTTCGCTCCCCTTAGTTACCGGGGAGCTTCTTCAGAACA